>CAWFUT010000029.1:0-49115 GCA_963819055.1 uncultured Acidobacteriaceae bacterium | reverse complement strand
CGAGGGATGCCGTGTTTATAACGAGCGGGGTCACACTAGAACCAGGCTCAGCACTCTGGGCTTGGCTGCGGGTTTGTTTCGTCATTTCAAGTGGAATTGTCTGGGTTCAGCAGCATAAGAGGATCAAGAGTCTAGAGAGCCGACTAGCTCCTAGACTTAAAATAGAAAACCTCCAATGGCGTGATTGGCCCATCGCGAGACACGGATTTACTGGCAGAGAATACTATTTTGATGTCCGCAATTTGAGCCAAATAGAGTCCTTGGAAGGTGTTCGGGTTGACCTAGTTACTATGCAGCCTGACCCGATTGGTTTCTTGGGAACTACACCACTACACATTAAGCACGAAAGTTATGGGGTTAGGGAGTTTAGCATCAACCCCGGCTCCGTAAAGCAAATTGACCTCATTACTGGGCCGGTTAATGATCCGAAATCACAGCAAGCGATGACAGTGGCTCATACGGTACAGACAGAGCAGTTCCCGATTCCTTTCGGCAGGTATCGCTTGACTGTTCGGGTTAGCGCCAAGAATGCACCGCCGGAAATCGCTATCTTTGAAGCGATGATCGACAACAACGGGGAAATAATTTGCGTGGTTTTATAGCACCCGCACGAGGATTGCTTTATGGCGAGAGTGGAAGCGCAATACAACGAAGGTCGTGAGGCAGGAGAGAACTTTAAGAGGGTCGCAACGGCCCTGTTTCGAGTTCCAAAGAACGGTAGAAAACAAGAGCGGCAGCCCAAGAAAGCTACCGCCCGCAAAACGTCCGGCAAGAACGGGGATTAAAACGGATCCTCTTGCCCCTGTCCTGCCGCCGAATGGTGGAGCGAGTCAACCTGCTTGCCTGTTAATTGAGCGTAGGTTAAACGTTTTCCGGCGACTTGGGACATAGCTAGAACGAATCGGTCGGAGTCATTCAACGGGTTGTCTTTCGTGGCCCTGTTGTTATAACGGAATACTTGCTCATCAACGTAACGGTCAAGATGAAATGGCTCTACAGCAACGTAGGTTCCTTTGAGGCTCCGCTTCAGGAGGCTCCAGAAATTCTCCATTCCATTCGTATGCACGCGGCCGTCAACGTACCGTTCTATGTGGTTGACGATCTCATGCGCGTACTGCTTCGCCAGTCCATCGTACCCGGATGCTTGATCGGTGTAGACCTTGGAACCGCGATTGACGTGCTTCAGAATCATGCCCTGCAAGGTATCTCGGCGAGTGTTGGGAATCACCTTGCAGCGAACCTGTCGCAGGTCACGGTCAAGCAATCCCATGACAGCAGTCTTCCCGAGATAAATGTCCCCGCGCCTCTCTTGCCCACGAAGTTGCTGCAAGCGGAGTTTCTTATCTTTGTGCATGTTCACGCCGCGAGCGCCTACAAATGTTTCATCGCTCTCTACTTCGCCGCCATCCGGCCCACCAAGTTTCATGATGGAGTTGTCTTTCATAGCCTCACGAATCCGGTGAAGCATGAACCATGCCGTCTTTTGCGTCACACCAAGGGCACGGTGAAGCTCCCACGAGCTAACCCCGTTCTTGCAGTTGCAGACCATCCAGATCGCGACCATCCACTTGTCGAGTCCAAGAGCGGAGTCCTCAAAGATCGTGCCCACCTTGACCGTGAACTGCTTCTGGCAGACATAGCAGAACCAGATGCGGCGAGTCTTAATAAACGAGTGCTTCGCCTGTCCACAACGCGGGCAGGTGACGTTGCCACCGGGCCAGCGCAGTTGCTTGGCGTACTCAAAGGCATGCTCTTTATCCGCAAACTGCGCGATTGCCTCTTGGAGTGTCTTTGGGTCTTTCATGTACAGAATCGTATACTAAAACCACATGTGTGTCAAGTATTTTATTGCCTCAGAAATGACGGCCTCTGCTGTTCCAAAAGGTGTGGGTCTATGAACGACGGCGTACTCTACGGAGAATCCGGCGTCCCGGTCCGATATTCCTGGTCGAGACGCCGAACAGGCTGACAGCACTGCTTTCCCGCGTCAGCTACCATGCAAAGTACCCAGACATGTCGAGGATAAGGTCGCCCTTACCCTGGATGAATGCATCCGCGTATCCGCCTTGCGTAGGCACGATCGCCAGATTCGACGTGATCAGCCCATCAACGGCATTCAGGGTGGAGGCCACCGGCATGTCCTCCGCACTGTCATCCCATAACGTCAGGTACGACACAGTGGGCGAAGGTACTACGGTAGCGTTTAGGGCGTAAGCCTGGGCACCCTCCACCGTTGCACACGGACCCCAGACCAGGTCGACGGTTTGTCTGCCACTGAAAGGTTCACCCGGAGGCATGGTGCGCGAGTCGTATACTCTGCACGGCTGCTTCGGGTAGAACTTCAGCCCGCTGGGCGAAGGGGGCGCGAAGTAGCCGTTCATATCGATGACCACGTTGGTCGCCTGAGTGACATGAACGGTGATCTGTCCATTGTCTCCCGCAGACACTATGGCCCCGTTGGCCACAATCGTACCCGTGGGATTGTTTAGAGTGGAGACCGGCGTCTTAATTGAGGCGCCGGAGGGCACGACCGACAAGTAAGACATCCGGTCTCCTCGTCTCAGCGGAACAGCCGTCACGTTCAGTGAATAAACGAGCGGTTGAACCGGAGAGAACTGCTGCGCGCAGGCCGTTCCCAGCACGCTGACAGGACGCGTCTCTCCTGCTGAAAAGGTGCGCCCGCCTAAGCCGATGCGCGTGTCCATGATGCGGCAGGAATTCATGGTATAGAACTCGAGGCTGTTTGGCCCCACCGGCTTGAAGTAGCCATCGATGTCGATTAAGACATCCGTTGCTTCGCTGCCGTAGAAGCAGATTTTGCCCGCAGTACCTGCCATCACGACGGCAGCATTGGCCTTGATTCTCCCGTCAAGGGAGTTCATGAGCGAGGCTTCTGGCCGGTCGAGCCCAGCCGGCCAGAGAGTAACGTAATGAACCGGCACCCCATTCGCCGGAACCAGAGTGACATTCAACGAATAAGCTGTTGCGCTGCTGAGGTCGTAGTTGCAGGCCGACGTAGCTAGAGCAACAACATCAAAAGGAAGGTTTTGACCCTGAGGAAGTGGTGAGAGATGGCCAACCAGGCGAGTGTCCATGATCCGGCAAGGGATCACCGGGACAAACTGCGAGGCAGTTGGTCCTGGGGGAGGAGAAATTTGTGCAGAAGAGCTCATCGACAGTGCGGCACACAGCGCAAAGGCGATGCACAGGAACGTGACATACCTTAATGGCTTCATGATGCCCTCCTTCTCCGGTGGCCCTGAATGGATCGCATCTGTGAGCCGACGCGAAGTAATCACGATTCAATGCGAGTGAACCGCTAGCCTAAGTTCGGTCAGTGATTCACTCGCCTCATACGCCGCCGAGTGTGCTCTGGTGTGGTTGGACAAACAATGCATGCACGGTGATTTGCAGGTGAGCGTAAGGTGAGCGATTTAAATTGGAGACTTAGTAGTAGTTAGCCTGGTTCCATATTGGGATAGCTTCTAATTGCTGTTCGAAGTTCTTAATTGGGAAACTCGAGAAGACTAGTAGACTTGGTGCGAAAGCAGGTTTCGTCCCCATGGAAAGCACCCAGCCAGACCGGGTCCGCTTCCGAGGCTACGAGTTCGACCTCCGAACCGGAGAGTTGCGTAACGGCGAGGTAAGCGTCCGGCTCTCCGAGAAACCCTTCCGCATCCTGTCTCTCCTGCTGGAACACGAGGGTGAACTTGTCACCCGGGAAGACATTCAGAGCAAGCTATGGCCCAATGACACGATTGTGGACTTCGAGCATGGCATCAACACAGCCATAAAGAAGTTGCGCCAGACGCTGAACGACTCCGCCGAACAACCCAAATACATCGAGACGATACCCAGACGTGGATACAGGTTCCTGGTTTCAGCCGAGGCACCACCGGTGGACGAGTACTGGGTAGCCGCAGGCGGGCCAACAACGAAGCCGACGGACGTACTTGAAGAGGAAACTCTGGAAAGTGTCGTCGGAAAGACAATTGGACATTATCGCGTGTTGCACCTCGTAGGCGGCGGTGGCATGGGAATCGTCTACAAGGCGATTGACCTGAAGCTCGGCCGCAACGTAGCACTCAAACTCTTACCTCCGGAGCTGGCGAGCGATTCTAAAGCGTTGCGGCGTTTCGAGGGAGAAGCTCGCGCAGCGTCATCGCTGAACCATCCCAACATCTCCACTATTTACGACATTGTCGAGTACGAGGACCAGCCCGTAATCGTCATGGAATTCCTCGAAGGGCAGACGTTGCGCGAGCGCTTGCATAACGAATCGGTTCCCCTGCCCACCAACGAATTGGTGGGTATTGCCGCACAGATATGTGCCGGTTTGGCCGCGGCCCATGAGAAAGGCATTATCCACCGAGACATCAAGCCACCAAACATCTTCTTGACCAGTAGCGGCGAAGTGAAAATCCTGGACTTTGGTCTGGCTAAACTGATCAGCGACCCAAAGGAGTCCGAAAGCGACCGTTCTTTCGTTGCGCCTCCACTCACTGCCGCGTCGCAGCTTCCGAGCAGAACTGATGCGGGGGACCAGACGCTTACCGGTCTCGGTACGGCATTAGGAACGGCGGGATACATGTCTCCGGAGCAAGTGCGCGGAGCAACGTTGGACGCCCGCACGGATATCTTTTCTTTCGGACTCCTCTTGTACGAAATGGCGACCGGGCAACGCGCGTTCGAAGGCGAAACGGTCGCCATGATACGCGATGCGATCCTCAACCAGACGCCTGTACCGTTACGTAATCGTAACCCTGGGATCCCTGCAAAGCTGGCCAGTACGATCGACAAGGCGCTTGAGAAAGACCGGGAGCACCGCTGGCAAAGTGCGGCAGACATACGAACCGAGCTGGATCAGGTCGAAGACTCCGAACGGCCAGCAATGCACCGGCGATGGTCCTGGGCTGCGGCGGTCGTGCTGCTGGCCGGAGCGGTAGCCTTCACTTGGCGGGGCCAGCATAAGTTGCAGGCGGCAGCGCCGCTAACCGACAAAGACGTCATTGTGCTTGGAGATTTTGACAACAAAACAGGTGATCCGGTATTCGATGACACGTTGAGACAGGGACTCTCAGTCCAACTTGAGCAGTCCCCGTTTCTCGCTCTGGTATCGGACGGCAAAGTGAATGAAACACTCAAGTTGATGGGGGATACTCCAGGTGAACGCCTAACTCCGGCGGTGACGCGCGAGATCTGTCTACGAACCGGCAGCAAAGCCATGGTGACTGGGTCGATCGCACCGTTGGGAACCCAGTTCGTCATCGGTCTGAAAGTAGTCAACTGCAACACTGGTGACGTCTTGGCAGAAGCACAGCAGCAGGCGGCCGAGAAAGAAGAAGTTCTCAAGGCTCTCGATATCGCCTCGTTTAACCTGCGCGGCCGCTTAGGTGAGTCCGTCAATTCCGTACAGAAGTACGACACGCCGCTGGAAGAAGCGACGACGTCGTCCCTGGAAGCGCTTAAAGCGTACAGCGCTGGAATCAAGAGTGCAGACCAGCAAGGAAGCACAGCAGCACTCCCCTATTTCAAGAAAGCGACGGAACTCGACCCGAACTTCGCTACTGCATACGTCTGGATGGCGGAGATTTTTACAAACCTCAACCAGATCGGCCTGTCTGCCGAATATGCTCGCAGGGCTTACGACTTACGCGACCGCGTGAGCGAACGAGAAAGATTTCTGATCGAGTCGAACTACTTCCTATACACAACGGGTGAGTTATATAAAGCGGCACAGATCATAAAGCTTTGGCAGCAGAGTTACCCCAGGTACAGCCTGCCTTACGTCGAGCTGGGCCTCATCTTCGGCTACCTCGGCGACTGGAACAATGCGTTGGAGCAATTTCAAACGGCGCTGCGGCTGGACCCAAGCAATGCCATGAATTACAGCAATCTCGGCACTACGTATATGGCATTCAATCGCATGGACGACGCGGCTGCACTCTACCGGCAGGCCCGAGAGCGCAAGATCGAAAACGAAGGACTGTACCAGAGCCCATACTGGCTCGCTTTCCTCGACGGCGACACTTCCAGAATGTCGCAGTTAATCGCAGCGGCGACCGGCAAAGCAGGAGCGGAAGACCTGATGCTGAGTACGGAGGCCGACACAGAGGGCTGGCATGGCAGGCTGAGCAAAGCTCACCAGGTGACGCTCCGTGCAATTGACTTGGCAGAACGAAACAATGCGACTGAAACGGCGGCGGCCTATCGGGCAGCGGCCGCCTTGCGCGAAGTGGAATGCGGTCAGGCGGAGCAAGCTCGTCTTGACGCTCTGGCAGCGGTCAAACAAGCACCTAACCGCGATGTTCGCTCGATTGCCGCCCTGGGGTTGGCCCGCGCCGGTGATACGTTAGATGCTGAGCGACTCGCGGCGGAGATCGAGCGTGCGTATCCGCTGGACACGATCGCGCGGGTGTACTGGCTTCCGGCCGTACGAGCCGCGGTGGCGCTGCAAAGGAACAATCCTCAGGAAGCAATCGCGCTCTTGGAAGTTAGCCAGCCGATTGAGTTGGGAGAGTCAACTAACGTCACCGTCTACATGAGCCCTGTGTACGTTCGCGGTGAAGCCTACCTGGCACTGCGCGACGGTAAGTCAGCGGCTGCGGAGTTCCGGAAGTTCATCGATCATCGCGGCATTGCTTTGAACTTCCCTTGGGGCTCCCTTGCCCGTCTCGGTTTAGCGCGGGCTTACGTGATGCAGGGCGATAAAGCCAAAGCAAAGGCCACCTACAAAGATTTCCTCACCATCTGGAAAGATGCCGATCCCGATTTGCCCATCTATCAGCGGGCCAAAGCCGAATACTTGAAGCTGCAGTAAGGTCTCTCCGATATCCTCGTCACGCAAAATCGTCCATATGCAGTCGCTACTGCGACTCCAGTCGTTTGCCCTCTCCAATCGCGACCATCTCCGCCGGCCGAAAGTAGTCTACGTCGGGCTCCTCTTCCTGACTTGGCTTAATCTTCCGGGCCCAATTTTCCGTGACCTATCTAAGCTCCAAGCAGAACTGAAAAAAAGTCCGCAGCCGAGACAGCTTTCCGTTCTTCACTGTCGCCTTGTTCCTGAGGCCGTTCCTGAATTTGATGATCAATTCGAGCGTGAGCTCATCGACGAAATGAATGCCTCGTTCGTGGCACCAGGGCTGCAGTTCCCGATTGAAGAAGCCCCTCGTAATGAGTCATGTCGACAATGTCTTCACCACGCTTCGAATCGAGAAACTGGGTAACCGCCTCGGCCACAGTCTTCCGTTGCTGTTCAACGTTGGTTATCTCGCCAGTAACACCGAACAGCGGCCTGTTGACCGGATCGTGTTCAGTAAGTCTACGAGCGAGAATCTTCCGCGCCCGCTCCCAACTCGAGCTACCTGTGGATTCGCGCACGCGAGTGCCATCTGGCGCACCATGATGTACTTCACGCAATTACAACAACGTGATTCGTCGCGATCTATTTCAGCGGATAAATGATGTTTGCAGTCGACAGAGTGTCGGGGCAGAGCTGGAGGCGCGGGTGGGAATCGAACCCACGCATAAAGGTTTTGCAGACCTCTCCCTTACCACTTGGGTACCGCGCCCTGCATCTACCGTACCGTGTTCCGCAGGCAAAATCCAGAGCCCACCCGAGGAGCGCCGGCCTGCCATTTACAATCGTTAAACGTCCGGCAGGTAGCCGCATACTTTAGAGCCAACACTCTGACAGCGAACTTGCACGCAGCATGAACATTCTCGAATTCAGCAGCCTCGTCGCGCTGGGCTCATTTCTCGCAGGCCTGCTCGGCGCGCTTACCGGGCTGGGCGGCGGAGTTGTGGTCGTGCCCATGCTGACGCTGCTGTTTCATGTCGACATTCGCTACGCCATCGGCGCATCACTGGTATCGGTGATAGCCACGTCCTCTGGCGCTGCGGCGGCCTACGTGCGCGAAGGCTACTCCAATATCCGCATCGGCATGTTTCTGGAGACAGCCACGACGGTCGGAGCTGTGGTGGGCGCGGCCATCGCACTACATGTTCCGACCAGTGCGATTGCGATCGTTTTTGGGATTGTGCTCCTCTACTCGGCTTATCTCTCTAGCCGGCATCGCGAGGAGCACGGACCGCAGATGCAGTCGTCAAAGCTGGCCGAGAAGCTGAAGTTGAACGGCACCTATCCCACGCCGGAAGGGAAGCAAGCATACGCAGTTACCGGAGTTCCTGCCGGATACAGCCTGATGTTCGGAGCGGGCGTGCTATCGGGACTGTTAGGTATCGGCTCGGGAGCGGTGAAAGTACTGGCGATGGACCAGGCGATGAAGATTCCGTTCAAGGTTTCCACGACGACCAGCAACTTCATGATTGGGGTGACGGCAGCCGCCAGTGCCGGCTTGTATCTCAGCCGCGGATACGTTGCTCCTGGCATTACCATGCCGGTGATGCTGGGCGTCCTGGCGGGTTCGATGATGGGCGCGCGAGTGCTGGTCAAAGCGAAGGTGAAGTCCCTGCGCTACCTGTTTGCGGTGGTTATCGTCGCCCTGGGCATCGAGATGATCTTCAATGGAGTGGCGGGACGAATATGAGCCGTGAACCCATCACGACGGAGCAGGCTAGCGGCTGGAACGATTTTCGTATCGAGATCATCGTCGGGCTACTCTTGCGCACCGGCGTGATCCTTGCCGCTGCGGTGGTTCTGTTCGGAGCTGCCCTATACCTATCGCGTCACGGGCATGAGATTCCGAACTACGCGGCATTCCACGGTGAGCCTGAGGACTTGAAAAGTCCGGTAGAGATCTTTCACGGGGTGACACAGATGAGCGCGCGCGCGATCATCCAACTCGGGCTGTTGCTGCTGATCGCAACTCCGGTGGCGCGTGTATTATTTTCGGCTATCGCCTTCGCCCTGGAGCGGGACGCCATGTACGTTGGCATCACCCTGATGGTGCTGGGGATTTTGCTGTTCAGCCTTTTCGGCAAGACCTGATCGACTTGTGTACGCTGGGGCACAGCCTGCAATGGCGCAACCGCCCGAGCGTCGCCACATCTTAGGTTTATTTTCAACTTTGGAGGAACAATGGCAGGAGTAAGTCTGGCAGATGCACGTCGCGTAATCGCAGCGGCGGAAAAGAAAGCACGGGAAATCGGACAGCCGATGAACATCGCAGTGGCCGATGAAGGCGGCAACCTGGTCTCGCATGTTCGTATGGACGGCGCCTGGATCGGCAGCATCGATATTTCGATGAACAAGGCGTTCACTTCGCGCGCTTTTGACATCGCAACGAGGGACCTGGCGGTGCATTCGCAATCGGGTGGGCAATTTTTTGGCATTCATGTTTCCAACCACGGCCGGATTATGATCTTCGCCGGCGGCATTCCGCTGAAGTGCGACGGCAGAGTAGTGGGTGCTATCGGGGTCAGCGGCGGCTCGGGCGAGCAGGACCATACGGTGGCTGAGGCGGGCGCGGCTGCCTTCTGAGCGGGCCGAAATTCTTGCGGAATTCGTGGGCTCGCATTAACCGGCGCAAGGCCGCGCTGAAGGAATTACATCTCAGTTTCGCTAACGAGGGCCGCAGAGGAATGGGTCCGCAGAATTCCGGTGCCGATAATTACTGCGCAGCCCAACAGCAGCACGCGCAGAACATTAGCATGCAGTACGGGGTCGCCGAGCAGGATTCTTACCAGCCCGAACGCGGCACTCGCAGCGCATAGGCCGAAGTACAGGCGCTCCTTCGTACAACTGGAAAACCGCAGCAGGATCAGCAGTACAGTGGTCACGATCACGTAGATAATCAGCAGGACTGTTCCGGCAACCACTTTTTCGCTGCGCACAGAGAACGGATGGGCGTGCGAGATCGCCAACTGCACCGCGGCGACTCCCAGGAAGAACACGGAATGAATGAGCGCGATAATGGCGCGCTTGCGATTATTGATGATGGCAAAGCGGTCCATAAACATGTCTTAGTGTGCCGAAAACGACGCACATCTGGCTGTGACGAAAATCACAGAAATGCGGGTTTGTTCCAGGAACGGACTCCCAGACGGCGCATCTATGATGACGCCGACGTAATCTGATACCAGGTGGAGGTGTCCCTTGGAAAAGGTTAATCTGGCGCGGAAGTTCTCACTGTTTTCAGAGCATTACAGCCCGAAGATCGTCGGCGAGATCAATGACTCATTCGTAAAATTGGTCAAGTTGCAGGGCGACTTCATGTGGCATCACCACGACGGGGAAGATGAGCTTTTCTTCGTGGTGAAGGGCGAATTGCGGATGAGGATTCGTGAAAACGGGGTCGAGCGCGAAGAGGTGATTCGTCCAGGCGAGTTCATCATCATCCCACATGGTGTCGAGCATCTTCCTTCGGCGGACGAAGAAACGCACATCATGCTGCTGGAGCCGAAGACGACACTGAACACCGGCAATTTGCAGAACGAGAGGACGATGGCGGAGTTGGAACGGATTTAGTGTTTCAGGGTTCGCGGTGGCAGTTGTTGAGTTTGGCCAGACTAATTACGCTGTATCTTTCCATCGACTGGAGTGATGCGGACCTGGGCATTCCATTTTGTTTTGTAAATCAATACACGATTGTCGGACGAGAATTTGGAACTGCCGTGCGCAAACCAATAAGGGTCGCCGCCCGCGAACAACATTTGTTGAAACTTGTCCGGAGGGCCATAGCTCGGATAGCTTGATAGCCTTCACAAGTACGCCATTATGATGGAAGGTTGGTGGCCGCTGGTAAATCCCTAAGGCTGTCTCTGCTTCGGATGCGTAGGTATCGTGCAGAAGGAGCAGAAAATTGCCGTCGTCGGTGATCAGTGGTTCCGAACATTGGGAGAGAATGTCCGGGCGCGATTGAACGACGCTCCACGCCGTGTCGTCGCTCCAGAAGTCTGAGGATGAATTGAACGCAATTCTTCCGTCCGAGAAATCTTCGCGCGAATGGACCTCATAATAGCGGAACGAGCGCCTACGTAGAATCGGCGGACGAGTCACCGGTCAATACCCGTGCTTTCCCTCCCGCACCGTGCAAGTAGCGGGCGAGGCTGGGAAACCGAGCTATCAAGTTCGTGAGGATGTGGCTGGCCCACAAGTACTCGGTCGACAGGATCAGCAGTCCGGCGATCAGGAACAGGACGCCCGGCAAAATTGGAACGAACAGGCCCACCATCCCTAACAGCATGAAGGCCCAGCCGCAGGCCAGAGCGATCCACTTATTCTTCGGCGCTTTCAGCGGTCACCTCCGTGCGGTCGAGACAGGTTAGCCAAAAGAATGGCGAGCCTGGGTCACCACGGAACCACGGCCTTCAAATTACTGCATTGTTAGACGACTTCTTCACCTGTCCGGTATCACGCGGTAGAGCCTGCAACAGTTCGCGGATAGTTTTCTTCAGGACCGGATGTCGCACTTCGGCCGCAATCTCAGCCAGCGGCTCCAGCACAAAACGGCGCTCCTGCATCGCCGGATGCGGTATCCGCAACTCCGGCGTCGAGACCACGGAATTGCCGAACAGCAGAATATCGATGTCGATATTGCGTGGGCCCTTTGGCTGAATTCGACGCCGGCCCATCCGCTGCTCGATCATTTGTATCTTCGACAAAAACAGCTTTGGCATGAGTTTGGTGCGAATCGCGATAGCGCAGTTCAGAAACCAGGGTTGCGCCTTGACGTCCACCGGTTCGGTTTCGTAGAACGAAGACACGGCAGTAAGCTCCCCCAGTTGGCTCAGCTTTTCGATCGCCGCGCGCAGGTTGCCTTCGCGCTCGCCGATATTGGAACCCAGAGACAGGTAGACGGTTTTCTCCACTAGTTCATATTAGCCGGAGCCTCGGTCCGGGAAAGGAGCCTGCGAGATTTAATCGGGGCTCAACACGACGCGTTGGCGAATTCATGCAGCCAAAGGTTTCTACTTCGACAAAATTCTTGTTGTGAAATTGCTTTGACGGAAATTCTTACCACGGCAAACAAAATTTCCAGCTTGTACGTTGGATCTCGGTTGAACGTGCTCTGCTTTCTTCGTAGCGTAGAAACTGTCCCCAATTAAGGGACGGAGAGAATCAATGCCAATTCAGCCACAAGAGCAAGAAACTCTCAACGTAAAACTGGTTCACTTTACTAAGCAGAATTCAGCCGACGAGCCGGTGCAGGTCGCCTTCGCGGTCATCGATGACCAGGGAAAGGAAGAGATCATCACCGGCGAAATTCCTTATACCTACGATCTGTTCCGGTTGCTCCAGGAGAACGGCTGGCTCAACTTGCGCAGAGGCGTTTCTTCCATCCGAGAAAGCAAAACCACCCGTAGAGCAATGTCGGCCTGACCCTGTCCGGCCGCCAAGGCATAGTTGCGCCTCCCTCATCCCTGCCCAGGGAGGCACACGGCGCTGGTCAGGCCTCGGTCCCAAACAAAAATTTCATTCATGGAATTAGGACGGCTGCCAAAGAGCGATGGAAATCCGGCTCGAGCGCTTAGTCCGCGACAGCGAGATGCTCATCGGGCCAGTCGGCAATGGCCTCTTCACTGAGAGTGATCTCTTCTGCGTAGCTTTGATCGCGCAGGATGCGCGAAACGATAGCGGTATGCAAGGCGTGGCCGGCGCGATCAGCCTTCACATAGCCGAGTATGCGTTTGCCGAAGAGCGCCAAGTCGCCGATCAAATCAAGAACCTTATGGCGCACAAACTCGTCTGGGAAGCGCAGCGGTGGATTATCGATGCCGTCGCGGGTCAGGACCACGCAGTTCTCACGCGAGGCGCCGCGGATCAGTCCCATGTTCAGCATCGCGTTCTGCTGCTCCAGGAAACCGAAGGTGCGAGCCGCCGCGATATCGCTGACGTAGCTGCCGTTGGAAAGCTCCACCTGGAAAATCTCGCTGCCAATCAGCGGGTGCGGGAAATCGATAGCATAGCTGACCGAGTAGCGTTCAGCAGGATAGACGCCGATGAACTTGTCGCCTTCTTGCAATTCGTACGGACGAAGGATCTTCAGGTAGGTGCGCTTGCGCCGCTGCTGACGCACGCCTGCCGCGGTAATCATCTCGACGAAGGGTTGCGCGCTGCCGTCGAGGATGGGGACCTCAAGGTTGTCGAGCTCCACGATGGCGTTGTCGACGCCCATACCGATGAAGGCGGAAAGCAGGTGCTCGGTGGTGGAGATCAGCACGCCCTTCTTCATCAGGGAAGTGGCGTAGCTCACCTTAGCGACGTTGCGGCTGACCGCTTCAACTTCGAAGTCGTCAAGGTCAGTGCGGCGGAAGACAATGCCGGTTCCCGCCGGAGCGGGGAGGATTCGAAGATGACAGGGTGCTCCGCTGTGGAGACCGACGCCGCTGCACTCTACGGAATTGCGGATTGTACGTTCGTAGATCAAATCGAAGACTTAAAAGCAGCGCATGCAACAGATTATAGGTTGGGCAACACGGTAGGTTGTTGTATTTTAGCCACAACTCAGGCCGAAAGAGCACGCTTAAATTAGGAAGGAAAAGCCATGTGTAGGGCTAAGGTGCTATGCGCTAACGGTTTAGCTAGATGAGGTGAGCAAGATTCAACCCTGTGAATAACCGGGCAGTCACTCAGAAGGTGCCGAGTTTGGCATGACCAAAAACAGTTGATTTTCGCAGAAGCCGAGGTGTCTGGCGATCGCCGTTCCATCGCACCTTGCAGTGAAGCCTCAGGTTCATTATCAATGACATTGCTGGACTTTCGCCCCGCTCTGCGTAGAATGCTCTATTCCGCTCACCGCACTTCTTTGGATCATCGCGTCCAAAGCCGTGCAAGGAGGCCCTATGATCGTCGGTGTTCCCCGGGAAAGCTTTCCGGGAGAGCGTCGTGTGGCTCTGGTTCCTGGCGTGATTCCCAATCTCGCCAAGGCGGGCCTGGAAGTCGTTATCGAGGCGGGTGCCGGAGTGGAAGCCGGCTATCCTGATGTGCAGTACACCGATAAAGGCGCCAAGGTCCTTGCCAGCCGAGGAGATGTGTTCGGCGCCGCCGACATTATCGTGCAAGTTCTCTCCTACGGCTCCAACGACCGCACTGGTCGGACGGACATTCCTCTCTTCAAACACGGCCAAGTATTGATTGGTTTCCTGCGGCCGCTCGGTGATGTTCATACGCTGCAGGAAATCGCCGCCGCGGGCGTAACTTCGTTTTCGGTCGAGCTGATGCCGCGCATCACCCGCGCCCAGAATATGGACGCGCTTTCCTCAATGGGCACCATTTGCGGGTACAAGGCTGTGCTGATCGGTGCCGACAAGCTGCCTCGCATTTTTCCCATGCTTACCACTGCCGCTGGAACTATCACGCCGTCGCGCGTGCTGGTGATCGGAGCAGGGGTTGCGGGCTTGCAGGCGATCGCCACCGCACGAAGATTAGGCGCTGTGGTTTCAGCATACGATTTGCGCCCTGCCGTGAAAGAACAGGTGCAGAGTCTGGGCGGACGCTTCGTCGAGCTGCCGCTCCAAGTGGCCGACGCGCAGGACGCGGGGGGCTATGCAAAAGCGCAGGACGAATCGTTCTATCAGAAGCAGCGCGAACTGCTGGGCAAAGTCGTGGCGGAGAGCGATGTCGTCATCACCACCGCGGTCGTTCCTGGAAAGAAGTCGCCGATCCTGGTGACGAAAGAGATGGTCACGGGAATGGCGCCGGGCTCGGTGATCGTCGATCTGGCTGCCGAGCGTGGCGGCAACTGCGAACTGACGCGGCCGGAAGAGATCATTGCCGTTAACGGCGTGACCATCATCGGCACGATTAACCTCGCCAGTTCGGTTCCGTATCACGCCAGCCAGATGTACGCGAAGAACCTCACCAACTTTCTTCTTCACCTGGTGAAGGACGGCGCCATGCAGATGAACCTTGACGACGAAATCACCCGCAGCACTCTGGCGACACATGGCGGGGAAATCGTAAACCCGCGGCTGCGGGAGTTCTTCCAGCTGCCGGCGCTGGCGGTGCAGTAAGCGGGAATGTTCGGCGGCCCGAGCCGCCGGGAAATGCAGAGGAGCCAAATGCCACCGGATTTCATTTCGAATCTTTACGTTTTCATCCTCGCCGGGTTTGTGGGGTTTGGAGTGATCCGGCGTGTCTCCCCCTTGCTCCATACGCCCCTGATGTCTCTGACCAATGCTCTGGACGCGATTGTGGTGGTTGCCGCCATCATTATTGCCGGCCGGCATGAGACTCCGCTCACGACCACGCTGGGTGCGATCGCGGTTGCAGCATCCTTTAGCAACATGGTGGGAGGCTTTCTGATCACCGACCGCATGCTGCGCATGTTCAAGTCTCGCGGGTCGAAAGAATCATGAACGCGCTCACGTTGCAGCAGTATCTCGATTTCGCCTACATCGTCGCGGCCGTTCTCTTCATTCTTTCTCTCAAGTTTCTGAGTTCACCGACGACCGCGCGCTGGGGCGTGCTGGCGGGAGAAATCGGCGCCGCATTGGCGGTCGCGGTTACGCTTTTCAACCCTGAGGTGACCCATTACCAGTGGGTCCTCATCCCGCTGATCATCGGCGCGGGGGTCGGTATCCCCCTGGGCCTGGTGCACATGACAGCGGTGCCGCAACGAACGGCACTGAGTCACGCGTTTGGCGCGCTTTCTGCTGCCATGATTGGCATCGCCGAGTTCTACGTGGGCACGGTGCCGGTCACGCGCTTCCAAATGGGCGAGATCTCGCTCGAAGTGATCATTGGTTCGCTAACCTTTACGGGTAGCCTGATTGCCGCAGGCAAGCTGCAAGAGTTCCTGCCGCAGCGGCCAATCGTCTATCGCGGGCAAAATATCGTCAGCCTCTCGGTGCTGGCGGCAGCGTTGGGGCTGGCCGTTGCGCTGGTGGTCAATCCCGCGAATGCTCTGCTGTTCCCGATCATGGTGGTGGTGGCGCTGATTTTCGGAGTGTTGCTGGTTACTCCTATTGGCGGCGCCGACATGCCCACCGTCATCTCGCTGTTGAATTCCTACGCCGGCATTTCTGCGGCGCTTCTGGGATTTGTCCTTAACAGCAAGGTTCTGGTAGTTGCGGGTGCGCTCGACGGATCTTCCGGTTTCGTTCTGTCTGTGATTATGTGCAAGGCCATGAATCGCTCCTTCACCAACGTCATGTTCGGAGCATTTGGCCAAGTGCAGGCCTCCTCGGCGGCAGCCAAGGAAGATCGCGTCGTGCGCAGCGCTACGCCCGAAGATGCGGCCTCAATGCTGGCAGCAGCTAACAGCGTGGTGATCGTTCCCGGATACGGCATGGCAGTGGCGCAAGCTCAACACAAAGTGCGCGAACTCTATGACCTGCTCAGCAAAAAAGGAGTGGACGTCCGGTTCGCGATCCATCCGGTTGCCGGACGCATGCCTGGCCACATGAACGTGCTGCTGGCCGAGGCCGATGTCCCCTACGACCGCCTGATCGAAATGGACGAGATCAATGGCGATCTTCCGCAAACGGATATTGCGCTGGTGATTGGCGCCAACGACGTTACGAATCCGGCGGCGCGGACGGATTCCGGCAGCCCTATCTACGGAATGCCGATCATCGATGTGGACAAGGCACGGACCGTCATGGTGATCAAGCGCAGTATGAACCCCGGATTTGCCGGCATCGATAATCCCCTATACTACCTGGACAACACCCTTATGCTGTTCGGAGACGCCAAGCAGTTTGTGAACTCGATCGTGCGCGAGCTGAGCGGAGGCGGCGGACACTAAGCTGAATCTTCACCGCGGCAGGCTAAGGAAACAGCTCGATTTTTGCCTGTTTGTGTCAGGGCACGAGTTTACAGGCTGCAGAAAAACTCGAACTCGAGGAATTTTGAAAGGGCACGGCTTCAGCCGTGCTGTCTTGAGCCCGTTTCCGCTTGGAGTGCTTCAGCAAACGTGTTCACTCGACGGTACAAACCTCACTTAATGAGTTCTTCAGCACCCTGCGCGAGCAATTGGCTTCATAAACAGAAAAGCCCAGGGACTTATGCCCCGGGCTGTTTGCTCCGATAAAGTCTCGAGTATTGCCTCAGGGGCTAAAGCCCTGATGATTTGGCGAGACTTACGACACGGCGGAAGCCGTGCCCCTTCAAAATCGCAATTTGATCAGGCCTTACCAAGTTGCTGTTTATTCTTCCTCTTCCACTTCTTCGCCGCGCTCCGCCTTGGCAGCCGCGATGATCTTCTCCTGCGCGGCCTGCGGAACCACGTCATAGTGATTCATTTCCATGGAGAAGCTGCCGCGGCCCTGCGTCATCGAGGTCAGATCGGTGCCGTAGGTCAGCATTTCAGCCATGGGCACTTCGGCCTTGACCACGGTCTTGCCGCCCTTGTTGTCCATGCCTTGAATGCGGCCGCGACGGCTGTTGAGGTCGCCCATGATGGAGCCGGCGAACTCGTCGGGAATGGTGATCTCGACACTCATGACCGGCTCCAGCAGAGTAGGTTTGGCCTGTTCCATGGCTTTGCGGAAGGCGATGCGGCCTGCTGTTTTAAACGATAGCTCGTTGGAGTCAACGTCGTGATACGAACCGTCGTATAGGATCACCTTGAAGTCGACCACCGGGAAGCCAGCGAGATAGCCACGCTGCGCCGCTTCTACGATGCCCTTCTCGACTGCGGGAATGAAGTTCTTCGGAATTGCGCCGCCGAAGATCTCGTTGGCGAACTCGAAATTGCCGCCGCGCGGTAGAGGCTCCATCTTGATTTTGCAGTCGCCGAACTGGCCGTGGCCGCCGCTCTGCTTTTTATGGCGACCCTGCACGTCGGCGCGTCCGCGGATGGTCTCGCGGTAGGGAACCTTCGGCGCCTTCAGGTTGACTTCGGTGTGATAGCGATTCTTCAGCTTGGAGACGACGACTTCGATGTGCTGCTGGCCCGTCCCGGCGATGAGGAATTCTTTCGTTTGGGCATCGCGGAAAAACCGCAGCATGGCGTCTTCCTCCATCAGCTTGTGGATGCCGTTGCTCAGCTTGTCTTCGTCGGCGCGCGTCTTAGGTTCGATAGCGAAGGTGATAGCCGGTTCCGCGAACGTAACCTGCGGATATTGAATCGGCGACGTCTTATCGCCTAGGGTGTCGCCGGTTAAGGTCTCCCTTAGCTTCGCCACTGCACCAATGTCCCCGGCATGTAGCTCAGTAACCGGGACGGCTGTCTTGCCCTGCATGGTAGAGATATGAGCGAATTTTTCGGAAGTGCTGCGAGTGAAGTTCTGCACGGTCGCGTCGTTCTTCAACACGCCGGAGAAGACCTTGAAGAAGGTAATGCGGCCGGCGAAAGGATCGCTGATGGTCTTGAACACATACAGCGAAAGCGGCTCGGAGTCGCTGATCTTCCGTACGGCGGGCTCGCCATTATTCGGCGTGGGAGCGGCAGTGACGGTCCCCCGCTCAACGGCAGTCGGCATGTAATCGACGAGGAAGTCCAGCACCTCGTCGGTGCCGATGTTGCCGAGGCCGGAGGCGAACAGCACCGGGAAGATCTTGTCTTCGCGGATCGCATTATGCAGACCGCCGATGATGTGTTCCTCGGCGATGGTGCCCTTGTCAAAAAACTCTTCCATCAGCACGTCATCGCCTTCGGCAACCAGTTCCACCAGGCGCTCGTGCGCAGCCTTGGCCTGCTCGGCCAGATTGTCAGGAATGGGTCCGACCTTGGCTTTGCCGTTGCCACCCATTTCGTAGGTGTAAGCCTGCATCTTCACCAGGTCGACCACGCCGGTAAAGCTCTTCTCCGAACCGATGGGCAACTGCACCGGAACCACGGTGCGTCCGAAGCTGTTCGTCAGCGACTCCATCACGCGGTTGTAGTCGGCGCGCTCACGATCCATGCGGGTGCAGACGATGGCGCGTGGCAACGCGAACTTATCGGCGTAATTCCAGATGCGCTCGGTGACGACCTCAACACCACTGACAGCGTCGACCACGACCAGCGCGGCCTCGACCGCGGGCAACGCCATTTCGGCTTCGTGGATAAACATGTTGAAGCCGGGCGTGTCAATCAGGTTGATCTTGGTCTTACCCCACTCCACGACGGCGGTCGCGGCCGCCACTGACATGGCGCGCGAGATTTCTTCTTCGTCGTAATCGGTGGTGGTGTTGCCTTCGTCCACGCGTCCCAGACGCTGCGTGGCGCCGGCGGTGAAGAGCATGGCCGATGTGAGCGAGGTCTTGCCCGAATGTGAGTGCCCGACCAGGGCGACGTTGCGAATGTTTGCGCCTTCGTAGTTCTTCACGTAGGAGTCCTCCGTACTGCGGGCAACACCTGCGAAAGGCCGCTCACTCCCACCGTAACGAAATTAAGGCGCTTGGGTGGGGGCCGATAACCCACGCCACATGGCTCAAGGCAATGTCCCTTGCCGCTCCGCTGCGACGGACGCAGACAAGGCCTCGGTAAGCACGCATGTGTCTCGTGCCTGAACTACCCCGAGGTTGCCGGTGAGGCAAAAAGGCGGGGCACCATGCCGGCCCTGCGCATGGTGAAGCTGTAACAAACTTGAAATGCTAGCATACGCCCTTTGCTGGCTCAAACCGGGCGACAGGACGGTGGGGAGTTACTTTTTCTTGAGCTCGGCTTGCCAGTTCTGCACCAGGGTCAACGTTTGCGAGCTGCCCTCGCTTGGGCTGATAGCGATGAAGCGCTGACCGTCCTTCGAGGGAGAGTATTCGCGGGCGATGATGCCACGCAGCGGCAGACGAAACAGCAGCTTGCTGCTGCCTATCTGAAATGCCGAACCTGAACCGTCTACTTCAACTTCAGCCAAGCCGGTCAGATCGAAGTAATACAGCTTCTTGCCGTCGGCGCTCCAGCGAGGCGAGGCACCTCCGCCGTTGGACACTTGCCACTTCGCACCGGTCCACGGAAATGGAGCGACGAAGATCTCCGGTCGGCCGCCCTCTTGGCCCACATAGGCTACCCAGCGGCCATCCGGCGAGAACGTACCTCTGGAGGCACCGCCACTGGTATACGCGAAGGGCTTGCGGTCGCCGGCCAACGGAAGCACCCACAGATCGACGTTGAAGCCGATGCCCTGCTCGTACATCAGGTAGCGGCCATCCCGCGACCAATCCGAGAGAGCCTGGAAGATTGGCTTAGGATTCGTGATCAGGGTCTGCTCTGGGGCGCTGCTGCCGAGCGTCTTCACCGAGATCGCCGCCTGCTGCTTCGAGGTGAAGGCGATCTGCTTTCCATCGGGAGACCATATAGGCGTCAGGTGCGCGCCATCCGTGAAGGTCAGGCGGCTCTGCCGGTTGTTGAGCAGGTCGTGTACCCAGATTGACGCGGTTGCGGTGTTCAGCTCGGTTGTCGCCAGCAGTTTCTCATCAGGCGACAGGTCGAGATCGAAGTACTCAGCCTGCTCGCCGACTGTTCCCAGCTTCTTCCCGCTGCGGTCGTACCAGGTAAGTATCTCGTTCCCGCTGGTGGCGCCGGAGGCGTACACCATCATGCCGTCATTGGACGCGCTGAGGTTCATCCGCCACAGCCCGGAGTCGAACTGAACGTTCTCGCTCAGGGTCTCCGGGTCGCCGGAGAACTTCCCGCTGACGGGATCGAAGACCTGGGTTACCAGCGAATTCTCGCGCTGATAGAGCAGTCGCCCCGAGGCAAACACGGCGTTGGACAAGGTGTGCAGCAGGAGGCGGTTCTCCTTGCCATCGAGCGAGGCGATGAATACCGCGGTCTCAGGGCTGATGGGCGCATTGTGTTTCACCGCGATGTAGAGGAAGTGTTTGCCGTCGGGCAGGAACGAGGGCCAGCGATGCGAAGAATAGAGCGCCGTGTCGACCGTGGTCACCAGCGTTGGCGTGCCTCCATTAGCGGACACGCGCGAGATCCCGGTGTTGTACGAGAGCGCGGCGACGATGGTGCCATCCTGACCCCAGGAACCACCACGTCCCAGCGTCGACTCGCAAATCGTGACCGGTGTTCCTCCTGTGACCTCGATGCGCTTCAGCTTGTCGTCAGTGAAGAAGGCGATGGAGCGGCTGTCAGGCGACCAGAAGGGAAACATCGCGCCTTCGGTCTCGGGCAAGGCCTGAGCCGTAGTCGAATCGAGTGGACGAACGTAAAGCTGCGTGCCGGTGGCACCATTGGCGGAGTAGACAATGTAACGGCCGTCAGGCGAGATTGCGGCGGGTCCGCCATGATCGCCGGAAAGGTTGAACTGCATTTTGTCCGGTGGATTGATTGCGGCCCGCAGCACCGGCAGTTGCTTCTGCTCGGACTGATACAGGAGGAATGACAGCAATGCCGTGGCGACAAACAGAACTGCGGTGACGATCCAGGCCAGCTTGCCCGTCCGCTTGCGTGGGGGAACCACAACCGCTGACGAGGTGATCTGCGATCCGCCTTCGATGATGTGCCTGAGCTGCAATTTGACGTCGTGTGCAGTCTGCCAGCGCTCGTCGGGATCCTTGGCCAGGCATATCTTTACCAGCCGTTCGAAGGCCGGCGGCGTCATAGGCTGGATCGAGGTGATCGACGGCGGATCGCGCTCCAGCACCGCTGCCATGGCGCTGGCTGGAGTTTTGCCCTCAAAGGCGCGCTTGCCGGTGGTCATCTCGTAGAGAAGAGCTCCGAGCGCGAAGATGTCGGAACGTGCGTCTGCAGGCTTGCCCTCGACCTGCTCGGGCGCCATGTACTGAAACGTTCCAACCACGGTGCCTTGCGCGGTGAGGGGATGGCTGGGCGGGGTACTGACAGTCAACGACATGTTGGACGCCGACGCCGCATTCGCCACCGAGGTCTTCGCTAGTCCGAAATCCATCAGTTTGGCGCCGACCTTGGTCAGCATGATGTTGCCGGGCTTCAGGTCACGATGAATCACCCCGCAGCGATGGGCCTTCTCCAGTCCTTCGCAAATGTCCACGCCGTACCGCAGGACCTGATCCATGGGCAGAGGCCCCTTGCGCAGCCGATCAGCCAGGGTCTCGCCCTCCAGATACTCCATGACCAGATAGTCCGTACCGTCTTGATGGCCGACATCGTACAGCGTGCAGATATTGGGATGACTGACGGACGAAATAGTGCGCGCTTCCTGGTCGAAGCGCTGCTTGGCCTCTAAGTTTTCCGATAGATGAGAGGGTAGAATCTTTACTGCGACAATGCGTTCGAGCCGTGTATCGCGCGCGCGATAGACCTCACCCATTCCACCCGCGCCGAGGGGGGATTGGATTTCGTAGGGCCCAAGTCTTGTGCCGGAGGTGAGTGCCATCCCGTGGGCGTCATTATGACATGCCTGTCCTAAAGCTGCTATGAAGTCCGGCGTGGTTGTCTTTCGCAAAACAAGCTGAACTGCGAAACCGTCCTCCACCCCTGGGCGGAATTATTTGTGGCGACACAGAATCCCACGGACTGTGAGAAGGTTGGAGCGTAGAGGGTCTCTACGCCATCCAATTCCCGTGCGAAGATAGAACTCGAGCCATAGAACCTGACGGAGCACATGCAAACTTCGACCCCTGCGCGAACCTCGGCCCTTCGGCGCATCTTCAAGGCATTCCATTACCGTGATTTCCGCCTGATGTGGGTCGGGGCGTGCACGTCCAGCATTGGCACCTGGATGCAGATTGTGGCCCAGGGCTGGCTGATCTACCGCCTCAGCCATTCGGCGTTTCTGCTGGCACTCGATCAGTTTCTCGGTGGCATCCCGATATTTCTTTTCTCGCTGATCGGTGGAGTTGTTGCCGACCGCGTCGAACGGCGCAAGGTATTGCTTGCGTCGCAGTACATCCAGATGGCGAGTGCGGCTACGCTTACCTTCCTTGTGGCGTCGGGGTTGACACATGTGTGGCCGATCCTCTGTCTGTCATTCGTCTCTGGCCTGGCACAGGCGTTCGGCGGCCCGGCGTATTCCGCACTCATTCCGACGCTCGTCGATCGCGAAGATATGCCCAACGCGATTGCGCTGAATTCGATTCAGTTCAATCTCGCCGTAACCGTCGGTCCGGCACTCGCTGGACAGGCCCTGGCGAAGTTAGGCGAGAAGTGGTGCTTCGGGTTGAACGCGCTCTCGTTCCTCGCGCCCATCATTACCTTGCTGATGATTCGTGCGCGCTTTCAGCCGGTGCCCACGACGGACTCAATGTTCAGCAGTTTGAAAGAAGGCATCAAGTTCGTTCGCAAGCAGACCTCGATGGAAGCCTTGATTGTTCTGGCATTCTGCATGACGGCACTGGCCATGCCCATGCGAACGTATCTCCCGGTGTTCGTGAAAGACATCTTCCATCGTGGACCGGAAACGTACGGCAATCTCTTATCGGCGATGGGCATTGGGTCAATCTGTGGATCGTTGCTGGTTGCAGGCCTGGGGAACATTGGGCGCAAAGGCCGTTTCGCCGTTATCGGACTGATCTGTCTGGGCGCGGCGATCGCCGGGTTCGCGCTTTCGAAAAAACTTCCCCTCAGCTACACCATGCTGGTCATTGTGGGCGCTTCCATGATGTCGGTTTTTGCGATGGTGACCTCGCTGGTGCAGTTGATCACGACCAACGAAATGCGCGGCCGGGTGATGAGCGTCTACAACTGCGCTTTCCGGGGTGGCATGCCGATGGGAAACCTACTATCAGGATGGCTGGTCCCGATCTTCTCGGCTCCCTTAATTCTGAGCATCAATGGCGTGCTGCTGATTTCCATGGCGCTGTACTTTCTGCTAATTCAGAGGCGGGTGGCCGCGCTATGACACGTAACTCGCGTTCTTATTCCGGAAGGGGCTCTATGCCTTGCCGTTTGGCGCGTTCTGCAAGTACATTGGCGCGTTCTGCTAGTGCAGTCGACCGGGCTGCCGCGTAAAGTTCTATTTTGTGGAAGGAGTTTAGCAATATGAGTGAGACAGTTAACGCTACCTTACAGGAACCGGTTCAGTCCAAAACCGCAAGTTATACCGCTAAGGCGTTTGCGGCTTCGGCTCCGACTTCAGCTTTGGCGGCTTCCTCGATCCAACGGCGAAACCCTGCGCCCAGCGATGTGCAAATCCAGATTCTGTTCTGCGGAGTCTGCCACTCCGATCTGCATCAGGCCAGGAATGAGTGGGTCGACTTCATGCCGACAGTCTATCCGTGCGTACCCGGACACGAGATCGTTGGCCGCGTGGTCAAGGTTGGCAGCGCGGTTACGAAGTTCAAAGAAGGCGACATGGCGGCGGTGGGCTGCATGGTGAATTCTTGCGGCGTTTGCGGCAGCTGTAAAGAAGGTTTGCAGCAACACTGCGATAACGATGCAACAGTTTTCACCTATAACAGCGAAGACAAAATTCTCGGCGGCATGACCTATGGTGGTTACTCAGAGAGCATCGTTGTCGATGAGAACTTTGTGCTGCATGTCCCCGAGGGGCTCGACCCGGCCGGCACCGCGCCCCTGCTGTGCGCCGGA
This sequence comes from uncultured Acidobacteriaceae bacterium, assembly GCA_963819055.1. GTDB lineage: Bacteria > Acidobacteriota > Terriglobia > Terriglobales > Acidobacteriaceae > Bog-257. Next base: position 24,825 of record CAWFUT010000029.1, on the reverse strand, counting down.
ATTACGACCTACTCACCACTGCGTCATTGGAAGGTCGGCAAGGGCCAGAAGGTCGGTATCGTTGGGCTCGGCGGCCTCGGACACATGGGACTGAAGTTCGCCCACGCCATGGGCGCGCATACCGTGCTGTTCACAACTTCGACGCACAAAGTTGATGATGCGAGGCGGCTCGGAGCCGATGAAGTCGTGATTTCCAAGAACCCCGAGGAGATGCAGAAGCACGAGCGCAGCTTCGACTTCATCCTGAATACGGTTTCTGCTCCGCACGATGTGAATGCTTACATCAACCTGCTAAAGCGGGATGGAACCATGACCTTCGTCGGCGCACCTCCGAAGCCGGTGCCGCTTGGTGTCTTCGGCCTGATTGCCGGCCGGCGCTCGGTTGCCGGATCCAGCATAGGCGGTATTCCCGAAACCCAGGAAATGCTGAACTTCTGCGGCAAGCACGGCATTACCTCCGACATCGAAGTGATCCCGATCCAGAAGATCAACGAAGCCTATGAGCGTCTGCTGAAAAGCGACGTGAAGTATCGCTTCGTCATCGATATGAAGTCGCTGAATAAGTAATTGAACCGTCTGCCCGGCCGGACGAAATTGATTGCGGCCTGCCGGGCAGAACTCGTTGACGCATGCCAAACCGCTTTCGAATCTCTAACACCGTTTTACGCCAGCTTGAGGAGTTGAACGTAACCTCCCAGGAGCTTGCTGCGCCCGGGCGGGCTGCCCGCGACGTGCTTCAACAGGCGAAGGTACGAGTCACTACCGAGGAGATGTTCGCCTTCTACCGCGCTGCCGCCGAAATCAGCGGCGATCCTGGATTCGGATTGAAGATCGGTACGGAGGAGCGCGCCGAGCGCTACGATCCGATTGCCATCGCGGCGCTGTGTACGCGTTCTTTACGTGACGCTCTGCAGCGTCTGGCGCGCTACAAGCAGCTCACCTGCCCGGAGAAGATCGAACTGACGGAGAGGAAGGACGAGTGCGCGGTGCGCTTCGATTGGCTGCTGGCGCAGGAGCAGGAGCCGGCTGCCCTGATCGACACATGCTTTGCCTGGATTCTTTCCATTGCGCGACGCGGCACCGGCGCTCCGCTCCATGCCAAGCGCGTCGAGTTCCGGCGGCCAGCCGAGCATCGAGAGATGTATGAGAAGTTTTTCGGCTGTCCGGTAAAATTCCGCGCGTCGCAGAACCTGATTGTCTTCCGTAAGCAGGATGTCGACGCTCCCCTATTCACGCATAACGCGGAACTGTTAGCCGTGGTGGCGCCTCAGCTGGAAGCCGAACTGAGCCAGCAGCTTGCGGAGAAAAGTATTTCCGAGCAGGCGAAGGGCGTGCTTAAACGATTATTGGCAGGGCGACGTCCTGGACTGCAGCATGTCGCTGCGGAACTCCGCCTTAGTACTCGGACGCTTGCAACGCCGGCTCACCGATGAAGGTGTGAGCTTTCAGCAGCTGATGAAAGAAGCGCGCCACGAATTGGCGCGCCACTATCTTCTGCATTCGTCTCTGGAATTAAATGAAACGGCTTATCTCCTGGGCTATGAGGACGCCAACTCATTCTTCCGTGCCTTCCACAGCTGGGAAGGGACGTCGCCGGGCGAATGGCGCTCCAGCCGAGTAGCCGCCTGACCCCTCGGGCGAGACTCTTCAGCCGAAATTCCGTTACTATAGTCGGGATACCTGCTGATCCCTCTAAAAGGAAGCTTTCCGAATGAAACGTTTCACTCTGATGCAATTCATGGCGGCGGTAATTCTCTTGCTCGCGAACACGATGGCCTGGTCCGACACGTCGATGCTGCGGCCGCCGAAGGGCTCGAAAGTCGCCATCATTGTTTTCGAAGATCTGGAATGTCCGCAGTGCGCCCGGGCTGCGCCAGTGCTGCATGAAGCCGCGAAGAAGTACGACATTCCGCTGATCCAGCACGATTTCCCGCTACGCCAGCATCCCTGGTCGTTTGACGCGGCAGTGAACGCTCGTTTCTTCGACACCAAGTCGGAGAAGCTGGGCGATGAATACCGCCTCTACATCTTTCAGAACCAAAATTATGTGACTAAGCAGAACCTGCAGGGCATGACTGAGAAGTGGGCTGAGCAGCATGGCGTCACGCTGCCATTCGTGGTCGATCCCTCAGGTGAGCTGGCGGCCAAGGTCGAAGCGGATCGTTCACTGGGCAACCGCATCCCGCTCGATCACACCCCAACCGTCTATATCGTGACCGACGTCCCGAATGCGACTCCGGTAACTGAAGTGAAAGATCTGAACCAGCTCTACCAGTTGTTGGATCAGATCACGCAACAGGCGAAGCAGTCGGGGCCGACTACGCAGGCGAGAAAGAGCTCCAAGAGCTCGCATTAAGACTAAACATTTCGTGAAGTGATCAGGGCACGGCTTTGGGTCGTGCCCTTTTGTTATGCCAGGTCGGGCTGACCGGTCGCGGTTACCACCATTGCCCATTCTTCCGCGGAGAGCCGCTTGCGCTGCGTAGTAGCCATTGCGATCGGCACATTGATGAACACGCCGTGCTGCAGACCGATGATCATGTCGGTTTTACCAGCCATGGCTGCGTGAACCGCGTGGCGCGCGAACGAATCGCACAGTACCGAGTCCACGGTCGAAGCGGGTACGCTACGGATGTAGTAACTCGGATCGAAGTAGCGGATCACCACCGGAAAGCGCTGCGCCTCGAAGTGGTCGCGAATCTTGTGCCGCAGGAATAATCCAATGTCGCGGTGGATAAGATTGCCCGAGGCGTCACGCTCCTCCGACGGAGGCATCAGATGCTGACCTGCTCCTTCGGCCACGACGATTACCGCGTGCCGTCGTTCCAGCATGCGACGGTGCAGGATGGCCAACAGCCCGCACTCGCCCTCCAGTTTGAAGGAAACTTCAGGAACGAGGGTGAAATTCACTTCCTGGCTCGCCAAGGTCGCGCCGGCGGCGATGAATCCGGAGTCACGGCCCATGAGCTTCACGATGCTGATGCCGTTGGTCACGCAATGCGCTTCGACGTGCGCGCAGTCGATCACTTCCTTGGCTTTCTGAATGGCTGTGAAGTATCCGAACGAACGGTTCACGAACTGCACGTCATCATCGATTGTCTTCGGAATGCCGATTACCGCGATAGGCAGCTTGCGCCGCTGGACCTCTGCAACGATGGCGTGTGCTCCCCGTTGGGTGCCGTCGCCGCCAACCGTAAGCAGAATGCTGACGCCACGCTGGTCGAGGAAGTCCACGACCATGTCGGGGCTGATCGGCCCGCGCGAGGTGCCAAGTAGCGTCCCACCAAGCTGGTGGATGTTGTTTACGATCTCGGCGTTCAGCCACATCGGAGGAGTGGATCCCTCGGGCGAGAATCCGGAGTAGCCGTAGCGAATTCCCATCACTGCCGGAACGCCGTAGTGATAGTGAAGCTGCAGGTACAGCGAGCGGATGACATTGTTCAGGCCGGGGCACAATCCGCCGCAGGTAACCACCGCGACCTTGGTGCGAGCGGGCTCGAAGAAAAGGTGTTCGCGCGGACCGGAACGCTCGAAGAGCGGGCCATCGTCGCTTAGCGGATCGCGATAATACATTCCGTCGTGAATGAAGGTGCTTTCGATCGAGCCGAGCGCGTCCAGCCTTAAAGGCGAGCGATGCTGACGGGGACCGAGGTCGGAGATGGCGATCTTCTCATTCATGCGGTGGACTTTGCATCACTCGGACTTCGGTCTCTTAGGCTTCATCATCGCCCAAGCGGCATCCGGAATCTGCCGGCCCATAAGGCTGAAGGTGCTCGCGCCGGCGAGGGCTTCGCCTCCATCCATGTATACCATCTCGCCGTTGATGTAGCCCGCCTGATCGCTGACGAGAAATGCGCCCAGATTCCCAATCTCCTCGAGCGTTCCGAAACGGTGAAGGGGATTGTGGTCGAGCAGCTTCTTCTCCAGTTCGGGCGTGGGCAGAAGACGCGAGAACGCGCCCTCGGTGCGGATCGCTCCGGGCGCAATGGCTACCGTGCGAATGCCGCGCGGTCCCCACTCCACAGCAAGGCTGCGCATCAGCGAGACTACTCCGGCCTTCGCGACTGCGCTGGGTACGACGTAGGCCGAACCAGTATCGGCGTAAGTGGTCGCGATGCTAAGCACAACCCCTTTGTGACTGGCCGCCAGCCAGCGGCGTCCACAAGCCATGGTCATGTTGATGGTGCCTTTCAGCACAATTCCGATGACGGCGTCAAAGGCGTGCGAGGAAAGCTCCTCGGTCTTTGCCAGAAAGTTTCCGGCAGCATTATTTACCAGAACGTCGAGCGGCCCATTTACCCATAGTTTTTCGATCAAGGGCTCGACGTCATCCGTGTAGCGCACATCGCAGGCGAGGCCTTCGATGCTGCCCCCCGTTGATACTGCAAGCTCTTTCGCCGTCTGTTGCACGACTTCGAGCCGCCTGCCGCAGATGTAGACGGTGGCGCCGAGTAGCAGAAAGCGCTCGGCCATGGCGCGGCCAATACCGGTGCCGCCGCCCGTGATGAGAATACGTTTGCCCTGCAGAAGATCGTTGGTGAACATGGTTTTCTTCCGGAAGGGATAAGCTAGCACGCGTGCTGGGAGCGTGTCAGTGAGGGCCGCTGCCGCGGCTGGCTCTTGGCCGCCAGCTCTCAGCAAAACATCGGCAGCTCTCGGAGTGGCGACGATTGCGTGCAAGACGATTCTTAACCAAAAGCTAGAGGTTAAGAGCTAAGCGCAGCGGTCCGGAACTCGGCGCTCCGGCGGCCAGCCGGAGTAGGTGTGACCGGCAATGTCAGTTCAACTTCGAGTCCATGCGGCGAGACATTTCTGGCGACGGCGGTGCCTCCGTGGACAGCCACGGCGTTGCGCACGATGGCCAATCCCAGTCCCATGCCGCCAGTGGTGGTTCCACGCGAATCATCCACGCGATAGAACGGCTTGAACAGCAGTGGCAGAGCGGCCTCCGGTACGCCCGGCCCGTTGTCGCGAACGGTGATGATGGCGGAGCCATCCACCTTGGTCAGCTTTACTTCGATCTTTCCCTCGCGGCCGGAATAAAACATCGCGTTGCGTACAAGATTCTCGACGGCGCTGTGCAGCAGGCCCGCGTCGCCCGTCACCTGAATACCTTGATCGCCCTCATAGCTGATGTGGGCTCCCGTGGCGACGGCCTCGAACTTCGCGTCATGCAGCACGTCGTCGATGACGTCGTTAAGGGCAATCAGCTCGAACCTGGGCTGAAGCTGACCGCTCTCCAACCGGGCGACGGTCAGGATGCGTTCCAGCATGGCATCGAGTTGCACTGTGTCCTGTTCGATGCGGTCCAGCATTTCGGCGCGATCCTGCTCATTGGCATGGCGCGCAATCGTCAACGCAAGGCGCATGCGGGCGATCGGCGAGCGCAGTTCGTGCGAGACACCACTCAGCAGATTGCGTTCACTCTGAATCTGATTGCGCAGCTCGCCAGCCATAATGTCGAAGTCGCGTACCAGATCGGCGATTTCGTCCTGCCGGTTGCCCAGGTTTTCACCGGCACGAATATCGAGATTGCCGCGAGCGAGCTCATGGGTAGCATCGCGCAGACGCTCGATGGGCTTGGTAAGGTAGTGAGCGATCAGCAGACAGACAAACGCCGAAATAATGGTTCCGAGTTTCAGCGTCCAGAGCAGGTCGCCGGGCACGCGCTCGCCAAGCGCGGGAGGCGTGAGCTCTCCAATCAGCAGGTACTGACCTTGTGGAGTGGTAGCACGGGCCGCCAGCACATTGGCTTCGTACGAATGATAGAGCCCCTCGTTCTTCTCGGCGGCGATTGCGCCGCGAAATACGTTGTCAGGCACCGTGCGGCCGGTGAGTTCACGCCCGCTGGCGTCCATCAGCCAGAAGCGCGAACGTTTCGTCAGGGAGAGCCCATTCAATAATTGCTCCAATCCGGCGGGACCCTGCTCCTGGTAAGTCCGGGCGGCTAGGTCGGCCAGAATGGGCATCTGGTGACGCTCGGGCTGGATCCACCAGGGATGTTCCGAGTTGATGCGGTAGTGGACGCGCAAGTAAAGAGCGCCCAAGAGCAGCGCCTGGGCCACCCAGAAGGGCAGGAAGATCTTCCAGAAGAGACGCCGGTTCATACTCTGCTCTTTTCCGGAGCCTCGGCCGCCAGGAAGTATCCAATGCCGCGAATTGGGCGAATTAACTCCTCGGCAGAATCGGCACAGGTGGTCAGCTTCTTGCGCAAACGGCTGACATGCACGTCGACGCTGCGGTCAAAGGCATTCAGCGGTCTTCCCAGGGCGACTTCGGCAATCTGCTCGCGAGTTACGACATTTCCGGCGTGACGGAGCAAAAGCTCCAGAACGTTAAATTCAACTGAGGTCAGGTCGATAGGATTCGCGCGGCAGGTGACCGTGCGAGTACTCAGGGACATGCTGATGTCTCCGACGGAGAGCAGTTCTTCATGTCCGTCGCGAACGACGGGAGCCGCTGCTTCGCGGGTTCGCCGGAAAATCGCGCGAATTCTGGCGACCAGTTCACGGGGATCGAACGGTTTGGCCAGGTAATCATCGGCGCCAATCTCGAGGCCGAGGATGCGGTCTACAGCCTCACCCCGTGCGGTGAGCAGCAGTACAGGCACGGCGGATTCGTGTCGTAAAGTCTTGAGCAGCTCAAATCCGGTGCCGCCCGGCAGCATCACATCCAGTATGATTAATTCATGCTCGCCGGAGAGGGCGGCGCTCAGGCCGGTAGCGTGATCATAGGCTGCGTCCACGCGAAAGTTCTCGCCTTCGAGAAAGCGCTTTAGGAGATTAACCAAGCCATGGTCGTCATCGACGATGAGAAGGCGATTCACGGGATTTATTTTGCCTTTTCCCGCGCGGCCCTGCGGTGAAGAATTGTTTCGTGATGTGTTATTAACCTTCACACTTCTTAACCTTCCTTCACCTACTCTTAACTGCGGTCCGGGGCCCCGTCCGCTCTAATAGTATGGATGTAATAGTACTGCAACCGTTGCGCCGGATTGCAGTTACGGTACCTGGGACGAGTCGCGATACCGCATCAGGCGGGCGCACGTCAGTAGTGCACGACGAGGAGGAGTTTTCGTGAAAAGTTGGCCATTCCAAAAACCCGGGGAACGGAAAGTAGCCGCGTTCCTGGGGCTCGGGGTGACCCTTGCGATTTGCGCTGTTCTGGCCGGATGCAGTTCTCACCAGTCGAAAAGCGCGAAAGCGGGCGGTCCGCCGCCGGCAGTTCCCGTGGGAGTTGCCACGGTAAAACAGGGGCCGTTCGACGTTTATCTGACAGGGTTGGGTTCGGTACAGGCATTTAATACGGTTTCATTGAAGACCCGCATCGACGGTCAGATCATGCAGGTCAATTTCCAGGAAGGCCAGGAAGTTAAGGCTGGCGAATTACTGATTCTGATCGACCCCCGCCCTTATGAGGTCGCCTTGGCGCAGGCCGAAGCGACCTTGCAGAAAGACGAAGCGCAGCTTACCAACGCCAAAGCTCAATACGAACGCAACAAAGTCTTGTACGAGCAAGGCGTTATTGCCAAGCAGGATCTCGACACTCTGGAAGCGTCCTTCGGGACTTATGAGGGCACCATTGCCAGCGACAAGGCAGCGATCGACAATGCCAAGCTCAACCTGACCTACTGTCGGATTGTTTCACCCATCAACGGCCGGGTGGGTTTGCGTCAGGTTGATCCGGGTAACTATGTGACGGCCGCCGGCGGTACGGCGATGCTGGTCATTACCCAACTGCATCCTATCTCTCTGGTATTCACACTGCCGGAAGACCAGCTGCAAGAAGTAGCGCAGCAGATGAAGTCGGGACCGCTGGAGGTCGACGCCTATAGCCGGGATGATCAGACGAAGCTGGCAACCGGTACGCTGTTGACCATCAACAACCAGATCGATCAGACCACGGGCACGGTGCAGCTGAAGGCGACTTTTGACAATCCGGATAATACCCTGTGGCCGAATCAGTTCGTCAACGCACACCTGCTGCTGAAGAAGTTGAACAATGCCATTACAGCGCCGGCGAGCGCCATGCAGCGTGGACCCGATGGCAGCTTCGCCTATGTAGTCGACCCGCAAAATAGTGTCGAGATGCGTAACGTGCGGGTGGATCTCACACAGGGCGCTACCGTAGTCGTAGCGTCGGGCTTGAAAGCAGGCGAGCGTGTAGTAACGGATGGGCAGGAGAAGCTGCAGGCGGGGATGAAGGTGCAGCCGCAGGCTCCAGCGCACCAAAGTAGCGGCTCGTCCAGCGGCAATATTGGATCTGCAATATGAGTATTTCGCGGCCGTTTATTCTTCGGCCCATCGCGACTTCGCTGTTGATGGTGGGATTGCTGCTGGTAGGTATTGTGGCTTACCAGCAGCTACCCATTTCCGCTTTGCCGCAGGTTGACTACCCGACCATCCAGATCGTGACGTTTTATCCGGGCGCCAGTCCGGACGTGACCGCGTCGTCGATTACGGCTCCGCTGGAGCGTCAGTTTGGGGAATTGCCAGGCCTGAGTCAGATGACTTCCAACAGTTCATTTGGGGCGTCGGTTATCACGCTGCAATTCAACCTGGAAGAGAACATCGATGTGGCCGAGCAGGAAGTGCAGGCGGCGATCAATGCCGCGCAAACTTACCTGCCGAACGACCTGCCAACGCCGCCGATTTATAGCAAGGTTAATCCTGCCGACGCTCCCATCTTGACCTTGGCCATGACCTCGGACAGCATGCCCCTGCCGCAAGTCGAGGACCTGGCGGATACAACCTTCGCGCAGAAGATTTCGCAGCTGCCGGGCGTCGGACTGGTCAGCATCAGCGGCGGCCAGAAACCAGCAGTCCGGATTCTGGCGAACCCGACCGCATTAGCGTCGTACGGCATGAGTCTGGAGCAATTGCGCTCCGTCATTGCCCAGATCAACGTTGACCAGGCGAAGGGACAACTACAAGACAATCGGCAGTCGTTCACTATCGGGGCCAATGACCAGCTTTTGAGTTCGCAGGGCTACGCTGACTCGATCGTCGCCTATAAGAATGGCAACCCAGTTCGGCTTTCGGATGTAGCCACAGTCGTAATGGGCGCGGAGAACGCCTACCAGGCTGCGTGGATGAATACCACGCCCGCAGTAATTCTTAATATCCAGCGGCAGCCGGGCGCCAACATCATCAAGGTTGTCGACAGTATCAAGCTGCGGCTGCAACAGTTGCAGGCCAACCTGCCCGCCTCGGTCAAAGTCACGGTTCTAACGGACCGTACTAACACGATTCGCGCCAGCGTTAAAGACGTGCAGTTCGAGATGATGCTGACCATCGCGCTGGTGGTGATGGTGATCTTCCTCTTCCTGCGCACGCTGTCGGCGACCATCATCCCCAGCATCACGGTACCGCTTTCGATCGTCGGCACATTCGCCGTGATGTACCTGTTGGGGTACTCGCTCGACAACCTGTCGCTGATGGCGCTCACGATTTCCACGGGCTTCGTCGTGGACGATGCCATCGTGATGATCGAGAACATCGATCGCTTCATCGAGGAGGGGCACACCCCACTGGAAGCAGCGTTGCGCGGCGCCGGACAGATCGGCTTCACCATCGTCTCACTGACGGTTTCGCTGATCGCCGTGCTGATTCCGCTGCTGTTCATGGGAGACATTGTCGGCCGGCTCTTCCGCGAATTTGCGGTTACGCTCGCCGTCACCATTCTGCTTTCTGCGGTTATTTCCCTGACCCTGACGCCGATGATGTGCTCGCTGCTGCTGCGGTCGAACGCTGAGAAGAAGCATGGCCGCTTCTACGAATGGTCGGAGCGGATGTTCAACAACACCATCGCGTTCTATGGACGCACGGTGAAGTTTGTTCTGAAGCATCAGACGATTACGCTGCTGATAACCATCGGCACGCTGGTGGCGACAATCTATCTCTATATCGTCGTACCCAAGGGCTTCTTCCCGGTGCAGGACACCGGTGTGATCATGGGCATTTCGGATGCGCCGGAGAGCATTTCATTTCAGGCAATGGCACAGCGGCAACAAGCACTCGCGGCCGCGATTCTGAAGGACAAGGATGTAGAGAGCCTGTCTTCGTTCATCGGCGTTGACGGCACCAACACGACTCCGAACAGCGGACGCATCCAGATCAACCTGAAGGCGCACGAAGACCGTTCGGACGATGTCACCACCGTGATGAAACGCTTGCAACAGGAAGTGGCGGGCGTCGAGGGCATTACGCTCTACATGCAGCCGGTGCAGGATCTGACGGTTGAGGACCGCGTCAGCCGTACCCAGTATCAGTTCACGCTGGAAGATGCCGATGCGAAAGAGCTGCGACAGTACACATCGAAGATAATGGATAAGCTGAAGAGCATTCCAGAGATTCGTGACGTTGCAACCGACCAGCAGAACCAGGCAGCGCAAGCGACTCTGGTGATCGATCGCGACACTGCATCGCGACTGGGAGTTACGGCCAGCGCCATCGACAACACGCTGTACGACGCTTTTGGTCAGCGGCTGGTGTCGATCATGTTTACGCAGTTGAACCAGTACCACGTGGTGCTGGAAGTCGATCCGAAATTCAGTATCGATCCCGATTCACTGAAAGACATCTATGTGCCTGCCGGCGGAGCGCAAAGTATGGCGACCCCGACACTGGGAAGCCAGCCTGCGACCGCTGCGAGTACGACCAATCTGCTCAGTGCGAATGCAGGCCAGGTACCGCTCAGCGCGATCGCGCATTGGGAAACGACGACCGGTCCGCTGACGATTAACCATCAGGGACAGTTTCCGGCGGTGACCATCTCGTTCAACCTGGGCAACGACGCATCGCTGGGCGACGCGGTGAAAGCCATTCAGCAGGCTGCTGCGGACATCAATCTTCCGCCCAGCATCCAACTGGCGTTCCAAGGTACGGCGCGGGCCTTCCAGGCTTCGCTGGCGAACGAGGGTTGGCTGATTCTGGCTGCGATCGTGACCGTTTACATCGTCCTAGGTGTGTTGTACGAGAGCTATATCCATCCCATCACGATTCTGTCGACGCTGCCGTCCGCAGGTGTGGGCGCGATTCTGGCGCTCACGTTGTTTCATCTGGATTTGAGCGTGATGGCTTTGATCGGCATCATCCTGCTGATCGGCATCGTGAAGAAGAACGCCATCATGATGATCGACTTTGCCCTCGAAGCTGAGCGCAAAGAGGGCAAAGCGGCGATCGATGCGATCTATGAGGCCTGCCTGCTGCGCTTCCGGCCCATCATGATGACGACGTTTGCCGCACTGTTCGGTGCGGTGCCGTTGGCTCTGGGGTCCGGCACTGGTTCGGAACTGCGCCGACCACTGGGTATCACCATCATCGGCGGCCTGATCTTCAGCCAGATTCTAACTCTGTACACGACGCCGGTGGTCTACCTGTGGTTCGACCGCCTGGCCCAAGCCCTGCGTCACTTACGCTCTCCTAAACCTGTGGAGGCAATTGGAGATTGATCTTAGTGACCAGTGATTAGTGATGAGTGGGCAGAAAGAGATTTACCGAGCACTGATATCTCTGCTGATAACTGGTTTAAATGGAACGATTAAGTGCTTAGTGAACAGTGATAAAGCGATCATCAACTAACGAGCAAGAACTGGCCACTGGCCAACCGCTATTGGCCGCTGCTTTATGAATATCTCCGCACCAGCGATTGCGCGCCCGGTAGCGACCACGCTGCTGACCCTTGCTTTGCTACTCGCAGGAGCGTTGGCTTATCTGCAGCTTCCAGTGGCACCGCTGCCGCAGATCGATTTCCCTGTAATCTCTGTGGGTGCCTCTCTGCCGGGCGCCAGTCCGGAGACGATGGCTTCTGCGGTAGCGACTCCTCTCGAACGGCAGTTCGGCCGCATTGCCGGGATCAACCAGATGACCTCGTCGAGCCAACTGGGCTCGACCGGCATCACCATGCAGTTCGACCTGAACCGCAACATTGACGCTGCCGCCCGCGACGTACAGGCCGCGATCAATGCAGCGCGTGGCTATCTTCCCGCCGATCTCCCCAGCAATCCCACGTATCGCAAGATCAATCCGGCTGATTCCCCGGTCATCATTTTGGAGATGACCTCAGAGGCGATGACACAGGACCAGATGTATGACGTCGCCGATTCGATCATGGGTCAGAAGCTCTCCCAGATTGAGGGCGTCGGCCAGGTTTTCGTCTGGGGTTCGTCGCAGCCGGCGGTTCGAATTGAAGCCAATCCCAACCTCCTCAACAAACTGAACATTGGTTTGGAGGCCGTACGCACCGCTGTCGCCGCCGAAAACGTAAACCAGGCGAAAGGCTCGCTGGAGGACGGTAACAAAGTTTGGATGATTCGGGCGAACGATCAGCTGAAGAAAGCGAAGGATTACAAGCCGCTGATCATCGCTTACCGCAACGGTGCTCCGGTCCGTCTCAGCGATGTTGCCGACGTTCAGGATTCGTACTCCAACGTCAACAATGCGGGAAGCTTCAACGGCAAGCCCAGCGTTCTGGTCGTTATCTTCCGGCAGCCGGGGGCGAACATCATTGCCACCGCCGACCGCGTGATCGCGGCATTGCCGTTCCTGAAAGCGTCCCTGCCGCCGAGCATCCATCTGCAAATAGGACTAGACCGTACCACCACGGTCCGTGCGTCCGTCGCCGATGTGCAGCGCTCGCTGATCATCTCGGTAATCCTGGTTGTATTGGTCGTGTTTGTCTTCTTGCGTGAAGTTCGCGCCACCCTCATTCCCAGCGTTGCGGTGCCGCTGGCGATTGTCGGCACCTTCGGTGTCATGTATCTGTGCGGCTATTCGCTCAACAACCTGTCGCTGATGGCACTGACCATATCGACCGGCTTCGTGGTGGACGACGCGATCGTGGTCTTGGAGAACGTGATGCGCCACGTTGAAGCCGGTATGCGGCCCTATCAGGCTGCGCTGGTTGGCGCGCGCGAAATCGGTTTCACCGTCGTTTCGATGAGCACCTCGCTGATTGCCGTGTTCATCCCCATCCTGCTGATGGGCGGAATTGTCGGCCGGCTTTTCCACGAATTTGCCGTAACCCTCAGCGCGGCGATCGCGGTTTCGCTCGTAGTGTCGTTGACCACGACACCTATGCTCTGCGCGCGTTTCCTCAAGGCACATGATCCCGGCGGTCATGGCTGGCTGTATCGCATGAGCGAACGCGGTTTCTACTACTTGACGCGCGGATACCGGGTATCGCTCGGGTGGGTGCTGCGCCATCGACGCTTGATCCTGGTCGTGGCCATCCTGATGGTTTTTGTCAATGTGTACCTCTATATCGTCGTCCCTAAGGGATTCTTCCCGCAGCAGGACACTGGTCGTTTGGCCGGAATGATCATGGGGGAACAAGATGTTTCTTTCGAAGCGATGAAGGCGAAGACCGACGAGTTGGTCAACATCGTGAAGAAGGACCCAGGAGTCGAAAACGTACTGGCCTTTGTAGGAGGCAATGGAGCGCAAAACCAGGGCCGAGTCTTCGTAGTCTTGAAGCCCCTGGCGGAACGGAAGGTGAGTGCTGACCAGGTGATCGCCCGTCTCCGTCCCAAGCTCTCGCATATTCCGGGAGCGACCCTGTATTTGCAGTCCGTGCAGGATCTGCAGATCGGCGGCCGGCAGTCCAACGCGCAGTATCAGTACACGCTCTCCGGCGAAGATTTGAATGAGTTATACGAATGGGCACCTAAACTGCTGGAGAAGCTTCGCAAGATCCCCCAACTCAAAGACGTAAATAGCGACCAGCAGGTAAGTGGACTGGAAGAGAACGTGGTCATCGATCGAACCACGGCGTCACGGCTTGGAATCACAGCACAGCAAATCGATGCTGTCCTCTACGACGCTTTCGGACAGGAGCAGATCTCGACCATTTATCAGACCCTGAACCAGTATCACGTAGTGCTGGAAGTCGCTCCGCAATACCAGCGAACCCCGGATGCGTTGCAGAGCGTATACGTCATAACTAATAGTGGCGCCCAGGTTCCGTTGTCGGCATTCGCCCATTTCGAGGCCACCACTACTTCTTTGTCCGTAAATCATCAAGGCCAGTTCCCGGCGGTAACGCTTTCGTTCAATCTTGCGCCTGGAGGCGATCTGGGCACGGCAACGCGCGCTATCGATCAGGCCGAAATGGAGATGAGGATACCGGCCAGCATTCACGGAAGCTTCCAAGGTACGGCCGCCGCTTTCCAGGATTCGCTCTCGTCCGAGCCGATCCTGATTCTGGCGGCCCTGGTCGCCGTCTATATCGTGCTGGGCATGCTGTACGAAAGTTACATTCACCCGATCACGATCCTATCGACGCTGCCCTCAGCAGGCACGGGCGCTCTGCTGGCGCTGCTGCTCTTCCATATGCAGCTCGATGTCATCGGACTTATCGGCATCATCCTGCTGATTGGTATCGTGAAGAAGAATGCCATCATGATGATCGACTTTGCGCTGGAAGTGGAACGCACGGGCAAGAGTGCGGAAGAGTCGATCTATGAAGCCGGGCTGGTTCGTTTCCGTCCCATCATGATGACTACAGCTGCGGCAATGCTAGGGGCGTTGCCTCTGGCCCTGGGAACCGGAGTCGGATCAGAGATTCGCCGCCCGCTGGGCATTGCCATTGTGGGCGGCCTCATTGTCAGCCAGGCCCTCACCCTCTACACCACACCGGTGGTTTATCTCTATATGGACAAGGGCAAGGATTGGGTAATGGCCCACCTGCCGTGGCGCAGGAAGACGGCCAAGCGGGAAGAGGAAGTGCCGGTCTTCGCCGACTAAGCGGTTTACTGCTGGTGTATCGAGGCGAAGTGTCCGTATTTCTCCAAATCGATCCGGATATTGCACTGCTGAGGAGCAACATGGGCAAACGAGACGCTCAGGTTCTCTTCGGGACTGGGCAGCTCACCTGAATCCATCGGCACGCGCACCAGGTCCTGCTGCGGATCATAAGCCCCCGAAGTGTCGGTGCTTTTGGAGACGATCAGCGTCCACTGTTTAGAGTTTGGAACCACGAACAGCGTATATGCGCCAATGGGAAGGTTGCGCGAGCCGATCTGAATGGGCGCGTTAGTAAACAGCGTCATCGCCCTGCCGCCCGGGGCCCAGACCTTGCCGGAGGGAACTTGCGCAGAGATAGGCTTCCTAGGGTTGATCGGAACATGCTGATACTGCACGACCAGCTGCTTGTCCTCGTCAAAGTTGCAGGTTGCCGATGCGCCCGAGGAATCATCCTGGGCCCAGGCGGCCACGCCAGATAAGGTTACTACACAAGCCAGCAAGAGGAGTGCGGAAGTGACGCGGTGCATAGCCCAGCCTCCGAAAAAGCAAAGTTTAGTCCATAAGCGGTCGTTAAGTCTGTGACATAACAGCTTTCCCGCAGATTCTGATCATTTCTCCTTCCGATTGGGTCGCAATCCTGAAGAATCTTCCAAGTTTTAACTGGAACCCACACAGCATCGAGAAACTGCGGTTTACTTTTCCGCATCTCTCAAATGTGTAATCCTCCGGTTTTCATGTAGTTCTCGAAGGACAATAATAGAGATTGAGGCCTCAGACGGCCAAGAGGGGCAGTCTGCTCAACGAATGACGGAACCGAAATCCATGACGAGCGCCTGGCAGGAGCGCATGTCGGCGCTGCGCAATCTGCCGCCTGTGCTCAAAATCGTCTGGGATTCCGGCCCACTGGTGGTAGTACTGGGCTTCGTCTTCCGTTTATTTGCGGCCCTGCAACCGGTCGGAATTCTGTACGTCGGTAAGCTGATCTTCGACACGGTTGTCCATACTGCAAAACATGAAGCTTTCCCACACCGCTTGTGGTGGCTGGTGGCGATCGAGTTTGTTATTGCCGTCCTGGGAAATATTCTCACCCGGACGATCGACTACCTGGATTCGCTGCTTGCCGACAAGTACACCCGCTACGTCAGCATTCAGGTGATGAAGCACGCGGCTGAACTGGACGTTATCGCCTATGAAGACCCGGTGTTTTATGACCGCCTCGAGAGGGCGCGGGTACAGGCAACCGACCGGCTGGCCATGATCCAGATGCTGGGCCGTCTGGTGCAGCAGGTCATCACCACTATTACGCTGTCGGCAACAATCATCTACTACTCTCCCTGGCTATTGCTGTTGTTGATAGCCGGGGTCATCCCCGCCTTCATCGGGGAAAGCCACTTCGCGTTCCTGGGCTATGCCAAGAACTTCCGGCAGACGCCGGTGCGCCGCCAGCTCGACTACCTGCGCATTCTGGGCGGCAGCAAAGAGGCGGCTAAGGAACTGAAACTCTTTGGGCTGAGTAACTTCCTGACTGAGCGCTTCACCAGGCTGTCGGATGATGTGTATGAGGAGAACGTCCAACTCTCGAAGCGCAAGCTGGTCGCCGGCGCTCTGCTCTCGATTGTCGGCTCCTTGGGCTACTACTCGGCCTACGTCTACGTGATCTGGCGAACGGTCATGGGAGCGCTAAGCATTGGTACGCTGTATTTGCTGGCAGGCGCGATTCTGCAAGCCAGCACCAATATTCAGATGATCTTTTCAACCCTGTCCGGAGTTGCCGATCAGGCTCTGTTCCTCACGGATTTGCTGGCGTTTTTCGAGATGCAGCCGACGATCCGTTCGAAGGCGAATGCATTGCCGGCGCCCCGGCCGATTCGGCGGGGATTCGAGTTCCGCAATGTGTCGTTCGCATATCCGGGGAGTTCGCGTCTAATTCTGAAGAATCTGGATTTCATCCTGCACCCGGGGGAACGCGTGGCACTCATCGGGGAGAACGGCCAAGGTAAGACCACGATTGTTAAACTTATTACGCGGCTCTACGATCCAACCGAGGGGCAGGTTCTGCTCGATGGGGTCGATCTTCGTGAATACAGCCTTGAAGACCTGTACCGTGAAATCGGAGTCATTTTTCAGGATTTTATGCGATATGAGATGACGGCACATGAAAATGTCGCCGTTGGACGCATCGAACAAATTGGGAACAGAGAGGAAGTCGTCGCTGCGGCCCATAAGAGCCTGGCCGACGAAGTTATTGCTAAGTTGCAAGGCGGATACGATCAGATGCTGGGGCGGAGGTTTGAGACCGGGGTCGACCTTTCCGGCGGCGAGTGGCAGAAACTGGCCTTGGCCCGTGCCTACCTGCGGAATGCTCAACTATTGATTCTGGACGAGCCGACGGCTGCTCTGGATGCTCGCAGTGAGTATGAGGTTTTCGAACGCTTCGCCGAGCTGACTTCCGGAAAGATGGCGTTGTTCATCTCACATCGGTTTTCGACGGTACGTATGGCGGATCGCATCGTAGTTCTTGCCGAGGGCCAGATCGCTGAGGACGGTGGTCACGAGCAATTGATGGCATTGGGCGGCCAGTATGCGGAGATGTTCGAACTGCAAGCGGCAAGTTATCGGTAAGACATGACAGGCGCCAATCATAGAGACGTGCTGGTGGAGATGGCCGAACGGGCGGAGCCCGCTCCGGCCGGAACTCCACAACGCGACACCGTACTGGCCACTGAATCCGGTAGCGCAGCGCAGGCGATGGTATGGCTTCCCGGCACGAAGGAGTCCAATCATTTCGCCGAACGCTGGAGCGCGTTGGGCCGGCGGCTGGAGCCACTCCTCGGCGAAGTTGATTTTCCGCTCGGCCCAGACGAACAGCTTCCGGAAGACTTGCAGTGGATGCACGATAACGTGCGCCTGGTGCGTGCCACGCAGAGTGAGGTGCAAGGCTCGCTCGCTTCCTTGCGGCGCGTCCCGCACGTGCGAGCCGCGGACAACGTGGTCATGCCCCGGGTGCTCGCTATCGCGCAAGCGTATCTGCAAGTTGTCGACTATCGCTATTCCGACCACTCCTTTACCGCTTATGTGGAAGCGTTCCAGACGGTAACCGGGCTCAATATGGGCGAGCTCTCGTTGCTGGTCCCGGCACTCAAGCTGGTTGTGCTGGAAGAGTTTGTTATTCGTGGCAGCGAAGTGCTGAAGGAGCCGGAGAAGCCGCGCAACATCAGCGACCTGATGAGCAGCATGCGCGAGCTGTCGGAAGCTCCATGGAAGGAACTACTGGAGCCGCTGATTGTTTTCGAGCCCGTATTAGCTCAAGACCCGGCCAAGGCGTACGCCCGCATGGACTTCCAAAGCCGGGAGCTCTACCGGCACACCGTGGCTCACTTCGCCGAGTACTCCGATTGCTCGGAGTTGGAGATTGCCCAGCAGGCAATCGAGTTGACGCGGGAGTCCGTGAAGCATCCTCCGATTGATCCGCGCCTGGCCTGGCGCAGGTCGCACGTTGGCTACTACTTGATCGGCGAAGGCGCCAAGCAGTTACGGGCTCGCGCCGGAGTCAGCCTGCCCTTTGGCGAGAGCGTACAGGAATTCCTTCGCCGCCATCCGGACGAGTTCTATCTGGGCGGTGTTGAGCTGCTGACCTTGCTGATCGTAATCGCGATCATGACGCCGGTCTTCAACTCGTTTAATACGTTCCTGGGCCGGATTTTCGCCATCGTTCTCCTTCTTCTGCCGGTCAGCCAGAGTGCCGTCGAGGTGATGAACTATCTCACGACGGCTCTGTTGCGGCCACGCATTCTGCCGAAGCTGGACTTCTGCGAGGGTATACCTGACGACTGCGTGACCATGGTTGTGGTGCCGACGCTTTTGCTGAACGAAAAGCAAGTGCGGCGCTTGGCGGAGGATCTGGAGATCCGTTATCTCGGAAACGCCAGTCCCAACCTGCACTTCGCGCTGCTAACCGACATGGCGGATTCGGCGGAGACGCCGAACGAAGATGATCCTCTGGTGGAGCTGGCTGGACGACTCATTCGTGAGCTCAACGAAAAATACGCTGCCCAAGAACGGGGAACATTCTCACTTTTCCATCGTCACCGCGTCTACAATCCGCGCGAAGGCGTATGGATGGGCTGGGAGCGCAAGCGCGGCAAGCTGCTCGATTTCAATCGCCTGATCAAAGGTAAGTACGATAGCTTCGCGGTGAAGATCGGCGATCTCACCCTGCTGCCGCACGTCCGCTTTGTCCTGACCCTCGACAGCGATACGGAATTGCCGCGAGGCACGGCGCATCGGCTGGTCGGCGCTATGGCTCATCCGCTGAATCAGGCCATCGTCGACCCTCACGACAACATTGTCGTCGCGGGGTACGGCATTTTGCAGCCGCGAGTTGGTATCAGTGTGCAGAGCGCCTCCCAGTCGCGCTTGGCCAGCATCTACTCCGGTCAGACCGGCTTCGATATCTACACGCGTGCCACTTCCGACGTCTACCAGGATCTGAAGGGCGAAGGAATTTTTACCGGCAAGGGAGTTTACGAGGTTGACACCCTCAGCCGGGTGCTCGAGCATCGTTTTCCGCGCAATGCATTGCTCAGTCATGACCTCATCGAGGGTGCCTACGCTCGTGCAGGTCTGGTCAGCGACGTTGAAGTGATCGACGATTACCCTTCGCACTACAGCGCCTACAATCGCCGCAAGCACCGCTGGGTCCGCGGGGACTGGCAGATCGTGAGCTGGCTGTTCTCGCGCGTCCCGGATGAAACCGGACGACGAGTGCCAAACCCGATCTCGTTCTTGTCCCGTTGGAAGATCCTCGACAACCTGCGCCGCAGCCTGGTTGAAGCAGGTATCTTCCTGCTCTTCGTGCTGGGATGGACGGCGCTGCCCGGCAAGCCGCTTTACTGGACACTGGTGACCATCGCGATCCTGTTTGTGCCGCCGTGGTTTCAGTTTGCTTTCTCGGTGGTGCGCACCTTAGCTTCCGGACAGATTCGGCCCTTACGGGACGCGGTCACGGGGTTGGGCAAAGCGATGGTCAACGTATTTCTCATCCTGACCTTCCTGGCTCATCAGGCACTGATCTCCGCCGATGCCGTGCTGAGGACTTTCTATCGCAGACTGGTATCGCGAGAGCGTCTGCTGGAATGGGAGACGGCGGCGGAAGCGGAGTTGGGAAATGGAAAGCGCACGTTTGTCGATGTCCTGCTGAACTGGACGCCCGCGGTGGCGTTGATTGTTGGCGCAATTGTCTACGTCTCGCACCGACACTCGCTTTACGATGCTCTGCCGATCCTGTTCTTGTGGGCCATCAGTAAGCCGGTCAGCCTGTGGTTGAATCGTCCACCGCGCCCGGTTCATAAGAACGTCACCTTGCAGGACCAGCGCTTCCTTCGCCGGGCCGCACTGTACATCTGGCGCTACTATGCGACCTTCAGCGATGCGGAGCACAACTGGCTGATTCCGGATAATGTGCAGGAGGAACCGCCGCGAGTGGCAGCGCGACTTTCGCCGACCAATCTTGGCTTTTTGTTTAACACGCGCCAGGTAGCGGTAGAACTTGGCTACCTGACCACGCCGGAGTTTGTGCAGCAAAACGTTCGCACGCTCGAGACGGTGGAGCGTCTGCCCAAGGATCACGGCCACATCTACAACTGGTATGACACCCGCACACTGGAGCCGGATCGTCCACGCTTTGTTTCCACTGTAGATAGCGGCAATCTGGCTGCTTCGCTGATTACGTTGAAGGGCGGCTGCCTCGACCTGCTGCAGCGGCCACTGCTCAGTCCAGCATTGCTCGACGGTTATGCCGATCACATTTGCGCTCTGGCCGACCTGAAACTGCTGTCTCACAAATTGGCGCGCTCCTACGAGCGGCCGAACGACTTGCATTGGCTCGATCGGCTGCTGTCGTCGGTTGAAATACCGCGGGCGAATGAAGGCCAGAAGTATGCCGCCGACATCGCCTGGTTCAGCACCCAGGCTACGAGCCTGGTCGAGCAGGTTCGTCAGACAATCACCGACTACATGCCTTGGTTGTTGCCCGAGTTCGCTCCGCTACGTGACGATGCCACGCTGACTTCACTGCTGCAGTGCGACTCTTTCGGCCTGGCGCAGATGCCCGAGTGCATCGAGCAACTACGCATCAAGCTGGAAGTAAGCATCAGCCTCGGCATGGAAGAGGCGGAGCTGCGCAAGAAGTTGTTGGTGCTGCTTTCCGGGGCCCGTCTAAACAGCTTGCGCCTGATTGAGCAGCTGCGCACCATCGCGGCGCAGTGCGATCGCATGGTTCGCGAGATGGACTTCGCGTTCCTGCTCGACCGGCGCCGCAAACTGCTTTCCATCGGCTACGATGCCGAAACCCGAAAGGTGCATGCTGCCTGCTATGACCTGCTGGCTTCCGAAGCGCGCATCGCAGCATTTATTTCCATCGCCAAGGGCGATATCCCGCAGGAGAGCTGGTTCCAGATGAGCCGCTCCCACGTTGTGGTAGATGGACGGCCGGTGCTGATCTCCTGGACCGGAACGATGTTCGAGTACCTGATGCCCCAGCTGTGGATGCGCTCTTACTCCGCGACCATGCTGGAGAACAGCAAGGAAACATCGGTGCTGGCACAGCAGATCTATGCCGACGACAAAGGCATTCCGTGGGGCATTTCGGAGTGTGCTTTCGCCAAGGTTGAAGATAATGGCGCTTACGGATACCGCGCCTTCGGTATTCCACAACTTGCCTTGCAGCAGGACGACGATCGCCTGGTGGTCGCTCCCTACGCGACCATGTTGGCTCTCGGCATCGATCCTCCGGAGGCGCTCCGGAATTTGCGCTGGATGAAGAAGAAGGGCTGGTTTGGCACCTACGGCTACTATGAAGCCGCAGATTTTACAGCCGACGTTCGACCCTCGCGGCGTCACCGCTTTGCGCTGGTACGCTCCTGGATGGTGCACCACCAGGGCATGAGTGTGCTGGCGATCGCCAACTTTCTACAGGATTCTGTCGTGCAGAAGTGGTTTCGGATGGACGCCCGCGTTCAGGCTACGGAACTCCTTCTGCAGGAGCGTCCTGCGGGTCGCGTGGGGGCGAAGCCGCGGAAGACAAAACGGGTGGGAAAGCATGGCGGCCGGCGGGTCGGGACCAAACTGGCAGCCAAAGCCTAGTTTTCCAATAACATACGGTTGTTAAAAGCATTGAAGTGCGAGGCAACAACCGCCTCGCGATTGCGTCTAACCATGAAAGCGTAATTGTTAGTCTCTTAGGGCGTCTGAAAGCGTTATGGTGATGCTTTCGGCGTGAGCTATTGCCAATTGGAAAGGAAGGTCAAGCGATGGACGATCAGAGCAATGATTTCGCACGTGAAGGAGAGTATCGCTCTTCGGGCGGTAACGTCAGCCTGGGCATGGCGATGTTGTTTGTGGGGTTGGCTATCGGCGCGCTGACAGCGCTACTGGTGGCTCCGAAGACCGGCAAGCAGATGCGCCGAACCCTCCGGCGCAGGTATGAAGACGCCCGCGACGCAATGGATGATCTGGGCGACCAGGCCAGTGATTGGATCGATAAAGGGTCAGATTGGGCAGACAAGGCGAAGAGCCGGGTTGCTCCGTTAGCAAAGCCGTTTCGCCGCTAGGCTTGGAGCAGGCATCTGAAGGAAGGAACCGGGAGCACCGGTCCGTCTCTGCTTGTCTTTCTCTAGCGCATTAAAACTTCGAGATGTGAATACCGCCATCGCCCGTGGTTACTTCGAGCAATGGCCCACCACCATTAAGCTTACCGCGAACGCGGGAGCTTTCGATCGAACCGTTCACCATCACGGGCAGGTCGAGCTGAATACGGCCATCGCCAGTGTGAGCATAGAGCTCAGCCGCCAGATCCTGCGGCAGACGGGCTTCTACGCGACCATCGCTGGTGTGGATCAGCCAACCATTCGTCAGCTTCGAACCTGGACGCACCGTTAGATCGATGTGACCATCGCCGCTGCGCAGGTCGAGATCGGTGAAGACTCCGTCGATGGTCATGTGTCCGTCGCCGGTGTGGGCGTGCAGACCTCCATTAAAGTCACGCACCTCAATCGACCCATCGCCAGTGTCCATGCGGCCCTGTCCGGCAATTCCCGATACATTGATGTGACCATCGCCGGAATGCAGATCCAGGGCAGATTGCGGTGGCACCTGTATTTCCACCCGCACGCCTCGGTGCATACCGATGTGCACTCCCCACTGGTTCGGCACATGGACTTGCAGCTCTATTTTGTCGGCATCCTGGTGCTCGGTTATGCGCACACCGGAATTGCCAATCGAAACGCCGTCGGCTATGACATGCGCGTAGACGGTATTGCTCACACCGCGCGTAATCTCGATAGAGGCGTCATTGGTATCGACGTGCAGATTCGGGTTATTGCCGACCTGGTAGGTTTTGTTCCAGTCATCCGCATGGGCGGAGAGGCTGAAGGCGGCGAGACAGAGCAGGAGAATTGCCGACTTTATGCTCACAGTGCTCCTCCTCGTTGTTATACGAGAAGGAGCGCCTGCAAGTTCCGTTGCGAATGAGGAGAATAAGGAGGGCATGTTTGCGGTGCCCGGGGCATGCGATCTAGCGGAGTGGAACGTCCCGCATGCCCCTCATGAGCATCGCTCCCTGCTTGTAGAGATAGACGAGGGTCCCGAAAAAGGGTTAGCAAAACCGCGAGAGCGCGGCGAGGTCCTGCTGGATTTTTTTGCAAGCGGCTGGAATTACGGGGGGTTACACATCGTGTCGAAATTGACAGTCTCTGCTTTCAGAGCGTGAACCTGCGGATTTTCTTTCCTGCGCGGAGGCTTCTAATTTCGGGGTACAAGATCTTGCACCGCCTTCTGATCGAAAACTGCGGCCTGCTTTGGATCGCCGAGCGCTTTCCAGGCTTCGGCTCTTCCCTGATCGACTTCGAAGCTGAGGCTGTAGGCCCCGGTCGCTGCGCGAAGGTCGGGCGATGCGACGCGCTCTGCTTCATTGAACCGATCCAAGGCCGCTTTGGGCCGCTGACTGTCAAGATAAAGACGCGCGAGTTTCACCAACTCGGCGGGCTTGGCATGGTCGAGAGTTCGATGGCTTTGCGCTGCGCCGCGATCGTCTCCGGAATGCGTCCTTCGTGCTTGTAGACCGTCGCCAGTGAAAACCAGACCAGCGGTACATCTGGCTCGATCGGAATTGACTTGAGGTACTCGCGCTCGGCGTCGCACGAAGTCCCATAGCGTAATCGATGTTGCCGCGGAGCCAGGGGACAAAAGAGGTGTTGGGTAGGATCCTGTCAGCCTTCCCGGCGGCACTGAGCGCTTCCGTGTTTCGGCCGAGCGAAGCCAGAACGATCGCCGTATCAGCCCAGCTATTGAAGCTGATTGCCGCGGAAGTATTGATAGCCGGGCCGGGGAGAGGCATTGTGGCGCAGTCCACATTCGGCGCCCGTATCAGCTCTTCGTTCGGCGGCTTGCGCCGCACGAAGACCGCGGAGGTTTCGTCCAGATAAACCGGTTTCCAGTGTGTGCTGTCGCAGAATCTCTTCAGATTGCCCAGCTCGGACTCAAACCGATTTAACGGAAGGATGACGGCGTTGATATTGTAACGGTCGGCTTCCGTTTGCCATGCCGTCGAATCCGGCGAGGATTGCAGCAGCTCGGCCTCCCGCAGGAAAGCCTGCCAGTCCGAACGGAATCGCGCGGCCATCGATGTAGTCTCGCGACTTCGGTCCGAGCGCCCAGGTGATATATCCGCCTTCGTTATAGGTATTGAAGATTTCGCCGGGCAAATTTTCACGCTGTATGAATTCGCTTGCGCGCTCGGAAACCACCAACTCGGTCCCGCTCCGTAGCTGGACAGCGCCATCTCGTGGATCTTCATGGCATCTGCCGAGCGGACCACGCCCAGGATCACGAACAGTGCTGCGGCCGCGGTTGCGAAGACCAATCGCGCGCGCATGCTCAAGAATAAGGGCAGCCATCCCGCAGGATGGTTGTGTACAATATCCAGTTCCGCCACCACCACGATCACGCATGCGCTCAGGGAATCCATGCGAACGTGCTGAACACCCGGATAGGTAGCGCACGCCATCAGGATTGCTGGGCCAAG
>CAWFUT010000028.1:0-7455 GCA_963819055.1 uncultured Acidobacteriaceae bacterium | reverse complement strand
AACTGCTGATGTTGGCACGCGAAGTCGGCCTGGAGCCGCTGCAAGTGGCGTGCGAACTGGTGCTGGACGGCAATGTCGTCACCGCCGCCGTGGTGATGAACGAGATGCGCCGCCTGATCGCGCCCAGCACACCGATGCTGCTCAATGTGCCTGACATGCTGAAGCTACAGACTGAGCCGCGCGCCGATTGCGGCCGCTACGACCATCTGCGCGGAGGCAGCCGTGCCATCCACTAACCGTGCCGCGAAGCCCGCAGGCCCTGCCTTGTCTGCCGCTGACCGGCTGGCGCAACTCAACGCCCTGCATCTTTACGGCATGGCTACCGCCTGGGGCGAATTGCTGGCCGAGGGCCCGCGTCGGCCGATGCAGCCCGAAGCCTGGCTGGATCGGCTGATCGAGGCCGAGCTTGCCGATCGCCAAGTCCGCAGCCTGCGCTACCGAGCTGAAAGCCGCGCGCTTCCCCACGCATCGCGACCTGACCAGCATCGACTGGGCCGAAACACCGCTGCCACAAGCGCAAATCCAGCTTCTGTAGCGCGACAATCTGGATGGTGATCAGCGACAATCAGGATGACGTTTGGTAATCGCGACGAAGCCATCATGTTCGCGCTGATTGTCGCTGGCAAGCGTTAAGTCTGAGTTTGATTGTCGGGACGCGACAAAGGCGCTGTGTCCTTGATCGTCGCGCGACCGGGCGGCCGTCCTGGTCCCTTCTGTTTTCGCTCCAGTGCCGCGCGGCGGCGGTAACTCTCGACATTGATTTCGAAGATCGTGGCGTGATGAACGAGCCGGTCGACGGCGGCGAGCGTCATGGCCGGGTCGGGAAAGACTTTTCCCCATTCTCCGAATGGCTGATTGGCGGTGATGAGGGTCGATCGGCGTTCGTATCGCGCGCTGACGAGTTCGAAAAGCACCGAGGTTTCCGCCTGATTTTTGCTGACGTAAGCAAGATCATCAA
Source organism: uncultured Acidobacteriaceae bacterium (assembly GCA_963819055.1). Classification (GTDB taxonomy): domain Bacteria; phylum Acidobacteriota; class Terriglobia; order Terriglobales; family Acidobacteriaceae; genus Bog-257. The sequence goes on along the minus strand of CAWFUT010000028.1, from coordinate 6,497 downwards.
GGATCAGCAGGTGGAATCGGTCGAGCCTCGCGATGGCTGCCTCAAGTGCCAGTTCGCGCCGCGCGACCTGGAGTTTCTGAACCAGATCGGACGTGCGGGTGAACAGCACGCGCCAGCCATTTTCGACCAGCGCCAGGCCGATGGCGGACGCGAGATGGGTTTTCCCGCCGCCAGGCCCGCCGAGCAAAATCAGGTTGGCGCCCTGGTCGATCCAGCCGTCCCCGGCGCAGATCGCCATCACATGGGCTTTGGAGATCATCGGCACCGCCTCGAACTCGAAGCTGTCGAGGGTCTTTCCAGGCGGCAACCGCGCGTCGGCGAGGTGGCGTTCGATGCGGCGGCGGTCGCGTTCGGCGACCTCGTGCTCAGCCAGCGCGGCGAGGAAGCGCGCGGCGGGCCAGCCCTCCTTGTCCGCCCGTTCGGCGAAGGCCGGCCAGCCCTGTTTGAACGCGGGCAACCGGAGATCGTTGAGGAGCAAAGTGAGACGGGCGCTGTCGATGCTCTGGGTCATGACACCTCTCCTGTGTCGTCACCAAGAAGCGCCTCGTATGCGGCCAGCGGCGTGAGATGAACGGTTGACTCTGGCAGCGTGGCCGGATCGGGCGCGAAGCGTTCGCGCAAAACCGCCATGTCGGGCAACTCATCCGCCGCGAGGCCCGCATCAAGGATCGTGGCGAACTCGGCCTCGCATCCACGGTCATGCGCGAGAGCCAGGAGATCGACCATCAGCTGACAGGCCGGTTTTTCTCCGAGCTTCTCAAGCAGCCACTCGAAAGTCAGCCGGTAGGCATCGCGAGGGAAGAGCTGGTCGCGGTAAACGAGATTGAGCAGCGCCATGGGTTTGCGGCGCAACGCGTGGATGACATGGCGATAATCGACGACATGACCATGTTTGCCGGCCGCGGTGGCGCGCCCGCGCGTCAGCGTCATGAGGGGCGTGCCGCCGATGAACAGATCGAGGCGGTCATCGTGCAGCCGGACCCGCAGCCGATGTCCGATGAGTTGCGATGGCACCGTGTATACCCCGACTCTACGGAAATCCGGAGAAACCCCTTGCCAACCGGGGTTGAGGCAATTCTGCTTGCTGGATGATCCACGCTGGCTTCCTGGACGCCAAATCGCGACGCGACCTAATTGAACTGGCCCGCGACGGCTCGGCCGCGCACCGGTTGTCGCGCCGGGCCAACGCGCTGGTTCTGCTGGACCGAGGCATGAGCTGTCAGTCGGTTGCGAATGTGCTGTTGATTGACGGTGACACGGTGCGAACCTGGTACCTCCTCTATCGGGAAGACGGGATCGACGGCCTGGCGAGTTTCGGCCACGCAGGGGGCACCTGCCGGCTGACTGTGGAGCAACAAGACCAACTGAAAGCCTGGATCAGCGAGACCCTGCCACGCTCGACGCGCGCGGTTGGCGCGTGGATCGCGTTGGAATGCGGCATTGAATACGAGACCCGGTCCGGGTTGATCGCCCTGTTGCATCGCCTGGGGATGGAACACGGCAAGCCGAAAGCGATCTCGCGCAAGCTGGATCCGGCGAAGCAGGCAGCGTTCATCAAGGCGTACGAGGGCTTGATGAACCAGTTACCCGCTGATGAGGCAGTGGTCTTCGCCGATGCGGTGCATCCAACCCACGCGGTTCGCCCGGTCGGTTGCTGGGCGCCGAAAGAGGTGATGGTCGCGGTGGAACAGAGCAGCGGGCGGGACCGTCTGAATATTCATGGCGCGATTGACCTGGAGACCGGCAAGACCGTTATGAAAGATGTGCTGACGGTGGACGCCTTGAGCACGATCACGCTGTTGATGGCAATCGAGGCAGCGTATCCGGGCAGCCGGCTGGTTCACGTCTTTCTGGACAACGCCAGATACCATCACGCAAAGCTGGTTCAGGCCTGGCTGGCGCGACCTGAATGCCGGATCAAGCTTCATTTCGTACCGGCCTATTGCCCTCACCTCAACCCTATCGAACGATTATGGGGGTTGATGCACAGACACACCACCCACAACAAGTGCTATAGTTGCTTCAGAGACTTCAGCATCGCAATGCTGACATTCTTGCGCGACAACGTGCCTAGGAACTGGCGCATTTACTGCGATGAGGTCACGGATAATTTCCGTGTCATAAACCCAACGAAGTTCCGAATTATCGCATGAACTGGGTATATATTCCGATGGCCAAGGGGTTTGTGTATCTGGTGGCTGTTATGGACTGGATCAGCCGTCGGGTCCTGGCGTGGCGGGTGTCGATCAGCATGGACACGAGCTTCTGTGTCGAAGCGTTCCAGGAAGCGCTGGAACGGTACGGCCAGCCGGACATCTTCAACACCGACCAAAGGGTCCAGTTCAGCGTCGAAGATCCTTTTTGACTCGGCTACGGGCGCTTCGATTCACCGTATCCGTGAATTGCGAAGCGCTCCTCACTCTCTCGAAAGACGAACTGGTCAGCCTGATCCTCGCGCAGGCGGCTCAGATCGAGGCGCAGGCAGCGCAAATTACCCTGCTGACGGGTAGTGTCTCAGTATCAAATTAAAGACTTAGGGCATAGGAATATAGTCCTGACAGCACATAAAATCCCACCGCGGCATGGAACCAACGGGCCGCCCACGCTATCGGTTGCCTTTGGCGCGGTTGTGGTAGTGCACAGAGCATTTGGCAGTTCTCAGCCGAACTTGCGCCGCCCTTGCTCCATGCGGAAACGTGGTCAGCGTCCATTTCGGCAAATTTCCATATCTTGCCCTTGTTGGCAACGTGGCCGAGCGCACAGAGCGGACAATTTGATGTGCTATTGGCTTCCGCAGACGTGGTCTGCTTGGCGTAGACGGACTTCTTGGTCGCTTCGTCGAACACCCGCACATCCAAGAGCTTCGAATCTTGAAGGCCGCCGAGAATGTATTCGAAGACGCCGCGACGGTTCTTGACGTAAGGATCGCTATAAAGCCGCTTTACCTCGGCAGAAACTTTGGCTGGATCATATGGCGCGGAGTGGCATTGCTCGTAGAGCCGCCCCCACTCCAACCCCTTCATCTCCGTCTCAACATTCATGAACACGCTCGACACCCAGTCGATTACGCTGTTGAAGTAGGATTTCAATTCACTGATGTTGCCTTTCGTGCGATGGGCGCTCATGTAACCGCCAATGTCGCCCTTACTTACCCAGTCCAACGCCCGCGCAAGGAAATCCTGCCGATTTGCGCTGCCCCTGATGTACGCGCTCCATTTCTGGATATTCGCGTTCTGGCTGTTACTGAACTCGGCTTTGGCAAGTGTCACGAACGGCCCAGAGTAGATGGCGTTCATAAGCTCTTGGTCGTTGAGGGGCACACCTGCGATGTTGATCGTCTCGAACCATTGCTTGATCTCACTTTCCGTGCCCTCGCACTCGTAGATCAGCAATTTTGAGTCCCGAATCTTGGCTTGTTGGTCAGTAGGCAAGCTGTCGAAGTTCTTCGGATTTCCGTCATCGTAATTGCTCACCCCCAATAAATTCTGCTTGACACGATCACGGCCGAGTTGGTTCACGAAGCGGCGTGAACCCGGCAACCCTCCAGACCCTCTCCCGTGATGAGCTCATCGCTCTGATCCTTGCGCAGCATGCGCAGATCGAGGCACAGGCGCAGCAGATCAGCGCGCTGACTGCACGCATCGCGGAACTGGAGGCCAAGCTCGCGACGCCGCCGAAGACGCCGGACAACTCCAGCCTGCCGCCCTCGAAGGGGCAGAAGCCGAACCTGCCCGATCGCGCCAACAAGCCACCCCGCCGCAGCCGCCCCGGGGTGGCCCGAGCGCTGAGCGAGCATCCCGACAGGACCATCGAGGCCACGCTTGTCGCCTGTCCACACTGCGAGCACGCCCTCGGCCCGGCCGATCAACCGGAGATCCATGCCTACGACCACATCGATCTGCCGCCGATCCACCCGTTCGTTACCCGGATCAACCGTCATAGCGGTGTCTGCCCCTGTTGCCGCAGGCACGTCGCGGCACCGGCGCCGGAAGGGCTTGAGCCCGGCTCACCGTTTGGACCAGGGCTGTGCGCGCTGATCCTGCATCTTCATATCACCCAGGCAATCAGTTTCGAGCGTCTGGCCCGTCTGATGGGCGAAGTGTTCGGCCTGACGATCAGCGAGGGTGCGATCGCCAACATCCTGGCTCGCGCGCAGGCGCCATTGCTGGCCGCCGCCGCCCCGATGGCGGCCGCGGTGCGCGCCAGTGCCGTGGTGGGTTCGGACGAAACCTCGGCGCGGGTCTGCGGCAAGACATGGTGGCAGTGGGTGCTGCTGAGTTCGACGGCGATCTGCCACATCATCGCCGACACCCGAGCCGCTGAGGTAGTGACCACGTTCCTGCAAGGTGCACGGCCGGAAGTGTGGGTGGCCGATCGGTACGGCGGCCAACTCGGACATGGCGCCGTGCGGCAGATGTGCCTGGCGCATCTGTTGCGCGATACGAACTATGCCATCGAGGACGGCGACACAATATTCGCACCTGGCTTCCGGCAGGTGCTGTTGCGGGCGATGGCGATCGGTAAGCGGCGCGACACGCTGAAGGATTCGACGCTGGCGCAATACCACGCTGATCTGGACCGCCGACTGACCCGCCTCCTGTCAGGGCCAACCCCGGCGCACAAACCGGCTCGCCGCCTGTTCCGCGCCATGCGGCGCCACCGCGACGATCTGTTCCTCTTCGTCACCCGCCGCGATGTGCCATATACCAACAATGCCTGCGAACGCGCGCTGCGCCCGTCCGTCATATTCCGTAAGGTGACGAACTGCTTCCGCGCCGAGTGGGGGGCCAAGGTCTACGCGGCGGCAGCAACCGTGATGGCCACCGGACGGTTGCATCGGCTTACCGCGCTCCAAGCCCTCCGCGCCGCGCTCGCCGGCCTGCCGATTATGCAATCAGCGTGATCACCGCCCAGGGGGTGAGCAATTACCCGTCATCAGTGATAGCGAACTTGTTCGTGACAAATCGTCCAATACTGGTGATGCGCTGCTGACCGTCCAGCACTTCGAACTTGTCCTTCGCGACTGTGTTGAAATAGATCAACCCGAGCGGATACCCCTCAAGCAGTGAATGGATGACCGCCGCTTCTCTCTTCCCCCCGCTGTCAGAATAGATGTAGTTTCTCTGGTACTCCGGTTGAATGGTGAGATTTCCGCTCAACCCGTACAGCCCCTTGCCCTCCAATTGGTTGAACACAAATCCGTCGCAGATATCAGCAACGGTGATGTCGGTTCTCAGGGTGGTCCTCACTTCTGGCTTCCTTTGCCGCGCCTGGCGCGTCGGTGACGGATGAAGACTCGTTGATAAACCTTCCTGCCATCAAGGACAGGTGTAGCGTTCATATCGTATGTGCCTTTCTTACCAAAGAGCCTTTGGTAGGCTTCTTGGCATTCCTTTGTAGTGTAGACGCGAGTTTTCAGACCATATAAATCCTCGTTCTCGCTTCTCCCCAATATCTCAAACTGCTCCGGGTTGTACTTGTCAAGGAAGGTGATGGGAACGCCCATGATGCCACGGTAGTCGCTGGGGATCGCGTCAGTGAACGATACTTCGATGGCATCGTAATTGGCGTATCGGTCGTACGCCGCCTTGCCCGTGATCGTCTTGTGTTTGCTGAACTTGAGATTGTCCGCCATGGTCATAAGCGGCAGCTTCTCGTGACGTCGACCATGATCCAGGTTCGTCCACCAGCGAACGCCCTTCACGCTGATGTATTTAACGCCATTTTCGTCGATGCGGCAGCCAGCCGCGTTCAGTGGGTAGTGGTCAGGAACGCGGAACTCGCGGTCTCCGCTATGGATGGTGACCCCCATCCACAGCTTGTCGGCCTTGATGTGCGGGAAAATCTCTTTGTAGGTGATTGCCTGGACATTACCGATTATCAGGAACCGCTTGCCGTGCTCCACAAGTTGAGCCACATATTCGCGAAAGAGGGAGAAGGGCGGGTTGGTGACGACGATGTCCGCCTGTTTCAGGAGCCGCAATGCACTCGGGGCTGCGAAAGTCACCACCTCCCGCGAGGGGAGTGCGGGTATGGGAATTCCGTTTCAGGAAGAGTTTGACGTTTTCAATTCCAGTCACGCCGTCTCCGTTGACGTTCTTCACTTCCTCGATCTCGATAGCGATCGCCTTGGGCTTTTGGCGCTTGCCGTTGCCTTCGTTGTACTCACCGAACGTAAGTTGTGCCCCGGCGATCGGGGAGCCGTCGTAGCTGGTGGTGACAAGTCTTTTCAGCCCGAGCCTGTTGAAGTTAGCGGCGAAGTACTTGAAGAAGTTGCTTTCGAAGGGGTCGTCGCAGTTGCAATAGACGATCTTGCCTCGGAAGGTGTCGGGGTCGAATTCGAGGTAGGCTTCAATTTCTTTCTGAATGTCAACATATTGGCTCTTCGCTGTTTCGCGTGGATGGTAACGACCTCACGTGGGCAGTCTGAAGTCGAGTTTACCGGCGATCAGATAGACCATCGTTTCGAGGTTGCGCACTGATCGGTATCCCCTCAC
>CAWFUT010000027.1:0-128206 GCA_963819055.1 uncultured Acidobacteriaceae bacterium | reverse complement strand
GCCTTCCGCGAGGGAGAGAGCCGCATCCTGGAAATGATAGCGAGGGACGCTCCTCTAGAAAGAATACTGGAAAATCTGGTACTGGTTGTGGAAGCGCAATTTGCCGGTTTGCTTTGCTCGGTCGTGCTTCTAGACCAGGACGGGCAGCACATAGGGCACGGCGCTGCTCCAAATCTTCCCACGGCCTATTCCGAGGCGATCAACGGTCTTCCCATCGGACCAAAAGCGGGATCATGCGGCACCGCCATGTATCGCAGAGAACCGGTTGTGGTCACTGACATTTTGCTGGATCCCCTGTGGGAACCGTACCGAGCGGTGGCCGAGTCATATGGCTTTCGCGCCTGCTGGTCCACCCCCATCATTGCGCATTCGGGCAAGCCGCTTGGATCGTTCGCCATGTATTATCGCGAACCCCGCAGTCCGAGCCCGGCTGAGACCCGCGCGCTGGAGCTGGCCACTCACCTCGCCGGCATTGCCATTGAGCGCAAGCTGGCGCGTGAAGAGCGCGAACGATTACGCCAAACCCAGGAGGATCTCGCGCACATCAATCGGGTAACGACGATGGGCGAGCTAACTGCTTCCCTGGCGCATGAGATCAAGCAGCCGATCACTGCAGCAGTCACCAATGCCAGGACCTGCTTGCGCTGGCTGGGGCGTGATAAACCCGACATCCCGGAAGCGCGCGACGCGGCATCGAGAATCGTTTCAGATGTAACCCGGGCGGCGGAAATCATTAGCGGGATCAGCTCGCTGTTCAAGAAAGGCGCTTTGCAGCACGAGTTGGTCGATGTCGATTACCTCATTCGAGAGATGATTGTCCTACTGCGCAACGAGGCCGCCCGGTACTCGATTCTGGTTCGCTCCGAACTGGCCGAGAATCTCCCCCCTGTCATGGCAGACCGTATCCAGTTGCAGCAGGTATTCATGAACTTGATGGTCAACGGCATCGACGCCATGAAGGACGTATCCACCACCCGCGAACTTACGATAAGAGCGCAACAGGTGAAGGACGGTCAACTACTGATCTCGGTTTGTGATACGGGAATTGGATTGCCACCGCAACAGGCGGAACAAGTTTTTAGCGCGTTCTTCACCACGAAGGCTCACGGCACCGGTATGGGACTGCCAATCAGTCGGTCAATTATCGAAACACACGGAGGACGTTTGTGGGCCACTTCCGACTCCGGGCCGGGCGCCAGTTTTCATTTCACCTTGCCGAGCAAAAGCCGTCGGACGTCGGCTCAAGATCAGGTTTGTTCTCAGAGCGCATAGTTAGTGCCAGAACTTGGTAGTGAGGTCGCGAACATTCTCTAGTGCCCGATTGATGATCTCTTACGATTTGAACAGGATGTCAGGGTTTAGGCGGGACTTGGTACGGCTCCCAGAGTGGATCCGCAAGAATGCCGGCGACAGAGTGCGTGAAGGTTAATCGAGGTTTTCGGTACAACTCGGTACATTTCGAGGAGAGAAAGACTGGTTCTTCGGTCCCTAAGCGACACCGAATGAAGCACTTAGATTTGGACCTACCTTTGGTTCGGGACCAGGGGGTCGGAGGTTCAAATCCTCTCTCCCCGACCAATTAATCCCGTAAAGTCAGTGAATTAGCGTACTCGCCAATTTGCGTTCTTCCGCAACTTGGGTCCATTTGGGTCCAATCTCGGTTTCGACCAATAGTTCCTCGACTCGCTCAACCGCTTTGCGAGCCTCCGCTGGCACCGAATGCAAATACGTCCCCCGTGTGATCTCGGACGAGGAGTGCCCCAGGAGCTCCTGCACCGTTCCCAGAGGTGTTCCCACCGCATCGAGCAGGGTTGCATTCGCATGCCGCAGCCAGTGCCAGGTGACACCCTTCAGGCCGAAGTTCTTGCAGGTCGGCTTAAGCTGCCGATTCAGCAGGTTTCTTCGGCTGAAAGGAGTACCGCGGGACGTGGCAAAGACCAGCGCTTCAGGCTTGAAGTCATCTGCCCGAAAACGTCGAAGGATCGCAATGCCTTTGGCACCCAGCGGCACACTTCGTTTGCTCCGCTGGGTCTTGGGGTCGTCGAATCTGCCCTCGTACACCGTTTGGCGTACCCGCAAACAGCCTCGCTCGAAGTCGATGTCACTCCAGCGAAGGGCCAGCAATTCCCCGATGCGAAGCCCACTCAAGACCAGCAGCCAAGCCAACGAGTGTGAAGGCTGAGGTAAAGCAGCCAGAACCTCACGGATCAGGTCGGGTGCGATCGGCGCCCGTTCTTCGACAGGTCCTCTACGGGGAAGTCGGGTCTTTCGGGCGGGATTGCTCGGGATCAGGCCTTCTGTCTCGGCCGCCCCCAGAACAGTCCCAAAGGTCGTGCGAAGGTGCTTTACCGTTCTCCACGACAGCCCACTGCGGAGCTTCCCGTTGAGGAAACTCTGCACCGATTCACGCGTGATGAGCCGTAATTGCATTTCGCCGAAAGCCGGAATCAAATGAACATTGACCACGTACTCGTAATGTTTCTTGGTTGAATACTTAAGGGTGGGCAGCACTTCAGGAAGCCAGTTTCGCTGTATGAAGTCGGACAGGGTGCAGCTCGACTGGAGCTTGTATTCGCCGCAATTGATACCGCGGAGTCTGTCCGAACAAATCTGTTCCGCCTGGCGGCGTGTCGGAATGTCGGCAACGTTTCCGAGAATCTCCGACCGCCTCACGCGTTGCAGTTTGCCATCGGGTCCAAGCTGATCTTCCCACCAACGCACGACCCACACTTTGTGTCGTGTACCTCGCTTGAAAGAGAACCGTGTTGGAATCGTCTGTTTCGAGCCATTCGTCCTCCAAACGTGGCTCGCTCAGGCGGTTCTGCGTCGGCCGAAAGTGTATTCGCATACCTGCCAATATGCAATTCAGCTCTCCCGAAGGGTTTCCAGCCAGGTCTTCACTTCAGAGATGTTGAAACGCAGGTATTTGCCCAACTTCATATGAGGCATCCGTGCTATCCCACGCCGTCGCGTCCGCTCATACACCCAAGATGTGGGAACTTTCAGTCATCCTGCGATCTCGCTCACCGTTAGCAGTTCTTCCAATTGCAGCTCCTTTAGCTTTCCACTCCACGCAAGCAGTTCCTGTGGCGCTGTATGACAGCTGTGCGCGCCGCAGTCTACCCAGAGAGTCTGCCATGAAAGCAAACCTCGCCCAAGGACGCGAAATTCTCGAGATCGAAATGCTTTCGCGTCCGGTATGCTTTTGGTCATGCCGCAACAATCCGAGCCTAAGACACCTAAGCTGACTGAATCTTGGGCCGATCGCCGAATCAGTCGCCATATATCGGAATGTCTGGCCGCTATCAACAGGCATAAAAGCGCGAATAAGTCTCTAGCCCGCCTGGCATCTACCGGTTGCGATATTGCCGCCCTGTGGTTGGTCCTCGAGTCGTATTTGATCTCGCAGAACACCAGTGACCTTAAACAGGGCCGACGAGCGGCCGCAGAAACCCGAGTGGGGTTACAAGGCATTGTGAAGCAATTGAGGGGTGCCCTTACAAAAACCATCTCAATGGACGTTCCGCACTATGCGTCCAATCTTGGTGTTGCTCTTGCAGATCTCAACGCACAGCTAACCACTTGGATCTCTTATATCGAGATGAAGATCGATGTAGCAGGACAACTGGAAAACGCGCGTGGTCGCCTCCGCCCTGAACTATTGCTGGTGTGCGCCGTGATGCATCTGCGATCGCGCACTGGCCGACCCTTCTACAGAGAGATTGCCGATATTCTTGAAGTGCTTCACCTCGCCAGGGGAAGAAGCGTAGATGTTGATCCCGAGAACCTGCGCCGCGCATACGAAAGGTACAGGACACCCAAGGACGATATAGAACTGGCTTTGTACGAGCGAAATATTCGGCGCAACGGGCAACACGATTTGGCTCCTTTACTGAGACGGGAGCTATTCGCTAAGCTTCGGGAGCCCATATTCTCACCGGACTCCAAACCCAAGTGATAAGGATGATCTGGAGTCCTGTGCATTCAGAGATGACAGGCGTATCTTGCCATTGATTTCGAGCCAGGCTGAACTGGTTCGGACTCGGAGGCACGGTTGGAAACAGTCTTTCGCTTGTCAGCCCCACAATTCACAATCTCGCTGGGTTGCAGCATTCTCGGGGACGCTTTGTGCCGCCGCCGCTATGTTAGCTGCATTCCTTGGTTCGGGTTCGAACGATGAGCGCCGCGATCGCAATCCCATTTGGACAGCAGCTCCCTGCAAGTCTCGACGTGGAGCGCGCAATTCTCGGCGCCGTTTTGCTCAACAATGCATGCTTTGCTGAGTTGGCACCTCACCTCGAACCGACTGACTTCGCACTCCATGCACATCGGCTGATATATGCCGAAATCGCAGAGTTGATAAACCGTAAGTACCCTGTGGATATGCTCACGCTAGTCGAAACCCTTCGACGTCGGGAACAAGTTGAGGCGGTTGGAGGTGTCGCCTATTTGTCTTCGCTCATAGATGGCGTAGTCGAGCGTCCGGCCATTGGACATTACGCCCGTATCGTGCGCGAGAAAGCTATGTTGCGACGGACGATCCACGGTGCCGAGGATCTGTCACTGGCGGCCATGCAACCGGGAGCGACAGCTGAAACAATCGAACCTCGTGCGCGCAGATTACTAGAGGAAATTGCAAGGAATCGAAGCGGCCATACGATTCGTCTTACCGACATACCCGACCTGTTTTCATTTGATCTTGGTGACACCAGCTACGTCGTCGACGACCTGATTCCGCGAGCAACGGTTACCCTGCTTAGCGGTGAACCGGGCATTGGCAAGAGCTACCTTGCACTAAAGCTACTTGTTTCGTGCAGCACGGCAATGGATTTCTTGGGAAAACAATGCGAACGCATTCCGTGTGTACTGTTTGATCGCGAAAACCCTCTAGCGATTGTACGCGAGCGTTTGACCACGCTCGCTAACGGACCTTCCGGGCTACACGTGTGGGGCGGATGGAATACGGATCCACCGCCTGAGTTAGGCGATTCGCGCCTCTTGGAGATTGCTGGGAATGCAAAACCGTTGATGGTTTTTGACAGTCTCGTTCGGTTTCACATCGCAGACGAGAACAGTGCGAGCGAGATGCGGATGGTAATGGCAGACCTGCGCAGGTTGGCAGATGCCGGTGCCACGGTTGTTGCACTTCACCACCGAGCGAAATCGCACGACGGATCGAATTATCGTGGGTCGTCCGACATTCTCGCAGCAGTGGATGCAGCCTATGTTCTCAAGAACGACAGTGGGCAACTAAAGCTGCACCGATACAAGAGTCGCTTTGGCTCGGAGCTCACTCTGAGGATTGATGCCGACTTCGCCGCAGGACGAATTGAACTGGCGGCATCGGAGAACGAGGCGGGATTCGCTAACGATCCGTTTGTTCTACAAGAACTCATTAAGAAGTTTCCAGGTATGAGTACGCGTGGGCTTTGGGCACGGATCCAAGAGAATCGAGCGAAAACCATGCGAGCCCTCCCTCGAGGGCGAGCGGAGGAACTGCTGAGGCGGCACGATGGCCAACTATGGCGGTCCGTCCCGGGTGCTAGGGGGGCAATCCAGTACTTTCCAATCCTCGAAGCTGGGGCACCGCCCCAGTGCCCCAGTCCTAGTGTACTGGGCACTGGGGCAGTGAAGGGCCCAAGTGCCGAATACTGTGAAGACTACCCGTCGAGATTATGAAATGCGGTGAGCAGGGAAAGCTCTGGGTTTCATCGGCTCATGGGGGTCCTTCCCCGGGGGTCCCGGCTGCGGGTAACGCGCCAGCGGCGGCTACCTTGTAGCAAAGTCCGAGAAAAATAGGTTGTTTTCGAGGTTGTTTTCCCGGTTGTTTTTGGTTGATTTTGCAGACGTCCGCAATCGATTCAAACGCGGAGCAACCAAGTTACGTGCTGGAGATTGATCGCCTTGGGTACATGACCCAACTGTGGATTGCCAATGGCCCGGGACTATCATTGCTGCGGAACCACACGGAATGCGGCTCTCTTCCTGACTCGACCGTCTCGGTAGACAACCCGCAGAGATCCACTGAGGACTTGCGAACTTATCGCGACAGGCTCTAGACCGCCAACGCGGTTTCATTACCTACCTGTCGAAACTTCCTAGGAGCCGACTTCCGGGAAGTCAGTGGTAGCACTTCTACGAGTAGGCCGTTATACGACCAGATGAAAGGAAAGCATTCGTAAATACCGGCCGACTTGTGGGGAATAATCTCCTAACAGGGGTTTCTGGTCCGTTCCGCTGGCCACCCTCGCACCGAATCACCGGTTCGCGTTTGGATGCCGACTCGCCTTTAGTTCTTCGCTGGCGACGTCTGGTCCAGTTGTTTGAGCTTTTGTTCCATCATCATTTTTTCTTGCGCTGGCGTTAACTTGGGGAACAGCAGTGCAAAAGTTGCCCGAACGGTCCAAGGCGAATCTCCGGGGACGTGCACTGCATTGCCGTAAGCCTGCACGTTGATATTCACCGGCTGAAAACCAAGTTTCATAATTCTTCCCACACCTCCGCCGAATGGCAGTGTCCACACGCTTCCGCTGGCTGCGGGTGAATTCCAGTTGGCGGTGAGGATTGGTTGCGTGGTCAGGTACCAGCCCTTTTTCATGTTGTAGTTGACGAAGTACTGCAGCAGTAGCTGATTGACGTCTGGCCTGCCGCCGCTACCGGCGACCGACCACAGGTTGTTTACGAGTACGCCAAGCACGAAATTGCGTGGCATCGCCAGGGCTACGACGTTTGGTCCGATGGCAACCTTCCCTTGCCCCGTGTAATGGCTGGTTGCTGTGGGCAACTGAAAGATCGGGCCCACGCCCCAAATTATCTTGTGTGGCTTCCTCGGAGAGAGAAGAGCGGTGGGCTGAATATCGCCCAACCCGAACACCCCGACTTGAGGCGCGGGGAACTGCGCGGGAAACGGCTGGTAAATGACGGGAGTGATCACGCGAACAATCAGGTTCCAGTCAGCGTTAATTTTCAGTGGAATGACCGGCTGGATGTTCACCACATCTTGCGTACGATTTCCAGGCATGATCCCCGCGTTGGCGTTGTTCTGTATGGGAACGCTGATCAGGCTGGCGACCGGATTTTGCGCTGCCTTCCGCAGTGCATCGGCATTGGCCGCCGCCGCTGGGGTCTCCTCGGTGGCAACTTGAGTTCCTTCGGGTGCAACTGGGGCATCTTGCGACGCTCCTGCCTTGGCCTGCTCACTCGGGGCGGCTGGCTTCTGGGCGCCAGGGCCCGACTCTTGGGGGTCCGCTGGTCGTTCCTCAGCGGCGACGAGCTTTAGCTGGCCACCAGCGACGGAAGCCTCAGTATTCGATATTGCCACGCCGGAGGGTGAACTTGGCGGCGTCAAGATAACTTGATTCCCCTTGAAACTGAGGGAACTGTTCGTGAGGCGCGCCAGTGCATTGATGTCAACGTAGGACTTGCCGTTCATCTGGACAATCGGTATTTGAACCGTCTGACCCGCTACGGTGAGCGTCAGGTTTTGCTGCGCATCCTGCGACCAGACCAGCCCTGGCAAAACCAGCATCGCGAGAACAGTCGCAATAGTGCAGGCGAGACGCCTGCGGAGAATCGTATGAGGTTTCACAGGATGTCCTTTCATTTGGCGCTGCTCCACGGACCGGAAGGAGGCTTGATTGAAGAGCCGAGAACGCAAGGCTGCCTATCGATAACTCACGAGATAGTGCAAGCCCCGGGACAGTCCGCATGATGTGTAGAAGTTGAAGGTTGGCGCGGCCCGCGACCGCGCTCACCCTAGACCATCACTGTGTTACTGCTTTGGCCGTGGCCTTACTGGCTTCTTTTATGGCGACGGCTGTTTTTTCGCCGCCCTTTTCCGTGTACTTGACGGTGACCTTAGTGCCCTCTTTCGTGCCGTCGTAGGTCGCCGCGCTAGCGTCAGCGACACCCTTACCCGTAGCTTTTGCCCCTTCCACCGTTGTCTGATCGGTCCACTTGATGCTGTGTTCCGTGCCGTCGGCAGTCTTTACGACCATTGTCTTACTAGTCTTGTCCACCGACTTCACGATGCCGGAAACGGCATGGACAACGTCTTCCGCTATTGCATTCTGCCAGGCAATTGCTGCGACCAGGACAAATAGTCCGGCCAAAAGTACACTGAACCGCTTTGCATGAAACATCTTGGAATTTCTCCTGTTTGAAGATTTCAAACGGGGCGTGCGGTCGTTTGCACGCCCCTGGCTTGTCCGCCGACTTAGTCGGCCGCAGGAATTGCTTTCGGCATGTTGTTGGGATCGAGAGCTGGTACCGGGTTCTTGGGATGCTGCAAATCCGGTATCAGGTCGTTCGAGGCTCCACCCGGAGAACCGCTGATGCTCGGATATTTGATGATTGTCTTGTCAAATCAGCAAGTACAACGCTGAAGAGCCCCGCTGACCAACCATTATCCTCGCCGGCGTACCTTCCGGGCGAAGTTTTCAGACCGTTCATCTCGCCCTCGGCTCCGTTGAACACCATGTCGTAGCGCTCAAAGGGATCCATAGTGAGGTTGTACACGGCCGGGATCGAGCCTAGCCTCTGCGTCGGACCAAGCCAGGAATCCTTCGCCGTCCACACGAACTTCCATGCGATGTTTAGCCACGGTTCGTTCGCATCGCCGGCCATATCGACACGTATGGCATTGAGATATTCGCCGTTGATGTAGATCCACGACCTGCGGGCCGAGTGCGGTGCCTTGCCGAGAATGTAAGCGCTGTTGTCGACACTGTCGAAGTAGATCGGCTTGCCGTTGTTGTCCTTCATTTCGCCGGTAGGTGGAGGGGTAATGCCCGCCATCGCAGCCAGAGTCGACCAGCAGTCGATGTGCGACATCATTTCGCCGTAGGTTGCGCCCGCCGGAATGTGTCCGGGCCAAGTCATGATGGCCGGTACGCGCCAGCCACCTTCGATAAGCCGAGCCTTTCTCGCCGCGGAACGGGGTGGTTCCGGCATCGGGATAAGCATCGAGCCAGGCGCCGTTGTCGGCGGTCAGGATCACGATAGTGTTGGGAGCGTACTGGTGGATGGCATCCAGCACTCTACCGATATCGGCATCCATCTCCATAAGCGAATCGGAATAATCGCCGAGGTGCGACTTGCCACGGAAGTCTGGGGCGGCATTTGTCGGGTTGTGCATCTTGATCCAGTTCACGTCCATGAAGAACGGCTTACCGCTCTTGGCATGGGTCTTGATGTAGTCGACGGCGTAGTCGGCCTGCCGTTCGTCCATGGTCGCCATGTAGTCGTAGGTAATGGTGGCAACCTCGCTTGGCAGGCTGGCCGGCCACTCCTTCCCATTCGCCCAGGTTCACGACCGAGTCCCACGCCTTCTGGAATTCCGGGTTGTAAGTTGGGAACCAGGGATGGAACCACTTATCGGTATCGGGATAGGAATACACGCCGGCGTAATAGGCGGCGAACTCTTTCATCTCGTCGAAGCCATGATTGGTCGGGTAAGCCACGGGCTTGTCGCCGAGATGCCACTTGCCGGAGAAGTAGGTGGTGTAGCCGTTCTTCTTGAAGAATTCGGCGATGGTAGGGGTTTCCGGGCGGAGGTAGTTCTCGTCGCCGGGAGCAACCACGATCGAAAGGGCCGAGCGGATCGGAATTCGTCCCGTGATGAATGAGGCACGGCCTGCTGTGCAGCTTGCCTGGCCGTACCAACTGGTGAAGACTGCACCCTCTTTGGCCATCTTGTCGATGTTCGGTGTCGGGTGGCCAAGAGTTGCGCCACCGTTGGAATAGGCACCGAAGTCATTCCATCCGGTGTCATCGGTCATAAGCATGACGATGTTGGGTTTATCTGCGGACTGTGCAGCGATTGGCATTCCGCCAGCTGCCAGCAAACAACTGGAAATAGCTAGCGTTCCCAGCGAGAGTTTTCGAACACTTGCGCCTAGATCCATATACCTCTCCAAAAGTGCATTAGGTTAATCCCCACAAGGGGAGTTACATTTGTCAGCCAGTTCACTTGATGTCGGTCTTTTCAGGAATTCCCACTTGCTGCAATGACTGCCGAACCACGTACCTTTCATGGTGGTTTGGCTTATTTCTCCCACGCAAAAATCTGCTTCCAGTCGTTTTTCATGCTGATGACGGTCCAGCCTTTTGCCTTGGCCTCGTCATACAGGCTCTGAGGGAAGGTGCCGACTTTGGTGTCGGGTAGGCCCTGGGCTGGGCCATAGGCGTATTCGCGCTGCGCGTCATCGTGCAGGACCAATATCTCCAGCGAGGCCCCGCCGCCTGCCTGCGTGTACTCCAGCATCTTCCGGTCGCCATCGGTGTTGCCAAACGCCGCGTGTGGCCGCTTACCGATGAAAAGATGGATATCCTCGGCTTTGCCCGCGCCGTTGTTGTTCAGCAGCAGCTTCGGGTCGCGCATCAGCACGCCCTGCCCTTCTTTGTTGTATTCGTACTGCGTATCCAAGGCCGACCCGATAATCTGCTCCGGGGGAATCCCGTACACCTGCTGCGCGTAGGTGCGAACGAAATCCTGGCCCCCGCCCGTCACGACGTAGGTTTTGTAGCCGTTGTCGCGGAGATACTTCATCACCTCCAACATCGGCTGGTAGACCATCTGCGGATAAGGTTTGTCGAACCGTGGATGCTTCGCCTTTGCGATCCAGTCCGTCACGATGTCCTGGAAAGCGTCCGTCGTCATACCGGTGTGGGTGGCCATGGCGATGACCTCGATGTCCTTGAGGGTGAATTTCGCCATGGCCTCACGATCGCCGGTCACGATGGCTTTGTACGGCATTCTTGTCTTCCATTCCGGATGCTGAGGCGCCATCTCAGCGACGCGGTCGAAAGCAAACAGCACCTGCGAGTAAATGGGCTGCTCGACCCAGGTCGTACCGTCTTGGTCGAAGGTGGCAATGCGATCCTCAACCGGAACGAACTTCGGATTATTCTTATCTGTGGTCGTTTTGACGAAGTCGACGATCGCCTGTTTAGCCGGGACGTTGTTCCACGAAGGCAACGGATCAACAGCAGCAGTCGCCACTGGCTGGCCCGCGATTGGTGTCGACTTACCAGAGCATCCGGTAAAGACGAGAATTAAGAAAAGCAACGAGAAAAATGCTAGCCGGGTTTTCATTGCTGGATCCCCTACTCTTACCATGCCCGCTACCTGCATGCGAGATCAACCCTGTCAACGGAGCCTGATTCATCCGTCCAATCTTTAGTCCGGAACGTTGGAAGATTGCGGGGCGTTCCGGAATGCTCAATGCGCTGAAGAATGTCCTTCATATCGGGATCGATGTGTTGCCAAAACTTCTGTAGCCCGCTGCACAGAAAGTTCAGTCCTGGCTCGCCCGCCGGTGTACGAACCAGCCGGTTCTTAGGGCACTCGCCGTTACAGGCAAACTTGTATTTACATTCGCGGCACTGCTGGGGCAATTCGTTGCACTTGGCGAAGCCGAACTTCTTCTGTGCTTCGGAAAAAACCATGCGGGAGATGTGGGTTTCCCGTATATTTCCTAGCTTGTATTCGGGATAGACATAGTGATCGCAGGAATACACGCTGCCGTCGTGCTCCAGCGCTACGCCCTTGCCGCAGAACTCGTGATAAACGCAGAGCTGCGACTCCAGTCCCATCCACTGCGCCACTGCGGTTTCAAATAGGTTTACGTGGACTTTTCCATAATCGCGCCTGTACCAGTCATCCCACACTTTGCAGAGGAAATAGCCCCAATCATCAGGATCGACTGACCAGTCCGTCACCACAGAATCAGGATTGCCCGGATGGACGCCAGGCGATCCCTGGACGGGCAACGTCGCTGGCTGCCCTTTCTGCGGCGCAATGTTGGTGAAACCCTTAGGTTCCACGCATGGAATGAACTGTAACTGGCGGGGACGAAGTTCACGGCTCAGGAAGCGATAAACGTCGAGCGGCTTCTTGGCATTGACGCGATTGACCACCGTCAAGGTGTTGAATGGGATTCCGTACTTCCGCAACTGGTGACCGGCTGCGAAGACTTTATCAAAGGTCGGCTCGCCGCCTTTGTTCACGCGGAACTTGTCGTGCAATTCCTGCGGGCCATCAATGCTGAGGCCCACCAGAAACTTGTTTTGACGAAGAAACGAGTACCACTCGTCATTTAGAAGGGTGCCATTGGTTTGAAGGTCGTTCTCGATATGTAGACCAGGACGCTGGTATTTCTTTTCCAGCGTAATAACCCTCTCGAAAAACTCGACCCCAAGCAGCGTCGGTTCGCCTCCCTGCCATGAGAACACGACTTCATCGCCGCGCTGGCCTTCGATGTACTGGCGAATGTGGTTCTCGAGAATCTCGTCGCTGATGCGACACTTGTTACCACTGCCCAGCAGCGTCTCCTTGTGCAGGTAATAACAATAGGTGCAGTCCAGATTGCAGATCGCTCCTATCGGCTTCACCATGGCGTGGAAGCGCGGCTGGGTTCCCGGATAGAAAGGCTGCGGTGATAACGGGTTGCTAATCTTGCTCATGCTCTTAGGTTCCACTCCCCAGCATGGAGCCTGAAGAGGTTGTGGGCCTGAGCGACGGAGGGCACAATGCCCCCCGCCTCCTGCTCCAGTTGTGCTGACTCTTTCCAGTTCCCGTGGTTGGTCCTCGCAAGGTCTTGCGCCTATGCGCGCTGATCATCGCTCTTGTCGTTTTCCATCTGCTTCGGAATGGCGCCGAGGTTGAAAGGCAGTCTTCTTCACAGGCATCCCCCGACGCAGCTCTTTGCGCCGCCGAGGCGTTCGCTGAAACCGTATTGTTTGAGGCAATGCCCATTGGAATTCAGCAGCTACGGCGCAAGCTGTGATATGGATCACTTGCAGCCTATGTTTTTTTGACATCGAATTGATAACCTAGGTGCATGAATTTTGAAATACGCCTGTTGAGCTGTGCTCTGGCGGTGGCGGAGCATCTCAGTTTTGCGCATGCTGCGCGGTCCCTCCATGTCTCCCAGCCGGCACTTTCACGCAGTATCCAGGCGTTGGAGCGGCGGGCGGGCGTCCGGATCTTCGAGCGCGGAACACGACACGTAGAAGTAACCGATGCCGGTGCAATTTTTCTCGAATATGCACAAGAGGTCATGGCGCGATCCGACGATCTCAGCCGGGAAATGGATTTGCTAAAAGGGTTGGACAAAGGAGAGTTGGAAATCGGAGTCGGCACCTACGTTGGCGTTGAGTTTGTTGACCGCGCTGTCGGCAGGATTGTTCGCGGTCACCCCCAAGTGCGGCTGCGCATCGCAAATGATAACTGGCTCAATCTGCTTCCACTGATGCGGCGCCGCAACCTTGACATGGTAGTGATAAACATACGCGGCCTGGCTCAAGAAGCCGAGCTTCACATCACCCCGTTGCGGCGCCGTCAAGGCTACCTTGCGGTCCGACCTGACCATCCATTGCTTCGGCACAAAGGCCCACTGACTCTCAAGCAGGTCTTGCGCTATCCCTTCGTCAGCACATCGCGTTTTCCTACTGGATTCTTGAGGGAGTTCGTAAGCGAATCAACCGATGACGAGAACTCTTCACGATCTGGACCGAAAACTGTTCCTTCGATCGCTTGTGAGTCCGTGACGATGATGCGGAACATCGCGCAGGAGTCAGACGCTGTCGCCATGTTGCCGTTGAAGGTGTTGCTGCCCGACTTGAAGAGCAAAGCCATGGCGGTATTGCCGGTCGCATTCCCCGTGCTGGGCACCGAATTCGGCATAGTGCGTCTGGCGCGGCGTAGCCTATCGCCGCTGGGAGAGTTGTTTGTGCGAACGCTGCTGGAGGTCGACGCCGAAGTGCGAGACCTGGAAGGAAGTGCCTGCAAGAAACTGTTCCCAGTGCTTCGACGCGGTATGTAAAGCGGAGAGTTTCTCCTGTTAGCTGCTAGCGGATAATCGTTGACTACAGTGTTCAGCATGACTGCTAACAACGATTAGGAAGACACGCCGAGACATCCTCCTGTTGGTACAAGTTCCAGTGAGGCAATTAGCGGCAAGAACGAGAGCCTATCCGGCCCCGAAGTCTTGTTCGGGGAATCACTTGGCCGTGTAGTCGGCAAACCGAATAAGTGGGAGTTCCGCCGGGCCGAAACTAGTCCACTGAAGTCAGCATATCGGAAACGATCAGATCGGATGTTGGCACATCCGCTAAATTATTCCCGGATGACGGATAACAAGGAGGCCGATCCCTGCTAGGAAACGGGGCCGAAATGTCTGCGAAGGTCGGGAATGGAAACTAACGGGAGCACCATTCTCATCAAACCACAGTTCAATCGGCCTCTTGCACGAATGACCTTTGGGGTAACAACCCAACGGTGCGAAGTTCATAGCTAGGGCTTGCGGACCGCCGCTTCTGGGTCAGCACTCTCGGCCCCAAGAATCGGTTTTGGAGACCGATACGCATCTTATAAATGTATGCCCGGTTTGTCGGCTCATGTTCCCATTAACGCACTTCCACTTGAACAGTCGCGATCAGTCCGTCCAATACGTAGTGGCATCAACAACTCCCTGCAAGACGTACACAGGACCGACATTCAGGTCCAAGTTACTCGGAGGTCGCGGACAACTCCAAAGACAACGTTGTTTCGGGGGTGGCCGGTCGGACAGAATCTTGACGTACTTTTGTCCAAACGACACGGATCACCGCAGCAATCGGCAGAGAAAGATAGGCTCCTGCGAGGCCGCCTACAGCAGCCCCAGTCATCAGAGTGAGTAACGCAACAAGTGGATGGAGCTCCAATTCGCGTCCAAAAACTCGCGGGGCGATCCAATAGTCCATCAACATTCGCCAGATACCGAGCAGCACGGCTACCCATATCCAGTGAGAGTGCGTAAGAACACTCACCCCAACTATGGTTCCAGCCGCAATCATCCAGCCTGCCATAGGGATGAACTCCAGGCATCCAGCCAGGAACCCTAATCCGATTGCGTGCGGAACCCTTAAAGTTAGAAGCACCAGCGACGCATAGCTACACGACAGAACGCCGAGAATGATCTTTGCCCGAATGTAATGTTGCAACATCGTGTGTAACTCATCGGCTAAGGACTGGACCGACTCGTAATTTTCGTTTCGCGCGATCACCCGTATCACGCTGTCGGTCAGCCTTTTTCCGCCGCTCAGAAAGAAAACTGCGAGAATTGGAATCACCGCGATAGCACCGATTGCCGTACTCGTAAATTGAGTGACGGCTCTCGTAA
Organism: uncultured Acidobacteriaceae bacterium; assembly: GCA_963819055.1. Lineage (GTDB taxonomy): Bacteria > Acidobacteriota > Terriglobia > Terriglobales > Acidobacteriaceae > Bog-257. The sequence goes on along the minus strand of CAWFUT010000027.1, from coordinate 113,042 downwards.
TGTTCTGAATGCTGGAACGATGTTGAACGAGGAACGTTCTCACACGACCTGTTTGATCATCGTTCCATCCGTAGGCGCCTCCCATCTCCGTGGCAACTTCGCCTGTCGCCAAGCGATCGCTCAGTGTCGGGAGGTCCCGCAAAAACTTCACGGTCTTGCTCAGCGAGCCTGGCGCCAGGGTATGAACGAGAACAGCGGCAACAATGAGGAGAGCAACATAGGCTTCAGCAACGTGAGGTCCGCGCAAATTCCTGAAGAACAAGGAATGTCCTTGTAAGAACCTGACGATGGGATCGATCAAATAGGCGAACAGAATCGAGAAACAGCAGATCACCAGCACAGTGCGGGCGAGGTAGGCCACGGCCAGCACGGCCGCGAAGAGCAGGATCGTGAGGAGTACGCTTGCGGTCCTGCGGTCGAGATATGGCATTTTTCCTCGTATCCACCAATCCTCAGTTTTAATTGGACTGGCTCTCCAGTTTTTGCTTGTACGTAGCGAGTATTTGCTGGAGCGAAGAGCGTGTCTTGTCGACTGCTACCTTCCGCACAATGCTGCCCTTGAGTCCTGTTAAACCCGCTTGTTGAGACCCTTTAACAGTAATGAGGTAGAAACCGCTCCTGTTCGCATCTTTGACGCAAACCGTCAGATCGAGAGCGGTTTCAAAATAGTGATTGGCGTAAAGCTGTTTCACTGCCACCGCGTATGCCGGCTTGTCAGGAGTTGGTCCCCGGAAAAGAGCCACTTGAACGATTCGGAGCGTGGGTTTGAGCCCAAAGTTGACCTTCTCCCAATAGAACTGCGACGTGATTGCGTCGGACGAAGCTTTCGGATAATTGAGCAGGTAGCGGTCCAATTCAGGCAAGTACGCAGGCATGGCTTTCATCTGCTGCAACATCGACGAAAACGTCTCAGCTACCGCGGTGGGGTGGCTTTTGTCACGGTAGGTGCCGAGCGCAGCGTTGCCGCCCTGTTGATATTGCAGCAGTGCCTGGAGCGCCATTTGCTGTGCCAGATGATTCGCTTGATTTGCCCGGTCCGGCGCAGACCAATTCACCGACTGATTAAAGCTCTCCATCGCATCAGTCGGCAGCTGCACCTCACAGTCGCCTGGCTTGCAATGCTCGAGCTCTTTCAGGTCCTCATCATCAAGCGTGAACCCCTCAAGATCCGCGAGTTGCGGTGGATCGCTGAACTTCCGAAGAGCAAGGTAGTTTGGAAGTCTGCGAAGAGCATCTATGTCCGACGCCATCTGTAAATAATGCTCGGGAGTGGAGTTTATGTAGACGGCGCCGAAGATAAACACCTCGTCTGGGGTCGGCGTCTGAAGTACCTTGGCCACGGCCTTGCCTGCGCGGATGTCTCGGATCTGATCGTCGCTGAGACCAACAAAGCTGTGAAAAAACGTTTGCAGGTCGGCCGCCTGGCTCCAGGCTGTAGACGGGCTGAACTGGCAGGCAAGAGCGACCGTTAGCGCGACGATTCGAGGTATTTTGACTGCATAGGCCATATCTACTCCCCAGAGTTTAGAGTCCGCAACTAAATTCTTACGGCTTCGCCGACACGCTCGGATCGGGAGCTTTCAAGCGCACAGAGACTTGGACCACAGCGCCAGCCCGTACCTTTACGTTCTGTTCAGCATGAAGACCCGAGTAGGTGACCTCGAGGCCGTAAATCCCAGCGGGACCCGCATTGGGAAAGGAGAACTTCCCGTGCTGATCCGTGGTTGTAGAAGCGACTCCATTGTCGCCGTAGAGTACGACCGTCGCTCCAGCAACGAAGTCGGGGGCGGTACGTTCTCCTGTGAAGACCGTGCCCTGCAGACGATTGGCTGCCGTAGTTTTGGCGGACTGAGCCGCCAATCCGGGCGGCATGATCAGCCCGACATTTACGAATAGAAGTACAGTGACTCTCAAAATAAGACGGATCATGTTCATAAACCTCCCGCCGAGACCACCTCGGGCCTTAACTCTCCGAGGCACCCTCGGTTAGTTCCCGGTCCTCCCGATTGCTTCGTTCAACTCGTCCTGGGCCTGTGCATAGTCAAGTTGCGATTGCAGAAGCAGGGTCTGAGCTTCTGATTCTTGGGCAACTGTTACTTCGACCTGAGACGGTAAATATGTACCTTGATTCAGACCTTGCGTCGAAACGCGCCGCGCTTCCTTACGGGCGACGAACAGTTCTTGTGACACAGCGATCAGTTGTTTTGTCCGCTCGAGTTTGTTGTAAGCAGCCTGCACCTTCACTTCGACCTCATCACTGATTCGTGCCAGGTTCTCCCTGGCCTGAGCCAGTTGCGCGTCGCGTTCACGAAGAATGGCTCGCCGCTTGCCGCCATCAAAGAGGTCGTAGCCGAAGTGGACGCCAAAGGTTCCGAAATTGTGAGCGAGAAACGGGACGTCATTCTGGTAGCTGTAGCGGGCAAAGGCATCGACGTCAGGTATGTATTCGCGTTTTGCGGCCCGAACTCCAGCAGACGTTTTGTCCACCACTGCTTTCGCTTCTGTAATTCCCGGATTCGACTCCAGCGCCAGTTTTATGCACTCTTCGCGGGTGGAAGCCGCAGCAGGGGTCGCGATATTGGGATCGAGTGCGACCTGGGTGTTGAGTGGAAGACCAACTACGTCATTGAACTGCAGGCGCAGGTCGGAGAGCTGCAACTCCGATGTCAGCAAATCCTGTTTGGCTTGCAGTGACTGCGCCCGGCTCTCGATGAGGTCGGCTTCCAGCGTGCTGCCGTACTTGACTTGTTGCACGCGCTCGGTCTGAAGATCCTCGACCGCGCGAATCTTGGCTTCGATTGCATGGTGTTGCGACTGCACGACCAGAATCTTGTAATAGAGCTGTCGAACGGCGAGCGCGACCTGATCCTTGGTTGAGCGGGCTTTTCCCTTGCTGGCTTCTACATCGGCGCGCGCTGCGTCATTCGCCGCTTTGATTTTGAACAGCTGCGTCAACGGCTGCGTCAGGCCGGTGCCGCTGGTTTCGAAGGTTAGTCCGCCCTGGTTGATCACCACTGTGCTGTTGGGGATTGGGCTGCCAGCTGCCGTGCCGAGCGAACCCGTGGGTATGCCGATGAATTGGGTATCCGTCACGTGAGCGAACAGGCTGTCGTTTCTGATCAGCGGGAGGTATGCACTGCTGGCTACTTCCTTGGCATGTTGCTCCTCCTCGACCTTGAGCGACGCGATCCGGACCAGGTGATTGTGGATCAGGGCAAGCTGCACGGCTTCATCAAGCCGAAGATGCCGAGCCGTGCCCGATCCGGCGTCCTGGGCATCTGTGTTCTGGGCAATGGACGGCGAGTGTGCTGCCAGCAAAAGGGCGGTAAGGAGAAGGAACCCGCGCCTGGTCATGATTTTCCCCTTCCCGGTTCCGGATCTCCGTTGGGAAAAGCGAGTTCGTCGTAGTTAAGTGGAGATCTGCGCAGGAGTGCGATTACCAGCAGGGCTGCAACGCAGGCCCACGCCACCAGACAAAATCCGTCGATGAAGGTGAGTGTGTACGCCTGCAGTCGAATTCGCGCTCCGGTGATACCGAGAGCGCGACCCGCCGCCGCTCCCCAACCAGCGGATTTGCCGTATAACGCGACGGAAAGTTGGTTGATCGAGGCGTCGTCCAGCCAGTTCCCCCGTTGAACGTGAAGCCCAAGCAGGTTCGAGTGCAGTTGCTCGCGAACGGCGATGAAGTGCGTCATGAATGCAACTCCAACCTGGCCGCCGAACAGTCGAATGATGTGGAAGAACGCGGAGAATGTGAGAGCATCTTGGGGCTTGGAGAGGCCGCCCGAAAAAATTGCCTGCAGGACGATGGTCGACACCAGACCGATGAAGGCGAATTGCTGTCCTACACCCACGAGCAGTTCCGAGCGGTAGAAATTCCCTGCCGACCACACGCTGGTGTAATGCGCGTTGAGGATGCTTGCCCCCGCCATGCACGTGAAGCCTGCCGCCATCATCAGGCGTGAGTCATAGCCCCGCAGGAGAATCAATGCTGCTACAAAGGCGATCAGGATTTGTGGTAATGCAGACCAAATCAGTGCTGGCCCGATCTGGTCGGCTTCGAAGCCATGAATCGCCAGCGCCTGCGGGACCAGGATGATGGTCGAGAGCAGGCAGAAGCGAAACAGGATAAGGCCAAGGGCGAGGAGTTGCGTATTCCACTGCCGCAAATAGGGCAGGTCAATCAGTGGATTTGGCTTGCGCAGGCGGCGCACGAGTGCCGCTACACAGAACACGATTCCGCCGACGAACAGCGCATTGAAAAGTCCTGAGCGCCACCAATCGAGCCGCTGCCCTTGGTCGAGCGCAGCGAACAACGATGCCAGCCCAGCGCTCGCGTAGAGAAAGCCGGCGAAACTCGGCACAGACCCGGACTTCTTTGCTGCCGGAGCAGCGGGAATTCCGTACCAGATGCAAGCCAGCATGATTGGCGTTAATGCTGCGGAGTTCCAGAACATCCAGTGAAACGAGAGGTGGTCGCGATACCAACCGTAAAGCGAAGGCGCGATGTTGACCGACCCGTCGACGAAGGCTGCGTACATCGCAAGCGTGAACGGAAGAAATCGCGGCGGAAGATTTTTCAACGCAAACGTGAGCGTCAGCGGATAAAAAGTTCCTGACGTTAGGCCTGCGAGCGCAAGTGCAGTCAGCAGCAGGCTGTAGCTGTGAACAAACGGCAGGAATAGACAGATCAACGTAAAACAAGTTCCTGCTAAGATGAGCACGCGCCGAGGGCCCAGCAACCCGCCGACATAAACGGTGAAGGGCCCAATGAACATCAGGGCTACGTTGAACGCGGTGCCAATCCATGCTCCCTGATCGAAACCGACGCCAAGAGCTCCCTTCAGGTCGGCCGTGCCCAGCGTGATCATGCGACCGGTCAGGGTTACAATCCCGGCGCCCATCACCACGCCGACGATTCCGAGCACAGGGCTGTTGGAAAGTTCGGATGGCAGCACGCCCGAAATACCAAGCGCAATCTGTCGCTTCGCCGGAAAAGTCAGGATCGCTGTCGAGGAGGCCATGGCACTCTCCATCAACCCTTCGTCCTGACGGTGACCACGACCGAGAGACCGGGACGGAGCAGCGCCGCCTGGGTGGGATCGTCGAAGACAATCTTTACCGGCACTCTCTGAACGACTTTCGTATAGTTGCCGGTGGCGTTATCGGGTGGCAGCAAAGCGAATTGCGAGCCACTGGCCGGCGCAATCTCCTGCACCCTACCGTGCAGAACGTGGCCTGGGTCTGCGTCGATGCGGATCTCGGCGGGATCGCCGACCTTCATGTTGCTGAGCTGCGTCTCGCGGTAGTTCGCCTCCACCCATTTGTTTTCGGCGACGAATGTCACGACCTGTGTCCCGGGCGAGACTAGCTGCCCCGGTAGAACCTTGCGCTCGCCTACTTTGCCATCGCCCGGCGCGTAGATCCTGGTGTAACCCAGGTTGATTTTCGCGGCCGCAAGTGCGGCCTCTTTCGCCTGAAGATCGGCCAGGAGTTGCTGGTCCTGGGATTCGAGGACGGCCTTGCTACGACGCTCCGCCTCGACGGCAATCTCACTACTACGCAACCCAGTCTTCGCCTCTTGCAAGTCAGCCGAGCGGCTGGTTTCTTGCGCTGCGAATCGTTGTTGATCCGCGACAGCCATCTCGACGTGCTGCTTGGTTGTGGACTGCGTCGCGAGCAAGGCCTCCTGACGCTGGCGTTCGGCATCCGTCCGCGTGACGTCGGCCTGTGCCGCATTAATTCCCGCCTGCGCGGCGATGATTTGCGCTCTCGCCTGATCGATTCCCGCCAGCGCACGGTCAATGCGAGCATCCTGTAGCGATCGCTGACGCGCATTGTTCTCGATCGCGGCTTTCGCGGCCTCCACGGCGGCAGCAGCCTGCGCGACTTGCGCCTGATAATCGTCATCTTGCAGCTCGAATAGCAGGTCGCCATTATGAACATGCTGATAGTCGGCGACCTTCACGTCGCGAACGATGCCGGCAACCTTCGTGCTCAGTGGCGTCAAGTCTCCGCGGATAAATGCGTCATCGGTACCCTGTTCTGCCCGACCTCCCTCCCAGGAATTCCAGTTCCAGGTAATGGTGATCACCAGAGCAGCGGCCAGCAACACAACAAGAATGGGCGTAACGAACTTCAGCCATGGCCAACGGGCTGCGGATACCGGCGGTGCTTCCGCCGGGTGTGCAGTAGGTTCCAGTGCTGGCGTTCCAGAAGCTGTCATGGCTCATCGTCCTTTATTACCAGGCCCCGATTGGCGCTTTTCAAATGACTGACGCAATCGGCCAGCCAAAAGAGAGGAGCTCAAAATGAAGATTTACGAAGGGCGGACGAGCAATCGCCAGCGAGCTGCCGCCAATATTTTGGCAAGCGGTAACCCGTTATCAGTGGTTCTGTTGGCAGACTACCGGGTTGTGTGAGCGCCCTTACCGTTATTCCACCCGTCGAGCCGTACACCGCTAGCGCAGCACTGCCAGCCCCTTAGCATGCGGCAACGGGATGGCACTCGCTGGCTTGGCGGGAGCGAGAGTTTGTGCATCGGCGCCTGCCCAAATGCCTCATCTCTCACGAATTCCACCCGCCTCATGGGTTCGGCATGAATGGCCTCCGCCTTGCTCAAGTATTTCCAGTCGATCGCAACGCGAGACGCGTAGCCATGCTGATCGAATGAAGTCATGAACAAGGAGCAATAAATTGGCAACAGCAGAGAGCCCAACCCAAACCGCTACTTCAGTACCCAAGCGACCGAACAAAGAGCCGAAGCAGCTGCCGCCGCCGAATAGTGACTTTTACGAACTTGCGGATACTTTGCCTCCCGATGAACTGGCGGTGGTGAAGCAGGTACGCGCGTTCATGGAAAACAAGGTGGCGCCCGTCATCACGAAGTACTGGGTGGAAGATGCCTTTCCCTTTGAACTGGTGCCGGGCATAAAAGAGCTCAACATTGGCGGCGTTGCAATGAAGGGCTACGGCTGCCGGGGTGGAAGCGCACTTTTGTTTGGGCTGATTGCCATGGAAATGGCGCGCGTCGACACGTCGATTGCAACATTCTTTGGAGTCCACAACGGACTCGCGATGGGCTCCATCTATCTGGGCGGATCGGAGGAGCAAAAACAGAAGTGGCTCCCGCCGATGGCGCGTTGGGAGAAGATCGGCTGCTTTGGCCTTACCGAACCCCTAGTGGGTTCCGGAACCTCCGGCGGCATGACGACGACAGCCAAGCGCGATGGCAACAGCTGGATCTTAAACGGCCAGAAGAAGTGGATCGGTAACTCTCCGTGGTGCGACATCTCCGTCATCTGGGCACGCGACCTCGATGACAATCAGGTCAAGGCTTTCATCGTGGAGAACAAGACAACCCCTGGCTTCAGCGTGGAGAAGATCCACAACAAAATCGCGCTCAAGGTCGTCCAGAACGGCCTAATCACAATGGAGAACTGCCGCGTACCGGAAGAGAACCGTCTGCAGGGAGACAAGTCTTTCCGCGACACCGCGCGAGTGTTGAAGATGACGCGCTATCTGGTCGCGTGGGAAGCGACGGGATGTGCGATGGGCGCTTACGAGACCGCCCTGAAGTATTGCCAGGAGCGCCTGCAGTTCGGCAAGCCCATTGGCTCATTCCAGCTTGTGCAGGACCTGCTCGCCAAGATGCTCGCCAACATCACGGCCTCGCAATGCCTGGTGGTTCGTACGGCTCAACTGCAGGCTGACGGCAAACTGACCGACGCACACGCGGCTGTCGCCAAGGCGTTTACCACGGCCAAATGCCGCGAGACGGTGGCGTGGGCGCGGGAGCTGTTGGGCGGCAATGGCATCGCGGCCGAGTACAACGTAGGGCGCTTCTTCGCGGACGCTGAAGCACTGTACTCGTACGAAGGCACGTATCAGATGCAAAACCTGATCATCGGCAAAGCTATCACCGGATTTAGTGCCTTTATCTAACCGGCAACGCATTCAGAGCGTGCGATCCGGTCACACCAGCCAAAGTTGAAAAGGAGATAAGGAAAGCAATGCCTACTACGGCTTCTAAATCGAAAGCCAAACAGCCTGCGGCAAAAGCTTCGGTGCCCCGCTTGTTTCTCTTGAACCTTAGCGCCGGCCAAGTGTTGTCGGCGAACCCCGATGGATCTGACCTCAAGATCCTCGTGAGCGAGGGCCGCCGCCTTCCTGACGGCATCGTGGTCGACACCGAGGCGGGCCACCTGTACTGGACAAACATGGGTACACCCAGTGGGAACGACGGGTCCATCGAGCGCTCAGATTTGGACGGAAGCCAGGTTACCGAGATTGTTCCGCCCGGCGGCACCTTCACTCCCAAGCAGCTGCAATTCGACAAGAAGAACCGCAGGCTTTACTGGTGCGACCGGGAAGGCATGCGGGTGATGCGCGCCAACCTGGACGGCTCAAACGTCGAAACTCTAATTGATACTAGCCAGGGTGAAACACGTCCCGGGAAAGACGCCGCTAAGTGGTGCGTCGGCATCGCTCTCGACATTGAAGACGGAAAGCTCTACTGGACGCAAAAAGGTGGCGACAATGCGAACCAGGGTCGCATCTTCCGCGCCAGTCTGGAGATTCCCAACGGTCAGACCGCTCAGAACCGTAAGGACATCGAGATGCTCTATGAGCGGCTGCCCGAACCCATCGACCTCGATCTCGACCTCACTAACCGGGTGATGTACTGGACCGATCGCGGCGATCCGCCACGCGGCAACACTGTCAATCGCGCCCCCATGGACGGTACGCCAGGAAATCGGGTGGATCCGGAAATTATTTTCACCCACCTGATGGAAGGCATCGGCTTATCGCTTGACCTGAAAGGCGGGCGCATGTTCCTGACCGACCTGGGTGGTTCTGCGTACAGCGCCAACCTTGATGGATCGAACAAGAAAGCCGTGCTGTTCGCGCAAGGAAACCTGTCAGGGATCGCGTACGCGGAAGTTCCTGCCGGTTCGTAGCTGTTCTTTATCAACTGTAGTTCTTGGAAGGAGAAGAGTAATGGGCTCACCAGCCTCTGCTTTGCAACTCGAAAACGTCCTGTACGGAAAAACGGGCTCCATTGCCCACGTCACGATCAGCCGGCCGAAGGTATTGAATGCGCTGAACCGGGCGACGATTGCAGAGCTACGAGTGGCCTTTGAGGATGCTCGAGATGACTCTGCTGTCCGCGGAGTGATTTTGACGGGTGCGGGAGACAAAGCCTTTGCTGCTGGAGCTGATATCGGCGAGGTCGTCAACGAAACTGCTCTCCAAGCAGAAGAAAGTACGCGCACAGGACAGGCTGTAACCAGCTTGATAGAAAACCTGGGAAAGCCGGTTGTCGCTGCCGTCAATGGATTTGCTCTGGGTGGCGGGTGCGAACTGGCAATGGCATGCACCATTCGCATAGCTTCTGATTCGGCCAAGTTCGGACAGCCGGAAGTCAAGCTGGGTATCATGCCCGGCTATGGTGGCTCGCAGCGTCTCCCCCGTCTGGTGGGCAAGGGCAGAGCGTTACAACTCATCCTGTCGGGCGAAGTCATAGGCGCCCAAGAGGCTTATCGCATCGGGCTGGTGAACGAGGTCGTTCCGCTGGCCAATCTTATTCCGCGAGCCGAAGCCATCCTGTCTCAGATCAACGCCAATGGTCCGATCGGCGTCAAGTATTCCATCGAGGCTGTGAACAAAGGAATGGATACGAGTCTTGAAGAAGGCTTGCGCATCGAGAGTTCGCTCTTTGCGGTTTGCGCTGCGACCGAGGACAAGAAGGAAGGGGCGTCCGCTTTTCTGGCTAAGCGCGCACCGCAATTCAAAGGGTGCTAGGAAATTTAAGACTGTGCTCATAGGAGTGTTTATGGCGAGCGACAATATTTTTTCCGGATTGAAAGTTGTGGACCTGTCCAGCTTCATCGCCGGCCCAGGTGCGGCGACGATCTTGTCCGACTTCGGCGCGGACGTAATCAAAGTAGAGCCACCCCAGGGAGAGATGTGGAGAATCGGGCAGAAGATCCCGCCACAACCGCATTCGGAAGAAGCTTATCCATTCCAATTGGCTAATCGAAACAAGCGTGGCGTTGCGCTGAATCATGAAAGCTGAAAGCGCGCAGCAGGTTCTCGAGCGGCTAGCCAAGTGGGCTGACGTATTCATCGTGAACACACCGCATTCCGCGCGCAAGAAATTGAAGCTTGAATATGAGGATGTCGCGCAGTGGAATCCACGCCTGATCTATGCCGATCTGACCGGCTTCGGCGAGAAAGGGCCGGACGCCGCTCTTCCGGGATTCGATCTCACGGCCTACTGGGCGCGAAGCGGTTTGCTATTCATGACGCGTGATGCTGGAGAGCCGCCGACCTGGCCAGTTGCGGGTAGCGGTGACAATGCAACCGCGGTCTGCATCTATGCCGCGATTGCAACCGCGCTTTATCGTCGCGAACGCACCGGTAAAGGATCCTACGTCACGACTTCGCTCCTCGCGGCAGGTGTCTGGTCAGCCAGCGTATTTCTCCAGGCCGCTCTATGCGGTGCGAGTTTCTATGGGCTGCACGATCGAACTCATCCCGCAAATGCAGCTTTGAACACGTATCGCTCTTCCGATGGCACCTGGTTCGTTCTCGTAGCGACGCCGGACAAGGTACCTGCGGTTCTGAAAGCAATGGGTCGCGAGGATATCCTGACGGACCCGCGATTCTCCGATCCTGCCAAGCTAGCGCAGAACCGGCCGCAACTGACCGCAATGCTCGATGAGATATTTGGCTCGCAGCCAATGTCGCATTGGTACGAAGTCTTCAACGAAGTTCACGTCCCCTTCGGCGCCGTGCGTGAGCCGCAGGAAGTCGTTAATGATCCGCAACTGCGAGCGAATGACATCATCGTTCCGCTCGAGGGAGCCGGCGAGAAGCTGACCTCAACCATCAGCAGCCCATTTCAAGTGCACGGCGTAACGAAGATACCTGCCCGGCGCGCGCCGCGAATCGGCGAGCATAACGAAGAAGTTCTGAAGGAGCTCGGTTTCACCAGCAACGAAATCGAAGGCCTGCAGGCGAGCAACACGATCCCCCGGATGGGACAGACATCAGCCGCCGCGGACTAGGCCATCGAGGAGCAAATGGCTGCACCAAGAATCATCATCGTCGGTGGGGGTTTTGGAGGATTGACTGCCGCCAAAGCTCTGCGAAGGACCCCGGCTGAGGTCATCCTGATTGACCGCACCAACCACCATCTGTTTCAGCCATTGCTGTACCAGGTGGCGACCTCGGCTCTGTTCCCGGGTCAAATTGGTTTTCCGATTCGCGGGATTCTGCGGAAGCAAAAGAACACGACGGTGATCCAGGGCGAAGTCACAGGGGTAGACAAGGAAAAGAAGTGTGTCTTTGTTACGGACGCCGATCGTGCTGACGTTCCTGTTAACTATGACTACCTTATCCTTGCGACGGGAGCCACTCACAGCTATTTCGGTCGCGACGACTTCGCTAAGTTTGCTCCGGGCATGAAGTCTCTGGCCGACGCTGTTTCTGCCCGAAACAAAATTCTGCAGGCATTCGAACTGGCAGAAGCCGAAGAAGATCCTAGCCGGCATTCGGACCTTCTGACTTTTATTCTGGTGGGCGCTGGCCCTACCGGCGTGGAGATGGCCGGCGCTCTCGCTGTGCTCGTGCGGACCACCTTAAAGGCAGATTTCCGGCGCATTGATCCCTGCCTCAGCGCGAATTGTGTTAGTCGACATGGCTCCGAGAGTCTTGACTCCTTTTTCGGAGCATCTTTCCCAGGCTGCGAAGCAACGACTCGAGAGACTCGGGGTAGAGGTCCGGCTCGGACACGGCGTGGATCAAATCGACGCCGAGGGTGTGGTCGTCGCCGGAGAGCGTATTGCGAGTAAGACCGTGATCTGGACCGCCGGAGTCGCGCCCTCGCCGGCTGGCAAGTGGTTGCAGGTCGAAACAGACCGTGCCGGCCGAGTGCGCATTCAAAGTGACCTCAGGGTACCGGGATATCCGGAGATCTTTGTGATTGGCGATACCGCCTCTCTTGAACATGGAGGTAAGCCGCTTCCCGGCGTTGCCCAAGTTGCGATTCAACAAGGGCGCTATGCGGCGAAAGTGATCCATAGTCTCATCACGCGCAGCCCTCTACCCGGGCCTTTCTCCTACTTCGACAAGGGCACCATGGCTGTCGTGGGCAAAGGCTTTGCGGTGCTCCAGAGTGGCAAGATGCAAGTGAGCGGATTCGGTGCGTGGCTGACCTGGGCATTTGTTCACCTCCAATTCCTGGCGAATTCGAGCCTGCGACTTAGCGTCTTCCTGCAATGGATGTGGACGTACATGACCAACCAACGGGGCTCTCGCCTAATCGTGAATCACCATGGGCCGGAGCCTATTCAGCAAGCTGCTGTGGTTGGCCCGCAAGTCGCAGTGACGAGCATGAGAGGCAAGGCGATTTAGCAGTTCATACGACATTCAATCAAGAACAGGAGTCTCCCTATGGCAAAGAGCAAAGAAATTCGCAATGTCGCGATTGTTGGTACGGGAGTGATCGGTGCGAGCTGGGCCGCACTCTATCTCGCTCGCGGACTCAACGTCGTCGCAACCGATCCCGCGCCTAATGCAGAATCCAATTTACGTCGATACGTCGACGACGCCTGGAAGGACCTGAGCGTGATTGGTCTCTCGGCTGGCGCATCGCGCGATCGCCTGAGCTTCACGCTAGACATGAAAAAAGCAGTATCAGATGCCGACCTCGTCCAGGAAAACGGGCCCGAACGTCAGGACTTCAAAATCAAGCTGTTCGCCGACATGGATGCGGCAACACCGCCGGATTCGATCATCGCTTCGAGCTCATCCGGGCTGACCATGAGCATAATGCAGTCGAACTGCAAGCATCCGGAGCGCTGCGTGATCGGTCATCCATTCAATCCGCCACACGTAGTTCCCTTGGTGGAAGTCGTGGCAGGCGCAAAGACATCACCCGAAACAGTCGAACGGGCGATCTCGTTTTACGCGTCGATCGGCAAAAGGCCCATCCACGTGCGAAAAGAGGTCGTGGGACACGTCGCAAATCGGCTTCAGGCCGCGCTCTACCGTGAGGTCGTCTACCTCATCGAGCAGGGCGTTCTCGATGTCGCGGATTCTGATGCCGCTGTGTGCTGGGGACCCGGACTGCGCTGGGGCGTAATGGGCCCCAACCTTCTGTTTCACCTAGGTGGCGGCTCTGGTGGAATTCAGCACTTCATGGAGCACCTGTCCGGTCCTGTTGCCACGTGGTGGAAAGATCTTGGGACCATTACCGAATTCAGTCCGCAGGTTAAACAGACGATTGTCGAAGGCGTACTGAAGGAAGCTGACGGCCGCTCGATTGAAGAACTGGAACGCGAACGCGACGCGATGCTGTTGGAGTTGCTGGCCACACGCGCGAAGAAAGAAAAGGCGACACACGCAGCGTGACCCATCGGTACGGGCATGTTCCCCCCATGTCCGTATCTCTAACTCCAACTCCTTCAAAGGAGCGCAATATGAGCGACATTATCACCGAGCGGTCTGCAAGTGTTCTGCGGATTCAACTGAATCGTCCCGAGAAGAAGAACGCGATGACGTCGGGCATGTACCTGACTTTAGCCGACATGTTCAACAGCGCAGCAAAGGATGACCAGATAAAGGCCGTTCTTTGGCACGGCGCAGGAGACTCATTCTGCGCCGGCAACGATATAGACGATTTCGTAAAGAACCCGCCTGGTCCGGGCGAGAGTCCGCAGGCTTCCCTGATGGATTCGTTCCTTAACTTCGACAAGCCGATAGTCGCGGCCGTACACGGCATGGTCATCGGGGGTGGAACCACGATGCTGACGCACTGCGACTTTGTATTCGCCGGCGAGAGTGCCAGGTTCCAAATGCCATTTGTGAATCTGGCCGTTGTGCCGGAATTCGGATCCACCTGTTCCCTTCCCGCACGCATGGGATATCTTCGCGCGGCCGAGCTGATTCTATTGGCGCAACCCTTTAACGCCTCTCGGGCGGCAGAATTGGGACTCGTGACACATGTAATTCCGGATGAAACTTTGGTCGCGACGGCCAGTGAGACAGCGCAGAGGTTGGCCCAAAAACCGGCCGCTGCACTTCAGGCGAGCAAGCGGCTGATGAAGTGGTCTGCACGCCAACCGGTTGAAGATGCCATTAAAGCTGAGAACGAGGAGTTCGCCTCGCGAGTACGCTCCAGCGAAGCCAGAGATGCGATGAAGGCATTTCTTGAAAAGCATCAGCCGCACATCACGACAACAGCGCAGCCCTGAAGGAAGCAACAGGTTTTGTTCGAGAGATTGAGGAGGACAGCAGATGATCTATGTTCATTCCCTTGGCCGTGCCTCCCGATACTATCCGGAAAGAACTGCTTTTATCGACGGAGGGAAGGGTACAAGTTTTCGCGAACTGCACGCACGCGTTGCTGCCCTAGCCGCCGAGCTCGTGGGGCGTGGCTTTGAGGCTGGGGATCGGCTCGCTCTTCTTCTGCCCAATAGCCAGACCTACATCGAGCTCGTGTATACGTGCGCCTGGCTGGGAGTGATTGCCGTTCCGCTAAACGTAAGGCTTTCACAAGCGGAAATCGATCGGGTGCTGGTAGATGCAAATCCACGCGGCTTAATCCGACACTCCTCCCTACTGGCCCCGTCTGTGCCTCTCAAGTGGCATCGTGTGATAGATGAACAGCCCTTGGAAGGTCGCAGCGATCTTCGTCCCAATATCTGTTACGACCCGGAAGCAATTCTGGCTCTCATCTATACCAGCGGCACCACAGGCCGGCCCAAAGGCGTTGTAGTGACTCACGCCAATATCCTGGCCAACGTTCATCATTTCAACTACTGGATGACTTACAAAGAAGGCGGAGTCTACTTGCACTCCGCGCCGATTTTTCATATTGCCGACTTCCCTTCAATTTTTGCGGCGCCGGCTTTCGGTGCGTGCCAGATCACACTTCCTAAGTTCAATCCGCAAGATTTCTGCAAGACGGTTGAACGCAACGAGGTGACCCACACAGTACTGGTGCCGACCATGATCAATCTGCTGACCCAGGCTGCGGAGGTGCGGCAGCGTGACCTGACGAGTCTGAAAGTCCTGGCCTATGGAGGATCTCCCATGGCGCCGGAGTTGATTCTTCGGACAAGGGAGCTCCTGCCAAAGGTGAAGCTGGTTCAGGTATACGGCCTCAGCGAGACAGGCTTCCTTACTGGCCTGCGCGACGATGAGCATGTCGAAGGCAGATTCCTGTCGTGCGGCCGACCTTGTCCCGGGATTGATGTTCAGGTCGTAGACGAGTCCGGGAAACCAGTCGATGCCGGGACGACGGGTGAATTCGTAGCTCGAGGCGCCAACGTAATGCGGGGCTATTGGAACAATCCGGAAGAAACGGCTCATGCATTTCAAGATGGGATGTTTCGCACCGGAGACGTGGGATACCAGGATCGTGAGGGATATTTCTACATCAAGGACCGGCTGAAGGACATGATCGTTACCGGAGGGGAGAACGTCTACTCCGGAGAGGTAGAGGCGGTTTTATACGAGCATCCTGCGGTTCTTGAAGCGGCAGTCTTTGGAGTACCGGATGAGAAGTGGGGCGAACTGGTTGTCGCTTGCGTGGTGCTTAGACCGGGAACAACGGTCACGGCAGACGATCTGGTTTATCATTGCCGTCGATTTCTTGCTAACTACAAGGTTCCGCACCGCTTCGAGTTTTCAGAAGCTGAGTTACCCAAGAGCGGCTCGGGCAAGATACTGAAGAGAATCTTGCGGGAGCGGTTTTGGGACCATCAGGCCCGGGCTGTGAGTTGATAACTATGAGTTCGATCCAGCAATACGGGCCCTCGCAGGATCTCGCAGTTCCATCCCCTTGGCCAATAGTTCTGGCGTTGGGGGTCACTTTGCTTTTTGCCGGCATGGTCACCAGCGGCACGGTCAGCATTCTCGGGGCAGTGTTGTGCGTCAGCGCATTCGTAGGGCGGTTTGGTAAAGCGCTACCTCTGGAACGGCGTGAAGTCCTCCCTGTTGCGCCTGAACCGGCGAACGCCGTTGCAACTCTCTCGGAAGAAGATCGGGGCAGTCGGAATGCACGCCAGGCGCGACTATCGTCTCAGGTGTATCCGCTTTGGGTAGGTGCAAAGGGAGGCCTGGCGGGGAGTGCAGTCATGGCCACCCTTGCGTCGTTATTCGGGCTCGTGAGTCGGCATGGGATTTGGTGTCCGATCTACTTTTTGGCCTCAGGATTCTCGCCTGCTCCGGAATTCACGGAGCAAACCGCAGCCTTTCATTGGAATGCCTTGGTCATCCCTTCAACTGTTTACCTCGTCGGGTCATTGCTGGTTGCCCTCCTCTATGTAGTGACGCTTCCGCTGTGTCCGCGCCGTCCGGTTCTGTGGGGAGGATTGATCGCTCCCATTCTCTGGTCTGGTTCGATCCACAGCTTTCTGGCAACCGTGAACCCCGCACTCATTCAGCGCATGCGATGGCTGCCCTTCGTCATTTGTCAGGCTGGATTCGGTCTGGTCGTAGGCGTCTTTGTTTCAATGCAAGAGCGGATGCGGCATGCGCAATCTGGTCAGGCTCGGCAGTAGCGTGCTGGTATCACGTGCGCTCACTGAGCAATGCCACTTGCAACGCATAGGCCGCCGGGGCATTCGCTTCGGTAAGACCTGGCTCAACATTAAGCGATGATTGCGACAACGCCGGCATCATCTTCGCGGCCGGGTCGCACAATGCCTAGCTTTTTCATCCGGAACTGTAGAGTCGACCGATTGACTCCCAGACGCAGGGCAGCACCTTTCAAGCCGCCGAGAACCCACTTCGTTTCCCTCAAAGCTTGCAGAATGTGAGCTCGCTCGGCCTGCTCCAACGTTTGATGCCGGCCACTAAGTCCGCTTTGCGGAACGGTGATGACGCGATGCTGAAGGTCGCGGACCGGTACTCTTAAGACTGGACCGGGACAAAGGATCACAGCCCGTTCGATTAGGTTCTGTAGCTCGCGGATATTGCCTGGCCAGTCGTACTCACACAGGACTTTCATTGTCTCTGGCGCGATGCTCGCATAGCTTCTCTTCATGCGCTCGGCGAACTGCCTGGCGAAATACCCCACCAGGGGAGGGATGTCCTCGCGACGCTCTCGCAGCGACGGAAGTCGAACAGGAAATACATTCAACCGGTAAAAGAGATCGGAGCGGAATCTTTGATCCTCGACCATGGAGGCTAGATTACGATTGGTCGCGGCAACAAGGCGGGCATCAGTGCGCAACGTACGGGTGCTCCCCAGGCGTTCAAATTCCCGCTCTTGGAGCACGCGTAGCAATTTTGGCTGGAGCTCAAGAGGGATCTCGCCGATCTCGTCCAAGAATGCCGTGCCATGGTTTGCCACTTCGAATCGGCCGATGCGCTGACCGATCGCTCCTGTGAAAGCGCCTCTCTCGTGCCCGAAAAGTTCACTCTCCAGCAGCCCCGTCGGAATAGCGGCACAATTCAGCTTGACGAACGCATTGGTCCGACGCGGGCTGAGCTCATGAATCGCGCGCGCGATCAATTCCTTTCCGGTCCCGGTCTCTCCGTAAATCAATACGGTCGAGTCGGTTGGAGCAACCGTCTCGATCTCACGCAGCACGCTTCGAAGCGCATTGCTTCGACCAACAATCCCATCAAAAGCCGGTTCGGTACAGACATAGTCTTCGAAGAAAAGCTCAGGTGCGAAGTTATCCTTCTTCGGAGCAATCCCAGCCTGGCCACTGTCTCCGGCGACGTCCAGTCGCTCGTCATCCAGGTCCTGAACCGGTGGGTTAATTCTAAAATGTGACTCGTCACCGTTCGCGTAGAAGTTAGAACTCATCGCTTGCTCCAATTATCTGCTTAGGCTCCGCAACTGCCGGGAATGTGACTACGTTTTGACTGTCGTCTCGCAGGCGTCGACTTGCGCATCGGTTTCGATTTCTGGTCTCTATAGAGTTGAATGATCTTTGCCATAACCCGCCGCGGCGTCGGATTTCTGTCTTTTGCATGGTCTCAGAGAGTTCGCACTTGCCTTCTGGGCCTTTCTGCCGTGATCCAATCGCGAATGTATCGCGGACAATTCTCCAGCCCAATGCCTTCGCCTTCGCAGCGAGCCAGAAACCGAATCGCTACTTGATCTACCAGGGTCACGTCTTTCAAATCGAGAACTAAGTGACGATCTGCGTCCTCTGCCCCCATCACACGCTTCAACTCCGCCAGACTGCTCTCCTCGATGCGACCCACTACCGTCACAATCACGGACTCATTCTTCATCGATCGAAGAATCTTCAACATTGCCCCAGCCCCTCTCTGAAGCCCGTAAACCGTTTCCCAACTTGATCTAGCAACGGCGTAGCCATCTTCTGGCGTGTTGGAAAGACGGTATTTGCAGCAATTACGAACCGGCGAAGGATCGTAAATCTACGGACTTCGTAAGGGTACTAACGTGAGTTTATTAGCGGGGGCGCTCCTGGCCGGGAACGGTGCGCGCTTGTTGGACCCCACGTTCTTAAGACGCAGTGTGAAACCATTTTCGTCTGCCGACAACCCCACATCGAGTCGCATATCAACTACATGGAGACACCTGGCGACCTCTGCTGAGCCAGGAGGCAACCTCCAAGGCGGTTTAGGGCTGACTCTTCCGAGCGGGAAGGTGGATGCGCTTCCATCCAAAAAGGCGAGCATCGACCGACCATGCCCCGGGTCCAAGCATTGCCAAGGCGGCGCCGAGGGCTCCTAACAGCGTGCAGATCCACGGATCTGCAGGATGCAAGAAGACCCTCCACACTTCAATTCCGGCCACCAGTGTTCCCGCTACAGGCGTCCATAAGCCCGCGAGCAAAAGTGCTCCTGCACCGGTCGCGAGCACGCGCAAGATAATCACTTGAATAGAGTGGGCGCTCCACAGTGTGGTCACCCCTTGATCAATCAATGCAATTCCAACCACCAGGCGCATGAGGAGAAGGCCGACGCCAGGCCAGCCGCGAGCGAATGTGGAGAATAAACGTCGCACGGAATTCCCAGCCTAGGTTAGGAAATTAGCGATGTGACGGAAACCCTAAAGAGAGTCGCGCGGTCACTCTTTCGAGTGGCCTAAAGGTCAATGATGCCGCGCTTCATTCCGATCATGGCCGCGTGGGTGCGGTCGTGGGCACCCAATTTGGAGAGGATGTTCTTGACTCGGCCTTTCACGGTTTCTTCGGTGACGGAGAGTTGATCGGCTATCTGTTTGTTGGCATTTCCGGCGGCGATCAGACGTAGTACGGATATTTCGCCCGGCGTCAGGGCGTCATCGGTGGCATGCTCGGCAAGTTGGAAGGAAGCTTCGGAGGAAAGAGTCTTTTTCCCTGTATGCACGGCACGGATCGTCTCCAGGAGTTCCTTATGTAGGAGATTTTTCAGTAGGTAGGCCCGAGCGCCAGCCTTGAGGGCCCGCAGAATCTGCACGTCTCCCGTGTAGGTCGTGAGTACGATGATTCGTGCGTCGGGAAATTCATTGCGGATCGCGATGATCGCATCGACGCCGCTCATTTCCGGCATCTGCAAGTCCATCAGGGTCACGTCCGGACGATGGGCTCGGAATTGCTGAATCGCTTCGCGCCCATTCGAGGCTTCGCCGGCCAAACTCATGTCCGATTGAACCGCAACCAGCCCGGCTATCCCTTCGCGAATGAGGGGATGGTCGTCGACAGCCAGAATACGAATCAAGTTAGGATCGGCACTCATGACTTCAACTTTGCCCCTTTCGCATCGGTCCCTTGCAAATCCGCCCCTCTCGCGGAAAGCGTCTCAGGCAACCACGAAGGGCGGCGAGTAGGTGTCACGTAGGCAGTGGAAGCAGGAATACTCAATTCAACCTCTGTACCAGAATCGCGCTCACTCCAGACCGCCACTTTCCCCCCTACCAGTTTGGCGCGTTCACGCATGCCATGCAGACCATAGTGTCCTTCGCGCCCTTCTCCACCAAGAACCGTCGGGTCAATCCCCTTCCCATCATCTCGGACACGGAGTCTGAACTGCTTTTGGTCATATCGGATTTCGACTTCTATCCGCCGCGCCTGTGCGTGCCGGAAGGCGTTGCGCAGTGCTTCGCCTGCGAGCCGGTAGACCTCGTCTCTTAGGATCGGATGAAGATTCCGGGGCGTGCCTTCGACTTCCACCTGAAAGACGGCAGAGCTCTGATTGGTTTCATCGGCCGCGAGTTCTTCTCCGATAGTCTTTATGGCCACGGCGAGATCATTGGTCTCGACCGTGGACGAACGCAATCCCTGAACCGCATCCCGGCCCTCGGTGATCGCTTCAGCAGCCTGATCGATGGCGCCGTCGAGTCTTTGTTTAGCTTCCTCCGGACGCGCCGGAAGCAGCTGAGAAACCGTTTGAAAACGAAGCAACAATCCGTGAAAAGTTTGCAGCAGAGTATCATGCAGCTCCCGCGCGATGCGGGTCCGCTCGCTGACGCGCTCCTCCAGGCGCACGTTGAACTGGTACGCCATCTGCCGGAGGCGGAGCCGATAAAGCACCCATAGCAATGCACAAAGAACTGTTATGCAGAAGACGCGGAACCAATTCGTCTGGTACCAGGCTGGCATGATGCCGAAATCCAGGGTTGCGCCTGCCTGATTCCAAACGCCGTCATTGTTGCAAGCGATTACGCGAAACCGATACGTTCCCGGGCGAAGATCCGTATAAAAAGCCTGCCGCCGGGTTCCCGCCTCCTGCCAGTCCGTATCGCGGCCTTCCAACTTATATCGAAAGCGGACTTTTTGCGGGACGGCAAAACTCAGCGCGGTATAGTCAATTTCCACATCGCGTGTGCGGGCAGGAAGACTAACATCGGCTTGCAGAGAATGACCTTTACGGTCGGCTATGATCTGTTCCACGTGCACGGGTGGCGGTATCAAGTTCTGAGCCAAATGAGAGGGATCAATCATTTGCGCTACGGCAGCGTTGGCAAACCACAACCGGCCATCCAGAGTTCTTACGGATTTACTCTCAAAGGGAGCACGATTTCCGCTTTGAAAGCCGTCGAATACGTCTAGCACTTTCGGCTGCAAGCTCACATTGGGCTGCGCCCACCATCTTTGCAAATCACTTCTTGAGATTTCCACCAGTCCGCATTGCATGTACAGCCAAAGATCGCCACTACCGTCCTCCACCAGGCCATTCCCAGCGTCACAGGGAAGGCCGTTCCGCGCGCTCAACGTTTGTTGTTTTCCATTCGACCAGCCAATGAGTCCAAAGGTCGTGGCTCCCAGTACCGAACCATTGGAACTCAGCAAGACCTGGTTAACACGGGAATTCGGTGGATGCTCGAATCGGAAAATATCTGTTCGCCCTTGCTGATATCGCGCTAGGTCACCATTGAAAAGACCAAACCAAATACCACCTCGAGGATCGGCCACGAGCGAACTCACCCCTGGTATCTGCGGGGTGGGAGGCTGTTCTTGGATTTTGCGATCGAAAATACGGATGAGCGTCCGCGGAGGTCCGAAGCTCAAGACCCAGAGATTGTTCTCTACATCCTCGGCAATCCCAAGGATCATTCCTATGGGGCTACCATCCCGCCTGGTTATTCTTGTGAAGCTCCCGTTCTCGTAGATATTCAGGGTGTTATCGATTCCCACCCAGTGCTGCCCGGCATGGTCTTCGAAGAGCGATGTAACTTGCACACCGGGCTTTCCTGCTTGAACAGAACGCACGCGGCCCTGACCAAGACCCGGGCCGAGAATGTTCAAGGCGTTGACGCCCCCAATCCAAACCGCGCCGTCCCGCATGGCTTGGACCGAACCTACCGCTGGAGTGGTCAGCCCTTCTCGGGTTGAAAACGTAGTAATCTCCAGGTCCCGGAAGCAGTCCAGGCCTTTGTCCGTCGCAACCCATAGATTGCCTTCTCTATCCTCAAAGAATGCATAGATCGCGTCTCCTGACAATCCTTCGGACCGGCCAAAGTGATCGACTTCGCCGCCATAAATGCGGTATACGCCTTGTCCGACGGTTCCCACCCAAAGAGCATTTTGGCGATCCACGAACAGTGTCAGAACCTGTAGCCTGCTGCTATCGAACCCATGCACGACAAACGGCTTCCACACCCCTTGTGAAAACTGCTGCAATCCCAAACCCGGCCCGGGGTGACATATTCCCACCCATAGCGAACCTTCAGGTCCGGGCGCGACGGCGCACACGCCCGGTTGACCGGTATTCGCCTTCAGCCCATTCAGGTAGTACGTCTGGAAGGAACCTGGTTTCCAACGGGTCAGGCTGGTGCTGCCACCGAGCCAAAGATTTCCCGCCGAGTCGCGAGCTAACGAGGAATAGGGTTCCTCAGGAATCCCATCTGCCTTTCCATAACACCGCACCTGCATGCCATTGATCTGACAAAGAGGCCCGGTTGCATCCGCGATTCCTGCACGAATGACCCAGATGTTTCCGTTCCCCTCCTCAACGGTCGGACCCATAACTGCGTTTGCGTACGACGAATAATTGATCAGGTCATGGTTGGTCCAGTGACTTAAGCCACTCATCGTCCCGATCCACAAACTTCCATCCCGCGCAGCCAAAGCACGAGCGACAACGGGAGACGATAACTGCTTTCCAGACGGTGGCGTCCAGGGAACGAAGCGAACACCATCGAAGCGCACTAACCCATTGGCACCGCCGACCCAGAGATACCCATCCGCGGTCTGCGCTATGGAGTAGGGAGCGCCATCAAAGAATCCGTCCTGGATTCTCCAGGCGTTGTGCCCGTATTGTGAAATGTGCCGCTCAGGGTCGACGGCGGCAGCCGGTGCCGGTGCCAACACCGACAGCAACAAGGCAAACCGCAGTAGGAGGGACACAATCGGTACGAGCGCTCCGGCATCCTGATTAATGCGCGGGTCGTTTTCTCCCGGATGCCTGGCGAGGCGGGCCGCCACATCAGGTGGTACATGCCTCCGTCCGCTATTGCGAGTGACCTTCAGCATCTCACCCTTCGACATTACCTTTTGGGACGTGGCCGGAAGCACCTGCAAGCCTCGTCCCCCGTTTCTGAGCCTAACGGTCTGACTTGGTAAGCATCGATGCGAGCTTTGCGAAATTCCCCGCAACGCAGCGACCACTCCCTGACATTGAAAAGAAAAGAGTTGGGGGGATCATAAACTCACGAAGAGTCGTAGATTTACGAACCTCGTAAATATTGGGCAAAACCGTTCTGAAAGAACGCTGCGTCAAAAGGAAATTAGATCGTCTTGAACTGGTGCTTGTTGATCTTGAGCGACTTGATCTTCGATTCCAGCGTAGTGGACGGAATGCCCAGCTTAGCCGCTGCTCCGTTTGGTCCGGAGACGCGCCCCTTCGTTTCGGCCAAGGCGGCCTCGATGACCTCTTTCTCCTGAAGGGCGGGCTTCTTCGAAAGCGTCATGTGCGCCGCTTGAGCCGAAGAAGAAGTGCGCGAAAGCCAACTCTCATCGACTGAGAAGGTCTCTGTCTCAGAGAGAACGACGGATCGTTCAATCACGTTCTGTAACTCTCGGATGTTACCTGGCCAGGAGTACGCCTGAACCAACTCCAAAGTCCTCTTGTCGATGCACCTTATCTTCTTTTTTCCAGCTTGCCGAGCAAATCGGTCGATGAAGTACTCGACAAGCATGGGTATGTCTTCTTTCCGTGCCCGCAGAGGAGGAACTTCGACCGGAAAGACATTGAGGCGGTAGAACAGATCACTACGAAAGGCACCAGCGTCGATCGCGGACTGCAAGTCGCGATTGGTGGCGGCAATCACTCTAACATCAGTTCGAATTGTACGGTTCCCGCCGACGCGCTCAAACTCGCGCTCCTGGAGAACTCGGAGCAGCGCAATCTGCGTTTCTGCCGGGAGTTCGCCAATCTCGTCCAGAAAGATAGTGCCGCCTTCCGCCACTTCAAACTTGCCCAGACGCTGTTGTAGCGCCCCGGTGAACGCTCCTTTTTCGTGGCCGAACAATTCCGAGGCAATCAAATCCCGCGGAATGGCGGCACAATTCACACTCACGAAGGGCCCCGAACACCGCGACGAGTGGCGATGAATCGCCCGTGCAACAAGTTCTTTGCCGGTTCCCGTTTCGCCGGTGATGAGCACGGTGGAGGCAGTCGGAGCAACTTTGGCAATTCGGGACGTTACCGTTCGCAAGGCCGGGGAAGAGCCGACGATCTCTTCGAACATCGATGCCTTGCTGATCTCCTCGCGCAGAGCGATATTCTCGTTTCGGAGTTTCTCTTCAGCCTGCTTACGCTCTTCGATGTCAGTCGCGGCAACGAACCACCGCATGATCTGCCCCGTATCGTCGCAAACAGGGTTGCAACGAGTCAGAAACCAGCGATAACTTCCATCGCCTTTGCGCAGGCGCAACTCCAACTCGAAACCAGTTCCGCTAGCGACCCCCCGATCAAAATGGCCGTTCGCCCGTTCCCAATCGTCAGGATGAAGGGAGTCACCAAACCTGGTCCTGTTCTGCCAGCTTTCTAGAGTTGAACCGAGGTAATGGAGCATGACGCGATTGGCGTAAAAGCGTTCACGATTGTTGCCGTAGACCGAAATGAGCTGAGGAGCCAGGTCGAGAATCTGTCGGAGTTCCGTCTCCTGTTCGAGGATTTTGTTTTCCGCGCGCTTTGTAGCTGTGATATCGGTCACTGCCCCCACAAACTCCCTATTGCCAGATGCATCCGGCACAGCGTGAGCTAGTGCGTGGACGTACCTGATGCTCCCGTCCGGCAGAAGTAAACGATGCCCGTGCTCGAAATGTGTCGCCCCTTCAGACGCGCCATCGATAATCCGCTGGAACTCGGCGCGATCTTCAGGATGTACGCGGTGCGCGATGGAATCGATGGTTAGCTTAATTGCGGGGTCATGATCGAAGATGCGATACGTTTCATCTGACCAGACAATCTCTCCGGTGTCGGGCTTCCATCCGAAGCTGCCCGTGTGACTAAGCCTCTGAGCTTCCGCCAAGTACGCTTCGCGGCGCTGCAACTCCTGGGTCAATTGCACTTGCTCAGTAACATCCATCCCTGTCCCAAGAAAACCCTGGAAAGTCCCTCCTTGCGTGACCGGAACGCCCACGCAACGCACGCTTCGGATCTCTCCATCTGGCCGCACAATCTTCTTGGTGAAGTCAAACGCGCGGTGGTCGACCATCATCGCGGTAATTCGTTGTTGCATGAACGCGCGATCATCCGGGTGTACGAGAGCCAAATATGCGTCTACCGTTGGCGGCCCGCCATTCGGTTCAAGTCCGTAGATCCGAAACAACTCGGGGGACCAGTACTCGAATCCCTCTGCGTTGAACGCCCAACTTCCCATATGGGCCAGGCGCTGTCCCTCAGCGAGATAAAATTGGCTTTGCTGGAGCGCCACCTCGGCTCGCTTGCGGTCCTCGATGTCGATGCTCGATCCATGCCACTTGACGATGTTTCCGTGCTCGTCCCGCACGGCAATCTTGTGGTGCAGCATCCAGCGATACACCCCGTCGGCACGCCGAACGCGTGTCTCGTGCAAGAAGGGCTCACCGCTAGCTAGTGAAGCGCGCCACTTATGAACGATCCCTTCGACATCTTCGGGATGGATATAGTTCGTCCATTTCCAGCCTTGCACATCGCACAACGAGCCACCGATGTATCTCAGCCACGTTTCGTTGAAGAAATCGAGGTGGCCGTCAGGAAGACTGGTGTGAATCAATGCAGGGGCGGAGTCGACCAAGAGCCGAAAATCGGGAGATGTGCTTGTCCTTTGAACGGCAAACCCACTCGCTAATCCGCTGTTCGAGACTTTAGAGGTTGGCATGTCGCGCTAGCCGCCCAAACCTGACATTCGAAAGCGTTAATCTTAGCCGAAGATGTCGCCGGGCGGCAGGGTGATTCAAAATCTCAGACGAAAGACACGCTCGAGGATGCACCCGCTTCGCAGAGCTGCGATCTGCACGCTCGAGCTTGCCGGAACGAGTTTAGGCCGCCAACCCACGTACCGGTCATTCCATCTTCAACGACTTCGAGATCCCCTCAGTGCTAACATGCCGTCTCTGTGGCAGCCATGCCCGACCTGCGGATGCTTGACTCACCGGGTCCGCAAGCTCCAGGTCGCCGACAATCCATTGCTCGTCGAGTGCCCTTTGGAAAATCGGGGTGTGACATCGTTGTGCTAACGACGCGGAGTTCGACAAGCCGCTGAACTCGTTGGGCCCCGTGACGAAACTGAACATCACCATTCCACCGCCACCGGCGAACTTAATGGAAGAACAGTGAGTCTGGCGATGATGCGGTTTGGTCGGATGTTTTGCTCCGCCCGATTACCATCCGCCGCCGCCCCCGCCTCCACCTCCGCCGCCGGAGGAGCCTCCACTGAAGCCGGAACTCGAACCTGGCGGCGAGGCAGCGGAGGAAACCGCTGACGAGAAGCCGCTGCTGAAGCTCGAAGCAAATCGCCCAGCATCGAAACTGGCCCAATCCGCGCCGCTCAGCCATGCAGGAGAGTAGGCGGTTGCAGTCCCGCTTCCGGCTGCCGCCGCCTGGGCGAGGACGCCCGCAAACTGCTTTGCCCACGCCTGCTCAACTCCCATGGCCAAGGCATAAGGCAGGAATTTTTCGAACAGCGCCGGCGTCTTCGCCGGTGCATTCATGCGTTGCATACGGTCGCTGTCCACCTCCATCAGGTACCGCTTAAAGCCTTCAATCTGGTCCAGCAACTTTCGGCCCGCAGGCGTCAGTGACCGTAGCAGGTAAACGAAGACAACATTGGTGGCCAGCAGCGCGAAGACAACGAGCGCGCACGGTAAATCTACAAAAAGTGCGAGTGCCAGTAGCGCGAACAGGAAGAAGAAAACGAAGAGGGCGCTCGCTAGCATCGAAAGCCGTTTCGATCCCCAGTCTTGTAGCGATCCATGCAGGATGGCCCCCGTGGGGAATGACCACCCACTCAGCCACACGACGCAAAATCCGGCGGCTCCGGCCGACCAGCGGGGAACGGTCCATACGATACCCACGAAAGCCGCCAGCGTAATGAGGATGCCCGGCCACAGCCAGATGCCGTTCTTGCGGAACAGCATCTGGTTCTCCTCCAGGTCCAAGGCTTGAGTCAACACAGCCGTGGCGGCCCGGATCGTCGAAGCTTCTTTGACGCTGATCTTAATCTCCGTCTTTTCCCTGAACAAGGTCTGCAACAGGTTGCTCTCTTCCAGCGCAAGCCCTCCGTCTCCCTCCTTAAGTGCCTTCAGCCTATAGAGGCTCCCCTCCTGCTCGATCGCGAGATGCTGCTTCACCGCCAGGTCAACTACAGCGCTGACGAAGACACGCTGGCTGTAGCCCATCTCTTGCAGAAAGGCCACGGCAGCCGGGGAAACGTCCGGAGGGTCATACGCCACGACGATGGTGCCCGGTCGCGGGTCCCGTCCCACGAGCATCCACGCAGCGAAGTAGTACAGCAGCAAGAGTGCCAGGCCGGCCAGCCCGATCGCAACGTATGTATTTGATTCGAGCCGCCATTGAATGAGCTGCGCGCGTGTGGGCTCGGTGACCATCCCTTTGGGAAAGCCAACCACAATGGTGAGTCCTTCAGTGGTTTGCAGCGGTTGCGTAGTTTCAAAGGCGACGGCGGATTCCCCGATGCGGTGGAAACTCACGTTCTGCTGGCGCGATCCCGCGTGCCCCGTGTGGCCGGTGAGGTTCAGTTTGCTGGGTGGGACTGGGCCCGGCAACGTCACCTTGGCTGAAGCCATGTCGATAGGGAACATCCAGTCGTTGCCGGTGACATTCCAGTAAAGCTCGTCATGGTCCGGGAAAAAACCCAGCTCGCGAGTGACGACGTACGTCAGCTCATAGGTGTATTCGCCCGGATCAAGAAAGTGGTCCTTATCGCCGATCCTGACGCGAACTCCATTCTGCAGATCCTCAAGTTTGTAAGGCTCTGCGTGCCCGTCACGGAGGACATCCAGAACGTCGAAAGTGACCGTGGAGCTTTCGCCACGCGAGGTTTTGTAGCGGGTGGGAAAATCGCGGTAGATACCGTGCTCGATCTCCTTATCTTCGCTTACCACCCGTATGGTTTCGTGCACCTCCAGGGAGGCGTCGGACAGGACCTTAATGTCCGAGTGGTATTCGAGGATGCGCTCATCGGCCCAGGCGGCCACGCCCAACCATGCCATGAGCAATAGCAGCGCGGCCAGACGCCATCCCCGCATGAGAACCTCGCAAACCAAGGTTTGTCGTGGCCCATTGACTCATTACGTGTGGAACGAGTCAAGAACTTATTTGCCGGGCGCCCCACGTCTCGCTGCTTTTCGAGACATGGGTAGCTACGATGCATCATCGTGGAAACGTAGTCACTTCTCTAAGCTTCTATTCTGGTACGCCCCGTTCGTTCACCCGAACCGTTTTTTTCTCCTGATAGGCATAAGCGCGGAAGCTGCCCCAACCGCCACAGCTCCGGCGCTGCCACAAAACTTCGCCGTACCGGATTGCGATTTATGTAGCGTGGCTTCTCCACTCGCCCGCGTGCTATAGAGACATGGAAGTCAAAGTATCGAGCCTGCGGCTGCTCCAGAGCCTGCCCTGAGCTTGTCGAAGGGGCCGGAGACCTTAGATCGAAGGACCGAATGATGGCGTCCTCACCCAGGGGGACTGTTTAGGAGTAAATCAGGAGTAAGCTCATCAACCTCGATTCTCGAGACGAGCTTTAATCGCAGGAAAGCGCCATAAACATTGGGGAAAAGATGGTAGGCACGAGGAGACTCGAACTCCGGACCTCTACCGTGTCAAGTTTTGCTGAACCGACCGAAGGTCATTCGTCCAGGCATTTGGCTGCCTCAGCAAGAAGT
Source organism: uncultured Acidobacteriaceae bacterium (assembly GCA_963819055.1). GTDB lineage: Bacteria > Acidobacteriota > Terriglobia > Terriglobales > Acidobacteriaceae > Bog-257. The sequence goes on along the minus strand of CAWFUT010000027.1, from coordinate 84,231 downwards.
GCAGTGCTGAAAGTGTGCCACTTTTTGTGCCCCCTCACGGTAAATGTCGATAACCAATCGTAGTTGATTGCCAGCCCCGAAATCGCGGTAACCGCCTGTCACATCTAGTACTTGTTGCTATCCTTTGCTATTGCGCGATATGCGGGCGCCGCAACTGTTAACCGGCAGGCTGTAGGTTGGCGTTGCGACGCCTGTTCTCGCGCTGATCAGGAACTCTCACGGTTACTGTGAAGGGAATCATTTGGATTTTTCCCCCGTGAATATAACGAGACAAAACTTGGGTCCGATTTGGGTCCATTCGCTGCCGAAGACGGATGAATACGAAGCAAGACGACGCAGTACCAGCCTAAGCGGGACAACAAGTTAATTAACCGGTTGTTGGTTCGGGACCAGGGGGTCGGAGGTTCAAATCCTCTCTCCCCGACCAATCTTTCCGGTTACTTACGGCAGCGGCGAAGGCCTCAAGAACAACCCACCTGGTTTTGCCCCAGTGCTCTAGCCTTGAAACCCGCATAGAAAAGAAATAAAGACTATCCCACGGAGAGCAATGGACGCTTTGACCAACAATATGTGGCCAGGCAATGTTCGTGAGTTAGCGAACTTCATCGAACGAGCTGTCATTGTCACGCGTGGGGAGGAACTTCAGGTGCCAATCTCTGAACTAAGAAGCACGAATCGCGTTAGCATCGGCACGGTTTCGAACAACTCGACTTTCGCCCAGGCAGAACGGGACGCCATAATCGCAGCGTTAAAAGCTGCATCTGGAAAAATCTCTGGCCAGGGAGGAGCGGCGGAACTGCTCGGCCTCAAGCGAACGACTCTGCAGAACAAAATGCGTCGTCTCGGTATTCAAACAAGGCTGGCCACATGAGCGGGTAGATGAGCATTGTCAACGTTCGTGGCGACGACTCGCGTGGCTCGGAGCATTCCGGACCGTCGTTGACAACGCTGTTCACGCGCTGGCTCACAGTATGACGGCGCATGAACCTCGCGTTCGAACGGCCCCAGCATTTCGGTTGCGGCCGCAACATCACGCAACAAGAGTTGGGAGTTTTAGGAACAGAGTTCCGCCGCAGCAGAGCAGATATTGCCCGCCGATACTTGAGAACGGCGACTGAAATATTCCTTGCAGCAGCGAACTTGGGGACAATAAGGGGACGATAAGCCCTACCAAATCACCCCATAGAGCATCAAACTGTGTCCGCCAACACCGTTCAATTTCAATGGTTTACAATGAGTGGTTGTCCTGTCACGGCAGAGGCCGCGGGTTCGAGTCCCGTCGACCCCGCCATCATTCCAAGAGACTCATTGGAATGGTGGTTTCATACCTCATTCCCATTGCAATCCCCATAAAGCTACAAAGCCCCGCATAGGCGTCCTGAGAACGCTCAAGGAACCAACCTTGGGTGGCTCTTACTTCGCCTGTGTCACGCTAGGCGGTAGAGGTCAGAATAAGTGAGGGCGCGCGAGGCGATGCTGGATGGGCTGAATCTTCCGAGTCTCGGCTATGAGATGAGCAGAAACACCTTAGCAGAGGCGGCATCACCAGGAAAAACTCATAGATCGAAATAGCCGCAGACTGACGACATTTGGATTTATGGTCCATAGTTCGTGATGGCAATTCCGGCATCGGGAGGAACTCATACCACTTAGGTCCAAGAGCTTAAAAAACTATTGACACATTAGGGCTAGGGTGGGAGACTGCGCGTGACCGACCCTCACAATCCAGCGGCTGCTACTTCGTCCACTTCGCTCTGGTGGTCCGCTCGTATTGTGCCGAGTCGCGAGTCTACCCGCGAAAGGATAACATTCCCCATGGCTGGCCGAATCCTCACATTATCGTGTGTACTTCCGCTTTTAGTATTGGTTGTAGGGTGCGGTCAGAGCGCACAGCTGACAGGGGTCAACATCACGCCCACGACTGTGCTCTTCGACGACAATAGTCCCTTCTTCGTCCCCACGAATGCAACTGCACAGTTGACGGCGACCGGAACCTACACCAACGGTAAGAATGGCACAGTGTATACCGAGGACATCACGGATAAAGTAGTCTGGGAATCCAGTCTTACGGTCGTTGCTACGGTCAATTCTACGGGATTAGTGAGTCCTGCGGGATGCGGCACGACAACCATAAATGCAAAGGCCGGCAATGGTGGCCTAATCGCCACCGCCTCTGTCACTGTATGCAAGCCAACCGCTAGCCTCATGGGTTCGCTCACCTCATTGAAGATCATGGCTCCGCCCCAGACGTTGAGCAACCAGGGCGAGAAAGCCCAGTACGTCGCCATCGGAACCTATGCGGGTTCAAACCAGACCAAGGATCTAACGGACCAGGTAAAGTGGTCTACCGGCGATAGCCGCGTGGCTACGGTCAACTCCATCGGACTGGTGACGGCAGCCGCTCCCTGCAGCAACATCGGAGAGAGCCCTGAGACCAGCATTAAGGCAGTTGCGCCGGGTGGCAGCTCACTCACGGGAACGGCCACATTCGCGGTGGGCTCATGCGGCTCCGGCAGTGCGCCTACTTTGACCGTCCATGAGGCAGGTGAGGGATCAGGTAAGGTAATCAGCAATCCGGCTCGCATCAGCTGCGGTGGCGACGAAGGTTGTACCGGGGGCTTCTCTTTGAACGCTCCGGTCACCCTCACTGCGTCTCCGAATCCGGGATCGATCTTCGGCGGATTCTCCGCCAGCTGCACGCCCGTCATTCCTGATCCGAGCGGCTGCTCGGCCAGCCTCAGAGGGTCCGACGTGAGGTCTTGCACCTGTGTGACACGGGTAACCAACAGCGGAGCAGTCGGCGCAATCTTTAACCCGGCTCGGTAACTACCTGCCAACCTCATCATGCGGCCAGCCGATGCTGGCCGCATTTTCTTTTGGTCGGCCAGTCCTGCCGAAGGGTTTTTTCCTCTCGAGACGCCTCCTACGTTCGAGTGGTTTTACAGTTCGGCGCGGTGGCGAGTAATTCTCAGACGTTCCACAAATCCGCCCTGTTCTATCGGGCTCAGCTGCCTTCTTGAATGGTTAGCAGGAGGTAGAGCGAGAGCGGGAGGTAGGAGAATACCCGCGTGATCGTGTCTCGATCACGTCACTATCCGTCCTATTGATGAGTGTGGAATGAGTTGTTGACGGGGTATACACCTGGATTCACGGGCCTCGAATGAGTATTCTGCGCGGCACAGCAAAGCGATACACTATGCCCGCTGATCAGGGAGGCTTCCTTGCTGATATCTCTGCGCCGTCTCTTCTCGCAACGCACCACAACTCTGGCAATGGTTGTTTTATTTACTCTCTCCATAGCGGGTCCGATGCTGCACGCTGCCGATAACAGCGACGAGATCGACAGCTACAAGCTGCGAGTCGACGGATTCTGGTTCTACTCCAACCCTTCCGGGACCTTTCAGGGTTCTGGCGCGGGCGACGTCATCGATGTCGACAAGGACCTGGGCTTCAATTCGTATTCCACCGTCACCGCCTTCCTCGACTGGAAGTTCACCCACAAGAACCATCTGACCTTTGCGGTAAGTCCATTCCAGCAGTCGCGCAACCTTGTCATCGATCGCACCATTAACTACCAGGGACAAACCTACAATGTAGGCGCCGCGATTAACGCTAATCTGAAGGCGAACCTGTACGCTCCCGGATACGAGTACGACATCATTCGCCGGCGCCGCGGGCATATTGGGGTTGGCGTGCAGATTGATCTCTTCGATACCAAGGCAAGCTTGGCTGCCAAAGCTCAGATTACCGGCGGAGGAGTGATTCAACCGGCAGCCTATGGCAGCGCTTCCCTGCTGGCTCCTATTCCCGTCGCCGGCCCACAATGGCGGCTGTATTTGACCAACTCGTCCCGTGTGTTTGTGGAAGGCAATTTGTACGGGATGTATCTGTTTGGCTACGGCGACTTTCTTTCCACCATCGATACGGTCGGTGTGACGCTCCAGAAGCACCTGAGTCTGAACGCCGGCTATGCGCTCGGCTCGCGCCTGGTGGTGAATAACAACTCGACCACGCGTCTCGGCATTCACCTTATCCAACAGGGGGTCCTAGTGGGCCTGGAGGCCTCCTTCTAGAGGCAAGACACCATGCGCGCCCTTCGTTCCCCTTTCCGTGGACCAGCTGTAGCCGTCATCATTCTCTTCTTTGCTGCTCTCGCTACGCAGGCTCAGAGCGATCCTCTGCCCTCGTGGAACGATGGCGCAGCGAAGCAGGCAATCATCAATCTGGTTCATACGACTACGGACGCGTCGAGCGCGAACTTCGTTCCTCCCGGACAGCGCTTCGCGACTTTCGATCAGGATGGAACCACCTGGGTCGAGCATCCAATGTACACGCAGGTAGTCTTCGCGTTTGATCGGGTCGCCGCGCTCGCTCCACAACATCCGGAGTGGAAGACGACCGAGCCGTTCAGGAGCGTACTCGCCGGCGACAAAGCGGCCATGGCGAAGTTCACCATGAAGGACCTTATGGCCATCTTCGTGGCCACGCAAACCGGTATGAGCGTAGAGGAGTTCCAGCAGATTGCGCGCGACTGGCTGGCGACTGCGAAGGATCCCCGCTGGCATCGGCACTACACCGAACTGATCTATCAGCCCATGCTCGAGGTAATGAAGTATCTGCGGGCCAACGGATATGAAACCTACATCGTGACCGGCGGAGGCCAGGACTTTGTGCGCGTCTATGCCGAGCAGGTCTATGGAATTCCGCCGCAAAATATCGTCGGTTCGGCCATCGCCACGCAATACACCTACGACAAGTCGGGAGCAGGCATTCTGATGCGGCCGCCGAAGTTGCTGCTCAACAACAATTTCTCTGGCAAGCCAGAGGACATTTACCTTTTCATTGGCCACCATCCGCAAGCTGCATTCGGCAACTCGACCGGCGACCAGCAGATGCTGGAGTATACCCAGGCCGGGCCGGGCGCTCATCTGATGATGATCGTCCTGCACGACGATGCTCAGCGCGAATACGCATATGGTCCCGCCGAGGGGCTGCCGGCAACCGACGTTGGCACCTTCACGCAACCACTATATGACGAGGCCAAATCCAGAGGCTGGATCGTTATTAGCATGAAGCACGACTGGAATCGAATCTTCTCCTGGGAAAAGTGAGCAGCGCTGTTCGCGTTTCGCTCTTCGCTTTTCATAAGTTTCCGGGTATCCCATCCTTCTCGTCCGCCGTTAGCGAGAGGGAGGTTAACCCACCGCCATCGTATAATTTTCCAACCGCTGAAGAAGAATCACGCGCGGAGAACGGGTCCAAGGGAGAACTGTGGCTGGATTCTGCATTGAAGTAAGACGCGACAGCGGCAGTTCCACGGGCAGCTTGCGTCTCGTTGATGTCACCCACCGTGCCGTTTCCGAAGGCTATCAAGGTGACGACATCACTGCCGCCTGGATCCATCCGCCGGAAAGCCGCCACTACTGGGTACGCCGCGCGCCCGCTCATCTTCTGTTCATCGAGGGCGTTCCTGACCGGCTGCCGCGCGAAGGCGAGTCGCTGCTCGATTGGCTGCCCGGACGTTGGGGAAGCTTTCGTGGCTTCGAGATTTCGAGTTCGGCTCATCCAGGACCGGCGCAGGTCACAGCCTTCGTCGATCCTCTCTGTACGCGCCCGATTTTCTATCGTGTTGCGGCTGGCCAGCTTCTGATCGCCGATAAACTAGCAACCCTGGCGCTCAGCAGCGCCGACGCCGCAGCACTGAACTGGGACGCCATACTCGAGGCAGTGTTGCTCGGCTCGGTCTACCGTTATCACCTGACCACGCTTGCCGGCGCAGAAGAACTTGCTCCCGGCGAAATGCTGGTCTTCCGTGATAACCAGGTCATCGCCCGCCACTCCAATAAATTACCTGAGGACGAAGCCACATCGGCAGCCACGGTTCGCGCCGATCCGGAAGGCTCGCTGACCCAGGCTTTGCGTCGCAGCGTGCGCGAGTGCTGGACCGACCCGCAGGCCGCACTGCTGCTCAGTGGAGGTCTCGACTCGCGTGCGATTCTGGCGCTTGCCGGAGAAGGCCGTAAGGCAGTCACCCTTGAGAAGACCGCGCGTGAGACGGACATCGCAAAGCAGATTGCGGAAGCCTGCCGCTCCGAGCTGATCACGCTTCCCTATCGCCAGGATGAGTGGCTGCTACGTGCGCAACTTGGCTTCTGGCTTGCCAACGGCACGCACGATAGCGAGTTCATCAACGATGTTGGTTTGGCCGAACGGCTGACGCCGCTGGGCATTCACGCAATCGCGCACGGATACTTGTTCGACACCATTCTGAAAGGCTGGCTGATTCGGCCGCTGCACCGGCACGCTGATCTGTCGCAAACGGTTCTCGGCCAGCTTGGGCCTGCCGGCGCGCACTTCCGCGACGCCAGCTCGCGCGCCAGCTTCTATTCCGATACCGATCTGCTGGGCATGCTTAGCAGAGACGGCAAGCAGCAGGCAATCACGCAGCTGCGTGGGACGGCTGCGTCGCTGAAGCCCGTCAGCGACGGCCGCCTCGACATCACCTTCGAGCGCCACGTGCTGCCATGGGTCTCGAAGCAGGTGCATTACGGCTGTTATGTCTCGTGGATGGAAGGGCTTGACCTTTCGTCTCCGGTATTTCATCCGGCGCTGTGGAGCTGGTATCGGCACAGCAGCGCCGAAGATCGTTATCTCGGGCGCGCGTACCGGCGTGCGCTGGTCGCGCTGCAGCATCCGGCGTTTGCCGTGCCTGACGCGAATACCGGTGCTCCGATCAGTGTTCCCAGGGAACGCTGGACAGACGCCGCGCAGGATCAGTTGTGGTATCGCACGGCGCGGCGGATCTGGCGAACGCTCCACAAAGATCGGCAACCGCCTTTCCGGGACGGGCGCAGTGACCGGTTTCGCAGTCCCGAGGGCCGCGCTCTCTTTGAGTTTGGAGTTGAGACTCTGCGGGGCAATTCGCTGTTCAATGCTTCTGCGCTGGAACGTGCCACGAAGGATTTCTTCGCTGGTGACGATCGCCCCTTCGAGCCGCTGCTGACCATCACCGGAGTGGCGCAATGGTTTGACCTGGTGGCGCACGGTAAAAGCTATGCAGCTCCGCAGATCAAGATTGTCGAGATTGCCAGCCAAAATCTGGACAGTCGAGCTCAGCCTCTGGTGTGATTGTATTGTGACTGCGCAACAGGCGGGAAATTATGGCGGAGAGACAGGGATTCGAACCCTGGGTACCCTTTCGAGTACACACGCTTTCCAAGCGTGCGCCTTCAGCCACTCGGCCATCTCTCCGTGGGAAGACTTGTTTTGGAAGCGCCGGAACTGCGGCGCCTTTCCATTGTAACGCATCACGCGAGTTTGCTCGGAGTGGACGCTATTAAGCTTAAAAAGAGGCGAGCATTGCGCTCGCCTCGCTCAATTCAAGGACCCGAAGCCGTTTTACTCGCCGTCGCCCAGCTGCTGCGCCAGATAGTTTGCCAAGCCCATCTCGCTGATGGCGTGCAGCTGCGCCTCCAGCCAGTCAATGTGATGCTCCTCGTCATTGAGAATGCTTTCAGCCAGCGTTTTCGAGGCATTGTCGCCCTGCGCTACGCAGAGCTTAATGCCGTCGTTCAGGCGCTTCACTGCATCAATCTCGAGTTGCAGGTCGTTCTTGAATTGCTGCTCGACGGTGTTGCCGATGTTGATCTTGAAGTAGTCGCTCATGTTCGGCGTGCCGTCGAGATAGAGAATACGTTCCATGCACTTTTCCGCATGCACCATCTCCTCGATCGACTCCTTCTTGACCTTTTTACCCAAACGGTAATAGCCCCAGTTGTCGCACATCTCGGCGTGCAGAAAGTATTGATTGATGGCTGTCAGCTCCGCCTTGAGTACCTGATTTAACAATGCAATGACCTTTGGATCGCCTTTCATGATCGCCTCGCAAGAATTTCAAAATGAAATGCAGTTATGCGTACTGATAAAACCGCGATCGGCCTATGCCTGATGGAACGAGGACACGGCCGAGTCTTCGTCTTCGGCTACTTCGAAGATCGTGTACAGCTTGGTAATCTGCAGCAGGTTGTGAACATGCTTGTTCAGGTTCATCAGCTTCAGCTGGCCGCCCTGATTGCGCACCGAGGTGTAGCAGCTCATCAGTTCGCCGACGCCTGCGCTGTCAATGTGTCGTACGTCGCGCAGGTTGAGCAGGATGTTCTTGTAGCCCTGGCCGAGCATGTCGCGCACTACATTGCGAACCACGTCGGTACCTTCGCCGAGTCTCAGTTCGCCGATCGTATCCACGATCAAGACCTTCTGAACGAGACGTGTGCTGGTCTTAATGCTCAAGCTTCGCCCCCAATCCATGCCAGGCCGGGCTGGTTCACCGGCGGAGGCAGAGCTGGACAACCAGCCTTATCGTACAACCTTGGGAATTCGAGGGGGGAAATAAAAAGCGGCGCGGCTCAGGGCTGCGCAGAAACGGTGGTTGCACTGCTATTGCAACTTGAAGATCGCGACCAGCAAAAATATGGCTTCAGCGGTGGCCAATGAGATCCAAATCTTGCGCCGGAATCGCGTTCTGCCAATGTCACGCACCAGCTGGCCACGGGTCGCAATCAGAAGCGGACTGGCCGGAGCCAGCTCCGCGATGGCAGAGACTACAGCGGGTGCGGGCTCGTCGGTGGGGACATTGCCAACGACCAGCTGCGGCTGGTCGGGATGAAAGAGCTTAGGGCCCGCAATCAGCGTAGACCAGTCCAGCAATTGCAGGCTGGCATCGACGCCGAAGGCAGCCACGGGTTGCGCGGTGAGTTGCAGCGCAGGCAAGCGTTCCGGCGAGAGGCGGTCGCGCACACTCCGCAGCAGCGAATCCCACCAACCATGACTGAGGTCATCGGCCAGCAGTTCGCCAACGTCAACGGGCTGCGAGGTCAGATCAAGCGGCGGCAGGCGCTCCGGCGAGATCACGTCACCAATGTTGGTAAATATCGTGCGATACCAGGGCAGTTCCAGTTCCTCGCCGGGCAGCATCACGGCGACCGGCTTCGAGGTCAGCTGAAGAGGAGGAAGCCGTTCGGGCGCAAAGCGGTCCGCAAAATTGATCAGCAAAGAACGCCAAAGGGAAACGGTCAAACCTTCGGGCGGAGAAAAGTCGAGATCAAACATCCAGTTTCGGGCTGCTCCTAATGCTTCATAACGGTGGCAATGGGATTACCGTCTTTGACAGTATAATCCGGCGGCACCTGAAAAAGCTTGTCGTTGGGCGCGCCCCGCGAAATGTTGGTCACCCGCATCACGCTGTGGCCTGACTGGCCATCGTCGGAGATGCTGAGGATGATCATCTGCAGGTCGCGCGAATACCAGACTTCGCTCACGGCAACGATCGGAGCGCCTTCCCCGCTTGCAATCGTCCGCGTGGTGCGCGTACCGCTGGCCGAAAGCCCTTCGATCATCCTGGTTCCGAGCGACTCGCTGGCTGCCGGCATCGATACTCCCGGACGCGGAGAGGTGAACGTCGCGCTGCCAACCGCTGTCTCCGGAGTGGACAGCAAGGCTTTGCCGGACTTAGTTGGTATGCCGCCATGAGCCGGCTCGCCGGGCGCACTGGAGAGCTCGCCCAGATGATGTACGCTAGCAGTTTTGGTGCGCGGGTCGAGATGGATGATCTCGCGCAGAATGGGATCCTGGATCGCAATATGCTCCAAGCTATCGACACCACCTAGTGTGGCAACCTGCGTCTCCGTGCGCACGCGTCCCTGGGAGTCGCGAAAAATCCTGCCGTGGGTTTCGCGATGGATCTGATTTCCGTTGGCGAGAACGTGATCGTATTCCGTGACGACCTGGGCCGAGAAAGGCGCATTCCTGATGGTCGTTGGAATCGCAGGAGCGTTGGGTGGTAGAGGGGCTACAGCGCCGGCGACTTGAGCGCCGGACCGTGCGAAACCCGGAGCAACGGCCAGCGCAAACAATACCAGCGCCCGTATAAAGCCATTGCTCAAGAAGTCCGAAGTGACGCTAGAGTTTCCAGTGGCCATCGGCCATCCTTAACTACTCAGACAACTATATTAGCCACGAACCGGGTCGAGCCAGAGACTATAGTGGCAGGAATAACGAAAGTTACGACCCCACGCGGCGGAGGGAAAAGCTCCAGAGCGGGATCCCGCGTTCGAGCGACTCGATCTGGAGCAGTCATACTACGCCGAGTGCGCCATTCCAACACCAGTACCGGCTCCCACTCCTCGAACCGCGTAGTGCTGCTCGGGAACCTCGAATGCCGCGGCGGTGAACGTCTCCTTGATCAGGCGATTCGTATCGAAATACACCTGCCAATAATCTTTGTTGTTGCAATAGGGGCGAACGGCGAGAACCGGTCCCGCAAGATTGAAGGTCAGGATCTCTACATCCGGAGCAGGTGCGGTCATCACATTAGGAATTCCGGCGATGGCCTTCTTCAACATCGCCATGGCAGCGTGTACGTCTACCCCATGCGCAAGCTGAGCTGTGAGTTCGACCCTGCGGTAGGGATTGGTGGAGAAGTTCTGGATCACGTCTCCGAAAATCTTGCCGTTGCCAACAATGTTACGCACATTGTCGAGGGTGTCGATGGAGCTGGCAAACAGTCCGATTTCGTGAACCGTCCCGGTAACTCCACCGGCCGATACAAAGTCACCCACCTTCATCGGCTGCAGTATGACCAGGAATACTCCCGCCGCAAAATTTGAGAGCAGACCGCTCCACGCCATACCAATGGCAACACCGGCAGCGGCGATCAGAGCCGCCAGGCTGGTAGTCTGCACGCCGAAGAAGCCCAGGATCGCGATCACCAAAATGATATTCAGCAAGGCCGCGACCGCATTCTGGATATAGCGGATGACCGTAGGATCGATCTTCTGTCTGGTCATAGCTCGACCGATCATGCGCAGAGATAATCCGATCAACCAGCGGCCTACGATCCAGAGTGCGATGGCTTCCAGAACCCGAATGCCCAACGCCAGTACTATCGTCCAGCCTGACTGCAGTAAATCATTCACCTTGGTTTGCATGTCTTTCCTCCCGAGAAGGCGAAATTGGTATGGAGCGGCGAAGCGGGGCTACTAATCGCGGGATGGTATCACGGTTTGAGAGGAGTAAGACTCAGAAAGCGGATAGAAGAATTGGATGGTTTTAACTGGAAATTAAAAAGCGGCCGGGTGGCCGCTTCCCTGCTTACATTGTCGTCTAGAGCTTCAATACTCCGCATCTTCCAGATTCGGCGGCTGCGGTTCCTCATCGGGCTGGGCGTCGACGCTGCGCGGAGGCTCGGCGGAAGAGTCGTCGCCGTCTTTTTTCTTAAGCCGTACTACGGTGATTTTTGCGAAGCCTTCCTCGAACTTCGGCGGCCGCAGCTTGGCAGCCATGCGCTGCATCACGTCCTCGGGAACGTTGCGATCACGGCGACGATTACGCTCGATGCAGACCTCGGGCGGAACGTCGAAGAAAACCGCATGGGCCTCATAGCCGAAATCGTGCGCCAGCTTGATCCAACTGCGCCGCTCATGAGGCGAAAGATTGGTAGCGTCGAGATAGTTCGAGGGACGCCGCGCCAGCAGGCGCGCTCGCAGCATCGACCGCAGGGTGGAGAAGACCAGGTCCTGATATCTCTGTTCTGTGACATCGTCGAACAGCAAAATTCGGACCATGTCGCTCGACAGCGGCAAAATGTTATGACGCTTGAACCATGTGCTTTTGCCTGAACCGGGCAATCCAATCGACAGGACCACCGCGCCTTTGGGCTGCTTCGATCGCGCCGAAGCTGCAGGTTGTGCCGCCGGTTCGGCAATTTCGACGGGCGCCTCGGCTTCGCCAGCTTCGCCGGTTGGCCCACCAGGCGCAGGTAAGGACGGTGCTTGCGGCCCCTGGGGACGATTGCCGCGCCCGCGTCGTCCTCGACGCCGGTTGCGATCGCGTCTCTGCTGCTGCGGAGTTCCCTCATTACTGCTGGCTTCACCCATGGGCTGCGATTCCTGGAGCTCCGACTCCTCGGGTTGAGCTTCAAACTCCGGCTGCGGGCCCTGGGCCGAGTCGGCCGTCACGGGATCCGGAAATCTGGGCTGCAAGGGTGCGGGGCCTTCCGGCTGACCCGGCTTATCGCCTTGCTTTTCGCCTTGTGGTTTGCGCCGCCTGTTGCGATCGCGTGTCCATCTTCGCATGTTGCTCTTGTAACACGGCCAGCTAGGCGGGAGCAATCGGACTGTTATTGCGGTCGCAGCGGCGGGAGGCGTTTGTGGCAACGCACCACTATCCGAAAAAGAGGCTGTTCCCCTTTTGTGGCATGCAGTCCTGGATTGTGATGCGTAGCATTGCCTCACCCCAGTCTGGATGCTACGATTTTTTGTTTGATCAACATTGCCGGACCGCGCTGTAGGCCCAGCATCGATTTTTGCATTTAGGTTTTCATTTCGCTGAAGGACGAGGTTATATGGCAATCAAAGTCGGTATCAACGGATTCGGCCGCATCGGCCGCAACATTCTTCGCACCGCCCTCAAGGATCCCGGACTGGAATTCGTCGCCGTCAACGACCTCACCAGTCCGAAGACACTGGCACATCTCTTAAAGTACGACTCCATTCTCGGCAATCTGCCTAACCAGATTTCTGCCACCGATGATTCGATTACCGTTGACGGCAAGACCATCAAGGTCTTCGCCGAAAAGGATCCCTCAAAGCTGGATTGGGAGTCGGTGGGTGCGCAGGTCGTAGTGGAATCGACCGGCAAGTTCACCAAGGCGGAGGACGCCAGGAAGCACCTGCGCGGGCCGGTGAAGAAGGTCATCATCTCGGCTCCGGCGACTGGCGAAGACATTACCATCGTGATGGGCGTCAACGAAGACAAGTACGATCCAGCCAAGCACAACATCATTTCGAACGCCTCATGCACCACTAACTGTTTGGCGCCGGTCGCGAAGGTGCTGCAGGATAATTTCAAGATCGTCAGCGGGACGATGACCACCATCCACTCTTATACCAACGATCAGGTCATCCTCGACTTCCCGCACAAGGACCTGCGTCGTGCTCGCGCCGCCGCGCTCTCCATGATCCCCACCTCTACCGGAGCAGCCAAGGCACTTTCGCTGGTGATCCCTGAGCTGAAGGGTAAGCTGGACGGTTTCTCCATGCGAGTGCCGACGCCGAACGTCTCCGTCGTCGACCTGGTTGTGTTCGTCGAGAAGAAGACCAGCGTTGAGGAAGTCAACAATGCGCTGAAGGCCGCGGCTGACGCTGCTCCACTGAAGGGCATCCTGGGGTACGAGACGGCGGAGCTGGTCTCCATTGACTATCGCGGTGACGACCGCTCCTCCATTGTGGATGCTCCCATGACGCGCGTCGTGGCCGGCAACTGCGTGAAAGTGATCGCCTGGTACGACAACGAGTGGGGCTACTCTTGCCGCGTGCGTGATCTGATTCATTACCTCGGGAATAAGGGTTTGTAGAGCAGTTGTCGGTGGCCGGTTGTCGGTTGTCAGCAGTCCGGCGGATGCGCAATGGAACTGATATTCGGAGTCGCCGGTCCGGTTGACGAATTTGCAGACAGCTGCGCTGGCCACCGTTTCCATTAATTGAAACCTACTCGGACGTCAGCCGGCGTCCCTACTGACAACCGGCAACCGATAACTGACAACCGGTGCACGCTATGGCAAAGCTATCGATCCGCGATCTTCCGCTGAACAATAAACGCATCTTCATGCGCGTCGACTTCAACGTTCCGCTCGACGACGGCCGCGTGATGGACGATACCCGTATCCGCGAAACCCTGCCCACCATCGAGTATGCCCTGCGGCACGGGGCGCGTCTGATCCTCGCCTCGCACCTTGGCCGCCCGAAAGGTAAGGCAAATCCGAAGATGAGCCTTAAGCCCGTGGCCGAACGCCTGCGCATTTTGCTGGACGACGTGTTGCGGCGGGGAGAAAACGTTGGCTTTTCGCCTGATTGCATTGGCGTTCAAGCCGAGGAGATGGCGGAGAAACTGGAGCGCGGCCAGTCGCTGCTCCTGGAAAACCTTCGTTTTCATGCGGAAGAAGAAGCCAACGATCCCAGTTTCGCCAAGCAGCTTGGCCACCTCTGCGATTATTACGTGAATGACGCATTCGGTTCGGCGCACCGCGCGCACGCTTCCACCGAAGGCATCACCCACTTTGTCGAGAAGAACGCGGCCGGCCTGCTCATGGAGAAGGAACTGGAATACCTGGGTAAAGCTTTATCCCATCCGCAAAAGCCGTTCATTGCGATTCTGGGCGGCGCCAAGGTCAGCGACAAGATTGGGGTCATCAAGAATCTGATGGGCAAGGTTGACACCTTCATCATCGGCGGTGGCATGGCCTACACGTTCTTGAAGGCTCAAGGACAGGAGATCGGCAAGTCGCTGCTCGAAGCCGACAAGATTGACCTTGCCAAAGAGACTCTAGCCCAGGCGAAAGCGCACAATGCGAAGTTCCTGCTGCCCGTCGATCACCTAGTGGCTGACAAAATGGATGCTGGAGCGCGGATTCAGAACATCGGCGAAGGCCAGCCGATTCCGGCGGACATGATGGCATTGGACATCGGTCCAAAGACGATCGAGATGTTTTCGGATGAGGTCAGCGACGCGCGAACCATTGTGTGGAACGGCCCGATGGGTGTCTTCGAGATCGAGGCCTTCGCTAAGGGTACGAAAAAAATTGCTCACGCGGTCGCCGAAAACGGTGCGGCAACCTCGATCGTAGGCGGTGGAGACAGCGTCGCGGCTGTGAAGGCCGCGAACGTTGCTGACAAGATTACACACATCTCCACCGGCGGCGGGGCCTCGCTGGAATTTCTTGAAGGCAAGAAACTTCCCGGCGTGGAAGCGCTGAGCAATAAGTAAGGTGCCTGGCTACTTGCCCTTCGCGGCCGTGCCTTGCTTTGCGATCACCATGTCCTTGATTCCATTGTAGGTCGCCTGCGGTATGACCTTCTTCGAAACCAGGTCCGTCTTCGCATGATAGGGCCGGTTGTCGATGATCTTCTGCGAATAGGCGGCCCCGATGCCCGGCAGGGCCTGAAGCTGCTCTTTGGTCGCACTATTCAGATCAAGTTTCGCGGCACTGCTTGCGCTGCCGCTCGATTGCACACCAGCGGCGGGCTTGCTTGCGGTGGTACTCGACGACTGCGCGAAGCTCAGCGCCGAGACCAAAAGCAACATCGAAACAACTGCCGACCAACGTCCAAGTGCCTTCCTCATCATGCCCCTCTTTCTCGAATTTGCCCGGGCTAGACTCCGGACAGAAATTCGACTCCGTACAGCAATGGGTAAAGCCGCACAGCGGGCATTGTAGAACGTCTTTGTTTTCTCTGCTCGACGAAAGCTCCGGCTGGATTCAGCTCACGGCTTTCTCCAGCAGGCCGTTAACTCCGGCGATGTTCGGCAGCAGCGCGAGCGGAATATTGTGGCGCTGCTGCAGGTACGCCGGATCGTTGTAGGTCAGCCTGACTTGGCCGTCGATGTCCTCCCAGACCAGTGCTTTCAGCGGCAGATCGATGGCAGCGCTCGGTGCCGCCTGCATTACTGGCGTACCGCCCTTGGGATTGCCAAAGATAAGCAGCTTAGTGGGACGCATCGCCAGCCCGGCTTTCGCCGCCTCTCCACCATGATCGACCAAGGCGAACACCTTGATGTTTTTTTCCTGAAGCAGCGTTTGCAACCGTTGCAAGGTTTCGTCGACGGAATGCTTACTGTCAAGGTGAATCAGACCGTTCTCGGTACTCGCACTCATGTCTTCCCTCTTTGAAAACCGACGTGTATCCGATGCTGCGACCTCGCCCGCGGTTCCATTCGGTGTGTGAAAATAACAGCATGGGACGAACACCTTGGGATGCCGTGATCTTCGATTACGGCCGCGTGTTGAGCCAATCACCTTCGTCAGCCGAATTGCAGGAATTTGCGCAGCTGGTCGGTATTAGCGAGCCACCATTCTTCCAGGTCTACTCGGATACACGCGACGAGTACGATTGCGGCCGGCACGATTGTCACCAGCACTGGCAACATTTTGCTAAAGCCGCCGGAATCTCGCTCACGCCGGAGCACATTGCTCGCATCGTTGCGTTCGAAAACCGCATGTGGGTACGCGCCAATCCCGCCGCGTTGGAGTTGGTGCGCGAGATCAAAGCCCGGGGTATGCGCACGGCGATCCTCTCCAACATTCCACGCGATCTGCTGGCCGCAGTGCGCTCGGCCTTCGACTGGCTGGATGAATTCGACGTGCAGATATGGTCTTGCGATTGCGGTTTCATCAAACCCGACGCCACAATCTACCGTATCTGCCTCGACACGCTGGGCTGCCGGCCGGAGCGCGCCCTGTTCTTTGACGACCGTCCGCGTAACGTGGAAGGCGCACGCGCCGTCGGTATTGAAGCACACGTCTTTGACTCGGCCAGCCAAGCCGCCGAAATCGTGAGAGCAGGAACTGCGGCCAGAGTCTAGGGTGAGTTGATACTGGGTGCAAAGAAGCCTGACTTGGCTAATGGCGGAGAACTGATGGCCATTTCCTTTGGCCGCAAGCCGCGGATAGCTGCTTCTGAGCGACGGAACTACTGTATGAGCATGGAAACCGAACTTCAGAACAAATGGCAGCAAGTGATGGCGCGCGATGCTCGCCAGGACGGCCGCTTCGTGTTCGCCGTGCGCACCACCGGGATTTATTGCCGGCCTTCGTGTCCTAGCCGCAGGCCGCGTCGCAACTCGGTTGAATTCTTTGCCGATCCCAACCAGGCCGAGCGGGCCGGGTATCGCGCCTGCCTGCGCTGCAAGCCAACCGAAATCTCCTCGCAGGCGCAGTACGTAACCAACGCCCGGCGGTTTCTTGACAACGCGGAGGGCATCGTCACGCTCGCCGCTCTCAGCCAACGCGTGGGGCTCAGCCCATTTCATCTGCAGCGTCTGTTCAAGCGTGCCACCGGCCTGAGCCCGCGCGAGTATCAGTCAGCTCGTCGCATGCAACAGGTAAAGTCTGGCCTGCGCAAGGGCGACGACGTGACCACCGCGCTCTACGACGCCGGCTTCGGCTCACCCAGTCGCCTGTATGAGAAGGCTCCGCAGCAACTTGGCATGACCCCGGGGGAATACCGGCGTGGCGGATCGGGTACGAAGATTCGCTTCACCATCGTTCCGACTCCGCTTGGCCGGATGCTCGTGGCAGCTACCGATCGCGGTCTGTGCGCAGTTCGCTTTGGCGACAGTGTCTCGGAGCTGGATCGTGATCTGCGCCAGGAATTTCATGCGGCGGAATTGCATCGCGACGATGCTGCTCTGCGCGAATATGTCGAGCCGTTGCTCGAGGCGATTCGCGGAGACCAAAGCTCCATCGATCTGCCACTCGATGTCCGCGCCACGGCCTTTCAGCAGAAGGTGTGGGACACGCTGCGCCAAATACCAAGGGGAGAAACGCGCAGTTACAGCGACGTCGCCCGCGAGCTTGGCGCTCCGGCAGCGGTCCGCGCTGTGGCACATGCCTGCGCCTCCAATCCGGTAGCGATCGCGGTTCCCTGCCATCGCGTAGTCCGCAGCGACGGCAACCTGGCCGGATACCGCTGGGGGATCGGGCGGAAACAAAAGCTGCTCGATAACGAAAAATCATCCGGTGCACCAGGTTCGCGTCCTTCTTCTGGACGCTAACCTGGGTCCGACACCGTTGCTCCCACATTAGCCCACGAGATGGGCGAACGAGGAGCACTGTGCTTTGAACCCGAGCCGGCGATCAATAACTCAGTTCCTCCCTGCCAGACTTCCTCCTCGTGTTACCATGCCCGCGCTACGGAGATGGGGATTTCATGAGTCAGCTGCGGTTTGTTGTTTTTATCGCTGCTCTTTTCCTGGCGATCTCGGCGGTCAGCGATGCCGCTGATAATGGCAAGACTACCCAACTGCCTAGTGACATCCAGGCTATCTTCAACAAGCCAATTTACAAGGGCGCTACCTGGGGCTTGCGCGTGGTCGATTCCGAGGGCAAGGTCTTGATCGACTACAACCCGCAGCAGCAGTTCTTTATCGGCTCGGTGCGCAAGGTATTCTCCGTTGGAGAGCTGCTGAACCAGGTTGGCCCCGATCACACCTATGACACGCCTGTCTACCGCATGGGCACTGTCGACGCAGCTGGCGTGCTGCACGGCAATCTGGTTCTAGTGGCGAGTGGCGACTTGACGATGGGTGGCCGCACCAATCCTGACGGCAGCATTGCCGTCACCGACTTCGATCACAACGAAGCCGATTCGCTGGGAAATGCAGAACTCACCGCGCCGGATCCGACCGCCGGCTACGCGCAGCTGGCACAGCAGATCGCCAATGCCGGAATCAAGAAGGTTGCGGGTGACGTCATCATCGACGACCGTCTATGGCAACCCTGGGACTTTCGCGGACAATTTAAAGTCTCGCCGATCTTCGTGAATGACGACGTCGTTGACCTGACTATCAATCCCACCACGCCACAGCGTCCGGCGCTGATCAACTGGCGGCCCACCTCGGCTGCACTGGAAGTCGATACAAAGCTGACCACGGTTGCCGGCGGCTCTGACTACAGTCTGAAGTTGGATCCAGAATACCCCGAATGCATCGGCACGCCTGGTTGCAACGCCGCTGTAACCGGCAATCTGCCGATGGACTTCAAGCCAATGTTCACCAACAAATTTCCGCTGGTGCAGGTCTTCCGCATCGTGAATCCCACCAACTACGCGCGTACGGTTCTGATCGAGAAGCTTCAGGACGTCGGCGTTACCGTGGACGCTCCCGCGGTGAAGCAGAATGCCGCGTCAACCTTGCCGGCGCGCAATGGCTATGCCGGCAACGCAATGGTCGCGAAACTCCACGGCCTTCCGTATTCTGACTATGCCAAGTTCATCCTCAAGGTCAGCTATAACATCGGCGCCGACACCAGCCTGGTGCTGTTCGGACTGACACAGAAAGTCGACAACATGAGCGACGCGCTCGCCGTCGAACAGAAGAATCTTGCCGCCAATTATGGAGTGCCGGCTGGGGAGTACCACTTCGTCGATGGCAGCGGCGGCGGACCTTCCACCGCAACTACCGTTGCGGTGACGCAGATGCTCACCGCGTTGAGCAAACCATCAACTTTCCCAACCCTTCGCGAGGCACTGCCGAATATGGGAGTCGACGGATCTCTCGGCTTTGTGAACCAGTTTGAAGCCGACCCGAGTCTCGCCGGCGCCAAAGGACACGTGCACTCCAAGCCCGGAACTTACGCCGAGGGCACGGCGACGGGCCTGCTCATCAAAGGCCAGGCGTTTGGGGGCTATATCGACGCCAAGAGTGGGAAGCGGCTCATGTACGCGGTAGTGGTCAACAATGTCCCCGTGGAACAGTTGAACGATCTGCTGCAAATGTTCCAGGACCAGGGGACGGTCTCGGCGATTCTGTGGAGGGACAACTGATGGTTGAGCGACTCTCCTGCATTCATGTGTCACCACGAGCGCCGCGTTTTCGCGCCCGTGATGACAATTCAAGAGTTCAGGTTCGTCGTCCCGACTCGGTCCAACACTCGCCTCTTCTGTCCGGCAGCAGGCCCAGAACTTGATTGATCTTGGTCAACTAACGCCTTCCCAATTCAGCACCCAGTGTGTTTTTCGGCGTTTCCCATCGCACCCATCGCTCATTTATACTTGCGAGTTTTGTACTATCATCCAAGCAATCACTGAAGGCGAGGAGTACCGGTGAAGATCCTGGTCTGCATGAAGCAGGTCCCCCAAAAAGACGCCCCTCTCAAGCTAAACGAGAGCGGGACGTGGATTCGCGATGACGTTTCCTACGAGGTGAACGAGCCCGACGCTTACGCCCTGGAAGAAGCCTTGCGCCAGAAGGAGAAGCATGGCGGCGAGGTGGTCGTGATTACCAGCGGTCCAACCCGTGCGCAGCAGGTATTGCGGGAGGCGCTGGCCAAGGGAGCTGATCGAGCGATCCACCTGGAGGGCGATACCTTCGTCACGCTCGACGCCTTTAATACCGCTAAGGCGTTTGCTGCCAGCATTAAGGAAGAAAACTTCGACCTTATCTTTACCGGCCTACAGTCCGATGATTTTGGCTTCGCTCAGACCGGCGTGATTCTGGCCGAGTTGCTGGGGTGGCCGCACGCTACCATCATCATGCAGATCGAGAAGGGGGAGACCGGTATCCGCGTGAAGCGCGAACTTGAGGCCGGATTCTTCCAGTTTGTCGACATGCCGCTGCCGGCGGTGCTCACTATCCAGTCGGGGATCAATAAGCTGCGCTACGCGACCCTCATCGGCATCAAGCAGGCCAAGAATAAGCCCCTGAAGAAGGTGAGCTTCGACGAAGTGAGGTCGGCTCTGGGCGACAATTTGCAGAAGATCGAGAAGCTCTACATTCCGCAGAAGACGAAGAAGACCGAGGTAATTGAAGGGCCTGCGGCAGAAGTGGCGAAGAAGTTGGTGGAGAAATTGCGCAACGAAGTGCGGGTGATTTGAGGGAGCTACTGGCGACAAGCGTTTGTGCTTTTTGCGCTATCGCGCAGTAACTTGTCGCAATGGTGCGACCCGTAAATGGATCTGATCCTGTCACGAGGAGCTTTGGGTCGTTAGCGACTAATTGCTTACTTCTAATACGGCATCTAACTCGGGTGAGCCTTATTTTTCGAAAGGAGCTCCGCTGGTTATGCCAGGATACGATCGCGATCAGGTCGCCATTGACAACACCGTTGAGAACCGCCGGTTGGGTTCGATACTTCTGACCATCGGCTGGATTTTGCTTTGGATGGACGGGATTCTGGGTATTTACTTCTTCCAGAGCCTGCGAAATGGTTCGTGGTTTTGGCCAGTCTGGTTGGGGGTTGAAGGCCTGCTCGGATTGGTGCTGGTGATCATGGGTACACGCTACCGCCGAGCAGTCGGCGCGACTCGTCTGGGTCAGCGCGACCTTGCACGGACGCTGCGGCAGCAAGCGCAGGACGAGCGGGAAGATAACCAGGTCGCCTGAGCTGAGTTTGGTGGAGGGAGGGTGGCGAGTCGCGCAGGAGGCGGCTATGTCATCGTCCGAAGAAAAGCATGAAAATGGCTCAGTCATGATGACCATTGGCTGGGTCTTGATAGTGTTTGCATTCCTTGTATTTTTCTTTCACCCGGCAGAGATAAGGCTGGGTGAGACTCGATTCGCGGTCATTGCAGGCAGCCTGGCGGTTTCGGGCCTGGTCCTCGCCCTCGTGGGCACCAGCATCAGGCGACGGAATCGCTGAGGAAGGCAGCAACTAGTCACTAGTAATTAGCTGGCAACTGTTAACAACTTAGATCCGATAATTCCGACAACTTTGGCGGCTAACGTCGAGTTTTTTCCGAAGGGTCGGACTATGGCAGTGCGGCAGGCAAGAATCGCGTTTTCACTGATTACTAATCGCTGTTTTAGAAACGGACAGAAATGGCAGACACCATCCTGGTAGTAGTGGAACAACGTGAAGGCAAGTTGAATCGGGTTTCGATGGAAACGTTGACCGGAGCGCAGGCTCTGGCGGCCGAGAGCGGCTGGATCCTGGAAGCCGCCGTAGTCGGCAGCGGCGTCGGCGACATTGCCGGTGAAATCGCCAAGACCAAGGTCGCGAAGGTCTACGATGTCGAGTCGTCGAAGCTGGAGCCCTACACGCCCGACGGGTTCGCCGCCGCCCTAAAGCAATTCGTAGAGAAGCTGCAGCCGAAGCTGGTGCTGATGCCCCACACCTACCAGGTGCGCGACTTCGCTCCGAAGCTTGCTGCCGCCTTGAATCGCGCTCTGATCAGTGATGCCGTGGGCTACAAGTATGAAGGCGGCAAGCTCCTCTTCACCCGGCAGATGTTCCAGGGCAAGTTCGCTGCCGACGCTTCCTTTGTCGGCGACGGCCCTTATTTCGCGACCTTTCAGAACGGCGCTTTCCGCGGCGACCAGGTACAGCAGGGCGGTGGTGCTGCCCCGGTCGAGACCGTGAATGTCGACATTGCCGACGCTGCCGTGCGCAACAAGCCGCAGGCTCCTTTCAAGGAAGCCAAGCAGGCTGTCGATCTTACTCAGGCTGAGATCATCGTGGCCGTGGGCCGCGGGATCAAAGAGCAAAAGAACATTGAGATTGCGCAGCAGTTGGCGGACGCGCTGGGCGGCGAGATTGCTGCGTCGCGTCCCATCTGTGACTCAGGCTGGCTACCCATGGACCGCCAGGTCGGTTCGTCCGGCCAGACGGTCGCGCCAAAGCTCTACCTGGCACTGGGCATCAGCGGCGCGATTCAGCATGTCGTCGGAATGAAAGGCGCGCGAACCATCATTGCCATCAATAAGGATTCTGAGGCGCCAATTTTCGAAATTGCGGATATAGCCGTTGTCGGCAACTTGTTTGATATCGTGCCACCGCTGGTGGAAGAGGTGAAGAAAGCTAAGGGCGCTTAGGCGACCGCGGCCTTCCCGCTGGATTTTGTTTGCTTTGGTCCCTCGCGGACGTGTTGTCTGAACTCGTCGGTTTCCTAAGAGCTTTCAACGCCTGTTATGAAACTCAGGGTTTTACTTCGTGCGAATGCAGGAACTTGCCCCCGTCTGTCCTCGTATGTGAATGTTAACGCCGAACAGAACTCTGACAATGTGAGATAGTGTGGATAACGTGTGAGTATGTAATCCGACTATCCCGTCTCCTGGAATTGGCCTGATGATTGTTTTTCGTAAATCACTCCCGGATGTTGAACGCCCGGTCATGGAAGCCGACGTGGTCATTGTTGGCGGAGGTCCGGCCGGCATGGCCTGTGCCCTGCGTCTGTCGCAGCTCATCGATGAGCACAATGCCAGTCACCCCGACCACCAGCTCAGCAAAGAAAATATCTACTTGCTGGAAAAGGCGCGCGATGTAGGCGCGCACTGCCTGTCAGGAGCGCTGCTTGACCCCCGCTCCATGCGCGAACTGCTGCCGGATTTCGAGAAGGAAGCGCCGCTCGACGCCGCCGTGACCAAAGAAGCGGTCTACTACCTGACGCGCACCGGTAAATTCAAGTTCCCCATCACGCCTCCTCCGATGCGCGATCACGGCAACTACGTGATCTCGATCAATAAGTTCGTGAAGTGGCTGGGCGGCAAAGTCGAAGAGGCCGGCATTACGGTCTTCACGGGGTTCGCCGGGTCGGAGCTATTGTTCGATTCCGGACGGGTCAGCGGTGTTCGCACCGACGACAAGGGTGTAGACAAGAGCGGCCGGCAGAAGTCGAACTTTGAAGCGGGCTATGACTTGAAGTCGAAAATTACGATTCTGGCTGAAGGTACCCGGGGTTCGCTGACCAAACAACTTGTCGGGCGCTTTCAGCTCGATCGCGAACGAAATCCGCAGACCTATGGCGTCGGCATAAAAGAATTATGGGAACTGCCTGCGGGACGCATTGCGCCGGGCGAAGTGATCTACACCATGGGTTATCCGCTGACCTTCAACGAGTACGGCGGCGCCTGGATCTACGGCTCGAAGGACAACATTGTTTCGCTTGGCTTCGTCACTGGACTCGACTACAAAGATCCGCGCATCGATCCCCAGCACGTGCTGCAGGACTTCAAGAAGCATCCGTTCGTCGCCAGGTTGCTCGAAGGCGGTAAGATGGTGCGCTATGGCGCGAAGTCGCTTCCCTACGGAGGCTGGTGGGCCGTTCCACCGCTGGCGGGCGATGGCTGGATGATTCTCGGTGATTCGGCAGGGTTCCTGAATTCGCAGCGGCTGAAGGGTATTCACCTCGCCATCAAGAGTGGCATGCTGGCCGCCGAAACGGCGTTCGAGGCGATGGCAAAAGGCGATTTCTCTCTGCCCGTGCTGGAGACATTCCAGTCGCGTGTCGAGAACAGCTGGATCAAGAAAGAGCTGTGGCCGGTGCGCAATTTCCATCAAGGCTTCGAGAGCGGGTTTCTCTCAGGCATGTTCCACGCAGGTATTCAGCAGTTCACCGGTGGCCGCGGCCTGAAAGCGCGCTATACCAACGAGGCGGGCCATCGCCACATGGAGCACCTGCGGCAACTCCCAGTTGACGGTGGTCCAGAGGCAAATATCATCGGTCCGGCAAAAGGTGACGGCAAGCTTACCTTCGACAAACTTACCGATCTCTACCACTCGGGCACCAAGCACGAGGAAGATCAGCCGGCGCATCTCGTCATCCACGACACGACGATCTGCAATGAGCGTTGCGTGAAGGAGTTCGGCAACCCTTGCAAGAATTTCTGTCCGGCAAACGTCTATGAGATGGTCGAGGCGCAGGACACTCCCAGTGGGCTGGAAATACACCTTAACCCGTCGAACTGCGTACACTGCAAGACCTGCGACATTATGGACCCGTACGAGATTATCACCTGGGTTCCACCCGAGGGCGGCGGCGGCCCGAATTACGAAGGAATGTAACGCGCGGCAGCGAGCGACGACTCGATTGGGTGGCCGCTCCAGCCCATCTCTGGCCAGGCCCGGGGCATATTGGGTTTGCGGCGGTTCGGGAACCACCGTACGTGGCAACATTCGTCGCGGTTGAGTGGCACACGTCACAGCAATCCAATCAACGCTGACCTACAATCCCCCCATGAAAGCCGTCGGTACGCTCTGCTGGATCGTCCTTCTTGCCTTGCCCTCTGTCGGCCAGATCAAGTCCGGTCTGGGCAAACTACCCGACACTCTGCCGAACCGGGTTGAGGTTCGGTTCGCCGTCGACAAAAAGGCCGTCACCTGCGATCAATTTTCGCTAAAGATAAATCAGGGTAATAAATCCATTCTCGATGGCGAGTTTGGCTCGGGCTTCGATCTGCCGCGAGGACCGAAGAGTGCCACTACTCCGTTGGAAGTGACGATTGGGTGTGCAGGATACGTCTGGCACTTCGATCGTGTACCCACGGCTATGCTTGAACGAGGCTGGTGGTTTGTGGGGACCGACTACCCACCCTTCCAGAAAGACTTCAGTTGTCCTAAGTTCGCAAACTTCCGTCTGATCCGCTATGTGCAGTTGGTCCGCAACCAAGGCAACGGTTTCGACTATTACGAGACGGTGCCGAGGTCGTCGGATACCGCCGGCCTGGGATGTAGCGGGAATTAGAGCTTATTGCGAACCATCTTCTGCGCCGGTTCACCTTCTTGGACCGGCCGCTGGGCAATAGCCGCCGGCCGACCGCATCTGGCTGCTGCTTTCCCGGGCCCGGCGCGTCATATAATGTAGTTGCAATTCATGTTTCCGACCTCCGTAGCCTGGCGGCATACCGAACGGTTGCGGCGGCGGTGTCCCGCCGAAGTTGGCGGGGCCGAGGGTGTGGAGGGAAACGTCCACGCCTCCCGTGCTTGGAAAGGAAACGACCCGCAGCGTGCGTCCGCACAGTTGCGTCGATTTTCTTCCCACATGATTTTGAAGTCTTCCGTCCTGGCTAAAGATGGCTGGAACGGGGGCACGCAGCTTTTAGCCCGTCTGGTCCATACGACCCTCTGGCAAAAAGCGAATAGCGACAAGCGATGTTCCTACACGACAAACACGGACGACGCATCAACGATCTGCGGATCTCGATCACCGATCGCTGTAATTACAAGTGCGTTTATTGCCGCTCGGGCAGCGACGGGCCGCAATTTCCGGAGATGCCTATTGCCGACTATCTACGCATGGTACGGGTTTTTGTCGGCCTGGGCATCACCAAGGTCCGCCTTACTGGCGGCGAGCCACTGCTGCGCCGTGGTCTTGCCGACATGGTGCGCGAACTGGCGACCATGCGGACCCTGGAGGGGGAGTCGCTCGACATCGCTCTCACCACCAACGGACATCTGCTGGCCGAGTTAGCGCAACCTCTGGCGGAAGCCGGTCTCTCGCGCGTGACGGTTTCCATGGACGCCGTCGATCGCGAACGCTTCGCGCGCATCACGCGGGTGCCAAACGGCTATGACCGCGTGTTGGCCGGGGTTCGGGCAGCACAACGGGCCGGGCTCAATCCGGTGAAGATCAACTGCGTTCTGCTGCGCGGATTTAACGACGATCAGATCACGGCGTTCGGCCGCTTCTCGCGTCAAGAAGGCGTGGCGGTGCGCTTCATTGAGTTCATGCCTCTGGAAGAAGATCGCGTGTGGACGCCGGAGATCGTGGTTACGCTCGATGAAATCGTCGCACGAATGGCGGACTTCATGCCGCTGCGCGAAATTGGCCAGGTAGGTAGTGAGACCGCGCGGCGTTACGTCTTCGAGGACGGTATCGGCCAGGTTGGTATCATCGCTCCTGTGTCGCATCCCTTCTGCGGACATTGCAGCCGCGTCCGCGTTACCTCCGACGGCAAGATTCGCACCTGCCTTTTCTCCGTGCGCGAGCACGACTTGGCAGCCTTGATGCAGCGCGGCGCGAGTGACGACGATATGGCCGGCTTCATCCGCGAGGTCGTCGACCAGAAGGAAGCTCGTCATCACATCGGCGAGCCTGGCTTTGTTCCTGCGTCGCGAACCATGGTGCACATTGGGGGGTAACACGGTGATTGGCCAGATGCCCCCTTGCGCAATCTTCATCGACGCGTAACAATTGAAGGGTCCGATATCGGGTTACGACGTGAAGTGAAAACGAGGCTTTTCTTCCTTACCCGCAATTCTCGTTTTTGTAACGTACGTCGAGCCTGGGTCATCGAATGAAGTGAGAGTAAAGAAGCGTCAACTGGCGACTTCAACATCCCCGTAGGTCGGGCGCGTAAGCGTGTGTGGATCTACTGGAGCCGCGAGTCAGCTTTCAACATCCCCGTTCCGGGGCGTGTTTTCCGATAGCAAACGGAACCGCGTGGCCGGAACTGAAGGCAGAGACAAAAGAATGGCTACAGCACCAGTTACGGAAGCGGTATCCTGCTCGCTTGAAAATTATCTCGTCCTCCCCGATCGCTCGATGGATGAACGCATTGCCCTCGCCCGAGAGGTCTTGGGCGACGATTGCGTGGTCCTCGGACATCATTACCAGCGCGACGAAGTCGTGCGCTTTGCCGATTATCGCGGCGACAGCTATCGTCTTTCTCAAGTCGCGGCGCAAGCCAAAGGGTCGTACATTGTCTTCTGCGGTGTACATTTCATGGCCGAAAGTGCCGACATTCTGTCGCGCCCAGGCCAAGCCGTGCTGCTCCCCGATCTCAATGCCGGCTGCTCCATGGCCGATATGGCAGAGATTGGACAAGTCGAAGATGCCTGGGAACAGTTCGTGCGCCTCGGGCTCACCGAGGATAACGGCAATGGGATTACCCCGATTACCTATATGAATTCGACGGCGGCAATCAAGGCTTTTTGCGGAGAACGCGGCGGTCTGGTCTGCACCTCCTCAAATGCCAAAGGTGCGTTCGACTGGGCCTTCCGTCGTAACCAGAAACTCTTCTTCCTTCCCGATCAGCACCTCGGCCGCAATACCGGTTTTGCCCGCGGCGTTCCCCTTGATGAAATGGTGGTGTGGGACCCGTATCAGCTACAAGGCGGCCTTACCGCCGAGCGCTTGCGCCAAGCAAAGGTTATCCTATGGAAGGGACATTGCTCGGTGCATCAGCGATTCCTGCCTGAGCACGTGGACAAAGTGCGCGCTGCGCATCCGGGTATTCAGGTGGTAGTGCATCCGGAATGCCGCTGGGAGGTCTGCCAGAAGGCCGACGGAATCGGCTCTACCGATCACATCATCAAATGGGTGAAAGAGGCGCCGGCGGGATCGGTATTCGCCATCGGCACGGAGATTCACCTGGTAAACCGGTTGGCGAAGGAACATCCCGATAAGCGCGTGATCACGCTGGACGACTCGGGCTGCCTGTGTACGACCATGTTCCGCATCTCGCCGCAGCATTTGTGCTGGGCCTTAGAGAACCTGGTCGACGGAAATATTGTGAATCAGATCAAAGTAAAAGAGAACGTGAAGCGCTGGGCGCGCGTGGCACTTGATAGGATGTTAGAGATCCAGTGATTATTCGCAAGCGTCCTCGTGAGAAATTTCTGCGGCGGGTTCCCCGGTATTGGTCCGATCTCCGGGAACACCGCCGTCGTGTTGCGGAACGCCTTTCGGCGCAAACCCTGGCAGACCTGGAAGAAGAAGAAATGGCGCGAACGTTTACTGTGGCTGAGGCCGAGAGTCTATTACCCGTTCTGGAATCACTGCTGCGCTCCGCTATCGAAGCCAAGAAGCTGATCGAAGAAGTCGACGGCGAACAGCAGGCGCTCGCCAGCCGCGTGTTTGTAAACGGTGGAACCAGGGTCGACATCGTGAGCGTCGCTCGCCGCAAGGCCGAACGGGAGAAGGGCCTGCAGAAGGCTAAAGACGCAGTCGCCGAGATAGACGCGACCGGTGTGCAGGTGAAAGATCTCGAAGTCGGTTTGCTGGACTTTCCCTGTATCGTCGGCGAGGAAGTCATCCTGCTCTGCTGGAAGTTGGGCGAGAAAGGCATCAGCCACTGGCACGGCACGGAAGAAGGCTTCGCCGGCCGCAAGCCGATCGACGAGCGGATTCTGCGGGACCAGAGAAAAAGTCAATAGTTCGCTGCGGGTTCCGCTGCTCCCAGTTTTCCATCGTCATCCCGCGACGAACCGCAGACCGCTCCGCTTCCGCGCCGAATGACGCATCGAAAACGACTTGCATGATGCGCCCGAAGGTGCGCCCCCCTCATACTGCATGATCCAGCTCTCCTCTGCCGGCAAACGGTTCGGCCCCAAACTCCTGTTCGAAGACCTTGACTGGCTTGTCACTCCCAATGAGCGGGTCGGGCTGGTGGGCGCGAATGGCACCGGCAAATCCACGCTGCTCAAGGTCCTCGGCGGCATCGAGTCGCTGGACTACGGCACCATCGTCTCCGCCAAAAACACAACCTTCGGATACTTACCACAGGACGGGCTGCAGCTTTCGGGCCGAACTGTCTTCGACGAGTGCATGTCGGTCTTTTCGAACTTGCAGGCGCTGGAGCAGGAAATGCAGGACCTTGCTCACAAGATGGGCGAACTCGATCCGGCGTCGCCCGAGTACTCGCAAGTCGCCGATCGTTATCAACGCATCTCCGGCCACTTCCACATGAACGACGGTTATGCACTCGATTCGCAGGTCGGCACCGTGCTCGATGGGCTGGGTTTCAAGAAGGAAGACTGGACGCGCTACACCGAAGAGTTCTCCGGCGGATGGCAGATGCGCATCGCTCTGGGCAAGCTCCTGCTGTCGAAGCCGAACCTGTTGCTGCTCGACGAGCCGACGAATCACCTCGACCTTGAGACGCGTAACTGGCTGGAGCAATATCTACTCGAATATCCCTTCGCCTACGTGCTCATCTCGCACGACCGCTATTTCCTCGACGTGACCGTTGACCGCATCGCCGAGATCTGGAACAAGCGTGTCCACTTCTACAGCGGCAACTACGAAAAGTATCTGGCGCAGAAGCAGGAGCGGCGTGACTCTCTGGTTGCGGCCCACAAGAACCAGCGGGAGCGCATCGAGCAGCTCGAGGCTTTCATCAATCGCTTCCGCTATCAGGCGACGAAGGCCAAACAGGTGCAAAGCCGCATCAAGGAGCTGGAGAAGATCGACCGCATCGAAGTGCCGCAGGACGAGAGAACCATCCACTTTTCGTTCCCACAACCCAAGCCCAGCGGCCGACTGGTGGTGGAGGCCGTCGACATCGCGAAAAGCTACGGCCTCAAGCAAGTCTTCAGCAACGTGAATTTCACCGTGCAGCGCGGAGATCGCATCGCTCTGGTCGGCGTCAACGGGGCGGGCAAGTCGACATTGATCAAGCTGCTCACCTTATTGGAGCCTTTGACAACGGGAACGCTGAACCTGGGGCACAATGTCGAGCCGGATTACTTCGCGCAGGACCAGTACAAAGAGCTCGACCCCTCGCGCCGTATGCTGGACGACCTCTCCGACGTGTCTCCGCAAAAATCGATTACGGAGCTGCGCGGCGTTCTGGGCTGCTTCCTGTTTTCCGAGGACGACGTCTTCAAGCCGATCGGGGTGTTGTCGGGCGGCGAGCGTAATCGTTATGCTCTGGCACGGATGCTTCTCCATCCGTCGAACTTCCTGCTGCTCGACGAGCCCACCAACCATCTCGACATGCGCGCCAAAGATGTTCTGCTGGAGTCGCTGGAGAAGTACAACGGCACGGTGGTTTTCGTCTCCCACGACCGCTACTTCATCGACAAGCTGGCGACGCGGGTCTTCGAGATTGGCGACGGTCGAGTCGAAGTCTTCCCCGGCAACTACGAAGACTACCTGTGGCGCAAGCAGCGCCGGGAGTCAGGCGGGAGCGAAGGCGAGCAGACGGCCTGGTTTCCTACATTGTCAGATGTTCCTGGGTATGAAGAGAAGACGCCGGCGAAGAAGCGCATCAATCCCATCAAGCTGAGGCAGATGCAGCAGCGATATCAACAGGTGGAGCATGAAATTGCGCAACTTGAGGATGGTATCGCCGAATGTGAGCGCGAGCTGCAATCATTTGTCAGCGCGGAAGAGACAGCGCGGTGGACGGAGTTGCTGGCGAAAAGACGTAGCGAGTTAGAAGGCTTGATGACCGAGTGGGAGAGTTTGTCACAGGAACTGGAAGAGGCCAAGGCATAACTTTCGTCGCGCCCTACCCAGAACACGGCTAGAACGGGCACCCACTACACTCTGGGACGAAGCCACATGCATTGATGAGTCAGTACGCCCGGCAATTCTAGTTCGCGGCGAAATTGGCTTTAGCTGACAGCCGAGAACCGACGGCTCGCAGCTGCTCCGCTTCACCCCGCCTTGATCAGCATGCAGGTGATGTCATCGTGCTGCGGCGCATCGCCGGTAAAGCGCTCCAGGTCGACCATGATGCTGCTCAGCATCATCTCGGGCGAAAGCAATACGCCGGCATTGATCATCGTCATGAAACGAATCTCGCCGTACTCTTCCTGATGATTGTTCTCCGCTTCCACAACTCCGTCCGTGAAAACTGCCAACCAGTCGCCGCTCTCCAGAGGCACAGTCGCTGACGCGTATGGCGCGCCATCCATAATGCCCAGCGGCACGCCGCCCGCCTCCAGACGCTCCAAGGCGCCGGTCTTCCGCCGTAAGATCGGACTGTTATGTCCAGCGTTGATGTAGGTCAGCAGGCGAGTCGCAGGATCATATTCGGCGATGAAGGCGGTGGTGAAGCGGCGGCCGTTCTGGCTGTTGGTGCAGGCATAGCGATTCATTCGACTAACCAGTTCGAGCAGCGTACCCGGCGTTGTTGATAGCGTCTTCAGACTGGCCTGAAAGGTCGCCATCAGCATGGCGGCGGGAATACTCTTCCCTGCTACGTCGGCAACGGCAATCAGGTATGTTTGACCCTCGGGCCCACTATATGGGCGCGGGAATACATCGTAGTAATCACCGGCCACGGTGTTTGCAGGCTTGGTAGTGAAGGCGAGCTGCAGCCCGGGCACCGATGGCGGCGTCGCAGGAAGCAGCCACGTCTGTATCTCCTTCGCAATTTGCAGATCACGCTTCATTACGACACGGTCGCCCACTTCCAGAATCAACAAAGCAAACATCAGCAGGCCGCCATAGAAATGCGTGTCGAAGCCCACGACCTTCACTTGGCCCGAGCTGCTCTGCCAGGTAGCGTCTCCGGAGGGGATGATGATCAGTACCAGCGCGATCAGCAACAGAACCCGGCGCGCCGGAGTGAGCTTCTCAATGATGGCCCAAAAGAAGCGGCCCACCAGATTGAGAACATGACGGGTTCGCGACTCTCCGGCAACGCGGGTGGAATCAACGTCCTTGGAGTACAGGCGGTAACTCGAACGAGCGTCGGTGCGGAACTGCGACCAGAGTTCGCTGATCTGCATGCCTTCCGTCACCCGATCCCAGAAGCGCTCCACGCGCTTGGAAAAGGTGTCGTGTTTAGTGGCAGTTGATCGAGTTGGTGGCAGCGCGGTGGGCATGAAGCTCATGAGGATTATAGAGGCTTGCCGTCAAAGTGATCTGGTCTGCCCTATCGGTCGCTCCCCGCAACCTCGCTGCAGCCAACGAGAGCGGTGGCGGCCCTCCGACTCCGGCGGCGAATTGCCGCCTCCGCTCAGGATGACGCCCAACTCGTTCGGGCTGATTGCCCACACGGTAGCGGTGAGGCGAAAAGCGAAAGCCAAACAACGGCTTCTTACTGCAGGCGCTCTGGCTTCACCTGCTCATCGAGGAACGCGACAGACTGTACTCCGGACACTTCGAAGCGTTTGCGGCAGCGGACGTTCTTACATGCCACCAGGTCGTCACGCCGGACCATGTAGGAGCGAGCCTTGGCGAACTTCGCGCGATCGCGCTCGTCGGCGCGAGGAGGCAGGCTGCGTCGCTTGGTGCGGACGAGCCAGCCCAGGTCATATTCGGCGGACTGATGGCAGTGCGGACAGTTCAACGTCGACTTCCTGGTTTCCTGCCGCTCATCGTAAAAATCACGCTCTTCCATTCAGCCTCCGTCCAGCCTACGCAATACCTTAATCTTGGATTCTAGCGCATTATGGCGGAATTGCCTCTTCTATTGCTGTTGACCGAATCGATCCAACCCTTTCGCTTCAAAGCACTTGCCGCCGCTACCGACTCAACCCTGACGATCCGTTAGCCGTCCGGCAAACCTCTGCCGAACCCTTGCATCTACTTACGTTCAGCTCAGTTTGCCTTGCGTACATGCGCACCGCGTATCCGCGACTCCAAACGATCCGGCTGGAAAAGGAATGAAATTCGCCCTCGTCAATCCCGCGTGGACATTTGAAGGTTCTACCTACTTCGGATGTCGTGACCCGCATTATCCGCTCGAATTGCTCTTTGCGTACGATCAGATCGAAGGTGCCGGGCACAATGCGGTGCTCATCGATGCGCAAACCGACAAACTTAGCCTCCATGAAGTTGGCAGCCGGCTTGATCGTTTTGCTCCTGATTTCCTGGTCATTCCAACGGCGCCCTCTTATCTTTTCTGGCGTTGCTCCCCCCCCGAGTTGCGTGTTCCTATGGAATGGTTTGCTGCGCTGGGTAAAGGACGAACCACCGTTGCCATCGGGCCGCACAGTTCCGCAACGCCGGCGGCAACGCTGCGCAAGACCGGTTGCAATGTCGCTATGCGCGGCGAGCCGGATCAGACCCTGGTGCGGCTGGCGACGGAGCCGTGGGAGCGAGTCCCGGGCGCGTGCTTCCGCCGGGCTGACGGAACATTCCATATCAGCGCCGAGCTGGGCGTCACCGACATGAAAGCGCTGGGAGCACTCAACTTTCACAACTACAACGTCGAAGCGCACCATCATCGGCACCACGTCTTTAGCGGCGAAGGCCGCGGGGCGGAGCTGGAGTTTGCCCGCGGCTGCCCCTGGTCCTGCACCTTCTGCAACAAGACTCTGTTCCGCAATAAATTCCGCGAGCGTAATGTCGACGCGCTGATCATTGAGATCGATCGCCTCATGGCGCGTGGCGTCGACTACGTCTACTTCATCGACGAGATTTTCGGGGTCGGCAAGAATGTACGTAAGCTGCTGGAGGCGCTCGCCGACCGCGACGTGAAGATCGGCTTCCAGACGCGCATCGATCTCTGGACCGAGGAAACGCTGGACTTATTGGGCCGTGCGGGCTGCATCTCGATGGAGGTCGGCATTGAGTCGATCACCGATGCCGGACGCGACGCGCTCAATAAGAATTGCCGCATCTCCACTGAGCGCATCACCGAGCTGCTGATTTACGCGCGCGGGCGTATCCCCTGGGTGCAGGCTAACCTCATCCTGACCGACAAGGACGATAAGCCCGAGATCCGCCGCTGGCAGGAGCACTTGAAGACGCGCGGCGTATGGGTGAGCGAGCCGGTGCCCATGTTTCCCTTCCCCGGCAGTCCTGGCTATGTCGATATTTTCAAAGCGTTGCCTGACGACCAAGCTTGGGAACGCGCACACCATTACTACACATCGCTCTTCGCGAATAAGGGTTTCAGCGACATCCAAGAGCAACAGCCGTTGTCGCTGGAGGAACTGGAATCAGGGCCGAGGGCGTCCTAGACAAAGTTCGGCCAGTCCCATCGCAGGTCGAATCCATAAAATGCTGGACTGCTGTCGCCAGCAACACAAAGGCCCAGCGAGGAGGTCGCTGGGCCCAGCCTGTCTCTGCAAGTGAACATTCGCAGGGAGCGATATGAGGAGAAGTATGTCCCGCGTTCGCTTTGCCGCCTGCACTGCTCTTTATCGGCGGCCTGGTTCACTGCTGTCGATGTCTGCATAGTGCCACCATCCCCCCAAGAGCAACAATCACCTGATAGGCGTAGCTGCGTGCTCCTTTAGTAGCAGAAGCGGAAGATGGACAAGCACCGGTCGGTGCTTCATCGATGCCGGCAGTGAGGCGACGTGGATGACACCCTGGACCGGATCATTTTGTTTGGCTCGCAGGCTGCCCCTGGAACTCTTCGCCCATCCACTGCTGGAACGCCGTCATAGTCTGGGAGCGTCCGAGGAAGTTTTTCACCAGATCGTTGGCCGACATCGATCCGCCGGGCTCTAGCACTACTCGCCGGTAACGCATGGGAGCTTCTCCCGCCAACAGGTTCTGCTTATCAAACTGTCCGAAGAAATCCTCGCTGATGACCTTGTCCCACATGTAAGTGTAGTAAGCAGACGAGTAGCCCGCCAGATGACTGAAACTCGAGTACATGTGAGCATCCGACTCGATGGGCATGAACAGCGTATAACGAGTGAAGTCCGCCGGAGCAATCGCGTCCAGATCAGTTTTGTCGGGCACGCCTTTGTAGTAGTCGTAGGAAATGGCTGCCAATGCGTTCTGGAAGCTAATGCTACTGCCGCGCCCGAAGGCGGCAGCACGATTCATACGTGTCACCAGATCGGCCGGAATGGGCTCCCCCGTTTTGTAATCGCGCGCGAACGATGCCAGCACCTGCGGGCTCCGCATCCACTCCTCCAACATCTGGGACGGCGCCTCGGTGAAGTCTGCTTCCATCGCGATGCCGCTGATGCCCGCCCATTGCTGCTGGCCGCCGAGGATGTGATGCATAAGATGGCCGAACTCATGGAAGAAGGTGACCACATCCCCGTAGTCCATGAGGCCGGGATCGCTGGCGCTAGGCGGCAGGAAGTTGCAGACGAGAATTGCCTCGGGTAGCTGCTTTCCGCGGATTCCGTCAAGGATTGGCGACATCTGCTGGTGACTGTACTTGCCGGGCCGCGGAAACATGTCGAAGTAAAAGCGCCCTATGACTTTGCCTCTATCGAGCACTTCCCAGGTCTCGACCGAGGGATCCCACGCAGGGACATTAGGCTCCTGGCGGAACGTGATATGGAAGAGTGAGGCGGCGGTGTCCATGATGCCGCGCTTCACCTGGTTGAAGGGAAAATACGGCCGCACCGTCTGCGAGTCGAAATCGTACTGCGTGCGCCGGACCATCTCCTCGAGGTACCAGTACTGGTAGCCGAGAATCTCAGTCGCGCCCGGATCGCTCTTGCGCTTCTCGGCCAGCAGCATCGCGTACTCCCGCTTCGCAATCGGCCGCGCAGCCGCGTCCAGGTCGCCAACAAACCTTGCGATGTTGCTTCCCTTTCCAATCATCTTGTCGGCGGCGTTGTGGTCCGCCCAGGACGGATATCCTATGATGTTGGCAATCCCGTACCGCACCTGCATCATGTCGAGCAGAACCGCACGGTTCTGGGGATAGGCGCGCGTGTTCCATGCCGACCAGATGCGCCGCCGGAGCGCATCACTCCTCGCCAGCTCGAGAACGGGAAATGTATTCGGCTCGTCCGCCGGTATCTGGATCTTGCCGCCGGCACCACGCTTCAGCTTATCGACAAAATCTTTAGGCAGACCCTCGAGCTCCCCGGCATCTTGCACCTCAATATTTCGCTGATCGTCCGAGATGTTGCGATCGAACTTCGACTGATCATCGGTAAGCCGATCATTGAGCTGATTGAGCTTCTTGCGTGTGGCATCGTCCTTGTCGACGCCTGCCAGACGAAATTCCAGCAATTGCCGCCGCACGTAGTAACTCGTCGCCGAATCGGACTTGGACACATCCAGGCTCGCCAGCGCGTTGTAAACGTCTCGATTCAGCGAGAGCGCTGATTGTGCGCTGCTGACCTTGGTTGTCATCACGCTGGCGGCATCGCGATAGCTCGCGTCGGGATTCACCTGCTGCATCAGGGTGGAGAAGTAAACCGCCGTGTTCAGCTGGCGCACGGCTTCGTCGTATGGGACGAGCGTGTTGTCGATCGTACGAGGCCCTTTGAGCGCGACAATCTCATCGATGGAACGTTGTGCCGAAGCGAGACGATCGTTCTCGAGCTTGTTAAAGGCAGCGATGTCGGGCTTATCTGCCCATACGGGAGGCTGGTTCTTGAGTTCATCTTGCGCAACACCGGCTGCGATTAATAGAAGGACAGACGTAAAGACACGGCTGAGATGAGCGGTGAACATAGGCGAGCTCCTCAACAACACATGCTCCAGGGTTGCAAGGAATGGTACATGAAGCGGAGGAGAATCGTTCCCTGGCTGGTGGGAAATGTGGGACGAATGGCTCAGGAGGCGATCCGAAGCTATCTGTGTTCAACAAGCGGCTTTCGCTGGCGGCGCACGCCTTGCGCGTTCGATATCAGGCACAAAGCGAGTAGCTATCGCTGTCCCCACTTCAGCTTATTCCGCAGCACGTCGAAGAATGTACGGCGCACCCGCATCAACTTCACGGTATGCGCGGCCTTGTGGCAGTGCACGCGGTCTCCCTGCTTCAAGGGCATGCCGACTTGTCCGTCAATGCTAAGAAAGGCCTCCTCGGCGCCGGTCTCAACGTGCAACTCAATCTGGGCTTTGTCGTTGACAACAAGCGGGCGATGCGTCAAAGCGTGCGGACATACCGGCGTCACCACGAAGGACGCAACGCTGGGCATCAGCACTGGGCCGCCGGCCGCTAGAGAGTAGGCGGTCGATCCCGTAGGCGTCGCGATGATGACGCCATCAGCCTTATAGTGCAGAACGAAGGCCCCATCAATCAGCAAATCGAAATCCACTAAACGGGAGATAGCATTCTTGTTTACCACAACGTCATTCAAGGCGAAGTGGTGGGCAAGCTGCTGACTGCCGCGAAAAACCGTGGCGTCCAATACCGACCGCTCCTCAATCGGGCAGCGACAGGCGTCGACGGCATCCAGGGTCGCGAACATTTCGCTGAGTGGAACTTCGGTCAAAAATCCCAATGAACCCAGATTGACAGCCAGGATCGGTACGCCCTCGTGCGCAAGTGCCCGCGCTGCCGAGAGCAACGTCCCGTCACCGCCCAATACCAGCCCAAAATCCGGATGCTTGGCGCCCATCTGCTTTCGGTTCACTACCTCTTCGCCGTCAATGTACTGAGCGGTTTCCTGGTCGAGGTAAATCTTGTAATCGTTCTTACGGAACCAGTCGAGGATCTCGGGGAGCAGACCCGCCAGTTCAGGCTTCGAGGGCTTGGAAATGATGGCAGCAGATTTCATGGATATCGAACTTAAGCAGCTTACCGGAAAAGACCCTGGACGATTTACCACAGAGGCACGGAGGTCACCAAGGATTTGGCAAGAGCAAAAGACTTCTGTGTTCTCCGTGCCTTCTGGTGAAAATGACCGATCCCCGATGGAAGATCTGCCCACACAGTGTAGCGCGTCCCCCGCAGACTTAAACGAAGTGCGCGCGGAGAAGGAATTCGCGGTTGCCCTCGGCCCCCAGAATCGGTGATTCAATCGCTTCGATCTCGCAACCTCCGAGGACTTCTACAGCTCGGCTAACTTTCTTTACTGCCGACCTCTGGGCCTCGGGATCGCGTACGATTCCTCCTTTGCCCACCAGTTCGCGGCCAACCTCGAATTGCGGCTTCACCAGCACCACAGCCTCGAAGCCGGGCGAAGAAGAACGAATGCTTGCCACCACAGCCGGCAGCACCAGGGTTGCGGAGATAAACGAAACATCCATCACCAGCAAGCCGATCGGCCGAGGCGGTGCAATGCCCCAAAGCTGCTGAGGCGTGAGATACCGCGCGTTCATTTTCTCCAACAGTCGCACCCGCTGGTCCGTTCGCAGGCGAGCATCCATTTGCCCGTAGCCCGTGTCGACGGCAATCACGCGGCCTGCTCCGGCCTGCAACAGGCAATCGGTAAAGCCACCGGTAGACGCACCGATGTCTACGCACGTTTTGCCGGTCACATCGATTTGCCAATGCTCCAAAGCGCGAGCGAGTTTCAGACCGCCCCGACTGACATAGGGAATGTCGTCGCCCAGAATTCGAATGCTGGCGCCTCCATCGACCACAGCGCCTGCCTTCTCCAGTTTCTGCTCCGCAACCAGCACTCGGCCGGCGAGGATCAGTGCTTGCGCGCGCTCGCGCGAGGAAACCAGCCCGCGCTCCACCAGCAGTTTGTCCAGCCGAAGCTTCACGGCGTCAGACTAGCACGACCGCTACACGCCGTCGGAATGCAAGGACATCGCGCGCGAAAATCGGAAGCATTGCCCAAAACATGCAAAAGTTTCAATTCCGCACTCTGTTCGGTGCAGACAGGTGAGAAATTTTGAAACCGTGCAACTTAGCGGGTACGCGAGCGGTGTTTTCCACAACGTTATGCACATTTGTGTTGAAAACTGTCACATCCCCTTAATCAAGAGTGCAAACAATTGCGTGCGTGGCGCGGCGCGAGCTGCACTTCGTCACTCCTCGTATCGCAGTTTCCTGCGTGCGATACAATGGCCAATTCCAAGGGACGATGTGAATGGCGACTAAGACCAGAAATCAGACAACATCAGCACCGCGAAAAACCAGTCAGGCGAAGAAGACCCAGGTAGTTACTCCTCCCAAACCAATGAGCGGTAACGGTTCGTCTCCTTCCAGCCAGGAGACGCTGCGCCAGCTATTCACTTCGCTGCTGCGCTGCCGACTGGTGCAGGAACAGGTTCGAAGATCCGGGGGCGCGTACGATCTTGCTATTGGCCACGAGGCGGTCATTGTCGGCCCAACTGCGGAGTTGGGTGCAGAAGACACCATCGCCGCCCCTTATCAGAACCTTGCAGCGCTGGTGGCGCGCGGACTGCCTATCGCCAATCTTCTGGAAAAGCCGAAAAGCACCGGGATACCGCGCGCACCAATACTTCCGTCTGCCATGCCCCAGGATCCATTCAACATTGCGACCGGCATCGCGTTGGCACACAAACTGTCGAAACAGCACCGCGTGGTGGTGGCCTTCTGTTCACAAGAGAGTCCGGCGCTGGAGACCTGGCACGAGGCGCTGAAGTTTGCCGGGGTACACAAGCTGCCGGTTATTTATGTGATCAAGAACGGCGTCGCCGATCAGCAGACATCGTCGGACCATGCGCCACACCTCGAAGCCTTCAGTTTCATGGCTCGCGATTACGGCTATCCCGGCATCATCGTCGACGGCCAGGACGTGGTCGCCGTCTGGCGCGTGGCCCACGAATCGATCCATCGGGCGCGAAACGGGTCAGGTCCGACGCTGATTGATTGCCGCACCGATGCCCAGCGCGACCCGCTCACACATATGGAGCGTTACATGCGCAAGCGGAATGTGTGGGACGAGGAGTGGAAGAAGCGGACGGAAGAGCAAATCAGGGGCGAGATCGAGAAAGCTAGCTCCCACCCGCGCTAGCTTTCCTTCCTAGACAAAAGCCGCTGCGTCATCTCTGACAGCAGCGGCATCACGTCTCAAGTATTACTTACAGCTTTTCGTAGAACTCACAGGCAGAGCACGAGATATACATGCCACCAGCGATGTCGCGCTCGCGGTCCTTTACGCGCTTAACCACGCGGGTCGGCTTGCCACACTTCGGGCAATCCGTGCTCTTGGTGGTGTCCATTACCTTCTTGCGGTCTGCGGTTTTTGCGATCTTGGCCATTCTCTTCTCCTGAACAGTTCTTTCCCGCAGGCTGCTGCGGTAGCGATGTCTACATGGGCTGAAGTAAGTCGTGAGATCGAAGCGGATGGGCGCCTGAGCGCGAGATGCACATGTCTTGAGCCCACGCTCACGGGAGCGGCTTCGACTGCAGGGGAACACGTACTCGTGTTCGTCTCTACTCGCCTGGTAGCAGATTGTATTTTACATGAGCGACAGCAAAACCGTCAGTTCAGTCGTTTGATTAGCAAGTCCTTGCCCTCAGTATGCAGAACCATGGTTGTGACGCGGCCGGCACTGTCAAATTCGAAGGTGTATTCGTCGTCGGAACTCTTGGAAAAGAACCGACCGCCACTCTCCGCGCCCAATTCCTGCCTGGGCTCGTCGTTTTCCTGGACGAAGAGTCGATTGTCGTCTCGCGTGACCGTCAGCAAGATTTCCGAGGAAAATCGGTATTGTCCCACCAGTCTCTCTAGCGTTTTTGAATCGAGTGTCACTTCCCGATGCTGCTTCAGCGGCGCACGAGGTGGCAGCTGGTTATACGCAGTGAAGCCTTCCCACTCGATCGGAGTATAGGTGTTGTGCAGCAGGGTCTCGATCAGCTCTTTAAACATACCTTCGCCGTTCGAACCGTTGGTCATGATCAGGATGCCTGTGCCGCTTTTGTCGAAACAGACGGCGTAATGGCGCCAGCCTTCGTCGTGGCCTTCCTTGAAGAAGGCTTTGCCATAAGGCGGCCAATACAGACCCCAGCCGAGTCCATAGCTAAGGCGAATCGCCTTGTTCGCATCAGTGGTTTCGGTATTGAGCGATGGAAATTGGTGCTTCTCGACGATTTCAACCTGTGGGCTCAGCATCAGCTCGATCGTCTTCTGATTAAGATCGCGTCCCTGCATCAGAGCCTGGAGGAAGTTGGCATAGTCGTGCAATGTTGTCTGCATGGAGCCGGCCGCATCGGCGGTCTTGCGCTTCTCCGGGCCCAGTGAGCGACCGTACTCGTCATAGCCATTAGCGAAATCGCTCTCAAACCGGTTCTCCCAGACCATGCTGGTACGAGTCATGCCGTCGGGTATGAACAGACGTTCACGCATCAGCTCGTTCAGCGGCTTCTTTTTAACCGTCTCCACGACCAATTGCGCCAGCTCGATGCCCTCACCGGAATAGGCGTAGCGCGAACCTGGTACGAAGTTGATGTTCAGCTTATGGTCTCGGTTGAAGACCCGCAGGTTGGGCAAGCCGGTGGTATGGTCGAGGCACATGCGCAGGGTAATCAGCCTATAGCGCGGATCACCGGCTAGATCGGTGTACCGCTCATATTCCGGCAGTGGCTTAGGCAGGTACTGGTAAACCGGCTTGTCCAACTCAAGGACACCCTCCTGCACCAACTGCATCGTCACCGTTGCAAAAGCCGATTTGCTAAGCGAAGCCGCGGTCATGACCGAGTCGGGTGTGAGCGGCAGGACTCTCTCCACGTCTCGAAGGCCGTAGGCTTTTAGGTATGCGATTTTCTTACCGTCAAAAATAGCGATGCCGACACCGGGAACCTCCGCAGCCTTCATCAGGCGCGTAACCGTTGAATCGACCTCGGATGGAGTGATGGTGGTGCCGTCGAGACGATGAATGGGGCGGCCCTGCGCGGTAACGAATGTGGCAGCCGTAAGAACAGCCAATAGTCGCAATACAAACCGCTGCACGGACGCAGTTTCACGCACGTAAGTGTATACGCAGGCTCCATACACCAAGTTTCAAAGAAGTGGGGTTCTGGAACGATGGTGCATTTCACGCGTCATCCCGGAGCCGGGTCGGTGGCAACCCAGTCGAAGGGCCGCTATCTCGGCGATCCTATCGGCAATAGCCGCCCCTCGACTTCGCTCGGGATGACACCTTGAAGTGCAGGATGACCCCCGGACGTGAACACTGACTGACTGCGCTACTTGCCCCCGAAGTCCTGTGCGAACTCCGCCAGGGAGCGTACCGGAACCCCGGATGGACCCTTAGCAATCCACGGCTTGGTTTCTTCCAACCAGGCGGTACCGGCGATGTCGAGATGCATCCACGGAGTGTCGCCGACGAACTCCTTCAGGAACATGGCAGCGGTGACGGCTCCGCCCCAGCGTCCGCCGGTGTTCTTGATGTCGGCGATGTCGGACTTGATCATCTCCTTGTAGTCGTCTTCGGCCGGCAGGCGCCACATCTTCTCGCCCGACTTCGCCAGCGTCTGATTGAAGCGATTGTAGAAATCATCATCGTTGGCGAAGACGCCGACGTTGATCATGCCCAGCGCTACCACTACAGCGCCGGTCAGCGTGGCGGCGTCGATCAGGTGCGTGCAGCCGAGTTCCTTGGCGTAGTGCAAGCCGTCGGCTAGCACCAGCCGTCCTTCGGCGTCGGTATTGATGATCTCGATCGACTTACCTGACATCGCGATCTGCACGTCGCCCGGCTTCTGGGCCTTGCCGGACGGCATGTTCTCCGAAGCGCAGACGATGCCGATCACGCGTAGGTTCGGCTTCAACAACGCGATAGCGCGCATGGCGCCGATCATTGCCGCGCCGCCGGCCATGTCGTACTTCATCTTCTCCATACCCTCGCCAGGCTTAATGGAGATGCCGCCGCTGTCAAATGTGATTCCCTTCCCCACCAAGCCCAGGACGCGCTTCTTGGGAGCTTTTTCCGGCTCGTAGCGCATGACGATCAGCCGGGGCTCCTCGTCGGAACCTTGGGAGACGCTCCAGAAGGCGCCCATCTTCAGCGCCTTGATCTTTTCGGGACCGTAGATCTCACAAGCCAGTCCAGTCTCGTCGCACATGGCCTTGGCACGGTCGGCCATGATCGTCGGCGTCATGCGGTTGCCCGGCTCATTCACCAGGTCACGGGTAAAGTTCTGCGACTCACCGATGATGCGTCCCCTCTCGATGCCGTTCGTCCACGACCGCTGGTTCGCGCCCTTGGGAGTAACGATGATGAGTTCGTCGATCTTCTGATCCTTGCGATCGCTGCGGTAGTAGTCGGCGTCGAAGTTGCCGACGATTGCCCCTTCGACAATCGACTTCGCGGCCTCGTCAATACCGGCGGGTGCGACGAACACGAAGCTCTTCAAGTCTTTGGCCTTGAGGCCGCGGACAGCAGCCCCCGCCAGCTTGCGCAGTTCGGCCGAGGTGAACTTCTTGGCTGGACCCCCGCCGATCAGCAGCAAACGCTTGGCCTGCAATCCCTGCGGTTTGTGCAGAAGCGTGGTTTCGAGCAGCTTGCCGGTGACCTCGCCCGAGGCAACCAGATCAGCCGCCGCATCGGAGACGGCTCTATCCGCCGTCTGCACTTGAGGATTGGGTTTAGCATCTTTGTTGCCGTTGCTGTTCTCAGCCGCGTCGAGCACGGTAACGACAAGGCATTCGGTTTCGATCTGCGACGGTGTTGCGGTGTTCAGAGTCGTTTTCATATATGTTGAACTTACGCTCGCACCTCCAAGCCTACATCAAGCTCGTTTCCCGGGCGTTGAGCGCTCTTGGCAAGTTTAAATGACCCGCAGGGTTCTGGGAGGGTAGGCCAAGACCTGGCGGGAGAACTCGGCAACATTCGAGCCGTTCGCCGCTACGTCCACTATTGGGTCATCAAAGGAGAGGTGGCATTGCAGCTCTGACCTGTGCTCGCGTACCGGACAGCGCCACTTTCGTCAGTGCAGTAGGTATTTCCTTGCGGAAAGTTTGTTGGGCTGGCAACAACAGAGTAGCGGGCTACCAATCCGTCCTGCGGTTCGGCTTTGATCGAGAACTGATACCCACCTTGCTTTCCGCTTGCTAAATCGGCGTCGATCAACCCCGCATGCGATTCGTTGGACGATTCCCCGTTTGGAGGCGGACCCAGCTTTGACATTTGATCGGCGAAGCCGACGGTCGGGTATGTACTGGCGTACGACAGCTGAATAGCTCGCAAGGTTCGCAATGTCGCAACCGCCTGCTTTTCGCTTTCAATTCCGGTGGCAATGGCGGAAAGGGAACCTCCCTTGTATCGTCCGTAGATGACATTGCCATTTTTGTCGATCACACACCAATTGTTCATGATCTGTGCGTGGGCAACTCCTCCGCCCGCAGGTTGGACGTATGAGAGAATCGCATTCGGGGTTAGAATCCAATTGCCTTTCGTGTCGATAATTCCCGCACCGTTGGCCGTCTGTGCTCCGATCTGACCATCGACGGGACCACTCATGGAAAGATACTGTCCGGGATTGATTACAAAAACGCCATTCTTGTCGATGAGCGCAGGCTTATCGCCCACCGAGACGATAGCGGTTCCGTCAGTGAAGTCCCTGGCAAAAGAGAACTGCGGATTGATGGAATATT
Source organism: uncultured Acidobacteriaceae bacterium (assembly GCA_963819055.1). GTDB lineage: Bacteria > Acidobacteriota > Terriglobia > Terriglobales > Acidobacteriaceae > Bog-257. The sequence goes on along the minus strand of CAWFUT010000027.1, from coordinate 40,115 downwards.
TGCCGGATCGGTCAATGTATCCATATTTATTTCCAGTACGCACCGCCGCTAGGCCCTCGGAAAAGGACCGAGCATCTTCAAATTGAGGATTGATTGCAAACTTGCCTGACTTATCGATATAGCCGGAGCGGCCGTTATCGTTGACCGCGGCCAACCCCTCGGCAAAAGGCAGAGCCGCATTAAACCTAACGGGGATTACCGTCTTGCCGCTCTTGTCGATATATCCCCACAAGTCACCAATCTGTACCGCAGCCATATCTTCGTTGAACATAAGTACGTCGTTAAATTGCGGGTTAATGAGATACTTTCCGTTGCTGTCAATAAACCCCCATTGGTCGTTGGCGGTCTTTTGCGCCCCGCAACATAGTTTGACGGCAGCCACTCCGTTGGCAAACTTGGCAGCATAGTCAAACTGATATTGGATCTTCAGAACTCCATGTGTATCGATATAGCCATACTTGCCGTGAGAAGAGACTGCGGCCAAGCCTTCCGAGAAGTCTTCGGCGCTATCGTATGTCTGGGGAATAACTAGTTTACCTGTGGCGTCGATAAAACCTGTCTTGCCATTCTCCGCCACGAAGTACAAGCCCGAGGATTTGAACTTATAGTCAGGCAGAGGACGATTGAACCAGTAGTATGCCGCGCCCCCGAAGACGACCAGCACTGCGATTACGATCCATCTGGTTATACTCACTTTACTGGGTGCCGAGGGGGTTACAGGTTCACGGGCTTCGTGTGCAGCGCGAGCAGACACCTCGGGTTGAGGCGATGAAACCACCGCAGAAGCCGCGCCGGACGCACTCGCGGCTGCTGCCTGTGCCTGAACTTGCGCCGAGGAGGCCGCCGCTGCCGAGAAACTTCCGCCGCACACAATGCAAAACTTGGAGTCTTCCGGGTTTTCCTGTCCGCATACGCAAAGCATGGCGATGCCTCTCGAGCAGCCTTAAAAAGTAAATATCGCGGAAATAACTATTTTTGTAAGCCAAACGCTCAGGATAAGCATGATAGGTACCGCGGGTGCCGCTCCGGTCTCAGGTATGCCGGAAATTCGAGAGCAACCCGCATATAGCATCAAAACGGTGTAGGCAACAGCAAAGACAGTAAGAGCGGCTATGACCTCGATATTTGCCGGCCCAAGAAACGAATCCACAAAGACACAAATACCTATGGGCAGCAGGGACGCTCCCGCGATGTAAAGATCGCCGGCAAACGATCCCTTCCCACGGAAAATGGAGCGCGCAATCAGACCAGCAACCGCTAGGGTGATAAATGGCACCGCTCCGATGAAGATCAGCTTAATGGCAACACCGACTGTGAGGTCCCCGGTGGGCGCACCTACGCCGAACATCGAAGCCGTCTTATCCGCGGCATGGTAAAGAGCCAAGAACAGTAGTAGCTCGTAGACCAATCCAAAAACTAGGCCAACCGCCATCGCTCGCGAAACTTCAAACATCTCGAACGACTCCTGTAGTCCGCCAACCGGACTCTTGGCCAGAAGCTTAATACCCTCCCAAGCGTCTTTTGAACGCGCACGAACTTCGTGACCAATGGCGCGGCCTAGATCGACCTGCGCAAGTGCAGGAGCCGCAGCGGCAGCCGCGCTGGTGCCTCGAGACGGACTGCTATCTGCGTTGTCGGAAGGCTCAGGTTTGATCATCAGAGTTCCGCAGCCAGGACATACTTTGGCATCGGCAGGAAGCGTTTTTCCACAATTGCGACAGAACATAGCGGCGCCTCAGGGAGTAGGCTCATGCTACGACAACCGGGGTGAAAGGCGCTTGCATGATACCACGTGCGCTCTCTAGCTAAATTTAGTTTGTTGAAAACGTGAACACCGACTTACGAAGGTTCCCAATTTGGACCTCTTTGTCCTGTGCTATCCGGTGCTATACTGAGCGGCTCCTCGGCCATCCCTTATAGCGAGGGAGGTTACACAACGTGCGATCCGTTCGTCTTCTTGTTCTGTTTGCGCTGAGCTTGACTACAGCAGCGCTGTCTACCGATAAACCTTCTCTGCTCACTAACTTGAATAATGAATTCCTAAACCAGAGCTTTCGAACGAAGATAGTGGTCGGCAAGTATACGACGTCGGCTACTACTAATCAGCAAATGCATTATGTAGATACCGAGATACTTCCAGATGGAGGGGTACGTTATCTAGCTCGCGGCTTTTGGCCGGCCATGCACATTGGCCCGGGGGCGTTGACTGCGTCGTTCAGCAGAGGAGCCGAAGTCTGGGTATGCAGGATCGAGTTGAAGGACGACCGTATTGAGTTCACGGTGTCGGGTTCTGATTCCCCTGGCAATCTGGCCAATGAACCTAAGCTGAAGTTCATGCTGGGCAAGGGCTATGAATCGTGGGACTACAAACGTCTCGAAGCCCTGATCTCGCAGGTGCTGACCATCGAGCGGCTGGAGAAGCTGGCCCTACTGCAGGCGGATTATGCGGATTTGCAGCGACAGCTCGCTCAGGCTAAGACCGCTGGCTCAGCAATTCCGCCGAACGACCTTGATGCGCAGATCGCGAGCAAGCAGCGGCTTCACGACTTATATGCCAAGCTTGCTGCGAACCGAATGGGAATGGCTGGCATGGGTCAGGGTGACCTGGAGTCAGCCGGCTTCAGCAAGTCCGAAGAAGAAGTCGGAGTCGAGCTGCAGAAGCTAACTGCCGAGCGCAGCGCTCAGCAGAAGGCCCAGCTTGCGCAAGCCGCGACGGGTTTGCGGCAATCCTACATCGTTGCCAGACAGCAAGTTCGCTCGGCCAAGAACCTTCAGCAACGGCGCGACAACATTGACCAGGCGAAGAACGGCCTGGATGCGCTAAGAAACAACTACCTGGCACAGGAACAGTTGGGTGCGCCAATGGCGGCGGACCTCTCCTGGGTCTCGGACGAAGAGCGTTCCCTCAACGCCATGACTGCTGACCTGCCTAATCTGGAAGCCAGACAAAAGCTGAACGAGTTAGATGCTCAATACAAAGTAATGGAACAAAAGCGCAATGCTCTCCAGACGGCTTATGTCAATGCGGGCGCAGAAGACAAACAGGCAGCGGCTATTGCACTGAAGAAGCAACTGCAAATGATGTACGACAACCGGATCGCCGCCGACCGCGCAGGAAGTAAGACCGCGGCGAAACAGGCTGCCGGGTTACAACTCGTGATTGGACATCTTGAATAGCGGCACTTGGGCCAAACCATCCGACGGGCTCAACTCTTTCTACTACGGGCCACGGCCTCGCGTGCTTCCTTATCCGCAGTCTTCCGCCGTTCGGTTTCACGCTTGTCCCAGTTCTGTTTACCCTTGGCGACCGCCATCTCCACCTTGACTCTGCCATTGCGGAAGTACAGCCGCGTGGGAATCAACGTCAAACCCTTATTCCGGGTTTTACCGAGCAGCTTATGCAACTCATTCCGATGAACCAGCAACTTACGAGTACGGAGCGGCTCATGGTTGAAGATATTGCCATGCTGGTAGGGGCCGATGTGGGCATTGATGAGCCACAGTTCGCCGTCCTTCACCAGACCATAAGCGTCTTTCAAGTTCGCTTGGCCGGCACGAACCGACTTCACTTCGGTGCCCCTCAAAGCGACGCCAGCCTCGAACTTCTCTTCCAGGAAGTAGTTGTGCGACGCTGATCGATTGACGGACGCATCCCGCTCGCCGCTGGCAACTGGGTCGCGGCGCCCCGACGGCTTCTTTTCCGGGCGAGTTGCGGTCTGTGACTGTCGAGGCATAAGGCCATTCACCCGGCGTCTGTTCCTATCTGGGAATTAGATTGCCCCCAAAGGCATACGTCAACGAAGGCAACAGGAAGGAACAGGACGCAGGGCCGCGGGACGCGGAATGTTCATGCTAACACAGGGTAAATAGACACAGTGGCAGCAACTTGCGCTCCACGGCGAATGTTATAATCGCGCCGTCCGCATTAACTTTCGCCCATGATCGAAAGCCCAGTGCGCTGACCGCGTTACCAACTTGGGAGGCATGCTCACGTTTTGACGTGGCCCCAAGTCTTACAATCCGGAGCCTGATATCTCTGCCCGTCTGGAGTCGACAGGTCCGGTCTAAATTTCCTGGGTTTAAGGAACGTGATGAAACGTTTTACCGGTGTCCTGGCGCTGCTTCTGGTGTTGGCGGTGTCGGCATTCGCCAACAATGCTAAGCAGGCGAAAGCTCTATACGAGAAAGGCAAGATCGCCGAGGCTCGCCAAGATTACATAACGGCTTATAACTTCTATCATCAGGCCTACCAGCTCAATCCTACCGACCTGACGTACCGCGCTTCGTACGAATACGTGCGTTTCCTGGCCGCGGCCGCCTACGTGCATCAGGGCGAACTGCTGATGAATGCCGGGAAGTTGCAGGAGGCCCTCACCGACTTTGAGCAGGCGCTGGCAATCGATCCCTCAAGCTTCATCGCGCAGCAGCAGGCCAACAAAATCAGGCTCATGCTCAAACAGAGCCTGAGCCCGACCGCACCTTCTCCAACGTCCGAAACTGAATCGGGGCTGACTCGTCGCATGGAGGAGGCCACCGGCCCAGTTGAACTGGCGCCTATCTCGAACACCCCGATCACACTCAACCTCACCCAGGATTCGAAGACTGTTTACGAAAGCATTGGCCGGCTGGCCGGCATCAACGTTCTGTTCGACCCGGACTACACCTCGCGGCGCATTCACGTGGACTTGAACGGCGTGACCCTGCACGAAGCGCTGGAGATCACCGCCCTGGAGTCGAAAACTTTCTGGCGCCCGGTAACGCCGAATACGATCTTCGTCGCCGCCGATACTCCTGCCAAGCGCAAGGAGTTGGAGCAGAGCGTCATTCGCACGTTCTATCTCAACAACCTTTCGCAGCCCAATGAGTTGCAGGACCTGGTCAACATCCTGCGCACCCTGCTCGACACACAGCGATTGCAGCAGTTCCCTTCCCAGCAGGCAATCGTGGTCCGTGGTACGCCCGACCAGATCGCCATGGCGCAGAAACTCATCGAAGACTTGGACAAGTCCAAGCCGGAAGTGGTGGTAGAAGTCGCCATCATGCAGGTGACTCGCGACAAGCTGCGCAACCTGGGTATCAATCCGCCGACCAGTGTCAGCATTCAGGTGCAGGAGAGTAACGCGAACAGCACCACCACGACGGTCAACACGAACGCGGGCAACGGCGGCACAGTCACTAGTGGCAGCACGACTGGTCAAATTAACTTGAACAGCCTGGCCCACATCAATGCGACTAACTTCGAGGTAACAATTCCAGCGGCAACTGCCAACTTCCTGATGACCGACAGCAGCAGCAAACTGATCCAGCAGCCCGAAATTCGTGCCTCTGACGGCCAAAAGGCTTCGCTGAAGATTGGTGAACGCGTTCCTGTGGCGACCGGATCGTTCCAACCGGGCATCGGCGGCGTCGGCATCAACCCGCTGGTCAATACGCAATTCAACTACATCGACGTCGGCGTCAATATTGACATTACGCCGCACGTACACGGTATCGATGAGGTCACGCTCAAGCTGGCGATGGACATCTCGGCCGTCGATTCTTATCAGAACATCGGCGGCATCCAGCAGCCAGTCATCGGACAGCGCAAGCTGGAGAACGAAATCCGTATGAAGGAAGGCGAGGTCAACATCCTGGGCGGCATTCTGGAGGAGACCGTTACCCATTCGCTTTCGGGCATTCCAGGATTGGCCTCTATTCCCCTGTTCAAGTACCTGTTTGCGGAAGAACAGAAGGAAGTCAACGACAACGAAATCGTCTTCATCCTGATTCCGCATATTGTCCGTGCTCAGGACCTGTCACCCAGCAATACGAAGGCGATTGATGTCGGCACAGCCACGAACATCCAACTGCGATCGAACGGCTCGCAACCGCAGCAGCAGAACCAGCCTGATGGACAGGGCGCAATGGGCACTCGTCCGCACACCGTGCCGGGCCAGCCACAAGGGGCAGGTATGCAGCCCGGAGCCTCGGCCACTCCCGCCTCGGCACCAATCGGTAGTCCGATCGTCAGCTTCGATCCCGCTACCGTCGATCAGGCCGTCGGTTCAACCTTCACGGTTAACGTAAATCTGGCGGGCGGACAGAATGTGTCGTCGGTGCCACTGCAGATCATGTACAACCCGCGCGTGCTCCAACTGCTGAACGTGTCCAATGGCACCCTGCTGTCGCAAGACGGTCAGACGGTGGCACTGGTCAACCGCGATGACAGCATGGCGGGAATCTTGCAGGTCACGGCCTCCCGGCCTCCCGGCACGCCGGGGATCTCTGGCGACGGCTCGGTCTTCACTCTGACCTTCCAGGCCAGAGCTCCGGGACAGTCCACGTTGGCCATTAACCGGGCTGTATTGAAGAACGCGGCCATGCAAAACAACCCGGCGACCGGCTCGCAAGCTATCGTGACGGTTCACTAGCCGATTCGTCTAAATGAAGGTGGATCTAACCCAGAGAACACGGGGGCACGGAGCGGCAATAAGTTGTTTTCTCCTTGTGTCCCGTGCTCTGCGTGGTGACTCACCAGCCCATGCGTCGGCTATAGAGGATTAAAATACCAGCAGTGTTCTTGCGAGCCTCCAACCGCGCCCGCTTTGTTACGAGGCCGAATCGATCCGAAATGCGGTCCAACTCTCGAACCCGTGTCTCGGCCGGCCGTGGCTTCACCATGGTGGAGTTGATCGTCGCCATGACGATCCTCATGATCCTGACCGCGATTGCGGCGCCGGTCATGCGGATTAGCATACAGCGAGCGAAGGAACGCGAGTTGCGCCGCGATCTTTGGCAGATGCGGGATGCCATCGACCGTTACAAGGACGCCGCTGACCGTGGCGCTTTCCAGACCAAGGTCGACAGCCAAGGGTATCCACCCGACCTCGACACGCTGGTTAAAGGTGTGGATGCCAACGGCAAGAAAATGCGCTTCTTGCGGAGCATACCGGTTGATCCTATGACCGGCAAGGACGAGTGGGGGCTGCGCTCCATGCAAGACGATCCAGACTCCGATTCGTGGGGCGGGCAGAGTGTCTTCGACGTATACAGCAAGTCGGAAGGCACAGGACTTGACGGGACGAAGTACAAGACGTGGTAACTCAGGGTATGACAAAAGGTTTACGGCAGCGCGGCTTTACGCTCATTGAGCTGATGGTGGTGATCAGCATCATCGTCATTCTGTTGTCGCTCGCCATCCCGAATTACACGAAGTCGATCGAGCACGCCAAAGAAACGGCCCTGCACCAGGACCTCTACACGTTGCGCTCGCTCATTGACCAGTACACCCTCGACAAGCAAAAAGCCCCGCAGTCCCTCGATGACATCGTTCAGGCGGGATACCTTAAAGAGCTTCCCAAGGATCCCTTCACCAATGCGCGTGACAGCTGGGTCCCTGTAACCGACGACAGCATTATGTCACCCGACCAGACCGACCCTGGCATCATCGACGTGCATAGTGGCAGCGACCAAGTCTCCAGTGAAGGCACGGCGTACAGTACCTGGTAGGTGTTCGCCCGTACGGCTTCGCAACAGCCCTTAACCAACGATCTTAATCAAGGGCCGCAATCACTTCTTCCGTAGTTCGCACTCTTGCCAGCCGGGAAAAGGTCTTCGCGAAGGCAAACTTGTGTGACTCTGCATCCGTGGAGGAACACGCATCTTCCACAACGACAAAAGCAAAGCCCAGGCCGGTTCCCTGCCGGGCGGTCGATTCAACGCCTGCGTTCGTCGAGATACCGGTCAGCACCACGGTATCGACCCCACGCTGCCGCAGGATCTGCTCCAAATCGGTGCCCGCGAAAGCTCCCCAGTGACGTTTAGTGATAAGGACATCGCCCTGCTGGAAACCCGCCTCCGGCACCAGTTCCGATGCTGCGGACGGCAGCGGAGCAGCCTTCGGATCGCGCGCCGGCTGATCAACTGGCAACTGCAGAAAGTTGTTCATGTCGACGCGAACGTAAACGACAGTCCCACCTTTTGCGCGCAGGCTTTTCGCCAAGCGGCTTGATCTCTCGATCACCTCGGAAGGACTGTAAGGAGCAGTCTGTCTGGCAACGATGCCTTGTTGAAGATCGATAATGACCAGAGCTGTTTTACCAGGGTCTAGTTCCAAAGAAGCCATATACCTTCATTGTCTCCCGAAAAACGAATGAACTAACCAGGATCGCGTGCTCGCAAGCCAGTTCCCGGGCCAATCACAGTTTTGGCATTCGGAATCTATGTCAGCAGCGTTTTCACTGACCTCTCTTCGCCTTGAGGTAGTCTTACTCCTTCCAGCGTCATTTTCATGCGTGACGGGGACTCACAGTTCATGGAACGCATTTCGCCGGACGTACTTTTGTTAGCTATTTGAAGGTTGTTGCCGAAGCTAAGGCCCTCGGAGAAACCATCCTTGCTCTTTCGAAAAGCGGTATCAGCATCATGCAATTGCCGCAACCGGTTGATCATGTGACACCACAAAACTGGGCGATGGGTATGCAGCCCGCCGGTAAGAAAGGTGTATTCTCGGTCGGATTGAGTGCTCGGGCCGCCACCCTCAGATCAACGAAGACGCGCAGTTCTAGACGACACGGATGCACGTCCGGCGCTTTTCAAAATACGACAGCTGTCGGAAGAAGATCGGGACTCTCCCTCTTCAATGAGTGCGCTTTCTTAAGGAGCGACGACCCGATTCTCTGCCAACTGCACTAACTGCTCAGGATGGGCCGACGCGGTTGCATTCGCCTGGGCGATCCGAATTTGCTCTTTGAAGTTGTCCGTCATCCCCGAGTTCAGCCGCACCTCGGTGGGCTTCTTGGCAATGCTCATCTGATCGATTTTGTCCTGAAGGCGCAACAATCCGTAGAACAGGTTCTCCGGCCGCGGGGGACAGCCGACAATGTAAACATCTACCGGAACGATGCGATCGACGCCTTGCAATACGGAATACGTGTTGAACGGGCCGCCCACCGAAGCGCAGGCGCCCATAGCGATCACCCACTTGGGATCGGGCATCTGGTCGTAGATCCGCTTCACCACCGGCGCCATTTTCAGGCTGACGGTCCCGGCCACGATCATCAGATCGCTCTGCCGGGGGCTGGGCCGAAACACCTCCGAGCCAAAGCGCGCGATATCGAAGCGCGAGGTCGAAGCGGCGATCATCTCGATGGCGCAGCACGCCAGGCCGAAGGTCATCGGCCAGATCGCGGACTTGCGAGCCCAGTTGAAGACGTAATCGACCGTAGTGACCAGAAAGTTCTTTTCGAATTTATTCTCAATCCAACCCATGTGCTTGCCTTCTCTCGATCCCGGGCCGCCCACGGCGACTCCTTGCCGGGATTCTCACTTGCTTATCCGGAAACCATGAGGCTACTGCAGCTTTCAACGTTCCATCTTTACTTATTCATGTACCAAAGGGCTGTGACGCAGGTCACACACTGGCCACGAAGCCTGAAGTTTTTCTTCCCTGCAACCAGCAGCTCACGACATCCTCCACGTGCCCGGAGAGACGACTGTCCGGACCCCGAAATAAGACGATTGGGATGGCCGCCACCTGAACCCATTTTCTGGCGCAGGCTCAGGAGCTACCGCCTTGCACCTGAGCGCCTGGTATTCGCCGTGGCAAAGAGAACAGCACTCGGGTGAGTCAAACCAGCTTCCGCGGTCACAAGCACTCCGACGATACGTGTCACCGCCTCACCACACAGCTCCATGGTTTGCGCATCATTGGTCAGGAAAGCGGCGTTTTGAATGACCGTTAAGGCGTTACGCAGATGGTGATTCAGATAACGGCTAGCCTCCTCCCGCTTCTTGTCCTGGAGTTTCAAGCTAATTTCGGCTCTGACAGCCTGCGAACTGAAATACATGGCGGTGGCTGCGTTCAACACGTTCACCAGAACCATGCAGAGGAGAAGAAGCTGGCGGTGAGGGTGGTTGAGCCAGTCTGTCAATGACCCCCGCAGTATCTTTATGCAGAGCAGTTCCGTCGTCACGCTGAACGCAAACACCGACAAGGCTACTTCAAATGGACGCCGCTTCATGGCAACCTTCCCTTCTTGTTCGCTTACATGGACAATCGCGGCAGGCAGGTCTGTTCAAAGTTTCGCTGGCCTCACCGTTGTCCTTGTTGTCAGTTGCTCCGGCACGCGATCCTGTGAGCTATCGACCCAATACACAGCAGTGATGCCCAACTCCAGCAGCACCTGCTCAACCTGGTCATTCAGCTGGCGACCTTCGCCATCATCACAGAACACCAGGGTCGAACCCGGCGGAGTCCACCGAACCAGGCTTGCAAGCTCAGTTCGTGAAACGACCAATGCATCGGGAATGTGTGGCCTGCCACGCACACCCGGCGTTACCGATCGCAGCTCAATGATGAGCGGGCTGTCTTGCGGAACCAAGCCTTGGTTGAGCAATGCAGCAGAAATGACCACGTAGCGGAGACCCGCCGCCGAGGAGCTCCAAATCAAAATCGTCGCGGCGTAAAGAACATAGAGAGCAAACATGGTTTCGAACATATTGCACCCCGCGCACATCGACCGACAGGCAATCTCAACCTGCTGCCTTGCGGCAAAGCAGCCTGTGCAATCCAGTACGAGCAACCCAATCGAGCGTCCGACGATTGCCTGGACGGAAGATCTGCCGGTGCGCAAGCGCGACCCTTGGTCGGTCGACGCCAGCCCCCGGCAGATGCTTCCGAAGATCAGAGAATCGGTTGTGGCTTAGCTGGACGGAGGGGGCCGGTCGTAGTTCGAACCTTTGAGCGGAGATGCTGGATTCATCTCCATCTTGAGAGCCGAACGTAAGAGAAGGATTCGCGGAGGAATTATCTGCGAAACCTTAGGCGAAGGTTTCCACTCGAATCCCGCGTGATCGAAGCATTGCCTATGCTCGACATGTTGACTCGATTGAACAACTGAATGGGACGCGATGAGGTGGGGGAAGGCTGGAGGAGATGCTCGAACCAGCACCAGTAAACAAACCGAGAGCCAGGGAAGCACCGCTCTCCCTATAGTTGCGGCAGTTTCGATTCGCGACTGCGCTCGACCCGGCAAGTCTGGCCTCGACTATAACGCGATACTACACCCTAGTTAGATAGGTGCTGCGTACAATTTTTTAGATTCTCCGAGGTTTTAAGTCATTGACGCCTTGATCTGAGTTGCGGCCCCCGTAGCTCATCTGCATCCGCCAGATGCTTGCATAACATCGGTAACCAGGAAGAACCGGGTGCCACGCGCTGTCCCGTTGTCGCTACTGGCACTGGCGTCACGGTCGTTGTCTCGATAGCCGGCCAATTCCACCGTCTGCCCATCGTACTTGGCCAGGGCGCCATTCTTACCGATCAGGAGATGCATGGTTCCGTTATTCTCCATCAGCCGGTACTGGTCCCGATGACCAGACAGGCATCCCGTAATTGTGCTCTCACCTGCTGAGACGCTGATTGGTTGAACGACAACGCGATTTGCGGACGAGTTAGATTGTTGGCCTAAAGCGATGGCCGAGACAACCAGCAGAAATGTCAGGATGGATCCTGCGAGCCTCATATCAACCTCCTAAAGGAACTGCTCGCTTGCGCGACGGAGGGGCTCAGGATTGGGCTCACGTGCAGCCATGCGAGCCAGTACTATCAGGTCGAAACCCGCGCTGCACTCAATTGTTTCGTCAAGGTTACAGAGACTATCGATTTTCCATGCATCAAAGTCCAGCAGCCTAATGGCCGGTGCCCCGGGAGCGGATTTGCGGGCGTGCAAGCTGCGGATGAGAATGCAGCTGGTCACCGGGGTTGCCTTTCCTCTTCCGTGAGAGTACTCGGTCAGGAAACGACGAGTGCTGTATTCTCCGCTACACTCGCCGCGCTCTCGTCATCCCGAGCGTTTGCCGCCTCGCCAATGGCATCGAGCGCTTGCCGCAGATCGGCGATCAAGTCTTCTACATCCTCAATTCCAACCGAGTACCTGACTAACCCGTCGTTGTACCCGGCTGCGCGCCGGTTGGCGGCAGAGATGCTGGCATGCGTCATCGATGCCGGATGTTCGATCAAGGTCTCCACCCCGCCCAGGGAAACGGCCAACGTGGCAATTCGAACGTGATCCATGAGCAGACGGCCGGCTTTCATTCCGCCCTTCAGTTCGAAGCTGATCATGGAACCGGAGCCGCTCATCTGCCGTTTAGCCAATTCATGCTGCGGATGAGACTCCAATCCGATGTAGCGAACGGCGGCCACCTCGGGCTGATTTTCCAGCCAGCGCGCAATCTTCATTGCGCTCTGCTGCGCACGCTCGACCCGAACGCCCAGAGTTTTCAGTCCGCGCAGCACCAGGAATGCCTGGTGTGGATCCATGTTGCAACCCGAATTCACCATCGCTTTTCGCAGTTGCGTATAGACGAGCTTGTCTTTCGCCACGATGATTCCACCTATGACGTCGGAATGCCCATTGATGAATTTGGTGACTGAGTGAAGAACCACGTCGGCGCCGAGATCCAGCGGGCGTTGCAGGTAGGGGCTGGCGAAGGTGTTATCTACCACCACCAGAGATCCATTCGTGTGGGCAATCTCCGAGATGCGTTGGATGTCGCTGACCTGCATGGTGGGGTTCGCGGGGGTTTCAAGATAGACGAATTTCGTATCTGGCCTCAGCGCTCCCTGGACTTGCGACACGTCGGACGTATCGACATAGGTGGATTCGACTCCGAAGCGCGAGAATTCTTTCTCCAGCAAGCCCCGGCTGGGACCATAAACCGAAGCTGTGCTGACGACATGTGCACCCGCCTGGAGCAACGCTAGATATACGGTGCAGACTGCGCCCATCCCCGAACTGGTGGCGATGGCTCCGCAACCGTTCTCCAATTCGGCTACGCTGTCTTCCAGCGCGTGAACCGTGGGATTGCCGATTCGCGTATAAATGAAGCCATCTTCCTTACCCGCGAAAAGAGCGGCGCCATGGGCGGCGTTCCGGAAGGCGAATGTCGAGGTCTGATAGATAGGAACGTTCACTGCGCCGGTGGCGTCTGTCTTATCGCCAGCGTGGATTAGCTTGCTATTAATGCCCAGGTTTTTGGTATCCATGAATTTTCCTTTCCGGCTCTTGCCGGCCAGTCCCGTGTTCCCACATGCAATACTGCGTCTATACGGTGCAAACCAAGCAGTATCTCCGACCTGGTAGTCAGAAACAGTGACCATTGGCACAAATGAGCGTGACCGCCCTCCCCAAGGCGGCTCGCCAGCCAATGCTATGATTCGCACCCGAGCAGCACCCGGACTGGATCACCCTCAGCGACAAATGGAATTAGCGCAAAGGAACAAGCGTGGTTAGAACATCCGGTGGACTGCGGCACAACCGGGCTGACCGCAAGTTGATTCAGCCAGACAGCCTCAACGTGAAGTGCCTCTCCCCTGAGATTCGGCAATAGCCGAGTAGACCCTTTCCTATCGGACATCCCCAGCCGGCTTCAGGCCCAGCTTCGCCAGCATCCACATTGCCGGACACCAGTTGGTGAATGCCGATTGCAGCAGGTTCAACCCTACAAATGCGGTGAACAGATACCAATAGGAGCTGATCCAGTACCCAAGTGCAAGCGAGAGCAGAATGAAAACTCCCGCCATCAGCCGCAAGCCGCGTTCGATTGTCATACGTGTACCTCCTGAGCACAAGAGGGAATCAAATCGCTGTTTGAAGCCGGGAGCTTGTGCTTCTCCACCATGTAGTAAAGGACGGGGACAGCCATGCGCGACAGCAGCGTGGAAGCTAGCTCACCGGCCATCAGCGAAATAGCGAGCCCCTGGAAAATCGGATCGAACAGGATGACGCTGGCGCCCACGACGACGGCAGCAGCGGTCAGCAACATGGGCCGGAAGCGCACCGCGCCGGCATCGACGACGGCGTGCTCAAGACTCATGCCTTGCGCACGGCGCAACTCGATAAAGTCGACGAGAATAATTGAGTTGCGCACGATGATTCCGGCTCCTGCGATAAAACCAATCATCGAGGTTGCGGTAAAGAACGCGCCCATCAAGGCATGGGCCGGCAAAATGCCGACCAGCGTCAGCGGAATCGGCGCCATGATCACCAGCGGAACCAGGAACGACCGGAACCATCCCACGACCAGCACGTAAATCAATACCAGGACCGCGGCGAAGGCCAGCCCCAAGTCGCGGAAGACTTCGACCGTGATGTGCCATTCTCCATCCCACTTCATCGCCAGGCGATCGGTTTCCGAAGGCATGGCGACGTTGTACTGCTTGATGTGATATCCGTCCACGGTCTTGAGCTGGTCGATGGCTTTCGCCATTCTCTGGATGGCGTAGACAGGACTTTCTTCTCCGCCGGCCACATCGCCCAGCACATAGACCACGGGGCGAAGATTCTTGCTATAACGGGTGCTGTCGATCGTCTGCCTTTCGACGTTCGTTAACCCGCCAATCGAAACCTGGCCGCCGCCAATGCCGGGCAGGCGCAACGATTGCAGTTCAGCAATGCTGGAGCGATCGGCCCTGCCCAACTGCACTCGGATCGGAATGTCCTCGCGCGCATCGGGTACGTGCAGCAGTCCCGCGCTAGCGCCGTCCAACCCAATCTCCAGCGTCCGGCTGATGTCCGCGGCGGAGACGCCCTGCAGCGCAGCCTTATCGGGATCGACCCGCAGATCGTACTTGGTTTGCGGATCTTCGACGTACCAATCCACATCGACCACTCCGGGCGTGGTCTGAAAAATGTGTTTGATCTGCTTCGCCATATCGATCTGCTGGCCGTAATCCGGCCCATAGACTTCGGCGACCAGCGTCTGCAGCACGGGTGGGCCGGGCGGCACTTCGGCAACTTTTATGCGAGCGCCGTAACGGTTGCCGATCTCAACCAGTCCGGGGCGTAGACGTTTGGCGATGTCGTGGCTCTGCGCCGTGCGCTGGTGACGATTCTGCAGATTGACCTGGATATCGGCTTGATGGACGCCCTGCCGCAGGAAGTAGTGACGAACCAGCCCGTTGAAGTTATAAGGTCCGGAAGTGCCGGCGTATACCTGGTAGTTCACTACCTCCGGCTGTCTGCCGAGATACTGTCCCAACTCCTGCGCGACGCGCGTCGTCTGTTCCAGGGTCGTCCCATTGGGCATGTCGACCATCACCTGAAACTCGCTCTTATTGTCGAAAGGCAGCATCTTCACCTTCACCAGTTTGAATGCCACCAGCGAACAGGCGAGCAACAGCAGCGCCACCACACTGGCCAGGAAAACCCAGCGGCGGCGAGAACGTTCGATGAGCGGGTTCATGATGCGCCGGTACACGCGCGTGGTCCAGCCTTCGGCATCGTGCTGATGTCCGGCACCTGAGGCATAGTGTCGCAGCAGGCGCAGTGCCGCCCAGGGCGAGACCACGAAGGCCACGATCAGCGAGAACAGCATCGCGGCCGATGCGCCCACTGGAATCGGACGCATGTACGGACCCATCAGTCCGCGCACGAATGCCATGGGCAGAATGGCGGCAATTACTGCAAAGGTTGCGAGAATCGTGGGATTCCCAACCTCGTCCACGGCTTCCACAGCCACCTCGGACAGCGATCTTCCCTGGCTGTGCGGCAAACGGAAGTGCCGCACTACATTCTCCACCACGACAATGGCATCGTCGACCAGAATGCCGATGGAGAAGATGAGAGCGAAGAGCGTCACCCGGTTGAGGGTGTAACCGAAGACGTAAAAGATAAACAGTGTCAAAGCCAGGGTGACCGGAATAGCGATCAGCACCACGCCCGACTCACGCCATCCCAGCGCCAAGGCGATCAACAAGGTCACCGACAGGGTAGCCAGTAACAGATGCTTCAGCAGTTCGTCTGACTTGTCCTTGGCGGTCTCGCCATAGTTTCGCGTGACCGTAACGTTCAAATCGGAAGGAAGCAGGTATCCCCGCAAATCCGCAATCTTCTTCTCCGCCGCTTGGCTGATCACCGTCGCATTCGTGCCCTTGCGTTTGGCCAGAGTGATAGTGACAGCGGGATATTCGCCACGCGGCCGATCTTTGGGAGCGCCACCTCCATTGGCGTACAAGACATAATCTTCAGGCTCGGAGGGCCCGTCGACGATCTCTGTGGCGACATCGCGCAGATAGACCGGCTTGCCCTGATACACGCCGACCACAACCTGCTTCAGGTCTTCAGCGCGGCCCAGGAAGCGCCCGGCTTCGACTTGAAACTGCTGGTTGTCCTGGGCAAAACTTCCGGACGAACTACGCACATTAGCCTGCTCCAGTTGCGCGGTGACCGCACCAGCCGTCGTACCGTACGCCGCCAGCCGCTGTGAATCGAGCCAGACCCTCACCTGTCGAGGAGAGCCGCCGATGATCTTTGTTTCCGAGACATCGTCGATCTGTTTGAGCTGGTGTTCCAGCTCTCCGGCCATTTGGCGCAGCTGATAACTGCTGTAATGCTCGCCCCACAACGTCAATGCCATGATTGGCACGTCGTCGATGGAGCGCACTTTGATAAGCGGCGGGAAACACCCTGAGGCATGCGATCGAAGTTGGAATACAGCTTGTTATAAATCTTGACGATCGCGTCTTCTTCTTTCGTGCCCACGTAAAACCGAACCACCAACATGCTCATGCCTGGCTGGCTGATCGAGTAGACGTACTCCACGCCTGGGACCTCGCGCAGAAGTCGCTCCATCGGGGCGGTCGCGCGCTGTTGCACTTCTAAGGGCGTCGCTCCGGGCATGCGGACGAAAACATCGAGCATGGGGACGACGATTTGCGGCTCCTCTTCCCGAGGCGTCATCAGGATGGCAAAGGCGCCCGCCAACAGCGCTCCTGCAACGAACAATGGCGTGAGTTTGGAGTTGATAAAGGCGTGCGCCACCAGACCGGCAAGGCGCAGCGGAGCTTTTTGCTCACTCGACATGACTACTGCACCCCAATTCGTTTGCCGCTCAGCTCGCGCCCGCCGGGATCCGCAACGATACGCTCGCCGCCGTCGAGCCCGGAAAGAACTTCCACGTCTTTAACGGATGGTCTGCCCAGCGTGATGTACCGCAAATTTGCGACCTGGTCTTTATCGACTACATAGACCGCGTCCAACTGCCCGCGATGCAACAGTGCGCTTTGCGGCACCAGAATCGCTTGCCTCTCACCGTGAGGAAATCGCGCTCGTCCAAACACTCCAGACCGAATTTGTGGATTGGAGGGTAGCGCGATCTTTACGGTGAAGCTGCGGCTGGAGGCATCGGCGGCGGGAACGATCTGCTCCACCTTGCCCGCGATAGGCGGATCGTCGAGCGAATCGATAACGACGGGAACAGCGGCGCCGGGACGAACCGTGCCGATCTGGCTCTCATCGACCTGCACTTCGAGGCGAAATCGGCTGGGGTCTTCTACCGTCAGCAACGGCACGCCTGGGACTGCCATGGCGCCGGCGTCAACGAACTTCGCGGTTACCAGTCCGTCGAAGGGCGCACGGATACGAGTGAAGCTGACGGCAGTGCCCGCTTCCGACACCGCCGCTTCGGCTTGCGTGCGACTGGCACGAGCGGCATCCCGACGAGCCTTGGCGGCGGCTTGCTTCGTCTTCACTTCGTCAAACTCCTGCGGGCTGACTGACTTCTTGTCATAAAGCATCTGATAGCGCTGCAGGGTCGCCTCGGCCAGCGCGTAGTCGGCGTCGGCGGCAGCAATGCTCTGGTCGGAAGCCTGCACTCCGGCGGCGGCGCTCTCATAAGCTGCGCGGGTCTGCGCCGCATCGATCGCGATCAGCACTTCTCCGCGATGGACGCGATCGCCTTCACGGACATTGACGTGGGTAATGGTTCCCATCGTCTGGCTGGCGAGTTGGGCAGAGTCAACCGCTCGCACCGTGCCGGTCGCGTCTATGCCGTCGGGAACCGTGGTGCGTTGAGCGGTAAAGAGAAACATCCCGGCCACAGTCTCCGGAGCGGGAGTAGGAATCGGCTTCTCGCTGGAACAGCCTGTCCAGACCAGCACCAGCGACATCGCTACGACGATGGAGATTGACGAGCGGTATACAAGTTTGTTGCTGCGGTCATTCCTCTTCATTGCGTCACCGCCGGAGACGTCGGGCTCAGCGTGCCCGCGGCCAGCTCCACGCCGGCGTAGCTGGTTTGCAGGCGATAGACCGCCTGCCAGTAGTCGCTCTGAGCACGATGAGCAGCCTCCTGCGCCCTCAGTAAATCGCTGATGGTGGTTAGGCCGCCGTCATACCGATTCTGATTAATACGCAGGCTTTCCTCGGCTTGCTGAATTGCGCCGTAAGCGACCGCGACTTGTTGCCGTGCCGAATCGTAGTCGTAATAGGCTTTGCGAACCTGCAGGCGTATCTGGTCGCGAAAGGCATCGCGCATGGCCGTGGTCCGTTCCTGATTGGCTCTTTCTGAGGCCAGATGCGCGCGCCTGGCGTCGCCATCGAAGAGATCGAACTGCACTTCTGCGCCGGCAATCCAGTTGTTGCCGCCGTTCCAGCCGGGTGAAGGGCTGTCGGTTTCCCACGAGCCATAGACATTCAGGCGCGGAGCGAAAGCGCCCTTAGCCATCGAGATATTCTTTGCCTGCGCGCTGCGCTCCGACTCAACCTGCTTAAGGTCGGGACGCTTCGCCAGTGCCTGCTGCTCGAGATCGACGACGGTGATCGCCGGGAAATTGTGTTCGCCCGGGATCTCCTGAGGCTCATACAGCGTGTCAGACGGCATGCCCAGCACAAGCGCCAACTGGGAGCGCGCCAGAGCAAGAGCGTTTCGCGCTTCGATCAGTTCCTGCTGGCGTGAGGCTGTTGCCACTTGCGCGCTGAGCAGATCCGAGTCGACCGCCATGCCGCTTTCCACGCGCGCGCGGCTCTCGGCCTCGATGGCTCGCGCGCTCTCCAGCCCGGCCTCCGCAACGGCGACTTGCTTCTGAGCCAGCAACACGCCGTTGTAGGCTTCGACCGCCCGGTAGACCAGTTCCTGATCGGTGCGATCCAGTTGCTGCTCGGCCGCTTGTTGCATGTACTTAGCGCGAGTCACGCCGTACCAGCTTTGCAAGCCGTCAAACAGGCTCCACTGACCCGAAAAGCGGCTGGAGAAATTGCCTATCGGGGTTGGAGTATTCAGCTTGTTCAGAGCGAAGTCGGCGGCTGTGAAGCTCTGCTGCCGCAACTTGGTGCCGAACACAAAGACAGGATCGTTGCCGCGCACCGCGCTTTCGGTAAACATGATCTTCGGCAGCAGCGGTGAGCGCGACTCTCTTACCTGCGCCAGAGAGATGCGGGTGCCCGCCAGTGCAGCTTTGTGCAGCGGATTCTTTTCCAGGGCCACGCTGACGGCTTCGGACAGGGTCAGAGGTGCAGTGGGTTCGGATGTGGCAATTGCCGCGGCAGACGAAGCCTGAGCCTGTACCATGCATGGCATCGCCGCCATCGCCGTTATCAGGACAATACCGAACGCCAGGAACCGACGGAACCGTTGGGGATCAAATTGCCGTCCACCATGCTGAGGCCAGCCCGCCATCCTTAGGCTCCAACCAGGACTGACTCGGCTACCGGCACGATCTGAAAGGTGGTGTGAAGTTGGGCGCTCTGCTTGACCATCGCGCCCACCGAACAATACTTTTCTTCCGAGAGGCGAATAGCATCCTCAACCGCCTGGGCTGAAACATCCACCCCGCTCACGATGTGGCAGATGCGGACTTCGGTAAACACCTGCGGCGGATCGGGCTTCTGCTCAGCTTCGACCAGCACTTCGTAGCCCGTAACCTGCTGGCGCTTCTTCCGCAGGATATTGATGACGTCGAATGCCGTGCATCCTGCCAGCGCGACGGCAACAAGTTCGATCGGCTTCGCGCCGCTGTTACCTGCCGCATCATCGAGAAGCAGGTGATGCCCGGTTCCGCTGGTGGCTATAAATTGACGGCCCGCGGTCTGGGGTTGAGTAAGAGTGACTTTGGCGGTAATCATTGCGCTCTCCGTGCTCGTTACATCGGCAACACGGATAAACGCAATGAACCCGAAAAGTGTTACAGGAAAAATTTCGGAGCTTCAGAAAGTCCCAGATCGGGGAACAGGCTTCCTGTTATCAGCAGGTTGGCAGCAACGCCAATTTGTCGGCTATAGCGAGGCTGCCGCGCTGTTCTTCGGCAGCGCATTTATTGCCTGCTGATACTTGGCCAGCAGATCGCGTCGAAATTCTTCGCCGTGCCGGGGTTCGCAACCGGGCTGGTACGCGCGACATTGTGCCACTGCCTGCTGCAAGCTGGAAAGGAACGCCTGGCAGGGCTCGCAGTCGTGGATGTGCCGGTCCATCTCCTCGCATACGGCGTCATCGATCATGCCATCGATGTAGTCGGATAGGGCCGCAAACAGATTTCGGCAATGCAAACTTCGCGGAGCCTGGGCAGCCGCATGAATTATCAAGTCACTGCTGCGAACGGCGCCGGATGCCCTGGCAAGTTCTTGCCGCACCAGCAGACGCGCCCGATGCAGCCGCACTCTGACTGTTCCCGGGCGAAGTCCCATGACCTGCGCCACCTCTGCCGTACTCAAATCTTCCATGTCGTGCAGAACCAGAACCATCCGATACTGCGGAGGAACCGCAAGCACGGCCAGTCTCAATCGCTCGGCAGTTTCGCTCGTGAGAGCCATGGTTTCGGGGCTGGGAGCCTGGCTCCTCAGCAACTCCTGCAGCTCCCGGTCGTCCGGCATCAGCTCGTCCAGCGACACATTGCGCCTGCCTGCAACCTTGTCCCCACGATGGCTGCTGATGCAACGGTTGCGCGCAACTTTGTACAACCACACCGTCAAAGCTTGCGGATTTTCGAACTTGGATAGGTAGGGGATGGACTTGAGCAGCACATCCTGCGCCGTGTCTTCGGCATCTTCCCAGTGTCCGCAGACCTTCATGCTGAAGGAGAAGACCGTGTTTTGCAACAAACCAAGCGCCTTCTCTAAAGAAGCTGGACTGCCGCTTTGAATTTGTTGCAAAGCCTGCTCGACATCACCGCGCATCGCTCAAGATTAACGTACTCGGCAAGGTAGACCAAGGTTGAAGCTCAGATTCCGCTGGTGTCCAGGTTGAAATCCACTACCAGGCCAATCGAAGCCCAAATCTTAAGAAGCATACACGCGGTTTGACCCTCTGCGGATGGCCATACACACCCACTAGAATTCTCGGGCTGAGGTCGAACACCGGACACCCGATCTGCATCCAACTCTGCTTAGAGGAGCTCTCAAGCTTCCCGTTTCTGATGAAACCACGCAGGGGCTTATGAAACTCGGATTTACCTGGTATGCTCTCGCGATCATTTTTCTGGCGCTGCTGATCGGCGTTGCCCACGCTCAGCAGAGCGGGCCTCCTATCCAGCAGGATGCCGGACAGGCTTCGCAGCCGGCTTCCGGTTCGAATGGCCCAGGGCAGGTCGGATCGCAAATGCCTCCCGCCGCTCAGCCGTCCGTCGATAACAACCACGGTGTCCCTCCCGCTAGCGGGACTGTCAGCCAGGGTGCAACTGCCACGACCTCGACGAACGTCGATTCTGAGGACAATCCGTACGATCCGTTGCTCGAGCCTCCGCCCTTGCCCAAAGGCAAAACAACGCTCATCGGCGGCATCGCGACCAGCGTGGATAAAGTGCGAAATCGCATGACGGTGCGGCCCTTCGGAAAAGGTACGAAGGTTAAAGTCTTTATCGATGAGCGCTCGCATATCTACCGCAATGGCACGGAGACCACCATCCTGGGTATCCACAAGGGCGACCGCGTTTATGTGGATACAATGCTGGCGAGCAACGACCGCATCTTCGCTCGCAATGTGCGCGTGCTGACCGAGTCCGGCCTGGCCGAAGTGCGCGGGCAGGTCCTCTCAACCAATCCCGGACGGGGCTCGATCAACGTCCGCGATCAGCTCTCTGCTAAACCCGTATCGTTCACGGTAAACGGAGCAACCAAGTACAGTTCGACGAAAGGTAGTGCGACGGCGGCCGATGTGCAGCCCGGGTCGTTGATCGATGTACAGTTTTCTCCGCGACGCGACCAGGCCGTAGCGCAGGAGGTCAAGGTACTGGCCAAACCCGGTGACAATTACATCTTTTCCGGGGTGGTGACGAACCTCAACATGCGGACCAATTCGTTCTTCCTCGACAACAAGACTGACGACGAAAGTTATGAAGTGCACTTCTCGCGTGACGCCGTAACGAATTTGTCGGCCCTGCGCGTTGGCGCAGAGGTTACGGCACGCACCGTCTTCGATGGAAAGCAGTACACGGCAAGCAATGTTCGCGTGGAAAATTCAGAGCCAAGCCAGTCGGAGCAGCCACCGCCGGCTGGTCAACAATCGGAAGTGCAGTGAAGTCGATTCGGTTCCCCACTCATTCCGACGGCAGGAATGAGTGCGGGCCCGAACTTGGGTCTTCGGATTTCTCAGGGCTTGTTCTTCTTCAGCAGTATTCCGGCCAATAAAGCGACGGCTGCCGCCAGCAGCCACTCGATGCGCCAGACCTGCACAGCCTGCCAATCGACCAGTGTGTCCTCGCGATAGATAATTCCTGTCAACAAGGCTGCGAGCGCAAAAACCATGGCCACGATCAGGCACACTATACATGGGACCGGTAATCCCAACTGCTGAAAGGTTCCGGATAAGTCGCCCGACCGTTGGCGCTCTTTCGTGTCGGCGAGCGCCTCGACATTTGAGCCCTCTCGCGCCCCACCGCAGGAGTGGCAATAGCGAGCGCCCGGAGTGTAATCCATACCGCAATGCCAGCAGATGCCGCGCAGGCTGGGGATCACGCGCGCCACATCGGGATTGGCGGGACGCCAGTATTCCTGGCTCGTGCTTTTGGCTGCCGAAGCCATCCGAGGGTCTCCTGTTTTGCTACTTAATTGCAAGGCAAGCGGACAACCAAAGTCACCGGACGCATTAAGTCCCCGAGAAGGCAGATGGATAGAAGACACTGCCGGGCTCGAGCCTGTCGTCTGGGTGGGAAAAATTTACGGGGAAATGGAAAGACTGCTTGGGCTAATTGCGCTTAGGCATGGTAATCACCTCGTGGGTGACTGTCCGCTTATTGTCGTGACTCCAATAGCTCAGCAGCAGCAGGTCGCTTGCGGTGAACTGAATTGCCTCCGGGCGGCAAGTGCCGTTCGTGAAGATATATTGATCCAGCAGTTGATGCAGGCGGGAGATCCTGATTCCGAGAGCGGCGGCAGCTTCGGCTTCGCTGTACAGCTCTTTGGTTGAACGCTTCAGTTTGGCCATCGGGCGCATCCGGGGTTCCTTGCAACCTTTGTACCTGCTTTTTAGGGTTGGTGATATCAGGTAAACTGCTCATAAGCCAGTCGCGATGAAACCTTACCGACTACTGTTGTTTTTCCTGTGCCTCGGCTGCGGAGTGCTAAGCACCGGCCTGCTGCACGCAGTGACGGATGCGGCTGGCGCTCCTGTGCCGACCCGCGCAGACAATGACGCCACCACGCGCAAGGCCTACGAATACTTTTACAATCTGGAATACGATAAGGCGATCCACGAGCTCGAACTTGCCCTGGCGGCGCATCCCGCCGATCCTTTCGCGGTAAATCACCTGCAGGCCGCCGTCGTCTTCAAGGAGCTCTACCGCATAGGCGCACTCGATACCGAAGCCTATGCCGCCGACAACTTCCTCACCAAGAAGCTGGCGGCGCCGCTCGATCCTGCCGTGGCCAACCGGGTGAAGCAGTTGACCGACCAGAGTCTGGCACTCTCGCAGGCGCAACTCGATAAGAACCCGAATAATGTCGACGCTCTTTATGCCCGCGGTGCGGCCCGCGCCATGAACGCGACTTACGTGGGCGTGGCCACTCACGCCTGGTTCGCGGCCCTGCGCGGCGCGATGGCGGCGCGGCACGACAACGAACGCGTACTGGAACTCGACCCTCAGTACATCGATGCCAAGGTTTCGGTGGGAACCGACCTGTACGTTGTGGGATCGTTGAGCTGGCCGGTGAAAGTGGCGGCCTCAGTTGCAGGTGTTACCGGCAACAAGCAGAAGGGCTTGGACTACCTCCGGCAAGGTACGTCCAGCAGTCACGTGGAGGTGGCCACTGACGCCAAGATCATCCTGGCACTCTTTCTGCGACGCGAGCAGAAATATGCCGAGGCACTGCAGATCGTCAACGGATTGCAAAATGAATTTCCACGTAACTTCCTGATGGCTGCCGAATATGCTCATCTGCTGAATGCCGCAGGACACGGCCAGGAAGCGATCGTGGCCTACCGCAAAGTCTTGGCCGGCTGCCACAATAATGTGTATGTAGGATGTCGAACCGAAATCGCCGCCTATGGGTTGGGCGAATCCCTGCGCGGTCAGAAAGAGTACGTCGAGGCCGCACAAGCCTACGACCTCGCTGCCACCAGCGGAAAGGACGCTGACCTGCGCCAGAAGGCAACCCTAGCCGCCGGCGAGATGTACGACGTCCTCCAGAAGCGCGATACAGCGCTGGAGAAATACAAGGCCGTCATCGCCGAGAATTCGGCCACGAATTCGGCTGACCTGGCGCGGCATTATATGAAGCAGGCCTACACGACTCAGTAGCAGTTCCGATTTCTTCAGCCGACGCCAACTCATACTGAGATCGCCGCCTGGCCTGCCTGGCGCAAACCGTTACAACTTTAGTTACTGATTCATGTGACGCATATCACCGTGCTTTGGACACCACCTGCTTCATCTTGGCCTTGTAATCGCCGGGCTCGTCGGCCCAGGCCCATAGCGTGGCCCTTGCAAGTCAGGGATTCAGCAGAAGCAGGTATTTATGTCCGCAGTCAGTCCGTCGAAGTGGTATCACGCCAACAAGTACACCGCGGAAGGGGCGTGTCAGGAATGTGCAGGCGTTGTGCGCCACGCATACTGGTGCCCGACGTGCAACCCTCTGGTGGCCTACGCGTATGACGTTGTTCGCGACAGCGGCAAGTTGACCGTCGAAGATCAGTTGATCCTGCACGCCCTGGGAGTCACCTGGATCTGAGTCGTCGGGCAGGGCTAATCCTGCCGCCACACGTAGAAGTAGTCGTCGTCGACGCTGGTCGCCAGATCGATTTTGCTTTTCGCCGAGGCACGGCTGAGGGCTGCGCGGATATGCTCGATCTTGGCCTCTCCGAGCGCGCTGCGAGGAATGCGTAGGGCCCGCTTAGCCTTCAGGCCATCCACCTCCCGCAAAATCTTCTCCACCATCTCGTGATGCTTGCTCTTGCGGTTGGTGGGCACGGCACTGCGCGCAATGGAGTCGAATGGGGGCCTGTTCGAGTCACTTAGCCGGTCGCGCATGGTTTCATCCCGATCCGAAACTTAAACTCCCGGCAACAATATACTACAAATTCGCGCCTTAATTAGTATCTTGTTTCTTGTCAAAAAACAGACAGCTAACCGCCTCTCTAAACATACAACTAAGCGCCTCTCAAAACGCATCTTTAACAATTAACTGAATGCCGGATGGTAGCCCCAGGCCCTATCAGCCGCCATCCAGGCTCATTTTGGGCTGCGGTTCCGGGTAAGAGAAAGCGGAGGTTGTGAATGGACGCGGCGCAAGCCAAAATCGGCCCAGTTTCACATCAGACGGCAGAACGTCACCCTCGAATTTCATTCGGTATCACTGGATTAGACGACATCCTGCACGGCGGTTTGCCCTCCGGACACTTATACCTTCTGGAAGGTACGCCGGGAGCAGGCAAAACCACAATCTCATTGAACCTGGTACTCAGCAACTGCGAAGCAGGACGGCGCACGCTTTACATCACGCTCTCCGAGTCCAAGCAGGAATTGGTGGCCGTGGCCAGGTCGCACGGCTGGCAGCTGGATGCCGTGCCCATCTTTGAACTGACGCCGCAGGAAGATTCACTGCGGCCGGAGCATCAATACTCGGTGTTTAATCCCGAGGATGTCGAACTGGACCAGCTTACTGACTTAATTTCGAAAAAGGTCGATGAGATCCAGCCCAGCGTCATCGTGGTCGACTCACTCTCCGAACTTCGCCTGTTGGCGCGCGATAGCTTCCGCTATCGGCGACAGATGCTCGCGCTCAAGAGTTTTTTCGAAGAGCGGAACTGCACCGTGCTGCTGATCGACAACCACAGTGGCGACCGTAAGGAGCCGACCGTACACAGCATCGTCCACGGTGTGATTGGGCTGGAAGTGCTGGAGCGTGAATACGGCAGCGTTCGCCGCCGGGTGAGCGTGCAAAAAGTTCGGGGCTCCAAGTTCCGCGAAGGCTACCACGACTACCAGATTATGACCGGAGGCGTGGTGGTGCATCCGCGACTGGTTGCCGCCGAACACAGGCATCCGCATGGCACAGGACTCCTGAGCACCGGTCTCCCGGAGATGGACACGATGCTACACGGCGGCGTCATGCGCGGCACCAGCACGCTGCTGCTGGGAGCCGCCGGCGTAGGCAAATCCAGCCTCGCATCGCGCGTTGCCTGTTCAGCTGCGGAACGCGGCGAGTCGGCAGCTATTTACCTCTTCGACGAATCGATGCAGGTATTTCTCGAGCGCAGCAAGGGGCTCGGAGTACATATCGAGCCACACATCAAAAGTGGGCGGGTCTACTTGAAGCAACTCGATCCCGCGGAGGTTCCACCGGGCGAATTCGTCAACGATATCCGGGCGCGGGTGGAACAGGGCGCCTCCGTGGTGGTGATTGACAGTCTGAATGGCTGGCAGAATGCCATGCCCGGCGAGCAGTATCTGCAACTACAGATGCATGAACTGCTGTCCTACCTGGGTACGCAGGGCGTATCTACATTCCTCATCCTGGCGCAGCAGGGGGTAATGGGTCCTATGCAGGCCGACATCGACATCAGCTATCTGGCCGACGCCATTATTCTCATGCGCTACTTTGAAGTCACCGGTGAGATTCGGAAGGCGATCTCTGTCTTCAAAAAGCGCTCCGGTCCGCATGAGGCCACAATCCGCGAGCTGCAACTGAAGCCGGGGGGCATCGTCGTGGGAGAGCCGCTGCGGTCCTTTCATGGTGTGCTTACCGGAGTGCCGCAATTCGTGGGCAGCGACCCTTCCGTTTTGAAGACACCGCCTAATGACAAACAATAGCTCACTCAAACTCCCGGTCCTGGTCATAGCGCCCTTCGGACGCGACGGCAATCTCATCTCCGATACGCTGCAGGGGGCGAACATTCCCTGCGAGCTGCATCATGATCCTCGGGCGGTTTTTCCGCAGCTGTCTAATGGAACGGGCGCGCTCCTGGTCGAGGAAGAAGCGCTGAACGAAGAGTTGATCCGGGAATTCGCGCTAGCCTTGCAGAACCAGCCGGCATGGTCGGACGCACCGGTCATCATGTTGACCAAGCCGCGCAATGCTATGTCGAGGACCTCGCGCATGATGGCGCAGATGCGCCAGCCGCTGGGCCACACCACACTGCTGGAACGTCCCATACGCCCTGAGATCCTGGTAAGCACGGTGGAGACGGTATTACGGGCGCGACTACGGCAGTTCGAGATTCGCGATGCCCTCGAAAGCTTGCAGGCCAGCGAGGCGCGTTACCGCTCACTGATTCTTGCCGCTTCGTCGATCGTCTGGAACGCCGATTCACACGGCAATGTCATCGAACCGCTGCCTGCCTGGCAAGCTTACACGGGACAGAGTTTCGAGCAATATCGCGGACAAGGTTGGTGCGACGCCATTCACTTTGCCGATCGCAAGCGCGCGATTCCCATGATTTTCGCATCCATTGAAGGCCTGCGGCCTTTCCAAATCGAATACCGTATGCGCCGCCATGACGGGCAGTATCGTTGTGTCCTGGCGCGTGGCGTACCCGTGTTCCGCGAAGATTCCTCCGTGAAGGAGTGGGTCGGCACCTGCACCGATATCCAGGACCGCAAGGATTCTGAGATTGCTCTGCGCAAAAGCGAGCGTCTAGCCCTGGCAGGACAATTGGCTGCGAGCATAGCGCACGAGATCAATAACCCTCTGGAAGCGGTAACGAATCTCATCTACCTCATCAGCACACGCGTCACGGACGATGAGTCGCGCCATTACTGTTCGATGGCACAGCGCGAACTGACCCGGGTAACCGAGATCTCCGGACAAACTCTGCGCTTTTATCGCAAGTCCACCAAGCCGACTGAAACCGATGTCGCAGAGTTGTTAGAGTCGCTGCTACATCTGTTCTATCCAAAGTTTGGACGCCGCAATCTGCAAATTCGAACGGAACTGCACAACGCGCCCAGTATCCTGGCTTTTCCGAACGAGTTGCGGCAATTATTCGCGAACCTCATCAGCAATGCCATCGACGCCACGGCGCCGGGCGGCCACGTCCGAATTGAGGTGGGTCCGGCAATGAACTGGCGCAACCCGTCGAGGAGCGGAGTGCGCGTGATCGTTGCCGACACAGGCAGTGGCATTCCTGAGCTGGTTCGCCGTCGCATCTTCGAGCCCTTTGTGACCACGAAGGGCGATGCCGGCACCGGTCTCGGCCTATGGGTGTGCGATGACATCGTTAAGCGGCATGGCGGGCGATTACGCTTGAAGACCAAGACGCGTGGGCGCTCTGGAACAGTCTTCTCGATTTTTTTCCCTGTAGGCGTTACTCCGATGCCGCAGCTGTCGGAATTGAACTTCGGCCCCGACGGCGGCTCCCTCGACGTGGCGTGACTCGATCGCAGGATCGTTTTGCTTTCCCAGGAACGGTACGAGCCAGCCGCCAAGTCCCAGTCGAAATTCACAGCCGAACATGTAAACTATTCTGTTTGCGCCGGGTGGCGACGGTGACGGGTATGACCGCATCGCGTTCCACCTGTGCGTAGTGCCGCGTCAGCAGCTATCGACAACCCTGCTGAGGCGTGCAGTTCGTTAGATTTCCATTAAGAACATGGAGGCAATCTTGACCCGATTGAGCAAGCAAATTCTTTCTCTTCTTCTTCTCGCCGGATTGTTGGTTCCGGCGGCATTTGCAGCCAACAAAGAAACTCCGCATGACTTGCTGGTGAAGTCATTTCAGCAAGCGAACTTGTGGACGCAAGGCCCGGTCAAACTGACGGCCAATGTGCGCATGCCCAAACCGGACGGCTCCGGCGACATCAATCTGGTGTACACCGTTTCCTGGGCTGGTCCGGACAAGTGGCGCGCCGAGTGGACCGCCAACGGCCTCGATCAGACCTCAGTATTGAGCGATGGGAAGCTGTCGTATCTGAGCACCCAGCCCGGGCCTCTGGTTCCCCTGCTGCAGGTGGAGTCCGCGATTGAGGCTCTCGACGGAGGCAATCCTGCCGGTCCATACACGCTTCCGCCAATCCCAGTGGATAAGGCAAAAATCTCTAGCAGTAAGAAGAAGGTTGGGAACGTCGATGCGAAGTGCATGGGGCTTGGCGAGCCCCTCCAGACCTTCTGCGTGGATCCTGCGACCGCGCATTTGCTGTCCGTCGATAACTCGATCGAGGGCGCGAACTTCGGCTCGTATGAATACAGTGATTACACCACCATCGGCAGCACAGCTTATCCGCAGACCATCAAGGTCAGCTATGTGGGCAAGCTGATGGAAGAACTGAAGCTGACCGTGTCCCACGATGAGAAATTCGCGGATAAGGTCTTTGCCGCTCCGGACAAAAGCACCTCGACCGCTTGGCCCTCGTGCGCTGACGTAGGTAAGAACTTCACAGCCCCCTCGGTGAGCAAGTCAGTGCCTCCCAAAATGTCCGACGCTGCCCGCAAGGCCAAGAAATACGGTCTGGTGTGGGTGTTCGCCACGGTTGGCAAAGACGGTTCTGTAACGAAAGCCAACTCTATCGGAGGCGATCCCGATCTCACGGCTGCCGCCGCCGATGCGGCGCAGCAATATAAATTCACGCCATACATGCGTTGCGGACAGGCAGTTGAATTTCAGACGGTTGTCATCGTCCCCTTCGCGCCGCCGAAGATGCCGGGAGAACAGCCAATCGAACATTAAGTACAAATCCCACCCGAGCGGAGCGAGTTCGGGTGGGATTTTTCTTGCTTCGCGAACCCTACACTGAATTCCAAATCACCTCATCGCTTCAATGGGGTCGACTTTAGTTGCGCGCCGCGCGGGCACGTAGCTGGTGACTACCGCGACAGCCAGAAACAGCAGAGGTGCTAGAAGAAATGTCATCAGGTCGTGAGTACCAATCTTGTAAAGAAGGCTGGACATCACTCTGGTCACCAACCAGGCAGCGACCAGTCCTATAACCACTCCACTGACCGCCAGAATCAGCCCTTGGCGTACCACCAGCCGCAAAATATCTTCGCTACTGGCGCCTAACGCAAGCCGAATACCCAGCTCGTGCTGACGTTGCGCCACCGAATACGCCAGCACACCGTAAATGCCGGTTACCGCCAGGGCCAGCGCCGTCATCGAGAACAGGCCGAGCAGCATCATGATGAATCGCGGCTGCGTGCGTGAACTGTCCATCATATCCTCGGCGGTGACGATTCCGGTGATCGGCTGGTCGGGATCAATGCCGGAAATCTCGCTCCGTATAGCGGGGACCAAAGTGAGCGGCGGCACGGCTGTGCGCAACAGCAGGTACATGTTATTCCAAGGCAGTTGTGCGAACGGAATGTAGACCTGTGGCTGCGGCTCCTGGCCCAGGCCGCGATTCTTGATATCTTGCGCGACGCCCACCACTTCCCCGCCCTCCGTCCAGCGGCCCACGACAACGTGTTTGCCGACAGGATTCTGCCCCGGCCAGAACTGGCGTGCGAAGGTCTCATTGACGATCAGGACCTTGGGAGTCTGGGCGTTATCACCTGCGGTAAAACTCCGACCGCTGCGCAGCGGAACACGTAGCGTCTGAAACCATTGCGGACTCACTGCTTCGATATCGATGAACGGGCGCTGCGCCAGCGGAACGTTCGGCTGCCCTTCCGGCAACATGGGCGTAATTCGCTTCCAACTGAGGGGCAAGACCGCGGAGATCGCAGCGCTCTGTACGCCGGGAACTTGTACGGCGCGGCGCAACACCTCGTCGAAGAAGTCGGTTTCTTGCGTAGGCTTGGCATATTTCACCGTCGGCAACGAGATGTTCATGGCGAGAACATTGTGCGGATCAAAGCCGGGATCGACCTTGAGCAGACGTTCGAAACTGCGCAGCAACAGCGCGGCTCCAATCAACAGCAGCAGAGAAAGCGCAACCTGCCCGACCACAAGCATGCTCGTCATCCTCCCGCGAGCATGACCGGCGGAGCTGCTGCGTCCCTCTTGGCGAAGCGTAGTGTGAAGGTCAATATCAGCTAACTGCAGCGCGGGAAATATGCCGAAGACGATTCCGGTCAGCAGCGAGATCGCTACCGTAAACAGGAGCACCCGCACGTCCATCCCAACCGGCACTCCTTGGGGCAGCTGACTGGCTCCCCAGGCTAACAGCGCACGCGTCGCAAGCCAGCTCAATCCGATTCCCAGGATGCCGGCGATGAGTGCCATCAGCGTGCTCTCGGTCAGAAGCTGCCGCAGGATCGTGCCGCGTCCCGCGCCCAGAGCGGTGCGAACCGCAATCTCCCTTCTGCGTACCAGCGCTCGCGACAGCAAAAGGCTGGCTACATTTCCGCAGGCGATCAGCAAGACCAACGCGACAGCGCCGAACAGCAGCCACACTTTGCCCCGAACATTGGCGACGACAAGATCGCGCAGGGGGGCAGCCGTCACGGTGATATCGGGACTGGCATCGGGCGCAGTAGGATTCTGCTCACTGTACTGGCGGTTCAACACCGCGAGTTCGGCGTCCGCTTGAGGGCCGGCGACTGCAGGCTTCAGCCGCGCGATCAGCCCCAGGTAGCCCACTCCCTGCCGCAGCCTTTGCGGCGGAATCAGTGTCAGCTCGAAGTAGCGTGGCGTCCACACGTCGGCGGCGCCCACGAAGGGAAACTGCGCGGTAGCAGGAAGAACTCCTACAACTGTATGTGGCGTACCATCCAACGTAATCGTCTGGCCGACGATATTGCGATCGCCTCCGTATCTCGTGCGCCAGAGTGAGTCGCTGAGGACCACGACCGGCTTACCCTCCGGACGACCTTCTTCTTCCGCAAAGCTTCGTCCCAGTTGAGGGTCGACTCCCAGCATCGCGAAGAAGTTTGGCGAGACACGGCCCACCGCAACCTGCATGGGCTCCCCATGGCCGGTGAGATTCAGTGTGTCGTTGGTCCAGGCAGCGACGGACTGAAACGACTGGCTGCGATCGCGGAGCAACTCGTAACGCAGCAGCGTGCCATCGTAATCCTTGGACTGATCTTTCACCTGCAGGCTGACCAGCTGCTGCGGATCGCGATATGGAAACGGCCGCAACAGCAGCGCGTTGGCCACGGTGAAAATGGCAGTGGTCGCGCCAATGCCGACCGCGAGAATGAGGATGGCTCCAATCGTGAAGCCCAAGTCCTTGCCGAGAAGGCGAAAACCAAAACGAAGATCACGCAGAAAGGACTGCATGAGAGGGATTATAGAAGGCAGCACACACAGGTAGTTGGAAGTTGGTGGGCGCCTGGCTTCGTTCGTGAGGGGCAGACCAAGGACTAGGTGCCACGTGCCAAATGCGTCTTTTCTAATTACCCATCCAGAGCTGCCAACGCGAGCGCCGGAATCTCCATCTAAGTCTGGTGGATAGTGGTCAGTGGATTTTGGGTGTAAAGCCTGCCTGATTCCGTATGCCGACGGACGGGCCGGCGTCATCCATGAACCAGTGGCCATTATCCAGTGCCTCGTCCCCGGAGGATGAATGTTTGGTTCCCGGCAATTGACGGTCATTTTCGCCTTACTGATCGCGCTGACGGTCCTCGCCAGCGCTGACGATATCCGCATCAGCATTCCGAAGCACACCAAGCCGACGCCTGTGCAGAAGCTGAATCAGGATGGGGTGAAAGAGGTCCAGAGACACCATTACAAAAAGGCGAAAGCGCTCTTCTACAAGGCATATCTCATTGACCCGAACGACCCATTTACCCTGAACAATCTGGGCTATATCGCCGAATTGGAAGGTCAGGCCGACCGGGCGCAGCGCTATTACAGCCTGGCGCAGGAGCAGGGCTCTGACGCGCTCGTCTACAAGTCGACCGAGCCGGCTGCCATTGGCAAGCCGGTGGGCAAAATCGCAGGTTCCGCAGCCGACACCAAGATGCAGGTGAACCGCATCAACGTCTACGCTATCGGACTACTGCAGAAAGATCAGGCGCCGCAAGCGGACGTGGCTTTGCAAAGGGCGCTAAAGCTCGATCCTACGAATCCGTTCACCCTCAATAACATCGGTTACGCTCGCGAAAAAGAAGGCGAACTCGAGGACGCCTATAAGTTCTACACCCAGGCTGCCGATCAACACTCCGATACGCCCATCGTGGTGACGATGAAACCGTCGTGGCGCGGCAAAGGGATCAGCGCCATCGCGGCATCGAACGCGAGTAAAGTACAGAACGTGATGGAGCATGAGCAGAGCATCAGCGCCAAGGTCGCGCGCCTGAACACGCGCGGCGTCGCGGCCATCAATCGCAACGATTACAAGCTGGCGCGAAGCTACTTCGAACAGGCCTATAAGCTCGATCCACAGAACGCGTTTGCCCTGAACAATATGGGATATCTCGCGGAGATGGATGGCGACCGTGAGACCGCCGACTTCTACTACGACAAGGCCCGCGAGGCTGATCAGTCCAGCATGAAGGTTGCCTATGCCTCACGTAAAGATGTCGAGGGCATGAAGTTGTCGTCGGTCGCTGGCGACAGCGACGACGCCGTGAACAAAGCCGTCGAGGAAGCTGCGGCCCTTCGCCGCGAAGAAGGTGGGCCAGTCGTCTTGCGCTATCGCGACAATCAGCCGGTCATGGAGCCGGCGACTCCACCGAAGCCGATTCAGCCGGCAAATGCAACACCGGCACCAGCGCCCAGTGGCGGATTGATCGAGCCGCTGCCGGACAATCAGCAGCCGCCTGCGGCCCAACCGCCCGCTCAACCTAACAGCGGACAGCCGGTAGCGCAGCCGCCACAGGGAAACAATGCTCCCGCGAATTCCAATGGCGGATTGCTGATGCCGCTGCCCGACAATCAACAGCCTCCGGCGTCACAGGACCAGAACCAGCCGGCAAATCCGGCCCCACAACAACCACAGCAGCAACAGCCAGAACCTCAGCCAGCCCCGTCGCAGTCGGCGCCGCCTGCTCAGAATAATCAGCCGGCGAATTCGAACGGAGGCATTCTGATGCCATTGCCCGACAACCAGCAGCCTCCGGCAGCGCAGCCGCCACCGCAGTAGTGGTAAATCCCGCTTTCGCAGGTTCGCTCTTGAAAGGGCGCACTTTTCAGGTGCGCCGTCGGAGCCTGTTCAAAATTGTCATCACGACGAGGCCTTCAGGCCGACGAGGGATCTGCTGTGCGCGTGTTGCCATGTCAGCAGATGCATGCTTTCCACTTCGCCCAGGTTTGCCGCAATGCCCCTAACTGAAATGATTCAAGGGCCCGATTCCTTTTCCAACCGGATACGCCGCGCGAATCGCCCGGCACACGTACTCCTTCGCCTTCCGCGCCGCCTGCGGCAACTCCTCACCTAGCGCCAAGTGACAGGCCAGAGCCGTCGCATAAGCGCAGCCCGTGCCGTGAGTCGAGCGGGATTCCAAGCGCTCTCCGGCAATGATTTTCTGTTGAAGCGGCACCTTGGAACTAAGGTAGTCATTGGCGGGACGGAGATGACCTCCCGTGATCACAACAGCCCGGGCCCCGAAGTGGTGAAGCTCGTCAGCCAGCTTGCGGATTCTTGGCAAACCCGACTCCCAAGTCGCGTCCTCGGCAATGGAGTCAGCACCAACCAGCAGCGCGGCCTCGTGAATGTTTGGAGTCATTACGTCGCAAAGCGGGATCAACCTGGCACGCAGAACGTCCAGACCCGCTTCGTCCAGCAGCATCGCTCCCGACGATGAGCGGATCACTGGATCGAGGACGATATACGGCAATCGGGACGACCCGAGGAAATCGGCAACCACACTGGCCACGTCGCCCGACCCCAGCATTCCCAGGCGTACCGCGGCAATATCCAAATCCTCTGCCAAAGCATTGAGTGTGCGACGCACGAGGTCGGGGCTAACCGGCTGAACGTCGAAGACCCCCTGAGTCGACTGGACGGTGAGGGCCGTAAGACACGTGGCGGCGTAGCAGCCGTTGGCGGCGGCAGTCTTGACGTCGGCCGTGATCCCGGCACCCGAGGACGGGTCGTAGCCGGCAATACTCAAGATGACCGGGGGCATGGCTCGACTCTATCGCAAAGCGTGCCAGCCCTGAAAGCGGCCCTCATGCCGCGCTAACAGCTTTGGTTGCAAGTAGCTGCTGTCGATAGAGTTATTGGTCACCAACTGTGCCAACCCGGGCCGACAGATTTTCTTCTAAGTAACCACGCGCGCCTGCATCGTCGGTCCAGATTCCGGCAGGTAGATGGCAAGTTCACGGCAAGTTCGAATCCACTCCAAGGCTCTGGCGATTACCATAGTAATCCCGAAATGGCAAGGCCAAAGACGGGCCTCCCACTTTGGAGGGTTGACTCTTACTCTTTGCGGTGAATAGACTTACAACATCCTGTCAGGAGGACCAACTTAAACGATGAGAGGTGTTTAATGTTACGAGTACTCAGCTCAGTCGCGGCGACGTTAGTCTTCGCCTCCGCGTTGGGCGCGGCACCCGGTAATAGCACACCGGAATCGCTAAAAGGGGCCCCAGGACAGACTCAGGAAACTAAGCCAAGCCATACCGCGAAAGCTCAGGTAGGCAAGGCCTCATGGTACGGTCGTATCTTTCAGTTTCACAAGACTGCAAGCGGCGAGCCGTACGACATGAATGATTTGACGGCTGCCCACCGGACGTTGCCGATGGGTTCCTGGGTCAAGGTCACCGATTTAAAGACGGAGCGGTCGGTCATTGTTCGAATCAATGATCGCGGACCCGTTGCCCGAAATCGGATTATCGACCTGTCCTATAGTGCGGCTAAGGTTTTAGGCATGCGCGGCGTCGACCGCGTTCGCCTGGATGTTCTGCAAACTCCAGAGCTTGCGGAGAATCTCGGCCCACAATAATCCGTCCTTATCCGATTCAGTTCCCGGCAGGGTACTCGTGTGCCTTGTCGGGATCGGTTAAACTTAGGGCCGATGCTTGCACAAGATCGGCTTATCGTAGCGCTCGACGTTCCCAGCGCAGCCCAGGCTCGCCAACTGGTTCAGTCTATCGGCGAGTCAGCTTCCACCTTTAAGATCGGCAAACAACTTTTCACGGCAGAGGGGCCACAGCTCGTCCGCGAGCTGGTCGCCTCGGGCCGCAAAGTCTTCCTGGACCTGAAATACCACGATATCCCTAACACCGTAGCCGGTGCCGTGCGCTCCGCGGCTGAGCTGAAGGTCAGCATGCTGACCGTACATGCCTCCGGCGGCAGCAAGATGCTCAAGGCAGCCGCCGAAGCCGCTGCCCAGTCCTCGGACAAGCCAAGGGTCCTGGCAGTCACGGTCTTGACCAGCATGGCCGACGCCGATCTCGAGGAGGTGGGTGTTGCCGGCACGGCTTTGAGTCAGGTGCTGCGCCTGGGAGCGCTGGCCCGAAGCGCCGGATGCGGCGGCCTGGTGGCTTCGGCAAAGGAAGCCGGCGAACTCCGTCGCGAACTCGGGGAGGGCTTCGCGATCGTGACACCGGGAGTACGCCCGGCGGGGTCAACCGCAGGAGACCAGGCTCGCGTCGTTACACCGCGAGATGCGATCGCAGCGGGGGCAAGCCATCTGGTGGTTGGCCGTCCGATTATCGAAGCTCCGGATCCGGCGAGAGCGGCGGCGGCCATTGTCAGCGAGATCGAGGCTGCCCAACTAGTGACGAGATAGCCATCAATCGCGAGCTCCCGCGCTCGCTTTGGATTCGTCGCGGCGTATATTCGTCTTCACCCACATAGTCGGCGGAAATCGCGAACCGTCGCTCATTGAGCTTCCGGTAAGGAGGTTTCGTTTCGTGTGTCGTGTTTCCGCTTGATATTCCTGCAGGCACGCTTAGTCCCCACCACGACCGCTCCGCATGGCACAATACCTGAATCAGTCCAGAGCACTTTCGAGGGGGAGAGGATGTCGCAAGAAAACGAGAACGTTAAGAACTTCCTGTACCACCGTCAGTTGCTTCCAGCCTTAGCCATGCTGTTTTTATTCGCGAGCGTATTTTGTGCGCTCGCAACGGCCCAGCAACCTGCCGATCAGAACGCAGCGCCCGACGTCCTGGTCCTCAGCAATGGAGATACCCTGCACGGAAAACTCGTAAGCGAGGCCGGTGGCACGGTCACGTTTCACACCGATCCGTTGGGCGACGTTTCGTTGACCTGGGACAAGATCAAGGAAGTGCACACGGCTCAAAAATTCGCCGTAATCAAGCCGGACGAAGAGCTGAGACATCGCAGGGACGTCAAGAACCTTCCTGTGGGCACGGTTGCCATGACCGATCAGAACGTCCAGCTACAGCCTGTGAACCAAACTGCGCCTGCGACCGTGCCGGTGAAGGATGCGGCCTACATCGTGGATGAGGCTTCGCTCGGGAAGCAAGCCCACGAGCCGGGATTCTTCGTGGGATGGAACGGTTCGGCTACCGCCGGAGCGACCATCGTTGAGGCCACTCAGAAGCAGTACAACTTCGCTTGGGGGGTCAGCCTGGTGCGGCAGATGCCGACGGTGCCGTGGCTGGATCCGAGTAACCGTACTTCGGTCGACTTCCTGGGATCGTTCGGCAAGACCATCCAGCCTAGTTATATCGCGGGCGGGGTCTTCGTACCGGACGTGGTTACCAAGACCTCCATCTTCCACGCCGATGCCGAGCGCGACGAATACTTCTCGCCCCGCTGGTATGTGCTGGGACTGACGGCCTTCGATCATAACTACAGCCAGAACCTCGACCTGCAGCAGATCTATGGCGGCGGCATCGGCTGGACGGCGATCAAGACGCCCAAGCAGGAGCTCGATCTGAAAGCAACCATCCAGTACGAGAAGCAGCAGTTCATGGGCACAGCGCCCGGCTCCGATCTCAACCTGATTGGTTCCACCTTCGCCGCGAATTACCAGCTGCATCTGAAGTTCGCTACCTTCAATCAGCAGCTCGCCTACATCCCGGCTTGGAATGAGATGAGCGCCTACTCGCTGGCCGAGACAAACCTGTTGACCTTCCCGACGTATAAGAATCTCGGGTTCTCGATTGGAACCATTGACACGTACTTGAACGAC
Source organism: uncultured Acidobacteriaceae bacterium (assembly GCA_963819055.1). Taxonomy (GTDB): domain Bacteria; phylum Acidobacteriota; class Terriglobia; order Terriglobales; family Acidobacteriaceae; genus Bog-257. Next base: position 1,998 of record CAWFUT010000027.1, on the reverse strand, counting down.
CCGCCAATCGCGTTGCCGCCAACTCAGCGCAACTCGTTCCAGTTCACCCTGGGCCTGACCTACGCACTTGTGTCCAAGTATTAAGCAGACGGGGTCTTCCGGTTAGAAGCCCAGGAAGACCTCGTTCTTGCTTGCCGGAAGCTTGAGCTCGACTCCGTGCTCATGATTGAGCGCGATCGTCTTCGGGGCGTCCAGAGAGGCGAGGGCGATGTGGCGTTGCTCCCCTGCGACGGTGACGTCTACAAAACCCCCGCCGATTACGTAGTGGTCCGACTCCAACTGCTCACCATTCGTCAGGACGAAGATAGTTTTTGGAATGGGCTTTTTCGGCAAGAAGCTTTGCCCGCTGGAGACGAACGTCCATTGCGGACTCGGACCCGAGCCACCAGCGGACGGCGGCGCACCCCGCTCGGCTGTTTGGGTCCTGCTCGGCTTCGGCGAAGGCTGCTGCTCGGCGCGACTCAACATGTACCGCAAGCCTGGCTCGCCGGCCGCGCCGCTTCGACTTGCTACGATATTGCCATTGCGATCGATGACGACATAATGGGGTACGCCGCCCATGCCGAATCGGCTCGCTACTGAGTTGCTCTCGTCGAGAGCCACCGGGCAGGATCTGGGATTCTTCTGAAGATACTGCCTGACAATGGATTCATTCTCGCCCACATTGACGGCGACAACCACCACTCCCCTGCCGGCATACTCCGACTGAATTGCGTCTACCGCAGGCTGATCTTTTTTGCAGTACCCACACCAGGTCGCCCAGAACTGCAGCAGCACGATATTCCCGCTCAAGGAAGCATTGCTGAAGGTTTGACCATCCAGAGAGCGTAGATTGAACTGCGGAGCCGGTGTGTCGGCCACGCCAAGTTCGCAGAAGACCACTAGGGTAAGGACTATGCGAAGGGAATGCTGTAAAGCGCCGCGTCTCAAAGTACGCCCCCTGGCCAGTAGTTGGCGATCAATGCTGCGCCTAGACTACTTTCCCCCAGGGACTCTGGCTAGGACGAAAGTCTCAGGTCAGAGTGATTTGGAAAGTCCTGCCCAGATCAGCATGACCCCGGCAGGACTCCTTAGTGGCTAGCTTTTTATAGAATTCCGATCAGATACTGCCGTGAGGCAATACCGTTGACCACCACCTCCAGATAGGTCGGTCCGGTTTCCATGTTCGCAGGTACGTCGAAAGAGGTATAGGTTGGGCCTTCGAATCCGACTGCCATGGTGCTGTGATCGTGGGTGCGGCAGTAGAAGACGTGGCCTGTGCTTTGGTTGATCAGCCGTATCAGGGGATAGTTCGTAGCGGCCTGGGCGTCATCGCCGTAGAAGTTCGTCTGCGAGGCTCCGTTGAACTTGTTGCCGAACAGCCGGTAGGTGTTGGCGCGGTGAAATCCCGAGGTTACGATGAGCGCGGTTGGAGCGAGCCCAGGATAAGGATTCCCTACGGGGGTGTAGATTTCAACGTCGTTGCTGCCGTCGGTGTAAAGCACCTGTCCGGTGGGTAGAACCAGCATGCGTCCGTACCACGAAGAGTTTGTGGGCGAATTCGGGGTCGCCGGAACCTGATTCAGGCTGGTACCGTTCCATTCAAAAAACTCCGTGCCGTTCTGGAAGATGCCGGGGCTCGCACTGACCAGCACATTGCCATCCGGCAACAGGGCTGCCGGGCCGTCCGCGACGTCCAGATTGCCGGGGAAGTTCGGACCGGGAGTCCAGGTCTGCGTGTGGATGTTGTAAACGGAGGTGTGTCCGGGACCTGTGCCATTAGCGCCCGTCCAGAACACGGTGCCGTCGGGACGAAGAACGCCAGGGCCTTCTTCGTTAGAGCCGTGCGGGTCCCACAGTTGGGCGATGGTGCTCCCCGCCGTCGACCATGACCCCGAAGCAGGATCGTACAGCTCGGAGTTTGTGCCGGTGGGATCATTCACGTCCAGGTATGCATCGACTGCCAACACCTTACCGCTAGGTAGCAAAACCCAGCCCTCTTCGTCGTTCTCGTCGAAC
>CAWFUT010000026.1:0-15081 GCA_963819055.1 uncultured Acidobacteriaceae bacterium | reverse complement strand
GGGTCATGCGCTCGCGGCGCAGTGGCCGGTTTTCCTCGCCTACGACTGCCTCGCCCACGATGGGACCGATGCCCGCTCTTTGCAGCAACTCCTTCGCGTCGCCGAATCCTTTCCAGCTCAGATGATTGACCAGCTTGCGCGAGATCAGTTGCAGCAGGACAGGATCGGTGTCGCGCAGGAATTCCAGCACAAAGCGCCAGTCGTTGCGCTGGGTCGCACGGCCATCGCGCGCGGCTATCAGGCCATCGAATGCGGACTTCAGGCGCCGCTGCATGATGTGACTGGAGATGCGCTCGGCTATCGTCTCGATCAGCTTGCGCTCTTCCTTGAGGAACGGCCCTTCGTCGGAGCGCGGCATCTGCTCGCGATACGAGACTTCGACGGCACCGACCGGTACGCCCTGCACCACAAGGTTGGCGCTCTGCGTCCAACTGGTCGGCCGGAAGCTCACCGACTCAACAATGTTGTTCTCGAAGATGATGCGGGCCTGGCAATCGTGGGGATATTGCCAGCCGTGTGGCAGGATTTCGACGATGCTGCGGAAGACCAGCTCCAGCGGCAATTCGGGCCGGTTCAGCAGCTCGTCCACGCGATAAAGGCAGTTGAGCTCCTTGGCGCGCTCCTGCAGCTCGCGCAAAATGGTCGCTACCTGCGTCTCATCTCGACTCATGACCCGTTACCTGTTTGATTACTTATGCTATTTGCCACGACTACGCCGCGCGAGCTGCGTCCGTCCACCCGAACCGTAATCGTTGATGCCGGCCGCACATGCCGCACCAGTTCGGTCTCACTCACCACCGGCTGCCGGTTCAACCAATCCCAACGGATGGGAAACTGCCCGTCGTGCCGCACCATGAAGTAGGTCGCGCGAAAACTCGAAAGATTATGGAAAAAGTGCGAGCCCTGACTCAGCTCCACATCCATATCCGGGAGCGTGGCTTCAACAATGGTTCGCGCTCCTGAGATCTGGCTCCAGTCTACTGGAATGCCTAACGAAGGATGCGAACTGCCCCAGCGCCCGAACCCAATCAGAATATAAGGTCGATGCTCGTCGCTCAGCTTTCGATTAATGGCCTCCAGGTGCTTGGCGATCTCGGGGGTCCGCATCGGCGAGAAGTTTTCCGGACGAACGAAAACGATGTCGCGGATACCGGCCTCGGCGCCGTTACCCATCACTCTGTCCGCAGCTACGATTGCGTGCTCGTCGAGCAGATCGTCGGCACTGACCTCGACCAGTTCCGACGAAACGGCCATCGGACGAACCTGCAGAAATCCGAGGCGGAACTTCGCGGGCTGGTTCAGCGGTTGTTCCATGGTGGCTGCGAATTCGATTTCGACTTTGGCGGATTGCGTTCGTTCGGCCGCGGCCAGAAGCGCTCGCACGATGTTGTTCAGAGGAAACTGCTCCAGCACCAGCACTGGCGCAAAATCGATAACGCGTCCTCCGCGTGCGCCGGTTCCCGGGACCATCCGATTGCGCGCGGGGTCGAAGGTTGATGCAACAAACCGTAGAGTCTCGTCTGTCTCAGCATCTTTGAGGTTGGCGCGCACCATGTACTCAGTCTCGCTGACGGGGTCGTACCCGGGCGGCTTGCCCATGTTGACGGCCCAGAACTCCGTCTGCGTCCCGCGAAACATCTCGTTCACCGAGGCAAACGGCGGCGGCTTCCGCGGATAAGCAGGCGAGTAGGTCCAGGTGATGCCGCCGTCGACGATGGTCTTGCCCAGGCCAAGCGCAAGATTCACCACACCGTCTTCCGGCGTGGCTGGAGGAGAGGAATAGAAGTTGTAAGAACGTCCCACTCCCGACACATCAGGGTAGAAACGGTCGTCGTGCCTGCGTCCCACAATCTCCTGAATGATCACCGCCATCTTCTCTTCCCTGGGATCGCATCCGGTGGTGCGGATGTAATCGCGCGCTTCGCGGAAGTAAGTTGAGGCGTAAACGAACTTGATCGCCTCAATCAGATGGCGGAAGCGGACGTCCGGATCGAGCTGATTGTTCGGGATCATCTTGGTGGCGTAGACGCCGGCGAAGGGGCGATCGAGTGCGTCTTCCAGCAGGCTCGACGAGCGAATGGCCAACGGAGTCTTAACCTGATCGCTCAGGGCGCGAAGGTCCCCCAGCAATTCAGCAGGAAAATCGGCCTGCTGAAAGGCATGCCCGATGTGTTCGTCGGACAGCTCGTCGAAGCGCAGATCGAAGAGATGATTGAGTTGAATGAAGTCGTCAAAGCAGTCGGTGGCTAGGACTGCCATGGTTGGGACGTTAACCTCAGCGCCGGGACATGTAGCTGCATCGATTGCTCCGGACAGCAGATCCTTAATAAAGACCAGGCCGCCGGCCTTACCTCCGAGCGAGCCCGTACCGATACGCGTGAAGCGAAAGGTGCCGTCCCAGAAGTTCCGGTCGAATGCCGGAAGATCGGCAGATTGAGGCTTGGTCTCGATCATGACTGCCTCCGACCGCCAGATGAGGAAGCCGCCACAGGATTAATCGAACTGTGGCGGCCGTTAAATTAGACCCAACCGCGTTCGTGACAAGCCTTGGCCACCCGGCCAATGGCGATGGCATAAGCGGCGTCGCGCATGTAGAGATTCTCCCGACGCGCCAGCTCGGACACGGCGAAGTAGGCCGAGGTCATCTTGACATCGAGTTTGCCCAGCACCTCGTCCTTCTCCCAGAAGTAGTTCATGTTGCTCTGCACCTGCTCGAAGTAGCTGCAGGTGACGCCACCGGCGTTGGCGAGGAAGTCGGGGATCAGCAGGATGCCGCGAGCATGGATCTGCGCGTCGGCATCAGGCGTCGTCGGACCGTTGGCGCCTTCCACGATGATGCGAACAGTCGGAGCAATCTTGCCGACGGTGTCGCCGGTGACCTGATTCTCGATTGCGGCGGGAATCAGAATGTCGACCTTCTGCTCAATCCAGGCGTCTCCGGGTAAGAGCTCGTAGCCGGCTGCGACAGCCTTGGTCTTGTCGATGCCGCCGAAGCGGTCGGCCATCTTCCGCAGCGCTTCCAAATCCACACCGTCCAGTTTGCGATAGGTGTGCGAGATCTGGTCAGCCTGGTCCCAACAGGAGACGGCGATGACTTTGCCGCCGAGGCGCTGATACAGTTCGATGGCATACTGCGCCACGTTGCCGAAACCCTGCACGCTGGCGGTGGTGTTCTCAGGCTTAATGCCAAGTTCCTTCAAGGCCTCGCGCAGAGTGAAGACGAGTCCGTAACCGGTCGCTTCGGTGCGACCTTGCGAGCCGCCCATATCGACGGGCTTGCCGGTGATGAATCCGGGATAGCGGCCACCGTGGATCTCCTCAAACTCATCGAGCATCCACAGCATGTGCTGCGCGTTGGTCATTACGTCGGGCGCTGGTACGTCAGTGATCGGTCCGACATTCTTCGCCACCTGGCGGACCCAGCCGCGGCAGATCTGCTCCTGCTCGCGCTGGCTGAGGTTGTGGGGATCGCAGATAACTCCGCCCTTGGCGCCGCCCAGCGGGATGTCGACAACCGCGCACTTCCAGGTCATCCACATGGACAGGGCGCGAACCGTGTCGACCGTCTCCTGCGGGTGGAAGCGGATGCCGCCCTTGCCCGGCCCGCGCGCGTCATTGTGCTGGACACGGAAGCCACGGAAAACCTTGACGCTGCCATCATCCATACGTGCCGGAATGGCAAAATGGAACTCGCGCATGGGATAGCGCAGCAGTTCGCGGGTTGCCGGGTCGAGACCGAGGTACTCCGCTACTTTGTCGAACTGGGTTTGAGCGATTTGAAATGAGTTAAAGGCTTTCTTCTTGGCGGGCGCTGTTTCCGATCCTTCTTTTCTCGTCGAAGTTATTTCAGGTGCTGCAATTTCAGGCATAGTCCATCTCCAATTTCATATAAATGCCCAACTTCTGATACTGCTCTCAGCAATGGGGTCCCACAGTGATTGGCCGCACATGAGGGTGTGACCGTGTACCGCAATCTTCTATGCTATCAAGGCGGCAGCCTTAACCCCAGGATCTTTGACCTTCAGGAGAAGATTTCGGGCGCCTTGGTCATTTCAAGTGCACGCCAATCCAGGAGTATTGCCAGGCCACGGAGACAGCCTGGTAGTCGCCGCCGAACCTTATGTAGGCGCCGTTGGCGTAGCTGAATTTCAGCGACTGATGTTTACTGATCGGCGTGGAGAAGGTGGCGCCGATGCGCGAGTTTCGTTGCAGGGTGGCGGGATTCGCTACTCCGTTGAGGCTGGTCACACCGCCAAACCAGAAATTGCCGTCCAGCGATGCCCACAGGCGCGGTTTGAAGTCATAGCTCAAGTGCCCTTCGAAGGCGCCGATCGGCTCCTGGCTCTGCGAGCGTGTTCCTGGGTAATACTGGTTGTGCGAGAAGAACTCGGGATTCGTGGTGAAGAACCAGCAGGCTGCGTAGCCGTCCAGCACCCACTTGCCCCAGCGTTCGGAATAGCCAAACTCCGGCTTAAAGGCCCAGCGGTTGATCCCGATGTTGACCAGCTTGGTGGGATCGTACTGTCCCGTAGGCGCCGAAACCAGCAGGCTGACGCCGAAGAGACGTTTCTGCTTCCACTTCATGAACTGCGGCACCTTCATCGCAGGGCCGCCTTTCAGATTCACAGAAAAGCGGACGAAGCCATCGCCGATTCCCGAGCGATAGAGGTTCGTCTGTTGATCGACGATTAAGCCTTCGAAATTTCCCACCGAGTACGGAATGCCGCCCGTGATATTGGCGGAATGTCCGAAGAAGCTAAAGCCGTGATAGTAGGTTGGGAGAAAGACCTCGATATTGCCGCTGGCGCCGGTGATGGGAACCGTCGCGTCGAACAGGATGTCGCCGCTCAGGAAGTTCGTAGTGACGGTAAACGCATTCGAGCCGACCGGAGTGATGACGTAGGCGCGCGGTGCAAGGGTCTGGCTGCACAAAGAAGCCGGCAACATCGAGAGCAGGCACAGCACCGTGGCTCGAAGTTTAGCGTGCACTTTCTTTAAGCCCGGCTCCAGGCATCACTCCGGTGAAACGCAAAGTCTCAAACGGAACACGGCTCGGCTGCGTTACCGGCGACAGAGGCAGCCGAGCCGTGTTGACCTACATGGATCGCGGTGGCCTTACTCGTGGCTCTGGGGCTCGGAACCGTTAAGACGATAGACCATCGCAGTCTTGGTGACGCCCAGCGCGAGCCAATCCTTTACCTCTCGCTGCAGGCTTACGTAGAACTGAGCTGCCAACTTTTTCTGCTTCTCCGCGACATCTTCCTTGCGAGCGAACTTCAGTTGAAAGGCGAACTCGCCCACCAGGGATCTGTGCTCGCCACGGGTGCGCCACAAACCGATATCGCACTTGCCTACTAGTCCCTTACCGAAATCTAACTGACCCAACGGAAGCAGGACTTCCTCAACAATGCCTCCATTAACCAGACCGATCCGCTCGTCGGAGGTTTTCTCTAACGCTGCGAGTGCCGGAAACACTCTCAGCAGGGTAGCCATGGAAGTGCGGTCGCCTTCATGCATCTGGCTCACACCGAATTGGCAGTTGTGCGAGAACAGGATGCGATATCCACCGACTTGGTCCTTCAAGGGCAGAATCTCAGCCTTAAACTTGATGCGATAGGCGCCGGCAATTTTGGGACGTACGTCGACGGCGGTGGCCGCCCCCTCGTCCGGATGACGGAACTTGAAGACGATCTCCGGATCGCCCGCGGGGAAACCATCCACATAGGCGATTCGACGACGCAGGATGAAGGCGTTGTTGTAAAGCCGGAAGTCCGGGGTATCGCCAAAAACGATTTCCCGGATTTGCGGTCGCAGGCCGGCCTCAGCGTCTGCAATGAAGCCAACACCACACTGCTTCGCAGTGCGCTGCACCAACTTGCCGAAATCCCGAAAAGCCTGCACGGAAACGAACCGGTCAGGCTTGAGGATCAGCTTGGCTTCCAGATAGGTGACGCGGTCGAGCGGCGCTCCGTCCGCATAGGTGGCCGCCGCCGCTGCCGTCATCGGTTTTGCGGGCTCGGCCGACTTGACTGGCTTGGCCGCCTTCCCCTTTTTTGACTTGTCCTTATTCTTCTTTGCCTTCTTCTCTTTCTTTTCCTTCTTATCCTTGCCGTTCTTACTCACAAGTCAGCCTCCGGAATTTCACGGGTGATGGATCGGATACCTGGGCTGAAGCTTCAGCCTAGGTTCCGGCGATGCCCTTGTTCTGGAGCACGCGCACCACGACGCGACGGTTTTGCGCCTGGCCTTCCGCTGTCTTGTCGCTTCCGACCTGGCGGCTCTCGCCCATAGCGCCTGGGGCCAGCATATTGGTCATAGGAATGTGGCCCTGCTGCAGCAGAATGTTGGCCACATTGTTGGCGCGGTCTTCGCTCAGCTTCTGGTTGAGGGCAACGCTGCCGACAGACGAGGCATAGCCTTTTACCTGGAGCATGTAGCCGTTAATGGTCTTGGCTTTCTCGCAGAGGGCGGTCAACTGCGGAACATACTTCGGATCAACTTTGATCTGCCCATTGGCGAAGTAAACCGTTACCTCGTCCATGATGTAGTAGTCGTCGAGTTGGCCAAAGCGCGCTACCGCAGCCGCGATGGCAGCCTTGTTAGCCGCGGTCTGCTTTTCCTGCTCGGTCAATTGCGCCTGCTGCTGCTGCAAGGCTTCGTTCTGGGCCTTCAAAGCAGCGTTCTGCTGTGCCAGCTCTTCCTGGTTCTTTTGAGTCTGTTCCTGAGTTTCGTGCAAGCCGGCCTGAATGGACTGCGCCTGCTCCAGATCGTTACCCTTGAAGGTGACCGAGTCCGCGACCAACTGGTTTTGAGCGTTATAGCTCCCCTGCACCTGGACGGCAAGTCCGGGAATGAGCGCAGACATCGCCATCTCTTTTCTACGCGCCTTGAGCATGCCCTGCACCTGCTTGACCTGCGTGGCATCGGTCAGCAGAACCACCAGCTTCGGGGTATCCGAAGTCTGCAGGGTCATGGTCGCGCCGCTGCGCCCTTTGATCAGCCCTTGCACCTTTACCGTTTGGGCAAAAACCGCTGTTGTGAAAAGTGCCAGCACTACGAAGGAGAACACTGCAATTCGCACTAACTCTACCGCTCTACGTTGACTCATAACCTCTCTCTTTTCTCGTACAGTTGGTTGAGAATTCGTTTGGTTTCGCGAAGTTTTGGCCGAACGCAAACAGCATCCTCGCCGAGATTGCTTTCACCCTCGAGCCCCTACCGGATACGGTTAGCTGCACCCGTCGAAATGATCTTTTGGGCTTCTAGTATGTAAACGCGGGGAGGCCACCGTGCGCTACTAGGAAAATTACTAGACGATGAAAGTGGTTCAGCTAGCTCCCCCGGAGATGGACAGGTGATCACAACCGCTATGGAGGAGCTCTGGGTGCTACTTTTCCGATGGCCAAAGCGGCTCGTCCCCGACCACCAGCAAAGACAAGTCAGCTCGAAAAACGGTCGATGAGGAGTCCGTGACGCAAGCCGCGATCGCTGACGGAGAGCCTGTCCTTCGTAAGCTTATCCATTACGGTCTCGACGATGCAGGCGCCGGCAAGGATGACATCGGCCCGCTTGGGTTGCAATCCGATGATCGTGCGGCGGTCGTCTGCAGACTTTGAGCGGTACAGTTCGATCTGGCGCTGCACCTCGGCCCGTTCGATCACTGAACCCTGAATGATGTTGGGATCATATTTCGCCAGGCTGTGCTTAACCGCAGCGATATTGGTGATTGCACCGCCCATGCCGACTAGAGCGCCCGGTGAAGGACGACCGTCCAGCTGCACCAAGTCTTTGGCGATCGCGTTCAGGGCGGCCTGCATCTGGTCAGGAGAAACTACGCCGGACAGGCCATACTTTTCGGTGTAGCGGACTGCGCCGACGTTAACGCTGAAGCGCTCTTGCACCACCGAGCCATGACCGAACGTAAACTGAGAGCTTCCGCCGCCGGTGTCGAAGATAGCCAGAGAGCCTTCAGCCAAGCCCAGGCCCGCCTTCACGGCGATGTAGGCCAGCCTTCCCTCTTCGTCGCCGGAGATGACTTCGATCTTCACCCCGCAACGCTGTTCGACGGCGCTGATGAACTGCTGGCTGTTACGCGCGGTGCGCATGCCCATCGTCCCGACTGCCGCTAGCTTCGCGACATCGTTCTTGCGCGCCTCCTCGACCATGGCGCAGATGGCAGACACGGTGCGCTCCATGGCGTCGCTGCCGATCTCACCGGTCTTCTCGAGACCTTCGCCGAGTCGGGTGATCTCGGCGCGGTCGACGATCGTCAGCCAGGTGCCGTCGGTACGGCGCTCACTGATATTGAACTTCACAGAATTGGTGCCGATGTCGATGACCGCATAGCGTGGCATTGGCTACTCCTCAGCTTGTCATGCCGACCAGGCGCTTCAGGCCTCGCGGATAGCTGATGTTTTCATAGCGGTCGAGGCCGAGTTTGCGGACCGTCGCGATCACCTGAGCGGCCTCTTCCAATTCCATAGCGATGGTGTGTGTATGCTTGCCATCGGCAACCACCTCTGCCAGCTCGGCCATACAGCCATCGACTGTGTAGCGGGTGCGGGTCTTGTGCACCTTCAGCACTCGCATGCCTGCTACGGGTGTGATGAGCTCCTGGATGAACTGATCGAGGGTGTAGTCGGCGCGCGACAACTGGGGCGGTGCGACACCCAGAACGTCGAACACCTTGCTCACATCGGCTGCGGGAAACGGGAAGCCTTGCTTCAACACGGGCATCCACTGCTCGAGGCCGTCAGAATTCGCGCGTTGAAATTTCTTGATGTCCATCAGACTGTCGCGAACTTTCACGTTCTCCGAATTGACCGGCGACAAAAAGTAGATTTCGTCGCTTCCCTGGGTGTCGCCGGCCTTGAATGCAGCAAACGGATTTGCCGAGCCGGCGAAGTTGTCGCCAAAGGTGCGCCATTCCCAGCGCGGGATGATTTCTTTGCTCATAATAAGTCTTCGATTCCTCGCGAGCTAAAGCTCGCTCGGAAACATACAAGGTGGCCGGCTTGGACGCTGGCCTGAAGTCCAGCTCTACCCGAACGCTGGCTTGAAGTCCAGCTCTACCGAACACTGGCTTGAAGTCCAGCCATACCCGAACACTGGCCTGAAGTCCAGCCATACCCGAACACTGGCCTGACGGCCAGTTCTACCGGAACGCTGGCTTGATGGCCAGTTCTACCCGAACACTGGCTTGACGGCCAGTTCTACCGGAACGCTGGCTTGACGGCCAGTTCTACTGAAACGCTCAGGGTCACTAGAACTCGGGATCGCCGGTTCTCAAAATCACTACGAATCCTGCTTCGCGATAAGCTTTCGCAAAGCGACTCGGTCGGGATTCAACAGTTCGCTGATTCTGTCCGCGTCGACACTTGCCACGATAATCAGCGCCGCCTCGGTATCAACCTTATTAAAGATGCCCAGCCTCTTCATCTTCTGCGCCTGGTGCTGATTATCTTCCGTCGGACTTAGGTAATGCACCAGGCCCGCCTTGTAACGATGAAGCACGAACAGATGGGCGAGAGTCATCAGCCGCTTCTTGCGCAGCGATCCATCAAAGGTGTTCATATCGCGGATGGAGAGCAGCTTGTAGCCGTGACGGTCGTGGACATCGGCGAAGATCAGGTTGGCTGCCTCTTCAGACGAGCCGTTCCAGATGCTGAGTTCCAGGAAGTCCGATCCGGCAGCTACCGGCCGCAATTGCACCCGATAGTCGGGCGACAGATGGTTTTGCTCTGCCCAGATTCTGAGCCACTCCTCGAGCAGCTTGGGTGGAACCTCGGTCTGCACCAGGTGTTGATGCTGGGTCGAGCCCTTGCCCATCGCCTTGGTGGTTGCGGTACGGCCCGAAGCAGCCATGAGCGCGGCATCCAAGCGCGGACCTCCAACCAGCGTCTGCGGCGTGCGGTAGGGCGATTCCAGCAGGCGGAACTTGCGCTGCAATCTCGCTAACGAGAGCATGCCGTCCTGTCGAAGAGCACTGGCGAATTCCTCGGCCGCGAGTCCGTCGATCTGATGTCCGCCGTAGGTAATGAAGTTGAAGACGAAGCCCAGCTTGCCCAGCTCCTCAGGAAAGCGCTTCATTTCGTCGTCGCTCATGCCCGTGGTGTCCCAGTTGAAGGACGGCGACAGATTGTAGGCCATCATCTTGTCTGGGAACTCGGCGTGGATGGCGTCGGCGAACTCTTTCGCTTCGTGGATATCGGCCGTCGCCGTCTCCATCCACAGAATATCGGCAAAAGGAGCGGCAGCCAAAGACTTGGCGATGGCATACTCGAGACCGCCCTGCACCTGGTAATAACCTTCGGGCGTCTTAGCCAGCTCGCAGTCCCACGGAACATCGACGCCCATGGACGCGGCCTTCTCGCGTGCGGCATACCAAGAGGCTCGCTTGGAAAAGGTAAGCCACTGCTCGGGGGTCATCTCGAACGACTCGCCCTGACTGATGCCAAAAATGATGGCCTCAGCCACCGCTTGACGATAGGTCCGGAGCTCGGCCTCGTTCTGCCAGGCGTCCAGGACCTTCCCTACTGTCTTATCCAGCACGCCGTCTACGCCGCCCTCGTGCTTTTCGCTGAAAGCCTCCGCACTCTTTTTGATTTCCGCCAGCAGACCTCTTTTCTCGAGCCAGGACATCGCGGACGTGTATTGCGTTCCCGACATGGCGAACATGAGGTGTCCGCGCACCTCGTCTACGCCCGATTCGAAGAAAGTGCGGTGGACAGCGAGAAACACAGACTTGTAGCTGGGCACATGCAGGTTGGTCACACCCAGGATGAAGGGCTGATCGCGTTCATCGGCGCAGCCGTCAAGGAGGCTGGCCGCCTCGGCGTCCGTACGAGCGACGATGATGCCGGGAACTTGCATGACGTCCAGTTGGAAGCGGGCCGCGTTGAGCCGCTGAACCTGCTCATTCTCCGAAACGAGCACCTTGCCGCCCTGGTGGCCACACTTCTTCACTCCGGGCTTCTGGTCTTCGATGTGATACCCGGGCACGCCGACCTCAACGAAGCGGCGGATGAGATTGCGGACGTGTGCGTCGCCGCCGTGACCGGTGTCGGCGTCGGCAATAATGAATGGCCGGAAGTCGAATTCGGGACTCTTCTCACGCTGCTCGGCGGTCATACGGGAACGGGCGAAGAGCTGGTTCCGGTCGGCAGTCAGCAGCGCGCGAACGATACTTGCGGCTTCGTCGGGCACCTGGCTCAGCGGGTAACTGGCAAGGTCAGCGCCGGGATCTTCCGTGATGCTTCCCTTCGCCGAGGTCGCCCACCCTCCAAGGTAAATACCCTCGATTCCCGACCGCTTGATGGTGACGGCCTGGCCGGGCGAGTAAGGGCCAAACGTCGTGATCGACTTCCTCTCCCGGAACAATTCTCGGAGCCGCTCATAGAAGTCTTCCGCTGCTTTCCGCGCGACCGGATACGCAGACGGGATCGTGCCTCGCTGTTCCGCCACCTGGCGCGCAGAATACAGGCGGACAATTCCCTTGAAGCGCGGACTGCAAATCCATTCCTTGACCTCGCGCACTCGATCTTCGAATGAGTTCATATCACTCCCCTGATCCCCATGGTTGCGGAGACTTCACAATTACTTGTGGCCAGAGCTTAAAGGTTCGGTTGATGTCTGTATTTGATGAAACAGCGGCGACCCAGCTCACACCGCATCCGGTTTTGCTCGCAAATGCGAACTAACTATGCACCGAACCATAACGGCTGGCGGTGAGAAATGTCACGGTAATTTGTGATGAGAGCTAATCCAGTTTTTCGCGGCCCGGCCAGCGATTGCAGGGGCACTGGCCTTCAGGCAACCTAGGTTTCCCGAAGCATGATTCGCTCGACCGCCGTAGCGCGTCCGGTAGCCGGATCGCAGTCGATCAGAGTCGCGCACAGACGAACGTCGCCGGTGGCGGGCTCAAAGCGTGACGGCATGTTGGTCAGGAAACGTTGCAGGATCAGGTCCTTCTGCACGCCGATCACACTCTCATACGGGCCGGTCATGCCGACGTCGGTCTGCACCGCCGTGCCTCCCGACAGCACCTTCTCGTCGGCGGTGGGAACATGCGTGTGCGTACCCAGAACGGCAGTCACGCGTCCTTCCAGGTACCAGCCCAGCGAGATTTTTTCCGAAGTGGCTTCGGCGTGGAAGTCGACCAGGATGACCTTCGCGGTGATTTGCTTCAGAAGTTCGTCGGCAAGGCGAAACGGATCGTCGTTATTCGCCATGAAGACGCGGCCCTGAAGATTGATGACGCCATAGGGCACGCCGCTGCGGGTACGTCCCTGGTACCAACCGAAACCGGGTGAGCCGGCAGGATAATTCGCGGGTCGCAAAACGCGGCGGGCGAGCGAAGCTTCATTGCCGTTGGCCGAGTTCATGTAGTCGATGATCTCGCGCTTGTCCCAGATGTGATTGCCGGTAGTGATGACATCAATGCCCAACTCGAACAGTTCCTCGGCGATCTGCGGGGTAATGCCGAAGCCCCCGGCGGCGTTCTCGCCGTTAGCGACGGTGAGGTCGACCGCATGCTGTTTTTGCAGCTCGGGCAGGCGTTCGTGAACGATGGTCCGGCCGGGCCGGCCGAAGATGTCTCCGACGAAGAGTATCCGCAAGGGTCCCAATCCTTAGGCGCTAAGTGAAATCGATGGTACCACGCAATAAAGACAAGCCGGTACACACTGCTCAGCGCAAGAAAAAGGCGGCCCGATGAGCCGCCTTGTGATCCGCAGCGATTCCTATTTGTGCGCGCTGCTGCCCGCCGAACTTGCGGCGCCTCCGCTATGCGCACTCCCCACCGAAGCAACTGCAGCCCTGGCGCCGCCGTAGGCCGGGGAGGCAATCTCTTCGCCTGCGAAGACGTTTCCGCGCGCCGGCTGCGCGAAGACGTGACCACTTGTGTTCTGATGCGCTGCCATTCCGGAATGCGGAGCCGCGAAGACCGAGTGGTTGGCAGCTGTCGTCGCGGTATTTGGATGTACGAATCCATGCGCGCTCGTCGGGCCAACGGCGCGTCCCGGAACCAGGCTGGCGAAGTTCGGAGGAATGCGTCCGCCGGGAATCGAGAGCGGCGCAGCACCTGCTTTGCCGACTAGGACTGTGGACGACGGAGTTGCGGCTGCCGTAGTTGCCGGCGGAGCCGGAGCGGTCCAACCAGCCGGAGCCTTGGTTACTCGCGGAACCACCTGATATGCATTTGCGAACCACTGGCCACTATAGCGGCCGGGCACCCACGCCCATCCGGCGCCATTGATAAACGCCCATGAGCCGTAGTGGAATGGCAGCCATCCCCACGGATACGCCGATGCCCAGGAGTAACCCATGCCGGGATAGAACATCCAGGCTCCGTTCATGTAGGGATTCCAATCGACCATCGAGCCGGCAAATCCGTAAGGCTGCCACACGTAGCCATAACCGCCGGCGTAGAAAAAGTCGCCGTAGTAGTTGAGATCCTGCATACCATAAGCGTGGCTCGGACCTCCGTATCCCTGATTGTCAGCGTAAGTCTTGCCGTAGTCCTGCCGTTCTTTGTTCCAGTTGTCAAACTGGTTCTGCTCGACACCTTTGGCGATGACGTCCTGAGATGCCGTCTTCAGATCCACGGTGAGTGTTTCCTTCTTATGAACAATCGTGGGCATAGCCTGATCCTCGAGCTGGGCTTCGCCCTTGAAGATGGCGACCTGAAGCTGGTCTGGAGTGGCGCTGATTCTCATCAGGGTGTCGCGTCCAACCGCCAGGCTCCGATCGCTCACGGTGACCAGATAGCTGTCGTCACTCTTGGACGCGGTGTCCAGATAAACCAGCCCTCTTTCCACCGTTATCCGATTGATTTTGGTGCCCGCATCATTCATCAGCAGCTGGGTGAACTTGACCTCAGAGTTTTCGGTGAGCCGCAGGGCGCTCTGATTCTCAAACTCCACCTCAGCCAGGCCATCGGAACCGGTGACAATGCGCGTGCCTTCGACGATGGGCGTGTTCAGAAGGGCGCGCTCCAGTCCCTGGCCGGTCGCGCGATCGATCTGTACCTGCCCCTCAACCGAACTGAGGCGAACGATTCTTACGTGAGAGTCGGCAAATGCGGCTCCTGCAATCGCGGTCATAATGAACGCCAACAAGGCGAATCTGGAAAATCCTGGATGCGTTTTCATGACATATACTCCTGGGCCCCGGGTCTTGACTTGGAGAGACGGTGCCGGACGGCCCCTGGCTGGACGAGCCGGGTCGCGGCCTCTCTGCTTACCGTTATTAAACACCAGTTCGGACGTAAGCATTCGAGAATCAGAGACGGAATTTGTGAAATCGTTGTGCCCGTATTTCCTTCTAACTGACTGACGACGCTCACCGTCACCGCTGGCTAGGAGTCTGGGCGGCGGTGTCAGGATCGGTCATCTTCTGCAGAATATGCCTGGCGCTCTGCCGGGCGATGTTCATCAGGTTGGGATCGGCGGCAATCTTCCGAAGCATGGGCGCGATCACGTGCAGTTCTTCGACTTCGTGGCTGGACTGCAGCTCTTCCAGATCCTTAAGACATTGATCCATCCCCAGCTTGTCATAGCGATACTGAAAAGTGAGTTTGCGCTGGTAATCGAACGTCGTCGCGATTCCGGAGAAGAGCTTGGTCAGCGCCTGCACGTCTGCATTTTGCGAGTAGTTATACGTGGAGGAACCATGGAACTGCGGCGACTGATATTGCAATGTCTTACTGCCGGTCTGCGCGATGTGCTTGATGTGTGCGTCGTAGTTTCCCTGAAAGTAATTCAGCTTCTGCGCCAGTTCGAAGATTTTCTGGCGATCGTTGTCCCACATGGTGAAGTCCTGCTCGACCGGATCGGTGTCGGTGTCTTTATCGTCCTGATGAGGAGTGCCGCTGAAGTGGGTCTTCCCGTCGGACTGGACCGTGATGGAATACTTCGTCCAGGGAATTCCCTGGGGCCAGTCGAAAAGATAGGTCACGCTGGTACCGCTCGCCGGTGAGGTTGCCGCGGAAGGCTGCTGAGCAATCAGCGATGAACCGGTCAGAAGAAGTAAGAGAAGACACAGCCGTTTCATTCTGGAGTGAGATTCTATCAGCGGCCGGCG
>CAWFUT010000025.1:0-44905 GCA_963819055.1 uncultured Acidobacteriaceae bacterium | reverse complement strand
CTGTGCGAAACATAACGGATATTATGTTGCGCTGCGATTTATGTTTTGCCGGGAATCAGAATCATAGTCAGACCAGCGTTTCCCGCTTTTCGTCTTTACATAAACTGGCTGCTTGGATACTGAGTGGACCACTCTCAAAGGAGATCCGCTCATGTTTGAACAGCTTTTGCAAAGACCTCATCACCTGGCACGTCATCGGACGGAGCCGTACTCGAAGGAGCGTCAGCTTTATCTTTCGCACCTCATTGCGGAGGGCCGCGCCAGAAACACACTGAAGCAATTGGCCTGCCTGCTGCTTAGCATTGCGCGATACCTCTCGATTGATCGAGACGGTGTCACGATGAGAGGAGATCGAAGCTGCCGCCGAACGATGGCTTTGTTCGCCACACCATAATTACTCCTCCATCCGGAGTCGCCGTGGAGCCAAGACAGCATTCATTTTTCACGCGTCCAGGTGGCTGCGGGTCCTCGGTCGACTGCAACATCCATTAGCGCAATCTCGCTTTGCATCGGAGCTCGAAGCTTTTCTGCGATTCCAGCGGGACGAGCGAGGATTGGCACCCAGCACAGTTTCGCGGCGACAGAAGCACGTGCAACAGTTTCTTATATCTATTGCACCACATGCCAAGACTCTGAAGCGATTGAGTACCGCAGACATCTCCCAGTATCTCCGTTGTGCAGTGACGCAGGGCTGGACTCGAAGCACCATCGCTCTACACATAGATTCCCTGCGGGCATTCTTCCGATTTTCAGAATGCAAGAAATGGTGTACGCCCGGGCTGGCGGAAACCATCGATTCGCCACGGGTCTATCGTCATGAGCACCTGCCACGCGGTCCGCAGTGGGGTGACGTGCAGCGCCTGGTGGCAGCGTCGCAGGGATGCACGCCGACCGACATCCGCGATCGGGCCATGCTGCTGCTTTGCGCGGTTTACGGCCTCCGTAACAGCGAGGTTCGCCTGCTTCGCTTAGAAGATCTCGACTGGGTGCAGGAAACGATCCTCGTGGCACGGTCGAAACAACGCAAAAGTCAGCTCTATCCTTTGGTTCAGGAAGTCGGCATGGCAACCTTGCGATATCTCCGCGAGGCCCGGCCTCGCACTGATCGACGCGAGCTCTTTCTCTCCATGAAGCAGCCCTATCGCGCTATTACCGCGAGCGGTATGTATTCCATGGTTCGCAAACGCCAACGCAAGCTTGGGATCAAACTCTCTCGTTACGGACCGCATTCTCTTCGTCATGCCTGTGCTACTCACCTGCTCGACCAGGGGTTTTCCCTCAAGGAGATTGGCGACCACCTCGGCCATATGTCCACGGAGGCTACGCAGATCTACGCCAAAGTGGATCTGGGTGCATTGCGAGAAGTCGCCGACATGGACTTACAGGGATTTCTTGCTGCTGAGGAAACAGCGACACAGAAGTCCGCATCAAGAGCCCCGACAAGAATGCGCTCTGCTGCGACCTCCCAGAAGGGAGGTCAGCAATGAGATTACAAAAGGCGGTCGAAGAATACATCGAGCACAAGCGTTCCTTGGGAATGGTTTTCCGCAGCCAAGCAGTCATTCTCCGCGCCTTCGCAAAGGCTCAGGGAGATATCGATATACAGGAAGTGTCGGGCACGACACGCGCAAGTTCCTCGACGGAAATGGGCCGGTCACACATTCTTGGTTTGGTAAATACGGCACACTCAGAGGGTTCTATCGCTTCTCCCTAGCCCGGCACTATATCGTGCAAATCCCTCTGCAATCCAGCAGACCGCGTCCTCCCGAGGAGTTCCAGCCATACATTTACACCATGCAGGATATGCGCCGGCTTCTCGACGCCGCCCAACGGAAGCGCGAGGGCTGGTTGCTAGAGCCGCATACCCTTCGGATGCTGCTGCTCCTCCTCTACGGAACCGGGCTGCGCATCAGTGAGGCGGTCAGGCTGAGCCTCGCCGACCTTGACCTCTCCGCTGGTGTATTCACAATTCGTGAGAGCAAGTTCTACAAGAGCAGATTCGTTCCTGTGGGCCGTGACCTGCTCAAGGCTCTTCGGCATTACATAGTGCTGCAGTGGCCAGCAGGGGCTCTGGCCACGACGCCGCTCTTGGGAACGCGGAAGGGCAATCGCGTGACGCGCCAGCAAGCGGAAAAATCCTTCCAATGCCTGCGCAAGGAAGCTGGAGTATCTCGCTCGGGGGGCCCACGCAGCCAACCCCGCTTGCATGACTTTCGGCATACCTTCGCAACAGTCCGTCTTATCAGCTGGTATCGCGAGGGCAGGAACGTCCAACGCCTGTTGCCTCACCTGTCTACCTACCTCGGGCATTACAAGATTCGACACACGCAGCGTTATCTCACGATGACCACTGAGCTGCTGCGCGAAGCGAGCATGTGTTTTGAGCGCTATGCCACTCCGGAGGCACAACATGCGTGATCGTACGTTGCTCGGCGGGTGGGTGCGGCGCTTCCTGCTAGAACATTTGGTGAGCGACCGCAACCTGGCGCACAACACGCAGCAGAGCTACCGAGATGGGATCGCTCTGCTCATACCGTTTCTGGCGGTTCAGCAGAAAAAAGCAGTCGACAAGCTTTTGGTAGCCGACTTGTCGGCTGAGACACTGAAACTCTTCCTCGATTCCTTGGAGAAACAACGCAAATGCTCGATCCGTACGCGAAACCAACGACTCGCCGTTATTCATGCGCTGGCTCGTTTTATTGCCGAGCGCAGCCCCGAGCACGTTGCATGGTGTACCGAGATTCGTTCTGTACCATTCAAGAGATTCCACAGGCCATGCCTGCCGTATCTGGACAAGCCGGAGATCGATGCTTTACTGGCAGCTCCCGATCGCAGCACTGTGCAGGGACATCGCGACTATGCACTGCTGTTATTCCTTTACAACTCCGGTGCTCGCGTCACCGAAACAGCCTGTCTTCGTATCGCAGATTTGGATCTGGATTCCAGCCGGATCAACGCCGTCAGGCTGAGGGGCAAGGGAGGAAAAACACGCTTCTGTCCCCTATGGCCGGCCACGACAAAAGAACTTGCTCTTCTTACTCAGAACCGTTCTCCAGATCAGCCGGTCTTCCTTAATCATCGCCGCCAAGCGATCACACGGCACGGGATATACACGATGCTACGGCGATATGTTGTAGAAGCGGCAGTCCGGCATCAGTCGCTGTTGCGCAAGCGTATCAGTCCGCACACCATCCGGCACACGACGGCCACGCACCTTCTTCGCTCTGGTGTCGATATCAACACAATCCGTTCGTGGCTCGGGCACGTTTCCATTGATACCACCAACATTTACGCTGAAACCGACCTGGAGCATAAAGCGCATGTTCTTGCTCATTGCAGTCCATTCCAGGCCCAATCGCCCCAAGGAAAACGCTGGCGCGATGATCCATCGATAATGGGCTTTCTCCGCTCGCTCTAACATATTTATGTGGTGTAGATCGTGCGTTGGTGTGCTTGTCTGCTGAGGCATCGCGCCCTGCACCACATAAATTTCGGCGCAACATAATATCCCGTTATGCTGTGCGAAACATAACGGGTAGAGCTCGGCGACGGTCGGTAGCCGATTCTTGTTCTTCTTGTTTGCCAAATTGCTCGGCTGCCCCAGAACGAATTGTCCGTTCGACGCGTTATTGCCCAGATCCAGCCAATACAGAACTAGCGACCGCGTTACCCAGCGATTGATGGCCCGTCGTGCCTTGCGGGTGTCGACACAACCAATGAGGACGTCGACTTGAGCCCCACCTTTCAGCTGTTCGATCCCTACCTGCATGCCGTGCCAACTGAGTCCCCAGAACATATTCACCCGGTGCGCCAGGACGATCGCCTTGGAGAGCCCAATCTCGGTTCGGCAGAATGGCTGGCGGACGCAGTTGGTCTCGCTTACCGTCTCGGGATCGATGAGCGTGACATTCAGGCCTCCGGGATGGCCAAATGCCAGAAGCGCCTGGTGCAGGTATGGCAGTCCGGCGGCGATGGCGCTGCCGTTTCCCCCACAGCCAACCACCAGGATGTTGATCGGCCTCTCGAACAGCTGCGGATCAGGGGTATGCGTCATCTTATGTCTCCAGTTTTCTGAGTTAATCCTGTAGGGCCTTCCTTCTCGATCGCATGGCGAATGAAGAGCCCGCATCACGCGATATTGTGCGCATGCCCACCTGAGCGCTGCCGTGTGTCGTTTTGAGATAACAAGACGCACAGCATAGACGGAGCATTGCAGGCCAGTAGTTCTTGATTGCGAGTTAGGTTTTTGACCAAGGGCCGCCCGCCGGCCAAGTCCAGCCGCTCGGGTCCTCATCCGATGCGGGTGCAATCAGCGGCATCAGAAATCGCTCAATAGCAGCCACCACTTCCCGCAAGGACATCGCCGGAACATATTGTTTGTTCTTGCTGACAAACGCGGTCCACTGTTTTTGCTTGGCTTCGTTATCAAAGAATTCGGAGGTGAAAACCGTTGGAAGTGCGGTGTTGGTAGGAACAGGCGTTCCACGCCTTTCAAAGGTCCGCCTAATGGCCTCGAAAAGCGTTTTGCCGTCGAAGGCAAAGAGCTCCGCCAGGGAGCGGAGATCGTGAAAGTCTTTCATGCGGCTGTTGGCAATGCCCAGTTTCACCGTGGCCTCGAATTTCTCGGCAATTGCCGTTTCGCGAGGATAGGTAAGCAGCACAGGTGCCGGTTGGTCGAGCATGACCGGATACATGGCTTCTGCAGCCTGGGGCGTAATCGCATCGCCGAAGCCGATGTCCATCTGCATCGGTATGCGGGCTTTTTCGAGAAATCCTGTGAAATTGACGCGCACCCCTTCGTAATCCGCATTTTCCTTGATGCGCTCGGCCGTCACCGTCGTGGGATCAAATACCATCCCGTCATCTTCCACGGTGATGCCGCAGAGTTCCTTGAATATCTCCTGAAAACGGGCCGGATCACTGTCGCCGTGGGCAAGGAAGTCCGCGTCTCGCGTCGGGCGGTATCGCTGCTCCGTCCAGAGTTCAAACAGCAATGCACCCTTGAGTATGAATGTAGCTTTGTTTGGTGACTGGCTCATCCGGTAAAGAAGGCGTTCGAGCGCGTATTTTGTAAGAACCAGCCCGAAATCCTCGTTGCGCTCCCGGGCAAGATTCAGCAGGCGCTGTCTTACCGACGCGGCAACGTTCTTTCTTTCTTTGGTCACGAGAGCGATTCCATGTAGGGGCGGATCACGTTTGCCACGCGGCAGACTTTTGCTGCTTTCCAAAGCTCGTCCATGGTTGCCTTCCGCTGCCGGACCGCTTCCCGAAGCGCCTGGATGGCAAGTTCCGTTCCAACCTTGGATTTGAATTTGAAGCAGTCTGCGACTGTTTTCGCCGGACTGTACACGCGGATCGTGCCGCCTTCGACGGAATGCTCCGTTATGCCGAACTCAAACGCCTCACCTGAAAAATGCACGGCCCGAATGGGCGGATAACCTGTACGCGGTTTCCAGCTACTGCGCTTCAGGGCGATCCAGACTTCAAACGGATTTTCCGTCGTCAGCTCATGAAAGCGCAGCGCCGATGAAAGACAGATAACGGCTTGAGGCACTTTCTTACAGACCTCTACTAGCGTCCGATGCTCCGTGGCGGGAGCCTGCGGCGAACTGTAGAGTCCCCTGCCCACGCGATCGAGCTTACCGGCCCGAACCAGGCGTACCAGAGTGTTGCGGGGGATAGCCAGCGCATCAAGATCCTTGCCGCGTATAACCGATTGTCGTTGCGCGAGTTGCAGGACGCGCTCCATAGCGGTTTCCATAGGCCGAATGTACCAAATCCTTGATATTTGTCAATATCTGTATATGTTTTGGTACATACCCGGGCTGGGGCGCATTTTCACCGAGAGACGCGTAAGGGACGGTCTTCCCGACGAACGCCCGGCCTCGGCCACGCGAACAGCTGCGGGTCGGGTGTATGGGTCATCTTGGTTCCGCCTCCAATTTTCTCAGATAGTCCTGTACGGTTTCGGTTGCGATGAGTGCCGAAGCCGGGAAGCGTTTCTTCCCGACCAGGCTCTTCCACAAGGCAGCGGCACCACCCTTTTTGGTGGTTAAGCGGCCTGCTCCTCCGGGATGGGTAAATTCGCTTTGGAAGAACGCCTGCTGCCAAGTGGGGATGGAAGCGACCGAAAGGGACTTGGGAATTCGCATGGTGCCTGCGCACACTCTCCCGTCCCCGTCGATATTCCAGTAGGGCGCTGCTGCCAGTTTGGTACCGGCCCGGGGCCTTTCATTCTCCGGAATCGCGCGTACGAATAGCATGCCGCTCCGGACTGCGAACAGTAGAGTGGGGTGCGGAAAGAGCTTGCCGGAAACATTGGCCAGATCCGAGCCGTGGCGAAAGAACATCGGCCGGACAGCTGGCGGCGCCCACCATGCGATGAGCTCAGGCGTGCGGGCGATTACGTTGTCAGGCAGGTACTCAGCCTGGCTGCTGGTGCCCAGATGCTTCGTTAGCTCTCGCAGAGCCGCGGTGCTGAGCAGCTGCCCGGCACCCAATGCTGGCGCGCCGTTAGTGTCGGTTTGTACTACCCCGTGTACCGTCGCCATGACTCGGTTGCCATGGTCGTTTCGGTATAGCAGGACTGCCTGATACAGCTTCAGCTCTAGCTCGCTTCCGACATCGATGCCGAATCGCATGTTTGTTTCTCCCGCTCTTCGATGAGGTTCTGAATCCGTACCGTGAGTACCAGCACTCGCATCAACGTGCGCAATACCGTCAGTGCCTGGCGCACGCTCTCCGGGTCCTCGGGTTGCAGGGGAATGATGAGGTTGGGCTCCGGTGTTTCCTGGCCCCAGTATTCGCATTCGTCGTCGAAGCAGGCCATGACGGCGTCTCCGGGACGGAAGTACAGAAGGATGGAAGGAAGAGGTGAATCAAGAGCATGGTTACTGCGCTCCCGTTCCAGCCATTCTTCGTCGAGTTGTGGCCGTTCGATGGAGTGCGACACCCGGTCGAGTTCAAGTGTGGTTTGAACGAGTTCTCTCAGCCACGGTTCTTCTGGTGAGGGGAAGGAAGCCAAGGATGGGAGGGGGGCTGTCGCGGGTTGCGCCCTGAGGCATTCGGGCAGGTCCTGCTCCAGGTTGGGGATTTCGTAGGAGTCGGGATCGTCTTCTCCCTCGGCCCACTCGGTCATCTGTTCGGTCCGATTGCGGGCGTCCCAATCGTCGTAGACCCGCACCCAGCGGTATAGGGGCGTGCCGCAGGCAGTTGTAGAAAGCTGCGCCAAGCCCGGGTTGATGCTCTTCCAGTTCGTCGATGGCCTTGCCAACTCCGAGCGGGAACGATGATTCGGCGTTGAGCACCAGCAAGAGCTGCCCATTGGGAGTTGGCTCCGACTCGGTGTACGTGGTGTCGACGATGCTTTCCGCCAGGCGGAGGCACAGCTCGAAGTGCTCGGCAATGAGTTCTTGCCCATGTTCGCTGAGGGAGCGCCGAATTGCGCGGTCCACCAGTGCAGAAGGGATTTTCGCCGCCGCGATCCAGTCGGCTTCGTTCGCCAGGTCAATCTCGGGCAGCGTCTGCGCCAGTGAGGTCATCTTGGCGTTACCGAAGGTGAGGCGAGTTCCAGAATGATGTGAATCAAGTTTGGGAATTCCGGTCAGGCTGGCGGGATTGGCCAGATGCCCAACTGTGGATAGACGGGGTCTCCGCTTCCTTGCAGGGAGAGGGCCCGAGCGAGAGCGCTGCTTGCTTGCTGTGAGTCGGGGCATTCGAGCCAGCTCCTTATTAATCCGGCCAGAGGGGATGCGTTTGCCTGCTTCCCCTCGGATTCGCGGATCTCGGTTTTGAGGGACTGTTTGTCACTCGCGTTTGTCACAGTCAACCCTTAGATCCGATTGCCCGCTCGAAGCTGTAACGCAGCCGTTCACCCACGTTCTCCGGGCCGGTGATGGCGGCGTTGGTTAGCTCCGGGAATTGTGTGGCGTAGAAGGAGCGGACCTCTTCAATGGAGAACCTGGGATTGGGATCGGCCAGTACAGCGCCGTGATAGACGAAATCACGTTCGACGACTTGGATTTTCATGCGGCACCTCCTTTCACGGCCTCTGCTTGCGGTTGATCGGTCTGAGCGAACAGTGACAGCGCGGAGTCGGATTCCGGCTTTGCAGGCACCTCCGACACAGGCGGCTTTATTGGTGTTGCCGGCTTGGCGGTCTTCTTCCGCGCCTCTTCGCGGACTGCTTTTGCCGCGGCATCCATATCTGCCTTGGCAATCGCCAGAGTGCTTTGCAGTTGGAGATGCGCACCCACGAATTCGACCAGTTGTTGGTGAAGATCGCGGTCCAGCTCTTCCGCGGTCCCGGTGATGGCTAGAGGTGTGGTCGTTGACTTGTCGTCGGCTTCGGGCGCCTTCTGTGGGTATCGGCTCGAATTGCTGGAGCGGGAGCGCGCCTTAAGACGAAGGTGCTTAAGCTCGCCAGTTGGGAAAGGGATTTCGAGAAGAATTCTTGAACCCTAGGATCAGGTCGCGCACCTTGCGGCGGCGCTCCAGCAGTGTGCTCAGAAGCCGATCGAGTTCGTCTTGGTCGCGGTCGTACCACTCCGGAGGAACCTGCTCGGCAATTGGCCACAGTAAGCTCTCGGAGAAGTTCTCAATCCGGCTGATCCAAGGCTCAAACGACTCCCAGCCACTGACATTGGCGTAGACGTCATTGCGGCCGAAGACGCCACGTAAGGGAGCATCGGGGAAGCTCCACTCTCCAGCATTGAAGCAGTAGCCCTGATCGATAAAGCTGGCGGTCAGCCTGCGTTGCCGCATCCGCTTCCAAAACGCGACTTGCCGGCCATCGGCGTTGCAGGTCCATTTGTCTAAGGCAAGAATGCCGGCGAATTCGTATTGATTGCGAACGCACCCCATGCTTCCTTCGGGCAGATAGTCGTGCACCACTCCTTCGTCCTGCGGGACCACGTACCTGGAACCAAAGCACAGTCCGGACACAGGCATCACCTGCCTGCCCCCGAGTTCGAAGCGCAGTTCGGGCGTATGTTCAATCAGCCAAGGATGTACTTCGACGATGGCAGGCGTGGGCACTGACAACCCGACGAGCGCGGCCAAACAGGTACCGAGCCAGTCGTTCGCCAGCACTCGGGTGTGCTGTGGGTTGTTCTGGAATTTGACCACATAGAGATTGCCGTCCGCGCAGCGCATGAGATGGCTTTGGGCGCCACCGCGCATTCTGCGGATGTGTTGGACCGCTTGTATCGTCATGAGATTGTCCGTTTCTGGTGGGGATTGAAGAAATCGAAAGGCAGGAGAGCGCACACAGTTCGGGATCTATTGCGGAATCGTCAGAAATGACAATTCCGGAATCGCAGGAGGTGCGGTGTTCTTCTCTATTCCGGAATGGTCAGAGGCGAGAATTCCGCGATGGCATCACTTGCAGAGGATCCGTCGGGAACGAGAGATGCTGAACTTGACTACTCCTGCTTCGTACCGCATGATCGAGTCAGATGGACGTTGAACGCACCATTGCCGAGATCGAATGGCTGGAGGACATCGCCTCCCTTTCCGACACCCGGCCATTCAGCGCGAGCGATATCGCAGCGGCCAACCGGAGGCACGATGAGGCGCTGTCTCACAGCCCGTGGTTCCGGCTCTGGCAGTCCTACGGTGTGTGTTGCCGGCCTGCAGACCCAGGACTCGCATTACCAGAATCCGGCAGCTAGCTGCGAGCAATCGCGAATCTTGCTTGGCAATTCGAACAGCAGGAAGGACACTGTCGACTCTCGTATCGCCGTTGTGGCCAAACCTATCTCGATGACGAAATTTGCGGAGTCATCAGCGATTCCGGCAAACAAAAGCCATGTGAGGTAAAGACAGGTAGTCCACAGCAGACTGGTAAGATACGGGAATGAACGCCAATGAGATTGTTCGGCAGCTTCGGGCCGAGCGTGACAAGCTCGACACTGCTATACAAGCCTTAGAAGGTATCAATGAGGGAGTCTCCGGCAAGCGTCGTGGACGTCCTCCTGGAACTACAAACCGATCAACCTCCGCGCCAGTTAGGAAACGTCGCGGAATGTCACCTGCCGCTCGTAAGCGAATCGCTGCAGCGATGAAAGCGCGCTGGGCGGCAGCAAAGAAGTCGGGGAAGAAAAGACTGTAGGGAACTCCGGGCCGCGAAGTTCACTCGCTGTATCAGGTCGGCAGAGATGCCGGCCGTTTTGTTGGTGGAGTCCGGCTCGAAAAATGCGGCTCTTGTGGTTGTGTGCAGAGTAAAGGGTCTCTGAGCGGACTTGAATCCGCTCAGAAGATCGGTTCCGGAATCATACGGAGTGCGGTATGGTTCTCGATTCCGGAATCGTCAGAAGCGAGAATTCCGTGCCCCATCTGGTGATCGCAGAGAAAAGGCGTTCCCAATGGGAACGCCTTTGGCTTGTCAAGATGTTCTGGATTTCTCGTCTAGCAGGATCAGCTCAGCCTGTGCGATCGAATCAGCACCATGACTGGCCGGCAGACCCTAGATCTGCCATTTGGCTGCGGGCTAGAGTCCCACAGCAAATTTGGTATTGGACACAAGATTAGACCTGATCGTACAGCTCATCATTGTCTTCGTCGTCCGCGTCCTCAGATGTCGCGTTCATCCGCTGGGCGTAGGCGTCGCGCTCGCGTTTATGACTGCGAGCAGTGTGGTCATCCGGCATGTCTGCCGCCATGACGAATTCTTTGAGGAACTGGATTCGCTCGCGGGGAGCAATCCGTCCTCCCACTTCGTAGATCAGATAATTGTGGTTCTTGCGGCAGAACCGTTCGAATTCTTCATCCTCGGCGAATTGAACGGTGATGCTGCCTCGTAGCTCTGCTTTCAGGTTCAGCCTGCCGTCCGCATGCCACTGTCTTACGGTGGTTCGCGTAACCCGCAGTACAGCTGAAATAAGGGAAACGGTGTAGATCGAGCCATTGCGTTCTGCCCTCTTCCCGTTCCTAATAATTTTCAGGTGGATGGTTCGAACCGTGGTGCCAAACTCCTCAGCGATCTCGGCCACAGAGCGATCGGACTCGCACATCTTGAGGATTCTGGCGATGTCTTCCTGGCTCCATGGACGGCGGTGATGGGGACGGAGGAATCCGTACCTCTCCGCCAGACGCCAGCAGACTTTCTCGGCGTAATTTGTAAGTTCCTGCAGTTGTTTGACGACCGCAGCCCCATCTTTCTTGGGAATGCGAGTTGAGCGAACGAGGCTTAGCGCTTTTTCCGGCCACACGTACCTTTGCCGGGGCGATCGGATTGACGCGATGCTCGATACAGACATTGGCCCAAATAACGAATCAGATTCGTCTCCTTTCTTGATTTAACCGCCACCACCTTCATGGCGTAGCTACGGAGGTTGTAGTAGTACAACTCGCCCCACATCGGTGGTGCGCCTATAAAAACAGGTAAGACTTGCAAATGTAAAGTGAAAAGTTAATGAGTTCAGCAATAACTCAAAGGTACTCTGGCCAGAGTAGCTGGAACGGAGAATTATTGAATTTCAGGCGCTTGTTTTCGGTGTGATGCCGAATTCCGCAGGCTCTGAATAGCAGTCACGATTTCTTCCGTGCGCGGTGAGTGCGCTTGTCGAACATGCGCGTATCGTAGGTCAGCGGCTCCAGATCCCGAACAACGATCCGACTGAACTCCGGGTGGGCAGGATTAATGAGACAGTTATTCTCGCGTGGGGCGAGAACAGACGGCACGAAGAGCAGACAACTCTTACCGGCCGCTACGAATTCATCACCAAACATTGTGAGCTCGGGCGGGGCGGCGCCATCCCGCCAGTTCGCCGGCAGCCCGCTGACGTTCACACTCTCTCTGGTCACATCGTCAGGAACTTCGGCAACGGCCAAAACCAGATCGCTTGGCGGATCGTCCTTATCCAGGTGGACGAAGTACTCCAGCATCGCCAACGATTGGTGCTCCGAAGTGTAGCTGAGGCGCACGCCAACACTGGACCAGCGTCCGCCATAGCGATACGCGCCTTCGCCGTCGAATGGATCACGGGCGTACGCCTTGCGCAGAACCCGATAGACCAATTTCAACTGATTCCGCCGTACGCAATGCGGCCCAGGATGTTTTCCACCTGACGAGCGCCGAGCTCGGTGTCGATCGCCGCGACCGGCGCGACGCCACCCAGCGCACGGTTCGGTCGCTTAAGCCAGCGCAAAGCTCGCTCACGATCGCCGAGGAAGTCATTCGCGATCGCAACAATGCGAGCGAGTCGATACAGACGGTCGGACTCGTAACGCGCCAGGCGCCCGCTATTACGGCGGCGTTGCAGGCTGCGAGGAGAAAGGTCGAGTGCGCCGGCGAGCTCCTTAAGGGTCAAGCCAGACGCACGCATCAGTTCTTCGACGACCGCCGGGCGAAAACCTTCGCGAATAGCTTCACGCAGATCGCGATCATTGGACAGATGACGTCCCAACGCCCGCTCACCGCCCAACTCGTCGATTACGGCCCTGAGCTCGTTTACCATTATGTCGTCTATGGTAGCGACAAATGGCGCAAGTGGTCAAACTGTGCGAGAGTCTGTCCCCCCGTTTCGTCGATCAAGCTGGCGTTCAGCATCCTCGCTCGTCCGCGCCTACGACCAGATATTCACAACAGCGGTGCTAATTGTGGAGTACGCTTAAGAAGTCAGTGTCAGATGCACGGTCGGAATGAGCCGGTAAATAGGGGTTTACCGGTTCCTTGCTTTAGCCTGACTCCCTCGATATCCCTCCCAACGAGTGGACCTTACCCCAAAGCATCCGGGAATAACTGCACCTCAACTGTTCGCCGTCACAAGGAAGAAAGCGCTCTCATGAAACACGCGATCAAGAAATCTTCGGTCGACGATTGTGCTCGGATTAAGAACCTTGGCTACGCTTCGTCCCATCACATTCGCATGTATGGCCAGAAACTTGAGATTGTTTCCGACCCGGTTCCTGACGGGAATGGGGTTTCAGTCCAAGTCACAAGTGAGGCCGAGCCGACGAAACGGACGATGCGGCTGCCGACCTCCCTCCTCGTAGGTCTCAAAGATTTGTTTCCGAAAGTCGCCTGAGTCGCGCGGAAAACGGAGGCACGATCAATACCGGCTCCGACTTTGTTTCTTTGAGAAGGTCGCCAGATCGGACGCTGAGTTGACCGCACGCCAATGTATAAACTAGTCTCAGACTAGTCTTATCGGGAGGACCCCATGGCGACACTTCAGCGAGGCAATATTGTCGGGGCTTATGAGGCAAAAACTCATTTATCCGAGCTACTGGAGAAGGTTGAGGCCGGCGAAGAGATCACCATCACCAAGCATGGTGCACCTGTAGCCAAACTTGTACCTGTGAAGAAGGTAGCGAGTCTGGAGGAGCGCTCCGCCGCAATTATGCGGATTCAGAAACTCGCCAAGGGTCTGTCTTTAGGCGGATTGAGGGTCAAGGACCTCATTGGCGAGGGCCGTCGATGAACGCCGCCTCGTTTGTCGTCGATTGTTCTGTCGCCATGGCTTGGCTATTCCACGATGAAGGCACACCGAAGACTGCGGCCTTGCTGAACCGGCTGGCATCGGAAACGGCTCTTGTCCCTGCCTGGTGGTTCATTGAGATTACGAACGTCCTCGCGATGGCGGAGCGCAAGGGCCGTGTCACGCCAGCGCAGTCCGATGCTTTTATCGCCGACCTGAGCACGCTCGCAATCGAGCGAGACGACGAAGCTCCGGATAGGGCGTTTACCCATCTTCTTCCACTGTGCCGAACCCACCGGCTAACCAGCTACGACGCGATCTACCTCGACTTGGCCGTCCGTCGAAATTTGCCTTTGGCTACGCTTGACGACGATCTGCGCAGAACTGCAAAGAAGGTGGGTGTCGGTCTCTTAGGTGTGTAACATTCCGTTTCGCTAACGACAGAGGCATCCGTGAGGCGCGAGAGACCGCAGGAGCGGCCGGTTCGTCGTGGTGAATTCCCGGTGTTCCTAAATCTTCACTGATGCCGCGTGTGCGATCTCGTCTTCCGGTGGGAGGAATGTGTGACCGTTGGAGCAGCGATAGGCGATCAAGCACTGTTTGGCCGCCGGCATCCCGAGGCTCTTAGGGTAGATAGGTTCGGGGTTTAGGAGTCCACAAACAGGGCAGGCCGGTTTCGCTGGGTCTGACATTTCGAGCCTCGGCAACAATGATGCCTCAGAGTGGTCGCAGGCGCAATTCCGGGAGAACGCCCTATTACGCCAGCAGCTCTCGCAGATTCCAAATGTGGTGGTCCGGGATACCCGCTTCCATCGCTGGCGTGACGTGCAGCGCATTCTCCGTGTAGACCGCTCCTCACTTGCACGCCATTACAATTTGTTCATCGTCAGCCACATGCTTGGTCGGCGAGCCGAGCGCGAGACGGCGATTTCGGTTCAGCGGAAAGAGGGCGAGTTCCACGGCTCGCCCTCCAGAGTTTGCTGCTCATGCTGGGTTCAGGATTTGCCCAGCGACCTTGCTGATCCCCAGCTTGCGCTCAGCGTCTTCCGTCTTTCCCGCCACCCAAGAGATGGCATTCGACAACCGCCACATGCTATTGCCGGCGGGCATGTTCACCGTGTCGGCTGAGTTGTAGGCTTCGACAACGGAATCGGCTTCGTGCTTCTGCAGAGCCTTGCGAAGCATATCGCGGGCTTGGCTAGCGTCCACTGGCCGATCATTCGCGCTTCGGATCAGGTTCATGTGCTGCTGCAGTTGGTCGGCATCGAGCTGTCGCTGGATGACATCTCTCAACGCACTTACTGTTGCCTGAGCGTCTAGTTCATAGGTCCGCTCGGAATAGATCATTGATTCGTCCAGGCGTTTGCCCAGATGCACCTGCCGCATCTCCTCCTGGGTGATGGCCAGGTTCGAACACCAAATGCGCAGCAGGTAGGCGCGGACCGATAGCGCTCCGTTGCCGAAATCGGAGTTCTCCAGCGACAGCCCGTAAGCGACCACTTCTCCGGGCACCGGTTCGTATACCTCGGGCATGATCGCCTGGATGGCGACCTTGGTGTCGGTGACGTAGCCCTCGTAAGGTAAGGCTCCCTTTTCCTGCACCGCCGTGGCAAACGCCTCGATGACCGGTCGTGAATCAATGCGACGGTACGAGTCGGAGAGGAAGCCACGAACTTCCTGCTGGAGCGAGCGGAGCAGGTATCGTTTCTTCTGAAAGCGGCGATTGAAAACAGTTTGCAGATTGTGGGCCAGCAACTCCCGGCCCCACGGCTCGGCAACGGCCTGGAGACTGTCGAGGAACTTCACTGGCATGTCGGTGGTCTGGGCCATCTGGTAAATGGCATTGCGGTGCAAAGTCTGGTCGACCTTCTCCTGCTCCCGATCGGGCACGGTGATCAGGATCTCGGGCAGGTTTTCTGCGGCACGGAACTGAAGGGCGTCGCCCCGAACGAGGCGATCGGTCGGCTGATGACGCATGACGTGATCGATGACGCTGGCGGCCCGTGAGCGGCCGCGCTCGATCAGTGATTCGAGTTTGGATACAGCTTGGTTCTTGGACTCGGCAGTTGCGAGCATGAGGAGGCTCTCCTTTGGGTAACGGATCAGGCGGATTGGCTGGAGCAGTAGAAGGCGGCCGGTTCAGCACCAGCCGCCGGATTGCGGTCGTGACGTTCGCGGTGAGGACACTCGCAGCGAACGGTAAGACCATGGTTGACGCGTCGGAATCCCGAACACAGATGGTGCTCGTTACGCTTGCAGTACGAGCACCATCGAGATCGAGGAGTCGGCGCACTCTTGCCGACATCGGCAAGGCTGAGTCGATGGAATTTCATGGGAGTTGAAGGACCGTTGCAGCCATTCTTGAAGAACTGAGGTTTAGAAAAGCGACAGCTGCAACGCCGGGCTGGAGGTTGAGTTGGAGTCGATGGAGGGGAGAGTGGGAATGATGTCAGCCGTCACGCCTGAGCCGAACAAATTCACCGGTTCGCTCTCCGGAATTGGTTCGGACTCACACGCCGATCCGGCCGAGGGCAGAAATTCGCCGACCCGTTTCCAAAGCAAATCGGCCGATTCTCCGATGCCCCGGTTCTGCACCAGCTCCCGGGCCATTGCGGTCAGCATGTCGTCGTCGCCATCGAGTGCCTGCAGTCCTTCGGAGGCGAACTTGCCCTCCATGGCCAACGCCACAAGAAGCTTCTTGCCCATCAGCCGCAGACAGACTTCCTGCATGGTCCCGCTGTAGGCGAAGAACTTTACCTCCACCGGCCGCTTCTGACCGATGCGCCAGGAACGTCGGCTGGCCTGCCGCAAGGTATGCAGCGAATACCCGGTTTCGTGGAACAGGATGGTGGGAAACTCCAGCAGATCCAAGCCGGTCTCGACCAGCTTGGGATGGCAGATGGCGACGTCGATACCGCGCTTCAACTGCTCGCGGTACCAAGCTTCCCGCTTGTGCGTGGGCGTACTCGCCCTAAGCACCGCTGCCCGAATTCCTTCGGCTCGCAGCAGTTTCTCCAGGCGTGCGGTCACGTCGTGCTTGTTCGTGTAAACGGCAAAGACCTGGCACTTGCGACCGCGGGCGAGCTGAGCCTTGATCTCGTCGATCAAAGCCTGTTCCTTGGGATAGACGTCGCTTTCGTCCAGGTCTTCGGTTTCGGCAATCACAAACGTTTCCCGTTGTTGGATTTCCGGGTTGTAGCGCGAACCGTAGAGCGTGCCCAGTCCGTAGGGATGATCGGGATAAACCAGCAACGCGTTCAGCATGGTGCTCAGCACGCTGCGGTTCCCGCGATGCTCCTGTAAGGTTGCGGTGATGTCGTCCTGCAGTCGCTCGTAGGCGTCTTTTAGCTTGCCTGCCAGTTCGACCGAAACAACATCTTCCCGATAGGCCGGAAGGGCGTCCGAGATATCTTCCAGCGACACAAAGGCACAGGTGTCCATCAGATACTTACCGAAGAGCAACGGCGATGCCCCCGGCTTGCGCCGGATGGTCACCTCAGTCTTGTTCTTCTTGGAGCAGGCGTTGTCCTCGATCTTGGTGCGCTCAATGGTCTCGATTACCCCAAACTGCTGGGTGAAGCGCTCCTTGCCGGCCGAGCCCCAGGTGAAGCCGTCGCCCACCATTCGCTTGGCATAGATACGGAAGAGAGTGTTGTAGAGGTCGTCGGCATAGCCGCTCAAGAGTGTGCCGGTCAGACCGGCAACATTCTTTGCGACTCGCGCCAGTACCCCCAGAGCATTGCCTTGAGCTGTGTCGCCTGCCAACTGGTGGAGTTCGTCAGCGATGGCGTAGTCGAACCACTCCGGCATGTAGCGGCCCATGTAATCGGCGGGCGCCATTCGCTGGATCTTGTTACGGTCGGCTTGCCACAGTGGCGAGTGCTGGGTGGTTCCGTTCTTCTCGCGGTCCACGGTTTCATGCAGGCGTTTCTTGTCGAAGTCCCGCACGTCGAGGAACTCATCGTCGGTGGAGATAGGCTGGTGGGTGTCCGGGTTGAGTACGAGCCCGAGATGCTTTCCGGAACGACCTTTCAGATAGGCGTGCTTCCAGAAGTAGCCCAGCTTGGCTCGTTCCCGCCCCATAATGAAGATCGCAGCTTCAGGACAGACACGTCGCCACCCTTCCCGGCCCATCACTCGAATATCAGCCAAGCTGGTGTGCAGGCCTTGGCGAATGATCTCCCCGCGTCGCCGCCGGACTTCGTTGACCCCGTGCGGCTGCTTGGGATCACCGCCGTTGCGCATGTCGTCGATCAAAAACACTCGAACTGAAGGCAAAGTCAGGAACGTCTCGCGTGCCCACTTCTCCACGAGGTGCGGCGGAGCCATGACGATTCCCGAAAACGGTCTGCCCTCGGCATGAACAAACATCATGCCCAAGGCAATAAGGGTCTTGCCCGCTCCGCACTCGGCCACGACGTGCGCACCTCGCGCAATCTCCCAGCGTCGCGCCACACCCATGATGGCCAAGGCTTGTGCTGGATACGGTTGGCGAAGCAATTGCGCGATTCGTGGGGACAGCGGCTGCTCGGGACTGTGCAGCGGAGGATAGGACGCCAGAATACGATTTCCGAGCTCAACGGAGTGATGAGCCATGTACTCGTGCAGCGAAGAGGGGATCGGCATAAGGTGCTCCCGCGCAGTAGTGTTTGGAAAGAGGAAAATCAGGGGGTGTGTGCATCCGGATTTTGCTTCATGGAAGCAGAGAGTTCTTCGCGAGCAAGCAGTTGCGACAGGAGGCTGTCGAGGCACTCCATGACGATGGTCAAGCCTTCGCCCATGTCCTCGATGGTCTGAGCGATCTGCTTCCGGTTATGCTCGCGCTCGCGCTTGGCGTCTTCCCTCAGCACCGACTGAGTTCGGCTCAGTAGATTGCGAAGAACGGACGCGAATTCCCGGCGTACAGTGTGACGGTAAGTCCGAACCATTGCCCGAGAATCCTTGAGCCACTCGTCAATGGATCGCAGGGCGGTTTGTTGGTATGGCGAGAGGAGATTTTCACCCCACTCCTGAACCAGTTCGGCACGTGATCTTTGCAACAGCTCGCAGGCAGTCGCCAGCTGTGATGTTCTCTCAGCAAATTGTGCAAGCACGAGTTCTAAGTACAAGCGCTCGACAGTGATGTACGGGCAGAGAGGATCGGCGTGACGCAGCTCCGCCGTGACCGCATCGAATATTGAGTTGTTCATAAAGACTCCTCATGTGTGCCGGCGGCGATGGGTTCGTGCAAATGCCGGAGCCGGGTTGGCGGCCATTAAGCAGAATCAAGGGTTGTTCAAAGCACGTTTCTGGCTTTGGATTGTGAGAAACTCACTTGCAGAATGCGTTCGAAACATCCGCCACCGCTCTGCCGAATGCGTTGGATCTTTGAGATTTGAAAGTGAAAGTCGCCACGTTCAACATCAACGACATCAACAAACGGCTGCAGAATCTTTTGGCGTGGCTGTCGAAGAGCAAGCCCGATGTGGTTTGCCTACAGGAACTCAAGGCGGAACAGAGAGCGTTTCCTGCGGGTTCCCTGCAAGCTTTGGGGTACGAGGCCGTGTGGCAAGGCGAGCGCTCATGGAATGGTGTCGCGATACTCGCTCGCCATCGCGTGCCCGTCTTGACTCGTACTTCTTTGCCTGGACATGCAAAGGACACGCAGGCTCGCTACATCGAAGCGGCGGTGAACGGGGTCCTGATTGCCTGTATCTACCTTCCCAACGGAAATCCTCAACCCGGTCCAAAATTCAATTACAAGCTGACTTGGTTTGAAAGGCTCATTTGCCATGCCGAGGGACTAATCGCAAGCGATCTTCCTGTCATCTTGGCGGGCGACTTCAATGTCGTTCCCACTCCACAGGACATCCATCCAACTCGCTCTTTAGATAAAAATGCCCTGATACAACCAGAGAGTCGGGCGGCATTTGCCCGGCTACTTGCTCAAGGCTGGACTGATGCATTGCGGAAACTGCATCCAGACGGACCGCTCTGGACATTCTGGGATTACAAGCGTGAGCGCTGGCCAGCCGACAAGGGGATGCGACTAGATCATTTTCTGCTCTCGCCGGACCTGTCAGAAAAGCTGTTAGCTGGTGGCGTCGACCGCTGGATGCGTGGTGAGGTGAATGCCAGCGATCACGCACCGGCGTGGATCACGTTGAATTCTTAAGTGCAGCAATTTCTTGCGCGCTTGTAGTGGGATGCTGCATGAACTGCTCGATTGGGTCATCGCAGTCCGGGCGAGGCAAGCACGAGCGGCTTATCGCGGAGATTACTTGCTACAAGGCGGCGTGAGGGACGACTCTCCACGAAGCACTTCGACGACATGCCGACAACCCGTCCAAGTGACTTCCCCGAAGCAGGCTTCTGGACAACATCGGGAACTCAAACTCGCCGTCGGCTGTGCCCGGACTTATTCCTGCGGTGCTGCTTCTGATGCCTCAGCTAAACGCAGCGAATCCTCCTATGAAGAAGGGTAGTGAAGTCGCATCTTTGCCTCTTGCTGCCGCCTTTGGTCAATACTGAGCAGTAATCGAGACGAAAAACCTTGATGCTGGAAGGATGGCGAGCCTTGGTAGAGCGGTAATCGTTAAGAGAATACCCGAGACAATGAACGGCAGGGAAGCTCGGACCTTCTACAAGGAAGTGCTGCCCGTGTTAAGTGTCGACCGTCCGCAGATCGTCTTCGACATGTCGAAGATGCAGCACGTCGATTCGACCGGCGTCGGCATATTTCTGCAATGTATTTGTCAGGCAACGAAGAGTGATGGGGACATCAAACTGGCCGGAATGCTACCTCGTGCTGCTGTAGTGTTCGAACTGACCCGGATCGGACAGCTTTTTGAAATTTACGAGACCTCGATTAGCGCAGTGTTGAGCTTCAACGGCGGCATCCTCCAGGCGTCCCACCCACATCTCGGTCAACTTAGGAGGATTGCCATCGCTCGTGACCTTGTTGAATCTGCTCACCTAAACCGAACCGACTTCGCCGCCTAAGCGCATTTAGCCGTAAGTTGCGCCTTCCACATGCAATCAGGTGCCCAGACTTCGTTCGGTAGATCACTGGAGGTTAGTTGCTGCGGAGCGTACGATGAGGGATGAGCATAATCAAGAAAACGAAAGATCAACCTACCGCGATTACGTCGAAAGTCAAGGGCCCGATTCGGTGTCACAAATGCCAACTGGTATGTCGTGATGCCGAGCATTACCTGAGCCACAAATGCGACTCTACCCGCACCCGCGACAATAGCTTCCGTGCATCTTCTCCGGAACCTAATTGCTTTAATTAAGACAGCTACATGCTTGCCTCCGCGATCCTTACCTTTGGAGAAGCAACATCGACAGAAAAATCGATAATGTACCTGACAGGATGAGCGCAGAACAGGCAGGGAGTTTCTTGAACTTCCTGGACGTTTTCACGCAGGACGCTCAAAGGGAAAGACCGCAGACAGTGCGTGCAGGTCAACACGATGAGAGGTACCCCGTTGGAGTCCTTCCCGTTACGCGGTATCCAGACGGGAGCCGACTGGCGGTGATGATCAATCGCTCGCGCTACTTTAGTGGTGATTAATTCAGCGACTGTGCGCAGAAGTTCTTCGGGATGATGCCGCCCCTTGCTATAAAAAGCGTCAGCGATGACTCCGCCCGGAACCTGATCACCGAAATCGTAAGCGCCACTAACCGCAATCACCGCTATGCCAGGAAAGCGGCGGCGAACCACCGAGAGAAACTCGAATCCAGACATTTGCGGCATGTTCAAGTCGGAGATGATGATGTCTGATACTGTTTTCCCGAGCTGCAGAAGAGCATCGAAGCCGTTTTCAGCAGTGCAGACATCATAGCCGGCCGACTTCAGCAACATTGAGGTGGTGTTGCGAATACTCACTTCGTCGTCCACGACAAGAGCCAGGCCCTCGGATAGCCCACTCATGGCGCCCCCCATCTTTAGGACTAATGGAATACTAGGGAGTTCAGGAATTCTACGCTGTGCAATATTGAGCACTAGTCAGAAATTTGTCCTAAAAGTTCAAACCCAAATGCCCTGACAACAAAACGGTCGCGAGCCGAAGTTAATTGCTCCTTATCGCACTCACACCCGGGTCGAACCGCATCTAATCATCGGCGTGCATAATTTAAATCTATTGCGTACGGAAAGCGTGTCGAAACGTCTAGTCTTTTCAAAGTAAGCCCTTTCAAAGAAGTCACGACTCTGAGAAACCAGACAGTTCTCCTGCCCGGCATGACCGAGGCTGAGGTCATTGATAAAGCCAAACTGGGGGATGAGCGTTGTTTTGAAGCTCTCTATGCTCGGCATAAGCGCCGGGTATTTTCGCTGTGCCTGCGCATGACCGGCGACCATAGCCGAGCCGAGGATTTCACTCAGGAAGCTTTTCTACAGCTCTTCCGCAAGATTTCTTCGTTCCGGGGCGAGTCTGCTTTTTCGACGTGGCTCCACCGTTTGTCAGTGAACATAGTTCTGATGCAGTTTCGGAAACAGGTCCTCGCCGAAGTCTCTCTGGATGAGATGGCGGGCGATCGCCAGGACGACGACAAGTCCATACGAAGAGAGATTGCCACAAGAGACAATGTGCTCCACGGTTCGATTGACCGAATTAATCTGGAGCGGGCCATCGAGGACCTCCCTCCTGGTTACCGGATGATCTTTGTGCTCCACGCTGTAGAGGGTTATGAACACAACGAGATTGCGGAAATGCTAGGATGCTCAATTGGAAACAGCAAGTCACAATTGCATAAGGCACGAATGAAGCTGCGTACTTTGCTGGTAGCAGTCGGCGAAACCGCGCGTACGAAAGAAGCGATCGCAGCCTAATTCCGCGAGTGCGAATCGGAGGACATAGCCAAAATCATCGGAAATACATTCTCGATGGCATGCGTCCTCGTCACGATTACGACCAACTATCAGGAATCAAGAATCCATGAGCATGACTTACTTGCGCCGACTGATTCGACATCGAATGCAGGCTTGGTTCGCCCTGGTATTCTTCCGAGTATTCGAGAACAGGCTAAGACGGGGATCTAATTTCGGAGAAGCTTATTATGCGGTCGCCGCTAAACCCGCAACCGAAACCAGCTCAGACTGCAACGGCAAGAAGATTGAGAAAACGGTCCCAGTAACTGGGGACAACGCGCTGCTTTTTACCTGGATCGTTCCTCCATGTTTGCGGACGATTCCAGAGCTCACCCATAGTCCAAGGCCGGTGCCATTATTGCCCTTCGTACTGACGAAAGGCTCGAAAAGCTTTTTCTTGATTGCGGGAGGGATTCCGGAACCGGAATCGGCAACGGTCAAACGAATGCCGGCGCGGGTGTCATTGTTGTATTTCCGGACGTTGGTGATGCGGATTTTTAGCGTACCGCCTCTGGCCATCGCATCCACAGCGTTCCCCACCAGATTTAAGATTAGTTGGCGCAGCTCGCCTGACCTCGCAAGGATCGGCGGACATTCCCGAAAATCCTTTTCAAGCACAATTTGGGCAGAAGCCAGTCTCGCCTGGTAAAGGACAAGAGCGGAATCCACGATCTCGGGGACCCGCACCATGACAGGCTTGTTCGGCTCCCGATGAAATCTCAATGTTTGTGTGACAATTTCAGACACTCTAGCCAACTCGTCCATCGCGGTTTGTGCGTAGCACTTCGACTCTTCCAAGGAAGACGATGAGCCAACGAGGTACAGCAAATTCACAACCGCCTCTAATGGATTGTTTATTTCATGCGCAATGCTGGCGGCCAGACGTCCAGCTACGGCCAACTTCTCCGCCGTACGCAGCGCTTCTTCCGCCCGCAAATTCTCGACCAGATACTCCCTGACCTGGTATTGCCGACTGCGGCTGCGTAGTGCTGCTTGAACCGTGCTGACTAATGTCTCAGGCCGGACGGGGCGTTCCAGTAATATCAGGTTGCCGAGAGGTCGGCGAAATAGCACATTCCTTTGATTCTCGTGATCGACAGCTCCGGCAACCGTAAGCAGGATGATTGGAAGATCAGACCAGGACGGCTGGACAGCTAACTCCTTTGTCCATTGGCCGATGTCAGGAAGGGTGAGCGCCTCTTCGGTTAATATTATGGCGCCCGCTCCAAGCTTCAATTGAATTCGAGCCGTTTCGGCCGTCGGCAAATTCGCGCAAAGGACGTCTTCGGTTCTGAGAAGACTGCATATCAGCGGGCCGTCTCGACCCGTGGGTGCGACCACCAGGACGCGCAGCTGTTGTTCACCGCCATTCATTTTCTGTAACCGAACCCCTCTAGTTCTCCACGGTATTTGGGAGATCCCGTCAGCACACCGTCAAATTCCTTTAGTACGTTTCCGACCTGAACGACTCCCTCCTTCATCACCAACTCGCGGATCGTTCGTTCATGTTCGCCGCTCCGTTTCTTGATCACTGAAAGTGCCTGCTTGAGCTCGCCTTGGGCTTCGAAATATCGGAACAAAAGGACCGTATCCGCGAGATAGCTCACGTCCACCGGAGTATCGATGTTCGCCCCGACGAAACCGTGCTGAGCCATGGTCATTATTGTCTTGACGCCCTTTTGTCCCAGATAGCCAAGCAGCTCATGCAACTGCATTGCCAAGAATTTCTCTCCGGGCATCGCATTAAGAAAGCCGTTCAGGCTATCGATGATCAATAGCTTTAGCTCGCGCTTCTCAACCAATTCCCTGATCTCATGCACGAATTGACCGGGTGAGAGTTCCGCAGCATCGACCTGACGGAGAAAGAGGTTCCCGGACTCAACGTGCTTCTCTACATCCATTCCGAGCCCTCGTCCGCGTATGGTCAAAGTTGCCAGGGTCTCATCGAAGGAGAAAAGCGCCGCGCGGCCGCCCTGGTTGACTGTGGATAAGGCGTAACAGAGCGCGATTGTGGATTTCCCGCAACCAGCCGGTCCCAGCAGCAGCGTACTGGTACCGCTATCGAGCCCGCCGCCCAACAGGTCGTCCAATGGCTGGAGACCGCT
Source organism: uncultured Acidobacteriaceae bacterium (assembly GCA_963819055.1). Classification (GTDB taxonomy): domain Bacteria; phylum Acidobacteriota; class Terriglobia; order Terriglobales; family Acidobacteriaceae; genus Bog-257. Next base: position 20,525 of record CAWFUT010000025.1, on the reverse strand, counting down.
CTTTAGTTGGGACGGGGAGAACGCCAAATGATGCTCCGACGCTATCAGGCGCGGATACACCTCCACGCCGCCCCGCATGATGCTGTAATCATGAAAGCCTTCCCGGAACGACGAACCGCGCAGCTTCCTTATTTCCAGCCGGCGTCTCTTGATTCCGTACTCGCGCTCCACGCTCTCCAACATGATTACGCCGTGAGCAATGCTCTGCAGCTGCAGGTCATGACCCTCAGCGGTCCGATCGTCCAGCAAGAGCACCGTACAGTTACGGCCAGCAAAGTATCGCTTCAAGCCCATGATCTGCCTGCGATAACGCAGGGAGTCGCGGGCAAGCAACCGCAGTTCAGATAAGGAGTCAAACACGACCCGTACCGGTTGCAATCTATCGACCTCAGACAGAACGGCGGATGTGGTATCCGCAAGCTCAATTTCAGAGGGATTGAATACGGTGTACTGGGCCTCGGGTTTAAGATGGTCCTCCTCAGCCGCCATCTCAAAGATGTCAATAGCTCCGAGTGACCAGCCGTGCGATTCAGCAATTTCTACGAGTTCAATTTTCGACTCGGAAAGGGTGACATAGAGGCCCTTTTGTCCCCGGCGAGCGCCTTCCAACAGAAACTGCAGCGCAATGGTTGTCTTGCCTGTCCCCGGATCACCTTCAATGAGGTAAAGATGTTTGGAAGCAAGGCCGCCGCCCAGAATATCGTCAAGCCCGACAATGCCAGTCGCAAACCGTTCGGTCGAGCGGAGTTTGGCAGCTGTGCCGTTTCCAGATTCGGTTGTGGGGAGAGCGTTTGGTATCGAGGTTGAACCCATGATGAACTCCGATCGCGACTCTTATACGGTAAGTCCTCGGTGACTCCACAGGCTTCGTTTCTTCTGACCTGGAATTCAAACGAAAATAGGATGAAAAGCCGGCACGTACTCGCCCCGGAATGTTGGCGTTGTCGGCCAAGCATGGTTTATGTATGGTTTTTTGCCTTGCCTGGGACCCGACAAAAACAGCAAATGACATTTTCTGTTGGTGTCAGAGAGCTTGTCTGGTCAATTTTGTACAACATGGACAATGATTACCTGGCGTTGATCGAGATCCGCCCCACTGGGGAACGGTCGACATAAGTGTTCTCAGTAAGTGCGTCGGCGTTAGCCAAATCAAGGACCGTTCGAAAGGCCGATTCCTGATGCTTACGGTCAACCTGGCCGGTGCGCGTTTGGCTGCGCGATGACCGGCACTGATCCCGCCAGCCGCGGAGTACGGCAGCCGGATCGTGTCAAGGTGTTGGGCAATACGGAACCTATCCAGAAACCGAGTTGTGGGAAATTACTCCCGCGAAGTCGGCCAGCATGCGGTGATGGCAACCCAACTTGTCGCAGTAGGGACGACCATCGCTGATCGCCCCCTGCGCAGATCCGTACGAGCGCGTTTACGCATACGGCTCTTGTGAAGCATGAGTGGCGTAGAAGCGAGCTTGAGGATAAGGGTGCAGGACTTGCGGGCGCGGTATCCACCGTTCGAACAACGGAATGAGAGCCTCCCACCTTTTGCGGGCACGCTGACTGCGGCGTGCGAGTACCTGATACCACAGCCGGTTGATGCGCTGCCTGAAGGTGCTCAGCTGCCGGAGATTTCCGGGCACCGCGTGGTATTGGTAGTAGCCATTGACGACCTTCCGAAGCCATGCACCGACCTCGCGCGGGCGAGCATGCATCCGGCGGCGAAGCTCGACCTTGATGGCCTTGAGCTTCGCAACCATCCGCTTCTTCGCCGTAATACGCCAGACGGTGAAGGTATCGGTCTTGTGGCGCCGCCCACAGTAGTGGGTGAAGCCCAAGAAGGTGAACGTCTCTGGTTTTCCCGCGCCACGCCGCTGCCGATCTCTGGCAGCATAGCGCCCGAACTCGATCAGTCGGGTCTTCTCCGGATGGAGTTCCAAGCCGAACTTTGCCAGTCGTTCCTTAAATTCCTCAAGAAACCGCATGGCATCGGCTCGTAGCTGGAAGCCCAGCGCAAGATCATCGGCATAACGGACGATGATGACGTCGCCCTTAGCCGCCTTTCTGCGCCAGACATCCGCCCACAGGTCGAAAACGTAGTGAAGGTATACGTTGGCGATCAGTGGCGAGACCACTGCCCCCTGGGGCGTACCCTTCTTCGTCTCCGACCACTGGCCGTCCTCCGATACACCCGCCTTGAGCCACTTCTGGATCAGGCGGATGATTCTTCGGTCGGCCACCCTGTGCTCGAGGAACTTGACCGTCCATTCGTGGCTCACGTTGTCGAAAAAGCCGCGGACGTCGGCATCGAGCACCCAGTTCACCTTCTTCCGTTCCAGTCCCACAGCAAGCGCGTCCAGCGCCTGATGTGGGTTGCGGCCCGGGCGGAACCCGTAGGAGAAGCCTTTGAAGTCGACCTCGTAAATCTGGTTGAGGATCGCCACCACGGCCTGCTGGACGATTTTGTCTTCCAGTGCCGCAATGCCCAGCGGGCGTTGCCGCCCGTCGGCCTTCGGTATATAGACTCGCCTCGAAGGTTGTGCCCGATACGCTCCACGGTGAACCCGGCTGTGAAGATCGGTGAGCCGGTCCTCAAGTCCGGTTTCATACTCCTGCCATGTCACGCCATCGACTCCCGGCGAAGCCTGACGCTTGAGGGCGTAGAAGCTGTCACGAAGAAGATCGATGTTGAGATGGTGGAGCAGAGCGGTGAATCGTTCCTGTTTCCTTTCCCTTGCTGCTTTACGCACACCGTCCAGCCCTTGGGACACGCCTTTCCCTCTCTGTGTCGGGAGCATGTGTGGCTGATCGATGTTCTCCTTCATCTGCGCCCTTCCCTCCCCGGCCTCCGCAGGAAGTTGCCTTCCCTTGTTCGGTCGGTTCACAGGTACTACGGCGCAGTCCGACTTCTCCAGCGCGTACGTGTCCGTCGTGCGGCTATGTGCCTTCACGGACCGGCCTTCGTCAATGACCGAAGGCGCGCTGGAGATCTCCCGGTTCTCGTGCATGTTGTTTCTCAGCGTGCGCGGGTTCTCAGACTACGCAGGACCGGACAGCCACTCGCGTCTAACGCGGCTGCCGTGTTGCCTTCCTCCTACTCGTCAGGGAGTCGGCATCCTGATCTGCCGTTTTTCGAAGCTCAATCACCCCGCCCACCGATGCCTCGGTCTACGCTTCGCAACACACCTCGCGATGTGTCACGCAAGACTAGAGGTCAGGATGGAGTCGCTTTCTCCTTTCCTGTGGGGCTCTTGCATCCCCTACAACATGCCGGTTTATCCCGGCGCACGACGTATAACGGCCGTTCCGCTCTCTTGCCTGATTGCCTCTCAGAGGGGTTGGGCACATGGAAACGTAGCCGACCATACGTCCAAGTGCGTTCTCTAACCAAACCTCGGGCCCGCGCGAGTGATCGGCTGGGGGTGCTCAGCTGAGCCGCTCAGTTACTGGTTACTCACCCTATGCCGACCGAATGCCATGCTCAGGACTAGCTGTCACGGCACCATTGGCCGTATTCGCCTTCTGTTCTTCACGATCTCTGGCTGGAGGTTGATTCCTCCGGCGAGATGACAAACTGGCTGACCTTTGCCTACAATCGCAGTCCATTCCGGGAAATTTCAAGATTGCGTGCTTGTGAGAGGAGACTTTTGTGGCAACTGGAAGTGCGGCTGTTCAGGTTCGCATGGCGAGGGAGGCAAGAGCGCCGAACCAAATCCAGAGGTTCTTCAGCCGATACTTCTATTTCTCGATGGCGCTGCTGATGGCTGGACTTGCGGCTTGGGCCTTCAGCGACACCGTCGATGCTCATCTGTTGCACGCAAAACCGCCGAGACCACTCCTACTATGGTTCCATAGCGCAGCGTTCACAGCCTGGATCGTGCTGTTCATCGTGCAGTCGGCCCTTGTGCGGGTACACAAGGTCAGCGTGCACCGCACACTAGGCTGGTTTGGTGCGACATTGTCCGCAATCATGGTCGTCTCGGGTTTCGTCGTGTCGGTCGTCATGTTGCGGTTCGAGATAACCGTGCTCCACCGCACGAACGTTGCGCCGTTCCTGTCGATTCTATGGTGCGACATGGTCATTTTCGGCGGGTGCATGGCTCTGGCAATCTACTTTCGGAAGCGGCCCGAGTACCATCGTCGCTTGGTTTTCCTGGCAACTTGCCAGCTCATGCAAGCAATCTTCGTCAGGTTTCAGTACATCGGGCACCACGATCTCTTTTACCCCGCGCTGGACGTGCTGATCGTGGCTGGAATGTTGCGCGACCTGGTAGTTGATGGCCGAGTCCATAGGGCCTACCTCTACGTTTTCCCGGCCATAATCATCCTGCAGTCTGTGGCCACGTACTTGAAATTGGTAAATCCGAGGTGGTGGCAGGCCGCAACCCTGGCGATCTTAGGATAATGAAATCGAGCGGAGTGTCTTTTCGAGGCTCGCTAGCTCGATTCGGCCCAGGTTGGGTTGGCCTGGGCGCCACAATAGCGGCATAGCTCGTGCACGCGAAACCCTACTTGTGGGCACCGACATCAGCCATGCCGTTCGCCACTGCTGGACAGGAAACGATAGAGCAACCCTGATTGAACACACCAGACGTCCAGAGTGGTTCTCCACTGTTGGGAGTTAAATGCTTAAAAGGCGCCTTCAGGGTTGTCCAGCCCCAAGTACAGCGTCCCCTTGCTCTCAGAACTGGGCACAAGGAAGCATAGCCGACAACACGTCCAAGAGGGCTTATTACCATAAGAGGCACCTTGAATGGCGAAGCGTGAGGTAGAGTTTATCCGCAGGCAAGGAGATTCAGCGATGGCTAAGACAGTTTTAATTACAGGTTGCTCTGCAGGTATTGGGCGAGCGGTAGCGGAGTTATTTGTTTACAGAGGGTGGAATGTAGTGGCCACGATGCGGTCGCCGGCAGCGGCTCAGGAGCTAGCGGTACGCAGTAATGTGCTGGTAGCGGCACTCGATGTGACAGATGAGGGCTCGATTCGCGCCTGCGTCAAGGAGGCTGAGGAGCGCTTCGGCGCAATCGACGTGTTGGTGAACAATGCCGGGTTTGGAGTGTATGGGTTGTTGGAAGCGACTTCGGTCGAGAGCATTCGCAAACAGTTCGAGACGAACGTGGTGGGCCTGCTGGCAACAACAAGGGCCGTGATCCCGGGGATGCGCAAGGCTCGTTCCGGGGTGGTGGTCAATGTCGGCTCAATCGCGGGGAAGATGAGCTATCCGCTGGGGACGATGTACAACGGCACGAAGTTCGCGGTGGAGGGAATATCCGAGGCGCTGCGGTTTGAACTGCGCGAGATCGGCGTGCGTGTGAAGCTGGTTGAGCCGGGAATCATTTATACAAACTTTGCGAATGCGATGGAGTTCAACAATGACGAGTCGCTAACGGAGTACCAAGGCTTGGTGCAGAAGTTCAGTAGGGCGATGGAAGAGCTGTGGAAGAATGGGACGGAAGTCGCCGTGGCTGCCGAGACAATCTACGAGGCGGCGACCGACGCCAGGGACCGGTTGCGTTACCTGGTGGGTGAGGATGCAAAGTCGTGGGCGGCTATGCTGGCGGGCATGGACGGCGAGCAGTATTTCGCGAACATCAGTGGGATGTTTAGTCTGTAAGTTTGGGAAGAAAAGAACCTATAGTCGAATCCGCATCTGTGATATTACTCTCGAAATCGAGAAGCGGTGAAGGCGCGTCGACCTGTCGCGGTAGGGACGATCATCGCTGATCGCCCCCCGCACAGATCCGTACGTGCGCGTTTACGCATACGGCTCTTCTGAAGGATAAATAGCGTGAGGGCGACCCATAGACAGCGGTTGGCTTCACGCACACCGTCCAAACGCTGGAACATGCATATCCCTTCTCAGAGTCAGGAGCATGTGCGCCTGAACGATGTTCGCCTCCAGCTGCACCCTTCCCTCCCCGGCCTCCGCAGGAAGTTGCCCTCCCTTGTTCGGTCGGTTCACAGGTACTACGGCGCAGTCCGACTTCTCCAGCACGTGCATGTTCGTCGTACGGCTATGTGCCTTCACGGACCGGCCTTCGTCCATTACCGAAGGCGCGCTGGAGATCTCCCGGTTCTCGTGCATGTTGTTTCTCAGCGTGCGCGGGTTCTCAGACTACGCAGGACCGGACAGCCACTCGCGTCTAACGCGGCTGCCGTGTTGCCTTCCTCCTACTCGTCAGGGAGTCGGCATCCTGATCTGGCGTTTTTCGAAGCTCAATCACCCCGCCCACCGATGCCTCCGGCCTACGCTTCGAAACTCACCTCGCGATGGGTTCCGCAAGACTAGAGGTCAGGATGGAGTCGCTGTCTCCTTTCCTGCAGGGCTCTTTCATCCCCTTCAACATGCCGGTTTATCCCGGCGCACAACGTATAACGCCCAAAGCGTGTTTGTGGGCAGCTATGGATTTCCCGCCGAAAGCATATCGGCGACATGCCGACGATACGTCCAAGTGAATTCCACGAACCGACTTCGGACCCGCATTGATTCAGTGGTGGCGAGCACGTCAACTCACGACCCGACGCGAACGGACCGTTCAGTTGGGGGATTACCTACCAGTTGGCGATTTCACGACACTTATCCGGGGCGCAGACGAATGAACGGGGTTCCGAAAAGCCGACGTAACGGAGCTATCGAGCAGCGCTCAGAGTTTCAATAAATCTATGCGCCCTACCGCAGCGATTGTCCTTGCTCTACCACCAGCTTGTACGCGACGTAGTACTTGTAAATATTGCTTACGTACTGGACCGTCGTCTGTCCTATCTTTTGTGACACCAGCAACTCGACGTTGCCGAACCACTTGTTGGGATCGAGCCCCTGGGCTGGTGCTTCCTTACGAAGATCCGCGACCCGATTCGGGCCAGCGTTGTACGCCGCGAACGTGAGTAGCAATCGGTTCATCGGGTCAATTTCGGGGTCGTTGAAGTAGTTCTCCGCGATAGAATTCAACAGCTTCACTCCGGCGTGAATATTGTTTTCGGCGGTCTCGATGTCGGGAATACTGATGGGCGGCGCCGCCGCGGTCGAGGGTTTGACCTGCATGACCCCAATTGCGCCCCCAGGACTTCTCGCCGCCTGGTTGAGCTGGGACTCCTGGTAGCCCTGGGCGATGACCATCAGGTAGTCGAAGCCATATTGCGAGGAATAGGTCTTGAAGAAATTCGCCAACTCGTTGAATTTCTTGATTTGTTCTTCATTCGTCGGATTCGTGATCCACTGGTTGCTTTCCAAAAATCGCCGGATCAGGGTGTTGCCGAACGACGTGCCGGCGGCGTGGGTCCTGACGAATTCATCCACCAACTCTTTGAACTTCGGATTGTCCTTGCGGACCGCCCATGCCAAGTCGTCCTGGTTCGCAATGACGATACTGGGCTGAGGAGTGATGTTGTGAAAAACGCTGGCCCACAGCTTGGCGCGCTGCGTGATCGTAACGGTTGCGGGAAGTATGCCGGCGTTCACCATCTCCATCAGGTCTTCGTCCAACAGGTTCTTGTCGGCGCTCTCGATCAGGATGGGCGGCTTGCCTTGCTTGCGTAACGAATCGTTTACCTTTTCAAGGTTCCCATAGTATGTGGTGACGGGGTTGACGAAGACTTTCTTCCCGCTCAGGTCCTGCAACGATGAAACTGGACCGAAGCCCTTTCCCGTCACAAGAATCTGCTTCACACCAGTCTCAAGCGGGACCGAGAATGCGACCTGCTGTCCGCGCTCGGGTGTCATGGCCACCGGGTAGGCGATCAAATCGCCGATGCCTTCGTTCAAGTACGATTCAAGTTCATCGGGGCGCACCGGAATAAACGTAACCTGGATGTGTTGCCGGGTGCGCAGCTTCTGATTTACAAACTGCTCGAAGTATTGCAGCGCCTCATAAGAAATTCCCTCCGGCTTTCCATCAACGTAGAAGAAGCCCGAGCGGCTATACAAGACGAGGGCTCGAATGCTCCCGCGCTTCACCATCTCATCCAGGTCGCCTGTATGGCGCTCGAAGTTCAAGGGCAACCCGCCGACACCAGACTTGGCTGGAGGCTTGTCCGTAGAGGGCTCGCTCTGCTGTGCGAATGCCAGCACGCCCGCAAACAGAACAAAGCATAGCGACAGCCGAGAAAATCGTTTCATCCCTTCAAGATATTCCAGTTTCATCGCTGGCCGCCAGCGCGAGGAATTGATCGAGATCGGAGAGCCGAAGCACTATGCGGTGTCTGGTTTTGGACTTCTTTGGGATCGTGCCGGGCGGTCTCCCATGCCGCGGCATGGAATTACCTCACGATGATCTGGGTGGACTGCCACCGGATATCGTGTGTATTGGCGATCTCGCGCCAAACTACTCGAGGATTGGGTTTTGAGGGGTCCGTCCTAATACGGCTTCGCCGGTCCAATCTGTGGTGCGCGGACCGGTTTGGCCATGCCGTAGAAGATGACGACGCCCTGCCCACCGCAGCGGGTCGAGAGCGCCTCTTTGGGCGTGCCGATACAACTGTCAATGTCCTGCCAGTTATTCATCACCCAGAGATTGCCCGCTGGGTCGATGGCGAGATCGGTCTGCATCTGCAGGCCGCCACCGACATAGCCGCCAGGAGGTGAAATCTGTTCCCCTGTGTGTATGCCGGGCGGGCAGTGATCGGTCCGCACGCCGCATAGCTCCACGATCGGGCTGCTCGGCATAGCGAAGTTTGAAATCCAGGCATTATCGTTGCCGTCCAGCACTACCGCCCAAGGCCCCGGAAGGCCGCCGCTCTTGAAAGGCGAGCCCGGATACGGTGTCCCGTCAGGGCGCAGCAGCGTGACGCTGCCACCGTTCGCCGTGCCTCCTTGCTGTTGCGACATCGTCTTCGTCAGGTAGTCAGATGCCGAGGCAACTCCTTCGGTCTTCAGGCGCACCCCCATGTCAACCAGGTGGGCCATGCCCAGCAGGCCGGTGCCGAACCGGTTTGTAACCCACACGTTGCCCTGACTGTCGATGTTGAGACCGCTATTGTTGATTCCGGTATCGAAGTTTTCAGCCTTGGTCGGGTCGGAGGCGGGAAAGCGGGTAACGTGCGGAAGGCCGCTGTTGGAAACCCATATCCGGTCCTGTTGGTCGATAGCGAGGTGAAACGGAGCCATGAATGACTTGCAGGGCTCAGCGCCGTCGCCTTCGCAAACGATCCGGCCTTTGCTGATATCGCCTTTGGGGAAATAGACCAACTGTCTTTTCTCGATACCAAGCACCCAGACGTCGCCGCTGGGTGTAACGATGACGCCTTGCATCAGGCCCAGCCGGCCGCCGAAGTTGATTCCCTCAGGCGGCGTCAGAGGCTTCCCGTTCTTGTCGAATACGGAAATGGTCCTGCTGCCATACGTGGTGAACCACGCGTTGTCGTGGGAATCGACCGCAGCGCCAAAGGTGCCGCCCTCCATGCCGCCGCCGGTAAACCCCGTGGTGATCGGCGAAAGCGGCTTGCCGTTGGGCGCGAACTTGGTCGCGTGTCCTTGCCACAACGAGTCCTGCCCCTGCCAGCCGACTGTGAAGTTGTCACCGACCCACAGATTGCCTTCACTATCGAACATGCACTTACCGCCTGCCACGTATCCTCCGCCCGTGAACTTGAGCGGAAGCACCCAGGCGCTGGGCGCCCAGTTGAGATACGGCATGTACGGAACCTCGAGCATGTGATTGCTCGGCGACACTGAATAGAATTGGCGAAGCAGGGCGAAAAGTTTGTCGGGCTGGTGCCAAGGGAAAAGTGCGATATCCTCGGCAGCATCTAGGGTATTTGTTGGGGCGCCCCAACCCGGTGGTGTAGCCGCTTCGAATAGACTGCGGCAGGCATCCGCCTTAACCCGTTTGACGCACGCGGAGAGCAGGTCGGCCAGCGTGGCGAAGTTGGCCATCGTCGGCGTTTGAGTGCTGTTGAGCGGGTCCTGAATGGTGCCGCCCCACCCGCCAGTTTCCAAGTCAACGAAGTTGGGCACATTGGCCGCCGCAATGCGCAACTGCAGTAGTGCGCCCTTGATCGTCATGCCGTCGATGAGCTGCGCGTGTGTCCAGACGGACGCGATGGTGGTGAACTCGTTGATGACTACGCGTGCCGGCGGCTTGCCGCCCACCACGGCCAGCAGCGCGATCGCGGGATTGTTGCCACCCGCCTTGTTTCCAGCAGGAATGCCTCCTCCTGCTGTGAGGTAGAGGCTCGAATCGGCCGGCGCTCCCGTGGTGCTCACTTCAAATCGGCCATCGCTGTCGGTCTTGGTTTGAGCGAGCTGCATGGGTGCGTCTGAACTTGCAGCCCAAAGTGTGACCGTGGATTGAGCGATAGGCGCTCCTCCGCCCATCACTTGGCCCTTTATGTCGGCGGCGAAGGCCTGAGTTGCCAAGAACATGCCTGAGATGGCAAGGGCAGCCAATGTCAACTTTACAGCGGTTGTCTGAGAGCGCATTCCTTTTTCTCCTTGAGGCTAGCGACCGGTGCCGCCGCGATGACAGTAGGCACGACGAGGGTTGCATGTGAGGGTAGTTGGCACCGATTCTACGTGAGGTCTGCTGTAGGGCGGAAGGATAGCTGGGGCGAACAGGACGACTCGCACCCTATCTAAAGCGGACGGAATATGTTCCTCGCGGGAGTCGGCCAGCATCTGGCGGCCGCATTGCACCGGCTTTTGCCCGTAAGACGGCCAACCCGTGCTCTTGAAGAACTCGCCAGCTCGCGGCCACAAGTACGGAACGCCGACTAACCGTCAAACTGGATTACTTCCGGGTGGCCGACGACCCATTACGAATCGTCGCCCGCTGTCAAAGGGCGCTCATCTATAATCGTGCGCACGGATGGCCCTCGCCTCTGGCACGAAACTCGGCCGGTATGAAATTCAATCGCCGCTGGGCGCCGGCGGCATGGGCGAAGTGTATCGCGCACGCGACACGCAGCTGGGCCGCCACATCGCACTGAAGGTGCTTCCCGCCAATGTGCTTGGCGACCAAATCTCCATCGAGCGTTTCCAGCGCGAGGCCCGTGCTGCTTCCTCGTTGAGCCATCCCCACATCTGCACGGTGTATGACGTCGGCGAGCAAGACGGCACACACTACATCGCCATGGAGCTCATGGAGGGCAGCACGCTTGCGCACGTCCTGGCGTCCGGGCCTCTAGCGATTGAGGATGTGCTGGGGCTGGGCATCCAAATCGCCGATGCCCTCGCCGCTACTCACCAGAAGGGTGTGATTCACCGTGACATCAAACCCTCGAACATCTTCGTGACCAGCCGTTCCGAGGGTAAGTTGCTCGATTTCGGACTCGCAAAGGAACATTCCCTGGCTGGGGCGGCAGACGCAGCCACGCTGTCAGGCGCAATGACCTCACGAGGCGCGGTACTCGGCACCGTCGGCTATATGTCGCCGGAACAGGCCGAAGGCAAGGAACTGGATGCGCGCAGCGACATTTTTTCCTTTGGCGCCGTGCTGTACGAGATGGCGACAAGTCGGCGCGCATTTCGGGGCAATTCGAGCGCCGCCATTATTGCTGAGATTCTCCGCAGCGAGCCCACACCGGCCACAAGCCTCAATCCCAAAGTGCCCCAAGAGTTGCAGCGCATTATCAGCAAGGCCCTGGAAAAGTGGCCGCCTGATCGGTATCAATCCGCCCACGAGCTGATGATCGACCTGCGCCGGCTGAAGCGGCAAACGTTCGATTCCTCGGGCGTGAGCGCGGCAACGCACAGTGCTACTCCGGTTCGCTGGTGGAGGAAGAAAATTGCGATCATCGCCGGCATCGCAGCGCTGGTGGTGTTGATTGGGTTAATCGTCGCGGGCCTTTCATCGGGACGCGTCACCAGAATCCTAGATTCCCAGCAGATCACCTATTCCACAGAGCACAAAGACGCACCGCTGGTCACTGACGGTACACGCCTGTACTTTCAGGGCCGGGACGGCCCAGTAGAGATGTCGGTGAACGGCGGGCCTATCGCGCCGCTCCGGGGCTCCATAGCCGCAATGCAGATGCTGGATGTATCACCCGACGGATCGCAGTTACTGGCCATCAAGCAAAATCTGGGAGACGAAAGCTCCCGAGGAGAGATCTGGTCTGTACCGGTTCTGGGCGGCGCGCCGAAGAGAATCGGAAATGAAATGGTGACCGACGCCCGCTGGATGCCAGATGGACGCTCGGTGATCTACATGTATCTTCATTCGGTGTTCACCACCGGACCCGATGGAGCCAACCCCAAACTTCTGTGGGAAGCGCCCGGCGAGGCGTCCGATGCCAGGTTCTCGCCGGACGGTCGCCGCATCCGCGTGACCGTGGAGGAGAATCATATCCTCAGAATTTGGGAATTGAATAATGATGGCAGCCATGCTCACCGCTTGCTGGCGGACTGGCCCGCCGATGCTGACCAGTCGGCAGGACGCTGGACCCCGGATGGCAGCCATTTCATCTTCCTATCAAATCCCAGCGGGACGAATAACATTTACGAATTGATCGAACCAGGTTGGCTGGCGTTTTGGAAGAAGCCGACCACCGCGAAACTTACCACTGGCGAGATTGAACTCCTGGATGCCGCTCCCAGCCGCGACAGTCGTCAATTGTTCACGATGGGGCGACTTTCCCAAGGCGCTATGCAGGTGTTCGATCCCCAGCAGAAGCGCTTCGTGCCCTTCCTGGGTGGCCTGGCTGCGTCGGAGTTCGTCATCTCGCCGGACAAGCAATGGATGGCCTACACGGATTTCCCGAGGCATTTCTTATGGCGCAGCCGGCTGGATGGAAGCGAGAAACTGCAGTTGACCGGTTCTTACGCTGCCTGGCCGCGCTGGTCACCCGACGGCAAGAGCATCGCCTACATGGATTGGCGATCGATCTACCGGATCTCCAGCGAGGGTGGGACACCGGAGAAACTCATCGGCGGCGGTGAGGCCTCGACTGTCGCGCCGGAATGGACCCCCGATGGGAAAGCGATCACCTTCAATGATTACCCACGAGTGGGGACAAAGCTGAAGGGCATACAGGTGCTTGATCTCGCCACCCGGAGCGTTTCCATCCTTCCAGGCTCCGAAGGGTTCTACGTCGGCTCGTGGTCGCCCGACGGACGATACCTGGTCGCGGTAGCGCAGAATCCTCTGCGTATGATGCTGTACCACGTCCAAGCCCATTCCTGGAGCGAACTGAAGAAATTCGACGTGCCCTGGGGATACTGGGTCTGGACGCGCGACAGCAAGGCTCTTCTCTTTGCCCAGATCGGAAAGGAGAATCTCTCTACCCAGACCGAACAGGAGAGTGGGATCTATCGGTTGACGATCGCCGACGGTAAGTGGGGACGCGTTGCGACGCTCGACGGCATCCACGTCGAGGATCAGCTGAACGAGTCCTTTTTGAACCTGACCGCCGACGGGCAACCCGCAATTATGAACGACACCAGCGTGGTGCAAATCTATTCCCTGCAGTGGAAATGAAACCGTCTACTGATGAGCTTGTGGTTGCTGTTCGTCCGATCGAACGGTACTTAGGGGCACTTTAGGAGTAACGGGCAGCCCGGAACTAATCCACCTGGACGAGAAACGCCCATCCCGTGCTCTTGAGGAATTACACCTGCTTCGCCGCCACAAGTAAGGAACGCCGACAACCCGTCAAAGTGACTTCCCCGAATCAAACTTCTGGACATTCTTCGGGAAGGTGGACTTCGCCGATCGGCCATTGCTCAAGATTACTTGCAACATCGAGATTTCACGCTAACTAACCTAAGGATTGCGCAGAGGACCGGCCGAGCTGGCGACACTATAGAGCTTGGAGATTAGAATCTCGGAAGAAATTGACTGCTGCTCGATCTCGCCCTATCATCGGTCATCCTTTTCGCGCTTCTGGGGCATGATCGACACAACAGTTTCCCACTACCGCATCATCAGCAAGCTCGGCGGTGGCGGCATGGGAGTGGTGTACAAGGCGGAAGACACCCGTCTGCATCGCTTCGTTGCCCTGAAGTTCCTCCCCGACGATGTCGCCGGCGATCCTCAGGCCCTCAGCCGCTTCCGCCGCGAAGCGCAGGCGGCCTCAGCGCTGAACCACCCCAACATCTGCACCATCTACGACATCGGAGAAGAAAACGGCCGCGCCTTCATCGCCATGGAGTTCCTCGACGGCCAGACGCTGAAGCACGCCATTGCCGGCCGGCCGATAGATTCTGAACTGCTGTTGCCGATTGCCATCGAAATTGCTGATGCGCTCGATGCGGCGCACGGGGAAGGCATTGTGCACCGCGATATTAAGCCGGCGAACATCTTCGTTACGAAGCGCGGGCACGCCAAGATCCTGGACTTTGGGTTGGCGAAGGTAACCGGTAATGCAGCGGCGAGTGCTGAAACCGTGACGGTTGAGTGCGAACCGGAGTACCTGACAAGTCCGGGAGCAATGCTGGGCACCGTCGCCTACATGTCGCCGGAACAGGTGAAAGCAAAAGAACTGGATGCCCGCACCGACCTGTTTTCGTTTGGGGCGGTGCTGTACGAGATGGCGACCAGCAAGGTGCCGTTTGAGGGTGAAAGCTCTGGCGAGCTCGTCAGCGCCATTCTGCGCGATGAACCACAGCCACCTTCCCAGTTGAATCCTCAGGTTTCGGCTGAATTGGAAGCGGTCATCCACAAGGCGCTCGAGAAGGACCGCAACCTGCGCTACCAGCACGCCTCCGACCTGCGCACCGATCTTCAGCGTCTTCAGCGCGACAGCAGTAGTCGCGTGCCTCAGCATCGCGCCCTGGGATCGGACGCTAACCCGGGATCAACTCCCCCTAGCTCACCGCCAACCACCGTCCCCAAGAAACGATTCTGGCCGCTACTTGCCAGCGTCGCCGCCTTGCTGATCGCCGCGCTCATCGCCGGCGGAGTCTACTACCGTTCGAAGCAATCGAAGCCACTGACGGACAAAGACACGATCCTGGTCGCCGACTTCGACAACAAGACCGGGGACCCCATATTCGACGGCACACTCAAGCAGGCGCTCGCCACCGATCTCGCGCAATCCCCGTTCCTCAATGTGCTGGACGAGCGGCAAGTCCGGCAAACCCTGAGGTCGATGGGGCTGCCAAGCGATGCTCGATTGACCAGCGAATTGGCGAGGGAAGTGTGTGCTCGGGCCAAAAGCAAAGTAGCCATCGAAGGCACGATCGCGACGCTCGGCAGCCAGTACGTTTTAGGTTTGAGCGCACTGAACTGCAACACCGGGGACGTCATCGCCCGCGAGGAGCAGACAGCCGCACGCAAGGAAGACGTTCTGAAGGCAGTCGACCGTGCCGATACATCACTCCGCAGAAAATTGGGCGAGTCGCTGGCGAGCATTCAGAAGTTCGATGTCCCGCTGGAACAGATATCAACCCCTTCACTGGAGGCCTTCCAAGACTTCGCTTTGGGCTACAAGGTGTGGGCAGCTAAGGGAGAAGCGGATGCGATCCCCTTATTCCAGCACGCTGTGCAACTCGATCCAAACTTCGCGATGGCGCTTTCGTCCCTGAGCCGGCTGTATCTCAACATTGGGGACACCACCCGAGCGAGGGAATACGCTGCGAAGTCTTACGAGTTGCGTGACCGCGTCAGTGAACGCGAGCGCTTCTACATCGACTCGCACTACCAGAGTACCTTCACCGGGGACATCCTCAAAGCAATCGAGATCTTCCAGGTGTGGTCGCAGACCTACCCGCAGGATTTTATCGCGCACAACAATCTCGGTATCCAGTATGCAATCCTCGGCCGCTACGAGGAGAGTCTGGCCGAGACGCAAAAAGCTCTCAAGCTCGCGCCGTGGGTGACCATCTATTACGCGAACACAGCCAGCTACCTGATGAGTTTGAGTCGCAGGCAAGAGGCTCAGGCTGTCCTGGATGACGCCGTTCGTCAGGGCCTTAATCATCCGATATTGCATCAGAACATCTATTTACTGGCTTTCCTCAACGGTGACTGGGAGGTCATGCAAGGGGAACTCGATCGCGCAAAGGCCACGCGGGATGCTCCATACCTGATCGCGATGCACGCGGATACGCAGGGCTACTTCGGGCACATACGGCAGGCGCGCGAGCTCACAGGAAAGGCGGTCAGTCTCGACCTCGCCAGCGGAGACAGGGACGTCGCAGCTGATGCCACCCTTGCGGCGGCGCTGCGGGAGGCGCTGTTCGGCAACGCGAGCAACGCCCGGCAGCAGGCCGAGGCAGCTTTGCGCATGAGCACAGACGTGTACAAAACCGGCACCGCGGCCCTGGCTTTCGCCCTGAGCGGCGATGCGTCGAGGGCTGAACAATTGGCTGGGCGGATAGGAAAGGACACCCCGCAGGATACTCAGGTGCACTTCATTTATCTCCCGGTCATCCAAGCCAGCATTCACGTGCAGCGCCATGAGCCTGAGCGGGCGATAGATGCCGCTGCGCCGGCGCTTGGGTATGACCGAACGAGTACGGGAATGTACGCAAGATTACTTCGTGGACGGGCCTATCTTCAGTTAGGGAAACCGAGGGAGGCTCTCGCAGAACTTCAGAGTCTCCTCGAACAACGCGACAACCTCGGTAATTCTCCGATAAAACCAGCAGCAATGGTGGACTTGGCCCGAGCGTATGCCGCAGCTGGCAAGTCTGCGCAAGCTAAAGCCGCGTACGAAGACTTTTTCCAACTCTGGAAGGACGCCGACCCCGACATACCCATCTACCGCCAGGCCAATGCGGAGTACGCAAAACTGCAGTGAATAACGGCCAACCTAATGCTCCGAGCAGCATCCGCTCGTCACGTTGGCCCGAACCCGGCATGTGGGAGATTACTCTCGCGAAGTCGGCCAGCATCCGTGACGCGCAGCACCCCAACTTGACGTAAACGCCCTACTCTTTCACTCTTTCTTGTGACTTACGGCTTGTCGTCCGTTCTCAGTCAGCGGTTTGCCGACTACACGACCAAGTGAAACTTCCTCCAACGAGACTTCTGGCCCGCGTGGTTCCGAGCACGCGCCCTGGGAATAACTTCCGCTTAGTCCGCCACCCAGGCGCATCCTAAGACGCGCATCCAAAGAAGACCGCCCGGGACCAAAAGAGGGCGCCGCCGCGGTATACGACCATTTGGGGAGTTCGTCGGTTCTTCGGCGGGACTACAATTTCTTACAGAAAACAGCTTGACAGTCAAAATAACGTAGGGCGACCGCGGTCTTTTTCATCGGAGCGTCGCGCTCTAACCCTGTGTGAATTCTTGTGCTGCGTTTTTGCAAGGTAAGGACAAACATGGAAGTCCGATCGCAGTTCAAGCATGTCATAGGTCCCAAAAGCACTCTTGAATCTATCTGCCTGACCTGCTTGCTGGCTGTCGGTGTCTGCTCCTCAGAAGAAGAATTAAAGACGCGGGAATGGCGGCACAACTGCAAGAGTGGCGCGGAAGAGCTAGTGTCGCCTGGGGTTCAAGGTTCTCGCACCATAGTGGAAGAGCTTCAGACTGTGCGTACAAGTACGTAAGTTATTGAGTTCATCAGGCACAAAGTACGCCCGCGGGCGCTTCACATTCGCGGGATCGCGGTCGGTCCTACAGCAAGGCGGAGGCATCTATGAAGACGACATTTGCGGCGACGGGGGCTTTGGCGTTTGCAGTTTTAAGTATCGGCGTTTTGATTTCCTGCAAGAAATCCGAAACACCAAAACCCGCACTATCGGCTGGCCAGACTGCCCAGACGTCGAATCCTGAGCAATCGCCGAAGCCCAACCCCGATCGCAACGCCTACTTCGGTGATGAACATATCCACACCAGTTGGTCGGTAGATGCCTGGCTCATGGGCAACCGCCTCACCGGCCCTGACGACGCTTTGAAGTATGCACAGGGCCAAACCATCAAGCATCCGTTAGGCTATGACATCAAGATCGAAACGCCCATGGACTTCATGGGCGTGACCGACCACTCGGAATATGTAGGGGTAACGAAAGAAGCCAACACGCCGGGATCGGCTACGAGTAAGTTGCCCGCAGCACAACCTCTTATTCTCACCGATCCCAATAATCAGGCGGATATTCAGAAAGTGTTCACGTACCTCGTGAATATGCTCGCCGGACCTCCGGTGAAAGCTCTGATGAGCCCCGAAGTAGCTGGCTCGATCTGGAAGGAAAACGTAAGGATCGCTGACGAGAACAACCATCCTGGTAGATTCACGGCGTTCTGCTCGTACGAGTACACCTCCGCTCCTGACAACCGCAACCTGCACCGCAATATCTTCTTCCGCGATTGTGCCAAGGTCCCGGACATGCCCTACAGCGCTCTGGACTCATGGCACCCCGAAGACTTGTGGAAGTGGATGGACGCTCAGCGCAAGGCGGGTAATGAATTGCTAGCGATTTCGCACAACGCCAACTTGAGCGACGGCTGGATGTATCCCACCGACGTCGACAGCTTTGGCAGGCCCATTGACGCAGCCTGGGCAGCCTCGCGAGACCGCAACGAACGCCTGGTCGAGATCAAGCAGATCAAGGGACAGTCGGAGACCCATCCCGTGCTCTCGCCCAACGATGAGTTCGCCAGCTATGAACTCTTCACCGGCCTACTCGGTGCGCCGCCGACGGTTGGCCGAGTCGATCACATTCAAGGGAGCTTTGCTCGCCAGGCGCTGAAAGACGGCATCGCCATGCAGGACGTGCGCGGCTACAACCCTTACAAGTTCGGCATGGCTGGTGGATCGGACTCCCACAATACCGGTAGCCCTTACCGCCAGGACAATTTCTTCGGCGGTCACGCTCAGATAGACGGAACCGTCGACCGCCGCATGGCCGGGGTTATGGCGTTTGGCACGATTGACGTTCGCTTGGAAAATCCGGCCGGACTGACAGGAGTCTGGGCCGAAGAAAACACTCGGGCATCTATCTGGGATGCGATGTATCGCAAGGAAACCTTCGGCGTCAGCGGGCCGCACATTAAAGTGCGCTTCTTTGGCGGCTGGGGCTACAACAAAGACATTCTGAGCGCCAGCGACTGGGTACATCAGTCTTACGCGAATGGCGTACCTATGGGCGGCGACCTACCTCCGCTGAAGGGCACCGCCCCGACTTTTGTTGTCTGGGCCGTGAAAGATCCGACCTCCGGCAATCTCGACCGCATCCAGATCATCAAGGGCTGGACTAAGGACGGGCAGAGCTTCGAGAAGGTTTTCGACGTTGTCTGGTCCGGCGACCGCAAGCCTGACAAGTGGTCGGGACGGATTCCCGCGATACAAAGCACTGTGGACCTGGAAAAGGCAACCTATACCAACACAGTTGGTTCGACGGAATTGAAGACTGTTTGGACCGATCCCGAATTCGACTCCAGCCTGCATGCGTTTTACTACGCTCGCGTGCTGGAAATCCCTACGCCGCGTTGGACTCTGATTCAGGCAGTCAAAGCAGGCTTAACACCACCGGACGTGGTTCCGCTCACCGGCCAGGAACGCGCATGGACCTCACCTATCTGGTACACGCCCAGCGCCGAAGCCCGTAAGAATGCTCCTGCCGGTATGACCGTAACCGATCTGAAGGCGAAGGGTGCAACTCAGTTGGGCGATGCTCAACTGAAGGCGCTGATCGTAGGCAAGGCCTTCTGGGTGAAGAACAACGCAATTGGTGAGCAATTCAGTATCGCCTACACTGCCGAAGGCCAGAGCAACGTCTGGCATATCGGCAAGAACGCCACGACTCCTAGCTGGGTTGGCAACCCCGTCCGCGACGGTTACCAGGGGGCCACCACTCCATACAAGATCGAAGGCGGCAAGGTGGTGACCACGATTTCCCAGGAACCCTTTGCGGTAACCATCTATAAATTGGGGGACACCTATTATGGCGCTCGGAGCAACGAATTCGGATATGTCAACTACGAGATCATTCCGAGCCCGCAGTTCGTGCTCAATCCGCTGACCGCCACGCTCAACACGTTTTCGGTTGAACTGGGGCTCAACGAACAACAGAGACGGCAGATTCTCCCCTTCCTGCAGGATGAGGTAAAGCAACTAGGCGCACTGAAGAAAAACACTTCGCTCAAGCCTCTGCAAAAAGTAGAGCAGTTGAAGCAAATCGGCAGTGCCATCGATGCCAAGATCATGCCTATCCTCGATCCGGCGCAGCAGAAGAAATTCCAGGCCATGCGCGAGGAGAAGCGGCGGGAGATGATTGAGCAAATGGGAAGCCAGGCAATTCAGAAGGCGGAAGCCAAGATTACGCAGGAGATGTAGAACCACGCGTAAACAAAAACTGACTGGCTTGCGGATTCCTCCGATCGGGATGTGCCATGAAGAACAAGGTCCTTGCACTGGCAGGGGTCGCTGAGATAAGCACCGGACTGCTTCTGTTCGCTTGGCCGCCGATGGTTGTTCGCCTGCTGTTTGGCGCGGAAATCAGCGGCGTCGGAGTCATCATGAGCCGCATCTCGGGCGTCGCGCTGATCAGCCTGGGGGTGTCATGCTGGCCGGGTAGCTCCGCGTTTCAGCCGCTCAACGGAATGCTGACCTACAGCACTCTGGCCATGTTTTACCTTGGTTACATCGGAATCCGCTCGGAAATGGCGGGCTTGTTCTTGTGGCCTGCCGTTGTGGTCCACGGAATTCTCGGCGTC
>CAWFUT010000024.1:0-48572 GCA_963819055.1 uncultured Acidobacteriaceae bacterium | reverse complement strand
CAACACCGCCAGCAAGTGCGGCTTCACACCGCAATACGAAGGCCTGCAGAAGCTCTACGCAAAATATCGAGATCAGGATTTCGAGCTGCTCGCCTTCCCTTGCGACCAGTTCGGACATCAGGAGCCCGGCTCCGATTCGGAGATCAAGTCGTTCTGCGAGTTGAATTACGGCGTCGAGTTTCCGCTCTTCTCTAAGATCGATGTGAATGGGTCGAAGGAGCATCCGCTGTACAAATTCCTGAAGAGCGAAAAGGGCGGCCTGATCGGCGACTCCATCAAGTGGAACTTCACCAAGTTCCTGGTGGATAAGAAGGGTAATGTGATCGAGCGTTATGCCCCGACTACACCTCCCGAGCGGATCGCCGGCGATATTGAGAAATTGCTGGTGTAGGATTCAACGGACACGCCATCCAAGGTTGTCATCCTGAGCGGAGCGTCCGCCTTGATTTTGCGATTCGCATCTTTGCGAATCGTGCGGACGCGCAGTCGAAGGACCCCTACCCTTGAAAGATCGTCTGCTTCGCAGGAACGGCGACGGATCCACTTACTCCACCGCGACCACGATCACGAACCGCTTCCCTGCCGCCTTCTCCCACGACCTTCCGTACGCCAGCTCCAACTCGGCCGACCCCTTTTGCAGCGCCGTAAGTATCCAGCGGTGCGCACCCGTTCCGCCTACGCCGCTGACCGGCGTAAATCCCGCATCTTCGACGCTGAACACAGGCGATTCCGCCGACATCAGCTTCCAGCTATAGCCGGCGGTGCGCGTCTCCGGCAGCGTCAACTGCACCTGATCGCCCCTGGCTAGCCGCGCCGTACTTCCGGCCGCGAATTGATTGATTCGCACAGTCGTCATTCGCATCCGCGTTCTAAATCGCTCTTGAGACCTTAGTGGTAAGGCAAATTAATTCGTGCGCAGCCGCCGATTTTGCCGCAGGCCCCAGACGAAATGGAGCTACAATCTGTCAACGTTTCCAGCCGCACCGCAGCATCGCCCCTTGATCACATTCTCAGTGGAAAGGAATCACTCATGCCTCACAAAATTCAACGCTATGGTTGGGTCAAGGATACGCCCGATCCTCGCGATCTGTTGTTCACCGCCTCTCCGGTGCTCGCGGCCAAGCCTCTGCCGAAGTCGGCGGACCTGCGGCCCGGATGTCCCCCGGTGTATGACCAGGGGCAGGTCGGCAGTTGCACCGGTAACTCCGTCGCCGGCGCTTTCGAGTTTCAGCAGAAGAAGCAACTGCTGCAGGACTTCATGCCCTCGCGCCTGTTCATCTACTACAACGAGCGGGTCATCGAGCACACCACCGGGAAGGACGCCGGTGCGCAGATTCGCGACGGCATCAAGACCGTCGCCAAGCAGGGCGTGCCTCCCGAATCCGACTGGCCATACAGCGAGAACATGTCGGTGGTCACGGAGAAGCCGGACGCCAAGGCTTACACCGATGCCTTACAGCATACGGTGATTTCGTACCACCGCATCAGCGCCCGCACGGCAAGCGCGGCGTTGAATTTGATGAAGAGCTGTCTGGCGGATGGCTACCCCTTCGTCTTCGGCTTCACCGTCTACTCGGCGTTCGAAGGTCCCGTGGTAGCCAAGACCGGCATCCTGAAGATGCCCGACCTGAAGAAGGAGCAAGTTGAAGGCGGACATGCCGTGCTCTGCGTCGGTTATGACGACAAGATGCAGTCCGTGCTGGTGCGCAATTCCTGGGGCGCCTCGTGGGGCTTGAAGGGATATTTCTGGATGCCCTACGACTACATCAGCAGCTCCAAACTGGCCAGCGATATGTGGACGATTCGCGGGGTCACCGGAACCGCCGCCGGCAAGACACTTGGCCAGGCCGCGAAAGCCAAGGCTGCTGCGGCCCGCTAGATCCTGCATCCTTCGTGCCGTAAGTTTTATTTGGGGGATGAGCGGGAGCCCACGTGCTTCCGCTCACTTTTTTCTCGGCAGACATCGGTCGCCAAGACTGCGCGCAGCTGGATTCGATCTCGATCTGACGCGCGCACGCTTTTGACGCCATCGCTCCGCTGCCGCTACAATACAGTTACATTTTGAGGCGCTTCGGCGCACCCGTCACTCCTCAGTAGCTCAATGGCAGAGCATCCGGCTGTTAACCGGAGGGTTGTAGGTTCGAGTCCTACCTGAGGAGCCATTCTTTTTTTGCCGTTGAGGCACATCGTTTCCCCAGGAAGCCGAATGTCTCCTCGCGGCGCTTGAGTTGCCAGCTTTGGTCTTCCTGCCGCAAGCTGCCGGCAAATCGTCCGCCCTGCTCCGTGCTAGTCTTTTGCTTCCGCTGCAGCTATGAACGCCATCGGCCAGTCCGCGCCCGACGCTAATCCGGAGTTGGATATCGCCTACTCCGATCTGGCGGTTCGCATCGAGGATTTCTGTCTGGCGCCTGACTTGCGCCGGCGCAATGTCGCGCTCGTCCGGCTGACGCGATGGATGCGCAGCGCGGACTCGTCTGTGTCGCCCGACCGTGGCCAGCAGACAGTCGCGCAATATCTCGAGGCGAACCCCGAGGTGCGGTCGCGATTCCAGGCTTCCGGGGCTGTGTTGCTGCAGGAATTGAACTCGCTTTCCCTGTTCGCGGAAGCGGGCATCCCATCCAATCACAGCTTCTTTTCGGAGATTGCACAGCGGCTGGCCGCGAAGTTTCTGCCCTCGGCGCGCGAGAAAAGCGACACCTCGAAGCTGCTGGTGACGCTGTACTCCTCCAAACGGGATGTACTTCACTTTCTCGCGGTGCCCACGGAACTGTTCCGCCGCATGGCAGCCGGGTTCGCCCCGCCGGGAGATCCCGCCGCGTGGCATAGGCAGCTGGGCGATCTGCAGGAAGCGATGCGTCTGCTGGCAGTGCGCATTGGCGGCATCGGAGTGCAGCCTGAAGTGCGCGACCGCAGCACCACGACTGCAGTTTCCGATTCGCCGTTCTACCAGCTCGCCGGTGCTACCGAGGAGCTGCTGCGAAGTGCCGGGAGCGAGAATGCGCGGAGTACGCTCGTAGCCTGGCGCGCCGTGGTTCGCCGCTGCCGGCACGAGGTGGCGGAAGTGCATCGCCACATGGAGTCGGCCGGGGTGAGCGTCGAGCTGATCTTCGACCTCAAGAAAGTGCAGGCCTGCCTGGTTCGCATGGAAGCCATCGCGCAAGTTTTGATGGCGACCAGCAGCAATGAGCAGGTGGCCGCGGTTAAGGCCCTGCTGGGACAGGTCATCTCCGGCCGGCTGTCGGACCGCAGCCTGCGCTCGCTGCTGCGCGAGAACCTGAACCTCATCGCGCGCAAAATGGTGGAGCGCACCGGTCACAGCGGCGAACATTACATTGCGCACAATCGCGCCGAATACTGGCATATGTGGCGCGCCGCGGTCGGTGGAGGGTTGTTCACGGTCCTGACGGCCGCCATCAAAATGCGCATCGTCGATGCCGGGCTGCCTATGTTTGTCGAAGGCTTCCTGTCCGGCACGAACTATGCCGTCAGCTTCGTGATCCTCCAGATGCTGGGCCTGGTGCTGGCCACCAAGCAGCCGGCGGCAACGGCGGCGACCTTCGCGGGCATCATCCGCAACAACCAGGGCGCACGGAGATCCAGCAAATTGTCGGAGTTTGTGGCCCACATCACCAGCACGCAACTGGCGGCCGCCATCGGTAATGTGGTGGCCGTCTCCATTGGAGCTGTGATTTTCGAGCGGCTGTGGCGCGCCGTTTTCTCAGATTCGTATTTGAGCGAGCATAGCGCCGAGCACATTTACGAGACGCTGCACCTGACCGGCTCCGGCACGGCGTTCTTCGCCATTGTTACCGGCGTTATTCTGTGGATGGCCGCGCTGGCCGGTGGCTGGTTCGAGAATCTCGCGGTCTACTACCGCTTTTCCGACGCTGTCGCGCAGCACCCAGCGGGAAACCGCATCGGCGAATCCCGGATGCGTAAGCTGGCGCGCGTGCTGAGCCGCAACCTCGGCGGCTGGAGTACCAGCATCGTGCTCGGCTATCTGCTGGGCTTCACGCCGGTCGTCGGCCATTTCTTCGGGATACCGCTGGATGTCCGGCACGTCACCTTGTCGACCGGAACGCTGGCCCTGGCCGCGGCCCGCTTTGGCTTCATCAGCCTTGGCCGCACCTGGTTTTACCACGCTGTGGCGGGGATTGCGGTGATCTTCGTCCTGAACCTGGGAGTCAGCTTTACCATCTCGGCTTTCGTGGCGCTGCGTGCCTACAACGTGCAGCCTGCGGAACAGTGGAGCATTCTGCGCTTTATTCTCCGCGACGCCCTGCGCTCGCCGTTGCCCTTTATCTTTCCAACCTACGGCAAGAAAGCCGCAGAGCAGCCGCCGGACGAATCTGAGGGAGACGCGGCGCTCGAGGTTTGATGACAAAGCGATGAACTTTGTTGAGCGAAGTTTGTTCCTGCCCGCGAGCCCCGATATCATAGCCGGATGTATTCACCCCAGAGCGGTATCTTCGCACTTGGAACTTCCTCGCACGCCTATCTTGAGTTCGACCTTCTGGACCCGAAGAACGGGCCTGCGCTGGTGAAGGCCATCTCGTCCCTGCGCGAGCCGCGCACCACCATCGGCGGCATCAACCTGGTGGTCGGATTCCGGCCTGAGCTGTGGAGCAAAGTTTTCCCCGAGGCGGCGCCGGCGGGAATTCACGGCTTCAACCAGGACATTGTCGGCATCGAGGATTTCAAGATGCCTGCGACGCAGCATGACGCCGTGCTGTGGCTCTCGGGCAGCGCGTACGACGTGGTCTTCGACGAAGCCCATGGCGCCATCGCCGCGCTCAAAAACCTGGCGACCGTTGCCGAAGAAACTTCGAGCTGGCCCTATCGCCACGACCGCGACCTGACCGGATTCATCGACGGCAGCGAGAATCCCAGCCTGGTTAAGGCTCCTGAAGTAGCGCTGATACCGGAGGCTCAACCCGGAGAGGGTGGAACCATCCTGCTGCTGCAAAAGTGGGTGCACGATACCACAGCGTGGGAGTCGCTATCGGTCGAGGAGCAACAGACGGTGATGGGACGCATCAAGGCCGACAGCGTCGAGATCGAAGACAAGGCCCCGGATTCGCACGTGGCCAGCACCGATCAGGATGAATTCGGAAAAGTCTTTCGCCGCAACATGCCCTACGGCACCGTCACCAATCACGGAACTATGTTCGTCGGCTTCAGCGCCGAGCAGGAGCGCCTGCACAAGATGCTGGAGAGCATGGCCGGCCTGAAGACCGGCCGCCGCGACGCCCTCACCCGCTACACCCGGCCGCTCACCGGAGCCTATTACTTCGTGCCTTCAACAGAGCTCCTGCTCCAGCCGGATGACGACCAAGACAACTAAGGTTCCACTTTGTACAGCGCCATCATGCCTCCCTGCATGTGCTCGTCGAAGTGGCAGTGATACATCCACGTGCCCGGATCGTCCGGCACCATGTCCACGGTTTCCATCTGCGCTGGGCCGATCAAGATCACGTCCGTACGGTGTCCGTTGCGCAGGACGGTATTGCCATGCCAGTGCGGCGTGTGCAAATTGATCCCTTCTCCCATGGTGACCACGTACCAGCGCACGCGTTCGCCCTTCTTCATGGTCATGATCGGCGCATTGCCGTACATGTAGCCGTTGATGGAGGAACGAAAGTTGACGGCCGAAAACCCGGAGCCCAGCAACGACAGGTTGCCCCTGGTCATCCGCGGGGAAATTCTCCAGCTTGTTCACGCCCTTGGGATCGCTGGTGTAGGTGTCGATGTTGTGCTGCAGATACCAGCTGGTGTTCTCGTCGAAGATCATCAGCAGCGTAACGAACTCGCGGTCGACGTCTTTGGGACGGCCCGTCTGGTCCCGGCCATGCCTTTGCGAGTGACGATAATCGGGCCGATCAGTCCGCTCTCCACGTCCTTCGGCTCATTGGCGTGCGAGTGATAGAGCCAGCACGATGGAACTGGGATCGTTGGGACCGGGGCCCGGCGCGCTCGGGGACCTCCCAAGTGTAGGTGTGCGTCTGCCCGGGCGGCACGCCGTTCTTGTTCGCTCCCGAGCTGCCGTCCTGATAGCCGGCGCCCTCCGACTCCTTCACGTAGAAAACTCCATGCGGATGCATGCTGAACGGATGCGTGGCGTTGTTCTTGAAGACGACCTTGATGGTGTCGCCGACTTCGCCGCGCAACACCGGGCCGAGTATGCCCAGGTGCTCCCACTCCGGTCCAGCGCGGCTTAAGTCTGGGTGAAGGTCGCATCGGTGTATTCGCGATAGACGGCCTTGCGGTAAGTAGCTGCCGATGCGATGTGGACCGCGTTCCGTGAACAGCGTGGCATAGCCCATGAAGGGCGTGCCCATGGTGCGGTCGACCCCCAGCGGGGTGTAGTTCCACTCCACCTCATCGGCTGCGACGTAGTAGGTGTGTACGGTACCGGGAGTAGTCGATTGAGCTGCCAACGGCACAGCAAGAAACATCGATACGAGGGTCCCCAAGAGACAGAACTGGCGCATGCATTCTCCTGATCGGACTGCTTCTACGGCTTGAATTTTCGGAAAGGGAGCGGTTTCCCGCCGCTTACGGCAAGTTGCTACACAATAGCACGAAATCCCGCCGTTGCCTCCGGCACGGCGTAAAGCTTCAGCAGAACACGCACTCGAACTTTACCACGCAGGGCTCACCAGGTCCCGATGCGCAACACCAGGCCTGATGCAATGCTCACGCCTTGCTGAGCATTGATGGGATCAACCGCGTTCAGCCACGAACGCGTATATCCCACGTCCAGCACGCGCCACGCGAACGAGCGCGCAATCACCGCGTCGAAGCCGCCTCCGACCTTCATGGCAAATCCCATCGATTGGTACTCGACCTGATAATCGCTGCGCATGAAGTCGTGCTTCAGCAGTCCCTCTTCGTACTCTTTGGTGAGCTGCTTCTTCTTGGTTACATCGGTGATGTCGTGGGTGATGCGGCGGGCGCCAATCAACACTTCAGCAAAAGGAGAAAACCTGTGCGCGGCGCGCGGGGTCCAGCGCGGACCGGCATAGAACGTCTCGGAGTCGCCGCCGTTCCACTTGGGCAGGTAAGGCACCAGGCAGCCGTTCGCTTCCGCATCAATCTGCCAGTTCGGCCCGATGCGCGCGGCGCCGGAGCCTCCTGCGCCGATGCAGCTCTTGCCGCCCAGAAAACTCTCGTACACAGCGTACGGGTACAGCTCAATCGGGGCTTCCTTGGGCAATGGCTTGTCCGGATTGAATACCGCCGCATTCATCTCTTTGCGTTCGGTATCGCTGTGTACAGCGAAAGGCGCGCCAGTCTCGCCGTCTTTGTATTCCTTCACCCATTCTTTGCGGAGTTCATGGTTTTTGCCGAAGATGCCGGGACGCGTCTCCCGATGCCACGGCTGCTTGAGCGCCATCATGTTGGCAAAAGTGCGCGACGGGTTGGCGACCGAGCGTGCCGCCAGGATGAGATACGGATTGGCCGTGTGGTTCTCGAGCGCCATGATGACGTAGCGGTCGAGCATGTCCTCGCCCATCATCTCCGAGATGCCGAGCAAGGGCGTATTCACCAGATCGATAAAGCCGGGAGACGCATGCAGCTGCACGTTGCCCAGCGAGGCTTCGCTCACCGGGCCTAGCGTCCACTGCGTACTCATGACCGCTGAGAACGCCAGCGCCCGCAACTTGCCCGCCCAGTAAATGCGTCCGTCACCCCACTCCAAATTGCGATAAAGCGGATCGTTCTGCTGTTCGATGAAACCGAAGATGCCGCCTTCGAAGGGATGCGACACATAGCTGGCATGCCAGCCGTCACTGTCGTCCCAGCCCCGAGTCTCGCCGATGGAGTCCAGCCAGTCTTTCAGGAACGGACCGTGGAGGGCGTCGCGAGTGCCGGATTCATGCCAGAAACGCCAGCCATTGGAGATGCCGGCTAAGAACATGCTCTGGGCGACCGCGGGCTTCCATTGGAACTTTGTCTTCGGCGCGGGAATTTCCGGCGGCGGGTCCGACTTTAAATCGGAGTCGTCCTTAGTGTCACTAGTGTCGCTGGAGGTGCTGGTCTCGTTAGCGCCAGCGTTGGTATTAGCTGCAGTATTAGCAGGACTGGCGCTCAGAGTTGGCGCGGGCGAGCGCGACAACGCACTTTCGACCTTCTGCGGATCCGCCTGCGAGTCTGTGGCGCCAAAAGCGTTGATCGCGAACATCAGCGCAAACGCTATGATGGCAGTCGTGAACTTTTCCCTGAAAGAAAACATTCTTCCCTGCCTCGAATCCAGGGTGCAAGGCCCGCTCGAATACCGGAGTTGCAAATCCGGAAGCGCACCGCATGAGTTGTACGGAGGAATTCAGCTTACTAATCTGAAATGTGATTCGGCAATCGAAATCGCCATGGATTCGACCGCAAACACCCGTAGTGACGCGACTATGGCGCCCGGATTGGCCGTAAATCATTGGCGTTAAACGTCGTTTTCGGGTGGAAGGAAAGATCAGCTTCCGGACGCCGCCAGAGGAATCTCCGCTCCTTTGATGGCGCCGATCGCTCGCATCATCGTCATCTCGTCCCAATTGTCCCAGCCGGCAACAATTTTTCCGTTGGCGATTTTCACCAGCGATATGCCGGTGATGCGCACTTGTTTGCCGCTAGCGGGTACGCCAAGATGATCGCCGCGATGTGTCATGGTCGCCGACCAGCGGGCCGCGGCTTTGTCTCCCGCCGCAAATGCGTCCTCGATGGTCACGTGAATATCGGGGAAGGCTCCTCGCAACTTCTCCACGAACGCCTGGAACTCGTGAGGGCCGCGAATCACAACCTCTCCTCCACCCTGTCCGATTCCAACCGCGTCGGCGGCCATTAGTTCATGAATGGTCGCGAGTTGGCCGCGGTTCCACACCTCGTCGAACCAGCGCCGCACGATGGCAACATTTTCCTGCGACATGCCCCTCCTCCTGTGAGCCGCAAGTCTGACACGATTAAGTTCGCTGTCAAGAGATTTGCGGCAAGCACGCCGAAAAGCTGCTGACGATTTTGCCGCGTGTTTTGCGCACGTACGGAATAGGATAGATTGACTTCAGCGAAGCGCGGACCCGCTCGGCGTCCTAAGATCGTCCAAGGATCAGCCAGAAATTGCCTGCTCCCATCCCCTCCTCGTGCAAGGCGAATAACTCCGGCGCACCCGCTTCCCTGACCGCCAGAAACTCCGCAGGGCTCACGCTTTGGCCGTTGATCGTCGCCACCTTCTTCATGGTCTCCGGCGGTACGTACGGCACCGAGGATATTGTGCACGGCGCCGGCTACGGGGGCGCGATCCTCATTCTGCTGCTCACGCCGCTGGTGTGGAGTTTGCCGACGGCGTTCATGATCGGCGAACTCGCCAGCGCGCTGCCGGAAGAAGGCGGCTACTACGCATGGGTGCGGCACGCGTTGGGCAACTTCTGGGCATTCCAGGAAGCCTGGCTTTCGCTGCTCGCCAGCGTCTTCGACATGGCGATCTATCCGACATTGTTCGTTCTGTATCTCAATCGCCTGTTTCCCTGGTTCAGCCTGAATCATCGCGGCATCGTGGTTGGCATGATTGTTGTGGCGCTGTGCGCGGCGCTGAACATCGCCGGTATCAAAGTCGTGTCGACCACTTCCCTCTGGCTATTCGCGCTTCTCTCCGCGCCCTTCGCGATCATCGTCGTGCTGGCGCCATTCAAGTACGGAGCGTTGGCGCACGCGGCAACCTCGCCCTCCACCGTGCAGGTCGACCTGATGGGCGGGCTGCTGGTGGCGATGTGGAATTATATGGGCTGGGACAACGCCTCCACCATCGCCACCGAAGTCGATCAGCCGCAGCGCACGTATCCCCGGGCGATCCTGGCGAGCGTTCTCCTCGTCGCTGCCAGCTATATTCTTCCGGTTGCGGCGATGTCGCTGACGCGTCTCAGTCCCACAGCGTGGGAGACGGGTTCCTGGGCCGACATTGCCGGCATGCTCGGAGGCCCACTCCTGCGTACCGGGCTGGTGCTCGGCGGCATGATGAGCGCTTTCGGCATGTTCAACGCGCTGGTGATGAGCTACTCGCGATTGCCCTACGCCATGGCGCAGGACGGCCTGCTGCCGGCGGTCTTCGCCAAGGTCACGCGCAGCGCCAAGGCGCCCTGGGTTTCGATTCTGGTGCTGGCCACAGGATGGGCGCTATGTCTGGGCTTTGGCTTCGAGCGGCTGGTGACGCTCGATATCATGATCTACGGCTTGAGCCTGCTGCTGGAGTTCGTCGCGCTGGCAGTGCTGCGTATTACCCAGCCGGCGTTGCCTCGGCCTTTCCGTGTGCCGGGCGGCATGTTTGGCGTGGTGCTGGTAGGTGTGCTGCCCATGCTGTTGCTGGCGTTTGCGGTCACTCACGCCGAGCACGAGCAGATCCTCGGCATAAGCGGCTTCCTCTTCGGTTCGCTGATGATCGCGGCCGGCTTCGTTGCCTACTGGATGGACGCGGCGTTCGCAAAACGTCTGCGCTAAGGTTGGTGTTAACCGGAAAAGGACGAAACGGCAGTAGAAGTCATCCTTTGCCTGCACAATCCGCCGTCGCTTACTGGGCGCTGCGCAGGAGATCCATCAACTGCTGAATCGTTCCGCCCCCAGCGTCGGCAATCACGACGTAACGCAAATCTCCTTGTGTCCAGGTGCGGAGCGTGAACGACGACGTTTGACTCTGATAGGACGACACTGGCAGATCCAGTTGCGACGTGTCGCGGAAGATGAAGACCGAGATGAGGTGGCGCTGGTAGCGAAACACCAGGTGCGCTCCGGGCTCCTGATGAAAATAGGCGACGCGGCCGCCGACCAGCGTGAACGGTGAGCCCTGCAGTTCGGGCAAGGTGAAGGTGAATGGAATGCGTCCCTGGAACCAGGGCTTCACCGTGTGCCGGTCGGTCGAGACGACTTCGACCGGATTTGTGCTGGCGAGGTTCGCCACATGAAGATCGGCAAACTCGGCCAGTGACCGCGATTCCTGCCGCCGATTCGACGCCATGAACAGACCTGCCGTAACCACCAATAATGCGGCGGCCGCAAGCGCCCAGCCCGGCCACATTCCCGAGAAATAATCTGCCAAGCCAGTCCGACGCTTCTTCCCTTCAGCGACCGCTGGTTGAGCGTCGGCCTTGATCGACGCGAACACGCGCGCACGAAGTTCCGACGAAGCGGAATACCGGGTCGCCGCGCGGCGTATGGCCGACTTGCCTTCCGTCGCCGACAACGCCAGGGCTGCGCATTCCGCGCACTCTTTCGCGTGAGCACGAAATGCCGCCATGTCGGCTGGCAACAGTTCGCCGTCGATGTAGGCGTCAATCCGATTGTGCCACTCTGCGCAGCTCATGATTGGCCTTGCTTGCCGGCCGAAGCCGCCGGCCGCGTCCCTTGATCCGCGAGCGATTGCCGCAAAAGCTTTCGGGCGCGCGCCACTCTCGACATGACCGTCCCAATCGGAATCGCCAGGACCTCCGCGATTTCCTTGTATTTCATCTCCTCCACATCGCACAGCAGCACGACTTCCCTGTACTCGACCGGCAGGCGCTCCAACGCGGACTGTAATGCTTCGCGGGTGGCCGAAGCCAGCGCCAACGTCTCCGGTGTCTCCCAGGTGATGGCGACGGACAGCGCTTGCTCATCGTCCTCGAGGCTCTCCGTCCTCCTCGAACTCAAACCTGTCCGCGAAGTCAGGAAGGTGTTGCGCAGGATGCGAAAGATCCAGGCGCGAAAGTCCGTACCGGGCGTGAACGACGCAAAGCCCCGCAGAGCCTTGCTGAACGCCTCCTGGACCAGGTCTTCAGCTTCAGCCTCGTCGCGTGCGAGCCAGCGGGCGAAGTTGTAGAGCGAGTCGAACAGCGGCATGGCCAGCCGCTCGAAATCGCCACTGCTGTTCTCAGCCTTCACGCCTCAACCTTACCTAACTCGCAGACCCGCAGTTTATTCCCACAATTCAACTTTATTTTTTGCCTGCGTGGTTTGCATCGTGCGGCGGGAATAAAAACTCCGCCCCGCAGTTAGCGATGGTGACATGTATTCGAGGTGTTCGGCAATGAAGCCAGCAAGGCAACACAAAGCCGGCGAGATCGAAGTCCGAGACCAGATCTTGCACGACCACAATCACGATGGCATTGACCGGCGCGGATTTCTGAAGTGCATGGCCTGGGCCGGTACGGGCGCCTTTTGCGTGATCAAGGGCGGCGTACTCAGCTCGTACGGCCTGGGAAATCTCTCCGACTTCGAGAAGCATGCCGCTAAGGGCGACCTGACCTTCGTCCAGATCAGCGACAGCCACATGGGTTTCGATAAGGCGGCAAACCCCGATGTGGTGAGCACGTTCAAGGCGGCGATCGACAAGATCAACGCGCTGCCCACTCCCCCGGCTTTCATCCTGCACACGGGCGACATCAGCCATCTCTCCAAGCCCGCTGAGTTCGACACGGTCGATCAGCTGTTGAAAGAAGCCACTGCCAAGGATGTCTTCTTTGTGCCCGGCGAACACGACGTTCTGAATGACGATGGCAAACAATACCTGGATCGTTACGGCAAAGGCACGCAAGGCTCCGGCTGGTACAGCTTCGACAACCAGGGCGTTCACTTTGTCGGACTGGTGAACGTGATGAACCTGAAGGCTGGCGGCCTCGGAAGCCTGGGCAACGAGCAACTGGAGTGGCTGGAAAAAGATGTAAAGCATCTTTCCAAAAGCACGCCCATCGTGGTCTTCGCGCATATCCCCTTGTGGAGCGTTTATCCGGAGTGGGGATGGGGCACCGAAGACAGCGGCCAGGCGCTCTCTTACCTGAAGCGCTTCGGTTCGGTCACGGTTCTGAACGGACATATACATCAGACCATGATGAAGGTGGAGGGCAACGTTACCTTCCACACCGCCTGCTCTACGGCCTTTCCTCAACCCATGCCAGGCCAGGAAAGTTCACCGGGACCGATGAAGGTTCCCTCAGACCAACTGCGAAGCCTGCTGGGCGTCACCGACGTGAACTACGTGCGACACCGTCACGCGCTGGCGATCACGGACAGCGATTTGGTGTGAGTCCAACCAAGACAATATTTCAGGAGAGAAAAATTGAAACGCAAAGTATGCATTTTAGGGATGGCGCTCGCATTCCTGGCAGCGGGGACAGGTTACCGGCCCAGAGTTTTCGCGGCGTCCGAGAATCCGCAAGCTGTCGTCAGGATCGACAACTTCAGTTTTTCGCCGGCAACTCTCACCGTTCCAGTTGGAACTACGGTGCGCTGGACCAACGCTGACGACATCCCGCATACCATCGTCAGCGACGAGAAGATCTTCAAATCGAAGGCGCTGGATACCGACGAGCAATTTACTTACACCTTCACCAAGCCGGGCACGTACGGATATTTCTGCGGGCTTCATCCCAAGATGACGGCCAAAATCGTGGTCCAGTAACCGGGGGAATCTCGTGAACCCCTTTGACTTGAAGTCGGCGCTGCTCGCCAAACACGCGCAACATGTCGTGCTGATCCATTTCCCTATCGCGCTGTTTCTCACCAGCATGATGTTTGACTTCGCCGCTCAGTGGAAGAGGAGCCGCGCGCTGGCCGCCGTAGCTTACTACAACCTGATGGCTGCCGCCATCTTCTGCGTGCCGGTGCTGGCGACCGGCATTCTGGCCTGGCGCTGGCAACTGCAAGGACAGCGACTGAAAGGGATTCTGCTGGAGCACATTGTTCTCGCGGCGATCTCTTGCCTTCTGATCTGGTTAGTCGCGTGGATGCAGATTCGCAACCAGCGAAGGCCGGAACCCGGTCGAGCGTGGTTGCGCCTGCCAATTGAAGTAGCAGCCGCGATTTCGATTGCGCTGACCGCTCACCTGGGCGGATTCCTGAGCGGTGTCAATGGCCCGGGATGAACGTTCCCCGGAATTACTTCTGCGGATGCTGGCCTTGCTGATGGACGTACTTGATCACCTCCACCTCGGAGATCGCGATCAACCCCTCCGACACCATTTCATCGAGTGCGGGCAGAAGGCGCTGAATGTTTTCTTCGGTGTCGATCACCTGCACCAGGATGGGCGCGTCGGCAGAGAAGCTCAGCAGGTGCCGGCGCCGGATGATGGTGCTGGCACCATATCCTTCGACGCCGCGCAACACGGTCGCGCCGGCGATGTCGAGTTCGCGGCAGCGTTCGACGATGGCCTGGTAGAGCGGGCGCCCCTTCCACTTATCGTCTTCGCCGAAGTGGATGCGCAGCATCTTGGCCTTTCCCTGGAGTTTCACTTTGGCTTCTCCTCTTTCTCGGCCAGCGGCGCAGCGTGCGAATACTTGATGACTTCAGCATCTGACATCACGATCAGACCCTGCTTCACCATCTGATCGAGCACCGGAAAGAACGCGCGCAACCTCTCCTCGGTATCGACCACCGTCAGCAGCATAGGTGCGTCGTGCGAAAGATTCAGGGTCGAGTCCTTGTGCATGCGACGGTTCGCGCCGTAGCCCAGGATGCCCCGATATACCGTCACTCCCGCGATGTCGTTGGCGCGCAGCGCCTCCACCAGCGCCAGGTGCAGGGGCTTGTCCTGCCAGCGATCCTGCTCGCCAATCAGAATGCGCATGATCTTTGCCGTCGATTGCAGCTTGGCGACTGCGGGTGGGGGTTGTGGCCGCTGCTTGTCGGTCGCGGGATTGATGACCGTCGTGTCCTGCACTTCGATCAAGCCGTGCGCAGCAATCTCAGTGAGCTTGGGCAGGACCTCCTCGACGCGCCCGGCGCTCTCGACGAACTCGATTTTCATCGGCATCTGGTCGGCGAGCTCGACCAGACGGCTGGTGTGCAGCTTGTGGTCGGTGCCGAAGCCGGCGATGCCGCGCGTAACTGTCGCATCCGAGATCCCGCGGAAGAACAGGTAGTCGAGCACCGCCGCATAGCAGGCCATGCCGTGGTACTTCTGCCCTTCCATCACGTAGACGGTGACTTTCTTGGCTGGGCCTGTGGTCAGCACCGATCCTCCTGAATCGCCGTAAGGGGCGCAGGGCCGGGCGAATCCTGTCGTCCGCCGATTTGAAGGGGCGCACCTTCAGGTGCGCCGAAAGGTTGCCAATTGAAGAGGGGCTTTAGCCCCGGTAGTTTGCTCATACGAACACCTTCCCCACGACATCGCCGAGCCACACCGCAGCGAATCCCGCGATCACGCTCACCGCGACGTTCAGCAATCCGGTCGCAAACTGTCCATCCTGCATGGCGCGCAGCGTTTCGTACTCGAAGGTCGAGAACGTAGTGTATGCCCCGATGAATCCGATGGGCACCAGATAGCGCCAGTTCGGATTGGCCGTGGTGCGCGCCAGCAGCGCCATGCAAACTCCCAGCACGAAACACCCGCTGATATTCACCAGCAGCGTGCCGTAAGGAAAGCGGAAGCCCACACGGCTGCCGACATAGTTGCCGATCAAGTAGCGGGCGATGGAGCCGGCAAAGCCTCCCACGCCGATCATGACATATTTGAGCAAAGCTAAGCTTCCTTCCAATTCAGACGATGACGATTCACCACCCTTCCGCTTCGCTCAGGGCAGGCTACGGCACGGAGCACACGGAGCGTAAGAAAACTGGGCTCGTGCTCCCAGCCTGATGAAAGTCAGGTCTGATGTCTATCAATTTTCTCGAAGACTTGCCGGGGACATGACACCGCGACAAGTGTTCCTTGTCAGGAGTCATCATCTGTCCCGGACTGGGTGAGACAGCGGTTAGGGGCGAACTCCTTCACCCTGAAGATTCTTAGTTGATACAGGAGCGCCGCCTTCGAAGTCAAGCGACGCCACATGTAGGTAAAGGGCCAGTCTCAAGTTGTGGTCAAGTAATCTTGGGTGGAGCACGCCTTCAGGCCTGCAGTTGAGATCCTCTCTAATCTCTCGGCTTCAGCCGCTGAGGTAAGGGATAGATTTATCTGAGGCGCGAAAGCGCGCATTGAATTGGGGCTGCAATATGCACGCCTGAAGGCGTGCTCCACCCTACACCGGGAGTTTCAAACTGACCCCCTACCCGCCGGCAGAGTTACTGCTGCATGTTTACGTGGACTTCCTGGTTGCCTTTCAGCTCGAACGTACAGGCGCTGTACGACGGCGTCTTGATGACTGCATGGGGATTATTTGAGAGGCCCCACTGCTCTTTCGGCTGGCCCACAAAGTTGCGGTCAAGTTTGTGGTTCTTATTCACGTCGTGGACGAGCGACAGTGCATACGTCCCCGCAGGCAGGTCGGGAACCGTGATCGTGACAGTGCCCTCGTGTGCCGGAACCGTGATGTCTTTCAGCGCGGCGGTGCGATCCTCCGCCCAGCCCTTGGAAGAGTTGAAGACCAGCAAACCGACGTTGCCTCCAAGATTGTTCACACCTTCCACCACGACGGTGAGGGTATAGCCTGGGCCGGCCGTGGCAGGACCGGACTGCTGGGCATCGGCCGGTATCGCGACGAACACGGCAAGTACAGCAAGAATCGCGGAAAAACGCATGAGTCCTCCGGAATTGATTCCTTTGCTAGGCTGCTCCCGAGTGGAACCGGGTGTAAACCTATTTTTGCGGCTGTCCTTGACATTCCCATATCGGGAGGGCACTTGGCTGGAGTGTTCACAGCTCACAGTGGTTTTGCGGCCCACGATTTTACGATGAAGGGTTCTGCGAGTTGCTTACGAAGTTCGAGGTTTGCGATGAAGAAGCTCCCTGCTGTGGAAGAAGCCCGGGCCATCATGACAGAAGGCATGGAATGGGGCGTATGGAAGTGGCTCATGGAAAAAAAGCGCGTGCGCGAGATTGCCGATCACGCGCGAACCGCCCTCGATGAACTGGAGATCCAGGTAAAACTGAAATGGCCGGATGAGTACAAGCTCGCCTACAACGAACTGGTCGGCGAGAACAACAACACGAAGCAGCGGCGCAAAACGGCGAAACATCACGCTGCCGAGAAGACCGGGAAAAGCGATCCGAAGATCGTAGCCGCCGTAAAGATCATCATCGACGCCGACGACGAAGCCTACAACGCGCACGAGGATGCCGAGGATGTCTTCGCCGAAGCCGAGCGCAAGATGAGTACCAGCGGCGCTCGCGAGGGCGCTCGCATGGCGCTGGTCGCCTACGACAAGCACGAAGCGGCGATCAGGAAAGCCGAGGCACTGGCTAAAAAATAGTTGCCAGCTGTCGGTTGCCAGTTGTCAGTACCCTCAAGGTTGTTTGACTGCGATTCGAGGTTAGTCAGGTCTCCCTCATTACCGATCCGGACCGGCTCTTGCTATGGGCGTAAGGGTGGAGCACGCCTTCAGGCGTGCATCAACGGCCTGCACCAACTTGCCCCGAGCCGGCTTCAGCCGGCGGCATGCTACTCCGGAACTTTTCCCACCCACCCTCCGTATCTTCCACTGTGAACGAGGCGGCCAGCGGGCCGCGGAAGGAGTGGAGCGATGGACGGAAACTTTGTAGGATTCGCAGCTGTTGTGATGGTCTTCGCCATACCGCTGGCAGCCATCTACGCCTTTTACCGGGTGCGCCGCTTGCGCACCGAAGAGCGCCTGGCGGCCATTGCCCGCGGCGTCACTGTACCGATGGAACCCGAGCTGTCGCAGGCCGCACACTCGCGCCGCTGGGGAATTCTGCTGGTCTTCGGCGCGCTCGGCTACTTCCTCACGTTTAGCCTGATTGGACGCGTGGAGCCCGATGCGCACGTGGCCGCGGCCTTCGGGATCATTCCGTTTGCCATCGGCCTGGGCTTCTTCCTGGATTCGGTTCTGATCCGCCGAGACCTGAAAGCGTAGTCGCACAGCCCGAGCCGTTCCGCAACCCCCACTCAGCCGAACTGGGTGGGGGCACCTGTCTCTGGCGCACCCACATCAACGGATAGTGGTTAGCACAGGCCGGCCGACGTGTTCCGCAGCTGGCGCACGGTGTTCCCTGACGAACAATTGCGAGTCCACCTGCTCTCAGGAGACTTGGTCACAATTGGCCTCACAGCTTTCCTAACGAACCGTAAACTGGGCCGTCCAAGGATCAATTTGCACGAAAACCGGCAGTTCGACGGAGCATAGGCATGACACCAAGTTGGTTGAGGTCTTTAGGCTATGAACTGCTGATTCTTTGCGCGCTCGCGACGATTGGCGCGGCGCAAACGGCGATGCCTTCCGACGCCAACGGTTGGGAGAAGCTGGGGACCGACGATCTTCAAGCTGGAGAATACGCCGACGCAATCGCACCGCTGCAGAAAGCGCTGGACAACGGCTTCCCGGCGCAGATCGGCAAATACAACCTGGCTTGCGCCTATGCGCGCAATGGCCAGAAGGAGAAGGCGCTGGATCTGCTGGAAGCAGTCGCCGCAGGACCAGGACTTCCCGGTCCGATTGCCAACGATCCTGACCTTGCCAGTCTGGCGAGCGAGCCTCGCTTCCAGAAAATAGTGGCTGCCTCGCAGCGTGCTGCCGAGCCCTGTAAAGACCCGGCCAATCCGCAATACCGGCAACTCGATTTCTGGGTGGGTGAGTGGGATGTGTACGCAGGCAAGCAGAAGGTTGGCGAGAGCAGCGTGCAACTCATCCTGAAGGACTGCGTCGTCTTCGAGAACTGGCACGGCCTGCAGGGCGGCGACGGCAAAAGCCTCAACAAGTACAACAACGTAACCCGGGAGTGGGAGCAGTTCTGGGTGTCGGACAGTGGGACGACGAACTACTTCAAGGGCTCGCTGGTCGATGGCGCCATGCGCTACACGCTGGAGATGCTGGCGCCGTCGGGCGGAACGCTGTTGCGGCATCTAACGTTTTCACAACTGCCGGAAGGAAAAGTTCGCCAGTTTTCGGAGAGGTCGATCGACAGCGGAAAGACATGGGCGACAGAATACGATCTGGTTTACGTAAAGAAGGAGTAGGGTGATCGAGAATTTCTTGCCACTTGAACGAAAAGCCCCGCTCTAGCAAAACCACTAGAACGGGGCGCCCTCTCGTGAATACTTGTGCGTACGGCCCTTACTACCTACTAATCCCTGATCAGTCGTAATATTCCAGCCCGAGGTGCGTGATCATCTCCTCGCCCATCAGGTGGCGCATGGTGTTCTTCAGCTTCATCGACTGGATGAACAGGTCGTGCTCGGGATACAGGCCCTCGGCCGTCATCGGCGACTTGAAGTAGAAGCTCAGCCACTCCTGGATGCCGATGCCGCGCAGTGCCGGCGAGCGCTTCGCCAGATCGAG
This sequence comes from uncultured Acidobacteriaceae bacterium, assembly GCA_963819055.1. GTDB lineage: Bacteria > Acidobacteriota > Terriglobia > Terriglobales > Acidobacteriaceae > Bog-257. The sequence continues at coordinate 29,392 of CAWFUT010000024.1, read as the reverse complement.
CAGCAGCACCAGGTCGAGCACCAGCGGCGCCGCCAGGATCGAGTCGCGGCAGAGGAAGTCGACCTTGATCTGCATCGGATAGCCGAGCCAGCCGAAGATGTCGATGTTGTCCCAGCCTTCTTTGTTGTCGCCGCGCGGCGGGTAGTAGTTGATGCGCACCTTGTGGCAGATGTTCCCGTAGAGCTCGGGATAGAGCTCCGGCTGCAGGATGTGCTCCAGCACCGACAGCTTCGATTCTTCCTTGGTCTTGAACGAGCCGGGATCGTCGAGCACTTCGCCGTCGCGGTTGCCGAGAATGTTGGTGGAGAACCAGCCGTTCAGTCCGATCATGCGCGCCTTGAAGCCGGGCGCGAGGATGGTCTTGATCAGCGTCTGTCCGGTCTTGTAGTCCTTGCCGCAGATGGGCGCTTCCTTTTGCTTCGAGAGCGCGTGCATCGCCGGGATGTCGACGGTCAGGTTCGGCGCGCCGTTGGCGAAGGGCACGCCTTCCTTCAGCGCGGCGTAGGCGTAGATCATCGAAGGAGCGATGTTCTCGTCGTTGGCGTGCATCGCCTTCTCCAGCGCTTCGACGGTCTTGTGCGCGGCGCCGGCTTCGATGAACGTTTCGGTCGAGCCGCACCAGATCATGACCAGGCGGTCGGCGCCGCTGGTCTGCTTGAACTCGCGGATATCGTCGCGCACCTGCTCGGCGAGTTCCATCTTGTTCTTGCCCTTCTTCACGTTGGGCCCGTCGAGCTTCTTGACGTAGTTCTTGTCGAAGACGGCCTTGCGCGGCTTGATGGTCGAGAGGAACGGCTTCACCTGCTCGAGCAGCGAGCGGTCGAGCACGCCGGCCTTGCCGGCGGCCGCGTACATGTCGTCCTCGAAGATGTCCCAGCCGGTGAAGACCAGGTCGTCGAGACCGGCCAGCGGAACGAAGTCTTTGATCTTCGGCGAGCGGCCTTCGGTGCGCTTGCCCAGGCGGATGGTGCCCATCTGCGTCAGCGAGCCGATGGGGCTCGAGATTCCTTTGCGTACTGCTTCCACGCCGGCCACGAAGGTTGTGGCGACGGCGCCCATGCCGGGAATCATGATCCCCAGCTTTCCTTTTGCCGGCGCGATTTCGCCCGCGCCTGTTTTGCTCTTGTCTGTAGGCATCCGTATCAGTCCGTTCAGAATGGGGTATGTAAACTCTTAATGATCTCGCATTGAGCGTCGGCTCGGCAATTATCGGGGCGCGAACGGTGCGCTTTGGACGCTGTTCGGCGATATGCGGGATTTGTTGCGGAGGACGTCGAAGTGCAGAAAATCGCGGTTGTGACCGGAAGTTCCAGCGGCATTGGCCTGCTGACGACGATTGAGTTGGCGCGCGACGGCTATCGGGTCGTCGCCACCATGCGCGATCTGGGACGCGGCGACCGGCTGGAAGATGCGGCACAGAAGATCGGCGTGCGCGAGCAGATCGATATGCGGCAGCTCGACGTGACGAACTTCGATGCCATTGCCGGAGTGGTGGAGGGGATTGTGCGCGATCACGGACGCATCGATGTGCTGGTGAACAATGCCGGCTTCAGCAGCTCCGCGTTTGTGGAGGACGTGCAGCTGCACGAATTGCGTCAGCAGATGGAAACCAACTTCTTCGGGCTGGTGGCGATGGCGAAAGCGGTGTTGCCCGTCATGCGCAAGCAGCGCTCGGGGCACATCATCCAGGTGAGCTCGGTCAGCGGTCGATGCCTGTGCCCATGCTCAGCAGTTACACCGCGTCGAAGTTCGCGTTGGAAGGATGGAGCGAGGCGCTGCGTATCGAAAGTCACTCGCTGGGCATTCGCGTCGTGATCGTCGAGCCGGGGTCTTACGAGACAGACATCTGGAGCCGCAACCTGGTGATCGGCAAACAGGCGATGGACCCGAATTCGCCGAACCGGGAGCGCAGCCAGCGCTTTGCCGGGTTCGTGAAATCGACAGCTTCAAAGCGCGGAAATCCCATTGAGGTTGCGAACCTGATCGTACGCGTGGCGAAAGATCCGAATCCGAAGCTGCGGTACCTGATCGGGCGGGGCGTTCACCTGCAGCTGTGGTTCCGGCGGCTGACCCCGTGGCGGATGTACGAGCGCATCATGGCCAAGGCGACGAAAATTGACTAGCACCCCCAGTCTTTCCCGCGATCTTGGCGTGCGCCATGCCGCCGCCATTGTCATCGGCACCATTATCGGCAGCGGAATTTTTCTGGTTCCAGCCGAGATGATGCAAGCCGTCGGATCGGCGGTGCTGGTGTATGTAGCGTGGATCGTCGGCGGCATTCTCTCGCTCGCCGGAGCCATTACTTATGCGGAACTTGGCGCGATGAAGCCGCACGCTGGCGGCGAATACGTCTACATTCGCGATGCTTACGGTCCGACTCCTGCGTTTCTATACGCGTGGACGTGGTTTGCCATCGCCAAGCCGGCATCGATCGCGACGTTGACCACCGGGCTGGTGCGAATTCTTGGCACGTTCCCTGCTCTGGATTTTCTGAATCACCTTGCGGTTGCAAGGCCTCTGACCGTCACCTACGGACAACTCGTGCGCCATTGCCGCCGCGGCGCTGATGACCGGGCTGAACTACATCGGCATCAAGCGCGCCGGCGATTTCCAGGTCGTCTTCACGGCACTGAAGATCGTGATCATCGTCATCATCGCGCTGGTGGCGTTTACGGCGTCGAGCGGAACCTGGCACAACTTCGCCACAACTTTCGGCGGTGCGAAAGGCGGCTTTGCCGGATTCATGGCAGCGCTGATTGCGGCCCTGTGGGCGTACGACGGATGGAACGATCTCAACATGGTGAGCGGCGAGATTCACGATCCGGACGCGCGATTCCGATTGCGCTGATTGTCGGGGTCGGCGTCGTCGCCGCGCTCTACATGCTGACCAACGCCGCGGTGCAATATGTTCTGCCCGCAGCAAACATCGCGGCATCGCAACGGCCGGCGTCGGATGCGACTGCTATCGCGGTGGGACTATGGGGCGCGGCGATTGTGTCGGCGGGGATGGCGTTGTCGATTCTGGTTTCGCTGAATGGGACGGTGATGAGCGGCGCGCGCGTGCCCTATGCCATGTCGCGCGACGGATATTTCTTCAAGGCAATGGCCGAAGTGCATCCGCGCTATCACACGCCGTCGGTGGCGCTGATGGTGCAGCTGGTGCTGTCGATCGTGCTGCTGCTGTTCGCGGGAAGCTTCCGGCAGTTATTTTCGCTGGCGATTTTTGCCGAGTGGCTGTTCTACATGATCGCGGCCAGCACGGTCTTCGTGCTGCGGCAAAAGGAACCGGACGCGCCGCGCCCTTATCGCACCTGGGGCTATCCGGTGGTGCCGGCGCTGTTCATTGCTGCGGCGGCGGTGCTGCTCTACTACACCTTCACGGAGAACATTCGGAATTCCGCGTGGGGTGTGGTGGTCATCCTGGCTGGGCTGCCGGTGTATTGGTGGTTTGCGAGGAAGAAGCGACTAGCTGCCAGCGATTAGCATTCAGCAACTGCAGCGCCATACGCGCCATCTCCCAACACCCAGATGGTGTCATCCTGAGCGGAGGTGTGCCGCCTTTGCGCCGGAGTCGAAGAGCCTGCCCGGAGCGCAGCCGAGGGGACCGCTATCGTCGAGAATCCTTCCGGGCCTAGCGGTCCTTCGACTGCGTTCGGCTGCTGCGCTCACTTCGCTCAGGATGACAATCAAGAATGAAAATCGCAGTGCGCCGCCAAGCGTCACGACGAGATCTTCGCCTACCCATCGATCTTCGGCAGCACCGCTCTTAGCAGTGCCAGAAACTTCTCGCGTACGCGCTCGCCAGCCTCCAGCACTTCCTCTGCGGTAATTTTCTCGCCGGTCATGCCGGCGGCCATGTTGGTTACGCAGGAGATCGCGAGCACCTCGATACCCATATGCCGCGCGGCAATCACTTCCGACACCGTCGACATACCGACCAGGTCCGCTCCAATCGCTCGCAGAAAGCGGATCTCGGCCGGCGTCTCGAAGCTGGGTCCGGTGACGGCGGCGTACACACCTTCGTATACTTCTGCACCGATCCTCCGCGCTTCGTCTAGCGCCAGCCGGCGAAAGTGCGCGTTGTAGGCATCAGTCATATCGGGATGACGCAAACCCAGGCGGTCGTCGTTCGCACCGATCAGCGGGTTCTGCCCTTGCAGGTTGATATGATCGCGCAGGACGACCAGCGCACCTTTGCCGTAATCGGCATTGATGCCGCCGGCGGCATTCGTCACCACGATGGCGCGGATGCCCAAGCGGGCGAGCACGCGAATTGGGAAGGCGACTTGCTGCGCGGAGTAGCCTTCGTACAAATGCACGCGTCCACGCATGACCGCGATCGGGAGTTCTTCGATGCTGCCGAGTACGAGCTGGCCCGCGTGTCCGATGGCCGTGCTCTTCGGGAAGTACGGAATGTCTTCGTACCGAATGGTGATCGCGTCGTGGAGTTTTTCGGCAAAGCTGCCAAGTCCCGAGCCCAGCACAATGGCAATTCGTGGCCGCAACTTGACAAGCGCCAACACAAATCGCGCAGCCTCTTCGGCGCGCGAAAAATCGTCTATGTGGGAGGATTGCACTCAGCCAGAGTTTACCTCACCCCAAAACCGGCGTTCCTTTCACGAGACCGTGTGGCAGGTGATGCCGGTACGAACGTCCTCCCATTTGCCATTGATTTTCCTTAGCAGATGGAAGTCCCAGTCACCGCAAAGCCAGCCGCAACTTTTGCCAAGATAAACAATCGCCCGCGCGTTGTCCTGGTCGAAACCCACAGCCGACATGTCGTAAATCCCGCTGGAGCGCGGGAAGCGCTGGGAGAATTTATCCCAGCCGTCTGCCTGCTGAAACATGGTACTGAGCGTTCCAGGATCGATGATCTCGTATGGGCGAGCGAGCGAGAACTTCCTCTGCAATAGCCACTTTTTCTGATTGCGTCGGTTATAGTCCCTGATGGCATCCTTGAACTCGGAGGCAGCAGCGGCAGTCAAGCAGCCCTCAGGTCCAAGCGGAACGGGTCCGTCCTGCGATAAAGGACCGAACGTCTGCTGCTGAATAACCAGCGTACCCGGCGACGAGTCCTGCGGCAGCAGGACGTCATACACCCGATAGGCCTCGTCCTCGTTGTAGGGTTCCGGAGAATCAGATTGCTGCGCGAGCATCGTCGCCGAGCAACCTAGGACGAGGGCCCCGACCAGTGCAAGCCGTGAGAGCATAGTCCGTCTCCCTGTTGGACGAATAGCGCAATCGAAGGTATCGCAAATCTTGCAGGAGTTGAAGCATGGTTCCGATATAATCCTCCTGCAAATCAACATAGCGATTTGAACCCTTCACCCAGCCGGTACTCCGGCGGGCAAGGTGGGAAGTCCCCCGCAGCCAGCAGCAAATCCGCGTCATAGACGTTTCACCGAATCGAGGAGGCAGAATGCCGAAAAAGAATTTTGCAGCTTTACTGATCGTTGTCAGCGCAATGTTGCTCGCTACCCTACCGGTTTGTGCGCAGAGCGCGCAGAGTTCGCAGAACGTGCCCGGAGCCGGCGCCCAACCCTCGGCCGCCGCCGATCAGGACATTCAGATGCTGCGCGAAAATATCCAGGCGCAGCGCAAACAAATTACCGCGGCCAACATGCCGCTCACTCCGGACGAGGCCACCAAGTTCTGGCCCCTCTATGACCAGTACCGCCAGGAAGCCAGCAAGAATGGTGACGAGCGCTGGGCGTTGATCCAGGACTACGCGAAAAACTACCAGACCATGACTGATGCGCAGGCGCAGGACTACATCAAGCGGGAAGCAGCTAACGAGCAGAAGGTGGTCTCACTCCGCATGAAATATGTTCCCATGTTCGAGAAAGTCATCTCCCCAAAAAAGACCGCCCTGTTCTGCCAGATCGATCACCGCATCGACCTCATGATCCAGCTGCAGCTGGCATCGCAGATCCCGATGGTCGACGCGAAGTAAAACCTGGAAACGTTCGTTGCTCTAGCAGCGCATCGCGAGGTGCGCTGTTTTTTTGTCAGCTCAGAAACGGATCTTCACTCCACCTCTTGCCGCTCGGGCGCGGAGGCGGAAAGGGCAGTGACCTTCCCCGCGTACAGGCTGATGCCGGGTATCGCACTGAGGCCGTGCGCAAAAATGCTGAGTACCACGGTGGCCATCACCGCCATTCGCACCGTCGATTCTCCTGGCAGATGGAGTTCCTGCTCCAGGTACACGAGTCCGAGGACGATAGAAGCAAGTCCGCGCGGTCCGAACCAGCCCATGAAGATAACGGTCGGGCGGCTGAGGCCGGTGCCGATCAGCGCAAGCGCGACCGGGAGCATGCGAACCACCGTCAGGCTCACGGCGGCATAGATCCAGGACGCCGGGGTCAGTTGCGACCAATCGCGAACGATCACCATGCCGAACAGGAAGAAGACCACCAGGTTGAAGAGTTGCCCCCACTCCTCCGCAAATTCCACGCTGCGTTTGCCGGCTTCTTTGAACGGCACCTGTACCGCCAGCCCGGCGACGAAGGCGGCGATGAACATACTGGCGTCAACCATTTCGGCCAGCAGCAGGCAACACAGGGGCAAAGTCACCACGGCAATCTGGCGAAAGGATTCCGCAATCCATCCGCGACGGGTGGCGACCCGCAACATCCAACCGCCAATCAGGCCAATCGCCATGCCGACGACAATGCCCAGACCTAACTGCTCTCCGATAAATTGCAGCAGGCTGGCCGCACCTCCTTCGACCTTCGCTGCCGCGAGCGCCATAAAGAACAGCAGGAACGGCACAGAGAGTCCGTCGTTGAGCCCGGCTTCGACGTTGAGCGCCTGACGAACCCGCATCGGCACGCGCGGGCTGTTTACGATAATCTGTCCGAGACCCGCGTCGGTGGGTGCCAGGATAGCGGCCAGAATTCCGGCTTCCCAGAAAGACAGGCTCGGAAAGACCAGGCGCGCAGCGACGGCCCCCAGCACGATGGTCAGCAGCATCCCGACACTCAGCAGCCGTCCGGGTAACGTGCCGATTCTTCGCAACACGTGCAGGTCCGTCCGGCTGGCATCGGTGAACAGCAGCAACACCAATCCAACTTCAGCCAGCCGCAGAAACACTGCCGGCGTTACACCTGCTCCGACAAGATGCACCCAGCCGGGCGACATCATCATGCCCAACGCAGTAAAAACAATGGGCGCAGTGAGCGGGGTTTTCTCGATCCACTGTGAGAGCAGCGCGTAGAGAAACAGGACGAGGACGAAGATGGCGAGGGTCATCATCGGCGGTTATGGTTCCAACCGGCATAGTCGCTTTGGCACAGCAAAATTGTCGGTGACGTCCATCTCATCGTGAAGTGACCGGCTGGGCGATTGGCAGGGTGGGTCCTCCCGAATCGGAACCAATATCCCACAGTGTAGGAATTACATGTCAAGAGGCAAAACGCAACAGAAAGCGCGTAAGCGCATGATGGCACGGGAAATATAAAGTTCGGAAATTGTGCCGAAAGGACCCCACAATGTGGTATACTGTATTTAGAGTCAGACAAGCGGAAGGCCGCCTGCCTGGCTCTTTTGCTTTGGACCGTTACCTACCAATCTCCTCCAGGTACTTCTCCACCTCCAGGGCTGCCATGCAGCCGGTCCCGGCGGCGGTGACGGCCTGGCGGTAATGGCGGTCGGCCACGTCTCCGCTGATGAAGACGCCCGCTACTTTCGAGCACACATAGCCTTCGGGAATCAGGTAGCCATCGCCATCGCGGGCGAGCTGGTCGCCGACGAATCCGGCGTTGGGCGTGTGGCCGATGCCGAGAAACATCGCGCTGGTCGGCAGGTCCCACTGCTCGCCGGTCTTGAGGTTGCGCAGTCGCAGACCGGTGACCTCCTTCTTGCTGACGTCGAGCACGTCGTCGACCACGGTGTCGGTGAGGAACTCGATCTGCTCGTGTTTGCGGGCGCGATCAAGCATGATTTTGGAGGCGCGGAATTCGCTGCGGCGGTGAATGAGCGTCACCTTCTTGGCGAAGCGGGTGAGGAAGAGGGCTTCTTCCATAGCGGAGTCGCCGCCGCCGATGACGGCGATTTCCTTGCCGGAGAAGAAGAATCCATCGCAGGTAGCGCAGGACGAGACGCCGTGACCGATCAGCGCCTGCTCGTTCGGCAGCCCCAGCCAACGGGCCGACGCGCCGCTGGCGATGATAAGCGTGCGGGTCTGCAAGGTCTCGCGGCCAACGTTGACCTCGATTGGCTTCTTACTGCCGTCGGCGGCCTTGCGGCTGAGATCCACGCTGGCGACATGGCCGGTACGGAACTCGGCGCCGAAGCGCGTGGCCTGGGCACGCATGTTGTCGATGAGCTCCGGACCCTGGATGCCGTCGGGAAAGCCGGGAAAGTTTTCGACCAGGGTGGTGATGGCGAGTTGGCCGCCGGGCTCATGACCTTCGATGAGAAGCGGGCTGAGATTAGCGCGAGCCGCGTAAATAGCAGCGGTCAGCCCCGAGCAGCCGGAGCCGATGATGATGACATTGCGTACGTTGTCAGACATAGGGATTGGTTTGATTCTCCACTCCGCCGGAAGATGCAAGCGGCGCAGCTGAGTGACTAACTGCTTATGTATCTGAGAATTGCTGGACTCGCGCCCAGAGGATTCTATAGGTCGGGGCGGTTGGCTGTCAGCTTTAGGCTTTGAGCCTTGAGCCGCGGGCCAAAGCGATGAAAGGCGTGCGGCGGCGGCTTAAACACTCGACCACTTGCACGATTCATAGTCTCTTAGCGATTAAAATCAAGGGAGCCTGGCTAGTTGAGGATTTAATCGGCCGAGGGAATCGAATCGAAACTCTACAGATGAATCGTATAAGCTCAGAGCTCACGGCTCGGAGCTCATAGCTCCTAACTGAGAACTGACCATGCAAATAGCTAACTCGAGCGATGTGCGGGCTTTCGTACGGCGAACGCTCCACCCCAAAAGCAAGCTGGGGAAAACTACGCTCTGGTTCGGCTACCTGGCCGTCGCGCTTTTTGTCTTGCGCCTCATCTTTCGTCCAGGTTCGAGCAGCCTGTTAGCCGGGTGGTCCAGCTTCATCCTCTTCGTTTTCGTGACCTTCGCTCTGCTGATGGGACTGCGCTGGGCGCGCCGCAGGATGATGTGGCGCGTGCGCAACCGGCTGATCGTCACCTACGTTTTCATCGGCGTGATCCCTATCGTCCTGCTGGTTGGCATGGGCGTGATTGCCAGCTATCTTTTCGCCGGACAATTTGCCACCTATGTCGCCATGACCGATCTGCAATCGGAGTTGCAGCATCTGGAGGCGACGAACCGCTCGATGGCTTCCCAGTTTCGCACCCTGGCGAAAGTCGGCCGCCTGACGCCGGAGCTGGCGGGTGAGATTGCCAGCGCCTCCGACGAGAATTTCCGGCATCGTTCGGTGAGCGTTTGGGACAGCGACAAGGGTTTCGCACTGTCAGCGTCGGCGCGAGTGATGCAGCAGGGCCCGGTCAAGCCGCCCGCATGGTTGAAGGACGACTTTGCGGGATTCGTGCTGGACGATCATCGCCTTCAGATGCGCGTGGTTAGACGATTGGAAGAAAGTGGTCACCACCTGACCGTGATCTCCAATCTGCCGATTACTCCTGACTTGCTAAAGCACGCGACCCTAGAGTTGGGGTCGATCTCGGTCTACTTCCCCGACCTGCCGAAAGCTCCAGCCACGGCGTCCCCTGATCCTGCAAAGGGCGGATCGCGGGCGGCCGGCACTCCGAAAGGCATCACCGTGGGGAATTCGAAGTTCAACGTGGCTGACGGCACCGAGGCCACACTGGAAGCCGGAACATTGCCGCCGCCGTCAGGAATGTTCGATGTTCAATTTCCGTTTGGCACGCGCTTCGATTTTGTCGACTGGCCCAGCGGCAGGTCCGAGGGAGGACTGCTGGCCGTAGACACAAGGCCGTCGCTGCTCTACAGCACGCTCTTCGCCACCCTCGGCGAACAGTCGGAAGCCGCAAAACAGGTGTTGATCGGCATTGCCGTCTTTCTCGGAATTATCGAACTGGTGGCGCTGTTCATCGGCGTACGGCTCACCCGCAGCATGACTAAATCGATCGCTGAACTCTACCGGGCGACCGAGTACATCAATCGCGGCGAGCTGCAACATCGCATCCAGGTGCGGAACAAGGATCAGATGGCGGCGCTGGAGCAGTCGTTTAACTCCATGACGACGTCGCTGGCGAACCTGATCGCGGAGCAGAAAGAAAAGCAGCGCATGGAGAGCGAACTCGCGATCGCGCATGAGGTGCAGGCGCTGCTGTTCCCTGCTGACCTGAGCGGGTTGCCGTCGCTGGAGGTCCACGGCGCCTGCAAGCCGGCGCGCACGGTCAGCGGCGACTACTACGACTTCATTCCGCTCAGCGCACAACGTCTGATGCTGGCGGTGGGCGACATCAGCGGCAAAGGAATTTCCGCAGCCCTGTTGATGGCGACCGTGCATGCGTTCGTGCGCGCTTACTCGCTGGAGCCGGAGAAGACACTGGCTGCGATAGCGCTGGGTGCGGCCGGATCGCCTGGCAGCGCGGTCGCTACCCGGGGCAATGGCAATTCCCACAGCTGTCTTTCGCCGGCGTTTCTGATGTCGACGCTGAATTATCAGCTCTACCGCAGCACGCCTCCGGAGAAGTACGCGACCATGTTTTTGGGTTGCTACGATGCGCTGTCAGGATCGCTGACCTACTCCAACGCGGGACACCTACCGCCGCTGGTGTTGAGTGGAGACGGTACGGTCCGGCGGGCGGAGACCTCGGGCACAGTGGTGGGCTTGTTCGATGGAATGACCTATGGCGAGAGTAGCGTCGTCATGCAGCCCGGCGACATCTTTGTCGCCTATAGCGATGGCATCACCGAGCCGGAAAATGAGTTCGGCGAATTCGGCGAGGAACGGCTGATCGAGCTGATTCTGCAGCATCACAACGAATCTCTGCCACGCATCAGCGAAGCTGTCACGGGAGCGGTTGCGGACTGGATTGCCGGCGGAGAGCAGCCCGATGACGTTACCCTGGTGTTGGCCCGCGCTCGCTGAATGTTCTTGCAGCTGGATGAATGTTTATTCCGCGCCGTTCAGACCGCTGGTGGAAGGAACGTGCTCCGATTCTGAAAACCTTGTCGCCACTCTCCGTGCTCCTGCCATTCGGCGGCACGCTCTCGCTAGCTGATTCTCCGTCGAGGCCTGCGAGTCGACCCACTGCTCCGGCATCTGCGATTCTGATGTTGCTTACCATCGGCGGAGCATGGTTGCGCCTGTCGCATCTCGGGACCAAAAGCTTGTGGCTGGATGAAGGCGCCACAATCGCTCTGGCGCGCGCTTCGTGGCAACACTTCGCCTGGGTGTGGTGGCACGGCGAAGCTAATCTGCAGACGATCTACTTCCTGCTGATGCGCGGCTGGATTCATCTGGGCAGCAGCGAAGCGTTCTTGCGATTGCCTTCGGCATTATTCGGCATCGCTGCTATCCCGCTGCTGTATTTTGTCGGGCGCAGGTTCATGGCTGCGGCGCCGTCGCTGGTGGCCGCCGGTCTACTGGCATTCAGCCCCAGCGCGGTCTACTACTCGCAGGAAGCGCGCAGCTATTCGTTGGGCATCCTGGTGGTGTTGTTGTCCACGTACTTTTTCATGAGCGCGGTCGAGGAGAATCGCGCCGGCGATTGGGCGCTGTGGACGGTCTGCGGGATTGCGGCATTTTACAGTCACGACTTCACGGCGCTGGTGCTGGTCGCGCAAGCGATGTCACTGTTGTTCAAACCGCCGCCGGTGCCGTGGCGGAGAGCTATTCTGTGCGGCGCGACGATCTTTGTTGCGGCCATCCCCGGGCTCACATATGTCTTTCGCGCCACACCGGAGAACCTGCATTTCATCTGGATGCCGCGTCCAACGCCGAAGGAGTTTTGGCACCTCTCAATGTTCTTTGGAGGCAGCGGAGTGAAGATCGCATTGGCCTGCGTTCTTTGGGCTGCGGGAGTTGCGACGGTGGGGCGCGCGCGTCGCCAGGGCGAAGCGCAGCTGGCGTGGCGGGGAACGTTGATCGTGCTATGGGCCGTGATTCCGGCCGTGTTTCTGGCGCTGATCTCATTGCGCGAGCCTATTTTCCTGCAGCGCTACTTGATCTTCTCCTTGCCGGCAACGGCGTTGCTGGCGGGAATGGGAGCCATCCTGCTGAGCAAGTGGCGCATCGGTCTGCTGCTGGCGATTATCCTGTGCGCGGCTGCGGTTCCGACGATCGTGAGGAATTACGACAAGCCGCGTGAGGACTGGCGCGGCGCGACTCGATTGGTTTTGAGCTCCGCGGCACCGGGCGACGCAGTGGCTTTCTTCCCGTTCTACACGCGCATCATGCTGGATTATTACGCCAGCCAGGACGCCGCGGGCGTGCCCACGCTGCACGTCTTCGCTCCTGTTTATTACGGCGGAGGCGAGGATGTGCGGAACCTGCAGCAGACGCTCAATGAAAATCCGCAGGGCTTCCGGCATGTCTGGATTCTGATGGAGGATCACGGCACCAGCCTGGTGTACTTCGATCATGGCGCAGCCCTGCAGGCAAAACTGCACGAGATCTACGGGCCGCCGTCGGTACACAAGTTTGCGGATATCGATGTGCTGGAGTTTGGAAGGCCGTAGTCAGAAGGCAGTTGTCGGCTGCCAGTTGTCAGCGCATGCTGCACTGCAAGCGGTTCCTGCGACAAGAATTTTCCCAACGAGGCTAAACATCGTCCACATCAGACTAGCCGCGGAGCGGCGGCTATGGTGCGAGCCCGGGGCGTGAGCCCCGGGGTCCAGTCGAAGATCGGGCGGAGCTGCGTCAGCGCCACAGGCTTGCCCCGGAATCTCACTTCAAACTGCATTGAAATACGTTATATCCCCACGGCTCCAGCCCAACGTATAAACCCGGTGAGATCATCTGGCTGCCGCTACGCTCATAGACCGCGTTCGAGAGAAGATCGGTCAGAATCCACGTCCTGCCTCCGCCTTCGGTCCAGGGGAGGTGCACTTGTCCCTCCGACTTGATGTCGCTCAGGTTCACGACGATGAGATAACGCTCGCCATGGTGCGCCCAATTCCACGCCACCAGATTCAGAAAGCTAGCGTTGTCGGCCCAGCCGCTGCGCTCGCACAGCGTCCAGTCGCCGGTGCGGAACACCGGCTTATCAATCGCCTTAAGCAGCTCGCGATAGAACGCCAGCAGATCTTGGTCAACCGGCTCGTCTGGCCGGCGCGCCAGAAATACCGGCAGCCTTGCCTTGCGGCCTTCGAATTGGCCTTCATGAAACATTCTCGCTCCAGGCAAAGTCGAGATGGTCACGGCTGCCGCCTTTTCCTTAGCTCCCGGAAAGGCTGCGGCGGCGCGGGGTTCATCGTGATTCTCGAGGAAGTGCAGCAGCTTGTCCTGATATTCCAGATCGGCGCAAAGATGCAGGCGAACGCACTCGGCATCCTCATGCTCCAGCCGGTCGTAGAGACGCTTGTCGTAACAGAAGTCAAATCCGTGCTGCTGCAGCTCCCATTCCAGGTCCCAATAGGCCTCAGCAATGAAGAGGAAGTTGGGATTCGCCCGTTTCACCGCCGGGATGACGTCGTCCCAGTACTCGGTAGCCGGCTGCTGCCCGGCGCGAGCGCCCCAAGTGCGTTCGAACACGTTGTTGAGCAGCAGCATGGCCATGTCGCAGCGGACGCCGTCACACTGGCCCGCAATGTCTGCCAGGGTCTCAACCACGCCATGCCGCAAACCGGGCTGAAAGGCATTGAGTTGAAGCACGTCAGGCCAGGCGGGAAAATATGGGTCCTTGCCACAGGCAAAGTATTGATCGTGTACCTCAATGTAAGAGCCCGGCGAGTTCTTCGCGTCCTGGCTGCTGCCGTGGATAAAATACTCGGAATGTTCGGCGACCCAGGGATGATCCGGCGCCACGTGGTTGGGCACGAAGTCCAGCAGCAGCTTCATGTCGCGTTTCGCCAGCTGCTCACGGGCGACTGCCAGACCCTCGGTTCCGCCAAGATGGTCGTCCACAACATAACGCCGGACACAGTAAGGCGATCCCACATTGTCATAGCTTTCGAAGTCGGGGAGGGCGCGCTGAAAGTCCTGCAACAGGCCAGGGTTGCGGTTCGCGATGGCGATCCCGGCCGGACTGCGTTCCCAGACGCCCATCAGCCACACAGCATCGAATCCGTAGGATGCAATCGCGTCCCACTCCGTGGGAGATACCGAACTCAGGCTGACCGTTTTGCCGGAGCGCCGGCCCAACTCCGCCAGCCACACCCAGGTATTAATCTCATACAACGTAGGATAGCGAGACCAGCGAGGCATAGATTCTCCTGTGCCGCTACGGACGAATCTGCTGCGACGGGTGGCCCAGGCTTTCAAAGGCCACAAGCGCGTCGTGCAGGCGCGGAAAAATAAGCTTTGTACCGATAACTTCGGTAACGTGATGGCGATCGAAGTCCGCTTGCAGGTACGGTCCGACGCGGGCGAAGGCCAGGACTACACCGATCTGACTCAATTCGTCATGCAGGGTAATCACCACCCTGGCAGCTGTGTAATCCAGATTGGTGATGGCTTCGGCATCTACCACGAACCAAAGCAGCGGCTGCGAACACGAGTGCGGGCCGACGATCGTCTGGATTTCCTCGGCGAAGCGGCCGGCGTTGGCATAAAACAGCGGTGCTCCAAAGCGATACAAGACGAGCCCAGGCTTGGTGATCGTGCCAGGATCGGGCGGCTCCAGGCGCCAGTAGACTCCCTCGTCGGCGACCAGCACGCCGGTATGCGGACGATAGGTGTGCTTCACGATACGCAGCAGCGACAGGACCATCGCGAGAATGATTCCCTGCTCGACTCCAACCAGGACAACCACAGCCGCGGTGATAACGGCCAGAGCAAACTCACCCGGACTTTCCTGTCTGATTCTGGCAAGGCCGCGAAGGTCGATGAGCCTCACGGCAATCACGAAGACGATGGCGCCCAGGACACAGCGCGGCAGAAACTGCAGCGGCCTGGTCAGGAACAGAAGCACCAGTGCCACGATAACCGCAGTGGAGATCTGAGCCATCTGGCTGCGGCCGCCGGAGCCTTCAACCATTGCGGTTTGAGTGGGGCTGCCGTTGACGACAAACGTGCCGCTCAGTCCGGCGACGGCGTTAGCGGCGGCGAGACCAACCAGGTCGTCGTCTTCGTCAAGGGCCTGATGATGACGTGCGGCGTAGAAGCGAGCGGTGGCCGCGCTCTGCGCCACGATCATGACAAAGCAGGAGGCAGAGATGCCGATGAGAGGTCCCCACTCGTGACGGGGCACGTGCGGCAAACCCAGGTGAGGGAGACCACCCGCCACAGGTCCGATGACGGCGATCCCGCGTGCCGAGAAGTTCCAAGCCACACTGGCGATCTCGGTTCCCAGAACTGCGATGAGCGGGCCGGGAATCTTCTTGCTGAGGCGTGCCAGCAGAAAAATCGTGGCGACAACCGCGATCGAAACGACCAGGGTGGGCCAATGCAGTTGAGCGCGCTCGCGCCAAAGCTCGATCACTTGCAGGACAGTGCGGTGGGTGGTGATGTCGATGCCGAGCATCTCGCCCAGCACGGCGATACCGACCTGAAAGCCAACGCCGGTGAGGAAGCCCACGAGCACGGTCTGCGAAAGAAAGTCGGCGAGAAAACCTAGCTTGAGCAGACGGGCGATGACCAGGAACAGCGCTGTCAGTAGTGCGACCATGCCGGCCAGTTGCACGTAGTGGACGCTGCCCATGGGAGCGAGCGCGGAAAGGCCGCCGGAAAGAATTGCTGCCGTGGCAGAATCGGCGGCGACCACCAGGTAGCGCGAGGAGCCGAATGCGGCGAAGGCGACCAGCGGCAGCAGCAGCGTGTAGAAGCCGGTCACTACCGGCATGCCGGCGATCTTGGTATAGCCCAGGGCTTGCGGGATGTTCATCGCCGCCAGCTGCACGCCGGCCAGCGCGTCGCGAATGGAGCGCTTGCGATCGAGCGGCAGCACGCTTCGGAACAGGCTGAACGAGCGCTTCTGCGCTCCGGCAGCGCTCACTTCTTGACCTCAGAATCGTCGAGCGGGAAGCCTTGTCCCAGCTTGTCCTCCTCGGCGCGTTCCTGCTTCTTAAGTTGTTTGATCTGGTCCTGCGCGGCCTGGCGGAGCTGCTCTTCTTTTCGCCTCTCTTCCCGCCAAATCTTTCGGCGCTGGAAGAAAGAAACGCCGGCGGCGGCCTTGCGCGTGGCCAGTCGTTCCTCCTGCTCGGTGTCACGTTCTGTATTGACGACGTTCCATTCGGCGTGACGCGCGTTGGTACGGAGGTCGAGTTCCTTCATGCGCTCCAGCTCGAGCTGCTCCACGATCTTCATGTAGTTGGCAACCATGTTGACAAGCGAGCTGGTGGTCCAGGCGAAGGTAAACAGGCCGGAGATGGCGATGACGGCCGTGATGTTGCGCCACTGATTGCTGAGGTCGACCGCTCCATACCCCATTGTGGTATAGGCGTTGGCACAGAAGTAAATTGCATCGGCGGGATGAACGATCAAGCCCAGCCGGTGAAGAGACACGGCCCAGGCCATGATCTCCACGATGTGCAGGGTCAGCATCATGAAGATGGCCCAGCCGAAGAGGAATCCGGCTACCCAGAGATGGGGACGGCCCGCCTGAAGGCGCAGCTCGCGGCGTTTGAAATGCACCAGAATTTTGTGCAGGCTGATGCCGTGAAAGATGACCAGCAAGACCAGGATTAGAGCGCCGATGCCGAGCGCGGCAGCGGGCTTGAATTCGTCCGGAATCTGCTGTAATAGCGCTGGAATGCTGGGCACGACCGGGTCTCCCTGCTCTCGCCGACTGTTGAGAATGTAACACCGGCGTCAATCGTCCAGGCTATTTCTTCGCTTTGCGCTTCTTCTTCCTGTCCGGAACCTGGTTCGCCGGCTGCGACTGTACTTCTTCCTCCTCAGCCTGATGGTATTGACGGCGAATCATTTCCAGATCGACTTGCGGCTTGGGCGTTTCGATATCCATGTCCTGCAAGGTTGAAGCGACGATCTGCGAGATGGCGAGATTGCGGAACCATTTGTGATTGGCGGGGATGATGTACCAGGGCGCGTGTCTGGTGCTGGTCTTGTTGAAAACCGCCTGGTAAGCGGCGATGTAGTCGTTCCAGAACTCGCGCTCGCGATAGTCGTCTTCGCTGATTTTCCAGTTGCGGGCGGGATCGTCCAGACGGCTCTTGAAGCGCGCCAGTTGTTCGTCCTTGCTGATGTAGAGGAAAAACTTGATGATGCGCGTGCCGTTCTGCTTCCGCATCAGCTTTTCAAATTCGTTGATGAAAGCGTAACGCTCCGACCACACGTCTTTGGGAACAAGGTTGTGAACTCGCACCACCAGCACATCTTCATAATGCGAACGATTGAAGATGGCGACCATGCCCTTGGCGGGGGCGTGCGGATGAACCCGCCAGAGGAAGTCATGTTTTAAGTCTTCAGCGCTGGGCTGCTTGAACGAGGTAACGATGGTACCCACCGGACTCATGGTGCTCATGGCGTGGCTTACGGTGCCATCTTTGCCACCGGCATCCATGGCCTGCAGCACGATCAGCAGAGAGTGGCGGCCTTCGGAGTACAACAGGTCCTGCAGCGTGCTGATCTGGCCGCGGTATTTCTCCGTCTCGGTTTTGGCTTCCGCCTCGGAGAGGCGCTCACTGTGATAATCGGGATCGAAGTCGGCGAGTTTCACATGTTTGCCGGGTTCAACGGCGAAAAGCTTGCGATAGTCCATAGGGGTGAAGATCTCCGTTGTGGATACAGGTCGCCGCTGCGCGGCTCTGATCCATTTTGGATTTTACCCAGGGCTTACGCCCCGGGCTTCAAGGCATGGCCGCCGCTTTCGCGGCTAGGTTTCCGGGGATTGCCGGTTTGGCCGTACTGGAAAGCTATGCCGGGGAGCAAATCCTTGGCCGATTCTACCGTTCCAGCACGAGCACTTACTCGTGACGCAGTGAATCCACCGGATCGAGCCGGGCCGCATTATTGGCCGGGGTGATACCGAAGGTCACGCCTACCAGGCAGGAGACAAACAGCGCGATCACAGCCGAGAGAATCGAGATCGGCACATGAATATTGGCGAAGAGTTCAATCGAGATGGGAATACCCAGCCCCACGACGGTGCCCACAATGCCTCCCAGCAGCGCAATCATTACGGCTTCTGAGAGGAACTGCAACAGAATGGAACGCCGGGTTGCGCCGATTGCCTTGCGCACGCCGATCTCGTGAATACGCGAATGCACCGTGGCCAGCATGATGTTCATAATGCCCACACCGGCGCAGATCAAGGTCACGGCGGCAAACAGCAGCAGCACGGAGGTGAATGCGGTCGCCGTCTTCTTAGCCAACCGCAGGATCTCGGTCATATTGGCGACGTTGTAAACCGACTCGGGCCGGTGCCGCGCGGCAATCACATTCTGGATACTTTGTGTCGCTGCCGGAATGGAAGACGAATCGTACATGGAGAAGTAGATCTGATTGACGGCGGGCGTACCGGTCATGGAGCGGGCAATGCTATACGGAATCAGAATCGTGTCGTCGGAAATTTCCGAGTGTCCCATGGTGTCGACGCTCTCGCGGAAGGTGCCAATGATGATGAACGGTACCTCGTTGATCTTGATGGTCTGGCCGAGCGCAAGATCGAGCGAGCCGAATTGCGTGCGCGCCAGGTTCTCGGTAATCAGCGCGACCTTACTGCCGGATTGCGAGTCCTGCTGGTCGAAGAACCTGCCGGCGCTGACCACCATACGGCGCACCGTCTTATATGCCGGGTCGACGCCCAGGACAAGGATGTCCTGCTCCTTGCCGCCGGCGAGCGCAATGCGTTCGTGCAGGTTGAGGACTGGCGAAGCTTCCTTCACGCCAGGCACCTGCTGCTCGGCGGCAATCATGTCGTTGACGGTGAGATCGTCGGCAGCACTGGTACTGGTGGCGGCGCTGGAGACGCCCGCATACTCGGCCCAGATCACGTTGGTCCCGACGGCTTCGATCTGCGCCAGCACATACCCTTTTCCGGTGAGCGCGATGGTGGCGACCAGGATCACGGCCGCCGTGCCCACGGCCATGCCCAGGGCCGTCATTCCGGCGCGCACCTTATCGACGCGCAAAGAATCCAGGCTCATGGTCAGGATTTCGCCCAAGACGATGGTCCTGCGGGTCTCGAAACGAGAGATCGGCGTCCGGATCTTCAAGGGCGGCGGTGCGGTGAGGGTCTGCGACATAAATCCGTACTACTTAGCGATGACGACGATAGTCACTCCGATGCACACAAACAGAATTCCGAGCCAGCGCTGCAGGCTGACTTTTTCGCCCAGAAAAAACGTACCTCCAATGGCGCCCACCAGGTAGCTCAAGGCAGTGACCGGAACCACAAAGCTGACCTCCTCAAATGAAAGCAGCAACAATAAGGAGAAGAAGGCGACCGCCATCATGGCCACGCCGATCCAGATCCACTTCACGCGCAAGGCGCGCCACAGCAGGCCGGCGGCATGTCCGGGATGCAGGCGTTCGAGTTCGCCCGTCTGCTTCATGGCGCGGCCGAGGCAGAGTTCGCCCCCGGTCCCCACCACCGTGATCAGTGCAAATAGGACGAAGGCAAACATTAATTGGGCGTCTCAGTGGTGCGAGGATTGGTGCCGCGTATCAACGAAACCCCGAGACAGATGACGGCAATGCCGGCCCAGTGCATAGGCGAAACCTTTTCGTCGAGGATCAACACGCCCAGCACGGCCACCAGCACATAGCTGAGCGCCGCAGCCGGCTGCACATAGCTGTAATCGGCCACCGAGAGCGCCAGCATGAAAGAAACAACGAAGGTGATGAGCGAAGCGATCCCGATCCAGATGGTCCAGGAACTGAAGACACGCACAAAGACCCCGAACAGCTCGGAAGGCGGCCAGTAGTTTATGGGACCGAGGTCTTTCATGCCCTTGGCAATCAACAGGTTGCCGATCGGTCCGGCGACGATCATGATGGCGATCAGGAAGTATGTTTTGAAATGGGGACGATTGTGCATTCGTGCGATTAAGCCGGAGAGGCTAGCCTGTATCTATCGTACACGAACGAATAAGACAGGTGCCCCACTCATTCCTGGCTTTGGAATGAGTGGGAGTTGAAGCGAGTAGGAGGTACGGAATTCATCTCTCCTCTTATGTGATTGGATAGCGCGGGTCCGACTCCTTCGAAAACCGCGAATGAGGTGGGGTACCCGGTATATCCGGTGCGTGCAGGCCCAGAAAGCAGCATTGTGATAGTTTAGTTACAAGGCTGTTGGCTAACCCCCAGGCCGTTAAACACGTGTGCGGGATTGTAGGATTTACACATAAGGATGGGCTGAAGCGTCCGGAGCGGATTGCCGAAGCCACGGCCACGCTGGTCCATCGCGGACCAGACCAGCAGGGTGTGCATGAGTCCGCCTTCTGCTCCCTCGGTGCCACCCGGCTTGCGATTCTCGATGTAGCCGGCGGCGATCAGCCGATCAAGTCTCCCGATGGCGACTCCGTCATCGTCTTCAACGGCGAGATTTATAACCACCTGGAAATCCGGGCCGAGCTCGAAAAGCTGGGGCACAGCTTCCACTCGCATTGCGATACGGAGACGGTTCTGCACGCGTTTCTGGAATGGGATATCGCGTCATTCCAACGACTGCGCGGAATGTTTGCCATCGCCATCTGGACCGAGTCTTCGCGCCGCCTGGTAGTAGCGCGCGATCGTGTCGGCATCAAGCCGCTCTACATCGCGCGTAAGGGTGACGAGCTGTACTTCGGCTCTGAGTTGAAGGCCATTCTGGCACATCCGGAGATCGAGCGACAGATCAGCCTGCCCGCATTGGATTGCTATCTCGCGCTGAACTACATTCCGGCGCCGTGGACGATGATCGATGGGATCACCAAGGTCATGCCGGGTACGTGGGTGGAGTGGCGCGACGGCGTTGTGCGTTCCGATAGCTACTGGACGCTGCCGGCGCCACACCCCGAGAAGATGACTCTGCCGGCGGCGACCGAGGAACTGGATTCGCTGCTGCAAAGCTCCGTCCGCGAGCATCTGCTCTCCGACGTGCCGCTTGGGGTCTGGCTCAGCGGCGGTTTGGATTCCTCGACGATCCTCCACTACGCCTCGCAAGCCTCTTCTTCGAAGATCAAGACCTTCTCGATTTCCTTCCGCGGGCGCAGCTTCGACGAGAGCAGCTACATCGCCAGGATGGTGCAGGAGTACGGTACCGAGCACGAAGAGCTCGACCTGAATCCGACGGACCAGGACCTGGAAGGCGCGATCCAGGAATTCGCCTACTACTCCGACGAGCCCAGTGCCGATGCCGGAGCGTT
This sequence comes from uncultured Acidobacteriaceae bacterium, assembly GCA_963819055.1. GTDB lineage: Bacteria > Acidobacteriota > Terriglobia > Terriglobales > Acidobacteriaceae > Bog-257. The sequence goes on along the minus strand of CAWFUT010000024.1, from coordinate 8,031 downwards.
GCCGCTGTGGTTCTTGGCAAAGCTGAGCCGGACGCAGACCGAGGTCGCCTTGAGCGGCGAAGGCGCTGACGAATTATTCGGCGGCTATCTGACGTATCGCGCCAGCCGCATCGCCGCCAACATGCGCCATCTGCCGTCCGCGGCGCTTCGTCTGGGACAAGGCCTGATGCAGTTGTGGCCGGTCTCCGACGACAAGATCGCTCTGGAGTACAAGATCAAACGGCTGCTGGCGGGCAGCCTGATGTCGGCCGAGCGCGGTCACGTTTTCTGGAATGGCACCTTCTCCGATCCCGAGAAGCGGCACCTGATTGCCGATCAACTTCCGCTGGCGTTGGACGATGTGCTCGCCAGCCTGCGCGGACAGCTTGGACGCAATGGCAGCGACCTGAATGCGTATCTGTGGTTCGACCAGAAGTACTATCTCGCGGATGATATTCTGGTTAAGTCGGATCGCATCAGCATGGCCCATTCGGTCGAAGTCAGGCCGGCCTTTCTGGACCACCGCATCGTAGAGTTCGCTAACCGACTCCCGGCATCGTTCAAGGTTTCAGGCTCGCGGCAAAAGGTTGTTCTGCAGCAGTTGATGAGCAACAAGCTGCCGGCAGCCATCCTGCGCCGGCCCAAGGTCGGCTTCGACATTCCCGCGCACGATTGGCTGCGCGGACCGCTGCGCAACCTGGCGGTCGAAACACTGCGCTCCGGCACAAAGGATTATCCGGAACTCTTCCGTCCTGCGGTTCTCGAAGGCCATCTGCAGGACCACTTGGAAAGGCGAGTCAATATCGGCTATCACCTATGGGGATTGATGATTCTGTTGTTGTGGATGAAAAAGTGGAACGTTCGGGCGCCGAAGCCCGCGGCGGCAGCGCGGTTCGCTCCAGCTGTTGGAGCCTATACCTAGCGCTATTCCTGATCGCGGCCTCGGTTTACCTGAGCGGGATCATTTCTCCCCCCTCACTTTCCGACGACGTCGACTCCGTTCAGGCACAAATTGCGCACAATATGATTCGCTCCGGCGACTGGGTTACGGCCCGGCTGGACGGTATCGCCTACCTGGAGAAGCCACCGCTTGTGTACTGGATGATGGCCTGCTCCTACAAGGTCTTCGGTGTACACGACTGGGCCGCCCGCCTCCCGATCGCTTTGTTCTGCATCGGCGTCTGCCTGCTCACCATGGCCTTCGGCATCTGGGCCTTCGGAAGGAAGGCCGGATTCTACGCCGGGGTGGTGATGGCCACGTGCATCGGCTTGTATCTGTTCACGCGCGTGCTGATCCCGGATGTGATTCTGACCTTCACGATCACGCTTTCCATGTGGGCGCTGCTGCGCGTGCTGGAAGACGAGGAGCCGCATCCGCGCGCGTGGGCTGTTATTCTCGCCGCTAGTGTTGGCACAGGCCTGCTGCTAAAAAGTCTGATTGCCGTAGTCTTCCCGGTTGCCGCCGGCGTGATTTATCTGGCTATTACGCGACAGCTTTTCTCAGCGCGAACGTGGAAGCGGCTTCATCCGTTCAGCGGGCTGGCGATCATCCTGTTGATCTCCGTCCCCTGGCACGTGTTGGCGACGCTGCGCAACCCGCCGTATTTTTCGCTTTCGATGCACAGCGGCCCCGGCGAGTATCACGGCTTTCTGTGGTTCTTCTTCATCAATGAGCAGTTACTGCGTTTCCTGAACCTGCGCTATCCGCGCGACTACAACACCGTGCCGCGCATCTGGTTCTGGCTCTTCCACCTGATCTGGCTCTTCCCGTGGAGCGTTTACTTCCCCGCGATTGCGAAGCTCTCGTTCAAGCCAGTGGATCGCGCCGGACGCGTGCGGCTGCTGGCGCTGTGCTGGATCGGCTTCATCCTGATGTTCTTCACCTTCTCGACCACGCAAGAGTATTACTCGATGCCGGCCTATCCAGCGATGGCGTTGCTGCTGGGTTCGGCCATGCTGGTTGAGAGCAACTGGATCAAGTGGGGGACACGCGTTCTCACCGTCGTCAGCGCTCTGTGCGCGGCGGCTGTGATCACGATCCTGGTGCTCGACCGCAACGTGCCGACGCCGGGGGACATCTTCAACGCTCTGACATCGCATCCCGGGGCCTACACCCTGTCGCTCGGCCACATGGAAGACCTGACACTACAGTCGTTCGCTTATCTGCGGGCGCCGCTGATTCTTGCAGCGATTGCGTTCCTGATCGGGGCAATTGGAACCTTTGGCGCAAAGGCGAAGCGCGCGTACTTTGCAGCGGCACTGATGATGGTTGTCTTTTTCCAGGCTGCGCGCGTGGCGCTGATCACCTTCGACCCGTACCTGTCGTCCCGTCCGCTGGCAGAGGCTATCTTGAAAGCGCCCGATGGCAAGTTGATCATCGACCGCTTCTACTACACGTATTCTTCCGTCGCGTTTTACACGGACCGTCCGCTGCTGATGCTGAACGGGAATGTCTTGAACATGTCGTACGGAGCCTCGGCGCCGGATGCGCCCAAGGTTTTCATCGATGACTCGCAATTAAAGGAACTCTGGGCCCGGCCGGAGCGATATTACTTAGTGACCAGTCACACTCAGTTGTCGCGCCTGGAGAATGTTGTGGGACGCGACAAGCTGAATATCGTCGCATTCAGTGGTGGCAAGTTTGTATTCACCAACCAGCCGCTGCCGGCGAACTCCCCAGTGGGTGTTTTGCCACTAGAGTCCTTACACGATTGACGCATCGAGAATAAATAGCCATTGATTTAGGGACTTGCGCGAATCGGTGGCTTCATACTTATCTGGCTACGTCCTATTCAGAATCGTCGAAAACCGGAAATCCCGCGCCAAACCCGGTATTATAAAAGGGTACTTCGTTTCGAAAGGGCGCGTCTTCAACCGCGCCATACGCGTCATAATTTATGGGGCTTCAGCCCCGGCAATACATTTCAGGGCTCGGATCGAATCTGAGGCAATCCAACCAACGCCTCGTTTCTTATGGCCCTGAGGAGGATTCATGAAGATTGCTGTGCTCGGAGGAGATGGCTACTGCGGATGGGCAACCGCCCTCTACTTGTCCAAGCAGGGACACGACGTTGCCATCGTCGACAATTACATCCGCAGAAAATGGGACATCGATCTGGGCGTCTCGACCCTCACCCCGATTCTTCCGCTGCGTCAACGTGTCGAGCTGTGGAAGGAACTCACCAAGAAGACCATTGAGGTTTACGAAGGCGACCTGCGCGACTACAACTTCGTCGCCGCGCACATTCGCGACTTCCAGCCCGATGCCGTGGTGCACTTCGCTGAGCAGCGCTCGGCTCCGTATTCGATGATCGACCGCGAGCATGCGGCGTTCACGCAAGTCAACAACATCGTCGGCACGCTGAACCTGCTTTTCGCCCTGCGCGAGATCAGGCCGGACTGCCACCTGGTAAAACTGGGCACCATGGGCGAGTACGGGACGCCCAACATCGACATCGAAGAGGGCTACATCAAGATCGAGCACAACGGCCGCAGCGATGTTCTTCCCTATCCCAAGCAGCCCGGGTCGTTCTATCACTTGTCGAAGGTGCATGACTCGCACAACATCATGTTCTGCTGCCGCATTTGGGGCTTGCGTGCCACCGATCTGAACCAAGGCGTCGTCTATGGCACGACTACCGATGAAACCGCGCTGGACGAAGGCCTGAACAACCGCTTCGACTACGACGAGGTCTTCGGAACCGCGCTCAACCGCTTCTGCATCGAAGCGGCGGTTGGCCACCCGATTACCGTTTACGGCAAGGGCGGACAGACTCGCGGCTTCCTCGACATTCGCGACACCATCCGCTGCATCGAGATCGCGTGCAATCATCCGGCGAACAAGAGCGAGTTCCGCGTCTTCAATCAGTTCACCGAGCAGTTCTCGGTGCTGGAGCTGGCGCACATGGTACAAGCTGCGGGTGCGAAGTTCGACCTCAAGGTGGAAATCGATCACCTTCCCGATCCGCGCGTAGAAGCCGAAGCGCACTATTACAACGCCAAGAATTCAAATCTCATTGACCTGGGCTTGAAACCGCACATGTTGAGCGACTCGCTGATCGATTCGCTGATCAACATTGCGCTGAAGTATAAAGACCGCATCGATAAGTCGGTATTTATGCCGCAAGTCAACTGGCGCAACGCCACAAACAGCCGCAACGGCACGGTGCGCACGCCCTCAGGGCTGTCGCTGGTTTCCGACGGAGTTGGCGTCTAGTAGAAGCTTATTCCATGGGCGGGCGTGTGATGCGCCCGCTACTTTTTTAGGCGCGGCCCGCCACAGCCGCTGTTCTCATTTCCTCTACTTCGTCAGCAAAAGTTCGGCCCTTTCGACATCAGAGAGTAACAACCGGCGTTTAGACTAACCGGGTGTCTTTCCGCGGGATGGTTACGAGGCTTGCATGCCGCTGATTGAAGCTTTGCTGTTGCTGCTGGTGCTGTCGCGCGTTCTGGGCGAAATCGCGGCGCGCTTTGGGCAGCCGGTCATGATCGGCGAAATCCTTGCCGGCATTCTTCTCGGTCCGTCGGTTCTGCATTACGTCGACTACAGCAACGACATCAAAGCCATTTCTCAGCTCGGCGTTCTCCTGCTGGTGTTCATCGCCGGCATGGAGATGGACCTGGACGCCCTGTGGGATTCGGTGCGCGGCCGCGGCGCCTGGGTCAGTGCCGCAGGCTTTGTCATTCCGCTGCTCTGCGGCATCTTGATCGGGCTGATTTTCGGGCTGGATCAGACTCGCACCATCTTCATCGGACTGTGTATCGCGATCACTGCGCTGCCGGTCAGCGTTCGCATCCTGATGGACCTGGGCAAGCTGCAAACCGAGGTTGGACAAAAGATCGTCTCAGCAGCCGTGGCCAACGATGTAGCCTCCCTGCTCGCGCTGGGCATCATCCTCGACGTCAAAGGCGGCGGCGGTACGCGCGAGGCATTTTTTAAGTCGGTAGGGCTGTCACTGAGCAAGGCGCTGCTCTTCATGGTTGTGGTGTTCATCACGGCCAGGCTGGCCAAGCGATATCCCCTGGGACGTTTCTTTCGGCCCGGCGGGGCAATTCACCGTTTTTTCGCAAGATTGAAAGGCAAAGAAACCCTGTTCGCCGTCGTTCTGGTTTTCGTGATCGCCTTCGCCAGCTTCTCCGAGTTCCTCGGACTTGACTTCGTCGTAGGCGCTTTTTTTGGCTCGATGCTGCTCAGCCATCAGTTGCTCGGGAAAACCAACTTTCAGGAGATTGAGAAAACCGCCTCCAATGTGACCATGGGTTTCCTCGGTCCTATCTTCTTCGCCGCAATTGGATTGGAGTTCGACGCGCACACGCTGGAAAATTGGGGGCTGGTCACCGCCATTCTGGTAGCGTCCTTCGCTGGAAAGATTTTCGGGGGCTATCTTGGCGGCAAACTGGCGGGAATGACTAACAACGAAAGCTGGGCCGTAGGAGCGGGACTGAACGGTCGCGGCGTCATGGAACTCGTCATCGCCAACATCGCGTTGACGAATGGGTTCATCAACCGGCAGCTATTTACGATCCTCGTGCTGATGGCCGTCGTCACCACCTTCGCTACACCGTTCCTGCTGAAGTATGCGTATGACCGCATGGCTTCACAGGAACTGCGCCAGCAGGATGCAGTCGCCTAGCCGCTACAGCCGTGCCCTGAACCTGGGTTCGACTCCCACCGTACTTTGTCCGAGCTTGCGTCTGGTTCGGACCTCGCACTACGAACAGTCGGAAGGTTCACAGATCACAAGCCGGGGTTCGCCGGCCCGGTATAATTTTTAGTTCTCTGTATTTCTCCGCGCCTCTCTCCATTGGGAGAGCCAAAAGGCCGCGAATGTGATTTTCCAGCAGGCTTATATGACCATCATCAAACAAGACGACGTGATCCAGAGCGTGTCCGATGCGCTGCAATATATCTCCTACTATCATCCGGCAGACTTCATCAAGAGCATGACTGCCGCTTACGAGAAAGAGCAGTCGCCGGCGGCGCGCGATGCCATAGCTCAGATCCTCATCAACTCGCGTATGTGCGCCGAAGGCCATCGGCCAATCTGCCAGGACACCGGGATCGTTACCGTGTTCCTGAAGATCGGCATGAACGTGCAATGGGACGCGACCATGAGCGTCGAAGACATGGTGAACGAGGGCGTGCGTCGCGCTTACAAACACGAACACAACAAGCTGCGCGCCAGCATTCTCGCCGACCCCGCCGGAGCCCGCAAGAACACTCACGACAACACTCCCGCGGTGATCAACATGACGGTTGTTCCGGGCGACAAGGTGGAAGTGCTGATCGCTGCCAAGGGTGGTGGCTCGGAAGCGAAATCGAAGTTCGCGATGCTGAACCCCTCCGACTCGATCGTGGATTGGGTATTGAAGACAGTACCGACCATGGGTGCAGGCTGGTGTCCTCCGGGGATGCTGGGCATTGGCATCGGCGGCACCGCCGACAAGGCGATGCTGATGGCGAAAGAATCGCTGATGGAACCCATCGACATCCAGGAGTTGATCGCCCGCGGCCCGAAGACAACGGCCGAGAAGTTGCGTGTCGAACTATACAAGAAGGTTAATCAGCTCGGCATCGGGGCGCAGGGGTTGGGCGGTCTGACTACGGTGCTCGATGTGAAAGTAAAAGACTATCCCACGCATGCCGCGAATCTGCCGATCGCGATGATTCCCAATTGCGCCGCTACGCGCCACGCGCATTTTGTGCTCGACGGCAGTGGTCCTGTCGCGCTTGATCCACCGTCACTCGACGACTGGCCGAAGCTTACCTACAATCCGGCGAACGCACGGCGGGTGAATCTCGACACGGTGACGCGCGAAGAGGTTGCGACCTGGAAGCTCGGCGAGGTGATTCTCCTGAGCGGGAAGCTGCTCACCGGCCGCGACGCAGCGCACAAGCGCATGACCGAGATGCTCACCAAGAAAGAGATGCTGCCGGTCGACTTCAACAACCGCTTCATCTACTATGTCGGCCCGGTCGATCCGGTGCGCGAGGAAGTCGTCGGCCCCGCGGGTCCCACCACGGCAACGCGCATGGACAAGTTCACGCGCCAGATGCTGCGCGAGACCGGGCTTCTCGGCATGGTCGGTAAGTCCGAGCGCGGCGAGGAAGCCATCAAAGCCATTCGCGATCACAAGGCGGTTTACCTGATGGCCGTGGGCGGCGCGGCTTACCTGGTCTCGAAGGCGATCAAGAAGTCGCGCGTGCTCGCCTTCCACGATCTCGGCATGGAAGCGATCTACGAATTTGAAGTGCATGACATGCCGGTGACGGTCGCGGTCGACGTGAACGGTAACTCGGTCCACGAGAGCGGCCCACGCGAATGGAAGCAGAAGATCGCCGAGTTGGTCGAAATCTCGTAGCCCTGTTTGCCCCTCGCTTGTTGTCATCACGAGCAAAGCGAGGGATCTGCTGTCGTCCGCGGCGAAAAACAGATCCCTCGCGCCAAAACCAGGCGTTCGTGATGACAACGTATATGCCTTGTCTTTTCTCGTGAATCTCCACAACTCGCTATAATCTCCCTTCGTCATCCAGGGAGAAGAATTTATGCCACGCGGCATCACGCCCCGCCAGCCTTCACGCAGCGGACGTCAGGACAAAGCTTCAAAGACCATCACTCATGCCAAAGAACGGATTGTGAAGAGTGACACGTCGAAGACACACCCAACCAAGACTGGGTTGAGTGGGGCACCCTCGGCAACGATGCCGGAACGAAGAGTGAAGCCAGTCAAGTTGCCGACCAAGAGCTCGCGCAAAGCCGCGATCGTCACCAAAGGTTACAATTCCGTCGCGCCAGAGCGCGTGAACGCGATTCTTGAACGGCTCGATGCGCGGTATCCCGACGTTGTTTGTGCGCTGCGCCACAACAGCGCGTGGGAGCTGCTGGTAGCGACGATCCTCTCGGCGCAATGTACCGACGTGCGCGTCAACCTGGTGACTCCGACGCTCTTCGATAAGTATCCGACTCCCGAAGCTTTCGCGGCGCTTCAGCCTGAGGACTTGGAAGACGATATCCGCTCGACCGGCTTCTTTCGCAACAAGTCGAAGTCACT
>CAWFUT010000023.1:0-15956 GCA_963819055.1 uncultured Acidobacteriaceae bacterium | reverse complement strand
GCAATCCGATGCCTCATCCGATGAGGGTGGCCATCGTCCCCGAGCTGGGAGATTCGCATTGTCGCCTACAGCGGACGCGACAACCTGCTGTACGCTGTGGAGTGAAGAGTCACCCCGACTCTTGGGCGTCCGGTTGTGTGGATTCGATGCACGGCGAAACGATATAAACTCTTTTTCGACGATCCGCTCCGCGCCGCCGTCTGCAGCCGGCAGGAGTCTCGATTCGCGGAGTCTGGAGCCTGCCGTCCGGAGCATATCATCGGCGGGGGCAAGAACGTTCTGGTCGATGGGTCCGATTGGGCCAAATGCATCGACGATGGACGCCGTATTATGTTCGCGTCTTGACGCGGAGATAATGAAACTGCTGTGCCCCCCACGGCCCACGGGGCCGGAAAGGTTACCTTCATAGATCAGCCTCGACTCGGGAGGCCTGACTGTCGCGAAATGATTCTTCGCATTGAAGATCGCGTCACGGAACGTGAAGTTCACTTCGCCGTGGAAATTTGGAGAGCCAGGTTTCGTAATGATCTCGATCCGGCCTCGGCCGGGACGGTTGAACTCGGCGGAGTACGGGTCATTATTGATCCGCACCTCTTGAATCGCCGACGGAGATACATTAAGGCTGGTCATCTCGATGCCGTCCACAATCAGAATGACGCCTCCCGAGGAGCTGCTGGCCGGGTCCAAGAACGGAGTGAGCGCGGCAACAGGGTCCTGGTCGAAGATCGGCAATTTGCGGAGGTCTGCCCCTGTGACCGAGACCGTGTCACGGTTAGCGGATGAGTCGGTCGAGAGAGACTTGCCCCGTCAACATTCACTTCCTGGTTGACAGTTTGTAGCTTCAGAACGAGCGTTACGTTCGTGACCAAATCAGTTCCGCGGATTGGTAGAGTTTTCGCGGCAAAACCGGAGTACGGCGCGATGACCAGTTCTACCTCTCCAGTTGAGAGACGCGACAGACTGAACTTGCCGTGCATATCAGTGATGGCATGCGCAAGGACGATCCCCTGAGGGGTCCCGAGAAGAAGCGGCACGCCCGGAACTGCCGCACCCGTTACGTCGACTACAGCGCCGCGCACGATCGGAATGTTTTGCGCCTGGCTCAAGAAAGACAAAGCAAGCAAAATAACAATAAAGAATGGCCCGACCAGCATAAAGGCCATAGTAGGGCCCTTTCCTTAAGGGCTACTGAATCCGGCTTGCGCCGGCGCGTCGCTCGACGTCTGCGTACGGACGATTCGTTCCGATCGCGGCGATCTCTTAAGCGAGGCTGAAGGTTCGATGTGCCATCATTCTCTATGAGGACAAGTCAACACATGTTCTTGGATACGACGTACTTGGCCCTGCGGGCTGGTTATGGGCTGCGGATAGGAGTTCACAGATGCGCGTCTTGGTGGTAGAGGACGAAGTTCGCCTGGCAGAAAATATCGCCAGCGGGCTTCGCGAGGGACCGGCTTACGCCGTCGATATCGTCCATGATGGCGAGGACGCAGTTCAACTCTGTTGGACCGGAAACTACGACCTGCTCATACTTGACCTGATGATTCCCAAACTCAGTGGAGAAGAAGTCGTTCAACAACTGAGAGCGGCACGTTCCGCGACGCCGATTCTCGTCCTTACTGCTGTGAGCGAAACTGGAAAGACGATCGATCTCCTCAACATCGGTGCGGACGACTACATGACAAAACCTTTCGATCTTGGCGAACTCATCGCCCGCGCCCGCGCACTCATTCGAAGGGGGAAGGGTGTAAGCGGGCCTCTTCTGCACTTCGGGGGTTTGCGAGTGCATACTGGCGAGCAAACAGTTGAATGCGGCACAACCAGGGTTGATCTCTCGCCAACCGAATACCGGATTCTCGAATACCTCATGTTTCGTCCACGCACAATTGTCTCCAAGCGTGAACTGCTCGAGCACCTCTACGACTTCACCTGGGAACATCACTCCAACGTCATCGAGGCGCATGTCTCCAACCTTCGCAAGAAGCTGCGAATGACAACGGGCGAGGAACTACTTGAAACCTTACGAGGGAGAGGCTATCGCCTTGCGGGTTCCTAATGCAGGATGAAGTAAAAACACGCTCACTGATTCGTCAAACAATAGGCATCGTGCTGACAGCTCAGGTACTGTGTACTGTCTTGCTCTGCGGCGCAGCGCTCCTCCATGAGTGGCATACTCGCTTTCGTGCATTCGACGTCCGCATGCAAGGCCGCTCCGACTCCCTTCTCGGGGCGATACAGGACGCGGAAGACCCGGAAGATAATGTAACGGTTGATCCCACCGAGTTGAAGATTCCTGATGAAGATGTGTACGCGGTCTACAACCAGGGAGGGCGTCTCCTGGGCACGTCCCCGAGCGCGCCAGAGGCGCTAATTTCGCGAGGAAGCGACGGATTCCGCAATCTACGCGCCAACGGAATTTCGTACCGTGTATTGCAGCGGGAAGCTCTGCGCGTCATCGATCGCGAGGAGCATGGCGGAGTCGGGCTGCGTCGACCCGTAACCATCGTTTATGCGTCTCCTGAGGGGCGTGTCTGGCATGACATTCTGGAGGCAGTCCGTTTTTACCTGCTCACGATTGCGCTCGCAGCCGCGCTGTCTGTTGGTTTTGTGACGATGCGATTGCGACGGGCACTTCGGCCAATTTCCGATCTGGCGGAAGAGGCAGCTCATATTTCAGCCCCGTTGCTTGATTTTAAGGCTCCCGCTTCTATTCTGCAGGTGCGGGAACTGCGTCCTCTCGCCGACGTGCTAACGGATATGGTAGCGCGACTGCGTGAGTCGTTCTCTAAGGAGCACCGTTTCGTCGGCGATGCTGCGCACGAACTGAAAACCGCAATCGCAGTCGTTCGTTCTTCTGTCCAACTCCTCATGTTGAGACATAGATCAGCGGGCGAGTACAGAGCCGGCCTTGCGCGCATACTGGAAGACAATCAAAGGGTCGAAGCGATTGTCTCGCAGATGCTGCAACTGGCACGCTTGGAAGAGGTGAAGCAAACCGATCTACCGGCTCTTGACCTCGGGGACGCCGTCCGATCTGTTGTCGCACAATTGCAGACGATCGCTGATGATTACAGCATCAAGGTTCCCGTCGAAAGCTCCCCGAACCTGCTCGTCCGCATCCGTCCGGAATCCGCCGAGATTTTGGTCTCGAACCTTCTCCTGAATGCAATTCAACATAGTAAACCTGATTCCTTGGTGTCTTTGTTGGCAAGACGAGAGGCTTCTGATGAAATCACTCTTGAAGTGGTAGACGAGGGTAACGGAATCAGTCCCGAAGCACTACCTCACATCTTCCAGCGCTTCTATCGGGCAGATACCTCCCGATCCCGGGAGACAGGAGGCACCGGGCTAGGGCTCGCGATCTGCAAATCGATTGTGGATGCGGCAGGTGGGACGATCGAAATAAAAAGCACAGTCGGTGTAGGAACCAGGGTGAAAGTCACGTTCATCGCCGCTTAAGCTCCTGTGCAAATACTTGGACCGCGGTCCCAAACGGAGCTACGCGGAAAACATGAAATCATCTGTCCTTCGCTCCTTGGCAACGGTCGCAATCTGAGCCTCACCGATGGCGAATACCGGAGTTGCCCACAGCGAGATACGCCATGCGGCGCTACGTATGAAGCGATTAGCGACATTTGAGGACATAGCCGATACCTCGAAGAGTCATAATCAGCGGCTTACGGCCCTCCTTATCTACCTTGCGGCGCAGCCGGTAGATTTGTACGTCGACGACGTTAGAACTGGATTCGATTCGTATTCCGCACACTTCGGAGAGAAGCATCGATCGAGTAACAACGCGCCCAGCATGTCGACATAGGCACTCCAGAATTACAAACTCCCGCGGACTTAGATTCAAGACCTCGCCTCCACAGAAGGCTCTACGCCTGATAAAGTCCAGTTCCAGATCAAGGATACGTAGACGGGATGCTCCTTCGGTCGCAGTTTGGTTTCTTCGCAGAAGATTGCGCAACCTGGCCAATAATTCTGCAAGCGCAAAGGGTTTGGTGAGGTAATCGTCGCCTTGCTCTAGCCCCTTGACCCTGTCCTCGACTGATGTTCGGGCCGAAAGTATCAGGACCGGACTGTTTACCCCGGACCGACGAAGTTGCAAGATCAGCTCAATGCCATCTCGATCGGTCAGGTCAAGGTCAACGATCAGAATGTCATAGCTTTTCCCAGAGGCAAGTTGGACAGCGGTCTGCCCATCCTCGGCCGCGTCTACCGCGTAACCTGCATCGGCAAGGGATTGCTTCAGAAGAACCTGAATCTCGAGTTCATCCTCCACAAGCAGGAGTTGCGCGGAGTGTTGGTAAATCATCTTTGCCGCCTCGGTCTCTCTTCAACCCAACTACACACCTTCGGTGGGCCCGCCCGTGCTGGCAGCTCTCGGACACGTGTAAGCGGTTTCCGGAAGGCGTGCCGAAGCTCTGCATTTGCTTGACGAACTAGAGGGTCAAACCAAGCATCGTTTATGTGGCTCCGTTCTGCCTGGCGATTGTCTACATGGGCCTGGGGGACCATGACCAGGCTGGCTCGCTAGTTGGAGCAATCGTTCAACGAGCGAGCCAACAACATGATCTTCCCCAACGTCCTCCCACGGTTTCGACCAAGTGCAATCAGACCCGCGGTTCCAACCGCTGAAGCATCGCATGGCACTTTGATCTGCGGATGGGGCGGACGTGCCGGAGAAACGGCCTCCTCCGCCACCCGGAGAGCTCACTTCCCGCCGGTCACCTCGATTAGTCTGAATGTATCGGGCTTGGGCTTCGGGCGACCGGTTGAACCTGCAGGAGCGTCCTCAAAATCAGCCGTGGGCAAGTAGATTCGATGGCGTACGCGGTCGATGTCCATGGTGCGCGCACCGGTCTGCGTCTTGACTTGCTGTTCAACCACAAATTTGCCGCCAGCCTCGCCTATGACAAACAGCACGCCGTTTCCGCAACTGGCGAACGCCTGACCCGAGTCAAATCTCGTGGCATCGACGCCTGAGCCGATCGGGAGCGAACCCATAATCGTGCCGTCCTCAGAACTCATCACAATAAGGAGCTCTGGCTTTCTGCACCCGATGAAGAGTCTGTGCGTCTTCACGTCCATCGACATTCCGACCGGCCGTCCTCCAGGGGCAACCGTCCACTTTGCGACGACCTTGCGCTGCTTCAGATCAACCTTCGCGACAACATCCTTATCCTCCAAGTTGATGAACACGTTTCCCAAACCGTCTGTCGCAAGAAACTCTGGCGCGCCTCCAAGCACGATGGGTGAATCAATTTTTCCGTTGACCGGATCGATATCAGGTTTGAATGTCATCAGGATGCCGCCATCTCCGGAGACAGCGAGGATCAGGTTCTGCTTTGCGTCGTAGATGATGCCGTCGGCGTCGGGAGCGGCCGCCAGCTTTCCCAGCACTGCGTAGGTTTTGAGGTCGAAGACAACGATCGCTCCGTCTCCACCACCGTCCGTAATGAATCCCCGCCCGACCGACGGCACAAGGGCGACGCCATGCGCGATCTTCTGGCCGGGGATATCCCCAAGAACTTTTCCCGTATTCTCGTCAACAATAAGAGTGTGCGTAGAACGCGGGAGAAAGATCCGTTGTCCAACCGGGTCGACGGTCACGTAGTCCCACGAACCCGCACCGCCAATGTGCATCTCTTTCGCCACGCCCCAGGAGGTTTGCGCGAATCCGGATAGCGGGATGGATAGAAAGAGGCCGATCTGGACGATCAAAGCAATACGCTGCAACTTCATAGTTCGCTCCTTGGCAAATCCGATCCTGTTGGCGACCGCGATTGTGGCTTGTACAAGCTCGGACAAGGTAACAAGCGAAGATGAAGATAACCTGAAGACGTTCGGACCTCCACACGCCTACACCGGACCCCGGCCCCATGGGCGATGCAACCGAGTTGGACATTAGCCAGTCCGATCACACGGAGGGGCGCAGGGTTGAAGCGCTTATCCTTCAGCAAAGTTTAAGGTATGTCAACGATGCTCTATGAAATGAAGTTTCAGATGATCCTGCTTGCGACGCGGCGCGGTTGGCTTGGCATGGCTTCTGCTCGCTCGCCTTTCCCAAGCGCGCTGCGGGCGCAAGCATCTGCTTCGCAGACAGCCACAGTGGTAACACTGGACGAGGCTCTGCGCCTGGCTGAAGCCAACGAGCCGACATTCCGCGCGTCCCTGGCAGACAGCGCAGTTGCACGACTGGATAAGTCCATCGCTGTCTCCGGGTTACTGCCCTCGGCGGTTTACCACAATCAGTATCTGTTTACCCAGGGAAATGGATCGTCCAGCCGGATCGGACAGACGATTGGGCAGCCGACGCCTATCTTTATTGCGAACAATGCGATCCATGAGTACGCCAGCCAAGGCGTGGTCAATGAGACCATCGGCCTGCAACAGTTCAATGCCGTAACGATTGCCAGCGCCAATGCCATGCGGGCTGAGGCGCAGTTGGAGATCGCTCGCCGTGGTCTGCATGCAGCCGTGGTGAACCTCTACTACGGCTTGGAGGCCGCTGACGAAAAGCTCATGCAGCGCCCAGCGAGCGGCCGACGACGGTGCGGACTTCCTAAAGCTGACACAACAGCGCGAGGATGCACGCGAGTCCGCCCATGCAGATACCATCAAGGCCCAACTCGAGCAGCAGGGACGCGTCCGCGAGCTGGCGGACGCGAAACTGACGGCTAACAAAGCGCGCCTTGAACTTGGCGTATCTACTCTTTCCCGATCCCAGGACCCCCTATCAAACCGAAGCGATGGCCGCGCCGCCGGTTCTTCCAGATCGCGCAGACGTCGAAACCCTGGCCGCAAAAAACAACGCTGAACTGCGCAGCGCGCTCGCAACGCTACGGGCGAGCCAGGCTGAAGTTGTGTCGGCGCGGGCCGCTTATCTGCCGGACCTCGGTTTGAACGTCACTTACGGCATTGACGCGCCTCAGTTCGCCGTCAACGGGCCGGATGGAGTTCGCAACCTTGGCTACTCGGCGAGTGGAACATTGGATATACCGGTATGGGATTGGCTGGCCACGGCGCATCGCGTCAAACAGAGCGAGCTGAAGCGTGATGCGGCGAAGGTGGCCCTGACTGCCGCACAACGGCGAGCGATTGCTGATCTGTCCGAGCTCTATGACGAGGCCGCCGTGGCGCGCGATCAACTCGCCAGCCTGGAGCTCAGCGTCGCTACGGCGCGGGACAGCCTGCGCTTGACTCGGCTTCGGTATACAGGTGGCGAAGGCACCGTGCTGGAGGTAGTCGACGCACAGAATGCGCTGGTGTTGGCGGAGACAGCGAAGGCGGATGGAATGGTGCGATATGAGACGGCGTTGGCGCAGCTACAGACGCTGACTGGAAGGTTTTAACCCATGAGGATGCGGACGTTGATGACAGGTGCAACACGAACGGTGATGCCGGCACTGATGGGGATTTCCCTTTGTGTCGCGCTGGCGGGGTGCAAGGCGAAGGAGACAACTCCGGAGGTCCAGGTGACGGTTCAGGCAGAAAAGCCGAAGATCGCGCCGATCTCTGAACAGATCACTGGAGACGCCGTGCTGGCGCCGCTGGCAGAGGCCGCGCTGTCGCCCAAGATCACCGCGCCGGTTCAGAAGTTCTTTGTGCAGCGTGGAGCGCATGTGCGTGCGGGACAGTTGTTGGCGCAGCTCGAAGATAGAGACTTGCAGGGTGCTGCGCTGGACAGTCGAGGCGGCTATAACGCGGCAGAAGCCACCTACGCGCAGACGACGCGCGCCCAGGTCCCGGAAGACCAGCAGAAAGCAGAGCTGGATGTTGCCCAGGCAAAGGCGAATCTCGACCTGAACAAGAGCATCGTGAAGGGTCGAACCCAGTTGTTTGCAGAAGGCGCGATCCCCGGTCGTGATCTTGACACGGCACAGGCGGCGCTGGTGCAGGCGCAGGCCGCCTATGATGCCGCAGAGAAGCATCTGCAGGGATTTCAGAAAGTAGGTCTGACCAGCAGCAAGCAGGTTGCAGCGGGCACATTGGAATCCGCCAAGGGCAAATACGAAGGAGCAGCAGCGATGGTAAGCTACGCCTCGCTCCGCAGCCCGATCGACGGCGTCGTCACCGACCGGCCGCTCTTTGCCGGCGAGACGGCCGCGGCGGGCACTCCCCTGATTACCGTGATGGACACGAGCAGTCTGCTCGCCAAGCTTCACCTCGCGCAGGCCGTCGCTCAGCGCATGAAGGTAGGCGACAAGGCGACCGTCACCATCCCGGGCGTAGACGATCCCGTCGATGCGGTCGTAAGCCTGGTCAGCCCCGCCCTCGATCCTGGTTCGACTACCGTGGAGATCTGGGTTAAGCTGGCGAACGCCGGCGGCAAGATCAAGCCGGGCACGCCTGCCCACGTTGCAATCGTGGGGCGCACGGTGCCGGACGCGTTGACCGTGCCGACCTCTGCTCTGATGACCGCTAAGGATGGCAGCCTTGCTGTCATGATTGTTGAGCGAAGATGGCGCGGCCCATCTGAAGCCAGTCAAGGTCGGCATTCGCCTGCCGGATACCACGCAGATTCTCTCCGGCATCGCTCCGCAGGACATGGTGATCACTGGCGGCGGCTATGGACTCGACGACGGCACCAAGGTGAAAATCGGTCCGGCAGATGACGATAAACGCGCGGCGCCCGACGATAAGAAAGCCGGGGCCACGGACTGATGCCTGCTACGGCGAGCACCCCCAAACCCGACCGTCCGTTCTGGCTGGCGCGGTCCACGCGAACGATCTTCTTCTTTGTCGTCGCGCTTACGATTGCCGGCGCCTGGGCCGCGCTGCAAGTGCCTATCTCCGTCTTCCCCGAAACCAATTTCCCGCGCGTCGTCATCGGCGTCGATAACGGCGTCATGCCGGTCGAGCAGATGGAAGTCACCATCACCAAACCCATTGAGACCGCGATGAACGCGGTACCCGGGCTCGTCACCGTGCGTTCCACCACCAGCCGCGGCTCCGCCGAAGTCAGCTTGTTTTTTGACTGGTCTGCCGATATGTTCAAGACGCTGCAGTTGGTCAATGCGGCCTTGGCGCGCGTCCAGCAGGAACTTCCCGCAACCGCCAAGATCACCACCAACCGACTGACCTTTGCAACGTTTCCCATCCTCGGCTACAGCCTGCAAAGCGACACCGTCAGTCAGACCGAACTGTGGGAGTTGGCAACGTACGAGTTGGCTCCGCCGCTCAATCGCGTAGCTGGCGTGGCGACCGTCACCGTGCAGGGCGGCCAGGTTCCGGAATTTCACATCGTCCCCAATCTCGCGAAACTTCAAATATCCGGCGTCACCATTCTGGACCTCGTCAACGCGATTCAAAACTCCAACATCATTGACTCGCCCGGTCTGTATCAGCAGAACCATCAGCTAGTGCTGGCACTGGTTGGATCGCAGGTACATGACATCGACGGCCTCCGCCATTTAGTCGTCAAAACCACGTCCGGCGGAGCTGCGGTGCATGTCGAGGACGTCGCAGATGTCGTGTCTTCCACCTTGCCCGTATATACGGTGGTGACAGCAAACGGAAAGCCAGCTGTGCTGCTGAACATCACCCGCCAGCCGAGCGGCAATACCGTCGCCGTCGCAGACGGTGTGGCGCAACAGATGAAAGAACTCAGCGCGAAGCTGCCTCCCGGCGTCCACGTCGAGCCCTTCTATGACCAGAGCACGCTTGTCCGGGAAAGCATCTCCAGCGTGCGCGACGCCATCCTGATCGGCCTCATCCTGGCCTGCGTGATTCTCTATCTCTTCCTGCGTGATTGGCGCTCGTCGCTCATCGCCGGTCTCGTCATACCGGTCACCGTGGCGGTCACCGTCTTGTTCCTGTGGCTCATCGGGCGAGAGCTTCAACCTCATGACGCTCGGTGGTCTGGCCGCAGCTATCGGCCTCGTGATCGACGATGCCATTGTCGTCGTGGAGAACATCGTTCTGCATCGCGATGCAGGCCAAGGAAGAGTCGACGCTGTCCGATCTGCCCTGGGCGAGATCATGCGCCCGCTCATCGGCTCAACCATCACGCCGGTAGTTGTCTTTCTCCCCCTGGTAGTCGGTCACAGGCGTTACGGGTAGCTTCTTCCGCGCGCTTGCGATCACCATGACCGTCAGCCTTCTGACGAGCCTGGTACTGGCGCTTACCTGGACACCAAGCCTGGGCATGGTCCTCCTCAAGGAACAGCGTGAGGTCGAAACGAACTCCGCAACAGATCAATCGAACAACACCCCGAGCACGGCAAATGGATGGGCCGCGTCATGGGTTGGCATAAACGGGCGCTGGAGTGGTCTTTGGCCAAGCCACTCCTGCTCGGCGGCCTTTGTGTGGTCCTCGTCATCGGCACCTTCTTCGCCTATCAGGGGCTTGGCAGCGACCTCTTGCCGGAGATGGACGAAGGCGGCTTCGTGCTCGACTACATCATGCCGGCGGGCAGCTCGCTCGCGGAGACGAATCGTGTCCTCAATCATGTGGAGCAGATTCTGCGTGAGCAGCCGGAAGTGGAAAGCACCTCCCGTCGCACCGGTCTGCAGCTCGGTCTCGCGGCTGTAACCGAAGCAAACTACGGCGACATGACCGTCAAGCTCAAAGACAAGCGAAGCCGCGGTATCGACGAAATCATGAACGATGTCCGCGACAAGATCCACGCGACCGAGCCCGAACTGGATGTCGAGTTCACCCAGGTGCTTGCAGGACATGATCGGCGACTTATCCAATGCGCCTGAGCCGATTCAAATCAAGCTCACCGGCACCGATCCAACGTTGCTGTATCAACCTCGGCCCGCGCGTCGGCGACGCCATCTCCAAAGTGCAGCGGAGTTGTCGATGTCCAGAATGGCGTCGAGAACACCATCAGTGGCCCAGCCACCAACTTCCAGGTTGATCCGGTACTCGCAGCACGCATGGGCTTTACCCCTACGGAAGTGGCCGAGGATGCAACCGCCATCATGGACGGCGTCACGCCGAACGATCCGCTCATCTCGAATGGTCGTCCCTACACGATTCGTGTGCGCCTGGCGGACGAGACCAGGTCATCTCTCGATGCCATTCAAAATACCGTCTTCAATAGCTCCACCGGAAAAACAGCGACGCTGGGTTCGATGACGCAGATCACCGAACTCCCCCCGCAAAATGAAATTCGCCGCGAAAATCTGCAACAGCAGGTCGTCGTCACCGGCCGGCTCGAAGGAAGCGACCTCGGCACCGGTGTCGCGCAAGTGCAAAAGGTAGTCGCGGCTATGCATCTGCCCTCCAGTGTCAGCGTGGAATACGGCGGCACCTACCAGGAGCAACAGAAGAGCTTTGCCGACCTTCTCAAGGTACTCATCCTCGCGCTTGTACTGGTCTTCGGAGTGTTACTGACCGAGTTCAGAAATCTTTCGGCACCCGTCGCCATCCTTACCTCGTCGATATTGTCCATTGGAGGCGTTGTCTTCGGATTGCTGATAACCCACATCACCTTCAACGTGGCCAGCTTCATGGGCCTCATCATGGTCATCGGAATTGTGGCGAAGAATGGCATCCTCCTGCTGGACGCCGATGAACGCTTCCGTACGGAAGGCGCAAGTGCGCGCGATGCCATGATGTTGGCGGCCCAGAGAAGACTGCGTCCCATCGTGATGACTGCGATTGCTGCCGTCTGCGGGATGCTGCCCCTTGCGTTTGCATTCGGCGCGGGCTCTCAGATGCTCCAACCGCTTGCCGTTGCGGTCATCGGCGGCCTCACGCTCTCCATGGCGTTGAGCCTCATCGTCACGCCGGTGGTGTACTACTTGCTAACCAAGAATTCACACCGTGATATGGCAACAGATAATCTGGCGGAAGCGTAACGCCAGCAGTGGTGCCGAAAGCGCGACACCCGTCACCTGATGTGCCAGCTCGCGCGCGTTCTCGCTCGACTCTTTGACGATGCTGACAGCTTGTCGCATCGCATTTCGATCGCCTAAAACGCCGTCTCGACTAGCTTCACACCCGTTTGCGCAGCTTCGGCCGAGCCTGGGGTCTCGCCGTTAATTTTTAGGGCGTTGGCACCGCAATTCGGATGGATTTGTATGCGAAGCGGCCGGCACGGATGCACTGGCCGCCTCGTGATGGAGGTCTAGTTTAGCCCGTGGCCTGGGGTCCAGCGCAGGCCGGCGGAATACGTCGGTTGATAATACTCGCGCTGAATCATGTACTGCGTGCTGCCCTGATAGAACCCGAACACCTCGTTATTGAGATTGAGGCCGGAGACCACGAGGCCCAGGTTATGGCGCAAGGTAATGATCGCCTGCGCATCCACCTGTAGGTGGTTGTAGAAGTAGATATCGCTGAGCGGTCCGTGCAGTCCGCCGGGCGTGCCATCCTGGTATTGGTAGCCGTAGATGCTCGACTGGTTGTAAGAAATCCCCACGCGCAGCGACACACGGCCTCGATCGTAGGTGGGACTAATATTGAATACGTTGGGTGAATCACGCAGCAGCCGCGGATGGTCAGAACGGCCGGGGATGCCGCTGGTGCTCGACCCGATATAGCTGTAGTTTGCCGATAGACCCAGCCCGCCTAGAAAACGGGGCAGCTTGGTGTAGTGCTGCAGGTACGACGCCTCAAACCCGCTCAACCAGGCGCTCCCGGCGTTGACCGGCTGGGTCGCCAGATAGTTTCCACGATCCACTTCCGGCGCGCCCGGGGGAAGATAGTCGACCAGCTGATACGTACTCGAAATAATTGGGTTCTGGAGTGACTTGTAGAAGTAGCCGACCGAGATCATGCCGACCGGCTTCAGGTAATGATCGAAGAACACATCCACGTCATCCCCGGTCTCGGCCTTCAAGTTGGCGTTGCCGAAGGTCACCGAGTAACGGTTGGCTCCATTGCCGGAAACAGTCCAGCTGAGCGGCTGCGCAATGTCCTGCGGATCCGGTCGCGACAGGGCGCGTGCGTAAATCACACGAACGTAGCTGTCGGGCCCCGCATTCATACGTAGCGAGGCGCTCGGAAGAAGGGTGTAATACGAGCCGGAGAAAGCGTTCGGTGTGATCGATCCGTTGTCGCCAAACGCCAGGTTGTGAACGCTGTCGTACGTATTCTCCGCGCGCAAGCCGGCGATGAAGCGCATCCCGTTCGAGAAATCGATGGTTTCCATTACATAGCCGGCGCTCACCTGCTCCACCAGGCCGAACTGCGAAGGGTCTTGTCCTTGCGAACTGGTTGAACTGAACTGGCCGGGATTGGCGTTCGCATACGCGAGGACGTCTTCGAGCTTCGCGTTGTAGCCGAGCTGATAAGCGCCGCCGTTGTAGTACTTGTTGTTGATCAACCGATTCGGAAACTGCGATAGTCCAATCGTTTCATTCGGCGTAAGCGTTAGAACGTAGGTGTCCGAATATTTGTGTTCGTTCCGGAACTGGCCACCATACTCAAAGACTGCGGACCAATTGTGGATGTGATACTGCAGGGCGCCCGATCCGCCAATCCCAAGGTTCAATTGGGCAGCTTTCCCCAGGTCGCGAGTGATGGCGCCGGCTCCAGGGGTCGTGCCGACTGCAGGGTACATAGCGAAGTTTGCAGGATTCTGAATCTCCGTGAAACAGGCTGTGTTGAATTGTGGAAGATATTTGTTGGTTGTCGCGGTCGGATTGAATTCGCAGTTGCTCGAAGATAGCGTGGAGCCGAAGTTTGCGTCCGAATACGGCGAACCGCCATAGGAAGAATGGCCAACGTTGAGCTCCCACTTGTACCAGGTTTTGTTGAAGATGTGGAGGCCGCCCAGAATCACGCTGCCCACCTGGATGTTGGGGTTACGAAGCTCGGCATCGTAGGAAGGCAGGCCACCCTGGTTGCCCGGAGCAAGCAGGGAAAGCCCCTGTGTATTGTCCTGCAACTGGTAGGCGAAGCGATCACCGTAATTCTTGAAATCGGAATACAAAAAGCGCGCGTAGACGTCCGATCCATCGCGGATGCGATAGTCGGTGCTCCCGGCAATACCCCAACGCGAACGGAAATACTGGTACTCGCGAAGACTCATGCCGTCGAACCATGTCGCACCGTTATTTTGATCGGGGACTGGCTCGATGTCGTCGATCCCGCGACCGTCCCAGTCATACGAGCCTCCAACGATAAAGCCGAATCGTTTGGTCGGCCCAAAGCGCCTCCCATAGGTCGCGGTCTCCGTCGTATTCGCTCGACCGCCTTGGATCGGTGTGACACCAACCAGTCCAGTGATCTCGAACGTCGGCACGTCGTCCGCGGTCTTCGTCACAAGATTTACTGAGCCGCCAATGCCGTCACCTTCCATGTTCGCCAGCAGAGTTTTGTTGATCTGCACAGAGTCCACCAGGCTCGCAGGAATCGCGTCGTATTTAATCTGGCGAACGCCAGGCTCTTCGGAGGGAAGGTTTACGCCGTCCACCGTGGTGTTGGTCAGACGCGGCTCGGTACTGCGAACCTGCACGTATTTGCCTTCGCCTTCGTCGCGCTCCAGCGTCACACTTGGCATGCGCCCCAGCGCTTCGGCAAGGTTGGCGTTGGGAAGGCTCGTGATCACTTCGTTCTCCATCACCTGGAGCAGATTATCGGCTGAACGCTCTGTGTTGATCGCTTCAGCCTCGGCGGAGGGACGTCCACCGTTTACGACGATTGAATCGCTTTGATTGGCAACCAGCAGTTGAGCATTGGCGGTTGCGGTCCGCCCGGCGATCACGTTCACCGTCGTGGTAAGCGGCGCCAGGCCAATGTATGTGAAGGTAAGCTTATACGTTCCGGGGGCGAGGTCATTGATGTAGAACCGCCCCTGCTCGCCCGTAGCATTCGTGAGGGAGGGCGACTCGATAGAGACCTGCGCGCCCACCAGAACAGCTCCAGACCGATCAGTAACGGTTCCTGCAATCGAGCCGCGGGTTTGCGCACTGGCACCGGTCAAGAAGCCGCAGAGCAACAATACAACGGCGAAAAAGGAAACATGGAAATTGGAGCGGGATAACTGAGACGGCACTGATTTCTCCTTATAAGACCATCGTGTGCAGCTCGATGAACTGCGCCACGGTATATCGTTTCGGCGAATTCGCCGCTTGATCTCTGAGCGCGATGCGATGCAAGGGAGCTGGCTTTTCGGACAGGATCAATACGCGTCTTCGAAAGCTGTTCCCACCGTGTGTTCCTGACCTCTTTGGATTTCTGCAGAGTGAGGTCAGCCTATGGCGCGAAACTGAAGGCAACCTTAAGGTTTAGCCGTTTCATCGCAAATTCGAGAACGTTTAACCTTGCGTTTACAAGGCGACTTGAGGGGAGTTCCGTCGGGAAAAGTAGAAGGTTGTGGATGCGGGAATGTCTCAAATTCAACATGATATGTGCTCTTGTGCCGTCGCGGTCAGCTTCCAGGAGAATTCACGAGGCTGTCACATGGACTGATTAGGCGCCCGTTCTTCCGTCGAGTTCGAGTATGAGAAATCGTCTCGTTGCAGTCCCTGCCATGATCGATTTCGCGACCGTCGTCACAGGAATGCCTTCGTATTCGCTCCTCTCGGCGGGAGCGAGATTGGCATGATGAATCATGATCCATTTGGGCCGCTCACGACGTAGTCTTGCCGACACTGGAACGGTGAGGTGTACCCGCACTGGGCTGACGTCGGAGATGCCGTACAGAAGCAGCGCCGTCTCATGGGAGAGAGCGACGGCCTCCGGGGTCTTGGCTGGCTTGCGCCCACAGGACAGCTTCGCGGTATTGAGC
Organism: uncultured Acidobacteriaceae bacterium; assembly: GCA_963819055.1. Lineage (GTDB taxonomy): Bacteria > Acidobacteriota > Terriglobia > Terriglobales > Acidobacteriaceae > Bog-257. Next base: position 261 of record CAWFUT010000023.1, on the reverse strand, counting down.
GAAACGGTCGGTTGGGTAATGGGAGATGCGGTACACCCCTCTGCTGACGCGATCCAGTCGACCGCGTTGGGCAAGACGAACTAGTACCGAGTCGGCGATGCCAGCGGAGCGTGCCTCTTCGGAGGTGCGGAGTCCGTCGCGCGCTTCCGCGAGTGCATAGAGTTCGTCCATGCGGGTCTGGGGTATAGGAAGAGTATGTAACGGCTGAAGGGCGAAATGACAATTTCATGCCACTATGGAACTATTTTGACTTAGTGTACC
>CAWFUT010000022.1:0-10150 GCA_963819055.1 uncultured Acidobacteriaceae bacterium | reverse complement strand
GATCCCGTACCCGTCGTGGTGATGGCGATTGAGAATTATGGACGCGTGTACCGCCTGCTGAAAGCCAATGTGCCGGTCAGCGTCGAGATGGATGTGGAAACCAAGTTCACTGGCGATCATGAACACGGTTACGACACCATCGCCGAAATTCCCGGCACCGATCCCAAGCTGAAGGATGAGATCGTCATGGTCGGCGGCCATCTCGACTCGTGGGCATCCGGCACCGGCGCTACCGACAATGGCGCAGGTACGGTGGTTGCGATGGAAGTGATGCGCATTCTCAACACGCTACAGGTGAAACCGCGTCGCACCATCCGCGTAGGCTTGTGGACAGGCGAAGAAGAAGGCGAGTACGGATCGTTCGGCTACGTCCGGCAGCATTTCGGACAGGTGCCGCTCTCGACCACGCCCGACCAGCTGAAGCTGCCGGAATGGGTACGCAAGCCTGCCGGTGCGGTGGAACTGAAGCCTGAATCGCAGAAGATCTCCGGCTACTTCAATCTCGACAACGGCAGCGGCAAGATTCGCGGGGTATATCTGCAGGGCAATGCTGCTATCGGACCAATCTTCCAGCAGTGGATTGAGCCGTTGAAGGACCTCGGCGTGACCACGCTGACGCTGCGCAATACCGGCGGCACGGATCACGAAGCCTTCGACGCGATTGGGATTCCGGGCTTCCAGTTCATCCAGGACCCGTTGGATTACGAGACGCGCTCGCATCACTCCAACATGGACACTTATGAGCGACTGTCGCCGGAAGACCTGGCGCAGGCGGCCGTGGTGGAAGCGATCTTTGTGTACAACGCTGCCATGCGCGATCAGATGCTGCCACGGAAACCGCTGCCGCGTCCGGAGCTGGAGGAACAATTGAGAGCGCCACTGAAGGACCTGATGCCCGGTGCCGTGGCGCCGGAGAAGCCGGCCCAGCCGTAAGTAAGCGATGGCCGGAGGATCGCAAAGTCGCGCCATTCACCGCCCTGGCATCGGTGGTGACTACTAACCGGCATTTGCCATGCCAGCAGGTCCGGATTTCAGCTACAATCCTGTTCAACCAGGATGCTCTGTAGCCACTCCGGGCCCCTATGCAACCGTTCTATAAACGCTTCAGTGTCATCACCGGATTTGCGGCTCTGTTGCTGCTTTTGCTGGCGAATGGTCTGGTCCTGCGGCGGCAGCTGGCAGTGCAGGTGGAGAACCAGGCCTGGGTGCGCCACACCGGGGACGTGCTGCTCCAGGTGTCGAATACCGAGTCGCTTCTCAAGGACGCGGAGACGGGACAGCGCGGGTACCTGTACACCGGCGAGCCTCGCTATCTTGAGCCCTACACTCTCGCCGTCAACCAAATCAATAGTGAAATCGATAAGCTGGCGGAGATGACCGCCGACAATCCCGCCGAGCAGCAACGCGTCGAACAACTTCGTGTCTTGACTAGCAAGAAGCTTCAGGAACTCTCCGACGCCATTTCGCTTTACAAGTCCGGGCATCCGGAGGAAGCCCATGCGCTGGTACTGACCAACCGAGGTCTGTTCACCATGGAGAAGATCCGCGCCGTGGTCGACGCGATGCAGAAGGATGAAGCCTCGCTGGACGCCGAGCGCATCGAAGCTTACCGCCGCAGCGTACGGGTCACGGTGGCGTGCATCTATGTCGCCAGTCTGCTGGCGGCCTTGGGATTGATCCTGCTGGCCTATTTCATCCTGCATGAAATGAGCTTGCGCGAAAAGCACGCGGCGCAAATCAGGCAGCGCGAGGAGTGGTTCCGCGTCACCTTAACCAGCATCGGCGATGGGGTTATTGCCACCGATGGACATGGGCTGGTCACGTTCATCAATCCGATTGCCGAGCGGCTCACCGGAATTCCCTTTGCCGAAGCCAAGGGCCAGCCGATCAGCGAGGTCTTTCCCATCTTCAACGAGGTCAGTCTGCGGCCGGTGGACAATCCCGTGACTAAAGTGATGGAGCTGGGAAATATTGTGGGCCTGGCGAATCACACCGTGATACGCCATCGCAATGGCTCGCTGACTCCGATTGAAGACAGCGCTGCGCCGATTCGCGATGGCGCCGGCAGCCTGGTGGGGGTTGTGCTGGTCTTCCGCGACGCGACGGCCGATCGCAAATCGCAGGAGCTTTTGCGTAAGACCGAGAAGATCGCTGCCGCTGCGCGCCTGGCCGCCACCGTCGCCCATGAAATCAATAATCCGTTGGAGGCGGTCAGCAACCTGGTTTACCTTGCCAAGTTGCGGCCGGGAGTTCCCAGCCAGGCAGTGGAAGACCTGACCATGGCGGAGCAGGAACTGAACCGGGTTTCGCACGTCACGCGGCAGACCCTCGGCTTTTATCGCGAAGCGAATCAGCCTGACAAGCTGGATGTTCCCACGATCGTGGAGTCGGTACTGCGACTGTATTCCAATAAGTTCAAGACCAAGAATATTCAGGTCGTGCACGAGTCGGAACCCTGCCCTCCGCTGCAAGGCTTTCCGGGAGAGCTACAGCAGGTTGTCGCCAACATCATTTCCAATGCCGCTGACGCAGTCGAGCCCGGAGGCGCGCTGAAAGTTACCGTCTCGTGTGTCGACGGCGATGCCGGAAAGACGGTTCAGGTTCGGGTTGAGGATAACGGCCCCGGCATCGCGGCCGAACACCTGGACCGCATTTTCGAACCATTCTTCACCACGAAAAAGAACGTCGGCACCGGCCTGGGGCTTTGGGTTTCGAAGACGATTGTCGAGCGGCACGGCGGGACAATCAAGGTTACATCCCGCAACGACAACGGCTCGCACGGGACGGTATTCTGCGTCTCGATTCCCTGCTCTCCGACCTTCGCCACCCGAGCCGCACAGGCTTCTTCCTGACGGACGTTTCGCCTGTAACCAAAACAATAGACTTAGGACGGCACGGCTGAAGCCGTGCCCTTTCAAAACTGCTCGCCATCGAGTTTCTGAGCAAACTGTTCAGCCGCACGCATGCTGTCGCCCGCTAAAGCGGGCTTTATCTCAAACAATGATCGAGACGCGGCGCGGAAGCGCCGCACGACCCGTGCACCCTTTACCGTAATGCCAACCCTGGTATAGGCCAAACGTCACTTACCGGCGATGTGTTCGATTGCCTTCACGACCTTCGCCGGCAATTCCAAGTCCCTGCTGGCCAAGTCCTGCTTCATGTGTCCGGGATCGGTAGTGCCGGTCAGAGGCAGAATTCCAATGGCGCGCGCAAAAGCAAAGACGACCTGTGCTGGAGTTGCATTAAGCTTCGCGGCAGGATCAGTTACGACCGGGTGTTGCAGCACTTCGAGATTCGCGGTGAGCAGCGAAAATCCCTGATACGTAATCCCGCGGTCGCTACAGAAGCGACGCACCTCGGAGTCCCATCCGGTAACGGCGAAGCAGCGATTCTGCACGAAGGCAGGGATTTCGCTTTGTGCCTGCATCATCTGCTCAAGATGATGCAAGCCGACATTGCTGACGCCCAGCGATCGCGCGCGTCCGGCGTCGCGCTCCCTGCGCATCGCCTCCCAGACTTCCGCGTCGTCCGGGCTCCAGCCATGCCGCCACGCCGGGCCATGCAAGACGAAACTGTCGACATAATCTGTGTCAAGATGCTCGAGCGAACTAGCCATCGATTGCGCCACCTGCACGGTAAGACTGGCTGCGGGATCGTAGGGCAGGCGGTGGTCCTGCCCCTGGCGGTAGGTGAACTTGGTTTGCAGGAAGAGATCGGCGCGCGTCACTACCCCAGCGTGGTACGCCGCTGCCAGGCCCTCACCAACTCCGGCTTCATGATAGTGACGAAGCTGGTTGGCCGTGTCGACTCCGCGAAAGCCGGTACGCACCGCCAACTCGGTGAGTGCGGCGGTAGGATCCTTCTTCCAGGCTGTGCCGTAGAGCAAATCTGGAATCGGCGCAAACGATTCGGACATGCCAGTATTTTGACACGAAGAGACTACGGAGATGGATGGAGGTCGTTCCGTAAATTACGACGGCACCATGACGATTACGAAACGCTCCCAACGCGTCGTTCCTCTTTATTTTTTCGTTGAGCCCGGGGCACCCTTGAGCACAATCACGAGTACGCGGCCATCGGACTGAATGCTCCCGCCCGTAGCAGTCTTCGTCGATTTAATAGGGTTGGAGCGCGTCATATACGACATCGCCTCGACTTGACCGGCCTGCTGCAAGGTCGCGCCGATGAAGTCGCGTTCGTTATCGACGTCCTGGTCGATCTTGTGGGTAATGGCATTGGCCGAGCGCTGGTCTTTCTCGATGCCGATGTCGTGCGTTCCCGCGCCCACCCAAAGCGGCTGGTTCTGCGGCGTCTTGAACGCGGCCTGCCAAATACGGAAGTGATTGCGTTGCGCAGCCACCATTACGGCCTCGGCGCGCTCGTATCCAAAATCCTGCGGGCGTCCGAAGAGATACAGAATGCTCATGGGCACCGCGACGTACACATTCTTCTGCAAAGTCGCCAGCAGGGCGCTGACCACAGCGTCGGAATCCGTCTTGTCGGCGACGATCCATCCGGCTGCCTTCAGCGCATTGGTCACCTGGTCCTGGCTGCCTACAATGATGAAGTTGACCAGGTCGCCAGGATTGCCTCCGCTGGGCTTGTCGGTGACGCGGTACGGCAGCCTGGCGTCGAGCTCGGAGAACAGCGGCTTGAAGTCGTAATTGTTCTGGCTGGCAGCGGCACCGCTGGCGGTCGCTGCGCTGGTGGGCGTGCGATCAATGTGTACGCTATACGAACCGTCCGGCGTCTGCATGGAGTCGGCATTGATGGTGAGATAAAGCTTGCCGGCGATGGGCGCGTTCACGGTTCCATCGGCGCCGATAAAGAACGGCGTGGCGGCGTTGCTGTCGCCGATGCGGCCTACAAGTGCACCGCGTCCAGCGCTGGGTACGGTCAGGGCGCGAAGTGTATCCGTCCATCCACGGGTTGCACCATCGGCTGTGATGCCGGAGTTGTTGCCCATGTTCACGGTACCTTTGGCAGTGATGTGCAGTTTATCGCCGGCCTGAACTTCCATGCCGGTGTCGACCCAATCCTTGCCGCCGGTGACGGTGATGTTCAGGCTGGTGCTCTTGGCGTTCGCCGTGGAAGCAGCGGGCGCTGGAAGCGCGATCGCCGATTGAGCGCAGTTAACCAGGGCCGCGAGGAAGATCGATACAATCGCGAATCTTACGAGCTTCATTGCAGTCTGACCTCCCTTCCACAAAGTATAACCATGCGGCCCGGCGAAGGTCGCGTTAGTGCTTTGCCTGGTCAAACATAAACTTCCCCAGGTACATGGGAGAAGACTTCGGCGGCTTGGTCTGCGTCGGATCAATCGGGTATGGCGACTGCGCTAATGTGGGAAATCCCCAAATGTCTCCCGTGCGCATGTCGATGAAAACTTTGCCGAGCACCTGCGACGAGCCATCGGGCTTGCGGATCGTGGTGTAGCCCGGCTCGACGTAGAAGGGATAGGCGCTCTCGGCTTGGGCTTGAACGGGCGCGGGCTGAAACATGGGTCGGAAGGCGAGAACGCCGAGCAAGATGGCGATGATAAGTAAGACAGCTTTGTTGAAGCGATCCAACTGCATAGGTAGGTCCTCCTCGGATGCTGTGGACGCACTGTCGATTGTAGTAGTCCGCGACTCCTCTATCGATGGCTTTACGGAGTAATCTCGAAGACAACCCCGCAACCGTCATAACACTGACCCGTCGGGGGATGGCCACCCATCCAGGTGGTGCCGAACACATTACCATTGGCGTCGACGACCAGGCTCCCATTGGGGTACGATCCGTCACTTCCATTGAACTCGTGCAATGTGGAGTAGGTCCAGACGCCACCGTTATTGGTGAGTTTGAATACGGAACCAGCACCCGATCCATAAATAGGTGCTTGAATTCCATAGAGATTACCGTGTGCGTCCATGGTGAGACTTCCTTTGCCTCCCCAGGCACCCACAGGCCAACTGTAGAGCGTCGTCCGCACCCATGATCCATTCGAAGGCGAGAGCTTCCATATCGTAGCGCCGCTGCTGCCATCAAGACTGCCGGCGGCGGTCGAACCGTACATATTGCCCCCCGCGTCCCAGATAGGAGCGCCGTAAGGCGCGGTGCCGTCGTCGCCGTGGTCAAAAGTGTAGATAAACGAGTACCTCCAGTTCGGCTGTTGCAGTTCAAACACCGCACCACAGGCATAATGCTCAGTACCACAAATGTCTGCGCTTGGACTTGTCCCATAAACGTTGCCGGAGTTGTCCAGGATGACTCCCCAGGTTGGGTTGCTGCCGTTCCCCATTCCAATGAAGGTCAACAGAATGTTCTCGCTCCAAACGCCATTGGAATGGGTAAGTTGGAAGATTGCTCCGAAGTTTTGATCGGGCGGCGGTAGGTTACCACCCTGTGAGGTCGACCCATAGAGGTTTCCGTCGGAGTCGAAGCTGACGCGGCTATAGGGGTTATACCCATCCGGCGTGTTCGAGCCGAAAGAATAGATCACCTGGTCCGACCACTCGCACAACGTTGTTTTGCAGACAGTAGGTGAAGGAACTAACCTGTAGACTGTGCCGCAGCCTGAAGGGCAATTCGGATTGGCCCCGCCCGCGTATGTCGTACCGTAAAGGGCGCCATCAGGTCCGAATACTGGAGTAGCTAAGGGCTCCGAGCCGTCGCTTCCTCCCTGAAAGTTATAAATAGTCGTATACATCCAGGCGGAGTTGCGCAATGTCATGCGGAAGATCGTGCCGTTGTATGTATTTCCTCCCGCCGACGTGCTGCCATAGAGATTCCCAGTTGCATCGGCGACCAAACCGTCTCTCGGATATTCCGCCTGCTGCGTAAAAGTGTGGATGATGTGATAGGTCTGGGCGAAGACTGGCGGCGTCAGTGTAGCGGCGCCTGAGACACCCAGGAGCACCGCCCTCGCATACCGAAGTGAATTTCGAGAGCTGGCCAGAGAAACACCTCCTCACCTGCGGTCATACATAGATCGATCAAGCTTACTCGACAAGAACAACATGTCAAATGCAACAGCGAACCACAAATGTGCAGCTCGCCTATTTGACTTTGCTGCTTGCGACGGGCAACAATGGCGACTCGCCCAAACCTTAGCGGCGGCAGCAAACATCTTGAATACGTATCTGAAGGAGAATCCCAATGGCAGACGAACAGCAGAAACCGTGCGCCCATGAACCTTGTTTATGCACCGTCCCGAGCGGCGAAAAGTATTGCAGCGATTCCTGCCGCGACGCGGGATCGCGCGAAGTGGAGATCGCCTGCCAGTGCGATCATCCCGCTTGCCCGCTGACCTAGGTCGGCGGCAGTTTTCGCCTGAGAGAACAGTTCTCCTCCTCCTCGACAACGTTACAACGCGCGGGTTGGATGAATTCGATGGACCTGGTCTCGATTGTGGGCGCGATACGCTAAGCTTCGTCTGCTTCGTTTACCGCGCCCAGATCTTTAGCAGCCCGGAGTAGATCGCCATTCCCACCACAGCGTCGACGCCCAGGCTATGCAGCGTTTCGATCGTTTCCTGGTTGCTGATGCCGCCAGCGACGATCAGACGTCGGGAGGTCCGTTGTCGGAGACCTTCGACAACGTTCAGCGGAATGCCTTGCATCAATCCTTCGGTGTCGATATGCGTGTAGAGGAAGGCTGAACAGAAGGGTTCCAGCTCTTGCATCATGGCTGCCGTAGTGATGTCTGTAACGGTTTTCCATCCATGAATCGCGACCAGACCGCCGCGTGAATCAACGGCAAACACCAGTTGCTCGCGGTCGAATTGGTTGTTGAGGCTTTCCGCAAAGGTCACGTTGACGGCCACGGCCTTAGGAGCCGGTTCGGATTCGGCGTGAGTCGTAATCAGCGAGGAGCCGACGATGATCTTCTTCGCGCCCCGGTCGAGTGCGGCCTGAGCTTCCTCGACAGAACGAATGCCTCCGCCTACCTGGCATGGCAGCTTGGCGCAAAAGTCGCGAATCAATTCGCGATTCGAACCCTGCCCCATTGCGGCATCCAGGTCGATTAACTGCACCAGCGGGAACGTCGAGAACCGTTCGATCCAGCTGCCGAAATCGTCAAATTCGAGAGCCTTACGTTCGCCCTGTACGAGTTGAACGATCTTGCCACCCATCACGTCAATCGCCGGAATCAGCATGTCAGCCTCACCGGAATGCCCGCACCTCGCAGCTCTCGCTTGATGACGAGTATCGACTCGATGCCGAAGTGAAAGACCGAAGCCGCCAAAGCCGCGTCGGCTGCACCTCGTTGAAAGACCTCCGTGAAATGCTTCGGCTCGCCTGCTCCGCCGGATGCGATCACCGGAATTCGGGCTGCGCCGGCGATGGTTCGCGTCAGCTCGCAATCGAAGCCCGATCGGGTACCATCGCGATCCATCGAGGTGAGCATGATCTCGCCGGCGCCCGCCGTTTCGGCTTCACTCGCCCACTGGGCAGCATCGCGGCCTGTGCCATTGCGTCCACCGCATGCGTAGACTTGCCAACCTTCACCGCGGCGGCGCGCGTCAATCGCAACCACCACAGCTTGTGAGCCGTAGCGCTCAGCGATTCTCGTGATCAGTGCCGGATCGGCGAGAGCCGCGGAGTTGATGGCAACCTTGTCCGCGCCGCAATCCAGCACGGCGGCAGCGTCCTCAAGCGAGCGGATACCACCGCCGACGGTGAGCGGAATGAACAGTTGCTCGGCAGTCCGTCGCACCGTGTCGAGCAGGGTGTTTCGCGATTCGGCGGTCGCGGCGATATCCAGAAACACGATCTCATCGGCACCGGCGTTGCTGTGTGCAGCCGCCAGTTCCGCAGGATCGCCAGCGTCACGGAGTTCGACAAACTGCACGCCTTTCACAACTCGCCCAGCCTTTACATCCAGACAAGCGATAATGCGTTTCGCCAGCACCTCAGAGGGCACAGAAATTCTCCAGTATCCCGCGCCCGACGTCGCCGGATTTTTCAGGATGAAATTGCACACCGAACAAATTTCCGTGCTCGGCAGCCGCGGTGAACGGGATTTCGTAGGTGCTAACCGCGACCGTCCGCGAGCACACGGGAGCACGGTACGAATGCGTGTAGTAGACGTAAGAGTTCGCCGGAACGCCTTGCAGCAGGCGGCTCTGCGGCTCAACGGTGATTTGATTCCAACCGACATGCGGAGACTTCACTTGATTCGAAAACCGGCTGCAGCGGCCGTCAAACGCTCCCAAGCCGCTCAACGCGGGCGCTTCGTCGCTGCCGTCAAACATCCATTGCAGGCCAAGACAGATTCCGAGCACCGGTTTATCGGCAGCAATGAATTGTCGCAGTGCGGAACTCAGTGGACCTTCCGACAACGTTTGTGTCTCCTTGAAATTTCCGACCCCGGGAATGATTGCTTTGTCCGCCAGCTCCAGCCGGCCAGCGTCGCTGGTGATTACACACTCGCGCCCAATGTGACGGATCGCCCGGTACACAGAGGCCAAGTTTCCCGCTCCGTAGTCGACGATGGCGATCACAGCAGACCTTTCGTGGTGGGCAGCATACGAGCCAGGCGCCGATCCTTCGAACAGGCAACCCGCAAGGCGCGTGCGAAGGCCTTAAAGATGGCTTCAACTTTGTGGTGATTCGATCGGCCGTATATAACTTTCGCGTGTACGTTGGCTTTTGCTCCGCGGGCGAAGCCGTCGAAGAAATCGGCGACCAGCTCCGATTGCAGGTCTCCCACCAGGCGAGTTCGCACTTTGGAATCGATGACGGCAGCGCTGCGTCCGCCAAAATCGACAGCGACCGCCGCAAGCGTTTCATCCATCGGCATCATGAAATAACCGGCGCGAAGAATGCCCTTCTTGTCGCCCAAAGCTTGCTCGAAGGCCTCGCCGAGAGAGATGCCCACATCCTCGACCGTATGGTGCTGGTCAACGTCGAGATCGCCGCTGGCGCTGACTTCCAGGTCGAAGGCACCGTGGCGGGCTACCAGCTCCAGCATGTGATCAAGAAAGCGGATGCCAGTCGTGATCCTGCTTCGTCCCTGCCCCTCGAGAGCGAGTGCTATGCGGACATCAGTTTCGTTAGTTTTGCGCTGCAGCCGGGCGCGCCTCATACGGTCGCCTCCTGGCGCAGATTCAGCTCGGCAACAACTTCCTTGAGCGTTCGAATCAACCGTTCAGTCTGCTCGTCGGTTC
>CAWFUT010000021.1:0-117333 GCA_963819055.1 uncultured Acidobacteriaceae bacterium | reverse complement strand
TTCGCGATCTTCCAATGGCGTCACAACCTAAAAGTAATAATGGATGTATTTACGAGAGATCTATTGGAAGTCCCCCGAGCACCTATTCCCCCCCCATGAGCGGGGTTGATAATATTCCCGAACTGATGTTGAGATCCATTGCCGCCCCCGGCCTGAAGCTGAACGGTCGGTCCTCGCTCGCGATCGGGCCGTCGGTCGCCTTGCGGCTCGAGGGAACGCCAGCCTCGGCGACCCGGATGCGGCCCCCCTCGGCACGGGAGGCTGACTGGAGCGATGGCGAGCCGGGAGCTGAGCGGGGAGACCTAGCTGACCGATGAGCGACTCGGGGACCTCCGCCTTGATCCCGTAGTCATCCGGCCAGATGATCTGGGGAGGTGGTGGGTGCCGAAGATCCGGTCCAGCCAGGGCAGCGTCGAGGAGTAATTCTTGTCGATGGCCCGGTCTTTGTGTGGTGCCAGTGGTGGAAGGCGGGGGTCGAGACAGATCCATTCCGGCGGCCCGAATCGCCACCGCAGGTTCGCGTGGATGAAGAACCCCCAGGTGAGGCCGATCACGGCGACCAGCACCGGATCAAAGGTGCCCGAGCCGCAATCGGGCCGGCCAGTCCGAGGACATAGATCGGCACCGGCCGCAAACCGGCCCAACACCATGTCCACGGGATGGGCGCGGGTGTTCACCGGGAAGTCGATCTCCTCGGCGCTGTGATGGATCAGTGGAAATCCCAGAGGAAGGGGATTTCATCGCTGCCGGCGGTGGCCCCAGTAATAGCCGACCTCGCCGGCGACCACCCCGGGGATTGCGGGCCCAGAGGGGCAGAGCCGGCGGTGGCGTCAGGAAGGCCGGCGGGAGGTCCCGTCGCACGGTCCAGGCCACGAGCACGGTCGGGACGCTGATGCAGCAGGCCGGTAGAGGCTGTTGAGGAAGTAGTAGGCAGAGTGGACGAAGATCCCATGTGCGGAAGATCTTTGCGGATGGGCGGCGAACACGCGTTCCAGCGGCACGAAGATCGCGACCAAATCGTGATTCGCAGTGAGAGGCGGACAATCTCGAGGAGGGCGGGCGGGAGCTGCGACCCCAGGTCTTGCGGCATCGTCGGACTCCGTGCGATCGGGGCTCGAGAGAAACGGGAAATGCGGGGGCGCGGGTCGCCCCGCACTCCCGCACGATGGGTGGATCGATCGTCCCACCAGAGACTTTATCAGGCGCAGGCCGGGCGCGGGCGCGACGACGTAGGGCGAAGACGGCCGCTCCGCCGACGCCGGCGACCAGGAGGACAAGGCTCGACGGCTCGGGCACCGACTCGTCGGTCAGCGTGACTCCGTCGATGAGCATGTAAGGAAGAGTGTCGGGCACGCCGACCCCCGTGAAAGTCCAGGGGTCTCGCTGGTGCTGTTCGCGACGAAGGTCATGGTCTCGAGATTCCAGCCCGACCACCCCTGAGAGGCGACGTTGAAGGTGGTGCCCTGCTGGTCATCGCCGCCGAAGTTGACGTCCATGTAGGACGTGGTCGGCCCGGTGAGTGACTGTTGCTGCGCAGCACCGTCGTAGAACTGAAGCTGGTAGGTATCGCCAGGGGTCAGGCCCGAGACCGTCTGCTCGATCCCCGAACGATACTGGGCCGAGGCGTCGATCTGCATCAGATTTCCGCCGGCGGGGCTATTCGACAGGCCGTTGGCCACGCCGTTGCCGGGGCCCCAGACCGCGGTATTCTGCGAGGCGTTCGCGTTCACGTAGACGTTGGGCCCGACACGGTCCCAGCCGGTGACCGCGATCGTCCCCCTGCTATCGCCGGTGCTGTCCATGATGAAAGCGTTGTTACTCGATGAAGCCGAGGGGGTCGTGTCCGTGAAAGTCCCGTTGACGATCAGGTTGTCCGCCAGGACGGCACCCGGGACACCCAACGACAAACCGACGATCAGGAGAGAGGTCGGGACGATGCGAAGTTTCATGGGTTGCTCTTCCTTTGATGTAATCCGCGCCACTTGCAAATGCCCGAAGGGTCACGCGTCCGTCGTGGCACGAGGACGATGACGGGGCGCAGCAACAGAGTATCGACGCGAAGATCCAGATAGATCCGGCGCCTCGCTCGGAGACGATCGGCGGTGGGACCTCCCCACGCCGACGACGACCTCAAGATTCACCGGCGGTCACGAGCGTGCCCCGGGGCTGGAAACATCGGGTTGCCCTCTCTCGGCCTACGCGGGCCCCGGCAAGGAGGGCTGTAGCCGGTACTCATGGGCCGAGAACGGCATCGTTGCACGTCGAGAAGGATTTCGGAGACGGTCCAAGGCCGGAGACTTCGGCCGATGGTGCCGTCGCCCTGTCTCTTCCCGTAGTCCCCCCGAGTTGTCGTGCGATCGACCTCACCCGGGGCCGCTCGTACAACCAGTAATAGGTGCCTCGGACTCGAAGTTAGCACCGGATCTCGATTTTTTTGTCACCGAATCGCACGCGGAGCGAGGCCGTCGTACGTCCTGACGGATCTCGATTCGGCCAGCATCCATGCCCGGCTCATCGGGGCGACCGACGAAGCCCTCCGGCATCGACGCTACAGCCTCCCGGTGGAGCGGGACGAGGCCGCAGCCAGGTTTCGCCCTGACAGGGCTCGGCGATCCGATCCCGACTCAGGGTGCGAAGACGTCCTCGGGCAGTCTCTCGCCGAAGAGCAGGCACTCGGCCTCGTGACGGAGCTGATCGGTCGTCATTCGTTGCCGGTGGACGTCGCCGCCGGCCGCGTCCCGCGCCCGCGGGACCCGGGCCAGCATCGCCCGGGCGGCGGGCCGATCGCCCGAGCGGAACAGGGCCATTGCCAGGAACGCCGCGTGCGCCGGAAGGACCTGTCCATCGGCCTCGTCGATCCCACGACGGATCGACTCGATCGCCTCGGCGTACCGGCCCGACCGAAATTGCACCGCCCCGAGCAAAGCGAGGAACCGGGACTTCAACTCCTGCCGTTGGGCCGAGGCTTGTCCCGGGGTGCCCGTCGCCCAGCCCAGGGCCTTGCCGTCGTCCCCGAGGCCGCCCGGGCCGAGCGTGCAGACTCGCCCGAGCAGCCGCTCGACCTCGGCCTCCGGCAGTGCAGTCGGATACCGCGATCGCATCACGGCGCAAGTGCGGCGATAGCCCTCAAGGTCGTCGGCCGCCAGGTGGGTCAGCGCCGCCCATTCCCAAACCTCGTATGGGATCGTGCCTTGCCCGATGGCGCGATCGAACAGCAGGGCCGACTCGCGAAAACGGCGGGCACGGGCGCGCTCTTCGGCAATCCGCATGAGCGCGGGGATGTCGGCGCCGAGGTCGACGGCCCGGGCCTGGTCGGCGTCGTGTTCGACCCGGCGCCCGAGCGTTCCGAGGGCCTCGGCGCAGAGCGCGTAGAGCCGCCATTCGCCGGGCCGCGACGCGATGGCGCGGTCGAGCAGGATCAGGGCCCCGTGGGCGAGGCCCGAGAGGCGCAGGTCCTCGGCCCGGTGTGCAAGCCAGTCTACGATTCGATCGCGCGGGCCCAGCTCGAGGGCCCTGTCGAGGTCGGCACTCACCCCGGTGGCGTCGCCCCGCTCGCGGAGACGGGCCACGGCACGGCGAGCATGGAAAAGTCCGTCGTCCGGCCGAGCCGCGATCAGCCGGTCCAAGTGCCATCGCGCCGCGAAGCCGTCGCCAGCCGCCTCGGCGTCCCGCGCGCTGGCCTCGTACCATTCCAGCCCACGGGAGGTGTCGATCGATCGCCTGGCGTCGTCCCCTCCTTGTCCGAGCCGCCGCCAAGCCTCTGCGGTCGAGTATCCCGAACTGTCCGGACGCATCGAGCTCCACGCCGGTCCGCTCCGCCACGCGCCGGGCCAGCCGGTCCGTCGGCTCGGGCGATGGTCGGGGGACGGGCCATGCGGCCGGGTGGCCGCGGGCGTCCAGGGCCAAGAGCGAGGCGCCGTCGGGGCTGAAGGCCAGGCCGGAGACACGGCCGCGAAGCACGCGGGTCGGGCCGACCTGCCGCATCGACGCGACGTCCCAGAGCGAGACCGAGCCGTCATCGCATCCGGCCGCGAGCAGGCGACCGTCCGGCGCGAACGCCGGGTCTTCGGCGAGGGTCGCCGGCAGGTTGATCGAGCCCGGGCGAGGCTGGCCGCCGCGGGCGTCCCAGGACCTTATCACGCTCTTCTTGGGCTCTGCATAGGTGGCCGCCAAGAGGATGCGACCGTCGGGGCTGAAGGCGACCGCGGCGACTCCCGCCGCCTGGCGGAGCGGCTCGCCGATGGCGCGGCCGGTCGTCGCGTCGATCAGCCGGGCCGTGGTGTCGTTCGACCCGGCCGCAAGCCGCTCGCCATCCGGACTGAAGGCCAGCCGTTGGACCGAATCCTTGAATTGGACCGGCTCGCCCCGACGACGGCCGGTCGCCAGGTCCCAGAGCACGACCTGCATGACCCTCTCGGCGGTCCCCGCCGCCAGTAAGCGGCCGTCGGGGCTGAACACCAGGCTCATGACGATCGCGTCGGCTTCCATCGGCGGCCCCAACGGCCGGCCGGTCGCCGTTTCCCAAAAGTGGACGGCGTGATCGAAGCCGCCGGTGGCGAGCACCTTGCCGTCGGGCGAAAACGCCAACCGCGCCGGCCAGTTGATGTGCGGCAACATCGCGGTCGTCGGCCGGCCGGTGGCCAGGTCAAAGACCTCGCAGGTCGAGGCCGTGCTCGAATCCTGGATCGCGGTCGCGAAGCGATCCCCGACCGGGCTGATCGCCACCCAGCCGGCGGAGCGAGACCAGCAGGATATCACGGGGGGGCCTATCGGCTGCCCGTCCGACGTCGCGATCATGCGGACCATCCCGTCGGCCTCATTCCTCAGCACCATCCGGGTCCGATCGGGGGCAACGACGGCCTGTTTGAAGACGACGTCCCCGGCCCGCCCGGACCTGGTGAGCCCGTCGGCGGGTGCATCCGGTGAGGGGCCGATGGGTGTCGGGATGATGGCCCCGAGGTCCCAGATCTTGACGGTCCCGTCCTCGCTGGAGGTCAGGAACGACCGGCCATCGGGGCCGAACTCGATATCTCGGATCTTGAGCCGATGGCGCAAGACCGGGCCGAATGGTCGGCCGGTCGCGGCGTCCCAGAAGCGCACGACGTGATCTAGCCCGCCGGTCAGCACGAGCCGACCGTCGGGCGAGAAGGCGGCGCAAAAAATGCCGGGCGGATGGGGGAAGATGGGGCCCAGGTGTCGACCGGTTGCCGCGTCCCACAACCGAACCCTGCCCTGCGAGTTGGCAGTCAGCAGGAGCCGGCCGTCGGGGGAGAAGGCAAAGGCCTCTTCATCGGGGATCGGAGGGCTCGAGGCGAGGCCGGTGGCGAGGTCATAAACCCGGCAGGTGCGGTCCGCCTGCCCGATCGACAATTCGGCGGGAATCCGGCCCGATGAAATTGCCCATTATGGTCGAGGCGGCCCTCACCCCGGGGCCCGCGAGACGGCCCTCCCTCGCCCCCCAGGATCGCACCACGTCATCCTCCCAGGTCACGAGGGATCTGCCATCGGGCGAGAACTGGATGTCCCGGATTGCGCCGCCGCTGCCCGGCGATTCGAGTGGCTGCCCGGTGACGGCGTCGCACAGCCGGGCACGCCCCCGCGAGACGTCGCGGCTGGCCATCAACCGCCCGTCGGGCGAGAACGCGATCCAGTTCACCGCCTCGCCGTGGAACAACGGCTGGCCGATCGGCCGGCCGGTCGCTGCGTCCCAGAGCCTGGCCTTCCCATCGGAGCCGCCGGTCGCCACCCGCCGGCCGTCGGGCGAGATCGCCACGAAGACGACCTGGTCGCCATGCTCGATCGGTGGGCGCAGCGGCCGCCCGGTCGCCGCGTCCCAGAACCGCGCCGTGCCATCTCGAGAACCGGTCAGGATCGCCCGGCCGCCGTCGCAGTAAAGCGCCCGCGTGACCATCCCCGAGTGTTCCAGGATCGCGCAGAGCGGGATCGTGCAATCGGTCCAGGCGGCCAGGTTGGCCCGGGCCGTTCGATGGAAATCCGCGCGGTCTTCCGGTGCCTTACGGATCGCTTCGGCCATCCAAAGCAGGCCCTGGTCGATCTCGCCGGCCCGTGCCAGGTCGATCCCCTTGTCCAGGTATTCTGCTCGCGACCTCAGACCTGGGCCTCGGCCCGCAACTGGGATTCGGCTTGCGCCGCGACTCGGGCCCGGGTGGACTCGGTTCTCATTTTTTTGCGGCTGCGGGTGTCGCGACCTTCGCACCTTTTGCGTGCTCGAAGTACCGTGACTCTACGGATTATTCGACAGAAAAGGAGGCAAAAAAATCCCTGGAACGGCCTGCGATAGAACCTGGACCACATCGCGCTACGGGCAGTCTGCATTGGCCGTCCATCAGCATTGCCAGGCATGCATTGCCGCGCCACCAACGCCTTAAGAATGGTTTAAGTTATCCGACCTAGCATCGATTCGTCATCCTGTGGAAATCCAAGCCTGGCACTCGAGCGCCGCTTTCCCGCGCATGCGAACACCGTGTCGGCTGGAGCGATGTAATGCTAGTCGTCAAGCTGATACGAATGATGTTAGCCGCCTCTTTTGGTCCTGCGAAGCCGGCGGGCACCCACGTCAAACCTGTGACCTATCCGGTTCCAGCCGTTCGGTCAGTCCTCGCCCGATCAATTTCCTCAGTTACCCCCATCTCAACGTGCCGCCTGGGGTTTCATCGAGCCGCCCGTGCGCTACAACCTGCCGGACCGTCAGGATCAGCGGGTTCAATGTCAGCGCCGATCGGCCCAGGCCGGGACGGCC
Organism: uncultured Acidobacteriaceae bacterium; assembly: GCA_963819055.1. Classification (GTDB taxonomy): domain Bacteria; phylum Acidobacteriota; class Terriglobia; order Terriglobales; family Acidobacteriaceae; genus Bog-257. The sequence continues at coordinate 110,573 of CAWFUT010000021.1, read as the reverse complement.
ACCGTGGACGTCCCGTGGTTGCTGTGTTAAACGGAGGTCATCATGAAGCAAGGTTCCGTCTCGCTACTGGCAACGGCAGCGCTCGTTGTCATCTGTAGCTGCCCGCTCGCGTCGGCCGCAACGTCAGCCCTTCCCCCCGCCCAGCACGCTGGTGACATTACGTATCTGTCCGGCGGCGTCGGTAGCGACCAGTCAGCAGCGATCAAGGGAGTCATGCGCAACTACCCACTGGTACTTGAGTTCGTAGGCAAGACAAACTCCGGAAACGAGTATCTGGCGGACGTACCGGTTCAGATTTCCGATAACCATGGTAAGGATTTACTCAACACACAAACAGGAGGCCCGTATATGTTGCTGTCGCTGCCGCATGGGCGGTACACAGTGACCGCCATGTATAAAGGAAAGACCGAGCATCGCGCAGTGAACATCACCGCAGCGACACATGCACGTGAGACGTTCACCTGGCCGATGTAGAAGTTTCGGCGTCTACCCTTGGGTGCCTCTCCTGCATTTGCCTTTCAGTTGATGAACCGGCGACCACCGGCAGGCACCGGGCGTATCGTAAAATCACCTGCCAGAAACAAGGTTTAGCCATGGCTGATAGCGAAGCTGCGCCATCGAACGGATTTCAAAGCGCTCAATCGGCAGAATGCACCGACGCTGCGCTTGAACAATGCGGCGGGGACCCGCTTAGGCTCTCCGAGCAAGCCGCGTGGTTCGGTTCGAGACAGCCGAAACTTGGGGCGCGCAAGATGTTGTGGATTCTTGTTCTGACACTGCCGGTCACGATTGGCGCGCTCGTGATCGCAATCGGACTCTTCGGCATGCTTCTACAATTGCTGCCCCATGAAGTGGCCGGAATCTAACCCGATCGACGACTGCGCGTACGCGAAGCATCATGAGTGATTGGTCGGATCCTTGAAAGCCCAACCAAAGGCCTGAACCTCGGATTTGTGTAACGCCGCCAGCTTTGCCAGGCATCGCTCCCCCTTCGCGAGCAAATGCACCTCAACCTGACGGTGGTCACTATCGCTCGGCTTTCGTGTAACCAGGCCTGCGGCTTCGCAACGGGTTACGAGGGCAACGGTGCCGTGCGGAGCCGCTTGCAAGCGCTCCGCCAATTCACCGACCGTCGCCCAGTCCCTGCCGGGAAAACCCTTGACGTGAAGCAGCAACATATATTGCAACGGCGTGATCCCCTCCGCTTGCACGATCTTCTCGGAAAAATGAAGGAAGCGGCGCAACTGATAGCGAAACGCAGATAACTCTTCCAGTTCCTGCTTCGTCAAGGCGCCACCCTCCTGTCGTTTCCTGGTGCCCATAATCCAGTCTCCCTACGAATGCGGTCGGTATTGGAAATATGTCACCCCATGACCTATCATAAAGCGTGGCGGGCTATCCCGCAGTGAAATCTTTTCAAATTGAAAGGTTTTGTAGCGCAGTATGTGTAAAGGATAGCCGACCCCCATGCGTCCGCCCGCGCGGGCGCGCGGATGATCACCGGTGCGTAGGAGTCCGTTCGAAATACGCGTGCCGGTTCCAGGCCGCGCGCGGAATACAGCCACCCGGTGAGCGACCCGAGGGACGACGCTCGGCGGGATGGCCCGTCGTGGGAAATGAGGCATGAAACACTGTCTGATTGCGTTACTCACGGTTCTGCCTGCTTCAGTGGCAAGCACCTCCGTTCACGCACACATCGACCGCGGCGTCGATGTCGCTATGATCGACCCGGCGGATTTAAGTCCACCGCAAACGGCAAACCACCTGGCGACTGGGAAGTCCGACGTGGCACGCATCGCCTATACCCCAGCGCGCGCGCCCTCCGGACCGCCAGTTTTCCCAGCCTTGTTGAACAAGGCAAGCTTCGACGGCGAGCGGCGAGTCCATTTGCGCGGCGACAGCTTTGAATGGCAGTGGCGCGGAAATGCGAAATAATAATGGGACGGCTTGGTGAGACTATGCCATCGAACTGGACATTGGATGCTATCTGAAATTCAAATCCCCATGTGACGCTGCATCCTCGCCGCTCCGCGTGGAGCGGAGATGCGGACTCCAAAACGATCTGTGACCGTTCGACTTTCGCGACACTCCTTCGGCGTTGCCAATCGGACGCGCAAGCCTCGTACACGCAACGCATGTGTTCTTGCGCATCCCAGACAAATAACTCGAGCGCCCCACCATCCCGGAGACATTTCGGAGACATCCCAGAACCGGTTGACGAAACGGCAATCAAACGCATATGGGCGCTCGAACGCATGGAGTGCGAGGTGAATGAAGAACAGCAAAAGGGTGTGGACAGCAATCGCCGTAAATGGCTGATCGCGACATCGATCACTGGAGGCATTGGAGGGGTTGTCACCCTGGTGCCGTTTATCGATTCGTTCGCCCCTTCGGCAAAGGCTAAAGCGGCCGGCGCGCCCGTCACGGCGGACATCAGCAAGTTGCAACCCGGCGATATGATGACCATTGCATGGCGCGGCGTACCGGTCTTTGTGGTCAATCGGACGGAGAAAATGCTGGCAGACGTCGTGACCGCTGACCCCATGGTGGTCGATCCCACCACAAAGCATCCGTTTTCGATGCCACTGCCATCCTACTGCAACAACGAGTATCGGTCCCGTACGGATCATCAGAACATTCTCGTCGTCGTAGGCGTCTGCACCCATCTCGGCTGCACACCTCGACCACGTTTTCAGGAAGGTCCACAGGCTAACCTTCCTGACAACTGGCCAGGTGGCTTTCTCTGCCCCTGTCACGGTTCTACGTACGATCTCGCTGGGCGCGTATTCAAGGACAAACCGGCGCCGCAAAATCTGGATGTTCCCCGCTATATGTTTGCGTCTTCTACAAGCGTACTGGTTGGGGAAGACGAACATGGAGAAGCGTGAAAGAACACTTCGCAGCGTTCGGGGTGAATGCGCATCGGGCATCTACCAAAAACAGACAACCGATTCGCCCTGCGCTCGTGAAAGCCTGCCGATATTTGATACACCTGGCGGCCAGGATTGCGCGGGATCCGCATTCTGCGACACACTATAAACATCGGTGTACTAAGGTATCGAACGAACATAAATTTCGAAACAAAATTCCGCCATTTGGCGCTCGATATTCTGTTCAAGACGGGGGATCGAGCCTCTCGCAGAAGGGGTTGACCAGAAACGCCGGAGTCCATGACCACATGAAGGGGACGCAAAATGAAGGAATGTTTGGCTGACGGAAGCCGGCAGCGCCGGCTCGTTCTCAAGGTGGCAGCAGCGGCCGGCATCATGCAGGTCGCAGCTCCGTTCATTATCAAGGCGCGCGGCGAGGAACCCATCAAGTTCGGACTCGACGACCCGCTCACTGGAACTTACGCAGAGCTTGGCAAGAATGAGCAGGTCGGGTGCGAGTACGCACTAGAACAGATCAACGCCAAGGGTGGCATCCTCGGCCGTCCGGTGCAGCTTCTCGTTGAAGATTCGACAAGTGCCGATACCGGCACCGCCGTTCAGAAAGCCCGAAAGCTGATCGAGCGGGACAAGGTGAACTTCCTGTTGGGTAACGTCAATTCCGCGATGGCGCTGGCGATCGGCCAGGTGTCCAACGAGCTTAAAACGCTGCATATCGTAACCGGCGGACACACCGACGCCGTGACGGGCACCGATTGCCACTGGAACGTCTTCCGGGTCTGCAACACGACCCGTATGGAGACAAATTCTGTCTCCAGGGTCCTGTTCAACAGGTATGGGAAGAAATGGTTTTTCATCACCCCGGACTATGCGTTCGGTCACACGCTGCAGGAGGGATTTGAAGCGAGTCTGAAGAAATTCGGCGGCACCGAGGTCGGAGCGGCTCTGGCGCCTCTTGGGACAACAGACTATTCTTCATACCTTATCAAAGCTCAGGCTGCGAACCCTGACGTCATCCTTTTTCTCACCGCAGGCGAGGATGCCGTCAACTCGCTCAAACAGGCTGTCCAGTTTGGTCTCGACAAGCATTTTCATATTGCGGGTGCCCAGCAGGAACTCGAAGTACTGGAAGGCCTCCCTCCCAACGCTCGCATCGGCACATGGGTATTCGAGTGGTACTGGAATCAGCCCAAGGTCCCGCATGTGGCGGAGTTCGTCGCAGGCATTCGAAAGAAAGCTGGCCGGGTACCGACCGCCCGTCACTGGTTTGGCTATGTCGCGATGTGGACCATCGCGCTCGTCGCAAATCAGGAAAAGACGCTCGATGCGGTCAAGCTGGCGAAGGCGCTCGAGGGCTTCAAGTTACCGCCGGAGGTGGGCCTGATGCCAGACACGCCGTTCTATCGCGCGGGGGATCACCAGCTGATGCCCGATCTCTACGTCGGTCATGCTGTCGAGCAGGGCCCCCAACCGGATGACCTCTTTCACGTCGATCAGGTTGTCAAGGGTGTTGATGCGGCATTGCCGGTGGAAGAGACCGGTTGCCACATCAAATGGTCCTGAGTGCAGTACCGTGTGCGGGTGCGGGATGACGGCGCCCATCGCTGCGCGATGAAGCATGCCGGCGCTCTCCAAAAGCGCCGGTAACCCGGAGAACGACGCACCGAAGAAGGATAGGCAATCCGCTCAACGTAGCTGGGCGGACCTCGTGAAAACGCCCACGGCGGTGCTATGACACAGCTGATTCTGTTTAACCTTTTCAACGGCATCATCATCGGCGCATTCTACGCACTGATGGCGCTCGGGCTTTCCCTGATCCTCAACCTGAGCGGCGTAATCAATTTCGCTCACGGCGGGTTCCTCGCGGTTGGCGCGTATCTCGCCTACACGCTGATGCCCTACACCGGATTCTGGGTCGCACTGGTCCTCGCGCCTCTTCTGACCGCAGCGCTCGGTGTGGTGATCGAGCGATTGCTGATCCGCCGGCTTTACGGACGAGATCCGTTGTACAGCCTGCTCCTGACGTTCGGACTCGCTTTCATTCTGCAGGACGGCACGCGCTACATCTGGGGGCCGCAAACGCTGCCGTACCAGATACCCGCGTCCCTCAACTCACCGCTTAGCAACACGTTCTTTTTTCTGACTGGCTACAGGCTATTTATGGTCGTGCTGGTCATCGTAGTGGTCGCGGGCCTCTTCCTGGTCCTCAACCGGACCCGGCTGGGTATGCGAATCCGCGCTGGCACGACCGACCTGGAAACGGTGTCGGTACTCGGTGTCAATGTGCGAATGCTTCGCACATTGAACTTCGGCCTCGGGATATTTCTTGCAGGGCTTGCTGGCGTTCTCGCCGCTGGCATGCTTGGGCTGGAGCCGACAATCGGTGACTCGCTTATCATGCCGAGCTTTGTCGCGATAATCGTAGGCGGACTTGGAAGTCTGCCCGGCACGCTGCTCGGCGGGATCCTGATTGGGGTTGCATCTAGCGTGACTTCCGTCTTCTTCCCGTCGGCGACCGAGGCCGTGATCTACGTCATGATGGCACTGGTGTTGCTTGTCCGTCCGCGCGGCCTGCTGGGCGAGGAAGGGAGGGTCCAGTGAGCGACACGCAATATGGACTGGGCCGTACGCTCGTAATCTGGCTAGCGCTGCTCACCATGCCGTTCTGGATCACCTGGATCGGCGGTTATACCGCATTGGGCACGCGCCTGCTTGTCATGGCGCTGGCCGCCATGTCGCTGAATTTCCTGCTCGGTTTCACAGGTGTACTGTCGTTCGGACACGCGGCCTACTTCGGGCTCGGCGCCTACGGCGTCGGTATGACGATCAGATACCTCGTCCCGAGTACCCCGCTCGGCATGCTGGTTGGGGTAGCCGTCGGTACGCTCGCGGCCGCCGTGATTGGTGCGCTGATCGTCCGTCTACGTGGTGTGTACTTTGCGATGGCGACGATCGCGTTCGGGCAGGTGTTCTATTTCATTGCGTTCAGGTGGAATTCCGTCACAGGTGGCGACGACGGTCTCTCCGGATGGCACCGCATGCCAATCAATCTGGGGCTTGGGACCGTCGATATCCTCAGTAACGGGGTGGCATTCTATTACTTCGTTCTGGCCTGCTTCGCGATTTCGGTAGGCGCTATGGCTGGCCTGCTGCGTTCGCCATTCGGACGCACGCTGCTTGCCATTCGCGAGAACGAGCGCCGCGCGCGCTTTCTCGGCGTGCCCATTGAACAACATATCTGGTTGTCCTTCGTCATCTCGTGCTTTTTTGTCAGCCTGGCAGGCACGCTCTACGCGCTGCTGAACAACTTCGCGGATCCGCATGGCCTGCGCTGGGATCAGTCCGGCGAGTTCGTCATCATGTCGGTGCTTGGAGGCATGCGCTCGCTATGGGGTCCGCTCATTGGCGCCGCGATTTTTGTCGTCGTACAGGACTACATCTCCAGCCGGACAGAAAACTGGATGTCGTTTATCGGTCTGCTGTTTATCCTGGTTGTTCTGTTCTTTCCGCGCGGTGTGCTCGGGATGCTACGCAAAAAGGTGAACGAATGAGCTTGCTGTCAGTTGAGAACGTCTCGCGCTCGTTCGGCAACCTGCGTGCTGTCAGTGACGTCTCGATGACTGTCCAGCCGGGCGAACTCCGGGCGGTCATTGGACCCAATGGTGCCGGGAAAACGACTTTCTTCAACCTGATCAGTGGTTTTTTTCAACCTACGGCCGGACGTATCCTGTTCGATGGGAACGACATCACCGGTCTTCCACCCCATCAACGGGTGGCATCCGGCATGGCGCGCACATTCCAGATCACAGAAGTTTTCCCCGAACTCTCGGTCCACGACAACGTGCGAATCCCTGTTGAAATCGAAGCCGGCCATCGGCTGAGTCCGTGGTTGTCACGTGCCACCGCCGCGAAAGTGCGTAATCGCGTCGACGAGCTGATTACGATGGGTGGACTTGGTGCCAAGGCAAACCGCCTTGTGGGGGAATTGTCGCTAGGCGACCAACGCTCCACGGAGATTGTCATGTCGCTTGCGCTCAAACCACGCCTGTTGCTGCTCGATGAGCCTACCGCCGGAATGGGCGACCAGGAAACCTACGACATCACCCAGCTTATACGCAAACTGCACAAGGAACAGGCTCTCTCCATGGTGCTGATAGAGCACGACATGCGGGTAATTTTCCAGTTGGCCCAACGTATTATGGTGCTCGCCGAAGGGCGCGTGCTGGCAGAAGGTGCGCCCGAAGAAATAACGGCGAGTGAAGTGGTTCAGGCAGCCTATCTGGGGAAAGCTATATGAACGCCCTCGAAGCTGATGGCTTGCAAACCTGGTACGGCAAGAGCCATATCCTGCACGGGGTTTCGCTAAAGGTTCGAGAGGGCGAAATCCTCGCCCTGCTCGGCCGCAACGGTGCCGGCAAGACGACGACGCTGCGCAGTCTCATGGGCTTGACACGCGCGAGGGAAGGCACCGTGCGCATTTTCGACAGCGCCACGACTGGATGGGCGCCGTATCGGATCGCTGCGTCGGGCGTAGGCTATGTACCGGAAGGGCGGCGCGTCTTTCAGGGATTGACGGTTGAAGAAAACCTGCTGGTACCGCTCGAACGCCCCGGGCCCTGGACTATCGAACGTATCTACAGCCTGTTTCCGCGCCTGAAGGAACGTCGATCGAACCGGGGCAGGCAGCTTTCGGGCGGCGAGCAGGAAATGCTCTCGATCGCGCGAGCATTGATGCTTAACCCGAAGCTCCTCCTGCTTGATGAACCTTCGCAAGGACTTGCGCCGCTCATTGTCGAAGAGGTATTCGGCGTGATCGACGGGATGCGTGGCGCTGGCATGTCCGTGTTGCTGGTCGAACAGAATGTCAGGGCTGCTGTCGAGATCGCTGATACCGCGTGTGTGCTCGATGATGGACGTGTGGTGTTCGCGGGTCGGGCCAGCGAATTTGCGAGCGACGAAGCAAGGGTGCGTTCGCTGGCGGGCGCGAGCGTGGAGAATTGGGATGCCCGGGACACAGAGCGGGGGAATCGGGGCTGATTCGCCGCGGCATACTCGTGTTGACTCCAGGTTTGGAGCTGGGTATTGGGCACAAGTTCCAAACAGGAGCCTATTGAAGGAGCCAGCGAAACGCGCGTCGCAACTCGTTAGCACCGTCTTTCTCGTACCAGCGACCATGCGCGAGGATGATTCGCTCGGGATTCCAATGGAGCATCTTCTCTACTGCCGCCTTGAGGTCTGTGCGCTGCTTCATGAACGTCAGGCGCATATCACGCGGCATCTGGCCATCCGGATCCTGAACGCCTCCAAGACGGGTCAGCGTTTGCATCGCAAACGAGTCGAGCTTCCGTGGCTCGAAGTTCTGAATGAGATCCGTCAGGATCAACGTTCGACTGGGATAGTGGAAAAATTCGACTTCCGTCATATAGCGGGAGGATACCGGAAGCGTAGCGAGGTCCGTATCCCATAGGTACCCGCTCGCACCGCTTAACGGCAGTCCATGAAAGCGGATGCGATTGCTGGCGTTTTCCTTGATGCCTGGGGCCAGATATACAAAAGCGTCCGGAAAGGCGATGCGCCACTCAGATATCCACCAGTAATGAAGACGATTTGGGCCAATGATCCAGCAAGGTCTGCCGATTTTCTCTACCTCAGCCTTGAGTTCCGGTGTCAGGTGGGTGGGCGAATGGATGAAGAGGCATTCGCCGGCAAGCCGAACAACAGTCATACGCGTCGGAAATGACATCTTCGGCCATGGCATGCCAAACCGGATGATCGGACCATCGACAATCCAGAGATGCTCCGCGACACGTTTAAGCGTGTTCAGTGGTGGATAGGTCGCAAGCGAAGTGTCAGTCATTCCGTTTAGAAGTCCCACTCGTTGTTGATATATATGGCGACGGACCAAAGGACCATGACCGGCGCCCCGTGGTGTTCGTAACCCTTGCACAACCGCCTGACAGAACGCTTTAAATTTGTCACGCCGTGACATAAGATGCAAGTAGGTCTTCTGATAACTGAACATGGAGCTGGGGCGGCCCGCTCCAGCATAGGGAAACGATGTGCCGGGCCTGCGCGCGCCTTAGGGGTAGGACACGCTTTAGGTCCGATGGACTGGCCACCCCCAATTCCGAAGGCCTCAATGCAAGGAGGTCTTATCATGCTGGTTACTTTCCAATCGATCGCCACACCTGAGGTCGTCATGCTCAGGAACCTCGCTCAATATCTCCTTAACCTGATGGGCAAGCATCTCGATGCACGCGGGGTAATCGGGCACGAAGAAATGCCGCATTTGATCGCCCGCCTGGAGGCGGCCATTTCAGAGGAGACGCATGCGGAAGCTGCTCTTGAGTCACTCTACACTGTCCCGAACGGACACCCCCACGCCGCGGATGAAGATCGTGGCGGGGTTGCGCGCCGGGCGTGGCCGTTGCTCGACATGATGCGTGAGGCCCAGAAACAGAATGCGGACATCATCTGGGGCCTGTAGCCGTCCTGTGCCGCACCGCGCGCCAAGAGGTCCGATACCTCGCGATATCAGGGCAATCGAGCGCCGCGTGCGTCAAGGCGCAGGCGGCGCTCGGGCATGACAGCGACATGCTCCTGCTATTCAGACACTTCAAACAAGACACCGCATGACACACGATTCAATAGTAGTGCGTGGTTATCGCCGGTCCACCACCGCGCAAAGAAACCTTCGGGACGGTGACCAATCACAATCAGATCAACTTTCAGTGCTTCCGCGAGACGCGGAATCTCCTCAATGGCACTCCCGACAGCAAAATGCCCCGTTGCCGTGACGCCCCACGCACGCAGCTTTTCGATACCCTCGAGGAGTATCTCGCGCGCGGCCTCTTCATCAACCTCGAACTTCATGGTCGACACCATATCGTAGCCACCTGACCACCAGGTGAAATCCAGAATAGAAAGCAGATGGGTTTCAGCCTCCAGTCGCCGCGCAAGCGCAGCACCGCAGCGTAATGCACGCCGCCCCTCGGGGGTCGCATCGTAGCAAAGAAGAATCCGGTTAAACGGAACCATCGTTCCCACCCTTCCCCGACCGATCGATCATTATCGTCCGTGTGGCGAAATCCAGGCCGCCAGACAGACTTAGCCAACATGAACGCGTCAGATGTTGTTCCGTCTATCCAAGTCTAGGCAAACATCAGGACCGCTTCGATCAACCCGAGACCTAATAGCGCATACACTGTCGCACCCAGCAGTTTCGGAGGCCATAGCTCGAGGCGTAGCGCAGTGAGCAGACTATCTGTGAAAATTATCCCAAGCAGCGAGAAGGTAATGATCAGATAACTGAGTTCAATATCGCTGTTAATGAACACGATGCCCTCCTCCATCCGACACCAACCTGGGACATCTGCTAATCTTCGGGGTCACGCGAGAACTCCTGCGGCGCTTCGATCTCGAATCAAGAATGTTACGCGCGGAACATCTGATGGAAGTGGTCCACAGTGAAGGCGGGATCGCCATCCCGGCGCATCCTTTTCGCGAATCGGGTTATGGCGCACGGCTCGACGATCTGCTCGCAAAAGTCGGCCCCGCATTAAGCGCGATCGAGGTGATCAACGGACAGAACTCCGACGACCAGAACGCCGAGGCACAGGCGATGGCGGAGAAGCTCGGCTTGACCCCGCTCGCGGGCAGTGATGCACACTTTTCGACCGCCAATTGGTTTCTGACCTGCGCTACCGAACTCGAGCACGAAGTCGCTACGGTCGAAGAGCTCTGCGCCGAGCTGCGAGCGGGCCGCGCTCGTCCGTTTCATTTCCCGCGCGATCTCGGGTAACAACAATACTGATTCTCGCTTGGGGGGAATGAAGATGAAATTCGGCACCTTCATCACGAGCGTAAAGCCCGAACGAATCGCGACGCACGTTCGCGCCGCAGAGGACCTTGGCTACGAATCGGCCTGGATCGGCGAGCACCTGATCCTGCCCGTCACTTCCGCTTCGAAATACCCCTACTCGCCCGACGGCCGTTTTCCCGCGCCCGCCGACGTGCCCTTTCACGATCCGATGCTCGCCTTGACTTACGCGGCGGCCCTCACGAGCAGGATCCGGCTGCGCGACTGGAATCTTCGTCGTGCCCCTGCGCAATGCAATCGCCACCGCCAAGGCGGTCGCTTCCCTCGACGTCCTGAGCCGTGGCCGCGTGATCTTCGGCGTGGGTGTCGGCTGGTGGGCAGAGGAATTCGCGACGGTTGGCGCTCCGTTCAAGGATCGCGCTTTGCGCACCCGCGAGTACCTCGAACTGATGAAGGAATTGTGGACCAGCGACGAACCAGCCTACCGCGGTCAGACCATCGCGGTCGAAGGTGTGCGCTTCTTATCCAAAACCGATCCAGAAACCGCATCCGCCAATCATCGTCGGCGGCACCAGCGATCTCGCACTCAAGCGCACTGTGCGCTATGGCGATGGATGGTATGGGATCGCCAAGAGCTTAGATGAAACGAGGATGTTGATCGGCCGTCTGCGCGACCTCGAGCGGGCCGCCAATCGCACGCGGCCCGTTGAAATCACGCTGAGCCTCCGAACCGGGCATCCGCTCACGCTCGATGACGTTAAGCGGCTCGGCGAGATGGGCGTCGATCGCGCCCTGGTCGGGATGCCTTTGCGGGCGTTCAGCGAGGACGAACTGGCGCGCTTCCACGACGACATCATGATGCGAACCTAACTCGCCGCCGGTCTCTCGCGGTCTAGTCCGTCACGCGCCGACTGCATCAGCCCTCGAGATCGCGGATGAAGCGCCGCAGGTCGGCCGGTCGCCCCGCCGCAACAATCAGGTCGCCGGGCTTCAGCACCCGATCCGGCCCCAGCGGCGCGAATCCCGTATCCGCATCGCCGCCATCCTGGATCGCGAGTACGCTCACTGAATACCGCGCGCGCGGGTCGAGTTGCCGTAAGGTCTTGCCCATGGCTCCGGCCGGAACCTGCAGGCGCGAAACACGATAGCCCGTCGCCCAGAAGATTCCACGATCCCCGGTCTCCTGCGCCGAAAGCGATACGGTTACACGATTGAACGCTTGCGAGACATTGCGCCGCGATACTAATCCGAGGAAACGCCCGCCATGCGCGTGTTCGACCACCGGAATTTCATCGAGCGCCTCGTACTCCATCATCTGCGCCACCTGGTCCAGATTCGATTCCGGCGTCACCACCGGCGGATTACGCCGCGCCAGATCGAAAGCGTTCACCAGCGGGCCCAATTCCGTGCCGCTCGACAGCACGCCGAGGAGATCATGCGTCACGATGAGCCCGGCCAGTTCCCCTTCGCTGTTTATCACCGGAAGCGTCGCCTGCGACGTATCACCCGCCTTGCGCAGCACGTCCGCGAGCGCCGCATTCTCGCTCAATATGTCAACGTCCTTATGCATCACGGAGGCGACCGGAAGTTGCGATAGCACCAGCCGCTCCCTGCCAATCGCGAAGGTCTTGCCCTCGCGCGCAAGCGTGTAGGTGTCGATCGATTCGCCCTCGATCGATCGGGCGACGACCAATGCCGTGATCGTCGTGATCATCGCGGGCAACGCGACGTTGTAGTTGAGCTGGGTCATCTCGAACAACAGGAACAGCGCGGTCAGCGGTGCGTGCGTGACCGCACCAAGAAAGGCCCCGAGCCCGATCAGCGAATACGATCCGCGCGGCCCCACCATTCCCGGAGCGATCGCGGCTACGAGTCCGCGAAATGCGCCGCCGCTCATCGCCCCGATAAAAAATACCGGACCGAAAACTCCGCCCGGCGCCCCGCAATCGAGCGAGATCGCACTGGCGACGAATTTCGCCGCTGCCAGCGCCAGCAGCATCGCGAATCCGATCTTGCCATCGAGCGCAAGGTCGATCACCGGATAACCGTCGGAAAGATTTTTTGGCAACACCACGGCAATCACGCCCACCACGGCCAAGACCAATCGTAAGTTTGGCCCATTGCGGCAGCTTATTGCGCGGATGTAATGGCCGAGGGAGTGAAAGAATCTGATGTATCCGGCGCCCAGCAAGCCGAGCACCACGCCCATCAGCCCATAACTGCACATCTCCCAATAGGTCGTGAAAACGAAGGTCGCCGGATGGAACACCGCGCTCCCTTGCCCCATCATCGTGCGCGAAGTCACCACCGCGGTGAAGGTCGCGATCACCACCAGCACGACGTTGGTGAGATCGGTCTGGCCCATCAGAACGATCTCCTGGGCAAACATCAGCCCACCCATCGGCGCGTTGAAGGTCGTCGCTATACCGGCCCCGGCGCCCGCGGCGACCAGCACTTTCATGCGATCAGACGGACAGCCGCCGAAGCTGGGCGACCGCCGATCCAATCGCTCCTCCGATTTGCGCGATCGGTCCTTCGCGGCCGACCGATGCGCCTGCGCCGAGCGACAATCGCCGCACCCAGCGCCTTCACGACGATCCAACGGCGATTGATACGGCCCTGCCGAGATTCACCATCTCAAGAAAGTTGGGGAAGCCATAACCGAGCACGTCACCCGGAAAGAAATAATTCAGGATCAGGATCGCGGCACCGCCGCTCACCAGAATGAGCGGGATCAAGAGTACGGTAATTGACCCTTCGCGAATGCCGAGGAGTTCCATTCGAGGGTGCGAAAGACCCATGAGAAAAAATGGATGAGGCTGCGAAAGCCGAGATTGCCCAGCGCCGCCAGCACGCCAATCGCCAGCCGCGAGCAGAATCTGCTCCAGATATTGGAGCTGGTCCGGGCGCAGCGATAACGCCTAGCCTCAACTAGGGGCTTCGGTGGCGCAGCGACGGTCGCGCCTGAAACATTCGCCGGCGGATTCAAATCTTAAAAACCGATTTACCACGACGAGGAACTCGGCAAGCTGATCATGATGGACCCAATGGCCCGCTGCCTGATCGTGACCAACTCCGCCGATCGGAACGCGTCCAGACGCCCGTCCCGCTCCCAATCACCGGCCCACGACGAGTCGCCGCGCACCAGCAACGTCGGACAGCGAATGCGCGACCAAATCTCCATCGCGTCCTTGAGATTGAACAGATACGGCGAGGTCGCCCGGGTATAGTTATCGTATTTCCAGGAAAAGCTGCCGTTTTCGTTGCGGCGCACGCTGTAAATCGTCAGATGGCGCGCCATCGCTTCGCTCAGATGCGGATTGGCCTCGCGCATTCGCGTCATCGCCTGCTCGATCGTCACATACTCGCGCGGTTTGCGCTGAGCCAGTGCGCGCATATCGCTGACCCAGCTCTCCATCCGCTCGTAGGCGGGAGTTTCGCGGAACATCGCCCCCGGAGGTCCCAACCCCTCGATCGCGACCACCGCCTTGACCGCCTCGGGGAAAACTCCCGCGCGCTGCAAAACCACACCCGCCCCCAGCGAATGGCCGATTAATGTCACCGGCCCGGTGGGTTCCAGAGCGCTCATTAGCTGGCCGAGATCAAGCACATGATCGGTAATTGAGTACGCCCCGCCAATCGCCCAATCGGAGTCGCCATGTCCCCGCAAGTCGGGCGCTACTATATGAAAGTGTTCGCGCAACGCGAGCGCAACAAAGTCCCAGTTGCGCGCATGGTCGCGCCCGCCGTGCACCAGAATCGCGAGCGGCTTGTCGTGATTTCCCCAATCAACATAATGGAGCTTGAGGCGCTGCGAATAGAAGAAATGCGATGTCGGCCCGATAATGTCCGGCATGGGACTCTCCCGTCAATGGCGAATGGCAACCTTCAAAAATCTAGCTGACCCCGCCCGCCGGTAATAGGGGCAGGGTGGCCCGATGAACGTCGCGACTGCGAAATGCCCTCGCGCAATCATTATCCGGCAGGGATCATCGAGAGATCGAGAGGCTGTTCGCATGACCTTCGATCGCCAAGACCGCGATGATCCGCGCGACGCATTTCGCCGCACGCCTCAATCCAGAGCGCCATGAACCTCGTCGAGTGCGGCGCGCAGATTGTCCACGATGTAGCCGATGTCGGCCTCGTCGATCACGAACGGCGGCGTCACCATCACCGCGTCACCGCCCGCCTTTCCGGCCATCCCAATCGAAGGATAAACGAACAGTCCATGCTTCATCGCGGCGGATAGGACCCGGCTCGTCACCTTCAACTCGGGCGCGTAAGGCGTCCGCGTCGCATCGATCCCGCACCAGTTCGACGCCCCAGAACATCCCAGCGCCGCGAATGTCGCCGACCATCGGATGCCCGGACAATTCTTCCTTGATTTGCGCTCCGAGCCGCGCGCCGAGTTCCGCCGCGCGCTCCACCAGATGCTCCCGCTCCATAATCTCGAGCACCTTGTCGGCAATCGCACAGGCCAGCGGTTGCGCGCTGAAGGTATAGAACATGAAGTCGGCGCCAAGCTGCTCGCATTCGGCGATCAACCGGTCATCGACCGCGATCATTCCCATCGGCACGTAGCCGCCGGTGAGCCCCTTCGCGGCGATCAGCACGTCGGGTTCGAGATTCCAATGTTCCACGGCGAAGCGCTTGCCAGTGCGGCCGAAGCCGGTCATCACTTCGTCGATTATCAACAGGATATTGTTGCGGCGGCAGATCTCCGCAATCATCGGCCAATATTCCTTGACCGGCGGCACCACGCCGCCCGTCGCACCCATCATCGGCTCGGCGATAAACGCCGCGATCGAATCCGCGCCCTGCGTGCGGATTTCATCTTCGAGCGCCGTCGCGCATTCGATGCCGCATCCCGGATAAGTCTTGCCCCACGGACACCGGTAGCAATACGAGGGTGGTATGTGCGGCCAATCGAACAGCACCTGCTCGTAATCCGCTCGCCGCAGCATATTGCCGCCGACCGAGAGCGCGCCGAGCGTGTTGCCGTGATACGACAGCCAGCGCGAGATGATTTTCCTTTTCTGCGGACGCCCTTTGACCTTGTGGTACATGAGCGCGAATTTGATCGACGCTTCGACCGCCTCGGAACCGCCGCTGGCAAAAAAGAAATGATTGAGATGTGGCGGCGTCCACAGCGCGAGACGTTCGCACAAACGCTCGCGATCCGGCGTGTTCCAGATCGGCAGGACGTAGTTGACGCGGCCTACTACTTCGGCGGCCAGTTTCGCGATTTCCTCGCGACCCTGCCCGATGTTGACCACCACCGCGCCCGCTCCGGCGTCTAGGATTCTACGGCCATCGCGGGTGTACAGCCACGCGCCTGCGGCCCGCTCGATCACGAGCGGCTCGTAGGGGCTCTTCATGAACATCGAATCCTGCTTCGCCATCGTCGCCCTCGCCGCCGATTTACTTCGGCGCCCGCTCCTCCCCGAGCCTCGCGATCATCGATCCATAACGACGCTCTCGCGCTAACGGATAGCCCCGCTTTCGCGCCAGCGATCGATATCGCTCTTCGCATAACCCAGCCCGCCGAGCACCTCGTCCGTATGCTCTCCCAGCTTCGCCGCGAGCGATCGAATCGATCCGGGTGTATCCGACAGCTTCACCGAGATTCCCAC
Organism: uncultured Acidobacteriaceae bacterium; assembly: GCA_963819055.1. Classification (GTDB taxonomy): domain Bacteria; phylum Acidobacteriota; class Terriglobia; order Terriglobales; family Acidobacteriaceae; genus Bog-257. The sequence continues at coordinate 94,233 of CAWFUT010000021.1, read as the reverse complement.
CTGCTTGACCTTCTCGCCGGCCGGCGTCTCGACCTCAACGATCATGTTGCGCGCGCGAATTTGCGGGTCGTGCTCAAGCTCGTCGAGCGTCAGCATCTTGCCCACGCAAATGTCCCATTGCGTCAGATAATCGTACCATTCGTCGCGCGTGCGAGTCTTGAAGATCGCCGTAAAGCGCTCAAGCATCTCGGTCCATTTGGAATGATTGTTCTGGTCCGTGATGTATTCCTCGCAGCCCAGCGCGCGGCACAGATTCGCATAGAACCACGGCTCGACCGAACCGATCGTGATGATCTTGCCGTCCTTGGTCTCGTACAGATTGTAGTACGGCGCGGCACCATCCATCGAAGTGTAACCGCGCTTGGGAATTTTCTCGGTCGTGAAATAAGTCGAAAGCGCCTGCGCGATCAGCAGCATCGTGCCATCGAGCATCGCGATATCGACGTACTGTCCGCGCCCCGTCTGATGGCGCGCGAGCAGCGCCGCCAGCACCCCGATCGCGGCATGCATTCCGCCGCCCGCATAGTCGGCGAGCAGATTGAGCGGAATCGACGGCGGCTGATCCTTGCGCCCGATCATCGAGAGCGCGCCCGACGTAGCGATATAGTTGAGGTCGTGCCCAACGTAATTCTTGAACGGTCCGGTCTGCCCGAAGCCCGTCACCGCGCAATAGACCAGCTTCGGATTGCTCACCGCCAGAGTCTCGTAATCGATCCCCAGTCGCTTCGCGACGCCCGGACGGAACTCCTCGACCACCACATCCGCGCCTTGTACCAGCTTCAGGTAGATCTCCTTGCCGATGTCGCTCTTCAAATTGATGCCGATCGATCTCTTGTTGCGGGCGAGAGCGTTGGTCGGCACCGATCCGAAACCCACCACACGCTTCACCTTGCCGGTCGCTCCGGCCTGCTCCGCGCGCCGTCCCGTGGGAGCACCCGGCTCTTCCACCTTGATAATATCGGCGCCGAGGTCGCCGAGGATCATCGTGCAATGCGGCCCCGGGGCGAGCTTGGTCAAATCGATAATCTTGATTCCGGTCAGCGGTGCGATTGCGGCCATCCTCGATATACCTCGATTGATATGAATACGGTGAAGTGCGCCCTGCTGCACACCGGCGCCATCTATCTGAACTGACTAGCTAAACTAACTAGTATTGTTTGACTCGAAGGTGCAAACCCTGCGCCGCCCAACGAGTACTTCCAGCGCCGCCTAAACCGTCGCCGCCCGTACCCGCGACAGCAACGCGCTCAGCCGCTTCAGGCCTTGAACCATGTGCGCACCATACCAATGAAGATCGCGCCCGTCGATCAAGACCACGCGGCGGCTCAGCGCCGCCGGCAGCAATGGCTTCAACTCCTCGACATCCTTCGCGTCGAATTCATACGGCTCGTTCGGCAACAGCACGAAGTCCGGCCGCAATTCGAGCGCCTCTTCCAGCGTCGCCCGCGGATAACGCTCCCCCGCCGCCGCATAGATATTGTTGAAGCCGACCATGCGCAGCACGTCATGCGCGTAGGTATCGCCGTTGAAGGCGATCCAGGGATTCTTCCACACCGGACAGAACACGCGAAAGCGCAGCTTGCTCCACGCGCCCAGCCCGGTCTCGATTTCGCTGACCGACTTCACGATTTCGCGCGCCATCGCGCCCGCCGCGGCCGGTCGCGCGACGACGCTGCCGAGCTTCAGAATCCCTTCGACCGCCATCGCCACTGTGCGCGGATAGGTCGTGAAAACCTGGACCCCGGCGGCGCGCAGCTGCTCGATATCTTCGCGCCGATTCTCCTCGGCATTCGCGATCACCAGGTCCGGCTTCAGCTCTACGATCGCCTTGACCTCGGGATTCTTCGTCCCGCCGATTTTCGGGACCGCCGCCACCGCCGCCGCGGGCTCGACGCAAAATCGCGTCACCCCCACGATCGCCTCGCCCAGGCCGAACGCGAACAGCGTCTCTGTCCAACTCGGCACCAGCGAAACGATCCGCCTGGGTTCCTCCTCGAGTTCGAGCTTGAAGCCCAGATCATCGACGGTCTGCATCCACGACATGACAGTGGTCTAATAAAAGCATGCGGCGGAAGACGTGCAAAACCGCCCTCCGCCGCATGGTACTCAGCGGATTAATCCGAAACCGCGGTCGCTCAAGCAGCGGCGATCAGATCGGGACGGCCAACCGACTCGGCCTTGCCGGTGATCTTCACCGAACCCGGCTTGCGCGTGAACGGATCCTCCAGCCCCAACTCCTTGCCGATTTCCTTCAGTGCCGGCATCACTTCCTTGCCCAATAGCTCCACGCACCGGCGCCGATCCTTCAGGGGCGACGGGCCGTCCAGCCAGAACGAGAAGATTCCCGGCCGCAGCACTTCCAGCACGTGGCGCAGCTTGGGCACAATCGTCTTCGGCGTGCCCGTGATCATCTGCGATTCCTTGAGCCACTGCGGATAGGTGTCGTACAGCTTCTTCTTGAGTGCCTGCAGGTCCGCGTCGTCAACCGGATCGTGATCCACCATCCCGTTGATATTGCCCGGCAGGTTCGGATTCGCCGCCTGCTGCGCCAGCCGCCGCGTCGCCGCCTTCGAGTTATACCCCGGAGGGAACATCCACTCCGGCCGCGCAAAGTGCGAGAAGCCGCCGCCGAACAGGAAGTTCTTGCCCAGCTCTTCGGCTTTCTCTTCGGTATCGGCGCAGAATACCGGCTGCAGGTAACCGAAATTCTCCGGCCCCGCCTGGTAGCCCAGCTCCGCCGCCCGCTTCGCGTACATGTTGTACATCTCCAGCGTCGGGCCCAGCAGCGTCGCCAACGCCACGTACGGATACCGATGCTCCGCGCACCACTTCACCGTCTCCGGGCTGATCAATCCCGGAATCCAGATCGGCGGATGCGGCTTCTGCAGCGGCAGCACCCACGGATTCACGAACCGATAATGGAAATGCTTGCCCTCCCAGCGAAACGGACCCGGTTTGGTCCAGGCCGCCAGGATCAAGTCGTGAGCCTCGTCGAAGTACTCCCGGTTGTACGCCGGGTTCGCATTGTTCGCGAGCTGCTCGCTGCCCGCCCCGCGCACCCATCCGGGCACCAGCCGCCCGCCCGAGATCATGTCGATCATCGCGAGTTCTTCGGCCATCCGCAATGGATTCGCGACCGTCGGTATCGGATTCCCCAGCAGCACGATCTTCGCGCGCTTGGTCGCCCGCGCCAGCACCGCCGCCTCCACGTCCATCACCGCGCCCATACAAAATGGCGTCCCATGATGCTCGTTCAGCATCAGGCCGTCGAAACCCAGTTCGTCGCAGAGGATCTTCTCATCGATATATTCGTTGAGCAGCCGCGCCCCCGTCGGCGCGTCGAAAAACTTGTTCGGCACCCCGAAAAAGCTGCGCCGCTTGAAGACTTCGTCCTCTGGGACCGCATGATAAGCCCTTTCCGTGAAAAACATTATGTGCATAAAACGACCTCCGCGGAGCCTTTAGTTTTTCATCTCTACCCGGCGGCGCACCGCGCTCCCCCCGATGTGCACCGCCCTCGCCCGCCCGCTGGGCGGCGGCTCGTCTTTCCCGCGCCCCTCCGGGATCTTTCGAGCCGCGCGAGGCGGGTTCTCTATTACCTTTCCGACTCATATCAAACGTTCTGCGAAAGCGCGACAGGTTCGCCGATGCGCCGCCAACTCTGCCAATCTTTCACTGTGGGAAGCCTGAAACCTTGCAAAGTTTCGCAACTCTTCTCCCAGTCCTACAGTGCCCGCAGCGCTTCCGGCGACCCGACCCGGTCCGGCTTCCCGCTCAACGCCAACGGCCGCGACCCCGGCTTCACTTCGAACGGATCCGACAGCCCCAGCTCCTTTCCGATCTCGCGCACCGCCGGCATCACTTCCGTGCCCAGCAGCCGCAAGCAGGTCATCCGATCCTGCTGTGGCGCCGGCCCGTCGAGCCAGAACGAAAAGATTCCCGGCCGCAGCACTTCGAGCACCTTGCGCAGCTTCGGAATCACCGACTTCGGCGTGCCCGTGATTATCTGCAGCGATTCCTTCGCATTGTCGTAATTGTCGTACACCGCCTTTTTGACCGCGGCGATATCGTTCAGCGCATGCAGATGTTTCGGGATCAGCGTCTTACCCGGCAGATTCGGATTCGAGTACAGGTTCGCCAGCCGCCGCGTCGCTTCCTTCGAGTTGTACCCGGGCGGGAACATCCACTCGGGCCGCGCGAAGTTCGCAAAGCCCCCGCCAAAGAGGAAGTTCTTCCCCAGCGCGTCGGCCTGCTCCTCGGTCTCGTGCACGAAAATCGGCTGCAGGTAGCCGAAGTTCTCCGGGCCCGCCTGGTAACCATGACGCGCCGCCTCGGTCGTGTACATGTCCCACATCTCGAGCGTCGGCCCCAGCATCGTCGCCAACGCCACGTATGGATACCGATGTTCCGCGCACCACTTCACCGTCTCCGGGCTGATCAGGCCCGGAATCCACATCTGCGGATGCGGCTTCTGCAGCGGCAGCACCCACGGATTCACGAACCTGTAATGGAAATGCTTGCCTTCCCAGCGAAACGGCCCCGGCTTCGTCCAGGCCGCAATAATCAGGTCGTGAGCCTCATCGAAATACTCGCGGTTGTACGCCGGGTTCGCATTGTTCGCGAGCTGTTCGCTGCCCGCCCCGCGCACCCATCCGGGCACCAGCCGCCCGCCCGAAATCAGATCGATCATTGCCAGCTCTTCGGCCAGCCGCAGCGGATTCGCCACCGTCGGAATCGGATTTCCCAGCAGCACGATCTTGACCCGCTTGGTCGCTCGCGCCAGCACCGCCGCCTCCACGTCCATCACCGCGCCCATACAAAATGGCGTCCCATGATGTTCGTTGAGCATCACGCCGTCGAAGCCCAGCTCATCGGTGTAGATCTTCTCGTCCAGGTACTGGTTCAGCAACACCGACCCCTTGGCCGCGTCGAAGAACGTGTTCGGCACGCCGAAGAAACTGCGGCGCTTGAGCACCTCCTCCTCGGGAACGTGATGATACGCGCGTTCCGTGAACCACATGATATGCAACGGCTTTCCTCCCGCTTCGCTTGACTCGACTTTCCGCTCAGCCCAGGAAGCTCTCGACCTCTTTGATGAACTCGGCCGATTTCTCGATCTCCGGCATGTGTCCGCACTTGTCGAACGTCACCAGCTTCGCGCCCGCGATATGCTTCTTGTAGCCCTCGCCCACGCTCAACGGGACCACCGTGTCCTGCTTGCCCCATAGCAGCAGCGTCGGCAACCCGGAGATATTCGCCAGCAGATGTTCCATGCTCTGCGTGAACATGTACGGCTGCCACGCGATCCGCGCGGTCTCGGCCCGCGCCTCTTCCCACTCCTCGTATTGCAGGGGCGTTTGCTCGCCCCCGAACAGCGACGCGAATTCCGGCGTGTCCTGAAAATTGTGCACGTTCGAGTTCAGGTACCCGCGCGCCGTCACCGTGAACATGTCCATGATTTCGCCGCTCGGCGGACGCAGCCCGGCCGCCCCCACCAGGATCATCTTGTTGAACTGCGCGCTGTTGGCGGTCGCCATTTCCGCCGCGAGCCATCCGCCCAGGGAAAATCCGATCACGTCGGTCGGAGCCAGTTTCTGCTCGCGGATATAGCGCGAATAAAAATTCCCCAGGTCCCGGATATTCATGATCCAGCTCGCCTGCGGCGTCTTGCCGTAGCCCGGATGCAGCGGAATGTGGAGCGTGCGCTTGGCGGCCAGCGCCGTGTGCCATTTCAGCAGGCCAGGAAACCCCAACTCGCCATGGAAAACCAGCAACGGCTTGCCCGTGCCTATCTTCAGTAGCTGAAGTTCCGTGTCGCCGACGTGGACCTTCTCTTCGGTGAAACCCTTTTCTGCCATTAAAAATCTCCGCGCTCTGATTTGAATCGAATTATCCGATAACCGGTCCCATACGCAGCCGATCGCTGCGCTGCCCCACCCGGCTATGGCTTATCGGCGCCACTATAACCCGAAGCCGATTTGAAAGGAAAACAATCCGCCCACCGCGCGGGCCTCCGACCTCAACCGCCTTCAGCGGCCGGCCGCCGGAGGCTCAATTAAACCCCGCTTACGAATTCCTCAACTACCATCCCTCTCCCTGGTTGCGGCCGCCCGTTACCACGGTGCGGCGGGCCTTATGCTATAGTCACCTCGAGGGGTGATGACCTCACGTTAACCAAACCGGCGGCGTGGCATTCCGCACTCGCAAACCTCTCCGCAGCTTTGGATTTACCCGGCAATTTTACAAAACAAACCCATTTCTCCAAGTAATTCCCTCTCCTCCAGCCTCGCCCCTCCCGAGGATCCATCGATGACCTCAAACTACCCCGAGCCTTAGCGATGCCATCCGCCCTCGACTCCGTCGTCCTTCGCGACCTCTTCACTGCGCCCGCGATGCGCCAGGTCTTCTCCGACGAGAACCGCATCCAGAAGTATCTCGATATCGAGGCAGCGCTCGCTCGCGTCGAGGCCCGGCTCGGCATTATTCCGGCGGAGGCCGCAGCCGAAATCTCCCGGCAGGCAAAGGTCGAACGCTTCGATCTCGAAGCGCTCGGACGTCGCACCGAACAGGTCGGTTCTCCTGTGATTCCGGTCGTTGACCAACTTGCCGCCCTCTGCGCCGGCGACCTCGGCCAGTACTGCCATTGGGGCGCAACCACGCAGGACGTCACCGACACCGCCACCGTCCTCCAAATCCGCGAGGCTCTGGCAATCGTCGCAGATGACCTCGCCGCGATTTCCGCGTCATTGGCCGATCTGACGCGGCGCTATCGCGATACCCCGATGGCTGGCCGCAGCAATCTCCAGCACGCCGTGCCGATCACGTTCGGCTTCAAGACCGCCGGTTACCTCGCCGCCATCGAGCGCCAACTAAGCCGGGTCGCGGAAATGCGTCCCCGCGTCCTCACCGGCCAGTTCGGCGGTGCCGCCGGTACCCTCGCCTCGCTCGGCGCGAGCGGCCTGAAAGTGCAGGCCGCGCTGATGGACGAGCTTGCGCTGGCCCAGCCAGAAATCGCCTGGCACACCCATCGAGATCGCTTCGCCGAGGCCGGATGCCTGCTGGGCTTGATCACCGGCACCCTCGGCAAGATCGCCACCGACGTGAAGCTCATGATGCAGACTGAAGTTGCCGAGGCCTTCGAAGCCTTCGCGCCCGGCCGCGGTTCAAGCTCGACCATGCCGCAGAAGCGCAATCCGGTCGCCTGCAATTTCATCCTCGCGTGCGCTTCCGGCGTCCGCCAGCAGGCCGCCGCCTTGATCGAAGCGATGGTCGAAGATCACGAACGCGGGACCGGCCCGTGGCAGATCGAATGGATCGCCATCCCGGAGATTTTCCTGCTCGGCTCCGGTGCCCTCGCCCATGCGCGCGCCCTCGTGAGCGGCCTGCACGTGGATTCCGCCCGCATGCGCGCCAACCTCGACCTCACCGACGGCCTGATCGCGGCGGAAGCGGTCATGATGGCGCTCGCTCCATCGGTCGGTCGCGAACGCGCCCACGATCTCGTCTCCGACATTTGCCGCCGCGCGACTGTCGAACGGCGTCCGTTGCTCGACCTGCTGGCCGCCGACGGCGAAGTCTCGCGCCACCTCGCCCGCGCCGCGCTGGCCCGCCTGCTCGATCCCTCGAACTACCTGGGGCTCGCCCGCATCATGGTCGATCGCGTCCTTACGAATGTGCCATCCAGATGACGCCAGCGCCTACCCCGGCTGGTCGCTCATCGTGCGGATCGCTATAATGGCTGCTGGGAATAACCCCCGAGGATCGCGATGACGCTGGATTTGAACGAAGCGCGCGAACGGATGGTGGCCGATCAGCTTGAGCAGCGCGGCATCGCCGATGAACGCGTGCTGGCTGCGATGCGCTCCGTACCTCGCGATCGCTTCGTCCCCGCTGAATTCGCCGACCACGCCTACGACGACGGCCCGCTTCCGATTGGTTCGCAGCAGACAATCTCGCAACCGTACATGGTCGCTCTGATGAGCGAGGTCGCGGTGCTTCGAGGCACCGAGCGCGTGCTCGAAGTCGGCACCGGCTCCGGCTACCAGACTGCTATTCTCGCGCGCCTTGTGGCCGAGGTTTATTCGATTGAGTTCATCGCCAGCTTGCACGATCGCGCCCGCGCCATACTCTCGGCGATGGGTGTGGCGAACGTGCATCTACTGACTGGCGATGGCTCCGATGGATGTGCCGAGGCGGCGCCCTTCGACGTGATCATCGTAACTGCCGCGATGCCCGGAATCGCACGCCCGCTGCTCGATCAACTGACCCCGACGGGTCGGCTGATTGCTCCGATCGGCGAGGACGAATTGCAGACACTGGTCCGCATCAGCCGCCGGGATGGCGCCTGGCGCGAGGAATACTTCGGGGAGTGCCGGTTCGTGCGGATGGCCGGCAAATATGGCTTCCCCGATTAGGTCCTTGCGGATTTAGGCTCTCCGGATTAGTCGTCGGTTCAGGCTTAGCTCGTAATGGTGCGCGAGGTGCGCGCCGATGTGGTTGGTGTGGAGTTGTGGTGAGCAAGTGGCGAACGAATTCTCTGAGCGGCTTGCGCGACTGAAGCCTAAATCGCTGATCGAAGTGGCCCTGGCGATCGCAATCCTGTGCGCCGGATGTGCCAGCCAGCCGTCTTCGGCGCCAATCGCCAGTGGCTCAAGCTACCGATCCCTTTCGCGACGCGGCAGCCCAGCAACCCACATAGTCGCGCCTGGAGACACCGTTTTTCATCTCGCTGAAACCTATGGCGTCAGCACCGGCAGCCTCATGGCGGCCAATCGCCTGACTGATCCTCGCGACCTTCGAGTCGGGCAAATACTGATCATCCCCAACGGCGAAAGCGATGAAACCTATGCGCCCGCGACGGCCCCGGCTTTCGGCCCGGATCCGTGGTCGGTGGCGCCGGCCGGTCGCCAGTTCAGATGGCCAGTTATTGCGGGCGAGGTCTCATCGCCGTTTGGGATGCGCAACGGCGCGATGCATGACGGTGTCGATATTGCCGCTCCAGTGGGAACCCCGGTCTATGCCGCTGACGACGGCCGCGTGATCTTCGCCGGTCGCCTTCACGGCTATGGCAACGTTGTGATCCTTCAACACAGCGGCGGTTATGTCACCGTGTACGGTCACAACCAGCGCAACCTCGTGGCCGAAGGCATGAACGTTGCGGGCGGTCAGCAGATCGCGCAGATCGGCGACAGCGGACGCGCGAGCGGCCCGAATCTTCATTTCGAAGTCCGCTACAATAACCAGGCCCAAAACCCACTCGCCTATTTGCCTGTGCCGAACAATACGACTGGGATCACCTTTGCCCGCAACGGCGGCTCCTAGTATTCTCTGGCGTTGCGACGCGCGATCAACCCGCCGTCGTAATCGGCGTGAGCAAGGTCAGACCTAATCAAAATGACTATCGAAGAAATCAAGCGTCTCGTTCGTGACATCCCTGATTTTCCCAAGCCGGGCATCCTTTTCCGCGACATCACGCCGCTCATCGGCGACGGTCACGGGCTCGCCGCCATCGTCGATCAGGTCGCAGAGCCATGGCTGGGCAAAGTGGATATGGTCCTCGGCATCGAGTCCCGCGGCTTTATCATCGGCGCTCCGGTCGCCTATCGGCTCGGCGTCGGCCTGACCATCGCGCGCAAACCGGGCAAGCTCCCCTTTCGCACCGTTGACGAAAGCTATGATCTCGAATACGGCAGCGCCGCCCTGCAGATGCATGAGGACGCCATGATGGGTAAGCGGCGGATTCTCATCGTCGATGACTTGCTGGCAACGGGCGGTACCGCGCTCGCCGCCGTCCGACTGGTGCAGAAGCTCGGCGGCGAAGTCGTCGGCTGCGCCTTCGTCATCGAATTGAAGGCCCTCGGCGGCCGCGCCCGTCTTGCTCCGGTCGAATGCTCTGCGCTGATCGACTATGCATAGCCTCCAACCATGAACAGCGTGCCGGATTGAACTGCCGCTCCCGAGATCGGCGGCTTCGCGATGCGGATATTCGCAGCGTCTCGCGCTAGACTATTGGTCAACCGGGTCGCCGCGGACAACCGCAGCAATCGATGAATCCCCACGACCATCACAGTCAATCCTCGACCGACAGAAGCCGCCTGCTGACAGTCCTCGCGATTGCCCTCTTTTTCTTCGCCGCCGAGCTAATCGGTGGCTACTACGCTAACAGCCTCGCCCTGATGACCGATGCGGTTCACGTCCTCACCGATATCGCCGCCTTAACCCTGAGCCTCCTGACTCTATGGATTTCCTCGCGCCCGGCCAGCCGCGCTAAGACCTTTGGCTACCTCCGTGCGGAAATTCTTGGCGCACTCTTCAACGGACTGCTGTTGTGGCTGCTGGTAATCTTCGTCTGGTTCGAAGCAGCCGAGCGCCTGCGCCATCCGCCCGAAGTGAACAGCGCCACGATGATGGCGGTCGCGACTCTCGGAATCGCTGTCAACAGTTTCTCGGCTTGGATGACCTCGGGCGCGAGCCATGGCTCGGGCGGGCGTGCCGGGATGGCGGTGCGATCCGTCTTCGTTCACGTCGTCTCGGATCTCGTCGGTTCCGTGGGCGTACTGATAGCTGGTGCAGTTTCCTGGCTTACCGGATGGCGCGAGGCCGACCCCATCGTCAGCATCGTCATCGGATGCCTGATCATTTACGGGTCATGGGAACTCGTGCGCGATGGCGTTGACATCCTGATGGAATCGGTCCCGTCGCATATCGACCTCGACGAGTTGCGCAAAGATTTACTGGCGGTTCCTGGCACCGAAGAGGTTCACGACCTCCACGTATGGTGCCTGACCAGCCGCCAGTTTGCACTTTCGGCGCATGCGGTGGTCGAGGGGGGCGCCGATCAGGATCGCGTGCTATGCGACATGGCGGAACTGCTCGAACAGAAGTTCAATATCCATCATATGACAGTGCAGCTCGAACGCGACAATCGTAAGACTATCGAACCGGCCCACTTCTAGCCGGTACCGCAAAGGGAAGCGCCGGCTCAATCGGATGGAATCCCAGCGCCGGACCGATTGATTAGAGGGTGCGCTTCACGGTCATGCTGGCAATCAGCAGCATGATTGAGCTGAAGACCAGAAGGAATGCCAGGTCGCTGGAGATCGCAGCGAAGTTTGCCCCTTTGAACAGGATTGATTTGATCGCAGCAACCGCGTGGGTCTCCGGGTTGTAGTGAGCGAAAGCGCGCAGCCACGGGGGAAAGCTCTCGACTGGATAGACCGCCCCGCTCGGAAAATAAAGGATTACGTTGAGGAAACCGGCCGATGCACCGACCACGCGAGGATTGTTCGCGCGCGCCAGCAGAACAAAAGTCATCGCAAGGATTCCCGTAGCGCCGATAATAATCACGCCCACCAGCATCGCGGCCGCCGGCGCCCCGCCGGTTATAGTCCCACCAGTTATCAGCAAGCCTACCGCCAGCACGATCACCGACGCCACGCTGGTCACCAGGACGCTGGAGCCGAGCACACCCGCGGCGAGATTCCAGCGCGACAGCGGCGTCACCAGGTAGCATTCGGTGATCCCCATGAAGCGATCCATCACCCAATTGAAAACGCCGGAAGTCAGCGAGCCCATAAACATCGCCATCACGATTACGCCGGGCAGCAGCGAGCGATCGTAGTCCACGGTAGTGAACAGATTGTTGGGTCGCAGCACGATCTGATTGAGCTTGGGCTCGCGCGCGGTGACGTAGCCGGTGCGAATCACGTCGGTCGCCTGGCTGAGCACTCCGGTCAAGGTTGCGGCGCTGATGGTATCGACATTGTCGGTGAAAAGCCCCAGTTCACCGATACGGCCTTCGGCGATGTTGTGACTGAAGCCCGGCGGGATGATCAGCGCGGCTTTGTACACGCCGTCGCGCACCCCTTGAATCGCTCCGCCGGCGTCGGTGTCGTAAACGATCGCAATCGTCTTGGGGCCCGCAGCCAGCGCCTGCATCTGCTCCATCACGCGGATCGCATAGGGGCCGCTGTCCTCGCTGACGATTACCACTGGCAGATGCTTAAGCACGCCCTGGAACGAGTTGCCGAAAATTATCAGGTAAATAATCGGTAACAGCACGCTGGTCACGATAGTTAGGGGATTGCGTCCGAGCTTGAGCAGTTCGCGCCGCATGATCGCCCACGTCTTTCGCATTGCAATGTCTCCTGTCAACGCCCCGGCGGCATCGGCATCCCGAAGCTCGAACTGAAGAAGCCGCCCTTGCGCGCCGGTTCGTCGCGCAAGCGCCTGCCGGTAAACCGGATAAAGACGTCCTCGAGCGACATCCGCTCGAGCTTGATCGACGAGACCGTGGCGCCCGCGTTATCGATTTCGCCGATCATCTTCGGCATCGCATGCGCGCCATCGTCCACCGTCACGATAATCGCACCGTCCGGATCGCGCGTTACCTCGTGGACGCCGGGCTGCCTGCGCAGCATCGCGATGATCATCTCGTTATCGCCCTGCACTTCCAGATCGATACGATCCGAGCCTTCAACCATCGCCTTGAGCTCTGCCGGCGAACCAATCGCGATAATTTTACCGCCATCAACGATCGCGATTCGATCGCAAAGGGTCTCCGCCTCGTCCATGTAATGAGTCGTAAGCGAAACCGTCAGACCGGTGTCCTTGCGCAACTGCTGCAACAGTTCCCAAACCGCCCGCCGGCTCTGCGGGTCCAACCCGATAGTCGGCTCGTCAAGGAAGAGGACCTGCGGCGAATGAATCAGCCCCCGCGCGATTTCGAGACGGCGGCGCATGCCGCCGGAGTAGGTCTGCACGAGGTCGTTCGCGCGTTCGGTCAGGCCCACCATGTGGATTAGATGTTCCGCACGTTCGCGCCGGACACGCCGACTCATATTGTAATACCCGCCGTACAGGTCAACGTTCTCCCATCCGGTGAGGTCAAGGTCGGAGGTTAGCGCCTGCGGAATGACGCCAATCGCTTCGCGTACGCGCACGGGCTCGCGCGCGACGTCCAGACCCGCCACGAGTGCTTGCCCGGAGGTCGGCGCGATCAGCGTCGTCAGCATCCGGCTGAGCGTGGTTTTACCCGCGCCATTGGGGCCAAGCAGACCGAACAACTCACCCCGCTGGACCTCGAAACTCACGTGGTCCACCGCTGTGAAAGCACCGAAAGTCTTAGTGAGTTCCCGCGCCTGTATTGCTGCTGATTGCGATCCCATTGTCGATTGCGAATGCGACCTCGGCGGTCATGCCCGGCTTCACTTGCCCAGTGGCCTGCAAGACCCTGACTTTGACGTAAAACGTCCGAATGTCCTGACGCCCGCGGCGCACGTCGGTCTCGGTCGCGAATTGCCCTTCCTGCCCGATCGACATCACCTGCCCCGGAAATACCATCGGTGGATGCGTCGGTAAGGTTACCTGCGCGGGACCGCCGACCCGGATGTTGCCGAGGTCTGTCTCCTCGAGGTCAACCCGCGCCCAGATGGTCGAAAGGTCGTCGACCGTGAGGATTGGCACTCCAGGTGTTACCCATTCTCCGATCTCGAGATTCTTGCTCACGACCGTCCCGGAAATCGGCGCACGGATTACGGTGTCGGTCATCTGGTCGGTGTAGTACTGCACGTTGGCTTTCGCGGCTTCCACCGCGCCGCGATCGCTATCGAGCGCCGCGCGCGAATCGTCGCGCTCCTTGGCCGAAATCACGTTGCTCGCATACAGCTTATCGTTGCGCTCCATCGTGATCTGGGCATCGCGCAAGACAGCATTGGCATTGGCGAGATCGCCGATCGCCTTGGCGAGCTGGTTCTTGATATCGACATCCTCGATCCGGCAGACGACTTGGCCGCGCTCGACCATGTCGCCTTCGAGCAGGTCAAGCTGGACGATTCGTCCCGCAATACGGCTCGTGATGTTGACTTCAGGCGCCTCGATTATGCCGACCGTCTGGATAGTCGTAGTGTCCGGCGCGGGCCACAGATATTTGCTGCCCAGGTGATAGCCAACGCCCAGAATGATCACGACGATGGCCAGCCTTAGTACTTTGCGAGTTATCCGATTCATGCCGAATGCTGCGTGTGGTTCATCGCGTAGCGCGGCCGACACCGGTGGGCTTTTCGTTCCGCGGCCGCCGCGCTCCATTGGTGCGTGCGCTGCTGTATGAATTGCTACCCAGTCGATCCATCAGTTTGTTGAACAAGGCGACTTTAAGTGCTGCGATACCCTGGCCAATCTCAACCATGCTGGTGCGAAAGGGACTCGCCCCGCGAGTTTTCATATCTTCCAGTAACTGCTCCAGGAACAAAGACCATGCCTCGGCGAAGCGGAGCTCACGCTCGACATGGTGCACGGCGGCCTCGGGATCGTGCTGGGCAAAATAGATCTTCACCTGCGCTTCGTCATAGACGAAGATCGGCTGCGCCGGTTCGCGCAGCCTGCGCAGAAAATACTCGCGCCCGCGCTGCGTGATGGTATAAAGTTTGCGCGCCCGGCGGCCCCGCTGCTCCGCTCGCATAGTGACCATCGCATCGCGTTCGAGCTTTTTGAGCGCGGGATAAAGCGATCCGTCACTGGCGCGGTAAAAGAACCCGATCGGATCGCAGAAGCGGCGCTTCAAATCGTAGCCGGTCATCTCGGACTCCATCAGGAAGCCGAGAATGGGAAACTTGATATCGATCCGCGGGGCTTTCTGCGGCCAACTGATCTCTGGCGGCGGCACCCAGACGGTGACGGGTTCCTTGTTCTGACCGCGCCTCTTCTGCGTCTTCGAAACCATCAGCCCCGTCCTGGCTCTCCGCGCATTCACTATCGTCTTCGTACTCAAAGTGAGTCGCGATTGACACCATCACGATATATCGACTCGATATATCGAGGCAATCCCTCGCGCTAGTCGCGACGATCCGGAGGCGAGGTGATCATCCGACCGTGGCAAGATGCTCGACGATATCGATCGCCTTCGTCTGCCAGGGACCCGGAGCACTTGCGCGTTGCAATATATGAATTGATCCCAGTTCGATCTGCGGTTCAACACGCGCGAGCCGATCCGCGATGATTCTAATCACGCCGCGATGGGCTACGACCAGACCGGCATCGCCGCCCGCGGATGAGTGGGTCGCGGTCGGCGTGGAAGACGCCGGGCAATCAATTAGCTCAAGCATCCGCTTAATTCCGCGCTCGACGCGTTGGGTGAAAGCGCGCCGGCTTTCGCCTCCGGGATAGGTGAACGCCGGGTCGAGGCGGTCGCGATTCCAGCGCTCGAAGTCAGTGGGATACTCCGCGCGAATCTCGTCTGCGGTCAGCCCCTCGAAGCGCCCGAAGTCGACTTCGACGAATTCTTTGATTTCGATAATCGGAACGGCGGTGCCGGCAACGATCGCCGCGCCTTCCGCCGCGCGTTGCAAAGGACTGCTAATCACCGGTGCAAATCGCGTCAGCTCAAATTCAGTGCCCAGCCATTGCCGCGCCGCGCGCATCTGCAAGCGCCCGAGGTGCGACAATGCGACGTCGGTTCGTCCATGATAGCGGACGCTCGAATTGCCCACGGTCTCGCCGTGCCGCAGCAATATCAGCGTTCGCATCGTTCAGGTTTTGCGGCTGCTGGTGCGCGAACCGTTCGCCACAGGAGGGCCGTAGTCTGCCAGCGTATTCATCACCAGCCCGGTCAGCATTTTGGGGAAAAAGTAAGTCGATTTTTCCGGCATCGTCGCACCTGCGCTACACACCCGTTCCACGTCATGAACGGTGGGCGCCGCCATCAGAAACACGCCGTCAGCCCGGCCCGCCGCCACTTCCGCGGCCGCCCTGCGCGCGTCGATCGTGTATTCGATACTCCCGCCCTTGCGAATTTCTTCCGGCTTAATCTCGAAGATCCTATCGAACACCAGTGCGTGCAGAATGGAGACATCCAGCTCACGCACTGCGATCGGCACGTCCGGCATGGCGGCACTTATCGCTTCGCCGTTTCGCAATCGCAGGACAAGCAATCGGTCTTGGCCCTTAAGCGCAACGCCGATTGTTCCACCTCCGCTTTCCGCAATCACCGCAAGCAGTGCGTCGAGCGACGCCACTTCGGAGACATCGAAAGCTTCTGCTGCGCGCGCCCCGAACGACGCCATCGCATCCGCACTCAACCTACGCACCAATCGATGAGTCGGTAGTATGACGAGTCCCGGATCATCGAACGCAACCAGCGTCATCATCACGTAGTCGTAAGCGCAGAAGCCATCCGGACTGCCCTCTTGGGCGCGACGGCGACGGCGATATTCGAGCGCCGTCTCGTATCGATGATGCCCGTCGGCAATGAGGACGCGAGCATCGGTCAACGCCCGCTGGACGATCGCGATCTCTGCCACGCGATCAATCGCGCGAATCTCGTTCACAATTCCAAGATCATCCGTGACTTCAATCATTGGCGCCCGGGCTGCGACCTTGCTTATCAAGCCCTCAAGCGCCTGGTCGCCCGACGGATAGAGTCCGAAAATGGGACTCACGTTCACGCGCGTCGCCGTCAGCAGACGCAGACGATCCTCTTTGGCCTTGGGAAAGGTCCGTTCGTGCGGCAGGATCCGCCCGCTGCTGAATTCTTCCAGTCGAACTCGCGCGATCAGCCCACTCCGAATCAGACGGCGCCCCTCGATTTCGAAGCGTTGCGTATAGAAGTAAATGGCAGGGCCCGCGGATGGCTCGACCACGTGCACGTCGATCCACTCCGCGAGCGTCGCCGCTGCCGCACCGTACGGGTCTGCCTCGCGATTCAATTCCAGTCGTACTACGTTGTAGGGACTACGGGTGTAGAGGTCCTCCTGCAACCCCGGATCGATCAGATCATAGGGCGGCGCAACCACCTGATTCAAAGCACCGACGCGTTCGCGATTATAGGTGAGCGCGCGAAATGCCTCGATGCGCCCGAAATTGCCACTCATCTACGGTTTTGCTCCAATCGAAAGTATCGCTTCAATTCTATTCACGCTAATCGCGCCCTCTCGCAGTAGCCGCCATCCGTCGCGATGGCACTCCAAAACCGTGCTCGGCCGCTCGCCCGTCAACGTTCCACCCTCGACAAACACTTTAATTTTCTCGCCGAGCGCCGCCCGCGCCTCGGCCAACGTACGAGCAGGCGCCCCACCTGCCAGATTGGCGCTGGTCGCGGTGATCGGGCGCCCCAAGCCTTGTGCGAGGGCGCGGGCGACTGGATGTGACGATACCCGCACGCCGACGCCACCACCGGGACCAATCAATGTTTCCGGGATCCCCGGGCGCGCCGGCACCACGATGGTCAAGGGACCCGGCCAGAACGCCCGTGCCAAGCGCCGCGCAACGTCAGGCACATCGAGCGCAACCGCGAAGGCCGCCGCTTCGTCATGCGCGATTAATGCGATCGTCTTGGCCGCATCGCGGCCCTTGATTGCGAAGATTCGTTCGATCCCTGCCGCGGCGAAGGCGTCCGCGCCGATTCCGTAGAAGGTCTCTGTCGGATAGACGATCGCCTCGCCGGCACGCAACGCCGCCAAAGCCGGCCGGATCAGTTTATCCGGCACGGCGGCAATCGATGATCTCAATTTCTCGCTATCCACGAACTTCGATAATACCGGTCCAAACTTCTATTTCTCAGGCTGATACCTGGCCCAACGCGCGTGCACCAACGTCGCGCCGATAATGCATCCCCTCAAACTGAACCATGGCCGCCGCCTCGTACGCGGCCGCGACCGCGCGATCGAGCCCGTCCGCCAACGCCGTTACCGCCAACACTCGCCCGCCGGCGGTCACCAATACCCCATCGCGAGCCGCAGTGCCGCAATGGAACACCTTGATGCGCGTCTTTTCCATCGCCCAGCGCACTTTTACGTCCGACGGTTCGGCGCCATCGATATGCTCGAGCCCGCCGATCGCAACGCCCTTGCGATATTCCCCGGGGTACCCGCCCGAGGCCAACACCACCGACGCCGCCGCCCGCGACGAGAGTCGCACAGCGACATCGCGAGCCCGTCCCTGCGCGATCGCCATCAGCGTCTCCGCCAGGTCTCCGTCGAAGCGCATCATCAATGGTTCACATTCCGGATCGCCGAAGCGCACGTTGAATTCGAGTACGCTCATCCGATCGCTCTCGACCATCAGACCGACGAAGAGTACGCCGCGAAACGGAGCCCCGCGCGCCGCCATCGCCTGGAGCGTCGGATACACGACTTCGCGCATCACCCGCGCTTCGAACTGAGCGCCGTATCCTGGCACTGGGGTGTAAGCACCCATGCCGCCAGTATTCGGACCGCGATCGCTGTCGAACACCGCCTTATGGTCCTGCGCGCAACCGAGCGCGACCGCATCGACGCCATCGCAGAGCGCAAAGAATGAAATCTCTTCCCCGTATAGCATTTCTTCGACCACAACACGCTCACCGGCCGCGCCGAAACGCCGCTGCTCCATCGCGTCGCTAATTGCCGCTAGCGCCGCCTCCCCATCGGCACACACGGTGACACCCTTACCCAACGCCAGCCCGTCGGCTTTAACCACGCACGGCCGCCCGAAGCCCTTGACGTAACGCCGCGCAGCGGCCGCATCGTCGAAAATCTCGAAGTCCGCCGTCGGCACGCCCGCCTCGCGCATCACCAGTTTGGCGAAGGCTTTGCTCGCTTCCAGTTGGGCCGCGGCGCGTGACGGGCCGAAGATCGTCAGCCCGGCTCGTTCAAACTCATCGACGATTCCATTCGCTAGCGGATCTTCGGGACCGACGACCGTAAGATCGATTTTTTCCTGTGCGGCGAAGCGAACCAGTCCAGCGAAATCGCCCGGCGCGATCTCAACCGGTCTCGCGACCTGGTTGATTCCGGGGTTCCCACCCGTGCAGTAGAGACCCCACACGGTCGGGCTCTGGTTCAGGCGCCAACAAAGTGAATGCTCGCGGCCGCCCTTTCCCACAACGAGAACTTTCATCGTGCTGGATTATATCGGGATGACGATCAGATTTCGCGTCGATGGTACGAATAAACCAGGCCGCTAGTGCTAATGCCTGAAGTGGCGGACGCCCGTGAAGACCATCGCGAGGCCGAACTTGTCCGCCGCAGCGATCACCTCGTCGTCGCGCATCGCGCCACCCGGTTGCGCGATCGCGGTCGCACCCGCCTCCGCCGCCAATGTCGGGCCATCCGGAAACGGAAACAACGCCTCCGATACCATCACCGATCCTTTGAGCGGGACGCCCAGCCGCGCCGCCTTCTCGCGGGCCGCGTAAACCGGATCGATACGCGAAGTTGCTCCGCCGCCGATCGCCAGGGTGCGATCCTCTGCCACGAAGGCAATCGCGTTTGATTTGATGTGCTTGCACACCCTGATGCCGAACCCCAGCGCTCGCATCTCGACCGCAGTCGGCGCGCGCCTGGTTACCACCTTACCCGCGCTCGGGTCCTCGATACTCAAGTCCGGCGTCTGCACGAGCAGCCCGCCAACTACTTTCTTGATGTCGAGTTCATCGCGCTTGAGCGCCTCCGGATGGAACCGCATCAGGCGCCGATTTTTCTTTTTGCGCAAGAATTCGAGAACCTCCGATGAGTAATCGGGTGCGATCAACACCTCGGTAAAGAGTTCATCGACCGCGCGAGCGAACTCCATATCCCACGGTCGATTACTGATGATGATCCCGCCGAACGGCGAATCCGGATCGGTTGCGAAAGCCTTCTCCCACGCGGCGATTAGCGATGGCCCAACCCCAACCCCGCAGGGAGTGTTGTGCTTGAGAATCGCTACCACTGCATCTTTGTAGTCGCGGAACTCGACCATCAGGTTGATCGCTGAGCTGACGTCAAAAACGTTATTGAACGAGAGTTCCTTGCCATGAAGCTGCTCGGCGATTCGCGGGAAATCTCCATAGAGCGCGCCCGTCTGATGCGGATTTTCACCGTACCGGAGCATCTGTGCGCGCGGCATCGATAAGCTGAAAGTATCGCCGAGCGGCCCCGCCTCACCACCGGCGTAACTGCCCAGGTAATTCGAAATCGCGCAGTCGTATGCCGTCACACGCGCGAAAGCTTTGCGTGCTAGCTGCCAGCGCGTCTCCGCCGAGACCAGGCCGTCATTTTCGTCGAGTTCGCGCATGATCGCCGGATAATCCGCCGGGTCAACGACTACTAGAACGTCGGCGTGATTCTTCGCCGCGGCGCGCACCAAAGTTGGCCCGCCAATGTCGATGTTTTCGATCGCTTCGTCGAGCGTAACATCCGAGCGCGCGACCGTTTGTTCGAACGGATAGAAGTTCACCACCACCATATCGATCGGCTCAAAGCCATGACGTCCCATCTCCTGCTGATGGGTCACCTCAGAGCGCTTCGCTAGAATACCGCCGTGGATTTTTGGATGGAGCGTCTTTACGCGCCCCCCAAGAATCTCCGGAAAGTCGGTGAAGTCCTCGACCGATCTCACTGCGATGCCAGCTCGCTTCAAGGCCGCGTGCGTCCCACCGGTTGAAAGTATCTCAACCCGATGGTGTTCGAGCACCCGCGCCAGTTCGCTCAAACCCTCCTTATCGGATACGCCGATCAACGCTCGGCCAATCTTTACGCTTCCACTTGCCATGGGAATTTTATCTCCGGTAAACGCGCGGTACGCGCCGGCCCACCGTGCACAGCATCTCGTATGAGATTGTCTGTGCAAGCCGCGCCACATCATTCACGCTGATCATCGCTTCGCCCGCGCCGCCCCACAATATCACCTCGTCACCGACTGCTGCGCCAGGCACTTCCGTTAAATCGACCATCGTCAGATCCATGCATACCGCACCGACAATCGGGGCGCGCCGCCCACGCACGATTACCTCGCCGCCGTGCTGCAGGCCGCGACGATAGCCATCGGCATAGCCCACCGCCAGCACGCCGATCACGCTTTCGCGCGGCGCGACAAAGGTATGCCCATAACTGACGCCGCTACCCGCCGCCACCCGCTTAACCTGCAGAATGCGCGTCTTGAGTGTCATCACCGGGTGCAATTCAACCTGCTCGCGCACCGCCGGCACCGGTGGCAGCCCATACATCGCGAGACCGGGTCGCATCAGCGTGAAGTGGGCATCCGCGCGCAGCACCATCGCCGCCGAATTGGCGACGTGGCGAACCGGCAGGTCATAGCCTGCTGCGCGGAGCGTCGCGAGTGCGTCGCGGAACACCGCCAGTTGCCCGTCGGTTATCGGGCTCGACGGGTCGCCCGCGTTGGCAAGCAGAGTGCTCGCGCCCTCGACCTTTAACGACGGCGCGTGATGCAGCCGTACGCTTGCTTCCTCCAAGTCCTCCGGCAAAACTCCGAGGCGCGTTGCGCCAGTATCGATTTCGACATGAACCCGAAACCCGACGCATCCAGAAGCGCTTGCCGCACGCTCCAACGGTTCGATTAACGAGAGATCGAATATCGCCGCGGTCAGGTCGAGTGCGACGATTTCCGTGGCCTGATCTGCAAAAAAGCCCGCCAGCAGATAGAGTCTCTCGCCGATACCGGCGCTGCGCAATTCACGCGCCTCTTCAACCGTGGCGATCCCGAAATGCCCGCAGCCCTCTTCGCGCAAAGCTCGCGTAATCTCCACCGCGCCATGTCCATAGGCGTCGGCCTTCACCACTGCCATGATCGTGGCGCCATTGGTGTATGCCGTGAGGGCACGGTAGTTGGCCCGTAGCGCCCTCAGGTTGATTTCTGCGAAGGTGGGACGTTCACTGGCTGTCGTCATAACGGATTCGGGCCGTCCTTTCGATTCTATCGGGTGGCGCAGAAACGACCCGCCAGCTCGGTTCAACGATAGTATGAAGCCGCCCTGCGATGATCATCCGCCGCGAGAACGCTGCACGCAAACTATGGCGCCCTCCAATTTCAAGCCTCCATCCACAGGCGCTACTCCCTGATCTCTTGTAAGAGCCTAGGACCACCCGAACGATAGCGCCCGTTTAAACTTAAATTAGGGTTATGCCTGTACGCCTGCTAGTCTCACACGATGAAGACAAGTCATTTTGCCGCTCTGGCCTTAATTGGCTGGTACTTGATCGTCCCGATGCAAACCAAAGTCTGGTGGATCGGCCCGCAATACTACAATGACGCTGCGCCCATGAGTCAGTGGTCGATTGATGGGTCTTTCGACAAGGCCGGAACGTGCGAAGCGGCGCGGCAGAATACCGAGCAGCGATCGGCAGACGCGGCAGCCCGCATGGATCACGCCGTTTGTATCGCCAGCGACGATCCTCGTCTTAGGTCTTCGCTCTAGGCTAACCCTTTTCCTCCGAACCGGCGATCTACGCATAACTGGTTAAGGCGTGTTTCCGCTCGAAATAGTTCGCGATTGCTTGCTCTCAGCG
The DNA here is from genome assembly GCA_963819055.1 of uncultured Acidobacteriaceae bacterium. Taxonomy (GTDB): domain Bacteria; phylum Acidobacteriota; class Terriglobia; order Terriglobales; family Acidobacteriaceae; genus Bog-257. The sequence goes on along the minus strand of CAWFUT010000021.1, from coordinate 71,974 downwards.
AACTTTGACATCGCGCCCGAGGCGGTGGTATAGCTCGCTATGGCTGGGGGCGTGCGCAAGCGCTGAGAACTCGTTAGAGTACCCCTCGAACCTGATCCGGATAATGCCGGCTTAGGGAAGCCAGCTTAATTGCGGAACGTTCGGGTTCCGCAGCAAGGCCGCTTCCCTGCACAAGTCGGAAGCGGCCTTTTGATGTCCACGAGTCTTCAAATAACGCTTAACGGCGAACCGTTCGCCGTTAGCGGCGATGTTCGCCTCGTCACGCTGATCGACAGCCTGAAGCTGAAGCGCGGCCGCGTTGCCGTCGAAATCAACCGCGAAATCGTCCCTAAAGCGAGCTGGGAAAAGACCATGCTCGCTGCTGGAGACGTGGTCGAAATTGTCAACTTCGTCGGCGGCGGCTGATCATCATACAGACGCGGCGGTCACCCCATTCGAGATCATTTGGCGAATGTATTTGCTAAATTATGAACAGGTGATCTGCGCTGAGGACCGTCACGACCACGATACGCCAGGGAAGTGAGATGTACGAAGCAAGCGAAAATAATGATGACTCCTTTGAGTTGGCGGGCAGGCGTTATAAGTCACGGCTTATCGTCGGTACAGGCAAGTATCGCGACTTCGCAGAGACGCGTGCGGCGATCGAAGAAAGCGGTGCTGAAATCGTCACCGTCGCGGTGCGCCGCGTCAATATCACCGACCCTGCCAAGGAAAATCTCCTCGACTATATCGACCCCAAAAAGTACCAGATTTTGCCCAATACGGCCGGCTGCTACACGGTCGAGGATGCCGTCCGCACCTGCCGCCTCGCGCGTGAGGCAGGGGTCGGCGACTTGGTCAAGCTTGAGGTCATCGGCGATCCGCAGACGCTCTTCCCCGATGTCCCCGCAACGCTTGAGGCCGCAAAGATTCTCGTCAAGGATGGCTTCAAGGTGCTCCCATATATCACCGACGATCCCGTGGCGTGCCTGCGCCTGGCGGAAATCGGATGCGCCGCGGTCATGCCATTGGCGGCGCCCATAGGATCCGGCATGGGGATCCGCAACCCCTTCAACCTGCGCATCATCCTGGAGCAGGCGAAGGTTCCGGTCATCGTCGATGCGGGCGTCGGCACCGCCTCTGACGCTGCCGAGGCCATGGAACTCGGATGCGACGGGCTGCTGATCAATTCGGCGATCGCCAGCGCCAGGCATCCAGTTGCAATGGCGCGCGCAATGCGCCTTGCAATTGCCGCCGGACGCACTGCATATTTGGCCGGACGTATCGAAATGAAGCTCTACGCAACCGCGTCCAGCCCGCTGACGGGCCTGATTCGCTAAAGCGTGGTATCGGTCGGGCCGGTCGATCCCATGACGATCCGTTCACGCCGGTGTTTAGAATTTACCTCATTACCGATCGTAAGCTCGCGGCCGCACACGGGGGACTGATAGCGATGACCGAGGCCGCGCTCTCGGTCGCGCCGCCCGACACCGTCGCAGTTCAACTTCGCGAAAAGGATCTCCCGGCTCGCGAGCTGCTGGAGTTGGCGCGCCAACTGCGCGTCATCTGCGATCGCTATCGTGCTCCCCTAATCGTCAACGATCGTATCGACGTTGCGATCGCTGCACGCGCCGACGGGGTTCATCTGCCGGGAAACTCCTTTGCCGTCGCCGACGCGCGCGCACTGATCGGCGGCGATCGGCTCGTCGGGGTCTCCACTCACTGCGAGCGTGAGGTGATCGACGCATCAGAGGCTGGCGCAGATTTCATAGTTTACGGTCCGGTTTTCGATCCACTTTCGAAAACCGCTTATTTCAACGCAAAGGGTGCGGACGGGCTGATCGCCGCCTCCAGCGCTGCTTCGATTCCGCTTTTCGCGCTTGGCGGAATCACGGGCGCTCGCGTGCGCAAGCTGCGGACCCAAATCGCAAATTACAGCGCGCAAATCAGCGTCGCCGCGCAGGGTCATCTGCCTGCGCCTGGTTTTGCCGGCGTCGCCGTGATCGGCGCCGTTTACGGCGTTCATAATCCTGCCGGCGCAATGCGCGAATTGCTCGACGCCTTCGTCCCGCAATAGCACCTCCCGCCGATCCGCTAGTGCCGGCTGGCGGCTCGTACTTTCTACGCCGCGGGCGACCCACGCCGAGCAAGGCCTCATGATCGCTTCAGCACCGCGAGCCAGCGCCCGTCGCAATGCTCGATAGGCCGCGTGAACGAAAGATCGGGATAGCACCCGATCAACTCGAAATATCCCGATGCCTGCGCGGTCAACTCCATCAGCGGCGGCGTCGTATAGCGCACCGGAATCAGGTCACGCGTGACGACCCGACGCTTGGGAAAATGAATCGTGCATTCGAGCTCGTAGATCGAATGCATAGCGTCGTGCCACTCAATCGGGCGATAGAATTCACGCACATCCACGCGCATTGGCCCAATCCTCACTTCGCGCTCACGCCACAGCTTCCGCCGCCTGATCGGTTCAATGCCGTCATGGCGATCGATATCGACGCAATACAGTCCACCCCTTTTGAGCACCGCGGCGACCGACATTAAATGGGACATCAGCGAGGCGTTGGTCCTGATGACCGGGAAGGTCTCGCACATGAAAATAGCGGCGTCGAAGCGGCGCTCCGGCAGTTTGAAGCGCTCGATCTTGCGCCGATAGAAACGCATCGCACCGGCTGCATCCGATTCAGCACGCCCGGCCGCGATCATCGTCGGCGAATCGTCGATACCCACCACCTCAATTCCCTCGCGCACGAATAGCTGCCCATGCGGCGAATTGCCGCTCGCTATATCGATCACGCGTTTGACGAGGCGCGGATAGTGCCGCCGCCAGATTTCACGCAAAAATTCCGCTTCCTGTTCGATCTCTCCGGGACGCTCCATGTGCACGCGCCGGAAGATCTCCGGGTACTCGTAAATGCTCGGTTCCATTCGGGAAAGCTTAGCCATGCTTTTCGATGCCGCGAAAGAATCTGCGCCCTCAGGCCGGTCTTCGGCGATGCCCACTCTCGATGGATTATTCCCGTGCCAACGGCAAGTGGCAGGATCGCGCTCGGCGTCGATCGACATCCTCCGCAGGGGGGTTGAAGATGAGAGTGCAACCGCGTGATAATCGCGCCGCCTGGCGACGATGAAGGCATTTAAGTTCGGGAGTTCGACCACATGAGCAAACCACTCGAAGGCGTGAAGGTTATCGAGATCGCGCAGGAAATTCAGGGACCCTTTGCAGGACTTTTCCTGGCCGATATGGGTGCGGAAATTACCAAGGTTGAAAATCGCGAGACTGGAGATTTGAGCCGCTGGCTGCTGGCCGGGCTGCTCGGCGGTCCCGAAATGAAAAATGCCAACGTGTCGCATTATTTTATTGCGATGAACCGCGGAAAGCGCAGCATCACCGTTGACCTCAAGAAGAAGGAAGGCGTCGAAGTGGTCAAGCGCTTGGTTGCGACTCACGATGTGCTGTTGACCAATTATCGGCCCGGGGTGATGGATCGGTTGGGACTTGGGTATGAGGATGTGCGCAAACTCAATCCGAAAATAGTTTATGCGCAGGCAAGTTCATGGGGGCCGCGTGGTCCATGGGTCTCGCGACCGAGCCGCGATACGCTGGCGCAGGCGGCGAGCGGGTTGATGTCGAAAACGGGGATGCCATCTGACCCGCCGTTGGCGGCGGGAGCGGCGATCGCCGATCAAACAGGAGCATTGACGCTCGCCGGCGGCGTGATGGCGGCGCTGTTCGCGCGTGAGCGCACCGGCCAAAGCCAGAAGGTTGACGCCTCGATTTACGGCACGATGATCGCGGCGCAGGGCTTCGAGCTTAACTATGCCTCGCTGACCGGTACGGAGCCGGAGCGGGCCGGCCGCGGGCATCCGTTTTTGCACGGCGTGTGGGGCGCGTTTCGCACCAAAGACAGTTTCATTTGCATCGCCGGGGTTGACGACAAACGGTGGCCCGATTTCTGCCGCATCATGGGAATCCAGGAGATTCAGAACGATCCGGAATTCGATAATGCCACGCGCAATTTCCATGGCGCGAAGATTGAAAAGATTCTCGACGGCATTTTCCCCACCAGGACGACTCACGAATGGCTCGCCGATCTAACTGCAGCGGATATCCTCGTGACCGAGGTCGCGACGCATCAGAAAGTGCTCGCGAGTGAACAGGCGCGAGCCAACGGCTATCTGCTCGATCTCGAACATCCGGTGGCCGGAAAAATCACCGTGACGGGATGCCCGGTGTCCCTCAACGGCGAGATTGCCACCGAGGCCAAGCCAGTGCCTGAGCACGGTCAGCATACAGAGGAAATCCTGCTTGAGCTCGGTTATTCGTGGGAGGAGATTGGGGCCTTGCGCGACCGCGAGGCGGTGTGAGCTGCGAGCGACATTAGGCCATCGCGACCGGCGATTGGAAGGTTCGGAGACATGGTTGATTCGGGTACCTGAACGAGCCAGGTCCGCCAAGGGCGTGGAAGCCAGCGTGGTCACCGGGGGCCTGTTGCACGTTCCTGTTTGCACGCGGCGGCTGATATAGTGCACCTGGCAAACCACAGGATTGCGCCCCGGTAGTGAAAAGGACATCACGGAGGTCTCCGGAACCTCAAGTCCGGGTTCGATTCCCGGCCGGGGCACAGGAAAAAGCCTTATAACGAGTCGCTTTTTTCCAGGCACGATCCGTCCGGACCTGTTCACCGTGCCCGAACCGTGCCCGATTTCGAAATCAGTTCCGGATGTACGCCACCTTCGATGGCGCCGACTGCTGGGAATCTATAAGCGTCTTGAGCTTTTCGACACCGTGCTTGAGGGCCCGCTCATCGACGATGTTGTAGCGGCGCAGCATCCCTATGTCTGACCAGCCTGCACCACGGTGAAGGGATCAACGCCGGCGGCGGTTAGGTCCTTCGCGGCGCTCCTTCTGAAATCGTGGGGGATACGCCCAGCCAGTCCGGCGGTTGCCCTGCCTGAAAGTCATCTCATGCTTCTTCGCCACGAGCCCGCTTCGGCGGTGGCTTAACTGGACTTTTGGGCTTCGCAACAAAAGCCGAATCGTCGCTTAGGTGGATGAATAAGTGCCCTTCGAGACTCCGGTCGGATTGAAGGCTTGCCCAGCGGTCGGCTTCACCCGGCTATTGGCGGGTGCTGCGAGTCGAGCGATCGCGGAACTGACCCCGCTCTAGATGGCCATTTTGCACAGCTTCGTGGTCACACGTCCAAATAGGTCGCCTAAGCGCCCCTCAAGCGCTCCTATGAATGTAAGTTGAATCGTGTCACCCAGGCCTCGGCCTTGTACAGGCACGCGGTTTCGCTCTACTGCGGGATCATCGCCTGCTGCTGAGCATTGAAATAGGACACGATGTTTTTAGCGAAGACCAGGCTGATCTCGTCGTTTCCCAATCGCGGGGTATTGAGCGTCGGATCCGGGACGAACGATGCGCCGGGATACTGCGCCTCGAGGAAAGCCTTCAGAACCTCCGGATCGCCGATCGGGAAGGTGTCGAGCAGGCTCATCGCCTTGTAGATCAGCATGTCGGCGAAGGTCTCGGCGCCGGTGTTGAGGTTGGGCCACTGCAGGATGCCCTGGACGAGTACGTATCCCTTGACCTGGTTCGCCCCGCCGTTGTGCTGCGCGGTGAGGACGGTAAAGCCCGTATAGGGCGTCGCGCCGGACGAGGAGAAGAACGGCATGGCGCCTGCGACGGTTGGCTCGGACGTCATGTTCGCGCTCATTCCGGAGACGAGATAATAACGCCATTGGTCGCCAGGACGGCCGAAGAGGTCGTAATCGCCCACGAGGTTGAACGCGCTCTGGTCGTAGGTCGAGGGCGGCTCGATGTAATACATGTTCGTTCCGTCCGGGCTCGCGACGTAGTCGGCCTGAAGCGAGTGATAAGTCTTTCCATCGTAATACTGGACGGGATTGCCGTTCACGTCCTGATAGACGGTGATCGCGGGATTGACGGGCACGTTCACGCTGAGCCCGTTCGGGTCCGTATAGACGCTGTAGAGCGGCGCGCCGCTCGCGGGGTCGAGTATGTCCGCGACCTTCGTCGATCCCGGAAGTACCGTCGGCGACATCGGAACGACGTTGCCCCCGAGTACCGAGGTGAGGAGCCCCGTCAGGAGCTTGGCGTTCGTCGTGTCGCCCCAGTCGACGATGCTGGCGGCGGTCTTGACCAGATCGAAGGGAATGACGTTGTTGGGTAGAATCGTCGTCCCAGCGCTCGGTCCGCTGGTCGGGGTCGAACCCGCGCTCAGCCCCGAGGCGGTGGGTACGGCGAGGACGACGTTCGCTTCGATGTCATTGGCCGGATTGAGGGCCGGGCGCGGCAGCACCGTAGTGTTCTGGAACAGGAACGTCGGACGCCGCCTCGAGCACCGGCACCGCCATCACTGGGGTGATCTGCGGCACGGCGGCGGAGGCCGCCGTGACCGGCGGCAGGAAGCGCTGCGAATAGGTGACGCGGTAGAGAAGCCGCCAGGGAATCGAAGGATTCTTCGCCGCCGAGCGCATGGCGTCCGCGTCTGCGTCCGGGCTGTTTTTGAGCCAGTTCTGATCGATGACCGTGCTCCAGAAATCGTCCCAGTTCTGCTGCTTCGGCTGGAGGTAGAAGGCATAGGTGCGAAACGTGCTGGTCTTTCCCGGCCGGTCATAGGGTTCGAGATTGCCCGTCAATCCATCGGCGTTGCCCGAGGTGTAGGTGGGCTGGGGCTGCATGTAGGTCTGGCTCGTGTCGATGTTGTCGGACAGCGGTAGCCCCGCGCCCGAAGTGACCGAGGGGACGATCTTGTAGACGAGGCCGTCGGAGCCGATGACGAGGTTGAGGCCGCTCTGGTTGTTCGGATTGAACATCGAGTTGTTGTTCATGACGAAGTGCGCGTCGTTGTTGGAGGCGTAGCGCATCTGGGTGTCGGTCTCGATGCCGTCGAACGAGGCCGCGATGTCGAACGACGTCGTCCCGGTCGTGTGGAAGCTGTATTTGACCGTGTCCTTGTAGGTGTGCTGCCACCCGCCCGTGATGCTGCCGATCACCGCGAACCCGCCGTGCACTTTGGCGTTGAAGTAGAGGTCCTGGACGTTCGTCGTGATCGACTTCGTCGTATAGACCTCTTCGTAGGAGGTCACGTAGGTGTGCTTGATCTCCTGTGCCGCGCCCCGCGAGGACCACACATATTCGTTGTAGAAATCGAGGGCGGGGAGCAGGCTCGAGTCGGTGGGGCTATCCTGGGTGCTCCAGGCGCTCTGATAGAGTGCCAGAGCATTGAAGGCCTGCTGGTCGATCTGCTTCTTGAGCCTGTAGGCCTCGACCACCCGCATGTAGCTCGCATTGTGGCCGACGTCTCCGGATGCGAAGTTGCCGTCGTAGAGCGCCTGCATCTGGCCGGTCGAGGTGGCGTAGGTCTGGGCTCCATCCGGCAGCGTCGCCGGGTTGTAGACATATCCGACGACGCCATCGAGGCATCCCGGACGGACATACTGGCTGCTCATCCGGAACGAAACGATATTGATGTCGCGGGGAATCTGGGGATCTGGGATCCGCACGAACCCATAGACCGTGTTGGTCTGCACCAGCGTCTGCTGGTAAACGTCCAGGGTTTGCGAGGTCACGAAGGCCTCGCCGTAGGGTGAAGGCACGTACATCCGCTGACCGAATTTCTCCTCCGTCGGCGCCTTGGGGAGCGGACTCGGCGGGTTCGAGGCGGTGAAGCCGCCGAGATTCGGATTAGGCAGAATCGCCGTCTTCGAGCTCGGGTTGCCGGGCGTATTGCTCGGCGTCGTGAGCGTGTTCAGGCTCGCCATGAACTGGTCCCCGGTGTAGGGCGAGAGCGTACCCTGCATCTTCAGCGTATACTTCTTCGATTCTTCGAGCTTCTGCGTCGCGTCGGTTGCCAACGCCTGGCCGTTGGTGGTGTTCGCGCTGGCCCAGGAGCCTTTGGCGCCGAGGAGCAGGTCCAGGGCCACGACCGAGTTCTTCGTTTTGAGCCCGAACCCGAACGGGGCAACGGTAAGCCCGAATCCGAATTCGATTCCGGCATCGGCCCCGATACTCCACTTCGTCTCGTCGCTGGGATCGTCGCTCTGCTGAACCTTGAGGGTGAGCGCGGTCGGGGTGGTAAGGGTGATGCTGGTGGCGCCGGCGTAAATCGTCGTCGGCTCGAGGAACGTGGTCGCCGGCTTGTTGGTCATGTTGGCCATCGGGCAGGGCGGCGCACCCTCGATGTAGCCGATGAGCTGAACGTCGCCCTGTTCCTGCGAAACCCAGGTCAGCACCAGATCGCCGACCTTCTTCCCCGCGTAGAGGGTGAGGACGCCGTCCTTGATATAAACGTATGCCTCGTTGATCTCGCCCGCGAGGGAGCCAGTGACGCCGTTGAGCGTGACCGAGTAGGTGGTGAGGGCGGGCACGGTATCGCAAACCGTGAGCGCCGCGCCCGGCGGCGTATAGAGATTGGGCGTGATCAACGGCCCGCAGCGACCGACCGCAGGACAGCCCAGGAGATCGATGGAGGCATCGAAGAATACTGGCTTCGTCGGATCGACGGCGTTTGTCACGGAGATGTTGTCGATGAACGAGTTCACCGGCAGAAGGGGCGGATTGGGCGGCGGGCTGGGCACAACCTTCGACGGAAGCTGGAACGATCCGCTGAGATAGATCGTGAGGAAGGGCTCGTTGGTCGGGACCAGACGGCCGAACATGTCGTCGATGACCTGGTAGGGCTGCCGGGTCATGCTCCACAGGCTCATTTCCTGGAGCTTGCAGGTGCCGGCGTTGAAGTCGAGGAGCGAGAAGCCGCCGCTGTACGGAACCATCGAGGAAGGAACGGTGTCACCCGGCTGGCCCGTCGGGATCGTAAGCGGGATCGGGTAACCGTTGACGTAGAGCGTCGTCGCCTCGAACTCGTGGCGTGGGAAAGGAGCGATATAGGCGTCCTGCGCCTTTGTGGAAACGCCAACCGCCGTCTGGTCGTAGGGGTTGTTGACGACACCGTTCGGATCGTATTGCGCGCTCCAACTGCCGAGGATCCCTGCCTTGACGAGATCCTCCGAAGAGGCGTCCGCGATGGCGACAACGCCGGCCGCGGTCGTGATGCCGTCGGGGTTGATCGCGGTGCCGAAAAGGTAAACGTTGCGGATGTTTCGCGTCCCTCCGAACCCGCTCGGCGGCATCTGGTATCCGCTGTCGTCGCAGGCCAGGCCGATGAGCAGGTGCGCAGAGCCGGTCGAGTTCACCGCGAGCCCGCCATTGTTGCCATCCACCTGATTTTTCGAGTTCGGATTGCTCGGGTTCGGCGCGGTCGCGGTCTGCCACGCCGACGATGACGGCGGAGTGCCGTCGTTGGGCACTGGGCGGACGGATATGCTGACGGAGAAGCTCTGCTTCGAGGTGGGCGTGAGGCTGTTGAGATTGTCGATGATGTTCTGCAGATTGGGGCTGTTGGCGAATTTCGCGTCCGAGACTGTGCTCGATCCATTCGCGGGAGGCGGAAAATTGCTCAAACCGAACTTGGCCCCGCTCGACATCGCATTGGTCATCTCGGAAGGATCGATCGGCGGCTTGAACGGGTCGCTGCTGTTGGAACTGGTCGCCGCGGTGTCCGTGCTCTTGACGATGATGAGCTCGTAGTAGGTGTCGGCTGAGATGGACGGTCCGGTGAACGACCAGGGATTGGACGCGCCGTCTATAAAATCGAATGTGACGACGCCGCCGCTGATCCCGACACGATACGACATGCTGAGTTGCGGCGCAGGCACGGGACCGCCCGTGCCTTTATAGAGAAGCCCCTGCGGCGAGTTCACGTCGTGGGCCGAGAAGGTCATAGCGATGCTGAAATTGCGGTCGAAATTGTAATTCGACGCCTGCTTGACCTCGAATCCGGCATCCAGGCACAGCATGACGTAGGGCTGCGCGTAGGTGAGGGCGAAGTGCCGCCAACCAGAAGTGAACACCGGCGGGTGCCGTGACCGCGTGCATCACCGTCTCGTTGATCCTACATAAATGTCGGATTCGTCCTCGAAATCGACATCGACGATAATAGACGAGCGGCGGCACCGCCGTGCTCGCGGAATAGGTGAAGGGATGGTAGGCGCTCAGACCCGTGAGCGGCAATCGAGTGCCAGAACTCCAGGCTGAAATCGCCTTGCGGCGTGATCAGCGTGTCGATCTTGGGGATCGGTCGAAATCACCGGCGTTTTGTACGCGCCCGAGAAGCTCTCGCTCGGCGTCGCGGTTTCGGTCACGTAGGTCGTGAATGCGTTGTAGCCGCCGGTTTCGAAGGTAAGCGGATAAGAGGGAGTGAGAACGCGAAGGTGCCGGTCTGCATGAATGTGGGCAGCAGCGCCGGCACATCCACCGTCACGACGTTGGTGTTGCCGCCCGACGTGAAGAGGATGTCGTACAGCGTGGTGTGCTTGTTCGAGTCGGTAATCTGGAACTGGAACACGCCCTTGGCCGACCGCGAGACGCTGGTCAGCTGCTGAGCGAACCCGTAAACCAAGCCGAACTGCGTTTCGCTGGGCTACGGCGCTCGAGGTCGCGGTCTGGGCCCACATTGTGCCGGGATTGATGCCCGCCGCCGGCCCGACGCCCGGCGTCGTGCCGTCGGTCACCATGTAGGTGGTGCCGGCGAGGTCGAAGACGGCAAGTTGCTGCTGGTCAGCCGCGGGCGTTGCCGCATAGACGGTGTAGGATTTCTGCACGGCGACGTACGTACTGCCCGACTTCACCAGCGTGTACAGAGCACGTTCTTGTACATGAAGAAGTCGGAGTTCCCCGATTCGCGGCGTTCCGGCATAGAGATTGAGAGTTGTGCTGCCGGCCTTGACGGTTCCGATCGGCACCGTGGTTCCCGGATAATTGCCCGCCGTCGGCGGGGTCGTGCTGAGCGTGAAGACGAGGCTCGAATCCAGCTTGAAGGTCGGCGCCGGCTGAGCGATCATGTAGCTCTTGGTGCCGGTGATCGGTCAGCAGGTTGTGCGACGCATCCTCGGTGTAGGCGTAGATCTGCCCGTTGAGCGTGAAGGTCGTGTTGGGAACGGGCAGGCCGGCTCTGAACGGTCACGTCGGTCGCAAGCGGCGAAACGTTGTTGTTGCCGATGATCGCATGCGGCACGCGGTTGCTGTCGATGACGTAGTTGAAGCCGTTGATGCTGAACATCGTCGGATTAGGCGATGCAGCGGGTAGGGCCGCTTGTCGTTGTCCGCGACCACGAGGTTGACGGGATCGAGCGTGTAGGTGCGTGCCGCCGATGAAGAAGGTCGGCGACAGATAGGCGGTGAACTGCCCGACGACCGATGCGGCGTCGATAGATGTTCAGCGTCGGCGAAGATGAACTTGGCCTTTGTCGAATCGAACGGATTGCCGAGCGTGAAGCTCGAGTTGGCGATGGCGATCGAGCCCTGGCCCTGGCCGAGCAGCGATCCCGTGCTCACCGTGTTGTAGGTGATGAGGTAGATGTTGTCGTTGACGTTGATCAGATCCCGGCTCGACTGACCGGGAATGTCGCCACGATTGCGGCCGGCAGGTTGGCGGCATCGAGCTGCAGCGTGTAGGCGACGGATCGGATCGGTGAGCTGGAACGTATTTGGAGTGAGGAAGGGGCGCGGCGTCATAGCGGCGCCCACGACCGCGCAGCGAGTGAATAGTTCGAGCCCGGCGTCATGCCCGGTGATTGTGTAGAGATTGCCGTTGATCTCGAAGGAATTGAGGTTGATCGGTATTGCCGCCCCGCCGCTGGCTGGTGCGACTTCATCCGCGTGAACGGTGAAAATGTCGGAGCCGACGGTCGCCACGCCGACATTGACGTCCGCGCCCGAGACCACCGGAAACACCACGGACACATCGTTGTAGTGGATCAGATAAGTGTTGCCGTCGGCGGGGACGAACGCGTACTGCGTCGTTTCCGGCAGATAGGAAATAGCCTCGACGCGACTCGGCCGTCTGGTCGATGTAGTAGGTGACGCCGTTGATGACGTCGATGAAGAAGCTGTTCGTGCATAGGCGAACTCGGCCGTGATCGGGTTGTTGCCGCTGTCGTTGAAGGTGAACGTGACGCCGCTCAACGTATCGGTGAACGTCACCCGTGAGCCGGCCGCCGTCGCCGGGAAGCTGTTGGTGGGGTTTCGGCTGTCGGTGACGCGTCGCCGCGCCGACCGTGTAGGTGACGGAAAGTCCGTTGTAGTACACCGTGAACTGCTTGGCCGCCGAATTGTAGTTGAGCCCGGTCGGCTGAATCGTTGCCAGTGACGTCGCCGCGTCGAGGCTATAGGTAAGCAGCCCATATACGAGTGTCTGGTTCGTCTCGGGTCCCGACAGGGTGACCTGGTTGGTCGCCTTGACGACGTTCACCGCGTTGACGGTGTAGACGACCTTGCCGTCGGGGGAGAACTCGTCGTCCGCGGAAATCACGTACCCCTTGTTGACGCTGCCGCCCCTAACCGTGTACGCGAGGTGCGATAGCGGTGCGGCGCGGGGCACGATGAAGCGCCCGTTGATCATCTGCCAGTATCGGCCCGGCCGCGTTCTGGTAGGCAACGGGGACGTTGACCGTGTAGGTGGTCGTGCCGGAGACGAACTGATTGGCCGAGATCGGGTAGATCGCCGGCGTCGCCTCGTTGTCGACCGCGAGGTTCACGCCGGTTGCGACGACGACGTTCGCCATGAACGTGGTCGTGGCACCGCTTGTCGGAACCGGGTAAACGGCATTGTTTGAATCGACGATCGAGGTGACCACCCCGGCCGTCGACAACGCAGTCGTATACGATCTTGGTCACCGGATCCTGGAAGTAACCGCCGGTCAGCGCACCGGCCGAGGCTGTGAGCGTCGGGACGACTGTCGGCGCCGGGGAACGTCCAGGCATTCACCATGACCGTGCTGCCAGCAACCGTGATCGTATAGACGAGCGAGATGCTGAACTGGCCCCCCGAGATGGGGAACACGCTGGAGATGCCCCCGCTCGGCGTTCCGGTAGTCGGCAACCGCGATGTTGATGTAATAGGTCGGGCCGCCGGGAACCTCGAAATAGGGAGTCTGCCCGAGATTGCTGAAGATCTCGTAGCTGTTGCCCTCGCTCACGGCGGTGTTGCCGCTCAGTGTGTAGGTGTGGCCGGTGTTCGTGTCGGTGAATTCGTCGTTGCCGATTGCATAGTAATGGCTGCCGTCGAACGCGGCAACGTCGCTGGCGCGGCCGAAGAAGATCGTCTGGGTCCCGAGCGTGAACTGGTTGGGGCTGAGCGGCCCCGTCGCATCGACGATGTAGGTCTTCGCGGCGCCGGCGGTGATCGCGACACCGTCGTTGCGCAGCGTGTAGGTGACAGCGCCCGCCGTAAACTGCGGTGGCGACCCGGAAATCAGGTAATAACGGGTGCCGTCGAACGCAGCCAGGTCGTTGACCGTATAGGTCGCGACGTCGGTGAAGGTCGCGCGCTTATACGGCGCCGAGCCAGAAAGCGCGAGCGGCGGAGGAACGGAAACCGTTCCGTCAAGACCTATGTTGAAGGTGCTGCCGCCGTCCATGAAGGTTCGGTAGGCGAGAATGGGATAGGTGACGCCGTCGCCGACGACGGTCGTGTTGCCGATGAGATAGACAATGTCGCCGATCGTCACGGTTGCGGCGTTGGGCTCGGTGGTGACGGTAAAGCTCCGGTCTGCCGTCGTGATTGTATAGGTGAAGCCCGAGGTCGTGAGCGGATACGCTGTCCCGTTGCCGACGATCTGCCCGTTCAGAGTGTCGAGTTGATAGACATAGTTCTCGATGACGACAACGTTGCCTTGCGTGATGTTGAACTGGCCGGAGACTGTCGCTCCGTTGAGCGAGCCGGATTTGAGCGCGACCGTGTATTGGACGCCGTTGCTCTCGAACTGGCTGTTGTTGGCGCTCATCGGGTAGGCGTTGCCGCCGCCGATCACTGTGTTGGGCTGAACGTTGGTGTTGATGATGTAAGGGGCGCCGAGGATCGAGAACTGATACGGGTTGACCGGAAAGACCTGGCGGTTCCCGGTTACGCTGAGGTAGTTGCCGTTCGCGTCCCGATCGAAGGTGTAGAAATTACCCCCGATCGTGAACATCTGAGGCGACGTCATCAGCGCGTAGCTGACCGGGGCCGCGAACGGTGTCGCGTTGTACGGGAACATCGGGCTCCCGTTCACCGTGTAGCCGCCGTTGGCGAACCCCACAACGTAGCCGTACCCGGTGCTCGAGGCGAAGGCCGCTCCGGTCTGGAGTTTGACCATCGTCTGGGTTGCGCCCGCGGTTACCGTGACCGCTCCACCCACCGGGTCGTACGTGTAAAGCCGGCCCGTCACGCCGAGAACGATATCCGTGAGCCCAGATGCAAGGTTGAAGACGTCGATCGTCGCCGAGGTGCCGCCAGCAGCGATCGAGAAGGGGGTGAGCGGGACGGGTGTGGGCGCCTCGGTCTCGGCCGGGCTGTCCACCGCGGCGTACGTGACGGTGAAAACGCCCCCCTGTCTCTGGTTGAACGTGAAGGTCGTGAGATCGGTGGTCACGTGCGCGTTGTCCGGGCCGAAAAGGTAGCTCTTCCCGCCCATGACGAGGGTGTAGCGCGAGGTCTTGCCGTCCGCGGCCGTGGTGCTCAGGTTGATGGTGCAGGTATTCCCGCTGAACGTGAACTTCGGCAAGGTGACGACGCCATAGACGGGATTTTGCTTATCGGTGGTGTCGACGAAATATTGCGTGCCGCTGACGTTTGCGGACCTCCCGGTCGAATCCATGACGGTGCCGGCAACCGCGTTGAACGTGTAGAAGACGCTGTCGTCCGCCGTCATCACCGCGCCAGGCGTCGGATTGCCCGCGATCGCCGCAGGGATCGCGCCCGAGCCCTGGAACGCGGCGCTGAATTGCGTACCGATGAGCGCACCCTGCCCATTGCCGCCGAAGGTGCCGGTTGTCGGAGCCTGCGGAACGGTGGGGCGCGGAATGAACGACGTCCCGTCCGCCGACTTGAGCAGGAGCCCCGACCTCTGCATGTCGCAGCCGTGGGAGAGCGAGCCGTAGAACGGGACCGACTTGCCTGTGATCGGATTGTTGGGGACGATCGTTGTCGGGCCGGCGATGGCGTACGTCGCGCTTCCGACATAGATTTGCGAGATCACGATCGGCTGCCGGTTCGTGCCGACGACATTGAGGGTGTAGCCGTTGAAGCCCGGCGGACCGAGAATGGGTGCCGCCTGGACCCCGCCGCCGACCGCCTGAATAGGAATGAAGGCGGGGGACTGGCCGGTACTCGAAGGCCCGAAGGCGGCATAGATGATGTTCGAAACCTTGTTGATCTGGGTGACGAGGTCCTGCGGATTGACGTTGTTCGGAGTCTCGGGCGTGGCCGGCGTGGTGGCCGGGTTGGGTGGAGCGCCGAGTGCGATCTTGAGAGCGAAGCTCGCGGACTCGAGGATCCCGCCATCCGGCGAGTAGAGGACATAGGTGTAAAGCTCGTAATAGTTGCCGTCCGCGTCGACGTAATATTTGGCGACCTTCGTTCCGGTCCCCGAGCCGTCGTCCACGAGGCACATTGCGTAGCCTTGGTCGATCAGCTCGAAAGAGGCGCCCTTGAGCGTCGAGTAATGATCCCGGGAGAAAAGGAAGAAGTCGTACTTTGGCGCCCCTGGAGCCTGGAACGCGAAAAGCGGCGTCAATCCTGTCGGGGGAGTGCCGATTGAGGCGATGTCGCGGTCGGCCTTCTTGCTCAAGTAAACCGAGCCGGTGACGCCGTTCTCGAGGTGCAGCCCGGCGCACACGACCGAGCTGTACGTGTCGATGAGGCCAAGCTCCTTCGGACGCACCGGGTTTTGCAAGCTGAGGATCAGCGAGCGGGTCCGGTTGGAGAAGCTGGGATCGACGATGGAGGGTGGCACGTCCGGGATGTAGTTCGGCAATCCCGGCGCCGTGACGCTGTCGTAGGCGAGGCTCCAGTACTGGAGAGGCAGGCTCGGATCGGCATTGAAGAAGGCGACGTCCTCGCCGTAAATCGCCGCAATCTGCTCGAGCAGTGGCACCTGCGAAGGCAGGACGTCATTGACGTCGAAATGATCGGGGCTCGAGAAGCCATACCCCGCCGCAGAAAGATAGCCGTTGATGAACACGAGGCCCTTGGTCGAGCCATCTGTATCGTAGGAAGCCAGCGTTCCGAAATCGTTGTTGTCGTAGTCGAAGAGTACGCCGACCACCATGTTGGCGATCGAGGAAACGGCCGAGATGAAGCTCGATCCGGTCTGGTCGTTGGCGAGCGCGGATTCCTCGATGTTATAGACCACGGCGGAGACCGACCGGAAGCTCTTCAACGACATGCCTTGATAGCCGGAGGCGACCGAGGTCGTGACCGCGCGATTATGCGCCGAATAAATGATGTTCGGGCGGTCCATGCCCGGACCTGCAGGAAGGATCTGCTGGGCGCAGATGTTCGTGGGCGGCCGCCGCTGCGGCTGCACGTTCGCCGAGCGCCAGCAGATCCCCTCGCGGATCTGGTCGTTGGTGAGGGCCAGAATCTGCTGCTTTGGCTGGACGGGATATTTGTGCGTGAGGTCGTTGGGGGTGAAGACTACGGCGAGCGGATCGTAGACGAAGTGCAGCTTCTGGAGCGAAAGGACGGGCTTGCCCTCGCCGTCTAGGTTGAAGCCGTTCGGGTAGGCTACGCCGTTCACCGTCGCACCCGGTTCGGCAATGATCTCCGGATAGATGAAGGTCCAGAGCTGCTGGCCCAGGAAACTGGAAAGGTCGGCGACGAACCCTCTCGTGGTGTCGAGCTCCGGGATCGGGATGAAGATCGTGGGGGCGTAAAAGGTCGCGCCCGTGATGCTCGTGAAATCGAGCGTGTCCAGGCTATCGACCATCGTCGTCTGCGTGTAGGTCGTGCCGAAATACTGCAGGCCGCTCCTCTTGTAGCGAGCGCTCTGGGCGCGCGCGAGGTTCCCGGCGCTGGTGGGCACGTAGGTGTCAATCAGCAGCCCCGACGTGACGCCGAGGCCGCCCATCGCACCCAACGCCGGAACGTTGGCCACCGCGCGGATGAGATAGACGAGATTGTTGTAGGCTATAAGCTGAAACTGCTCGCCGGCCGCCTTTCCATGGCTGTCGAGGTTCATGAAGTACCCGGTGTCGAGAAGAATCGGGTCGATGCCCGCAACCGAGATCAGCGTCGTGCTGGCCTGGCCGACCACGTAGCACTCGGGTGGAAAGTGCAACTGCTTGTTCGAGGTGATCTGGAGATCGGCCGTCCCGGCCGTCGCGTCGATCGAAAAGCTCATGTACTGCGCGACGTTGCCCGTAGTGGTAACGCCGACGAAGTACGGCCGGTTGGCGACCGTGATCGTCTTCGCCGAATCGTAATTCTGGTCGGCGAAGGTGTAGGTGAGCTTGAACATATGATCCGGCAGGCGCTTGTCAACCGAGACACCGGCATCGAGCCGCATCGGCACCAGGTCTCCTCCGCCGAAGGCGAGATAGCGGGACTTGCCGGCGGGATGGGTCGCCTGCATCAGATGGCAGTCGGCGTTCCAGTTCTGGCGTCGGCAGATGAAATACGCAGGCGGGGTCTCGGGCGCGACGTACATCAGGAGGGAGGCATCGAATGACGGGGCCTTCCTCGCTTCCGCCAGCACAAAGCCGGGGTTCGTCGCCTCCTGGGACGAACCGGCAAACCGTGCGAACAGGCTGAGCGGGCTAAAGCTCGCAGTCGCCGGCGTGGCGTACGGGATATTGGTGAAGAGATATCTCTCGGATGGGTTGTCTGAAATTTCCGTCCCTGGCGGATACGGCCTAAACATCGGGGAGTCGAAGTTGTTGGTCGCGTCGTAAAGCGAGTAGAGATAGCCGATCTTGAGCTCGTCGGTCTTGGCCAGAACGTTGTTATAGGTGATTCCTTGCTGCCCGAGATAGTTAAATTGATCGTACGCAAGCGACGGCACGATGATCGACATGTTGTAGCAGGTCAGTGTGTCGAGGAAGACGACGCGGACGTAGAACGGATCGTAGGTCGCGTTCCGGGTAGGATTGGGGAGCTGATCCGGGACGGTGAGATCGGTTCCGACCACCTCGACGATGTAGGCTTCGCCCGTTCCAGGATTGTAGACCGAGAAGCCATAGATGGACTGGTATCGGCGCTGCGCCGAGATCGCAGTCTCGGCCCCGGTGACGGTCGAGCCGGTCACAGTTGTGGCCTGAGTAACCATCACCTGCGGCGCAAGGCTCTTCGCCACCGCGAGATCCGCCGCTGCCTGCTGGCTCTTTAGCCGTGCGACGCTTTGTTGCGCCGCCGAGCCTTGGATCGAAGTGTTGGCGACCAAGCCGGGACTGAGATTGGTCACCATCAGGCCCGCGAGAGTGGGCTCGCTCACCTGCGGTGATACGGAGGTGTTGGCGGAAGGTTTGGTGTTGGCGCTCGTCGCGACATCGGCCGTGTAAGGGTTGTTCAGCGCGAGAGCCGCCGGCACGGTAATATGCTCCGCGGTCAGCGGCCCGGTCACGGTGGGAGCGTTGCCTGCCGGGAATTGGGTCGCGAGAATCGTGAGGATCGTGCTCGTGATCGCCTTCAACTGCCCGACATCCACGCTCTCCGTCGAGCTCGCGAAGGGGAACCCGAAGATCGGCCAGATGATCATTCCGTCCGCGCGCGTATCGAGATAGAGCTGCATCGGCTCCTGGGCCGCAGCCGTGGCAAGGCCGATGCGGGCCGTGTCGGCCTCGGCCTGACTTACCCGGTCGTGCTGGGTCGCACCCGTGTACCCAACATCTAGGTAGGGGTTGTGCCGGTTGGCGAACTGCCAATACTGCTTCGATGGCCAGAACACCGGCGGGTAGGAAAGCGCATTCGGATCGAGATTAAGATCGCCGAGCTTGATTATGCTCAGCATGTAGCGCCTGCCGCCGATGACGACGCTATCGTCTTCCGGAACGAACACGTATTTCAGCACCGTCCCCATCTGCGCCTGGCGAACGAGGCCCATGACAAGCTTTGAGGGTGCGAAGGCCTTCGAGGTCTGGTCGTCGGGCGACGAATTGATGACGGCGCTCGCAAGGAAGACGTTCTTTGCGCTGACGGAACCGATGGCGTTCGTGTCCACGTCGATGTTGGAATAGACGAAGAGCGAGCTGTCGGTGATCTCGAGCTGATAGGAGGGAACGCCGCTCGTCGCGGCATCGAGCGTCATCGTGCCATTGAAGGACGCGCCCGTGAGTAGCGCCGGTGAAACGGCGAGGAATACCGGCAGCGACCAGACGGTGACTGCGCTCGCCCCGCCGATGAAGCTGCCGAAATAGATGTCCCCCGACTGCGGATTGGAGCCGTCGGTTGGCTTCGGGTTGGCGATGGTGACGTGCGAGGCAAGCACCGTCCCGGTTGCATCGACGACGTTGTACTGGCTGTTCGCCTCGCCGATGGTGAGACGGACGCTGTAGGTTGAGCCCTGCAGGACGCCCTCCGTGCCGACAGGAGGAGCCGGGAACGTGATAGCAAGCTTCGGATAAAGGCGGACCGAGGTCGCGCTGGCGCTGTAGACGAGAGCGCCGACGAAGGCGTGCTGCGGATCGGGCGGGCCGGACAGGGTGGGTTGGCTGGAGCCCGACGAGCCATCGGATCCACGGACGCTCAGCGTCGTCCCGGTCAGGGACAAAACGTAGGAGACCCCCGCCTTGAAGGTGAACCCCGCACTCGCGAGCGCGAGCACGACCGGGGCCAGGGCGGGCGTGTCGCTGTGACGGTCCATGAGGTTGAGGACCGTGCCCGCGGCTGCGGATTGGAAAACCACCCCCGATCCGAGCGATTGTTCGGGAAAGCGCGTCCCGATCTCGATGCTGTTGATACCGGTCCCGGCGAGCGCTTCGCGGGGGATGAACGCGCCGAGCCCGACCTGCGCCGTAACGGGCCCCTGCTGGATTTGAATGGGAGCGTTGGCCGCCGAACCGATGAGTTGCTGGAGGTTCGCGCCAGTCACCGTGCGAACAATCGACCTGCTGTCGGTGGACGCTGCGGCGCCCGTCACCACGCCTGCTGCGGGCACCTCCGATGCGGGTGCGGCCGGCGCCCGAGTCGCCGGCGCCTCGGCGACTGCGCCACCTGCAACGATTCCCTCTCCCTGCCTGGGAAGGACGATGCGCGGCGGCGTGGTCGTCACGGTTGCCAGCACCGGCACTGCCAGTTTATCGACCACCGGCGCCGCCGGCGTTGAACTCATGTCGAACTCGAGCGCGGCGGCCATGACGCTTAGGCCCGCGCCGCTTTGCGTCTCCTTGCCGGCGATCGCCGTGTCGAGGATGGAGAGGAGGCGGTCCGCCGAATAAAGGTAGGGCGCCTGGGCAAGCTTGCGGAGGACGCTCTGCAGCGATCCGCCGTTGAGGAAGGGATGGGTGGGGTCGTAAACGATGGAAGGCGCGGCAAGAGTTTCGACGGTGGCCGTGAAAGCCGCATTCGCCTTACCGAAGTCGTAGATCGGCACGCCAAGCGAGGTGGCCCAGCTTGCGTCGCGATAGAACCCGACGATTCGCTGCTGGGAGAATATGCTGAGCGGCGACGGTGACGCGTAGGTCAGCGACATGACGCCGGTCTCGACCTTGGGAGCGAGAGTCGTGATTGTGACGACCGTGGCCGTGGCGAAACTGTAGGTCGTGAAGGTCTGGCCACCCCAGACGACCGTCGCGGTTGTTTGCAGTGTGAGCGCCGTTGCGGCCGCGTCGTTGTAGCCCGGCCCCCCCGGGAAGAGCGCGGTCTGGCCGTAGTCGAAGCTGCTGCCCGCCGAGGTTCCCGTCGCTCCCTGCCTGTTGACGTAGAACGTCCCTGGTGAAATCTGATCAGGCGTATAGAAGACCGGAAGATTGAAGGTCGTCGCCCCGAGCGTGTTGTATTGTGTCACGTCATAGACGAGTGCCGAGACGAACGGGACGATGGCCGGCCCGTCGTTGTAGATCTGCTCGTTGTGGGTATTGAGGAAGTCTGCGAGCGGAACGATTTGTGAGACCGCGGAGCCCTGAACGACGACCCTGAGGCCCGTCGCTGGGTCGTAGCCACTCCCGAAGGAATCGGGGAGAACCGTGGCCGCGAATTCGTTCCCGTAGGGGTTCGAGATCCGGGCCGAGCGTGGCCGGAACGTAGCAGTGCGTGACCGACGGGAAGACCGGGCTCGCCGCGAGATCGAGATACATCTCCCGGATGCCTGCGTCGGTGTTCGGATAGGGCTTGCCGGCCGAGACAGAGGCGGCGGAGTTCGCGTCTGCGGCGATCGAGAGGCGGAAGGCGTCGCCTTCGAAATAGATCAGGAAGAGGCGCGTCGATCCGAGGCGCGCGTAGGGATCGACGTTCGATCCTGCAAGATAGAGATTGAATCGCTGCGCAACATTGCTCGCATCGAAATAGGGCTTTCCGAGCCAGTTGAGCGCACTGTAAAACCAGGCCGGCGCCCATTGCTGTCTGATCGGCGAGGGAATACGCGCTATCCCCTCTTTCAAGAGGGGAGGCGGGGCGAACGGCGTAGAACCGGGAAGTACGATCCCGATCGGATTCGGTCCGGATGTTTTCGCCATCGAATGCTCCTGTCAGCCGGAATTTCCGTTTTACTCTCCGATTCCAATTCGGTGTGTAGACCCAACGGCCTTCCCCAGCAAGGGTTTAGCCGGTTTTGACCCACGGTACTACCAGCGGCACCGGGAGAGGCCGGGTCGCGTCCGGCGCCCCGCGTTATCGAAGCAATCGCCGACCGAGCCCTTCGAGGGTCGCACGCCCACGCAAAGCCGGGAAAGACCCTTTTTCCGCGCGCATTGGCAGACACTTCGCTCGCCGCCCCAATCTTTCACCGATCAACTACGAAAGGATTCAGCAAACAGAAACTTTAACCGCAAGCCCAACACCCTTGATCGAAACGGGGTAGCTCCACACCATCGAGACCGAGACGGTGCGGCCTTCGCCCCGCAGCAGGACCGCCAGCTTGTCCTTGCCGCAGCGCGGGTACCGGCGGTGCAACTTATTGACGCGTGCAGAAGTAATAGAAGGATCGTGCCTCTTGCAAAGCGCCTTCCTTCAGTCGTTTCAGAAGCCACATGTTTCTATTATTTACGCATGGCTCGATAAGCACCGCCCGCTCCAGTGCCGCGCTCCAGCTCGGTTGCCTCAGCCGCCGCGGAACGGCTCTCCAGCGTGCTCAACTCCCGTGCACTGTAACGGCGCAACCAGCGATAGAAGGTCTGCGCGCTGATGTCGAAATGGCGGCAGGTCAGTCGGGCATTACCGTCGCACGCCCGGTAATAATCCAGCCACTTCCGCCGCCGCCGCGCCGTCCCCGATAACTCGAAGTCGCTCCGCCCAGCCCCGCACCCATCCTCGCGCCACCGTGCTTCCGATTCGCATCGCCTCCACCTATCACGGTGTCACGCATCACGGTGTCACGCATGTATCTGTACGAGATCAGCAGCTTCAAAATCTTTGGGCAGAACTTGGGCAGACTTGGCCGAAAAACGAGGCGAAAGCAGCCAAACTGCGGCAAAGCCGACGGGCCGAAGAGCCCGAAATCATCGGGTTTCTTTTGGTGGATTTGGTTTTGCTTTGTCCGTATCTTCAGTCCGCGTTCGATTCCCGGCCGGGGCACAGGAAAAAGCCTTATAACGAGTCGCTTTTTTCAAAGCACGATCCGTCCGGACCTGTTCACCGTGCCCGAACCGTGCCCGATTTCGAAATCAGTTCCGGATGTACGCCACCTTCGATGGCGCCGACTGCTGTGAATCTATAAGCGTCTTGAGCTTTTCGACACCGTGCTTGAGGGCCCGCTCATCGACGATGTTGTAGCGGCGCAGCATCCCTAGGTCTGACCAGCCTGCATGACGGTGAAGGGATCAACGCCGGCGGCGGTTAGGTCCTTCGCGGCGCTCCTTCTGAAATCGTGGGGGATACGCCCAGCCAGTCCGGCTGCCGCACAGGCTTTGCGCCATGCGGGCAGGTAATCGACGATCGGCCGGCCGTCGTGATGAAAAAGCAGATTGATGATTCGTCCGGATCCGACCTCAAGCGCGCGCGTGGCTTCAAGTTGGGCCTCGATGGTCTCGCGGAGCTCGGGTATCACGTCGAGCGCGAAGCGTCTGGGTTGCTCGGTCTTGCCCTCCCCTGCTTCCAGTACAAGCATTCCATCGACCAGGTGGCGGTGCTCGGCTGCCCGTCTGGTATCGGAGCGCGAAGGACATAGAGATCTCTTTCGGCCTCGAGCTGAATATGACGCAACTCAGACCTTCCATTACCCGGCACTCGCAGTGGCGGAATGGATAGCGCGAGTCCCGGCTGCAAATCTTTCAAATCGAGGATGACTTCGTTGGCCTGATTTGATGCAACCTCGACGCCGACCCCAGCCGAGCGTCCGCGTTAAAAATTGTCGCTACCAGAGCGTGAGCGCGGGCGCTTTCGCTGGAAGCACGTCCAAGGCCATCGTCAACGCAACGATACCTACCTGCTCGCTTTGGCCATATCGAATCAGGGACGCCTGGCGACCTTTGATTCCACCATTTCGCTTGGCGCAATTGGGGCGGCGAAGAAACAGAATCTTGAACTCATCTCTGCATAAAAATACCCACGCACAAGTTGTATCGGACCGGGACTGAATTCATGCTCTAGCTGAAGGGACTTTGGATTCTTGGCTATGTAGCATCATGAATCGACGAAAGTTTCTCAAACTTGCGGGGCTCGGTGGATTGGGCGCAATGCTGCCTGGCGCGGGATACGGTGGGATCAGGGATCTGATTTCGCCAAGCGTACCGATGCTCGATAAGCCTAACATCTTGATTCTGATGACGGATGAGCAGCGCGCGGCTCGCGATTGGCCACCCGGATGGGCTGACGCCAATCTGCCCTCACTGGGTCGCCTGCGCGCGCATGGGATCGATTTCAAATCTGCCTTTGCCAACGCCTGCCAGTGTTCGCCGAGTCGCAGCTCATTTCTCACCAGCACCTATGCTCCCGTGAATCGCGCGACGCTCACCCCAGCCACGCTGAATCCTGCGCTGCCGAATTTCGCAACGATCTTCGGGGCCGCCGGATACGAGGTCGTCTACAATCCGTGCGGCTCGGTCCAGGACCGCATCCTGTTTACTTATGATGACGGATTGTTTTTACCGGAGCCGGTACAGGGAGCGGCACATATTCGATGTGTCCGAGAGGCGAACTGGAAGTTTGCCATGTATTTTGATCCCGCGGGTGCTCCACCTGGAACGTCGATCAATTCGAGGAGGCGCAGCCCGTCAGTTCAACTCCCACCCTGGTGATGGCAGCACCCGGCCTCCATTTTGAGAATCTAATGTGATACTTGAGAAATAAGCGATGCGCTTCCAATAGATCGTCGTCCCTCAAGCAAGAGCGTTACCGTGCCGCTAGCAGCTCGCCATCCCAGGCACCCCGAATGATCATCGTTAGCGAAGTTGAGGGCACGCTCTGGCGGACGAAACTGAATTCGCTCGCTGCTGAAGACTTCACTTCCCGAGATCCGCTGAGGCCAGAAATCAAGGCGCCCGCCGAATTGCGAGATCGGCAATTATCCGTATTAGAATGTGGGCTCGTGAATCCGTACCATCGCTTGTGCGATTACCCGAAACTCACGCGTGTGGCATGAGCGCAAATTGGCGGCGGAAACTCCGCTCGTTTTATGGTCTGGCGGATTGTATAAACGATACACGCGTTCGGTCCTGCCGTTATGCGCGAGGTCCACGCGAGTCTTGCTGAATCGATCGACTGAGCAGTCACAGAAATCAGCCGGTCATGAAAGGTTATTTTTGCCCATGAACTTGGTTGCACCTCTCATCGGTTTTATTGCCGTTACCCTATCTTCAGTCTCAGTTTATGCACAAAGCGATGCTTCCGGAGCGCTCTCCACGCCGGGATCCACCAGCATCGTCCAGACCAATATTACTTCAGGAAATTCGGCCAGCGGCCCGCTACAAGACCCTGTCCCGCCGGATAACAAGATCACGATGCAGAACTGGGAAACCTACAAGTCTCTTATGCCAGATGGAATGGCCTCTCTCTTTCAGGGTCAGTACTACTGGAAAATGCCGGGGGACGTTGAGCTTGATATCGGCCCAACCATTATCCATCCACTGCCCGCTAATTACGTTGCGGCAACCGAGAAATACGCGGGACAAGTGAGTATCGTCGAATTACCTTCAGGTGGTCTTAATCTGAAAGACTACCACGGCGGCGCACCATTCCCCGCTCCGGAGGAGCCGCATAAAGGTTGGAAAATCCTTGCCGACGTCTGGTACCGATACATTCCACACCTGATCGTTGATCCTCACGGAATTTCATGCGGTCAGAACAGCATGGGGAGTATCAACTGCGGCGCCAACGAATTTGTTGGGCGACAGTTGAGCTTCAACACCGACCCCGGCATTCCAACTGTGATTCCTGGTGGCGAAGACAAGTTCTACACTGAGTGGTTCATGACTCTCGAACCAGAGAACGAAAGGTACAATGCGAGCGTGGTCATATCGTATCTCGATCTGAGCAAGCCCCAGGACATTTATGCGTTCATCCCATCGTTGCGGCGCGCTCAACGAGTATCCTCGACTGCGCGCTGCTCGCAATATTCCGGGACGGATTTCACCTCTGATGAATACCGTTATGGCTTCAACGCAAATCTCACCCAGATGAATGTGGATTTCATCGGCGCGAAGAAAATCCTGGCCTTGGTGGACGCGGATTTCCCCACGACGCCATATCCTGACGGCTACTACATGCCATTGGGGTGGCCGAAGCCGTCGTGGGGCAAATGGCAGATGCGTGACGTCTATATCATCAGCGCCAGCAAAATACCTTCGCAAGCAAATGGCTATTGCTATGGCAAACGTGTCATGTACGTCGATAAGGCATCGAGCGCCACCTTATGGCTCGACCTGTACGACATGCAGATGAACTATTGGAAATTTGCCGGATTCTTTCTTAAGACGTTGGAGGTTCCCGGGGTGGGGCCAGTGACTTCTAGCGGAGCCGCGGTGGAAGCAATCTGGGACGTGCAGAATAAGCACTCGAGTATGTTTAGCGATCCCGGATTATCTAATCCATTTTATGTAAATGAGCTCGCGCCGAAAGAGTACAACGACGTCACGCGCTACAGCACCGCGAGTGGGCTGAATCAAATAATGCAGTAGCGAGCCAGTCATCTGCGCCGCCGCCTTCACAGGCGTCATCACCCTGAGCGGGAACACTTATTGAAGATAGCAACCTTCAACGTTAACGGGATCAAAGCTCGGCTGTCGGCGCTCCTGCGCTGGCTCGCCGAATCCAAACCGGATGTCGCATGCCTTCAAGAATTGAAGGCGCCGCAGGAGAAATTTCCAGAACCTGCGATTCGCGAGGCGGGTTACGGCGTAATCTGGCATGGGCAGAAGAGCTGGAATGGCGTGGCCATTCTCGCCCGCGGGCAGGAACCGGCCGAGAGTCGCCGTGGCCTGCCCGGCGATCCGGACGACCTTCACAGTCGTTACATCGAGGCTTTAATCGGCGGCGTAGTGGTGGGTTGCCTTTACTTGCCCAACGGCAATCCCGCTCCTGGCCCTAAGTTTGATTACAAACTGCGCTGGTTGGAGCGTTTCATGAAACATGCGGAAGACCTGCTGGCTAGTCAGGCGCCAGTCGTTCTAGCGGGCGACTATAATATTATTCCAACTGATCTCAACGTCTATAAGCCCGAGCGCTGGTTGAATGATGCGCTCTTCCGGCCCGAAGTGCGAAACGCTTTCGCCCAACTCGTCGCTAGCGGCTGGACCGACGCATTGCGCACGCTGCATCCCGGCGAACGCATCAACACCTTCTGGGATTACTTCCGCGATGCTTTTGCGCGAGATGCCGGACTGCGCATCGATCATCTGCTGCTCAGCCCATCGATCCTTCCGCGGCTCATAGGTGCCGGCGTCGATCGCGAGGTTCGCGGCCGGGAAAAGGCAAGCGATCATGCTCCAACCTGGGTCGAGATCGCTAATAGCTAGCATGACGAAGGCCCGAGTAGAGATATGCCACAAGATTCGGAGATGAATTGGAGCTCCAGGGTCGTCGCGTTGCTGATGATCGCAGTAGCTGCCGGTGCCCTGACATCATGTGGGCCGAAACCGCACACCGTCGGCTCGGTCAACACGGAGTTCAAACTCATCGGGCCGGATCATAAAATCGTTATCGAATCCTACGACGATCCGAAAATCGACGGTATCACCGTTTTCATCAGCAAGTCACAGAAAGGTGGAATCAAAGGTGCTCTCGGACTCGCGGAAGATACGTCCGACGCCTCGGTTGCCGTACGGCAGACTGGACCGATCAAGGTCAGGGAAGCCTTCGAGAATGGCGAGGACGTTTTCACCGAACAACGCTCCGTGCTGTTCAAGCGATTGCATGTCAGCCGGTTTTGGGACGCCCCGCATAAAAGCTTTATCTACGTGGTATGGACCGATCGCTTCATCAACGGCTCGCCCCAGAATTCGATTTCAGCGGTGGTTGCGCAGCCCTGGGGCACAGTGGCTCCTGATTTGGCGCTGATGAAATCCGCTGAAGTGCAGGCGCCGCAATAACCTGGACACTCACTCAGGCGCAGGGTTATCGACGACCGATGGCCGCGTCGTTTCAGTAATACTTGAGCGCCTATCTCGTGGGATATCCCACGGGTGTCGAGAGTTCTATTATTGCCGAGCGGTGTCCCTCAATCCTGATCGAGGAATGCCCTGACGATATCGGTGGTCGTCATCACACCCACCAGCCGACCTTCTTCCAATACCGGCAGCGCGTCGATTTTTCGCTCCAGGATAATGCGTGCTGCTTCGTGTAGCGGCGTGGATGGCTCAACAGTTACTGGATTTCCAGTCATTGCATATTTGGCCTGGACCTCGTCCAAACGGCCCATATTTGCCCGGAGGTCACGGTCCGTGATGATGCCCACCGAACGTCCGTCTTCGACAACTGGCGCGCAGCGAAAGCCGCCCTCGTGCATGCGCGACGCTATCATTGAGAGTTTCTCGTCGGGAATCGCGACTACCGGGTTGGAACTCATCCACCGCGCCACCTGGTTTTTGTCGGGTTCCCCACGACGGACGCAAAGCACCGGACACGACGCTTCGCGCAGAACCATCTCTGCGACGCTGCCAAGCATGACACGGGAAAATCCTCGCCGGCCGTGTGAGGCCATGACGATTACGTCGGCCGCGGAACGTTTGGCGGTCCTGATAATGGCACTCGCAGGCTCACCCATCTGGGTTAGCAACTCGTATTTGATTCCTTGAAGTTGCTTGGCCGCTATCAGGCGAAGCTTTTCCTTCGCGGCCGCTTCCTGGCTGGTGTAGATGTCAACATAGACCGGCATTGCGGCCGGCGCGATAATCATCGGAACGACGTGAAACAGCAGCACGGTTCCATCGTTCTCGCGCGCAATCTGTGCGGCAACTCCAAGTGCAGCTAGCGAGTTGTCGTCGAAATCTACTGGGCTCAGGATTCTCCTGAATGGAAATGACATCGGCGCCTCCTGAATTCAACTATCGCGAGCAGTGCTTCACCTAGAAAACGACTCATCCTTCAGGAATCTACTGATGCCGGATAGTAAGAACTGGACAGGCAGCTTCCCTGACTACCCGTTCGGCAACGCTTCCGAGTAATAGACGCGGCACGGTTGATCGCCCATGCGTACCCATTACGATCAGATCGATATGCAGCCCTGATTGAACCGCGATTATACTTTCAGCGGCATCACCCGTTGTAATCAGGATATCACAGGGAACGTCGGGGAGGTGTCGGCCAGCGACTTTCTTGAGCCTCCGTTTGGCCGACTGTTCCGCCTTCACTCGATCAGTAACGATCCCGCCCAGCGGGACGAAAACTACTGCGCAGACATGGATTAAACATAGCGTTGCGTCATTTTGAGCAGCCAACCGTCCTGCGAATTCCAACGCTTTCAGCGAGCATTCTTCGAAGTCGATCGGGCAGAGCAGGTGAGCGAATACCTTCTCTTTTTTTGCGCGCGATTTTTCTATTTTGGTTCGTTCATCAGATTTTCTGCGAATCTTGTCGAGCAGCGTGCGATCTCTCTCAGCTGCCCACTGGTTCTCACGCGCAATCCCGACTCGGCGCAGCTTATCTCCGTAGCGATCCTTGTCGTCCCCAACGGACATAATTATTTCCTCATATCGCGCAACTGATCTACCGATGTCTGAACATCCGTGCGCGGGCGCCACCAGGTCGCTACAAATAACCCTGCTCCCGAGCGCCCTGCCGCAGTTCATCCCGGAATTCAGGATGTGCTATGGCTATCAGAGCCTCGGCCCTTTCACCAGTTGATTTGCCGATCATGTCGGCTACGCCATACTCGGTCACGATGTATTGGGTATCGGCTCGTGGATCGGTTGTCGGCCCCTTTATTTTTGGAACTATGCGGGAGATAGCTCCTTTCGCCGCCGTGGAGTAAGCCGCCAAGATTGACTTTCCGCCTTTGGACAACTGCGCCCCGCGAACAAAGTCCAGTTGGCCCCCTGGTGCACTGTATTGCCTTCCCTCAACGACTTCTGAATTGACCGCGCCGTCCAGCCCGATTTCCAGGAATGCGCTAATGGATACGACGCGGTCGTTGCGTCCGATCACATAAGGGTCATTAACGTAATCCACCGGGTAAAGTTCCATGCTCGAATTATTGTCCAGGAACTTATAGAACTCGGCGTCGCCCGCCGCCAAGGTGAATACGTTCTTATGCCGGTTAATATTCTTTAGTCCGTTGCTAACCGCGCCCGATTGAATCAGCGCGACGAGCGATGGCATCATCAATTCGGTATGGATTCCCAAATCCTTATGATCGGTTAGCGCCCCGCATACGGCGTTCGGCACTCCGCCAATTCCGATTTGAAGCGTCGCCCCATTCGGCACTATCTTGACGATTGATTCCCCGATGGTCTGGTCGCGTTCCGTTGCCGGTCTAAAGGGAACAGTGAAGAGTGGACTTTCGTTCTCCACGATCGCATCGACTTCCGAGATATGAATCGCGGAATCACCAAATACTCGAGGCATTTGCGGATTCACTTCGACTAGGAGGTTCTTCGCCGCTCGCGCAGTTGGAATCGTGTAATCGCCGTTGGTACCGCAACTGAAGAAGCCCGCTTTATCCATCGGAGCTACCATCACCACAAATGCGTCAATCCCGATCCCCGCCAAGGTTCGTGGCATCGCGCTGAAGTTCCCGGGCATGTAGAAGATGACCTGTCGATTGTCCTGTCTGCCACGTTCGAACAATCTCCGCTCTATCACGGTCGGAAAGAACGGGTGTGGCTTGATCACGTTCATATACTCGTACTTGAGAATCGTGCTCGCTGCGGCCGCTACCGAATGGGAGTAATACACGCGAAGCTCCTCGATAGATCCTCCTGCAACCCGATTCTCCAACGCCTTCAGCAACGCCGGCGGCTCGCTTATCGCCATTCCCATCGAAAGCGTCCCACGCGATGGAATAAGTTCGACTGCGGCCGCCGGAGTCAGACACTTAGCTTTGTATTCGATTTCGTACATCGCGTCTCACGCTTGGTCCAGACGGGATTGAATTATCGATTCCGCGCTGCTGCCGCGCGTGGCTTCGCTATAAGGCGGTGCCGGGCGCGCTTTCAGCCCTAAGAATCGCGCTTCGATTGCTGGTCGGCTTTGCAGGCGTGCCTTGATCATTCGTCCTGGAGTAATCCAGTCCGCGAACGATGGGTTTCGCTCCCACAACCGCTCCGCGGTTCCCCTCGTGCCGATCGCGTAGCGATCTCCCCTCAGATGCTTACAACCGGCTCAGCCGTGCATGCCGCCGGACAGCGGTGCGCGACCCGGCGCGTGGACAGGTCCGCCAACACGCTTCATCAGCAGGCTTGCGATCAACAGCAGAATCACCATCAATATCATCCGCTTCGAACGGCCCCCGACGCTTCGATTTCCACTTCGCAGTGAAGGCCGCCCACGGCCTCCTATCCGGCGCAGCGGCGGTCGTGGCTTGCCAGTGTTAGCGGGTGTGCGTTTCCGGGTCATCATGCACTATGTACCACTGGTCGCTCTCGAGGCGAACACCGTCACTGGATCCTCGCGAAATCTCTGGGACTCTGGCAATCCGGGGAGATTACACCCCGAGCGCGGATTCCTGCGGCTACCGCGCGACGCTTTTAAAGCGACGCGGACGGTGGCTCTTTCACGCCACCGTCCGCCTCTATCTTTGGTCTTTAGCTTCTGGCCTTGCCTTCAAGGTTCTGGCAACAGCCGGAGGATGCGATCAGCCTTCCGGGTTAATCACCGTGTATAGCGTCGAACTGCCGCGCTGAACCAACAGCAGCGCCGACTTCTTGTCTTTCTGCGCCGCCTTGGCCATCTCGGCGAAATCGTCGGCGGAATCGACCTTCTTATGATCGATTTCCAGCACCAGGTCGCCCGGCTGAAGCCCAGCCTCCGCCGCCGACGAGTCCGGCCGCACGTTGCGGATCACTACTCCCTTGGTCATCGGCGTATGCAATTCCTGCGCGATTTCGGGCGTCATGTCCTGTACCTGCATGCCCCAACTGGTGCCCGGCGACTCGTCGCCCTTGGCGCTCGCGACCTGTTCGTCCTTCAGTTCCTTGATCGTCGCCGTCAGCGTCATGTGCTTGTTGCCGCGAATTACTTCCACCGGCACCGCTTTGTTCAGAGCCGTCGAAGCGACCATCTCCGGCAGCTCATGCTCGTCATGCACGGTTTCGCCATTGAACTTAATGATGATATCGCCACGCTGAATATTCGCCTTGGCCGCCGGTCCATCCTTTTGCACACCCGCAACCAATGCGCCCGTCGGAGCCGCCAGTCCGAAGGACTGCGCCAGCGCCGGCGTCACTTCCTGGATCTCAACGCCCAGCCATCCGCGAACTACGCGGCCGCGATCCTTGAGCTGCTGCATCACGTCTTTCGCGATATCGATCGGTATCGCGAAGCCGATGCCGGCATTGCTGCCCGTGCTGCTGTAAATCGCGGTATTGATTCCGATCACCTGCCCGCTCGTGTTGAACAACGGGCCGCCGGAGTTACCCGGATTGATCGAGGCGTCGGTCTGAATAAAGTTGTCGTAATTGCCGCCCAGCGCGCGGCCCTTCGCGCTCACGATGCCCGACGTTACCGTCAGGTTGAAGCCGAATGGACTGCCAATCGCCACTACCCAGTCGCCGACTTCCGTCACGTCGGAGTCGCCCAGCGAGGCTGCCGGCAAAGGCTGATTGGTGTCGATTTTTATCAATGCCAGGTCAGTTTTGGGATCCTTGCCGACGACTTTGGCGGTGAACTCACGCTTGTCCAGCAGTGTCACGTGGATTTCATCAGCATGACCGACCACGTGGTTGTTGGTAAGGATGTAGCCGTCAGGAGAAACGATAACGCCCGACCCCAGTCCGCGCTGCTTATATTGATGCGGCATCTGGCCGAAGAAATGACGAAACTGCTCGAACGGATCTCCGCCATTGCCGCCACCACCAAATGGACTGTTAGGGCCAAACGGATTGCCGCCCGGTCCATTGTCGGGACCAGCTCCGGGACCCGCTCCGGGACCTCCCTGGTCACCACCCTGATCTCCCGGGTCGCCACCGCCACCGCCGTTCTCGTCTCCGCTGTCTGGCGCCCCGAAGCCCGTGGCCTTGACCTCCTGCACCACCGCGACGTTCACCACCGTCGGCATCACGCGCTTGACCAGGGGCGCGAACGACGGCGGCCCGACCTTCTCGTTGGGTTCCGGCTCATTGGCGGGCGCGGGCTGATGCTGCTCGTCAACCGGCGCTTGCGATACCTGCGCTTTGCTCTGCGCGTTGGCGTCGTCCGATCCCCAAAACGGAAATGCTCCCGCATTGGCGAACGCGATCAGAATTCCCAAACCCACGCCACCGGCGATAGCGGCGAACGTCTTGCCCATGCAATCCTCCTGAAAACGCCGGCCGCGCGCTTGGCGACAGCTACGGCGAAACTTCTTACTTTCAGACGATAATCAGCGGGCGAAATTCATGCTTACTGCCCGCCCCGCCGCTCTTCGCCCCCCAATCTATTGACTTCATTGCCATTTATGGAACCGACCGGGGGGACAGCCTATGCATGCGTTCCATCCAGTAAAACAGAAACAGCACGCCGTTAATACTCTCTTTCTGCTCTGTGTCGGCCCGTCGCATCTATGCTTTCCGGGTCACTCTTCCGTCAACGACAGCGGTTGAAGGAAGTTTGCCCACCAGCTTGATAGGGCGCCGATGAATTCAGCTCTCAGAGACTGATCCCCCTCTTCCGTCCGGCTTCTTAATCCCGAACTTATCCAGGCGATACTGGAGCGTCCGGTAGCTCATGCCGAGCATCTTCGCCGCCTTCGCGATCACCCAATCGGCCTTTTCCATCGACTGCAGAATGATGTCCCGTTCAAGATGCTCGAAATTGATCCCCTCCGACGGTATCTCGAAGCGATCGCCCCCGCGCGCGCGCTCGATGCGCCCCGCGCTCTTGCGCGCCAATACCTCCTGCGGCAAATCCCGCGGCGTGATCGCATCGCCCTCGCACAGCAGAATAGCCCGCTCGATAGCTGATTCGAGCTGCCGCACATTGCCCGGCCACGAGTAATCGATTAGCCGCTCCATCGCCTCCCGGTTGATTTCCTTGACCCGCCCTTCCACCAAATGGCTGAAGCGCGCCAGCGTGTGATTCGCCAGCAACGGAATGTCCGACCTGCGATCACGTAACGGCGGCAGCGTGATCGTTACGACATTCACGCGATAATAGAGATCCTCGCGAAAGCGCTCCTCCGCGACCTCCTCCGCCAGATTATGATTGGTCGCCGCCAGCAGGCGCACGTCAACCTTGAACGACTCGTTGCCGCCCACCCGCCGCACTTCGCGCTCCTGCAGTACGCGCAGCAGCTTCGCCTGCACCGCCGCACCCAGGTCGCCGATCTCGTCCAGAAACAAGGTCGATTTGTCGGCGCTCTCGAAGAGCCCGATTTTCCGCTCCGTCGCCCCGGTAAAGGCGCCGCGCTCGTGCCCGAAGAGTTCGTTCTCGATCAGATTGTCCGGTATCGCCGAGCAGTTGATCGCGACGAACTGCCGCGACCCGCGCGGCGACATCCGATGGATTCCGCGCGCGATCACTTCCTTGCCCGTCCCGCTTTCTCCCTGGATCAAGACCGTCGTGTTCGACGGCGCCACCTTGCGTACGATCTTGATCACTTCCTGGATCGCCGGGTCCTGGCCGATAATCCCCTCGATCTGGAGCTTGCCCTCCATCTGCGTGCGCAGGAGTTGATTCTCCTGCTGCAGGTTTGAAAGCTCCGACGCCTTGCCGACCGTCATCACCAGCGCTTCGCGGTCAGTCGGCTTGGTGAGATAGTAGAAGGCGCCGTTTTTCATCGCCTGCACCGCGCTGTCGATCGTGCCGTGCGCCGTCAGCACCACCACTTGCGTCGCCGGATATTGCAGCTTGACCTTCGCCAGCAGTTCCTCCCCCGACATCCCCGGCATCATCAGATCGGTCAAGACGACGTCGAAGCGCGACAATGCGAGCAACTCCAGCGCGCGCTTGCCGATCGGCGCCTCTTCGACCGCGAAACCCTCGTCGCGCAGCGTGTCGGCGGTTATCTGCCTTTCCAGGTCGTTGTCTTCGACCACCAGTACCGAGGCCTGGCTCATCACTGTTTTTGTACTCCGCCGATCGGAAACGTAAATGTTACCGTGGTGCCGGGCGGGGTCTCGCTCGGCCCGATTGTGATCGTCCCGCCATGCTTCTCGACGATCGCCTTGGAAAAGAACAGTCCCAGCCCGATACCCTCGCGCTTGGTCGTAAAGAACGGCTCGAAGACGTGTTCGACCACCTGCGGATCGATTCCCCTGCCGGTGTCCGAAAACCGCACCACGAAATGCCCATCGTCCTGCGCGAACCGAATCCTCAGACAACCGCCGTCCGGCATCGCCTGGGTCGCATTGCCAACCACGTTGACGAAGCAGGTGCGCACTTTCTCCGCATCGACATTCAGCACCGCCGGCACCTCCATGCCTTCCTCCGCCACCTCGATCGATTGGCTTTTCATCTTCGATTCCGATAGCGCCAACACGCCGCCGACGAGGCTGCGCAGGTCCGTCGGCGCCGGATGGATCTCGATCGGCTGCCCATAGTGCAGGAACGTCTGCACCATCTCGTTCAGCCTGCGCACCTCGTCCTTCATGATCACGAGCTGGCGCATGAATTCCTCGCGCCCGCGCGTCAATTGCGGTCCGTAGCGGGTGCGCAACTGATCCAGCGCCAGGCTGATATAGTTGAGCGGATTCTTGATCTCATGGGCGAGCGCGCCGGCCAACTGCCCCAGCGCAGTAAACCGCTCGAGCTGATTCAGTTCCTGTTCGCGTTCGCGCGCGCGGCGCAGCTGCGAGACCATGTCGTTGAAGCTCCGCGTCAGCAACCCGATTTCGTCGCGGCGGCGTACATCAGGCACCGGCTCGAGTCCGCGCGCGGCGATATTCTGCGCGGCATCAGCCACCGCATGGATCGGCTCGACATAGCGCTCCGCCAGGATATACGCCAACACCAGTCCTATCGCAAAAATCGCCACTCCCAGCGACAACAGCCGCAACCGGTAGTCGCGCAGCGGCTGATCGAAATCGCTGAAGTTCGCCACCACCTCGACATAGCCCAGCAGATGGTCCTCGACTTCGACCGGGATGAAGTAAACCGTACTCTGATTATCGGCCAGCCCGAGCATCGAGGCTGGAACCGCCACCGGGTCGCGCGACGTCCCGCCCCGGGTCGCCAGCAGCGATCGTACGGTCTCGGGGTTGAGCGCCGCTCCGATCAGCTTCGGATTTGAACTGTTGATGATCAAATCCTGATTCGACGCAATCGAGACCTCCAGCCCCCGCGTATGCAGCCGCTCCACGTAATTCTGCAGCCGGTCGCGGTCTGTCGCCCCCACCGAGGTCAGCTCCTGCACGCTGATTTGAATCACGCTCGCAAGGTCTTTGACCTTGTTCTGCGTGGTCTTGACAATGACCTCCTCGGCCTTGAGACTCACCAGCATTTCGGCGCCGAGCGTCAACGCCAGCAGCGTCACAATCAACGCGATTAGCTTGGCCTTGAGGTTCAGCGCGGGAAACTCAATCCTCATGGGACTTGTATAGTTTCCTGCTGCGGGCGATTAGCTCAGGCCCGATTATTCGAGTATCGCGAGCGCCAATCATGTCGAGCTTTGCACACGGCCCAGCCTGCATCTTTCGAACGGCAAGGCCGAAACCTTGAGGTTTCAGTTTCGCGAAAAGCCGATACCTCTGCGCTACTCGACTCACTCCCGCTATCCGGGCTGCTTCGCTTGAACCGGGGTCGATCGTCAGCCCTCACGCCGAGTCCGCATTGCGGCCGCGCGCTAAAATCTGACTGCGCGTCGCATACACCAGCAGTGTTCCCAGCACCACGAAGAACACCAGATGCTCCAGACCCCCCAGGTAATGCGACAGCGCCTCGATTTGCGCCCCGAACAGATAACCGATCGATACCACGATCGGCACCGAGATTAGCGCCCCCAACAAATCGTAAAAGACAAACCTCCCGGGACTGACGCCGAGCGAACCCGCCGTCAAATAGACCAGCGCCCGCAAGCCCGCCAGAAAGCGCGCATAGAAAATCGCTCGATTCCCGTATCGATGCATGAAATTTTTGAGCCGATCGAACTGCGCCTGCGACGATGGCCGTCCAATCTGGATGTACGACACCAATCCCGTACCGAAGCGCCGTCCCATGTAATAAAGCGAGTTGTCACCCGCGATCACCCCGAGGAAGGACACTATCAGCGTCATCGGAAACTGCGTTATTCCCCGATGCACCAGGAAGCCGCCTGCGAGCAGCGCGATATCCTCCGGCAGCGGCAGACCCAGTCCGCATAGCAGCAGTACGCCGAACAAGCCCGCGTACGTGTAATTCTCGATATAGGCGGACACCAGGTGGGTCAAAATCAGCCCCCATGCCCATAGCGCGCGCGCAAGGCCTCGCGAATCTGGTCCACCGGCGTGCCCTGGCTCAGCATCTGCCCCGCCGTAACCGCCTCACCGACGCAAATATCACAGCCCGCCCCATGATTGGTGCGGAAACAATCGAGCAGGTTCTTGTGCCCCTCGTGCTGTTCGCAGCCGCAGTAACAGTCGAGCTGCGCGAGCAACTCCGGATGTTCGCGCGCCACCATATAGGCCTGTTTCGTATCACCCTGATACAAGTTCGGATCCTGCGTGAGGCTCGCGCCGCCGGTATTGTCCCCCGCTCCGGCTCCAGCAGAGGCGCGCATTTGCCACGCCCCGATCCCCAGCGCCAGCAACAATCCGATTGCTGCGGCAATGATTAGCCAGCGGCTATTCGACCCTTTTGCCATGACCGTAATTCCTGGCCATCAACTATAGCATCTCGACCACATAATCATCGCGCGGCACGAAGGTGTAGAGCGTCGCCGGCCGGCCCGCACCCTGCCGCTTTTCCGGCAGCCGCTCGATCAACCCCATGACCTTCATCCTGCGCTCGAAGTTGCGCCGATCGACGCCCCGCTCGAGCACCGTCTGATAGATGTCTCTGAGCTGGCTGATCGTGAACGTCCGCGCCAATAAATTGCTCGCGATATCAGTGTATATCAGCCGCGAACGCAGCCGCTGGAGGGCGTGGTCCGCTATCAACTCGTGGTCATACGCGAGCGCCGGCAGCCGCCCCAACTCGAACCATTCCCCGTCCGCATACTTGTTCGACCCGCTCCGCCCCGGACCCTCCCGCGTCGCGCCGGATCCTTTGACCAGACCCGTCGAGTTCACCAGTGCCATGTACCCGATAGATACCACATGCGCGCCCGGGTCCCGCGACGGATCGCCGAAGCTGAAGAGTTGCTCGAGGTACACGTGGCGCAGCCCGGTCGCCTCCTCCAGCTCGCGCCGCGCCGCCTCCTCCAGCGTCTCTCCCACCCGTACCAGGCCCCCGGGAAAGGCCCACCTGCCCGCCAGCACGCCCGCGACCAGCCGCAGCAGGTAGCACTTGAGGCGGCCGCCTTGCATCGCGAACAGCACCGTATCAACGGCCACCTTGGGCCGCATCGCCTCATTCGCGCGATCGATCGTCCGCATCCGGCTCGCGCCGTCCACGATCGCGCCAAGCTGCTCCTCTAGGATCTTGGCCGCCACTGGAGTCAGTGATTCACATCGTTTCCAATCCGACAATCGCACTTTTATTCGATCCAATTCAAGATTTACCATTTGCGGAACGGCGCCCCCTCCGGCATCACGCCGGCTGCCTTGCGACAATCGCTTAAATCGGCCCAAACTCACCGCCGGGATGCCCGCCAAGATATCCAAGTGATTCCGACGCAGCGAGGAGACCAAGATGGCCGACGTATCCACCTTTGAGGACATCGATCTTCCCGCTGATGCCGTTTGGAACGTAATCGGCGATTTCGGCGGCATACGAAAATGGGCCGTCTTGGTGCAAAGCGAATCCGTCGAGGATACGCCGTCCGGGAAGGTTCGTACGCTGGTCATGCCGGAGGATCGGATCGTCAAGGAGCGGCTGGTGGTCCAGGCCCAATATTCCTACACCTACGCGATGGTGGATCGGCCCGAGATGGCCGATTACCGCTCGACCGTGGCGGTCGTTCCACTTGATGACGAGCATTGCCGGATTACGCTGATCATGCACATGACCCCGGCGGATGGTCAGACCGACGAGGAGATCACGACCCGCTACACCCGCAATCTGCGTGGGAATTTACGGGCGATGAAGAAGGCCCTCGGGCTCCCGCTTTGATCTTAGGATCACAGCACTCAATGGGTCATTGCGGACCGTCATGGTCCACTTCCAGCACGGGAGATTAGTCCGGCGATGCGCCGAGCGTTCGCAATCGTGCTGCTGATAACGATGTTTGAAAGTTGTCGTGCCGTTGCTGGCACGTGTTCCTCGCTCGACGGTCAGAAATATTGCAAATGCGAGTATAACCAAGAGTGTACCAGCAACGAAACCTCTTGTGCCTGTACCGGAGGCGCCGCTGAATCGCATATCCCGAGTTCGAGCCCAGCGCCACCTCGATCGTCACAGCATCCGGTCATCCGCGTATCTAATCTGCCGCGAGGCGAACCTGCACCGACTACTCCCGCACCAGCAGCACCCGCCATTATCGATAATGATGAACGAGCGCCCGTCGAATACGTTCGTCTGGCTCAAGCCGCGATTGCGGCCGGCAGGCTGCACGCTGCGATCGAATTCATCGACAAGGGCGAAACTCGCCTGTTGGATCGGTCGGTCGCGTTGAATAGGACGTCTGATCCGATCACGGACGAATCGATCAAGCAACTCTCGGCGGCGAAGCAGGCGCTGCTGACCATGAACCGCGAGCGCGCCGTTAACTCGCTCAATGCCGCCTTATCGGCTATGCAATGAAATCGGCGGCTCGATTGGACCTTGCAGAGGTCGGCCGACGACGCGGACACAGTTCAAGGTCTTCAATGGCGCTGGTCGAGGCTACGGCGCCCAGCGAGCCACTGTGGCCAGCGCCAGATTATGGCTATGCGAGAGAGCGGGACGCGCGGACGCTGGCATTGCTTGTGGATTTGCATTCTCGGCACGGGCGCGGTCAGACGCAGAGTGTATCGTCCGGCGGATATCGCGTCTGAGGGGGCGGGAATCAGGATGCTTTCCGAGGCACGAGCGGCCCAGGCCATTTCATAGGAAGCCCATGATATCCGACACCACGCCTTTGACCTCGGCACGACTTCAGCAAATTTCGATCCGGATCGTGTTCTTCATCGCGGGGTTGGGCATGGCGGCTTGGGCGCCGCTGGTGCCGTTCGCCAAGGCCCGGATCGGCATCAACGATGGTATGCTTGGATTGCTTCTCCTATGTCTTGGCATCGGGTCGATCTTGGCGATGCCGTTTGCTGGAGCCTTTACGGCGCGCGTCGGATGCCGCCGCTCGTTGTCGTCACTGGGATCGCCGTTGCTTTGGCCACAGCCGCACCTCACTTGGTTCGGTACGATGGCAGCAGGAGCGGAACTGTATTCGCCATCCCGCATGGCGTGGTGTTATTCATCGGCGTGCTCTGCTTTATTTTGTTCCTGACTCACCTGCGGTCGTTCAGGCACGCAAGCTTCCGAAACCGAGGGCATCCACAGACCAACAGCGGCTGTGAGATTTGGTGGCACCGGCGCCCCCGTCGCAAAACCATAATTTGGGGTCGGAACCGCCGGATCGTGTTCAGAGCAAGCCCATCAGAATGATCTTGCAGCTTTCCGGTCGGCGGGCATCGCCTTGGGATCTGCTCTCAAATGTGTGATGATGACTGATTGGGTCACACGGCCATCTCCCGATCACCGATCGCCCTCTTGGCATCGGCCAATACTCGGTAAACTGACGCGACGCCGATACCGGTGCGCCTGGCGATTTCGGTGCGCTGCACTCCCTCGGATTCCAGCTTTATCACCTCAGCAGCCTTGGCACGTGCCGTGGGCTTTCGGCCCTTGTATTTCCCGTCCAGCTTCGCCTTTGCCACACCCTCCCGTTGTCGCTCCAGTAATAGACCGCGCTCGAACTCCGCGATCGCGCCCAGCATGGTGATCATCAGCTTGCCCGTCGGGCTCCGGGTGTCGATCGTCTGGCCGCCCATGCTCAGCATGATCAGGCTGACGCCGCGACGATCGAGGTCATCCACGATCCGCAACAGGTCGGTGGTGCTCCTGGCAAGTCGATCGGGACGGGTCACCACCAAGGTGTCGCCTTTGCGGACGAAGCGTAGGGCTTCTTTGAGCCGATCACGTTGGGCCACTGCGGAGACTTGCTCAGCGAAGATTT
The DNA here is from genome assembly GCA_963819055.1 of uncultured Acidobacteriaceae bacterium. Lineage (GTDB taxonomy): Bacteria > Acidobacteriota > Terriglobia > Terriglobales > Acidobacteriaceae > Bog-257. The sequence goes on along the minus strand of CAWFUT010000021.1, from coordinate 31,194 downwards.
CTTCGCAGCCGGCAGCCTTCAGGTCGGAAGCTGGCCTGTGGGCCGGCTACCGCATGGGAGGAACCTATTGGTATTCGGTTGGTCCAATGGTTGGCGTCGTATGCAACCCATTTCCAAGAACAGGCATCGATTCTCCATTTGGCGTAGTCGAAGGCGAGACTGTCAATGGGATGGGTCATTGGATTGAACTATAGATCGCCTCCGATTTGTTTCGCCGGGGACATAGCGGGCGTAATCGCAACTCTTCCATGATTTGACCATTAACGAAAGGCGCTTCCAAGGCTAGGTTCTGGCAAGCCTCGTTCGATCGATGGATCAGAAGCCACATTGCCCCCTTCAAGGTTGTCGGTGCTCTTAGTGAGTGCATCTGCCGCCGCTATCATTGTTGCGACGCCGGCATCTTGCTGGTCCTGCGCCTTCTTAAAATCTTCGCCGGCTTTCTTCCATTGATCGTACTTCCAAGTTGGGTCGTGCGGCCTTTCTTGATTGTCGAGGGCAGCCTGACGCAGAGCCTCTTGACCACCGATAAATGCCTCCATTCCAGCTATTATTGGGAACAGAGCATTTTTGTTTGCCGTAACCTCTTTCACCGTTGCCTGACAACTGGGGCCAATCGAAACTTCCCCCCCAATACCAGTGATCGACATGAGTGGAGAACATATTTGCTTTATCATCGATCCATACGCACTGAGAGCGCCCGCTAGCCTCTTGTCGCAGTGCAAATAACTGCCGTCCAGCGCGTTTAGAAGGTGCGTTAGCCTCGTGGCATGTGGGCCATATCTGTTCGCTGCGAAGCGCAGATCAAGAGGGTTTTCCATATCCAAAGATTGGACGCTGCGTTCGAGAAAGTAGGAAAGCTTTTGAAGCTCTAGCAGCGTGCATTCAATCCCTAAAACCCAATATCGCCGGACAAGCTCCGCGACCAGCGCACGGGTTGGCGTGAGCTTTTCGACACCTGCGCGTTTGGCGACGTTTTGATACCTGCTAGTCGGTTCGTAAACGACAAAATCAACTTCGGGCAAAGTTTGAAGTGCAGCCTCGATGATCGGACGCACTTCTTCCCAGGCTAACCCTCCGTTTCCGCTTCCGAGCGGAGGAAGCGCCACGGACTTTATACCCCGTTCCATGACGATCCGCTTAAAATCATCCAAGCCTTCAATAATCCATTCGAGCTTAGACGGGTGACGCCAATGCTTTTTAGTAGGGAAGTTGATAATCCACTTCGGACCAATCAGGTCTTTACGCTCAATGACGAGCATATGTCCGATTCGCACTTCTCCCGACTTGCATGCCGCTTCATAGGTTTTGAAGTTTTCGGGAAAAGCTTCCTTAAACATGAGAGCAATTCCCTTACCCATAACGCCAACGGTATTGACCGTGTTGACGAAGGCTTCAGTGTCGGCGTCAAGCAGATTGCCCTGCGTGAAGATTATCATCAGAAGTACCATCCAGCTCGGGAGACAGTCTGGAGTTTCAGTCCGCGATCGGACGCCATCCGCCCCATGTCAACCGTCACGTTATCGTTGTTACATGCGATGCCAATCAGGGCGCTCGTTGGCATCTGCCGATGCACAAGCGCCTCCGCTTGATAGCGTTCAAGCTTGCCAGGGTCCTCCGGGTCGCGCCGAAAATCGCGCTGTTGCAGCAGGGGCCAGTCGATCTGATCTAACTTTGATGGGTCGCTACCGAGGGTCCTATCCGGAATGGTCGGCGGAGCTGGTGCGTAATCTGGCGACGCAACATGGCGTCAGCCGGGTGCGGTGGGAGGACACCGACTGAGAGATCGGCAGGCCGGGAGGCGATCCGCCCACGTCAATCCGTCGCTCCCACTTCACGTCATCGAGCAGACGCCAGATCAACTCCGGCTGCATAGGCACGTTCGGGTCGTTGATCAGGCGGTCCAGTTCATCGAGCTTCCGAGCATATTCGGCGGAGGTCATGCCCGCAACGCGTAGCCCTGCGCCAGCCTCAGGAGCCATTCCCCCACGGCGTCATGCACAACGGCTCTGGCAGCAAAATCAGCGCCGGCTTCCAATTCGAGATAAGCGCGCCCCGCTTTCTCCGACGGACCGTTTGATAAGGATTTTCGGGCTTCCGTATCTGTAGAAGCTGTTTTATTCACAACGCGGCACTACCGGCAGCGGTATCGGCTTCAACGCGCTCCACCTTCCGAGCCAGCTCCCACACTTCGACCGCCGGATGCTTGGCACACGCAGCGCGGGCGACGGATATAGCATCAGCGTCGTTCGGGCAGTCTACGATCTTGGCCCTAACAATGTGATCATCGCGACCGAAGAAAAATAATCGGTAGTTGGCCATCGAAATGCTCTCCAGCACGTGACGGAGCGTGAACGCTCTCTGCCGATTATGCTGACTCGATGCAGAGCTCTCGACGGTCTGGTATCGTACGATTATCCAGCCTGACCGAGCAGATAATCGAATCGGTCTTGCACTGTTCTGTAGCAATCGCACGCCGTCGCCTCCAGCGCTTCGCGGTCAAGAATGGCGATACTGCCTTTGGAATAGCGGATTATGCCCGCCCTCTGCAGAACCCCCGCGACTACGGTGACGCTTGGCCGGTAGACGCAGAGCATCAGGGACAAAAACTCCTGGGTAATCAACAGTTCGTCACCATCCATCCGATCGTGCGCCATGAGCAGCCATCGTGCCAGGCGCTGTTCCAGTTCGTGGCGGCCATTGCAGGCGGCTGTCTGCGCGGTCTGCGCATGCATCGCCTCGTTGTAGCGGAACAACCGCCGTCGCAGGTCGGAATTTTCCTCCACCTCGCGCTGGAAGGCCGACGCTTTCATTTGCAAGCCTGAGCCGCCGGACTGCATGTAGGTTTCCGCAAAAGCGGTCTCGACCCCGCCCATGAGAGCTAGGCCAACCATGCCCTCGCGACCGATAAGGCCAACTTCTGCCTGCGTGCCGTCGTTCAACTGGGCGACAACCGACGCCCAGCCGCTCTCGATGAACGTGACCGCCTCGATACGCTCCTGAGGAATGAGAAGCACTTTCCTGAGAGGCAAGGAAACGGGGTGCAGCTTGGGAAGCAACTGCGCCAGATTTTCCGGCGGCAGGGCAGCAAGCAGCCGGTTCCGGACCGCCTGTGGGGGGGGGCTGGGCCATGATGGCTCCCGCTTGAGTATGGCGGGAGCACAGACCTCTCTCAGGCACTCACGGGCCGAAACGGTGTGAGTGATGCCTTTGGACGTAGGGTCTTAGGTCGGGAAACACCAGTGCCTGGAAAATTCGCCGAGATATTGCAACGCTGCCGCTGCGCAAAAGCAAGCTAATGCCGGGGCTGTCGCGGCGGCTTCCAAGCAACGGCTGGACAAGATCAAGTTGACAAGGGAACAAGCCAGGATGCCGCGGCGTTAGCGGGGCACGATGGTAAGCATTGTTGTCATTGCGGCTTCAGCCGGTGGCCTTGATCCTGTTCGGCGAATTATCGCGGCGCTGCCGGCGCCTTGCCAGGCTGCGGTCTTCGTCGTTGTGCATGTCGGCCCGCATCCCAGCATGCTACCGCTGTTGCTGAGCCGCGCTGGTCAACACAATGTAACCTTTGCCAAAGACGGCGCTCTGATTGAGGCCGGCCACATCTATGTGGCACCGCCCGATCATCATGTAGTTCTGGAGGCCGATCGCATCCGATTGGATCAGGGGCCGAAAGTCCACTACACGCGGCCTGCCGCCGATCCCTTGTTTATTTCGGCCGCGCAGACGCAGGGGCAGCGCGTCATGGGCATCGTGTTGAGTGGTGGCGATGGCGACGGAGCCGTTGGTTTACGGGCTATCGCAGAACATGGTGGCACAGCTCTTGTCCAAGACCCTGACGAAGCGGTCGCGCCGTCCATGCCGCGTGCGGCCATTCTGGCAGATCACCCCGATGCCTGCCTGCCCGTTGAGGAGATCATCAGGCGGGTGCGCGCTTTTTGCTCCGATGGCTTGGTTGCCTGATGGCGAAGATGGACCTGCGTCCGAGTGTGATGATCCACAAGCCCGGCGGCGGCGACAGTCCGGCATCCCGCTCGACGCCGCGAAGACTTGGCCAACGGCGCCGGGTTGAGTGGGAAACCGCCATTGATGCATCCGTCTGCTCACACTGAAGCAAAGCCAGTAAGTGGGTACCAGTAAGCCTTGGGTGCCTGCATTCGGCCAGGCACCCAAGGCTTTGCCACCACAACTTCTACGCGAAGTCGGTCCAGATTGAAAAAGGCACGGTCTGCCCGCTTTTTGCGTTGCGCACCCCACCGTGAACAAAACTGCAATCGGCGGCGGAGACGTTCCCAAGCGACGCGACAGTTCGCAATGCCGCGTCGTTGGCCGCGCGAATCGCACTTGCCACCGAGGTCGCGGATCCGCCCGTAGCCGTCAGGACTTGGCGCACGGGTACCGACTGCGCGTCGAGTTCGAAGATGGTCAGGCGGCTTCTGCCATCCGGTGAAATGACAAGCCATCCCATCAGCGGCCCGTTTATCGCAGTTGGATTCGCTTGCACGGATGCCGGCTTCGCCTGGGCTGGCCGGCCGGCGAGCGCCAACGCGCCGGCAAATAGCGCGCCACTTCCCACAACAGTCCGCCGGTGCAACGTCGGAAGGTTCATGGTGCCCTCAACGATTGGAAGCCGCATTGGTGTTCGGCACTTTCCCGGTCGGCCCCATTTCGTTTGATCCGGTGCTCCGTCCGCCGTGTTCCTGCATCTCGTGCTGCAACGGGTCGGCTACATACTGGAACGTCGGCTCGCGGTTCCAGGGACCCCGCTCCTCCGCGCCAGGGCCGGACGACAGATTAAAGTACAGGTTCACCGTGCTGTCCGGCTTCAGGTTTCCGAACAGCGGTTCTTCCAGCGCATTCATCGACCGAAGTGCTTCCATGAACATGTGAGTATGGGATACTTCGCGAGTGGCGAGATGCGTCAGGGCCTCCCGCGTGCCATCATCTGTAGTCATGGCAATCAGTTGTTCGTACGTATTCAGCGCGCCGGCCTCCGCCGCGATATTGGCGCGGAGATCACGCACCGTGTGGCCTCCTTCATTCACATAGCGCGAATCCCAGCTCAGTCCCTTCGAATCGACAAGATGCGGGCCAGGGCCACGAATGGCGAACAAAGTACTTTGGAATGCCTTGTCCTGCAGGTTTTGTGAGGCTCGCTTGGTGTGCTGCTCGATCAGCAACGCGATGACTTCCAGATGACCAAGTTCTTCGGTCCCGATGTCCTGCAGCATATCGCGGATGGCAGGGTTTTCCGTATGATACGACTGCGTCAAATAGGTCAGTGCGGCCGACAGTTCGCCTGTGGCTCCACCATACTGCTCAAGTAACTTCTCAGCAAACACCGGGTCGGGATTCTTCACCTGGACTTCATGAATTAGGATGGACTTGTGCAAGAACATGACTTGACCTTTTGTGACGTGGGCGCCAGCTCCCCGGACGGGGCATTCCAGCAACTCCTCGGTGGCCACCGCGGTTGCTCTCAACACTGGTTGAACAAGATCGCCGCTGGGCTGGATCGCCAGCGCGTCTCTCCGGGCTCTGGGTCCTGCCGGGCTGCGGCGGCGGGTCGCCGGCTGATACGTCAGTGTGCCAGCCCAGCTACCCCAGTCCGCTCTGGCGCTGCTTCGGCTAGGTCGTGCAGCAACTGACGCGCACGAGCGGTTCCCGTGTGGTTGGCAAGCACGATCCTGCGGGCACAATCGGCGATCGCGCGGCGGTCCGTGTCGGTGATCAGAGGTTAAGGCCGCCGCCACATCATCGGTTTCATCGGCAACCAGAATCGCCGTGTGCTCAGGCAGCAGGTCGGCAAGCCCGGGCCAACGGTCGCTGATGATCGGCGTTGCGCATGCGGCAGCCTCGAACAGCCGGACGCTGGGCGACCAACCCGCTTCGATCATCGCAGCGCGTGTAACGTTCAGCGTGAAGCGCTGTGCCGCATAGAATGCCGCATGATCGGTCGGCGCGACATGGTCCAGCCGCTCGACATTGTCGGGCCAGTCGATCCCGGCCGGATATTGCGGTCCGGCGACCACGAACCGCATCCCGGGCAGGCGGCGCGCGGGCTGCATCAGCAACCGGTCAAGCGCCGGCTGGCGATCGGGACTGTAGGTACCCAGATAGCCAAGGTCCCAGCGTGGGAAGGCGGTTACCGGGCACCACCTTGTCTCGTCGACAGCGCAATACAGCGCACGCGTCCGCCGCGCGCCGAACGCTCCGGCCAGCCGGTCCAGGACCGGCCCTCCGGTGAACGAACAGTACAGGTCAACCCGCGGGATCTGCCGGATCGCAATATAATCCTCGGCGCCTTTGTCGAGGGCGGCCAAAGTAATCGGTGTGTCGATATCATAGAATGCCGTCAGCCCCCGTGCCTGCTGCAGGACAAGGTCCAGCACCGCGATCCCATCCGGCACGTAGGAACCGACAATCACGGCCCTGGCGCCGGCGATCCGTGGCGCAAATCGCCTGCCCAGGTCGTCAACCGACCCATACAACCCCAACTCACAGAAATCCGGATCCGGCAGGTCGCGATTCGCCGCGTACCACGGAACATCACGTTCCAGAAACAACACCTTCTGGCCGATGGCGGCCAGGCCACGCAGCAAGGCACGATAGGTCGTGGCGTGACCATTGCCCCAGGACGAACTCAAAGACAGGCCAATGAACACCAGTTCGCTGTTCATGCCGCCCGCTCCGTCTTTCGGCTGGCCACGAGGTCGGTCAGCAGACGATGCAGTGCCGCGGCGCGCCGGTCATAGGTGTGTTCGGCGAGAATGCGCCGCAGCGCCGCCTGACCGATCTCGCTGGCGCGCTCCGGGGTCAACGCAGCGACCGCCTCGGCAACATCGGTGCCGTCGCGGACGACCAAGACCTCCCTTTGCGGGGTCAGGAACAGCCCAATCCCCTCCCAGGCGTCAGTCAGCAGGCAGGCGCCGGCGCCTGCCGCTTCGAACACACGCGTTGCAGGGGAGAATCCGACCGATGCCATACTGTCGCGGCTGATGTTCAGCACCGCTCGGGCGCTGACATTCAGGGCGTTGTGCGCGGACGTCGGAACGTGGCCGAGCTTGACGACGTTGGCAGGGCAAGCTTTGTCACCCCAGCCGGAGCCGCCAAGCAGGAACCGATCCTGCGGACACCGTGCCGCGGCCTGCAGGAAAAATGCCTCAACCCGCTGCTCACGGTCCGGCAGGCGATTGCCGAGGAAAGTCAGATCGGCGGCAAACCGGTCCTCCGGCGGCACCGGATGATGCGTGCTAGGGTCGAGCGCGTTGTAGACCGGCACGCAGTCGCGCGCCCCGAAACCGCGATAGGCGGATACGACCGGCTCGCCGCCGCCGTAGGTCAACACAAGGTCGAGATGGGGCAAGGCGCGGCGCAAGCGTATGGTCCGACTGACCCTGCGATCTCCGCCAGCGTCGCGGGTGCATCCACGTCCCAGAACACCCGCAACGCATTACGGTGCAGTATGGACAAACAGTCCCTCCAGCAGCGCCTCGTCGAACACCCCAACGCCGCTGGCCTTGATGACCACGTCGGCGCATGCAGCCTGCGCCAGCACGTCCGCGCACACCGGCTTCGGTCGCCTGGTAGACCACAACGCGGCACCAGGGCGGCGGGTCGATGTCGCGATGGCTCTGCCGGTCGAACGCGTCGGGTTCGAAGAAGGTGATGTCGTGACCGAGCGGCGCCAGCGCGCGCAGGATGCCGCGGTAGTAAGTTGCGGCGCCATTCCAGTACGACTGACAGCAGGCTGGACCCATAGATCGCGATCTTCATTCCGACCGCCCCGATCGTGCTAAGGATCGTCAGGAGTTCGTCCACCCGGTGCGCGCAGGTGTGGCGCTCGCGGATGCGATGCAGGCCGCTGGCGACAAGCGCCCTGGCAAGATCCTGATCATGCCGAATTGCCTTCAAATGGCTTGTCATCTCGGCGGTGCCGCCCGCTGTCAGAAAATCCTCGCCCGGGCGGAACAGGCACTCCTCGTCCCGCCAGGGCGCGCTCACCAGCGGGATGCCGCAGGCCAGCGCCTCGAACACCCGGATCGTGGGGATCCCCGGCAGAGCCTCCACGTAGGGCCGGCGCGGGACATGGACGGTCATCCGATGCTGAGCGAAGGACGCGGGCGCCTCGGCGTTGGGAAGCCAGCCCTGATAAGCGATGCCGGTCCCGGCCAACGCCTCAAGCGCCTCGGGCGGGTAGCGGACGCCGTGGACGGTGCCGTCCAGTTGGGCCTGACGCGCCGGCTCGATCAGGAAATCGTGCAGTTCCTGGGCGCGCTCGCCATCACCCCAGTTGCCAATCCAGACGAGGTCCTTCTGCGGCCCCTTGGGCAGCAACGGGTGGAACACGGTCGTGTCGGCAGCCTCATGCCAGGTGAAGACCCGCCTTCCCCAGCCCAGCCGCTCATAGCGGCGGCGCAAGGTGTCACCGAATGCCAGCACCGCGTCATAGTCCGACAGCGGTAACTGTTCGATCGCCTCAGAACTCCGATACGCCGCGATGATGGGTGTCATGGAACAGCAGCGCGAACCGGCTCGTGGACTGGCGCAGGCGGCCAATGCGGGCGACCAGGTCCGGCGGTGTCCACTCATGCACGATCACCACGTCAGCCCCTTCCAGCGCCGCTTCGTGGTCGAAGCCCGACCCGTAGGTGGTGACATGCAGATCGGGAAAGTCGGCAGCAAAGCGTTCGAGCGGGGCGGTCCCATGGTTGGCGACCAGGTTCGTGCGGCTCCATCCGTCTTCCGGCTCCAGCACCTGCGTCCGGTGCCCGCGGCGCGTCCAGATCGGTTAGGATGCCGCGCAGGAAGTGGGCATTGCCATTGTTCCAGTCGGACACGACAGAATGGGCGTACAGCACGAACTTCATGCCGCGACGGCCGGCGTCGAGAGGGTGGCATACAGCGCGTGAAGCTGCGCGGCCTGCCGCGCCAGGGTGAACCGGCCGGCGCGGGCCCGGGCTTCCGCGGACAGCCGTTGGCGCAAAGCGCTGTCGTGCGCGAGTTCGGTGACGGCTCGGGACCAGCCGCTGCTGTCTTCGGGTGAGACGAACAGCGCCGCCTCGCCCCAGAGTTCGCGGAAGGTCGGGATATCGGCCAGCACCAGGGCGGCGCCAGAGATCGCGGCCTCCACCACAGCCAGGCCGAAGGGTTCATAGCGCGATGGCGCCGCAAAGACTCGCCGAACGACGCATCAATGCCAGGACATCCCGATGTGGCAGGGCGCCCGGCGTCCGGGCATTGCGGAAGGTGATGTTCTGCCCGGTGGGTCCCGTCAAAGGCCCGGCTAGGATGACGGGCCACGGTATTGTTGCGGCCGCTTCGTCCAGTACAGCGCCATTCTTGCCTGGGTCCCACCAACGCCCGACGCTGAGAACCACCTTGTCCTTGGGCGCATCAGCCGCTTCGACCGAAGAGGCATTGTGGATCACATGGAAGCGTGGCATCGCCCCGATAAACCGCGTCCAGCGCCGCACCGTGGCTTTTGCTGGGCACAACAACCGCATCGGCGCGCTGGAACCCGGCCTGATTGCGCTGGACTTGCCATGCCCACGCGCCTCGGAAGATCGACTACCCTGAACCGCCCGCCACCAGGTCGGCACGCACGAATGTGAGGCGACCACCACCGGACACCCCTCGGCCAGGCCGCAGGCCTGGGAGGGAAGGTTCAGATGCAGGACGTCAGCCTTCCACTCGCGCGCCAGGCTCGCCAACATGCCGGTTCCCTCGTCGAGCGCGACGCCTTCGGAGACCATCCAGTCAAGCGGCTCGTGCGTCCAGATCAGTTCGTCGCGGCCGCACTCCGCGCGCTGGGCAGCATCAGGTTCCGGGCCAAAGCCGACCAGCAGGCAAGCGACGCCTTGCGCCTGCAGGCCGCGCGCGACATCGATGGCGTAGCGCCAAACTCCCCCCACCGCGTCGAGCGTGATCAGCACCCTGCGCAGCATGCTTCCTCCAGAACGGCCAAAGGCAGCGGACCCTGGTGCTGGATGTCGCTGAAGTCCCGGAAGGTGCGCAGGTAGTACTCGTGTGCGCGCTCCCAGGCTCGCTCATCCGGTTCACCCCACATCGCCCGGTAACCCGGGGAGCTCGGGTAGGGATACATCGGCACCGGGGCATTGGCCCACACGCCATGATCGATCAGGCGCTTACGCCAGTATTCAACCAACGCAGAGTCGTCCTGATCGACACCAATCAGGTTGCCCTGGACAAAGCGCACGTGGCGGCGGGCCTCGATCAGCAAATTCGCCAAATCCTCGGTTTCCAGGCGGCACCGTTTGGCCAAAGCTTCCCGGCCCTCGGCAGTCAGGCTTTCGATGCCAGCCTCGATGGAGACGCAACCGGCTTCACCCAGCAGGCGCAGCATGTCCGGCTTCCAGAGGTCGATCCGCGTCTGCACACCGAACACCACGTCCCGCTGAAGCAAAGCTTCCAGCAACGCGCGCTGCGGCAGGAAGATCTCGTCAATGAAGTACAGGTAGCTGACGCCCTGCGCGATCAGGTGGTCGATTTCGGCCAATAGAATGGACAGATCACGGCGGCGGTACTGATCGCGAAAGTCGATCTTGGCGCAGAAACTACAATTGTAGGGGCAGCCTCGCGACGCCTCGACTTCGGCGCCGAGACCGCGTTGTGGATTGTCGAAGCGATGGTGATGATGGCTATGCCGGCTGATCAGTCGGTCGGGCCAGCGCAGGGGCGGCAGGCGAACGAAGTCGTGCGCCGCGGGGACGCCGTTTATCTTCACGGTGTCACCGACCCTTACCGCGGTCGATCCGACGTCAGCCCAGTCATCAACGTTCGCCAGGGCGGCGATGATATGCTCGCACTCGCCGCGCACAACCGCATCCACATCGAGCTTGCGCAGCGTGGCAGCCGGCGTGACTGACCCATGCGGTCCGACCGCCACCGTGCGGCCGCCGCGCCGGCCAAGCGTCTGAAGGAACGCACGAGGCACAAGCAGTTCAGGTGGGGCGCAGCGCCAGAACAGATAGGTCGGCGCCGTAGTGACAACCGTCATCTCGGCGCCGAAATGCTCTATATCTTGGCAGGCTTCGATAGCAGAGCGCGGTTCCAGGTTGCAGTCGATCAGCAGTGTCTCGTGACCGTCCTGCCGCAGCAAGGCCTGAGCGTAACCGAGTTCCAACGGCAGATGCGGTTCGCGGCAGCCGAAATAGATGCTGCCGTCGAAGCGCCAGGGCGGGTTGACGAGTGCGACCTTCATGCGACGACCTGCCGCTTGGCGCGCCTTGGAGCGATGGTGGGAAGATCGAGATCCGCGGACAACCAGTCGGCGAGATCGCGCAATCCGTCGCGCCAGGCGACCGTCGGGTGCCATCCGCTCTGCGTGGCCAGCCGCCGTGAATCGGCAACGAAGAAGACCTGGTCACCCTGGCGTGGTTCGGCATAGCTGACCCGCAACGTCCGTCCCGTCAGCGACGCGATTTCGTCCAGCACCATGCGCAGACTCACGGCATTCCCGGCGCCGCCGCCAAGGTTCAAGGCCTGGCCCGAAAGACGGTCGATGTTCATCAGAACTGTGCGGTAGGCCGCAACAGCGTCGCGGACGTGCAATATGTCGCGAACCTGGTAACCGTCCCCGTAAATCGTGATCGGCTCATCACGCAGCGCGCGGATCAGGAAGTGCGCGACCCATCCCTGGTCTTCGGTGCCAAACTGGCGCGGCCCGTAGATACAACTCTTGCGCAGGACGGCGGCGCGAAGTCCGAAAGAATGGGCGTAGTCGAGGACATACTGATCGGCCGCTCCTTTCGAACAGCCATACGGGGTGCAAAACGCAAGCGCGCGGTTTTCGTCGATGCCGTGATCACGGATGTGCGGGTCCACTGGAACGGTGCGATCAACCGTCTCTTGCATCGGCAGATCAGTCAGCGCGCCGTAGACTTTGTTGGTGCTGGCGAAGACAAGGGGTGTCTGGGGCGCCAGGCGCCGGATCGCCTCCAGAATGGTCAGTGTGCCCGCTGCGTTGACGGAGAAGTCGTGCAGCGGGTCGGCCAGGCTCGAAGTCACGGCGACCTGTGCAGCGAGATGAACCACCTTGCCGGCGTCCGCCACGGCGGCTTCGACGGCGACGGGATCGCGCAGGTCGCCCGCGACAGCGTGTAATCGGCTGCCATGGCGTGTCGCGAGCCAGTTGAGGTTCCGTTCCACGCCCGGGCGGCTTAGATTGTCGAACACGATGACGTCTTCACCGTCGCTCAGGACCGCGTCGGCGAGGTTCGAGCCGATGAAGCCAGCACCGCCAAAGATGAGCAGCGGTTTCGTCTGGCGCACGATCTTCGGCGCACCCAGCACTGCGGGCCGCCGAAGGATTTCGGGGCCGCCGTTCGCCAACTGGCGATGCAGCATCTTGGGCCGGCCCGCGGTATCCGTTACGCCCAAATGGTAATGTCTGGGATCGAAGTATAGTCCTTCCTGAACGGGAATATTTGGTGCAATGTCCTGCCAGCAATACCAGTAGAGGCGGTCGGCCGGAGCAGCCTGGGCCTGGCGGAACCGGTCGACCTGGACGACCTCGTCGTGCCGCCAGGTGGAGTAGCCGGCTTCGGTGATCCAGATCTGCGCAGCTTGGTTATACTGGTCGAGTACCGATCGCATGGTAGCAAGATGGCCGTCGTAGCCGAGCCAGCCGCCGGCTTCGCTGTCCCACGTTCCAGGGAAGGCGTGGAAGCCCACGGCGGAGACGGTGCCGAGCAGTCCACGCTGACCGAACAGGTGCAGCAGGTTTGGATCGAACGGGCAGGGCCCGCCCAGAACGGGCTGCCAACCGCGATGCCGCGTCCACCAGGCGGCGGCACCGATCATTTCGCAAAACAGCAACCAGTCCGGATCTTCGCGCCAGTCCCAGTCCAGCAGATTGTTCGGTTCGTTCCACAATTCGATATGTTGAAAGTGAGTGCCGTATCGGGTCAGCACATGATCGACGAAGTCCGGGAAATCTTTCAGCCGCCGGGGCGGCCCAGAGGAGCGCCCGGTGCGGGACAGCGACGGCGGCGTGTAGTGGACGCACAGCAATAGGTCGAGGTCGCGGCTGATGGTCGGGATCAGCCAATCATACCAGGCCGCACCCTCCGGGCGTGTGGTAGGTTGCCCAGGATAGGTGGGTGCGAATGGACGTTGCGCCCACCGCGCGCATGCCCTCGATGGCGCCCAGGACGCGGTCGTGCTCACCCGGGCGGAACCACTCGACAAATCCGAAACCGCGGTGCGCAGTCTTGTCACGAGCATTCATGCCACAAGCCCGTGTGCCTCGAGTTCCCGCTTGGCATGTTCGCCGCGGTCCTGAGCGGTGGATCGCCTGATCCAGTCGGCGAGGGCTGGCAACGCCATTTCCAGACGCTGAGCCGGGCGGTAGCCGAGCAGATTACGCGCCTTGGTGATGTCGGCAAAGCAATGACGCACGTCGCCGGCGCGTGCCTTGTCCATGATCTCAGGCCCGATCTGCTCCTGCCCCATGGCCTCGGCCAACATCCAGGCGACCTGCTCGATCGTGTAGACGTGGCCGCTACCGATGTTGAAGACCTGCCCCGCCGCGGCTGGGCTGTCGAGCGCCAGGCGAAACGCCTGGGCGACGTCGCCGACATGCACGAAGTCGCGATGCTGGCGGCCATCTTCGAAGACCAAGGGAGGCTGCAAGTTCAGCAGTCGCGCGCCAAAGTTGGCCAGCACGCCGGTATAGGGATTGGACAGTGCCTGTCCGGGTCCGAACACGTTGAACAGACGCAATGCAACCGTCTCAATTCCGTAGTTGGCGCCGATGATGAGGCAGCTTCGTTCCTGGCTATATTTGGTCAGGGCGTAGATCGAGGCGAGATCGGGCTCCTTCTCCTCGTCGGTCGGCACGGGGATCAGGCGGGCGCCATCGGGCAGAACCGGATCCCAGCCGGACGCGCTGCGACCGACACCTCGGCGAACGGAACGAACCGGCGTGCCGTCTTCTGTAGTGTATCGCCCTTCGCCATATACGCTCATGGACGATGCGACGACCAGGCGCTCGACCGGATTGCGGATCAGTTGCTCCAGCAGCACCGCCGTGCCTAAGATCGTTGACGCCGACATAGCGGGCGATTTCATACATGCTTTGGCCGACACCGACTTCGGCGGCGAGGTGGATCACGCAATCGACGCCCCTGAGAGCGGTGGCCATCGTTTCAGGATCTCGAATATCACCCCGGATCAGTTCGATGTCTGGTGGAAACGACTGGGGAGCACCGCCATGCACTTGTTCAGCGAGATTGTCGAGAATACGGACGCGATGCCCATACGTCAGTAGCTCGATATAAAGGTGACGCCCGATAAATCCCGCTCCACCCGTCAACAAAAGGCACTTCGGCATCCGCGGGCACATCCTTTATTTGCGTTCACGGGATAACAGCGGGCACGCCGGCGTGGTTCCCGTTGATGAAGAAAAAGATGTAGCTGTTGAACAGGAGGAAGAAGCTGCGCTTGCGGCCGCATCACCAAAGCGCGCGTCGCCGGTCTGGCTGAAACTCCGGCTGCTGACCGGCGTTCGATGGACACACTTTGCAGGAGATAGAATGTGTCAAACGATGAAAGTGCGGCACCAAAATCATATGATCGTGCGCGGGAGATGACTGAAAAGGCGCTCGAGGCATTCGTCGAGGGTGACGAGAAAAGCGGCGGAAAGCTGGTCGAGAAGGCGAAGCACGTCAACGAAGCCGCGGTCCGCGACGTTCGTAAGGAGCTCGAGGAAGACGCGGCGTCGGAGCACGACCCGAAGAAGCTGAACCAATCGATGCCGAAGAAGAATCGGGACGAGTAACGAGGCGACCGCCCGCAGCCGCTATTGGAGCGGGCGTACTGATGCTGGCGACAGGGCAAGCTGTGGCACGAATGTCCACGGCTGACCAAACCTTTGCGACCAAGGCCGCTGCCGGCGGGGAGGCCGAAGTTGTGCTGGGCCAACTCGCGAGCGAAAAGGCGGGATCTCAGCAGGTGCGCCAGTTCGGCCAACAGATGGTAACGGACCATACGCAGGCTAATCAGGCGCTTCAGGCGATCGCAAAGCAGCAGAACCTGACCCTTCCCACCAAACCCGACGCCGCGAGCTCAGCGGCGGAACAGCACCTGCAAAGCATCTCTGGCACCGCGTTCAATTCCGCCTATGCCCGTGACATGGTCGAGGACCATCGGCAGGATCTTGCAGACTTCCAGCAAGAAGCCAGGTCCGGCCAGGACCCCGCAATAAGGGCATTCGCGCAGAAGTATCTCCCGGTGCTGCAGCACCACCTGCAGATGGCTCAGCAGATCAACGGCGGACGGTGAGGGTATAAAACGCCGGGTAGCGGACAGGCCAGTGTCAGGCCTTTCCGCTTGTTAGGCCGTCAGGTCATCCTGCCGAGCAACTGCCCGATCACGAGAGCGACCACGCCGCGGTAAACGGCTGTTACTTCGAAGTTCGCCAATCGATACGATTGCGCCGGTCCTGTCGTGGAGCGCAACGTTTCACCGTCTAACCTCGACTTCCTCCAGCCGGTTTTGCAGGGTGCGACCACTTTCCCAGCCGTTTGCGCCGGCTTCGACGGCTACCGGGGTTATGCCCGACCGACCGTTCCGCCTTGCAGCGGTCGAGATCCCGAGGTTTAGGTCACGCCTCCTGACCAGAGCTTCGTTGATTTGGCCGTCTTCGGTGAACCCCATCATCAGTTGTGGGATGCCATAAGGGAAGTCCTCGCGGTCATATTGCCAAGTGTGGAAAGTCTTGCCATAGGTCGTGACCAAGTCCTTGAAGTACGCACGCTCCGCGAGTTCCGGGATACCCGGCGCGACCAGCATGCCGGATTTCACCTCGTAATGATGGCTATGCCACAATCGCTTTTCGTCCTCGGGAAGCGCGCGAAAGCGGTCTGCGCTGATGATGTACTCGATGCCAATCAACCGAGCATCTGGTCGGTTGGAGTCGAAAATCACGCACTGATGCAGGTCATGCCGCAGGTGGATGCAAAAGTGCGATGCCTCGACCTGTCTTCCCCTCTCGTCGGCGTAGAAGTGAAAGCCGTTCAGGTAGGTGCTCATTGCTTCGACCGGGTACTTCCGCTGCAGCATGCCGGCTGCCAGGTCGAGCGCCCGATGCTTCAACGGATGGCCTTTGCCGACAGCGGCCGCCGAAGCCAGCTTGCGTCCGAGCAACGCGGCTGTGGCTGCGGCGACACCGGCCGTGAGACCCAGGCTGATCGTACCCAGCAGCCCCGGCCCCGGGAGGGATGCTTTAGACGTATTCTCAATACGGTTCATTGATAGCTCCTGTTCCTGCAACCTATCCGGCACCCGCGGCTCAACGCGCAGCAAGATGACGACTTCGACGCAGAAGCTGCGCACCGGAACCGGACTGTCGGGCAATAAAAAGGCGGCCTGCGCCGCCTTTCCTGACAGGTGGCGGTATTCTAGGCGGCCTTGGAGCGGCCGCCACTGCTCCGCTTGCGGCCCGAAGGTTCGCCCGCCTGCTGGTCCCCACCTTCGTCGCCAAGCGCCGCCGGCATGATGGACTTCTGAGTAAGCTCGGTGAGCTTTATGTCCGTCATCTTCTCCTCCTCCAGTGTCTCTGAAAGCAGGTCGGCGACTTCATCTTCCCCAAGCGACTTGGCCATTGCGATGGCGGTGCCATAGGCCGCGATCTCATAGTGCTCAATTCGCTGCATTCCGGCAACGATGACGAGATCCAGAATTGGACCTTTGCCGTCTTGCTCGTCGACTTCGTGCTGCGCCTCATCGACCAGTCCGCGCATGGCCTCGCAAACCTTTCGGCCACGCCGAACTTCCAGCTTTTCCATCGCCTGCTCGACGCGGTCGATCTGCGTCTGGGTCTGGTCGATGTGGAGCTGGATACCGTCACGCAGCAGCGGTGAGCTGCTTTTCTTCAGCACCTTCTGCATGCAGCGAAGCGCCTGTTTCTCGGCGCTGTAGGCGTCTTTTAGTTCTTCAACGAGTAGTTCACGAACTTCCGTTTCCATTAAGTCGTTCCCAAATTTGCATATGGCAGGCTGGGCGCCGACGCTTCTGTGCCGTCGGCGCCGGCGTCGAATGTCAGGCCGCCATCCTGTTGACGCGCCCCTCGGCGATCGAGGTCAACTTCCTGTCCGCGGCCTTTTCTTCTTCCAGCGTCTGCTGCAGGACGTTCGCGCAGTCGTCTCGGCCCAGTTGCTTGGCGAACGCGATGAGCGTGCCGTAACGGGTCATCTCATAGTGCTCGACCGCCTGGGCGGCTGACAGCATTGCGGCGTCGCAGACGTCCGGATTGCCGCAGTCGCTGATGACATCCCTGGCTTCGGACAAGATTCCGTCTATCGCCGGACAGTTCACGCCTTTGACCGACTGAC
Source organism: uncultured Acidobacteriaceae bacterium (assembly GCA_963819055.1). Lineage (GTDB taxonomy): Bacteria > Acidobacteriota > Terriglobia > Terriglobales > Acidobacteriaceae > Bog-257. The sequence continues at coordinate 13,840 of CAWFUT010000021.1, read as the reverse complement.
CATGCATCTGGAACACCTGCTCCAGTCTACGGACCTGGCCTTCGGTTTCGCTCAGGTGGTGCTGGAAGGCATCTCTCAGTTCCGGATTGGAGGCCTTCTTAATCATCACGGGCAGGTTTTTGACGATCTGATTTTCCGCGTAATACATGTCCTGCAGCGTGTGTACAAACAGGTCATCCAGCGTCTTGATGGGCGTTGTGAACAGACCCATGGCGGTCTCCGTCGGTTCGGTTGTCTTGCGGGTCATGACCGCCCGGCCGAGACGTTATCACGCAGGTCAGGTGGTCACCCTTCAATTCAACTGCCGGTGTGGCACCGCGTTGCCCTGCCTGCGGAAAATCTTCTTTGACTAACGAACGGTCCTGCAACACGCTCCTTGCTAGCTCGAAATGCCAGCGTCAGGTTGTCGTCGTACGCCCGATGGCCTGCCGTCGGGCTGGCCTGCAATCAATTCCAGTTCAGCAGTATCTGCTCTGTCGTAGCCATGAACCGGGTGAACACAGTCTGGCTTGCGTGTGGCTCAGCGATGCGTCTGATCAGAGGAACAACCCGGCGCATCCAGGGCATGCGCCATTCGGTCGCCTCGGCGAAAATACGCTGCATGTCGCAGCACAGATGAACCCAAGTCTTAGTCAGTACGCCGTTTGGCAGCGGGTTTGGTTTCACGGATCGACGGTCCGGTCATTTGAAGGTGAGGGCGACACTTGCCGACAATCAAGTCATGTTGGCCCTTGGCGTCGCCGCTTCGTTGATCAGCTGGATCTCCAAAGCCGTTCCGGCAATCAAAATCAGGCGAGACCTGAGGTCACGCTGCGTGACGGGGTCTGGTCGGCCTGTGGCCTTGAGAACCGCCCTGCGGGTCGCGCGTTAGAATTGTCCTCAAATCGAAGGGGAGTTCATCCGGGTGGCCTCAAGCCGCGAAACTGAATTGCTCCGCCAGCAGAATGTTCTTGCCCAGTTTGGCGAACGTGCCCTGAAGCTCAACGATCTCGACGAGATCCTTCATCAAGCCTGTAGCTTGGCCAGAGAAGCGCTCGGCAGCGATCTGGCCAAGGTGATGGAACTGCAGGATGACGGGATTACGCTTCTCGTTCGCGCCGGCGTGGGATGGCCGCCGGGTATCGTAGGCAGCGTAACCGTCAAGGCAGAAGAAGGCTCCTCCGAAGGCTACGCACTGCAGACCGGGCAGCCCACCATCTCGACGGACATCGATGCCGAGCAACGCTTCAGCTATCCGAGTTTCCTCAAAGACGCCGGCGTCAAGGCGCTGGTCAACGTGATCATCATTGGGGGAGAGGGAAAGCGACCCTACGGTATTCTGCAAGTGGACAATCGCCACCCGAGGGCGTTTACCGAAGATGACACGAATTTCCTCCGTGGTTACGCCAATCTGATTGCAGCGGCCGTCGAGCGGTTTCGCATCGGTGCCGAAGCTGACCAGGCGCATGCGTCGCTTCGACAAAGCGAGAGCCGCTATCGCGCGATCGTGGAAAGCGCTGCCGACTACGCGATCATAACCTTTGATCTGCACGGCCGGATCACGGGTTGGAATCGTGGCGCCCGTACGGTCCTGGGATGGGAGGAAGCGGAGGTTCTTGGGCAATCGGCGGCACTGATCTTTCTGCCGGAAGACCGTGCCGCCAACGTGCCCGAGCGTGAGATGCAGAAGGCCTTGTCCAGCGGACGCGCCGCCGACGAACGCTGGCACGTCAAGCGGGACGGGTCGGTGTTCTGGGCGACGGGGGAGCTGACGCCGCTGGGCAACGGCGGCCTGCATGGCTATCTCAAGATCCTGCGCGACCAAACGGAACAGCGACTGACGGCGGAACGTCTTCGTGCGAGCGAGGAGCGGTTCCGCACGCTGGCTGAAGGAATTCCGCAACTGGTGTGGCGTTCCCGCAGTAATGGCGAGAGAACCTGGGGAAGCCCGCAATGGGTCAGCTACAGCGGACTGAGCCTGGAGCAGAGCGTCGGCTTCGGTTGGCTGGATGCCGTCCACACGGACGACCGTGGCGCAGCGCTGGAGGCCTGGGCCGAGGCGGAGCAATCCGGGATCTACAGTGCGGAGTACCGGGTTCGCCAGGTATCGGACGGCGTCTATCGCTGGTTCCAGGCGCGTGCCGTTCCGGTCCGCGACCCAGTCGGCCACATCGTCGAATGGCTGGGAACGGCGACCGATATCGACGATCAGGTGCGCGCCCGCCAGGTATTAGCTCGGGGACGCGAGGAGCTCGAGCGGCTGGTCGCAGCTCGCACGGCCGACCTCGCCAAGGCCCTTAAATCCCTCCGTGCCGAGGCGGCGGAACGGGGTCAGGCGGAAGAGGCCTTGCGACAAAGCCAGAAAATGGAAGCCATTGGCCGGCTTACAGGCGGCATCGCCCATGACTTCAATAACATTCTGCAGGGCATCGCCGGGAGCGTCGAAATCGCGCGGCGGCGTGTTGGAGAGGGGCGCGCTCGCGAGGCGCAACGCTTTCTCGATGCGACGAAGACCGCGGTCGACCGGGCCGGGGCGCTGACCCACCGGCTGCTGGCCTTTGCCCGGCGGCAACGCCTCGATCCGCGGCCGATCGACCCGGATGGTCTTGTCGCTGGCATGGCAGAGATGATCCGTCGCACGATGGGGCCGGGTATTCGGGTAGAGTTGAATTTGCGCGACGGCGCCTGGGGCGTGTTGTGTGACCCGAACGAGTTGGAAAGCGCGCTGCTGAACCTTTGTATCAACGCCCGCGATGCCATGCCCGAGGGCGGCAGACTGGTGATCGGAACGGCTGACGCCCATCTGAGCGCGGATGAGGTCAGCGAGGAGGAAGCCCAGACGGGAGAGTTCGTGCAGATCTCAGTCGCCGATACCGGCGAGGGTATGCCGCCAGATGTGGTGGCGCGGGCTTTCGAACCATTTTACACGACCAAGCCTCTCGGTCAGGGAACCGGCCTTGGATTGAGCCAGGTCTATGGATTTGTCCGCCAGTCCCGAGGCATCGTCCGCATGGAGAGCGTTCCGCGTGGCGGCACGACCGTTCGCCTGTACTTGCCCCGGCACGACCGCGCGGCCGTTCTGATTGAACCGATGTTGCCGCCGGACCCACAGCAGGCCCAGGATGGCGAGACGCTGCTTCTCGTCGACGATGAGGACAACGTTCGACGGGCCGCGTCGGAGCACCTGCGTGAGCTTGGCTATCAGGTGCTGGAAGCCGAGGACGGCCTGCGCGCATTACGCGTTCAAGATAGCCTCCCGCGGCTTGACCTGCTGGTGACGGATGTGGGGCTGCCCAACGGCATGAACGGGCGCCAGTTGGCCGAGTCTGTGCGGCAGCACCGGCCGGGACTTCCGGTATTGTTCATAACCGGCTTCTCGGGAACCACCCTGGTGCCGGGCAGCGACGTCGTGCGTAAGCCGTTCAATCTCGACACGCTGGCACGGCGGGTTCAGTCGATGATATCGGCCCGCCGCTCCAAGGACTGATGTGCCGATTCCTGTAAGTCGGCGTTCCGCGTCGTCGTCGGCCTCGCCACAAAGGCCGGCTGGGTCGCCGTCATTTGTTGGGCGACCCATTGGCGGTCACAGCATCGGCCGGCCGCCGGTTACCGGAATCATCGCGCCCGTCATGTAGCTGGCTTCGTCTGACGCCAGCAGCACATAAGCCGGCGCGAGTTCGGCCGGCTGCCCGGCCCGGCCCAGCGGCGTGTTCTTCCCAAAGCTCTTGACCTGCTCTGCCGGCATCGTCGATGGGATCAGCGGCGTCCAGATCGGGCCGGGCGCGACGCAATTCACCCGCACGCCCTGTTCGGCCACCATCTGGGCCAGGCCAGCGGTGAAGTTGGCGATGGCGCCCTTCGTCGTGGCATAGGCCAGCAAATTGGGCGACGGGCTCTTGGCATTGATCGACGCCGTGTTCACGATCGCCGCGCCCGGCCGCATGTGCCGCAGCGCCGCCTTTGACAGGTAGAACATCGAATAGATATTGGTCCGGAACGTGCGGTCCCATTCCTCCGAACTGATCTCCTCGATGCTTTCGTGGGTGCGCTGCATCGCGGCGTTGTTGACCAGGATGTCGAGCTTGCCAAATTCCCGCACGGCGCGGTCGATGACCGACTGGCAGTAGGTTTCATCCGCAACGTCACCTGGCATCAGGATCGCGCGGCGCCCGGCTTCTTCAACCCAATGCTGGGTCTGCTTCGCGTCCTCGTGCTCCTGCAGATAGGAGATCAGGATGTCAGCACCTTCGCGCGCAAAAGCGATCGCCACCGCTCGGCCGATACCGGAATCCGCACCCGTAATGATCGCCGCCTTGCCGGCAAGCCGGCCGCTGCCCTTGTAGCTGTGCTCGCCATGATCCGGTTCGGGCGTCATGTCCGTTGTCGCGCCCGGCGGCGTCTGGCGCTGTTCGGGCTGCGGCGGCTGTGGGCGGTTGTCGTCGTTGGGCATGGTCTTGTCCTCTTCTGGATCAACCCGGCGGCGATGGACTGCAGTTCTGTCTTGAACCGGCCGGGCCCTGGTGGTGGCGCGTGCCGTGAACGCGCGGCGTGATCGAGCGTCGAAACGAGGCCGATCAGCTATGTGTGAAGGCTTAAAGCTGTTCTGCAGGGGGGCAACATCGCGCGACATTCGGTCGCGGTCAGTGCTGCTCGGATCTCCGGTGTGTCCTCGAGGACGCAATCCAAGTAGCCGGGGATTATCAACAGGCTGTTGCGTGCCGTGCCGATACCGACCGATACCGTTCCGACCCGGTCCGTAAATTGCCAAATATCGCATCAGGTATGGCAGACTTTTGAAGCAACCTCTACTCCAAAGCCGACTTCAGTGTTCATCCAGCGGCAAACTCTGCCCTTGGTACCACACTATAAGGAGTCCTTTATGACGGAACACATCGTAGCGGTGTTCGAGACGGAGACGGCGGCGGGAGCTGCCACTGAAAGCCTGCGGAGGGTTGGCATCCCCTCCTCCGCGATCCGACAATACGCAGACACCGGGGTCAGCCGGCAAGCGGTGCCAGCCGAACAGACCGCGACCCATACATCGAGCGGAGGCTTCTGGTCTTGGCTGTTTGGTGAGGATACGACAACACACACAACGCGCGCTGCCTATACAGACGATCTGTATGATCGAAGAGCGTCGGCGGGCAATGTGGTCGTCAGCGTGACGGTCGACGAGGACTCGAAAATCCACGAGGCCATTACCGCGCTTGAGGCCCATAATCCTGTCGATATCGATGAAAGTTCAGATGACGTAGATGAAGTCACGTATGGCTCTGCAACGGCACCTCTGACCGGCTCTTCGACCACCCGGGGCGCTCCATATTCTACATCGCCGACGGCTACTTCTGAGACGTCGCCAGTGGTTTCAGGTAACCGGAGCGGCCGCGAAGTGCCGGAAGGCGAACAGGTCCTCCCCCTTTCGGAGGAGCAACTCGACGTCGGCAAGCGGACCGTCGACCGTGGCACGACGCGAGTCCGTCGATATGTGGTGGAAAAGCCTGTCGAGGAGAACGTCACCCTTCACGGCGAGCGTGTTACGGTGGAAAGACGTCAGCCGGTCGAGACGACCGCAGCCCCGGGCACGGGCGCATTCGAAGAGCGGGTGGTCGAGGTTCGCGAGACCGCCGAAGAGCCCGTCGTTGCTAAGACGGCCCGCGTGGCCGAAGAAGTCGTGGTCGGTCGAGAGGCCACCGAACGGACCGAAACGGTAAGAGATACAGTTCGGCGTGAAGAAGTCGAAGTAACCGATAATGCAGGCGTCAAGCGATAGGGTTTTCGGTTCAACTTGGGCTCAGACCGTGGTTATCTTCTCGTTTGATACACTCACTTATCATCCGGAAGGACCACAACGACAGTCGGGCCGTTGCAACCCGACTCGATGACTAGCCGTTCAATGACAGGGAATTTTGGAGAAGGAGGATTCTCACATGGCCACCAAGACAGAACAGTCCACCTCAGCAGACAAAGCCAAGGGTGAAAAAGGTGTCACCCAGGAGCAGGTTGGTAGCGGCAAAGACAAGGATCCGAACAACTTCGCCAACAACCCGGACCGGGCAGCCGCGGCCGGACGCAAAGGCGGGCACGAAAGTCACAAGCGCGACTAAGTAAATCCGAGCAATTATCGAATTTGACCGCCGGGGCGGTGGTTACCGCCCCGGCTTATTTTTTTATCGAATTTGACTGCCGGGGCGGTGGTTACCGCCCCGGCTTATTTTTATCCCTGCCGTGTCCGCTCCACCGCCCTATCGTCGCGGCAAACTATTGCGGTTGCGCGAACCGCATGCTGACATCCGGCCTTGCAGCTGACCGTTGGCCGTCCTGTATCACACCGATCCGCATGAGCAGCGAACCCGCGAGGGCAGCCACACCGGCAACCTGAGACACAGCCTGCGCACGGCGTGGCAGCAACTGCGAAGCGAGAAACAGAACCAGCGGCACGGCGACGCCTGCGATGTCGCGGGACGAAGCCGTCTCGCGAACACCCGCCTGCTTCTGCGCGTGGTCCGAGGCGAGGATGGCCGCGAGTTCAACCGCCAGACCGGCAACCGCAACACTGTCGAGGTCCCGCCGCCGGCGTCCGTCTGGTTCGGCAAGTCGCAGTGCCGATGCGGCGGATGCACTCGAGGAGGCGGCAAATCGCACCGCGAGACCTTTGGCGCCTGCTGCCCAAAGCGGCGCGCTTGTGGCTGAAAACAGCGACGCCGTGTAGGTGGCGAGAACTCCGCCAGCCGCAGCCGCCGGGATCTGGGCCATGCGGGCAAAGCCTTGCAGCCAGCGGCCCACGAAGCTGCCCTCGCGACGGCCCACCGGCACCAGATGCGGCGTGGCGGACACGATGCTGGCACCACTGAAGGCAACCAGTGCCCAACTGCCCAGCGACATCGGCGATGTCGCTTTGACCAGCCGCAGCATGTTGTAGAACCGCTTCGGCGTATGAAGGTCAAAGATCAGACACATCGTGCCGATTGTTGGCGCCAGCAGAGACAGTAGGCGACCGCGGCGAACGATCGGTTCGACACCTGGTATGGCGGCGCAATCCAGTACCAGTTGCCAGAACCTGTGCGGCCCCGGACAGCCCGGCCAGAAACACGTAGCTACCCACTAGCGCTTTGTTGAACGGCGCCGGCTTGAGCTGCGGTCTGCCGTAGTAGGTCCGGCCGTCCCATTGCGCGGTATCAGGCATCTCCATCCTCAGATCAACCTCGTCGTGCAAACACCGCCAGCGCGGTCACCACCAGCCCGAACAGCGTGCCCAGCCCGGCGGCCAGGCTGGGCGCCACCCGATTCGCCGGGCGTGTCGGCGCCCGTGGCAGATTGTAGGCTTCAGGCTCGGCGGTGAGCAGGAAGAACGCGTTCAAGTGTTCCAAGACCGCCCGTGGCCCCGGGGCGCCGGGCGTGCCGTAGAGATAGGCCGTCTCGACGCCCGACGCGCATGCAGATCGTCCACCCGCTCTGCGCGCGCTCGCTGCAGCACTTCGACCTCGCCGAACTGGATCGAATCCGTGGGGCACGACTTGGCGCAGGCCGGCTCCAGCCCGCCCTTCAGGCGATCATAGCAAAGCGTGCATTTGTGCGCCTTGCCATCCAGCGTGCTGATGTCCACCACCCCGAACGGACAAGCCGGCACGCAGTAGCCGCACCCGTTGCAGATATCCTGCTGCACCACGACCGTATCGAATTCGGTACGAAACAATGCGCCGGTCGGGCACGCCTCCAGGCATGGCGCATTGTGGCAATGCTTGCAGACATCGCTCATCATCAGCCAGCCGCTCTGGAACGGCGTCTGGCCGTCGGCGCGCACATCGTGCTTCTATGAAACGGACGTGACGCCAAGTGTTGGCGGACAGCGCGCCGGTGTTGTCGTAGCTGTGGCCAGTCAGCGCCGGGGTCTCGGCCGGCAGGTTATTCCATTCCTTGCAGGCCACCTCGCAGGCTTTGCAGCCGATACACAATGTCGTGTCGGTGAAGAACCCGTATGACACGCCCGGCCGGATACGCACGCCGGCAGTCAGCTCCGCCTCATCCGCAATGACCGCATCCAGATCGGATTGCGAATGAGCCGTCGCCCTTGGGTGCAGATCCATTCAGACCTCTTCGACCGACAGTCCGGTGGCGACGTGCCCAATCATCCCATCGGAATTCTTGTAGGACACCAACACATGCTGATTAACCAGGCCCGGAAGCTGCTCAGGGTCCGCGGCGGCGGCATGATGCAGGATAAACTGATGCGACACGCCAGCGGCGTCGAGCAACTGAAACCGCCCCTCCTGGACAATCGTCACAACGCCTGAAATGGACGCCACAAGTCGCTCCTGATCCAACTGCAATCAGAATGCGCCTGCAGGGCAAGTGGTTCCATCACCGGAACCGGAGCAGGGCGAAGGCGTTACCGCATTGTTCCCAACGCCCAGGAGTTGCCCGCATGAAAAATGTCCGCCGCCGCCTCCGCGACCGGGCTTCCGGCTTCCTCGCCGACTGGACCCTGCCCAGGCAACTGGCCGGCGAGAGCGTGATGGCGGAGGCCGCGCAAAGTGCCCAGTCGCGTACGCTGCGTCCGCGGCTTGAGCAGGCAGACCGCATCGGCACCAGCATCTGCCCATTCTGTGCCGTCGGCTGCGCGCAACTTGTCTATGCCAAGGACGGCAGGCCAATCCACATCGAAGGCGATCCACGCAGCCCGGTGAACCAGGGCACGCTGTGCCCGAAAGGCGCGGCAACCTTGGGATGCTGCTGTCGGAGCAGCGCGTCAACCACGTGCTGTACCGTGCCCCGTATGCCGATCACTGGGAATGCAAGCCGCTCGACTGGGCGATGGAACGGATCGCCCAACGCGTCAAACAAACCCGCGATGAAACCTTCGTCGAAAGATTGACCGACGGAAGGGTCGTCAACCATACGCTTGGGATCGGCTCGCTTGGCGGCGCGACGCTGGACAACGAAGAGAACTACCTGATCAAGAAACTGTTCGGCGGCGGTCTCGGCGTCGTCAACATCGAGAATCAGGCGCGCATCTGACACTCGTCATCGGTACCCAGTCTGGGGACGACATTTGGACGAGGTGCAGCGACCATGGCCCTGTGGGACCTGGCTAACAGCGACTGATCACTGTCATGGGCTCCAACATGGCGGAAAACCACCCGGTCGCGTTCCGCTTCGTGACACAGGCGCAGCAGCGCGGCGCGACCATAATCCATGTCGATCCGCGGTTTACCCGGACCTCGGCGATGGCCGACATCCACGCCCCGATCCGCTCCGGCACCGACATCGCGTTCCTCGGCGGCATCATCCGCTACATCCTGTTTGAGGATAAGTGGTTCCAGGATTTTGCCCTCGCCTACACCAACATCGCCACCATCATCGAAGACGCCTACGTCGATGCCGAGGACAATGACGGCGTGTTCTCCGGCTTCCAGGCAACAAATGCGAGTTACCAGGAGGACACCTGGCAGTACGAAAACGAAATGGTCCCACCGGCCGTCGAAGAACATTATGCCCAAGTCGACAAGGGCACGGCGGACCGCGCGGAGGAACTGACCAAACATCCGCCACGGCGCGATCCCACACTGCAACATCCAAATTGCGTGTACCAGATCATGCGGCGCCACTACGCCCGCTATACGCCCGAGATGGTTGAACGGGTCACCGGCTGTTCCCGCGACACCTTCCTGACCATCTGCGAAGCGATCACCCGAAATTCGGGGCGAGAACGCACCGGCGCGTTCTGTTACGCCGTCGGCTGGACGCATCATGCGTTCGGTGTGCAGATCATCCGCGCCGCGGCGATCATCCAGGGTCTGCTGGGCAATATCGGCCGGCCGGGCGGTGGCGTTCTGGCGCTGCGCGGGCATTGCAGCATCCAGGGCAGCACCGACATCCCGACGCTCTACAACATGCTGCCGACCTACCTGCCGCAGCCCAATGCCTACGACCCCCATGGCTCACTGCCGGAATTCCTGAAGACCGAGACCGTGCCGACCGGCTGGTGGAACAACCTGCCGAAATACATGGTTTCACTGCTGAAGGCCTGGTACGGCGCCGGCGCGAACGCCGATAACGGGTTTCGCTACGACTTCGTCCCAAAACTCAGTGGCGATCACTCGCAACTGCCGATGACCTTGGCGATGGTCGAAGGCGTGGTGAAGGGCCAGTTCATCCTGGGGCAGAACCCGGTGGTGGGCGCGGTCAATTCGGAACTGGTCCAGCGCGGCATGGCCAAACTGGAATGGCTCGTCGTGCGCGATTTCGCCATGACGGAAACTGCGAACTTCTGGCTCAAGGGCGGCCTGGTACAGAGTGGCGAGTTGGCGCCGCGGCAGATCGGCACCGAGGTCTTCTTCCTGCCTTCGGCGATGGCGGCGGAGAAGGAAGGCACGCTGACCAATACGACGCGGTTGGTGCAGTGGCATGACAAAGTTTGCGATCCGCCCGGCGACAGCCGTTCCGACCTCTGGTTCATCTATCACCTGGGCCAACGGCTGAAGCAACTCTACGCCGGCAGCCCCGAGCCGCGCGACATGCCGGTACAGGCCCTGACTTGGGAATATCCGGTCAGCGGCCCCACCGCGGAACCGGATGCGGCCGCGGTGCTACGTGAAATCAACGGCTACACGGTCGTCGATCGCAAGCAACTGCAGACCTTCCAGCAACTGAAAGACGATGGCAGCACCGCGTGCGGTGGCTGGATGTATTGCGGCATCTTCCCCGACCAGCACAACAACCGTTCGCGCGCCCGCAAGCCGGACGGCCCGCAGGGCAATGGCGCCCATCAAGGCTGGGCCTTCGCCTGGCCCGACAATCGGCGCACCCTGTACAATCGTGCCTCGGCTGACCCGGACGGCAGCCCGTGGTCGGAGCGCAAGCGCCTGGTTTGGTGGGATCAGGATCAGGCAAAATGGATCGGCAACGACACGCCCGACTTCGCGCCCACCAAACGGCCTGACATGCGCCCCGATTGGGCCAAACAGCCGCACGGCATGGAGGCGCTGGGCGGCGACGACCCGTTCATCATGGAGGCCGACGGCAAGTGCATGCTGTTCGTGCCGTCGGGCCTAAAGGACGGGCCACTGCCCACCTACTACGAGCCGGTCGAAAGCCCTGTCGTGAACCCGATGTACCAGCAGCAAAGCAATCCGGCCGCGAAACTGTGGGCGCGGCCAGGCAATGAACTGCATGACCCGCAGGATCCGCGGTACCCCTACGTGTTCACCACCTATCGGCTGACCGAACTGCACTGCGGCGGGATTTCCTCGCGCGTGACTGCCCCACACGGCGGAGCTACAGCCCGAAGCCTTCGTGGAAATCTCCCCGGAACTGGCCGAACGAACTGGGAATCCGCAACCTCGACTGGACGGTGCTGACCACAGCCCGCGGCGCGGTGCGAGGTGAAGGCGCTGGTGACCGAACGCTGCGCCCGTTCACGATCGACGGCAAGCGTGTCCACCAGGTCGGCATGCCCTGGGTGTTCGGCTGGGAGGGTTACACAAAAGGTGCGATCGCCAATGTGCTGCTGGCGATCTACGGCGATCCGAACACCAGCATCCATACCACCAAGGCGCTGACCTGCGCGCTGCGCAAAGGCCAGCTGCCGGACCCGGTGCAACATGGCTGACGATCCCGCCCGCGCCGCACTGGTTGCGATCGCCACGCTGCTGGCGGACCGACCGGAGAAGATCGGCCACAACTTCTCGGAAGCGACCAGGCGCCTGACCGCATGGCGCGAGCACTGCATCGTACGCTGGCGCGAGACGCAGGCCGACGCTGATCGCCTGCGGCTGGACCGAGTCAACGCCGCGATCAGTGTTGTGCTGGGCGGACAATTTCCGCTCGGCGGCGTGAACTGGGACAGCATCGAGAGCGTGCGGCGGGACCTCGGCGGGCTAGTCGACTGATCAAGAGGTCCGCCCGTGGATCGCCCCGGACCGCTCTGGCCCTGAACACAAAGGGGACCGGGGCTGAGACCCCGACCAAGCCGCATCCGTTGGTCAGCCGACGCCTTCGGATGGGCGCAGTCACGCGACCGAGCGATCCGGCACGGACCGCCCGAACATGAAGGCAACGAAATCGGCGCAAGATCAGTATGAGAAAGAAGGCAAGAGCGGCGCTTCTCTCAAATAATCAACGTCTTCCGGCGGATCTGAATTCTTGGCAACTTGGCCGGGCTGCAGTTACCGGAACGCCGCTTATAAGAAATCCTCGGTGATTAGAACCGCCAGGGGACTCCCGTTTCGCCTCTCCACCCACCCGGCGGCGAACCGACCGTTCTACGATACGTTGACTGCGCAGGAGGCAGTGAATGACGGAAACAGCGCAGAAGACGGACCCCAAGCTCTGGGAAGAAGTGAAGACCGACGTTACCAAGGGCGACAAAGGTGGTAGGCCGGGGCAGTGGTCAGCGCGTAAAGCGCAGATGGCCACTCAGGAATACAAGAAGGAGGGCGGTGGTTACAAAGGTGCCAAATCCTCCGACAATCATCTGAACTCAGTGGACGGAGGAGGACTGGGGCACAAAATCGGGCGACGACAGCGGCGAGACCGGCGAGCGTTATCTTCCCAAGAAGGTACGAGAACAGCTCAGCGACGCTGAATATCAGCGAACCACGGCCAAAAAGCGAGTAGACACCGCGAAAGGCAGGCAGTTTTCAGCCCAACCTGGGGATATAGCTGCCAAGACGGCGCAGCATCGCAGTACCGGCCGCGGCCGCACCCGGGCAGACCTGCTGAAGCAGGCGGCTGGAAAAGGAATTGCTGGTCGTTCAAAGATGAAGAAGATCGAACTCGAGAAAGCGCTGGCCCATGACTGAACCAGACGCGGATGAGCGGCGCAATGTCGCGCGAGAATTCAAGTCAGTTGTGAACATGACCCCGTCGGCACTGCGTGCCTGGCTCAAGCGTCCAGAAAGCCAGACTGTTGGCATGACCCACGAAGGCGAGAAAGTGACACAGCCCGGCGGACAGGAGGCAGTGGGCCACGAGATGGGCCGCCGCATTCTTTCATTGCAGACAAAGAAGGCTGTCGATTTGGATGACGACGATTACGCCGCCATGCGGAAAGTGATCGGCTACGTCCATCGCCACATCAAACAACGTCCCAACGGTGACGTGACAGAGACGCGGTGGCGCAAGTCGTTGATGAACTGGGGTCACGACCCACTCAATCGTGCGGGATCTGGATAGACATGCAGGTTTCCGCGGAAATTCGCTGGTTTTGGCGAAGCTCAGGGCCGCCTTTGTTGCGGGAATGGTTCATGGACACCGGTTTCCACCAACCCGCGGCCGGCAGAGGCGGACCGACGAATATCTGCGCGATCCACAGCAAGCAGAACTTGGCATCAAGCGAAGAGGCAACGCATCTGGATCGGCGGCGACTGGGGTCCGGTCTCATGATCGGCAGCAGCAGGGAAGACAGCCTCGGTCGTCATGGTTGATCTCCGGGCGTGCACGGAGGCTCTGGCACGCCGAGACGGCACCCAGGTCCTGCGCGTTCGATGGTGGGAGCGGCGCCGGACCGGCGCCGCCGGTTGGTCTATGCGGCCACCAGGGGGAGCGCCTCGGTCCGCGCCGTGGCCGGCCAGAAACCGAACGCCCAGAGCAGCGCATCCGGTCTCAGCTTGCCAGGCCAGCCGGGAAGCTTGGGAGTCGGGCGCGGATGGCGGAGGCCCCGAGCGGCTCATCTCGGCGCAGATCGACCGCCGGGTCCTCCAGCACCTGACGGATTACCGCGCGCACGCCGCCATGCAGGACCGGCCCGTGCGGCACCGGCACGGTGATCATCACCCGCCGGTCGTCCCGCGAGGGTCGCAAATGCCGGTTGACGCAGGAAAGCCGCGAAATGTGAAGCGGCGGAGCTTGGGCGTGACACCGA
>CAWFUT010000020.1:0-103902 GCA_963819055.1 uncultured Acidobacteriaceae bacterium | reverse complement strand
TTGGGGACGTACGGATTCCTGGGGTATCCGCTGCTGCAGTCGGCCGACATCTTGATCTACCAGGCGAACTTTGTCCCAGTAGGCGAAGACCAGGTGCCACACGTGGAGCTGACACGCGAGGTCGCGCGGCGCTTTCATCAGTTCTATCCGCGCAAGATTCGGCAAGGCGACCGCGATCCCCAGCGCGACACCGTTTTTCCTGAGCCGAAGCCGCTGCTGACGCCCGCCGCGAAACTGCCCGGCACCGATGGCCGCAAGATGTCGAAGTCGTACGGCAACACCATCATGATGAGCGAGCCGGAAGCATCGATGCGGCAGAAGCTGAAGACGATGGTGACCGACCCAGCGCGTGTGCGCCGCACCGATCCGGGCGATCCCGACAAGTGCCCGGTGGGCGACCTGCACAAGATCTTCAGCTCGCAGGAAACGATGGACAAGGTGTACGACGGCTGCCGGACCGCCGGCATCGGCTGCATCGAGTGCAAAGGCTGGGCGGCGGACAGTCTGTGGAACGTGCTCGGTCCCATGCAGGAGCGGCGCAAAAAATATGAGGCCGATCCGAAGCTGGCGTGGGATATTCTCGAGGAAGGTTCGCGGAAGGCCCGTGGGGTCGCCGAGGCAACGATGATGGAGGCCCGCGACGCCGCCAACCTGTCGTGGGACTACGAGCCGCCGTCGCAAACTGCCGGCGAGGGTAAGTAAGCTACCGAGGACCGAGTCTCGCGCAGCGAGACGGAAGAGCTTAGCCGAGCGCTTCAGCACTGGGTAGGACGCGCAAATTGGACCGAGTCCCGTAGGGACGGCAGCTGGGAATGCGGGCTTCAGCTCGCGACTCACAATTTATTGGGCTTGTAACGGCGCACCTGAAGGTGAGCCCCTTCAAAACATTCGGCAATTGGTTTTTGACGATTGATGCCCGACACACCACAACCCGCACCAGCGAACGCGACGCCGCAGCCCATGCAGCGCAAGAACGCCGACGAGTCCTCGTTCTCCGTCATGGTTGGTCAGGTGTACGAAGGGCCGCTCGACCTGCTGCTCGATCTCATTCGCAAGCAGGACATCGATATCTACGACATTCCCATCGCGCGCATCACCGAGCAGTACCTGAAATATGTCGAGACCATGAAGGGCTTCGACGTGGATGTCGCCGCCGAGTTCATCTACACGGCGTCGCTGCTCATCCACATCAAGTCGAAGATGCTTCTGCCGCGCGACCCTGCCGGGCCGGCCGCGGAAGAAGATCCGCGCATGGAGCTGGTCAATCGCCTGCTCGAACACGAGCGCTTCAAGACCGCCGCACAGATGCTCATGCAGAAGCAGCAGATCGAGGAGAACGTCTGGTCGAACCCGGCGCTAAAGGAATTCCGCGACGCCGAAGGCGCCGAGCCGGAGATGGCTGCCGACGTCGTCGACATCGTGAAGACTTTCCAGCAAATCCTGGACCGCGCGCGCCGGCGTCCGTCGTTCGATGTGGACGAAGAGGCAGTCACGGTGTCGCAGATGATCGACTACGTGCGGCGGCGCCTGTCGCTGGAAGAGCGACCGGTGCGGCTGAAGCAGATGCTGCGGACTCTGCATTCGCGCGCAGCACTGGTGTGCGCGTTTCTCGCGATTCTGGAATTGATACGATTGCAGGCGGTACTGGCCCGACAGGACAGCGTCTTCGGCGAAGTGGTGCTGAAGAAGCACACGAACTTCGACGCCCTGATGGCAGAGACACCGCCCGTGAAAGACGATTGGCGGTGAGTCCTGCGCAGCAGGACGCAAGAGCTTAGCCCAGCGCTTCAGCGCGGGGTAAGGCGTTATATAAGAATCGAGTCCCGTAGGGACGGCAGGGATGGTTGCGGGTATAGGGGTCCTTCGACTCCGGCGCGGAAAAGCACCGCGCCAGCGCGCAGGATGACACTTTTAAAATCACTAGAACAAGACATACTGAAATTCGAGATCACGCTGCGATAAAGAAAGAACAACCAACAGCTGACGGCCGATAGCCGACAGCCCAATTCATGAGCCTAAAAGCCAAAGTTGAAGCCATCATCTACGCCACCGAAGAGCCGGTCACGCTCAACGAGCTGTCTTCCCTGCTGAAGGACACCGTCCTTGCCGATCTGCACGCCGAAGAGGAAGCGCGCCTCGCCCTGAACGAGACAATCTACGACGGTCCTCCTCCGGCAGAAACCGAGGAAGACGACGCCTACTCCCTCGAAGAAGCCGCGGCCGAGATCGCCGACGAATCTTCCATGATCATTCTGCCCGAGCCCGCTCCGGCCGAGCCCCCCGCTCCCACAGCCGAAGACAAGCAACTCGACGAGAAGGAGCAGCTCAAGGCCGTGAAGGCTCGCCTCAGCAGCGTGATCGAAGAGCTCATTGCCGACTACGCCTCGCCCGATCGCGGCATGGAGATCCGCCAGATCGCAGGCGGCTATCGCATGGCTACCAAGCCCGAGCATCACGACGTGGTCGTCAGCTTTGCCAAAAGTTTGAAGCCGCCGGTGCGGCTCTCGTTACAGGCGCTGGAGACGCTCGCGGTGATCGCCTACAAGCAGCCGGTCACGGTGCCGGAGATCAGCGAAATTCGCGGCGTCGATTCCGCCGGCGTGATCGCCACGCTGCTCGACCGCAAGCTGGTCACCACCGGAGGCCGCAAGCAGGTCATCGGCCGACCCATTCTGTACAAGACCACCAAGGAATTCCTGATGCGCTTCGGCCTGAAAGATATTGGCGAGCTGCCCAGCATGGAAGAGTTCGAGAAGCTGGGCGATCCGCAAGCCGATCTGTTCAACGCCGCCCCGCAATCCGCCGCAACCGGCGAGCCCGTCACCGAAGCCGTGCCCGAACAAGACGATACCGACATTACCGCCGACGGTGTTCGCGAAAGCGAAGCCGAGGCGATCATGGCGGCGAATCCGGTGAGCGAGACATCAGGCGAGCAGATGCCGGGCGATGGCGACACGTCCGAGCCCGTCACCGAGGCCGTGCCGGAAGTCTCCAACGAGAACAGTCTTGTTGGAGAACGTACCGTCTCCGAAGACGGAAGCTACGCAACGGAGGCGGAGCCTGGATCATCCAGCGACAAATCCTAATTGCGTTGCTAGGGATCGGCTTCAGGAGAAGGAACCGCAGATCCCTCGACTACGTGTCCGCAAATTCGGCGGACACTCCGCTCGGGATGACAATTCGATAGGAGAGCGGGTCGTGTTCTCCGCGCCGGATTATTCCACGATAGCGGTCCTTCGACTCCGCAGTGCCAAAAGCGGGCACTGCTCCGCTCAGGATGACAACCCGATAGAGATGCCTTTGGCGAAGAGCGAACAGCGAAGAGCGATAAGCGAGGTTCCTCATGCCCGCTGAGCGCCTGCAGAAAATCATCGCTGCTGCCGGAATCGCCTCGCGGCGCAAGGCCGAAGAGCTCATTACCGGCGGGCTGGTCTCGGTCAATGGACAGACGGTGACCGAGCTCGGCAGCAAGGCCGATCCGGCAGTCGACCGCATCAAGGTCAATGGCAAGCCGCTAAGCGGGCCGGAACGCCATGTCTACCTGCTGCTGCATAAGCCAAAAGGATACGTGACCACGGTCACTGACCCTGAAGGCCGTCCTACGGTATTAGATCTGGTACGGGGGATCGGTTCGCGCGTGTATCCGGTTGGCCGGCTCGATTATCTTAGCGAGGGGCTGCTGCTACTCACGAACGACGGAGAGCTGGCGCAAAAGCTGACGCACGCGTCGTCGCATGTACCCAAGACGTACCTGGTCAAGGTCAGCGGCAAGCCGGCTGAGCAGGAGATCGACAAGCTGCGAGCTGGAATCAAACTGCCGGCTGAACGTGCGCCGTTGAAGCCTCCGGCAGAGGCGACCGGCAAGGCGGGAGCGCGGCGTCGCTCCGAAGCGGTGCATACGGCGCCCTCGCGCATCAAATTGATACGCGATGCCGCCAATCCCTGGTACGAAGTGACGCTGGTCGAGGGCCGCAACCGGCAAATTCGCCGGATGTTCGAGGAGATCGGCCACCACGTCGAGAAGATCAAGAGAGTGCGCTATGGGCCGTTGGAGCTGGATGTTGAGCCGGGCAAATTCCGGCATCTAACCACCAAAGAAGTGAACTTGCTGAGCGGGACTGTGCGCGTGAGGAAATAAGCGGAGACGGAATGAACGATTACGGAAAGCTGGTTCCAAAACACATACAAAAATTGGCCAGCTATAAGCCGGGAAAACATTTGCGGCAGGCGGAGCTGGAGACTGGGGTGCGCTGCATCAAAATGGCTTCGAACGAGAACCCGTTCGGGCCGTCGCCGTTGGCGATTGAAGCTATCAAAGCTGGGACTTCCGACATTCATTTTTATCCCGACACCGCCACCACCGAGCTGGTCTCGCGCCTGGCGGAAATTCACGAGATCCAGCCGAATCAGATTCTCGCCACCGCCGGCTCGACGACTTTCCTCGAAATCATCGCGCGCACGCTGCTCGGTCCGGGCCTGAACGCCGTCACCAGCAAGCTGTCGTTCATCGTCTACCCGATCGTCACCAACGCCACTGGCGCTCGCCTGATCGAAGTGCCGACGCTGAACGATGGCTACGATCTGGAGCGGATTCTCGAAACCGTCGACGCCAATACGCGCGTCGTGTATCTCGCGAATCCCAATAATCCGACGGGAACCGTCCTCACTGCCACGGAGATCGACAGCTTCCTCGATCGACTGCCCGCGCATGTGATCACCGTACTCGACGAGGCCTATTACGAGTTCGCCAACTATTTTGCGGGCGAACGCGGTGTCGAATATTCGCACTCCCTCGACTATGTACGGGCGGGACGTCCGGTGGTGGTGCTGCGCACCTTCTCCAAGGCGCAGGGTCTGGCCGGAATTCGCGTCGGCTACGGCATGGGTCCGGCAGAACTGATGTCGTATTTCGCACGCATGCGTCCGGCGTTCATGGTTTCGTCGCTCGGCGAAACCGCCGCCCTGGCCAGCCTGGCTGATGTCGCGCATGTGCAGCTTGCGGTGGAGAATAATGCCAGCGGTGCCGAGATGCTGACACCTGCCCTGACAGAGTTGGGTATCCGCGTGGTGCCGACCTGGGCAAATTTCCTCTACTGCGAACTGGGAGAAGAATCGGCGCCATTGTGCAAACTGCTCGAGCAGCAAGGCATCATCGTGCGTCCCATGCACGGACCCTGGGGATCGCCGAACGCCTTCCGCGTCAGCATCGGTACACGCGAGCAAAACCACTTGTTCCTGGAGACACTGCGCAATGTCAGGAGCCGCGTTCCGGAACTGAAATAGCGCGTCAAGCTCTTCCGTCTATCTAAGCCAGCCTTCCACGGCTGGCTTTTCTATTCTGGGATCGAACCCAAAATTCCCACTTGACAATCGGTGTATGGTGTATGTATACAGTAAACAGTGACTGAGCCGATTACATTGCGCATCGATCTCGATTCCGAAGTCCCGGCCTACCGTCAGATCGTGAACAGCCTCAGAATCCTGCTGGTCTCCAAGAGGCTGACGCCGGGCGCGGAGCTGCCTTCGGTACGGCGCATGGCGATGGATCTCGGAGTGCACTTCAATACCGTCGCCGAGGCCTATCGAATCCTGGCCGACGAAGGTTGGCTGGAATTGCGTCAGGGCCGGGGAGCCACCGTCATCGAACGCAACCTGCCGGAACCGGAGCCGGAGCATTTGGAGGAGTTCGGCCGACGAGTGCAGGCGTTGGCGGCGGAGATGTTGGCCAAGGGCACGTCCCCGGAAAAGATCGGCGCTGAGCTGTTGCGGTTGTGGAGTGAGTTGCAATCATGAAACCTGAATTTTTATTCTTGATTCCTTTGCTGCTGCTGGGAGTGCTGTGGGAGTTCACTCCTCTCATCGCGCGGCAGGGCATTTTCTTTGGCGCCACAGTCGATCCCGACTTTCGTCGGAGCCACGATGGACGCCGGCTGCTGCTCTCCTATCGCCTGCAGGTGGCGCTTTGGACTGCGATGGCCATGGTGCTTTGCCTGCTGCTGCCGGTGCCGAACCCTGCTCTCGCGGTACTCGCATCAACCCTGCTGCTGATTGTGGGTGGACTCTTCAGCTATTGGCTCAAGTTCCGCACTGTGCATGAACGCTACGGGCGGCGCGTCCCAGAGATCCGCAGCGCCGAACTCTCCCCGCGGCCAGAGCTCAAGCCTTTCAGCCTGTGGCCTTGTGTTCCGCCGTTCGTGTGGCTGGCTGGCGTGGCGTTCTATCTGCAGGCTCACTGGGACCAGATACCGGAGAGCTTCCCCGTGCATTGGGGAGCTAACGGACTGCCGAACGGCTGGGCCACGCGCAGCTTTCAGGGCGTCTACGGTCCCATATTGCTGGCTGTGTTCCTGAATGTGTTCTTCCTGCTCTTCGCCATGGTATTGCTGCGGGCTTCGCGCAACACCACCATGCGTCACGTCACCGTGACCATTCTGCTGCTGCTGATGTATCCGGTAAGCTTCGCCTTCGGCATGGTCGGCCTGTTACCGTTGGTGACTTTTCCGATGTGGCTGGTTCCGGTGGTGACGCTCGGCACCGTTCTCGTGCTGATCGTGTGGTCGATGGTGAAGGTCACCTCGCATACGGCGGCTGATGCTGTTCCCGAACCGCAGAACGATTCCTACTGGAAGGCCGGGATGTTCTATTACAACCCGGACGATCCGGCGATCTTCGTCTCGAAGCGCGTCGGCATCGGCTACACGATGAATTTCGCGAACAAGATGTCGTGGCTGGTGATGTTGGGGATTCTGCTGCTTGCGCTGCTGCCAATGCTGCTGTTGAGACCGAAATAAAAAGTCCAGCCGAGGCCGGGCTGTGCTCTTGAGATCTTTGAAAACTTAAGCCTTGCCGGAGCGCACGGTTTCCGTTTGCGCAACTTCGGGCAGCATAGGCAAACGCGCCGCGCCATACAGTCCGGCATCGCTGCCCATTAAAGCGATGGTAACGACCGTATGCTTCTGTCCTTGCTGCACGCGGTCGGGCGCGGTGATGGAGTAGATGAACGAGCGCACCTTCAGCTCCTCAAACATGGTCGGAGCGTAGGCATCCCAGGCGCTCGAGACGCCGCCGCCGATGACGTACATGGGGATGTTGAGCGCGTTGACCATCGAGCCGATGCCGATCGCCAGCGCGCGTCCCACGCGCTGATAGATCTTCTGCGCCGACGGATGTCCCTGGATGGCGAGCTGATAGATGCTGCGCGAGGTGAATTCGACGTTGCCTTTAGCGAAGTCGTCAAGGTCGGGAGCGTTGCCGGCGTCAATCGCTTCATGCGCCATGCGAACGATGGCGGTCGCCGACGCGTACTGCTCCAGACATCCGCGACTGCCGCAACCGCAGGGATGGCCTTCCGACTCGATGTTGAAGTGTCCGAGTTCTCCGGCCATGCCGTTGATGCCATGCCACAAGCGGCCGTTCATCACGATGCCGCCTCCGACGCCGGTGCCGAGCGTGTACATTGCCATGTGATCGGTGTTGCGGCCAGCGCCCAGCCACTTCTCACCCATCGCCGCGGCGTTGGCGTCGTTCTCCAGCACAACCTTGGTGTTCAGACGCTTCTGGATTTCGTCGCGCACGGGAAAGTTCGCCCAGTCCTGCAAATTCGGCGAGCGCATGATGATGCCCGTATCCATGTCGATGAAGCCGGGCACGCCGATGCCAATACCCACGAGCTTGCCGGAACTCTGGTGCTTCGTGGTCAGCGATTGAATGGCATCGCACATCTCGCGAATGACGTGGTCGCGGCCCTTCTGGACTTCGGTTCCGGTCGTAACTTTTTCCAGCATCTTGCCGTCGTCGCTGACAGCAGCAATGCGCAGATTGGTACCGCCAAGATCGACTGCGATGGAAATAATGCTCATGAGGATCCTTATCAGTGCGGTTTGTTCAGCACAGAGGCACGGAGGTCGCGGAGCAAGAGTACGACCTTTCCATACGCGCAGCGACTGTCGATTGACGATGGGGAAGGCGGCCCGCCAGCCATATTTCCTCCGTTGCCTTGTGTCAGGGCACGACTTCAGTCGTGCCGCAACAGCGGTCGCTTAGATTTGGCTTCAGCCTCTGCAAACTGCCTGCAGCGGCTAAAGCCGTCACGAATCAGCGTACGTTCGGCACGAGTAAACTCGTGTCCTGACACAAATCAATTTCGTCGCAACGCTCGTACAGGCATTCCGAAACCAAGTGAAGTCGCATCGTTAAAGCGCACGCAGCGGCATCAAAACCAAATTACTTTCGCTTTTCTCCGTGCTCTCCCGTGCCTCTGGTTGAACCCGATTCTTATTTCTGACAATGCGGACAATAATGGCTGCTGCGTCCTGCGATGATAACCCGCTTGATGGGCGTTCCGCACACGAAACACGGTTTTCCTTCGCGTCCGTAAACCATATGTTTCAATTGGAAGAATCCTTCGCGGCCTTCGGCGTCGACGTAGTCGCTCACCGACGATCCGCCCAGCTTGATAGCCTCGCGCAAGACCTTCTGCAAACCTTTGTGAAGTTTCTGCAACTCGGCCCGGGTGAGGGACACGGCGCGACGGCGCGGCCTGACCTTCGCGCGGAACAGTGACTCGTCAGCATAGATGTTGCCCACGCCGCTGAGCAGCTTCTGATTGAGCAGCGCGCTCTTGATCGGAGTCTTGCGTCCGTGGAAAAGCGGGATGAAGTGTTCGAGGTCGATGTCCAGCGGCTCAAGACCTGGAGCGCCGAAACCGGTTCCCTGCTCTGCCTCAATGCGCACGACGGAAAGTCGTCCGAAGCGCCGCACGTCGACGAACCTCAGCTCGCGTCCGGACTGGAGCTTCAACACCGCGTGGGTGTGCTTGAGAAGCGGGGTATCCGGCGCTCCCATCAGCAACTGCCCGGTCATGCCGAGATGCACGATCCACTGAGCGCTGATCGTATTCGAGGATCGCACCGCCTTATTGGTGGGGGCTGATAGATCGAACACCAGGTGCTTGCCGGCGCGCCGCACATGTACGATCCGAGAATGCTCCAGCACGGGCGCAATCTCGCCTGCAGGAGACTTGAGCACCTGCGGCTTATCACCGATCCACACGGATTCGATCACGTCGCCCGCAATGCGCTTGTCGAGGCCGCGGGCAATGGTTTCTACCTCAGGAAGTTCAGGCATTCCATGTAGTGTATGACAGCTACCAACCGAGGTGTCATCCTGAGCGCAGGGGCGCCGCCTTTGGGCGCCGGAGTCAAAGGACCGCTATGCTGCGATGATCCTTCATCCGTTGTTTTACTAGCCTCGGTACCTCGCCACCCCGATGAGTTTTGTCATCCCGAGGATAGCGAGGGACCTGCTGTTTCGCGACGCAAGATTCCTCGCTGTGCTCGTATGACAATTTCGATCGGATGTAGCCAACCACTGGCGATTGCGTGGACCTGTGCCCAGCCTGTAAAATCTAAAGTTACACCGTCCGTCTCCTCCATCATTCCCAGAATTCAGTGTGCTTCGGCAGTAGAGGCGAGCGTGTGCGAAATCGTGCGGTCGCGCGTCCAAATCCTGCGACCGCCAGCGGAGCAGCCAGTTGAGAACAGGCAAGACAGCAGTCGTCGTCGGCGCCCAGTGGGGCGACGAAGGCAAAGGCAAAATCGTTGACGTGCTCTCAGAGCGCTTCAAGCTCGTGGCCCGCTATTCCGGCGGCCACAATGCGGGACACACCGTCACTATCAAGGGCAAGAAGTTCATCCTGCAGCTGATTCCCTGCGGCGTGCTGCGCCAAGGCTGCCGCGGCGTCATCGGCAACGGCGTGGTGCTTGACCCGTTCGCCTTCATGAAGGAGGTCGATGCCCTGCGCGCCACCGGCGTGAAGGTCGACGGCAACCTTTTCGTCAGCAATCGCGGGCACGTCATTCTTCCCTATCACCGCATGATCGAGCTGGCGGCCGAGAACGCGCCCGGGCGCGTGAAGATCGGCACTACCTCGCGCGGCATTGGTCCCACCTACGAGGACAAGATGCATCGCAGCGGTCTGCGCGTCGAGGACTTGCTCGACAAAGCTCTGCTGCAGAAGCACATCGAAAACGCCGTCCGCGAGAAGAACACCATCGCGCACGCGCTCTTCAACAGCGAGCCGCTCGATCCCGACAAGATGTATCGCGAGTACTCGGAGATTGCCGACCGCGTCGCACCGTTTGTCGCCGACACAGCCGTGCTGCTGAACCAGGCGATCGACAAGGGCGAGTCGGTCATGTTCGAAGGCGCGCAGGGCACGATGCTCGATATCGATCACGGCACGTATCCGTTTGTCACCTCGTCCAGCGCGACCTCCGGCGGAGCGGCGACGGGAACCGGCGTACCGCCGACCTCGATCGATACCGTGATCGGCGTGACCAAGGCATATTGCACGCGCGTCGGCGAAGGACCATTTCCCACCGAATCTAAGGACGAGATCGGCGAGGCGCTACGCAAAAAGGGCAACGAGTTCGGCGCCGTGACCGGGCGTCCACGGCGCACCGGATGGCTGGACATGCCGCTGCTGCGGTACTCCAACATGATCAACGGAACAAGCTGGCTGGTGGTCACTAAGCTCGATGTGCTCGACGACTCCGCTGAAATTCCGGTTGCGGTCAGCTACAAGATCGACGGCAAAGAGACGCAGCAGATTCCCGCGCAGATCTCGACCTTCGAGAAGATTGAGCCGGTGTACAAGAAAGTGCCGGGATGGAAGACCAATACCTATGGCATCGACAAGTACGATCAGCTGCCTGAGAAAGCCAAGCAGTACCTGGAGTTCATCGAGAAAGAATCGCGCGCGAAGATTGCGATCATCTCGACTGGCCCGGACCGCGAGCAGACCATCTTCATGCCGGAGTTTGTGAAGATGCTGGACGACATCGGCGCGGCGAAATAACAGGAGATTCGAATGATTGTGCTGGCTGTGACCTGGATCGCGAATCCGGGACAGGAAGACGACGTTGCCGGGATCTTCACTAAGCTGCAAGCGGCATCGCGTCGGGAGCCCGGCTGCCTGATGTACGTCGTCCACCGGCACCAGGACGATCCGCGTCACTTCTTCATCTACGAGCAATATCGCGACGACGCGGCTCTGCAGGCGCATCGTGACTCGCCACATTTTCAGGAGTACGCCGTCAATGCACTAAAGGATATTGGAGTACGAAAGCAGGGGGATTTGTACACACCGCTGACGCAAGACTAACTTTTACGGATCAGCGGCCGCCGATCTTGTCCCTATCTCGCCCACCTCTTCGCGCAGCATCCCAAACACGGCGGCCAACACGGAAGCCACCACCGGTCCCAGAAACAATCCGATAAATCCGAATGCTTCGACGCCGCCGAGGATGAAAAAGACCAGCACCATCGGATGCAACTCGACCCGATTGCCGACGACCCACGGCCGAATCACATTATCGATCGAGCTCACCACCACGGTTCCCCACACCAGCAGGAAGACGGCTTTCCAGATTGCGCCTTGCGCGAAGAGATAGATCGCCACCGTCCCCCACACCAGCGCTGAACCAACGACGGGGATGATCGACGCGAACCCGGCGCCAAGGCCGAGCAGCAGAGCCGACGGCATGCCCACAATCTTCATTGCGATCCCGGTAAGTATGCCCTGCGCCGCACCTACTGTGAGGATGCCGTAAACATTGGCGATGATGGTGTCGGAGACGTTCTGGTAGAGCCTCGCCACCTGTGCGTCCGACAGCGGGGCGAGTTTACCGGCACGATAGGCCCAGTCTTTCCCTTCGCGAAACAGGAAAAACAGGATGACAAAAGTGATCAGCGAATCCACCGTGAACCGCGCGAGATTGCTGAGCACGGCTGCGCCAAGGCCCACCATACTCAAGCTGACCTTCTGCGCATTGGAACTGACGATAGCGTGCAGGTCGTACTTGGAGAGGTCGACCCAGTGCCCAACATAGTGCAGAGGCGCCTGCAGAACATTGGTGGCGAACGAGGTGAACCCGCCCTCCTCGGCGCTCCTCCGGCTCAGATAGTGCGCAGCGTTCAGCGCTTCGTTGGCGCCTACGGTTGCGATGATGAAGGCGGGTACGCCAAAAACCAGGACGACGGTCAGCGTCGACAGCAGCGCTCCCCATCCATTGCGTTGTTTCGTCACCCGCAGCATGCGTTCATGTAAAGGATAGAAGACGACCGCCAGAATGATCGCAAAGGCAAATGGTCTGAGGAAGTGCCAGGTGATCACTACTGACAGGCAGAGCGCCGCCACGACCAGTACCGAGAGAAAGATGATCGTGCCGCGCTTTTTGTTCGTGGTCATCGGGACGGTTCAGTTGTAACACGAAGAATGGCACGGGAATAGTGCTGGAAGAAGGACGTTCGAAGAAGCGGCATCGTCTCAGCCGCGAACTTGTCGGACCGAAATGCCGGGCGTTCTGGACGGGTCTGCATCGAAGCGCTAGACTCGACCGGCAATGAAAACCGTATCAATCATCTCGTTTGCCTTGCTGGCTGCGATTTGCGCGCTGGCGCAATGGGAGCCGCAGCAATCCGGAACCGCGGCGAGCCTTCGCGGAATTCACGCGGTGAATACTTCGATCGCGTGGGCCAGCGGCTCGGAAGGCACGATTCTCAGGACCGTAGACGGTGGCCAGCATTGGCTGAAGTGCGCGATACCACCCGGGGCTGAGAAGCTCGATTTTCGCGGCGTGTGGGCCTTGGACCAGGAATGGGCGATGGTGCTGTCAGCCGGGCCAGGCGACCAATCGCGCGTTTACCAAACGAAGGACGGCTGCTCGCATTGGACCGAGATGATCAGGAATTCCGATAAGGATGGATTCTGGGATGCCTTGGTCTTTCAGTTCTGGAGCGTTGTCGTGCCAGGCGACCTGAAGAACGCAATCGTGCTCGGCGACCCACTTCATGACCGCTTCTATACGATGACTCCGAATTCGGAGCATGGATGGGCCGTCGTCGAAGCGCCCTGCGCCGCTCGCCCTGGTGAGGCCGCCTTCGCTGCCAGCAACAGTTCCGTTTTCGTCTTCGGCTCGCAGCAGTACATCATCGTGACCGGTGGAACGGGTGGACCGCGCGCGCTGTTATCGCCGCTGTTCGCAAAACGCGACGTCGCGCAAGGATGTCTGGATGTCGCTCTTCCTCTCGCGGGCGGCAGCGAGTCTGCCGGAGCATTTTCGGTTTTCTTCCGCGATGACCAACATGGGGTGACCGTAGGCGGAGACTACAGGCAGCCAAACGAAACGTCAGGTACCGCTGCAATCACGACGGACGGTGGACGACACTGGACTGCCGCGGCCAAGCCTCCTCACGGGTATCGCTCGGCCGTCGCGTGGGACGCCAACGATAAGGCGTGGATCGCGGCCGGGACGAATGGCTCCGACATCTCTCGCGACGACGGGAAGACGTGGCAACCGCTGGACAACGGCAATTGGAATGCGTTGTCGCTGCCCTACGTTGTGGGACCTAAAGGAAGTATTGCGAAGTTGCGTGCGAATGCGAACAAGTAATTCCGCATATCGGAAGTCGATCACCCTGACTACGGCTTAGGTGCGGGCGTTATGGCCGTATTAGTCACCTCGCCGATATACACCGAGAACGGCGCCAGCGTCATATTCGACAACTCAGCATCACCTTTGATAGACGACATCGTGGTCAGCAGCGTCTTGGCTTCCGTCGAAGAGAAGCCCTGCGGCCCGAGATCGAAGCTGGCTTTCTGCGGCTGCGACGACATGTTGAGCACCACTAGTACCGCCTGATCTTTGTAGCGGCGCAGATACGACAGCACGTTGGGATCGTCTTCGTTAAGCGCGACGTAGTCGCCATCCAGCAACGCATGATTCGTATGTCGCAGCTTGAGCAGGTTCTGGTAGAACACCAGAATCGAGTACGGATCTTTCTGCTCCGTCGCAACATTGTGGGTACGATAGCTCGTAGGAATTGGCAACCAGGGAATGCCCTTGGTGAAGCCCGCATTCGGAGTGTTGTCCCACTGCATGGGAGTGCGCTCGCCGTCGCGCCCTTTCTCATTGGGCCAACCGCGTCGGCCAATCGGGTCCTTTACGGCGGCGCGCGTCTTGGGATCGTTGTTCTGCATCCCGATCTCCTCGCCGTAGTACATGATCGGCGTGCCGCGCAACGTGAGATACAGTCCGGCCATCACCTTCGCGATCTCGTCGTTATGTTTCCCATCACCGTAGCGGTTGTAGGAGCGCTCGATATCATGATTCCCCAGCACGTAGACCGGCCAGCCGGTGGCCGAGTTCGCGCCGGCAATCTGCTTTCGGAAATCCGGCGGCGACAGCTTGTTGACTGTCGTGAACAGGAAGTCCATCGGCATCTGCAGTTCGTTGCCGGTGGGCCCATAGTACTTGTTGAGTTCCTCGATGTTCGTGGTCCAGGTCTCGCCGATCAGCACCGCGTTGTATTGGTCGGCGACCTTGCGCAAGCCTTGAAGGACGTCGTGCACTTCGGGCAGCTTGTCGTTGTATTCGTTCTTCATCTTCGGATCGCCGAACGCGTTCTTTCCCGGCAGCACCGGATTGTCGTGCAGGTTGGGATCCTCGAAGAGCGTGTCGACCGCATCCAGCCTGAATCCGGCAACGCCCTTGTCGTACCACCAGCGCGTCACGCCGAACATTGCGTCCTTCACGGCAGGGTTGCGCCAGTTCAGATCGGGCTGCTGCGGGTAGAAGAAGTGGTAATAGTACTGGCTGGTCTTCCCATCAAACTGCCACGCCGAACCGCCAAAGGTCGAAAGCCAGTTATTTGGCGGCTGGTTCGCTCCCTTGCCGTCGCGCCAGATGTACCAGTCCCGATGCTTTGAGGTGCGCGAAGAGCGCGAGTCGATGAACCACTTGTGCTGGTCGGAGGTATGGTTCATCACGAAGTCCAGGATGATGCGGATATTGCGGCCCTGCGCGTCGCGCTGCATCTGGTCGAAGTCGGAGAGCGTGCCGTACATAGGATCGATGTCTTCGTAATCCGAAACGTCGTAACCGAAGTCGACTTGCGGCGAGGGAAAGCAGGGTGTGATCCAGATGGCGTCAACGCCGAGCCGCTTCAGGTAGTCCAGCTTCGAATCGATGCCGGCTAGATCGCCGATGCCGTCGTTGTTGCTGTCGGCAAAGCTGCGGGGATAGATCTCGTAGAACACGGCATGCTGCCACCATTGATGGCCTTCGGCATCGACCGGCGGCGCGTTTGGTTGCGTCGTCGACGTTTTCGTCTTCGCCGCGGGAGCCTGAGGTTTTGCTGGGGGGTTGGCCTGTGCCGGAGCAGTTGGAGACACGAAAAGGGCGAGTAGCAGAACAGAGAGAAGCTTCGGCATACGCTAACAACTCCTGAAGGCAGAAACTGGCACCACTCAATGCATCATCGCCGGGCCCTTGCCCGGCCTAGGCTTGCGCAGCAGAAATAATAACGGAATCATCAGGACAAACATGATCGCCAGGAAGAGGAACGTGTCGTTGTACGACAACATGGCTGCCTGGCGCAGCACCATCCCCCACACCGACTCGTAAGCCTGCTGCGTGGCTGTCGCGGCGCTGGATCCGTGGCTCATGAAGTTGGCCTTCATGCCATTCATCATCTGCTGCACATTAAAGTTTTCCGGATAAATGTGTGCGCCCAGATTGTTGATGTGCACCTGCTCCTTGCGGAATTGCACCGTTTCCACCATCGAGATGCCGATGCTGGCGCCGATGTTGCGCATCAGGTTGAAGATGCTGGTGGCGTTGCCCATGCGCTCGTTGGGAATCGGCCCATTGGTAATGGTCGTAAGCGGCACAAAGACGAATCCTAGCGACGCGCCCTGGATCATCAGCGGAATCCAGAAACTCTTCGACGACACATCCAGACTGAACTGCGACAGCATCCACATGGCGTATGCCGACGCCACCAGTCCAATGCCCAGCAGTTTGCGATTATCGAATTTCCCGGTCAATCGACCAACAATCGGCATGATGAGAAACGAGGCCAACCCGCGCGGCAGGTTGGTTACTCCAGCATGTGTGGCCGTATAGCCGAGCAGCACCTGCATGAACAGCGGCAGCAAGACAGTACTGCCATAAAGCACGAAGCCGATCACGGTCATCAGGAAGGTGCCGATGGCATACGATCGGTACTTGAAAACAGTTAGATCCAGAATTGGATGCTCCGCCGTGAGTTCGCGAATGATTAGCCCGGCGATGCCCACGACAGCCAGCACCGTCAGAGTCACGATGAAATGCGAGCCGAACCAGTCGTCTTCCTGCCCTTTGTCGAGCATCACCTGCAAGCTGCCGATACCGACGACCAGCAGGCCGATGCCCCAATAGTCGATGCCTCGCTTTTCGCGATGGCGCAGGTAGGGCGGATCCCAAATGAAAATCTGCGTGAGGATGATGGCGATGATGCCGATCGGAATGTTGATGTAGAAGACCCAGCGCCAGCTGTAATTGTCGGTGAGCCAGCCGCCCGCCACCGGGCCCAGCATGGGCGCGACTACGATGCCGAGCGCCCAGAAGGCCATCGCCTGCCCACGCTTCTCGGCGGGAAATGACTCCAGCAGGATGGCTTGCGAAAGCGGCTGCAATCCACCGCCACAGGCGCCTTGAATTATGCGGCAGAAAATCAGGAACGGAAGATTCGGCGCCAGTCCACACAGAAATGAAGCGATGGTGAAGCCGGTGACCGACGTCATCAGCAGGCGCTTGCGTCCGAAGCGGCCCGCCAGCCAGCCGGTCATCGGCAGAATGATGGCGTTGGCCACCAGGTAAGAGGTCAGCGTCCAGGTGGCTTCATCGTTGCTCGCCGAGAGACTGCCGGCGATGTGCGGCAGCGAGACGTTGACCACCGTCGTATCCAGCACCTCCATGAAGGTGCTCGACATGACGGCAATGGCGATCAGCCACGGATTGATTTCGCTGTGTTCGTTATTCCCCGTGAAAGGCATTCCGTGAGTCAGTGTTCCCAAATTCGACAGCAGTGTAATAGTTCTGTCATTTCGCGCTGCCGGTGTCGTATATCACCGAAATTCGCGCGGGCACTTCCTAGCATGGTGACATGATTTCTACAGCAGCTTGCGATGTTATTACCCCACATCCTCAAGGCATCAAGGCACGTGTCCTGCTGACCTCGGTCTTCGGACCCTACGCGCAGGATGACGAATTCGGCAGCCGCGCCATCAATCCCATGGAGCTGTACCACAACCAGGTAACGCGTGCGCAGGGCAGCTTTTCGCTGCGCATGTTTCATCGTTCCTGGGGGTTGATGATGATTCAGCGTAACATCTCCGCTCCCAGCACGCTGCTCGACTTTCCCACGCTCGAAAGCTTTGAGCAGGAGCTGACTTCGCACCAGTACGACATTGTCGGCATCTCCGGAATCATCCCCAATTTCGGCAAGGTGCGTGAGATGTGCCGCCGCATTCGCCGGCTGTCGCCGAAGTCGACGATCCTGGTTGGCGGACATGTGGCAGCCATCCCCGGCATCGACAAACTAATTGATGCGGATTGCGTCATACGCGGCGAAGGCATCGCCTGGATGCGGCGTTATCTCGGTGAAGATCCCAACGCGCCCATCACGCATCCGGAAATTTTGTCGGGCTTCGGCATGCACGTGCTGGGAATGCGCGTTCCCGACAGCACCCGCGACACGGCGGCTACCATCATCCCTTCTGTCGGCTGCCCCATGGGCTGCAACTTCTGCACGACCTCGTCCTTCTTTGGCGGCAAGGGCAAGAGCGTTCACTTCTATCAGACGGGCGACGAGCTGTTCGAGGTGATGGAGCAGATGGAGCGCTCCATGAATGTTTCGTCGTTCTTCATGATGGACGAAAACTTCCTGCTCAATCGGCCGCGCGCCATGCAATTGCTCGATCGCATGAAGCGGGCGGCCAAGAGCTGGGCCCTCTACGTCTTTTCCTCCGCGAATGCGATCAGCAAATACAGCATGGAAGAGTTGGTACAACTTGGGGTGTCGTGGATCTGGCTGGGACTGGAGTCGCCGAACTCGTCCTACTCCAAGCTCCGCGACACCGACACGCAGGAGCTGACCACGAAGCTGCGCCAGCACGGCATCAAGCTGCTCGGGTCCACCATCGTCGGCCTGGAACATCACACCCCGGAGAACATCGAGCAGGAAATCGAGTACGCCGTCGGGCACGGCACCGACTTCCATCAGTTCATGCTGTACACGCCGGTCCCGGGTACGCCGCTGTTTCAGCAGATGGAGCAGGAAGGGCGGATGCTCGACGACATCGATCTCGCCGACATTCACGGCCAGTTCAAGTTCAACTTTGAACATGCAGCAATCTCGCGGGAGGAGTCGAAGCGCTTGCTGGACTGGGCCTTCCGCTTTGACTTCGAACGCAATGGCCCCAGCCTGTTCCGCATCTGCGACACGATCTTCCAGGGCTGGAAGCGCTACAAGGATTATCCGGACGCGCGCGTGCGCCAACGCATTGCCAACGAGACCCTTAAGCTGCGGACGACCTACGATGCAGCCCTGTGGGTGATGGAGAAGCGCCTGAAGAAAACCAATGCTGCCGTTTCGACCAGGATTCGTGAACTGCGCCGCGAGATTGAACATGAGTTCGGCGGCGTTACACGACTTGTACGCGCGGTGACAGGGCCCGTGCTGCTGTGGACCTCGAAACGTGAAGACCGGCAACTGGCTGCTGGGAAGTCCTATGAGCCGCCAACGTTCATCGACCGACGGAACTGGGCGGTGTAGAGTACGGGTGAGGCATTGAGCAATGACACACTTTCGAGTTCATTATCGAGCGTTTTTCAAAGACGGCAATCAGATACGCGCTTACGTAGAGGTGGAAGGAAAAACAGAACTTGAAGCCGCCGACAAGGCCCGCGAAAAAGTTGCCCGAACGCGGATCGGCGTGCAGAAGGTTGATGTTGAGAAGTGTGAACGCGCCTTCTGAAATGCCGGCATCTCCGAAATGCGGACTAATCTTTTGGCGTGACTGGTTTACCCAAGCGCAGTCAATATTAGTTCTCGTTCGCGGGCAAACGATTCGCCCTTACTTTTGCGTTTCTTCTGTATGTATTCCGTGACCCTTCTTCGCAACTCGAGGCAAGCCTCTGCTGTAAGTACCTGGCCTGTTTGGTATACGAACGCCTGTTTGTGCCCTTCGAAATTCCATACATTCGCATTATGCTCGTGCTTGATTCTGTTGCAAGTGCGGCACGATAAAACGATGTTTCGTATTTTCCAATCACAGTCTGTTTTCCACCCGTTCGCATCCCATTTTACGTCCAGCTCTGGATACTCGACGTGCGGAAGTAAATGATCGTATTCATACTCAAGCCGGGACGTCTCGTAAGACGAAATGAGTTCTTTGCTGCAATACACGCACTTGCATTTATCTCGCAACCATAACTCTAAGTCCGGCACGCCCCACTCGTGTAACTCTGCGTTTTTCTTTAGTTCTTCGGCGATCTCACGATAGCTGAGGGCCTCACGGTTGTGTTGCATCCTCGTCGCTGCACCTTCTTGCTGCATAGTGTGATCTCCTTTCGCCTAATCTACCTGAAACTGCTTCTGGCGCGAAGTGACATTCAGCCGTTATCATCATCTTCCTGCTGATTTCTTCAAGGATGGCGCAATGATTCGAATTCATCGCCAGTTTCTGGCGCCGCTCACGATCATTCTGTTTAGCATTTCTCTCTGCTCCCAGGAGGGCCAGCCGGCTCCTCAAACCGCCACTCAACCTGTGCCACAACGCACGGATGCGCAGCGCGAGGAATATCACAAGGCCATGGAGCAGGCCGATCAGAAGATTGCCGATGAAGTTACCGCTCACTCCGAACTGATTAAGAACCTCGACTACCTCACCACGCAGATCGGCGCCCGGCTGACAGGCTCGCCGCAGATGCAGGCCGCCAGCGACTGGACGCTGAAGCGCTTCAAGGATTACGGCATCGACGCGCACCTGGAGACCGCGCAAATTCCGCATGGCTGGACCCGCGGACTGGAGACTGCAGACGTCACCAGCCCCGTCCAGAAGCGGATTGGCATTCATGCCTTCGGGTGGAGCAAGGGCACCGACGGCGAAGTCAGCGGCGAACTGATGCTGCTGGACATAAAGAAGCCGGCCGACCTCGACCAGTACAAAGGCAAGCTGAAGGGCAAGATCGTGATGATGCGCAAGCCCGCCGACTTATCGAAGCTCGATCCGGATCCGGACAATGCCTACGACGCGGTGATTACTCCACAGCGCGGCATACCCGAGCCGCATATGAGCTATCGCGAATTCATGCAGGTGATACAGCAGATCGGGGCAGAAGGCGCCGCGCTGGTTGTCATGGATAGTGGCAAAACCGACAGCCTGTTCAGCATGGGTGGCGGGTATCCGGCTTACCAGCCCACGAAGATTCCAATGGCCCTCCTCACCCATGAGGACTATTCGCTGCTCTACCGCTTACAGCAGGCCGGCCCAGTCACGATGAAGTTCAACCTGCCTGACACGTTCACGGACAAACCTGTGCCGGCGTCAATCACCGTCGCAGAGATCAAAGGCTCGGAGCATCCTGAGGAGCGCGTGATCATCGGCGGCCACCTGGATTCGTGGGACCTGGGACAGGGCGCGCTCGACAACGGCACCGGCGCGATGGCCACGCTGGAAGCCGCGCGCGCGCTCCAGGCACTAGGCTGGAAGCCGAAGCGCACCCTTACGTTCATCCTCTTCACCGGCGAGGAGCAAGGCGGTATCGGAGCGAAGACTTACATTAAGAATCATGCGGCGGAACTGGGGAAAATCGACGCAGTGCTGATTCACGACACCGGGACCGGCAAGGTCTTCAGCATCGCGCTGGAAAATCTGTGGGAGACCGGTCCACTGATGGCGGAGATCTACAGCCCGCTGCAGGAGATTTTTGACCTGAAGGCGCTGAGCACGCGCTATTTCAGTTCCTCGGATCACGTGCCTTTTCTGAGAGAGGGCGTGCCGGCATATTTCTGCCTCCAACTTCCGGCGCACTATCGCGAGGTGCATCACAGCCAGACCGACACCTTCGACAAAGTGATTCCTGAACAGATCAACGAAGGCGCGGCCTTGCTGGCCGCGTGGGCCTGGAATGTCTCGGAGATGCCGGACTCATTGCCGCATCATCCGGCGGCTGCGGCGGCAGCAACCGGGGAGTAAACATCGCGCCGAATTGCGTCAAGACTGGCGTCCACAGGGATTTTGGACCGTTTGCACTTGTGTTGTTCGAATCTGCAACTCAAATTGCGTACCATCTGAATAGTAGTTCACAAAAAAATAATCTGCTTCGGTCGGTCTTGGGTTAGAGTATTGGCTGGCGTTCGGTCATCATACCGGACACGCTGAAGCCCCGCAGTGAATAGCGAGCCTGCGGGGCTGAAGTTTTCCTACAGCCTCTTCCTCTCGACCTGGGCATTGCGCCTGCGATACATTTTGTTTCGCCTCACGAGCACAATTCTTTGAGCCACTCACAAACAGCCATTCGATCGTTCTTCTTCGACGGCCCCGCCGGACGCCTGGAAGCTCTGCTGAATGCCGGCAAGCCTGACGCTACATACGCGGGATTGGTCTGCCATCCGCATCCGCTCGGCGGCGGCACGATGCACAACAAGGTTGTCTTTCACGCCATGAAAGCTCTGAACTCCTTCGGATTTCCGGTGCTGCGCTTCAACTTTCGCGGAACGGGATTGAGCGCGGGAAGGCATGACGAAGGACGTGGCGAGATTGAAGATGTACAGGCGGCGCTGGCTTGGCTGAAAAACGAATTCCAGCTGCCGATTATCTTCGCTGGATTTTCCTTCGGCTCGGCAACCGGACTGCGCGCGGTTTGTCCTGATCCCGACGTCAAAGCCCTGATCTCGATCGGCACGCCGGTGGAAGCCGAAGGCCGCCTGTACTCATACGAGTTTCTGCGGGAGTGCACCAAGCCGAAGCTCTTTGTCAGCGGCGACCGCGATCAGTACGGTCCGCACGCTCTGCTGGAGCGGGTCGTGGCACAGGCTGCCGAACCGAAGGAGCTGGTCTTCGTGCCGGGCGATCACTTCTTCGCCGGCCATCTCGACGAACTGCGGATGACCATCGAAAGCTGGGTACACGAGCTGCTGGAGCACGATTCACTTCTGCTCTCATAACGCGAATATCAAGCCTTACTGGACGAAACCCGTCCTCCCGGCCCATCATCAACCGAGTAGGTGCTTATGCCAGAGAAGAAGCAGGCGACCCGCGTCGAGAAGGATTCGCTCGGCCATAAGGAAATTCCCGGCCACGTTTACTACGGCATCCAGACCGCTCGCGCGGTGGAGAACTTTCCCATCAGCGGCCTGCGCGCGCATCGCACGCTGATTCGCGCTATCGCCATGGTGAAAGAAGCTGCCGCACTTGCTAACCGCGAGCTCGGGCTGATCGACGCCAGGACGGCGAACGCGATCATCGACGCCGCTAAAGAAGTCCAGGAAGGCAAGTGGGACGAGCACTTCCCCGTCGACGTTTTCCAGGCCGGCGCCGGCGTTAGCTTCCACATGAACAGCAACGAGGTCATCGCCAACCGCGCCTCGGAGTTGCTGGGGGGCGGGCGCGGCGAGTACAAGCACGTCCATCCCAACGACCACGTCAACTACGGCCAGTCCACGAACGACGTTTTCCCCACGGCGATGCGCCTGGCAACCCTGCTGGAGTTGGACAAGCTCTATCCAGTCCTCGACGACTTCATTGCAGCGCTGGAAGAGAAAGGCAATGAGTTCCACCACATCCTCAAGTCGGGCCGCACGCACATGCAGGACGCGGTGCCCATGCGGCTCGGACAGGAGTTCACGGCTTACGCAGGCGCGATCGAGCGCGCGAAGAAGTCTCTGCACGAGCAATCAGAACTTCTGCGCGAAGTCGGGCTGGGAGGATCGGCCGTCGGCACCGGCATCAACACCCATCCCGACTATCGCCACAGAGCCGTGGCCGAGCTCTCACGCATCTCCGGCGAGAAGCTGCATGCGGTCGACGACATGCGTTACGCCATGCAGTCGAACCTCGCAATGTCGAGTACCAGTTCGGCGCTGCGAAACCTGGCGCTGGAGGTGATTCGCATCTCGAACGATCTGCGGCTTCTGTCGTCGGGCCCAAACACCGGACTGGGCGAGATCAACTTGCCCGCGCTGCAGCCCGGTTCGTCGATCATGCCGGGAAAAATCAATCCTGTGATACCCGAGCTCGCGGCGATGGTGTCGTTCCAGGTGATGGGCTATGACACAGCGGTGGCGCTAGCGGTGCAGGCGGGACAACTCGAACTCAACGTGATGATGCCGACGATGGCGCATAGTGTGCTCACTTCCGTCACCATCATGACCAACATGCTGCGCCAGCTCACGGAGTTTTGCGTTAAGGGCATCACCGTGAACCAGCAGCGCACCGACTACTACGTGCAAAGCACGGTATCGCTGGCGACAGCGCTGAACCCTTACATCGGTTATGCGAAGGCGGCGGAGATTGCCAAGGAGTCGGTGAAGTCCGGCAAGTCGATCATCGAGATTGCGCGCTCACGCGGTGACCTGACGGAAGAGCAGATCAAGGAAATCCTCGATCCCGCCCGCATGACTGAGCCGACGTCACCGCTGGAAGTCGCGAAGGATCGGGAGAAGATCAAGTCGCGGTAACGTCCGACACTGCAGTAAGACCCACTCAAGCCACCGCTTGAATGGCGCACCCGGCGCTCTTTGGCTTCAGCTGACGGTCACACCAGCACAGCAGCTTTGATAGCAACGTCGATTTTCGGCGGCTGCAGCAGTGTATTGTGAATTAGACAGCGGTGGACCGCGTCGTGCAGACCTTTCAGCTGCTCGGCGGTCAGATCGCCCGGCACCTCGACTTCGATCTTGAAGTTGTCCACGCGAAACGGCCCCTTCACCTTTTCAGCTGTGATGCGAGTCTTCACACCCTCGCGTGCAATCTTGCTGCGAACCAGGTAGTCCACGGCATAGAACGCCGCGCACGATCCCAGTGACGCCAGCAGCAACTCCGGCGGCGTCATGCCCTCGTCGTAACCGTTGTTCTCGGCCGGCTGGTCGCTAATGATTGTGTGTTGCCGCGACTTGATTTCAAACTGCACAGCTCCCAGATGTTCGATGGTGACTTCCATGGCCCCTCCGTCCCGAGACTTCTAACGACCCATGGTGGCACCGGACGTTTTCTTCTGGCAGTGGCATCGCGCACCCTCGTGTGTGATGCGCGCCACTCAGAACTTTTTGAATGAAAGGCCGCCGCTGGTGCGGTACTGAGAGGAAGGAAATTGATGGAAAGCCGCGATGATTCGGCGTGATCACCTGGGCGGCTACTTCTTGTAGATCACGCTGCCTGCGCGGATCGTGTATTCCACTTTGGCGAAGTTGCGGACGTCTTCAGCCGGATCGCCGCTGAGCACCACGAGGTCAGCGCTCGCACCCTTCGTCAGCTCGCCGGTGCCTGCCTTGAAGTACATAGCTGGATTGGTGGTCAGCGAAGCCAGAATGTCTTGCCACTTCATTCCGCTCTTCGCCATCAGGAGATATTCTTCCGTGGTGTCGTAGTGCTGGGTGTAGCCGACATCCGTGCCGAAGAAGATCGTGCCCCCCTGGTCGAAATAGGTCTTCAGCTCATTCACGCCGCGCTGCACAAACGCCTGTTCGTCGGCCGCCGGGGCGTGATCCTTTTCCAGCTCGACCTCCCACAGCGTCAGAGTCGGAATAAGAGCCGTATGCTGCGCCTTCATCTTGCCCAGTTCCTCCGCCGTGTATCCGTCTTCGATGGGGATGGTGTGCGCCAGGATGTCGACTCCGGCATCCAGTGCGCTGTCAGTACCCGCATGGTTGGAGGGATGCGCGAAGACCGGCTTGCTGTCGGCGTGCGCAACCTGCACGGCCGCACGGGCAATGTCGGCAGGCATCACCGTGATCTTCCCGTGTCCCATGATCGAGCCGGTGAAAATCTTGATGCCATCGGCGCCCATCGCCAGTTGCCGCGTGGCAATATGCGCGGCACCAGCCGGGGTCGCCGCTTCGAACTGCTTTAACTGATCGTGAAGATCTTTCGGAACGTACACCGGAATGCCGTTCTCAGGAAGAATATTGCCCGCGGTGGTGTAGATCTTCGGCCCGGGAACCTCGCCCGCATCCACTCTCTTGCGCAGCGGCAGTGTGTCGTAAGGATTCGAGCCAATATCGAAGACCGTGGTAAAGCCCCAACGCGTCAGCATCTCCTGCATATGGGGCTCGAGTTTGTCTGCCGGAGTAGTACCGGCGCCGCTCCATACTGCTTCGGTGAAATGCACGTGACTGTTCCAGAAGCCGGCAGTGATCACCTTGCCGCCGAGGTCGATGAAGGGAACGCCTTTGGGCGCCTTGACCTTCCCATCAGGACCGATCTCTGAGATCTTGCCGTCTCGAATGACGATGACGGCGTTGTCGATGGGCGCCGCCGTTGGGGATGTGTAGACCTTTGCGCCGATCAACACCAGGTCGGACGCGGGCTTGGTGCCCGCGTGTGCCGGTTGCAGGAATATCAAAGGGAGCAGGAGGCAGAGAGCTCGTAACACGCGCATACAAGAAGTTATACGACTGCTAAGGGCAGCGGTTCAAAGCAAATGAAGAAATCGTCGGCCTGACGGCTGGCTCGCATGTTCCGCACGAATAAGGACGGTTGCGGCACACCTCAAGGCGCGCCCTTTCAAAGCCGCTTAGAACGCCCAGCGCAACAGCGTCGCTCCGGACGTGAACCCTGCGCCCACCGCCGCCAGCAATACCCGATCGCCCTTCTTCAGCTTGCCTTCGCTGACGGCAGTCTGCATCGCCAAGGGAATCGTACCGGCCGTGGTATTTCCATATCGATCGATGTTCACGATGACCTTCTCCAGCGGCATCTTCAGCCGATCGGCCGTGGCCATGATGATGCGCCGGTTAGCCTGGTGCGCGATGAAGCAATCGACATCGTGGCCAGTCAGGCCGTTCTTCTGCAACAGACGCTCGGTCATCTCGGACATCTTCTTCACGGCGTACTTAAAAACCTGCTGCCCGTCCTGATGGATGTAGTGCATCTTCTTGTCTACCGTTTCGTGCGAGGCGGGATTCAGACTGCCACCGGCAGGCATGTTGAGATATTGTCCGCCTACGCCTTCAATCTGCGCTTCGATGTCGATGATTCCCTCTTCGCCTTCTTCGGTCGGCTCCAGCAGCACCGCGCCCGCGCCATCGCCGAAGATAATGCACACCGCGCGATCGGTGAAGTCGGTCATCGAAGAGTTCACATCAGACCCGATTACCAGCACCTTCTTGTAGCGGCCCGACTCGATGAACTGCATGCCGGAATTCAAGGCGTACAGAAATCCCGAACATCCGGCGGAAACGTCATAGCCCCAAGTACGATGAATGCCGAGCTTGTGCTGCACCAGGCAGGCCGTCGAGGGATACATCATGTCCGGCGTGACTGTGCCAACGACGATCAGGTCCACTTCCTGCAGGTCGAACGGATGCGATTCCAGCAGATTCTTCACGGCTCCGACCGCCAGGTCGCTGGCGGCCACACCTTTGTCCACCAGGTGACGCTCGCGAATGCCGGTCCGCTCCAGAATCCATTCGTTGGTGGTGTCCACCATCTTTTCAAGGTCTTGATTCGTTAGGACGCGAGGCGGGACGTAAGTACCAAGAGCAGTAATTTTGGCGCGACGAGCAGTAGGCAATAGAGTTCTCCACATGAATGACCATTCATTTTGCAGGATATGGAAGGGAAAGTCTATGAGGCGCGCTTCGCGCTGGCTGTCAGCGATCAGCTGTCGGCTAAATCTTGCTTATGGGAACTCGTCGCCCGAAGCTTCCTTAGCGATTGCTTGCGGAGAGAGTTGAACGGAGGAAGACTGCGTATACGGAAAGCTCTAGCTGAGAGCCGACGGCCGATAGCTGACAGCTAAAAAAGCCAGGCGCCAGTTGACCGCTGCACACACACTAGCCTGTTACCGTTGCTTCCTTCCGGACCTGGCGGGATTCACAAGATTGCGTTGCGCGGGACCAGCGCCCGACGAATTCCAATATAGCATCCTTCGCGGTCGAGGTCGCAAGCGCTCGCCGACGCGCGCGGCATTGAGCAGACCTGCTGTTGCTCGCAGGCGCCGCTTATTCAGTTGCCTTCCGTCTCCATAGACGAAACAGAGATTTCTCGATGAACGGCCACTGAGCGGAAGTACCATGAGGCAGGAGCAACGAATCGTGGCAGCGCGTCAATCAAAACTCGATACTCAACCGGGCCGATCCGCAGCCCGCATATTTGCGGTCAACGATCGCATAAACCAAACGATCATCGAGCGTCTGGATGCCAACGCGTGGACGGCAAAACCGCCCGGCAAAGTTCGCAGCATCGCTGCCATCTTCACACACGTGCACAATGTGCGCTGTAAGTGGATCAGGCTGACGGCTCCGCATCTGAAGGTTCCACCACAACTCGCTCGCACAAATTGCACACCGGCGCAGGCCCGCGTAGCACTGGCCGAGAGCGGCTCTCGCTGTGTGGAGATGCTGGCGGAAGCGCTCGACGGAGGCGGCCGCATCGAGAAGTTTCATCGTGACGGCTGGGCTCAGCCCTGGCCGGCTGGCGTGGAAATGCTCTGCTACATGCTGGCCCACGAAGCGCATCATCGCGGACAGATCTGCATGCTGGCGCATCAACTCGGATTTCCGCTGCCGAAAGAGGTGGGTTACGGTATGTGGAACTGGGAGAAGCTCTGGCGAGAGCGCGGCGCGCCAGGCCGCCTTGGCCGCGATTCGTAAGCCGTTGCGTAACTTCGATATCGCTCCTCGCAATGCTAAAATAAAGAGATTACATGCAGCCGAAAACCGATTCTGTAGCCTTGCTCGACGGCGTTGAGACGCCCGAAGCGACTGCTACTCCCATTCCGAAGAAAATTGGATTTGTCAGTCTCGGGTGTCCCAAGAACCTGGTGGACAGCGAAGTCATGATGGGCCTGCTCGCGCGGGGCGGCGCTCAGATCACGCCGCGCGCCGAAGATGCCGACATCATCGTGGTGAATACCTGCTCGTTCATCGATGCCGCTAAACAGGAATCGGTCGACACCATCTTGGAGATGGCGGAGCACAAAGTTGCCGGCCGGGCGCAGAAGCTCATCGTCGCCGGCTGCCTGGTCGAGCGCTACCGCAACGAGATCCAGAAGAACATTCCGGAAGTTGACGCCGTCGTCGGCACCGGCGAGTTGGAACAAATCCTCAATGCCGCAGGATTGGTGCCCCAGGTTAGCGTCCCGGCTTTGGACGCTAACCTGGGTTCGCCATTCGTAATTCTGAACTCTCGGCCGGAAGGCGATGCCCGCGAAGCCGCAGGTCGCTTCGCGAAAGACGCTTGGGATGGCGCTGTCGCCGACTTGCCAAATTATCTCTACGACGAAAACACGCCGCGTCTGCTGGCTACTCCGAAATCGTCGGCCTACATCAAGATTGCCGAAGGCTGCGACCATCCCTGCGGCTTCTGCATCATCCCGCAACTGCGCGGCAAGTTCCGCTCGCGCCGCTTCGAATCCGTCATTGCCGAGGCGCAGCGCCTGGCGCAGCAGGGTGTGCGCGAAGTCACGCTCATCGGGCAGGACACGACCTGCTACGGCGAAGATCTCGGCCTGAAAGACGGACTGGCCCTGCTGCTGGAGCAGCTCGCACAGATCGAAGAGCTGCGTTGGGTGCGTTTCTTGTACGCCTATCCCAACAAGATTACCGGCAAGCTGCTGGATACCATCGCCGCGCACGAGAAGATTTGTTCCTACATCGACGTCCCGCTGCAACACGCCGCACCCAATGTATTAAAGCGCATGAAGCGCGGAGCGGGCGCGGAGATTTTTCTGCGCTCCATCGAGAAGATGCGGCGTGCGATTCCGGACCTCACACTGCGCACGTCGTTTATCGTCGGCTTTCCGGGCGAGACTGAGAGCGACTTCGATCAGCTCTGCCAGTTCGTGCGCGACGCGCAATTCGATTGGCTGGGCGTCTTCGGCTACTCCGACGAAGAGGGCGCAAAGGCCTTCGAGTTGACCGACAAAGTTCCAGCACGCGAGATCGAGCGCCGGCGCAAGAAGCTGATGTCGATCCAGAAGCAGATCAGCCGCAGGAAGAAACGCGCGCTCATCGGCCGCCAATTCGATCTGCTGCTGGAAGGCGCGTCAGAAGAGACCGATTTGCTGTGGCAAGGCCGCACCGCAATGCACGCTCCGGAAATCGATGGCACCGTTTACGTCAACGATTTCGGGGATCACGAAGACGTGCGTGAAGGCGAGTTTTATCGCTGCGAAATCACCGAAGCGCACGAGTACGATGTTGTGGCGAGACTGCTTTAGCGGGCAGTTATCGGTGGTTCCGGTTCCATGCAGATCTTTCATCAATTCCACGACGGCTTTCTCGATGGCATACGGACAAATGGTCAGCGCAGCGCTCGGGTTCACCTCTACCTAAGAACCGTTGACGGAGAGACATTCATCGCGATAGTGGATGGAGTGGTGGCTCTCAATCTGAGCGGATTCAGGGTTGGGAACATCATCTTTGATGTGTCCGTGTTCGATCGTGACGAAGTTAACGCGGAACATATCGAAGAACTTTACGAGCTTCCGTTGGAGGGTGGAGCAAGAAGCAAAATGCGTTCGATGCTGCTCGACAAAGTAAGAGCCGAAAAGCTGGTTCTATTGAGCATCGCCCCATCGTACGGAGCAATGTGTACGGCTCTGGGGCACGCCGTCGACTTGGTGGAAGAAACTTCCATCCTTTCGCCAGGGGCAAGCAAGTAGGATGAGGCACCGGGGTAGATGGATGACGTCCCACACTCCCAATTGACACTGGCCACTGTTTTATGAAGAAACGAGTTCTCAGCCTTCGTTGTCCGACCTGCAGGAAGATCGTGTTGAAGACCGATCCCGATTTTCCTTTCTGCAGCGAGCGTTGTCGCGTAATCGATCTTGGCAAGTGGGCCAGCGGGGCCTATGTGATTTCTTCTCCGCTGAACGACCCGGAAACCGACGATTCCAGCTATCCTGAGGGGCATGGCAAGAAGCCAAACTGAGCCGGTGCTGCCGCCCTCATCGGCGCCTCGGTGGGCAACGCTGGTTGCAACGTTCTTCGGAGCGGGCCGCCTTCGTCCTGGTCCCGGCACTTGGGGAGCGCTGGCGACCGCGCTGCTCTGGTGGCTGCTGGCTTCACATCTTTCGCCGTCGGCGCGAATTCCCGTTATCCTGCTATTGATCGTCATTGTGGTGGCGATCGGAATTCCGGCATCGACTCTGGAAGCTCGCGGCTGCGGCAGGAAAGATCCGTCGCATGTGGTGGTCGACGAAGTCGCCGGGCAACTGGTCACGCTGATTGCGTGTCCCATCGTCTGGCCAGCGTTGCTTGCCGGCTTTATACTTTTCCGTGTATTCGACATTCTGAAACCGCCGCCGATTCGCGCCCTGGAAAAATTGCCGGAAGGCACCGGTATTGTGGTGGATGACCTGGGCGCGGGCATTTACGGCTTGATCGTGTTGCAGTTGCTGTTGCACTTCGGAGTTCTCCGCTAAACCGCGTGACTCGATGACAGAACGCAAGACGGGCACAAAAAACGTAAACGGCCAGCCTCACATCGAGGCCATCGATCCCGTGTGCGCCATGCCCGGAGGCGAGATCCGCATCGTGGGCAGCGGCCTCGGGCCTCGCGATCTGCGCCGGCCCCGCGTCAGCTTCGGCGAGGTCGACGGCTCCGTCGTCATCAGCTCCGACCAGTTCATCGTGGCGCGCGTGCCTGACGGCGCTGCCTCCGGACAGGTCATCGTCGCCACCAACGGCTCGCGCAGCAATCCGGGAGAGGTGCGTATCGCCGCGCCGATCGCCGAGAACCTGCATCCGGTCACCA
Organism: uncultured Acidobacteriaceae bacterium; assembly: GCA_963819055.1. GTDB lineage: Bacteria > Acidobacteriota > Terriglobia > Terriglobales > Acidobacteriaceae > Bog-257. The sequence goes on along the minus strand of CAWFUT010000020.1, from coordinate 73,091 downwards.
ATCCTGCCGTCGATTCGCAAGGCAACATCTACGCAACCTTCTCCGGCTCGCGCGGACAGAAGGTTCCCATCGCCATCTACCGCATCGACGCCGACCACGCGGTCAAGCCCTTCGTCCACGAGATGATGAACCCGACCGGACTGGCCTTCGACCGCGCGGGCAGCCTCTACGTTTCCTCGCGCTACGACGGCACCGTGTACCGCGTGGCGCAGAACGGCACCATGACCTCGTACGCCGAAGGCATGGGCGTGGCGACCGGTTTGGCCTTCGACCGCGACGGCTTCCTCTACGTCGGCGACCGCAGCGGCACCATCTTCAAGATCGGGCGCGACCGCCAGATCTTCGTCTTCGCCATGCTCGAGCCCAGCGTCTCGGCCTATCATCTGGCCTTCGGCCGCGGCGGCAACCTCTACGTCACTGGCCCGACGACCTCCAGCTTCGACGCAGTTCACCAGATCGATCCGCACGGCGACGTCAGCGTCTTCTATCGCGGCCTGGGACGCCCGCAAGGAATCGCCGTCGACGTGAACGACAATCTTTATGTGGCCGCATCGCTCAGCGGACGCCGCGGCATCGTCCGCATCACGCCCGACGCCAAAGCCTCGCTCGTCGTCTCCGGCCAGAACCTCGTCGGACTGGCCTTCGCCCCCGCTCGCTCAGCGGTGCTGGCCACCACCAGCGGCGTACATCACCTGGCGTGGGACATTGAAGGCCGCTCGCTCCTGCCGGACATGTAGGTTCTTCGAACCTATGAATTGCCATCCCGACTCTATTTGAATTGTCATCCCGAGCGAAGCCGAGGGACCTGCTGTCGTTCACAGCGGAACCTGTTTCTTACCGGGGATATACAGCGATGAAGCCTAGGATCGAACTTGCGCCAGGATGGAATGCACGACGTTCAGCGTGGATTGCGACGCGAACACTTCTTTCACCTTGTTCTTGAACTCTTCTTCTGTCTTGACCTGGGTTGTCGTCTGGCCTTGCGTCAATACCAACGGATAGAAAACCGCCGGGTGCTGCACCCGAAACAACTCGTACCGGTAGTTCAGCGTGGGAGCTGCCACACAAAAGCGATGGACAAACAAATTGCCGACGGTGGTCGTCTGCACTTCGCCGGTCACCAGTTGTTTGGTCTTGTCCCCCAGCAGAGCAGCCTGCTCCCACAAGATCGCCACCGGAGCCACCATGTTCGACTCCGTAACATTTACCGGCCAAAGATCGTCAGCCATACATTCTCCTAGAAATTCAATTCCAACATGACCGGCAGGTGGTCGGATGCCATCTCTTTATCCGGCCTGCCATTTTCCAGCAGCGAGACTCCGCGAATGTCGCTGAGGATGCGCACCTGCTCCGGCCGGAAGTCCTCCAGCAGATCAGGACGCAGCAGCACCTGGTCATACATATTCCAGAAATAGCAAACCGCCTCGCCGTTCTCGTAGTAGAAGGTTCCGCCGGTATCGCCGCGGTCCCCGAGATAGTTCCACATCGGGTTATAGAAGAACTTGTACTTCTCGCGCTGCACGGTGCGAGTATCGCGGGCGGCGATGCTGCGGCTGGGAACGGCATTGAGTCCGCCGCGCGCGCCCACCATGCCGGCCTCAAACGGATTCATATTCAGGTCGCCCAGCAGGATGGTGCGATGATGTCCCTCGCCGGCCTCCACCTCGCAGATGGCGCGCGCCAGTTGTACCGACTCGAAGACCTGGCTGTCATCGGAGAAGCCAATCTTGCTGGGCAGGTGTGCGGCGGCCACGAGGATAGTTTCGCACCGGGGCAGGCTGAGGCGGCGAATCGACACCCGGCTGCTCTCAAACAGCGGCCTCAGGCAATACGCGTCGAAGCGAGTAAAGAAGATGAGGTGATCGCTGACACCCCAGGCGTACTGATAATCGGATGTCTCAGCGTTGAGTTCTTCCAGAACCCGCTCGGGGCGCATGACGCACTCGGCCAGGATGAGCACGTCGACATTTTTTTCGCGCGCCAGCGTACTCACGAATCCGGGAATCTCGCGCTTGTTCAGGTTCCAGAAGAGAAAGCGAGTCACATTCTAGTGTGAGGTTTTCAGGGGCTGGATTCAAGAAGAATGCGGGGGTGGGACTACCACATTGTTGTGATTACTATGCTCACTGTACCATTGGACGCCGGCGCTCACTGTACTATTGGCTGCTGTCGCTCAGCGTACGATTGGTTGCCGTCCCACGGTACGATTGGATGCCGTCCCCATTGTGCGATTGATGCCGTCCCCATTGTGCGATTGATGCCGTCCTCAGCCCGGAGGGCGCCACAATCCTAGCCCAGCACGTGAGTGCTGGGAAAATGATTATTTTCGATTGGGAGTCCCTTTAGGGACGGCACTCTACTCGAAGACCTCGTCCTTCTCAAACGTAATACCTGATCGCACCAACAACGCGATAAACTCCTCTTCGAAACTATGCCGCCGATGATGCTCGGGCTGGTTCTGAATGTATCGTCGCACTGTATCCACATTAGATAGGCTGACCGAAAACGCTCCGTAGCCTTGCTGCCATCCGAGCCACGATCCATTTTCCTTGAGCCACCGCGAAGAATTCGCTTTCAGCTTCTGCGCCGCTTCGGCAACAGCGATGTGCGCCGGCAATCGCAACAACAGATGAAGATGATTCTCGGTTCCGCCGACCCCCAGAGGTTCATACCCAAGCTTGCGAGCGGTACCCGCGACATAAGCCCAAAGTTTCGCAGGCTCATGGATCAGCGCCCGGCGTTCTTTTGTCGCGAAGACTACGTGAAACAAGATTGAGCTATAGGTGTGGGCCATGAGTTGAGTATCGCGAGAATGGCGATTTCAGGCCGTGGTGGACATCACAGGCTCGCGTGATTGAGCATGGCGATTGAGCGCACCAGTCACCGCATTCGCAGGCCAACGCCGAGCCCAACGGGCGCCACAATCGTTTTGCTGGAACCGGGTTTGAGCCCGAAGGGCACCACAATCGTAGCCCAGCACGTGAGTGCTGGGGACCAGGACGGGGATCGGGTTTGAGCCCGAAGGGCGTCACAATCGTAGCCCAGCACGTGAGTGCTGGGGACCAGGACGAGGATCGGGGTCGAAGCCCGAAGGGCGTCACAATCGTAGCCCAGCACGTGAGTGCTGGGGACCCAGGGTCGAAGCCCGAAGGGCGTCACAATCGTAGCCCAGCACGTGAGTGCTGGGGACCAGGGTCGAAGCCCGAAGGGCGTCACAATCGTAGCCCAGCACGTGAGTGCTGGGATTCGGATCATAACCATCCCCGGAGTCCGATAGGACGGCAGGCATTTTGTGTCGTCCCTGAAGGGACTCGGAAGATTTTATGACCACGTTCCCAGCACTGGCGTGCTGGGCTACGATTGTTCCGTCCTTTGGACTGGTGTCTCGTCTAGTAGGCTCCGGCAGACATAAGGCCAGGGAACACGGGGCCGGGTATAGCCCAAGTGCGTTTTGTCGATCTCCAACCTGTACGAACGCGAGGGTTGAATGTCAAATAAGATTTTTGTCACGGTAAGTGGTGGAACCGCCTATATAGTAGGAGACTCTGTACCGATCGGTTACGAAGTTGAAATCATCGATTTCGACAACATCGGGTCTGGCGACGATAAGCGAAGTGACGAAGCGAAGATATTTTGTACCGAACACGGACTGAGTTGATGGAGAGTAGTTTTGGACTTGACCTGTCTCGCGGAACTCGGCGCGCAATACAAAAGCAATTCCCAGATCGCACGGGTTGTTACAGAAAACTGGTGCCGGGTGCCCCATTCAACGACCTCTTTTGTCGTTGAGTGGGGGTTTTTCTTCCCAAGTCCAAGATCTCTACCCTTACAAAAAAAGACCCGCTCAAGCTTTGCTTGAACGGGGCATCCGTCCCTTTACCGGGCCTACCTTTACTCCACGGAATCGAAAACCCGGGTGCCCCATTCAAGACCTTCTTCTGGTCTTGAGTGGGAGATATGGATAAGGGTCAGCCGTTTACCCGGGCCACCCGCCCAGACCGACTAAAATAGCTGTTCGCTTTGAAACTCTTCCTTTATTTCCAGGTAAGCCCGAAACGGAGTATTGATTTGGCACCTAGCTTCGGCCTGCGCCTGACCGGCATAGCGCTCCGCCAGAATAGTGTTCTTCTTCAGCTGCTTTGCCTCGTCGGAATACACAAACCTGTTGGCATCAACTTCGAGACCCAAGAACGTTAGAGAGACGAGATGCGAGACTACCCCGTCCACCTTTTCAGCCTCTATTCCTGCCTTTGACACAAAGTTGAGCACTGTCGACGCGCTCAGGATCGGGGTGCATCCAACAAACTCAAGAAGAACACTTTCCAACTGCGGCACGCTGATTCCGTTTTCCACGAGGATACTATCCCATGCATACTGCGAATATTGTTTCTCTGCATCTAAAATATCCTTTTCCTCGACAACATTGTGCTTCCGATTTACTGCAAACGAAACAGCGGCCTTGACAAAATAGACTACGTCTCTGGGGCGCGGCAGAATGCGACTGGTTAGGTACTCCCGAGTTGGCACCCCCCGAACCTGTTCACAGAAGTACTGTCGCCACATTGTGGACGGGTCACTTCCGGCACCGTGTGACGCTATGTAACGCTCCTCAATCACTCTCAAGAGCATCTCGGAATCATCCCATGCCAAGCGAGTATACGACAGTTTATCCGGCTCTCGTGCTACACGTACCACAGAGTCGAATATGTCGCTTCTCAGGAATATTGCACTGTTATACCTCGTGACGCTCTTTCCTCTCTCACCGTACTTGAGCTCTTCTCCAACCCTTGCAGCAGCAGTGAGTAATCCAAGCAGGAACTGTGAAATCTCTCCAAAATTCGCGCTTCGTAACCAAGGTTTGTCTAAATTATCAACAAGAAGCGTCACCTGTCTCTTGTGGCGTAAAATCTCGATCAACGCCGAACGTAAACGTCCCAAAATATTGCTGTGCAACGCCTCCGAAATCCCCTGTCGAATTTGCGAGTCTGATGCATCTGAGTTGACTTCGGCCAAGGAAGTGATGGCACGTTCCAGCCTCACGGTGAAGTCTCCTGTCAGCGCCGACTTCTCATGGTCAAGAAGCTCTACTAGGTCCTTAGAACTTGGACTTGATAATTGCCACAACTGATCTCCGGTCATTTTGGCTCGGGCCGCAATAGCAATTTCGGTGTAGATCATGTATTTCCATAAGCTCTCGATGACATAGCCCTTGTGATCACTTAGCTTGTAGTTATTAAAAAGACGCAGCAACCCGTCCATCTCATATCCCACAGGTTTGATTACGCACACTAAAGTAGTTGCATCTTTACCGATCTCGTATGCAGCTTCGATGAGGGTAGCGCTCTTGCCAGTGCCCTTTCTTCCCACGAAGATTGTTTGCGTACCGTTTATGACATCCATATGAGCAGTCGTCTCTACGAAATATGCAGGCAGCCGATCTGCTTCGTTCTCAGCTACATATTCTCCTAGTGTTAAATGGAAATCTTTAAGCTCGGTCGCGAGCCTAACTGCTCCGCTGTATGCTGCGCTACGAGCAGCGTTCTCTTTCCGCGCCGTGAGGAAAGGCTCGAGCCACTGTTGGACTATGCGACCTGCCTCAGCGGGCGTCGTGTAATGCCTCATCTCATCGCGATAGTCCATTGGCGCGAGGAGTTCGGACTGCTCAGTGAGCATAAGTATCGGGATGTCAAAACCCCTCGCTAACCCGCAAACAAGCGCATATCTCGCGTTGATGAGGCGGCTTCCTTCTCTCGATGAACTTAAGAAATGCGCGACGACACCACCCGAGCGATAGACGGTCTGCCCATACCAATACAAGGCCTGAACTGCAGATTCGCGTGGATCGTCAACGATCGGCCGCGGGGTTAGGTCGTTCAATACCCGACTTACCCGGAGGCTGGCCTCCGTATCGTGTTTGCTTCTCAAATAAAGTAGTTCTTCCGTTCCAAAGTGAGGTCCCAAGGTCGGTTCTATCGAGCTCCGAAATATTGTTTCTTCTGGAGTTTGGTGTGGAGAGTCGGCAAAGAAGAAACGTAGTATATGCTCCGAATTCGTATAGGATCGATATCCTATGGTAGTTAAGAGACGCAGTTGTTCAAACTCCTTCTTCGAGTCTACATAGGTATCGTCCCTAACCAACCATATCCGCTTATCCCTGGTGATCGCGAAACCGAGTTCGAACATTACGTTTGGGTTTATTGTGGTTAGGTCTGCGCAGAAAAAGTCGGCGTCTTGAATCGCTTCGCAAATTTCCGGAACGATGTATTTACCACCTGTCGCGAGGTCCTCCCAAGTAGTTATGAATGCACGTTGTGTCTTATTGATGTCTTCAACCGCATTTTTAATAGTTGCGGGGATTGCATGGGGTAGCGACGCATATGCGAAAAAACCTGTTGGTCGCCCTGTGATTAAATCAGACATATTCCCCTCTCGTCTGCTATTGGCCGAGTACATGTTGCCGCTATAAAGGATTCCGCTCAGAGCGGCGAGGACTACTGCTGGCCTAAATACGTGGGATGTGTCGACGAGAGCTGCCAAAGGGAGCGAACGCAAAAGCGCAGACTATGCCGTAGCACTAGTTTCCCAACGGGCAACACTATAGGACTAAGGTTGATTGATGTAAAGCAATTAATTCAAGGTGGGCACTGAAGTGGAGTGCAGAACAGTAGATCCTTCGCTGCGCTCAGGATGACAAGAACCAGTTGTCAGTGACCAGCGGCCAGAACTTCTAGCCACTAGCCACTGACCACTAGTCACTTCCTACGAGCACCCGCTCGTGCTGCCGCAGCTCATGCAGCGGTAGCAGCTGCCGTTGCGGGTCATGATGGCACCGCAGACGTGGCAGCTGGGGGAGTCGCCGAGGTCGATCAGGTCCTTCAGCGCGTCACTGGCGTGGTGGTGGCCCGTGCCGGGGTTCCTGCCACTGCCCGCAACCGCAGTTCCCTCGACTACGCTGCGCTCCGCTCGGGATGACAATTCAGAAGAAGATGCCGCGTTCTCCGCGAAATCGCCGAAGGTCTTCTGGCCGTTCTCATCCGGGGTGCCCGGCGGCGGGGCGTTTACGTACTTCGGACGCAGGCCGTCGAAGAGCGCCTGCTGCTGTCCGGTAAGGAAGCGCAACTGCAGCCAGCGGAAGATGTAATCCATGATCGACTTGGCGTAACCGATGTCCTGGTTGCCGCTCCAGCCCGAGGGCTCGAAGCGGGTGTGCGCGAACTTCTCGCACAACAGCTTCAGAGGCACGCCGTGCTGCAAGCCGATGGAGACGGCGCAGGCAAAGCTGTCCATCAGGCCGCTGACGGTCGAGCCTTCCTTCGCCATGGTGATGAAGATCTCGCCCGGCATGCCGTCCTTGTAGAGGCCGACGGTGAGATAGCCTTCGTGTCCGCCGACCGCGAACTTGTGCGTGATCGACAGCCGCTCCTCGGGCAGACGATGACGGATCGCCTTAGGTGGCGCGGCCTGCTCGTCGATCGCTTCCTGTTTCCCACTTAAGGCGTCAAAACCGGACGCCGTAAGTGGGGCACTAGAGTTTTCTTTCGTCGACTTCGCTGTCGCCGAGCCCATGGAGCTTAGCGGCTGCGCCTTCTTCGATCCGTCGCGGTAGATGGCTACGGCCTTCAGTCCCAGCTTCCAGGCCTGGATGTAGGCCTCGCTGATCTCTTCCACCGTGGCGTTCTCCGGCATGTTGATGGTCTTGGAGATGGCGCCGGAGATGAAGGGCTGCGCCGCCGACATCATGCGCAGGTGTCCGAGATAGTGAATCGTGCGCGTGCCCTTGGTGGGCTTGAAGGAGCAGTCGAAGACGGCCAGGTGCTCGTCCTTGATGGCGGGCGCGCCTTCAATGGTGCCGGTGGCGTCGATGTAGCTGACGATGGCGTTGGTCTGGTCGGAGGTGTAGCCCAGCTTGAAGAGCGCGGTGGGCACGGTGTTGTTGACGATCTTGATCATGCCGCCGCCGACCAGCTTCTTGTATTTCACCAGCGCCAGGTCGGGCTCGATGCCGGTGGTGTCGCAGTCCATCATGAAGCCGATGGTGCCCGTAGGCGCCAGCACCGTGACCTGCGCGTTGCGGTAGCCGAACTTCTCGCCGTGCTTCAGGGCTTCGTCCCAGGTGTCCTTGCTGGCCTCGTAGAGCGCGGCCGGAACGTTGCTGCGGTTGATGTTGTTCACCGACGCGCGATGCATGCGGATCACGTCGAGGAAAGGCTCGCGGTTGATGTACCAGCCGGGACAGGCGCCGCCGCGCGAGTGGCTCCGTGTCGCGTCACCGGTAGAGCGACCGCTCGTCGCATCACTGGTAGAGCGACCGCTCGTCGCATCACTGGTAGAGCGACCGCTCATCGCATCACTGGTAGAGCGACCGCTCGTCGCATCACTGGTAGAGCGACCCTTCAGGGTCGCGTCAAGGCCCTCCCCATTTGTATCGCCGGGCTTAAGCCCGGCTCTGGGGCCAGAAAAATCGGACTGAAGGCCAGCTCTACCCGAGCCTTCCATACCCGACTCTTCTCCACCCCAAACTTCGGCCAACTCCCGAATGCATGTATCGCTCGCGGGCGAGAGCGGCTGGCAGAGTTCGGCGATCTTCGACGACTGTAGATAGGCTTCGCCGCACATGATGGCCGTCACGCAGGCCGCGTAGTCGCGTCCGGCATCGGAGTCGTAGGGCAGGCCCGAGGCCATAAGCAGCGCGCCCAGGTTGGCATAGCCCATGCCGAGCGGACGATAGTCGTGCGAGTTCTTCGCGATGGCCTGCGTCGGATAGCCGCTGTTGTCGACCAGGATCTCCTGCGCGGTGATGATGACGGCGCAGGCATGGCGATAGGCTTCCACGTCGAACGTCCCGTTGGGCGCGAACTTCAGCAGGTTCAGGCTGGCCAGGTTGCAGGCCGAGTCGTCGAGGAACATGTACTCGCTGCAGGGATTCGACGCGTTGATGCGAGCGGTATTCTTCGACGTGTGCCAGCGATTGACCGTGGTGTCGTACTGCATGCCGGGATCGCCGCAATGCCAGGTGGCGTCGGAAATCTTGTGCAGCAGATCCTTGGCCTTGAAGGTCTGGACGGGACGGCCATCCTTGACGGCGTGCGTCTGGAACTCGGCGTCGCGCAGCACGGCGTACATGAAGTCGTCGGTCACGCGCACGGAGTTGTTGGCGTTCTGGAAGAAGATGGACGAGTAGGCATCGCTATCGGGACTGCTGCCGTCATAGCCTTGCTCGATAAGCGCCCAGGCCTTGGCTTCTTCCTTACGCTTGCACTCGATGAACTCGTTGATGTCGGGATGGTCGATGTTGAGGATGACCATCTTGGCGGCGCGACGCGTCTTGCCGCCCGACTTGATGACGCCGGCAAAAGCGTCGAAACCTTTCATGAAGCTGAGCGGGCCGGAAGCGGTACCGCCCCCGGAGAGCGACTCGGTGGAGGAGCGCAGCGGCGACAGGTTGGTGCCCGTGCCCGAACCCCACTTGAAGAGCATGCCTTCGGTCTTGGCCAGCGTCAGGATGGAGTCCAGCGAATCGTGTACCGAGTTGATGAAGCAGGCCGAACACTGCGGCGTCTTGTATCCGGTAACGCCGTACTCGACACGCTGGGCTTGCGGATTCCAGTGCCAATTCTGCGCGTCGGAGTTAGGCTCGATGCGGTCGCAGCCAACGTTGAACCATACCGGCGAATTGAAGGCCGCCTTCTGCTGCACCAGCAGGTGTGCGAGCTCGTCGTGGAAGATGGCTGCGTCTTCGGGCGTGCGGAAGTAGCCGCCGGCCATGCCCCAGTCGCGAATGGTCTCAGCCACGCGGGTGACCAGGGCGCGCACACCGCTCTCGCGCTCAGGCGTGCCGATCTGGCCGTGCAGATATTTGCTGGCGACAATGTTGGTCGCCGTCATCGACCAGTCCTTGGGGACCTCGACATCTTTCTGCTCGAAGATGATGCCGCCCTGCGAGTCGGTGATCTGCGCCAGACGGAGTTCCCACTCGAGCTCGTCGTAAGGCGAGACGCCGGCAGTGGTGAAGTAGCGCTTGAAAGTCAGGCCGGGCGCCTTCTTCGTCGTCTTGGTGACGGCGGCGCTCGTCGTGGTGGTGGTGCTGGTGGTGATGTCGGCCATGTGTCGCTCCTGGGGAGTTATGAGTTCGTTATGAATGCGTTCCAATATTCGTTGTTGCTAGTAGCTCGTTGCTCGTTGCTTTTCTTCCGCAGACGATGTCGGGGGCCTCTTCTCTCGCTGGCGTATTGCTCGCAGAGAAGAAGCCCCCGGGGTAAATGTCACCGCAAACTATTCCGACGCGGGGTGGGCCGCGACGGGTTGATCGGACTTGGAAAGGAGCTACGTCCCTCAATAGCCGGGAAAACGCTATTGAGGAGCACCGCAGTTGTCATCGTCTAGGCGATGACTTCGTCGGTCGATACCCCAGCGCAACGCGATGGGGCGGGGCCTGTCGTTCCTACTGCCTTGGTCAAGCTGCTTCGCTGCTGCCGCGTGCCGAAACCGAAGGAGAATTCAGCTGCAAGGGCCCAACGTGAACCGGGAACCCAGGTCGCCCGGACGCCCGGCTTACTACTCTTTCGCCGCCTCGGATCACCTCGGTCCGCGACGGCCGCTACGGGGGAGGGAGTCTTCCAGCACTTCCTCAAATTCCCAAATGTGAAGGTGAAGTTACGCCCGACATCTTGTGGATGTCAAGAGGCGAATACCATATATTGTTATTTTACCATCCCAATCGGGAATCTGCATGGTAACCCCCCCAGCCGAAATCCTGCCCCGCCAATGAGTTCCCAGCCCCCTTTTCCGCGGTGCGGAATCTGTTCCGGACTCTAGCCCCCGGGCACACTGCATTCAACGCCTATTAATGGTGCAGCAATGTGGATTTGTGTGGATTATGAGGAAAACTGGACCGCGCCTGATGAGAGCCCGTTGAGGGAGCGCAAGTCCGGCGCTCCGGCCTGAGAATCGGAAGTAACCATACCCGCGTTGCCATATTGTTAGACTACGGTTCAGGTTTTCACATCATCTACTGATATGACTGTCCACCTGGTTTCCGCGGCAAGCTTCACCCAGAAGGATGTGATCTTCATCCTTATCGTGCTCCTGATCGGCTGGATTGTCGGCATGTGTGCCGAGCTCCTCCTGCCTGGCCGGACCCCCAGAAGTTTCATCGGCACCACGCTGGTCGGCGTGGGCGGTGCGATCTTCGGTGCCCTGGTAGGGCGCCAGTTTGGTTGGTGGCATCGCGGCCAGGTTCCCGGCTTCTTCCTCTCGCTGATCGGGGCGATCGTACTGCTGGCGATATGGCGCATCGCTCGCCGTAGGGCGGCGGATGGGGCAAAGAATTGACGCCCGGCCAGCCGCACCCTATCATCAGGCATTCATTTCAGCGCCCTTAAGCCATGATCGGAACTACGATCTCGCACTACCGCATCATTGAAAAACTCGGTGGTGGCGGGATGGGCGTGGTTTACAAAGCCGAGGACACCCGCCTCGGCCGCTTTGTTGCGCTGAAGTTTCTCCCTGACGACGTAGCCCGCGATCCGCAGGCGCTGGAACGTTTTCGCCGGGAGGCGCGCGCCGCCTCCGCGCTGAATCATCCCAACATCTGCACCATTTACGACATCGGCGAAGAAGCTGGCCAGGCCTTCATTGCCATGGAGTTCCTTGACGGCGTGACCCTGAAGCACCAGATTGCCGGCGCGCCGATGGACATAGAGCATCTGCTTGATCTCGGCACGGAGATTGCCGACGCCCTCGATGCGGCCCACGGAGAAGGCATTATTCATCGCGACATCAAGCCGGCGAACATCTTCGTGACTCGGCGCGGTCACGCCAAGATTCTCGACTTTGGGCTGGCGAAGGTGACTGGCAAAAGCGTGGCATCGGGTGCGGAGTTGGAGACTCGCATCGCCGAGTCGGAGCCGCAGCACCTGACCAGTCCCGGAGCGATGCTGGGCACGGTAGCTTACATGTCGCCCGAGCAGGTGCGCGCCAAAGATGTCGACTCGCGCACCGACTTGTTCTCGTTTGGAGCGGTGCTATACGAGATGGCGACAGGCAGGATGCCGTTCGACGGATCGAGTTCGGGCGAAATTTGCAGCGCCATTCTGCGAGACGAGCCTCCACCAGCGTCGCAAGTGAATCCGCAGGTTTCGCGGGGCTTGGACTCTGCGATCAGCAAGGCACTGGAGAAAGATCGCGAGCTGCGCTATCAGCATGCTTCGGATCTACGCGCCGATCTGAAACGACTGAAGCGCGACACCGACAGCGGACGTCTTCTTTCTTCAGTCGCGCGCGAGGTGGAGTCAGCCTCATCGCCGGCCCCAGCGAGTTCGAGCCGGCAATCAGCATCCTCTGCCATACGACCCGAGAGCGCTATTGCACCTCCGGCGCAGAGCCGGACCTACCTGAAGGTCGCCGCAATTGTCGCTGCCGTGGTAGTGTTCGGCGCGGCCGTATTCTTCTGGCAATCGCGCCGACACGGCGCGACAACCGCCAGCGCCTCCAACCCCACGACGGTCGCCGTGCTTCCCTTTCAGAACATGGGCTCCGACAAGGAAACGGACTATCTGCGGCTTGCGTTGCCCGACGAAATTGCTACCGCGTTGAGCTATGTACATTCGTTGTCGATTCGTCCTTTTGCGACGACCAGTAAGTACACCGCCGCCGGTATTGACCTGCAACAGGTGGGCCGTGAGATGAAGGTCAGCGATATTGTCACCGGACACTTCATCAAGGAGGGCGATCAGCTTCAGATCACGCTGGAAGCAGTGGATGTAGAAAACAATCGCGAACTCTGGCGCGACACGCTCAACGTGGCCGCCGCCGATATGATTGCCACGCAAGCAAAGATCACGGATCAGGTGAGACAGGGCATGATTCCAGCCCTGGGTGCGAGCGTAGAGGGTACAGAGGCGAGCACCCGTCCCAGCAACGAAGAAGCTTACGATCTTTACCTGCGCAGCCTGGCATTGCCGCATGATCCCGGCCCTAATAAAGAAGGCATCGCGATGCTGGAGCAGGTGGTGGGTCTCGACCCCAACTACGCTCCGGCATGGGGCAATCTGGGACGCCGCTACTACCTGGATTCGCAGTACGGCGGCGGCGGCGAGGCGATGATGCAGAAATCGAATGCTGCCCTGGAACGGGCGCTGGTGCTCGATCCTAATCTGACCATCGCGCTGGGCCAGAGCGTGGCGAATCGCACCGAGCGCGGCGAACTGCTCAAGGCCTACCAGGATGCGGAGACCTTTGTACAGCGGCAGCCAAAGAACGCTGTCTCTCACTTCGTGCTGGGGTATGTCCTTCGCTATGCCGGACTGCTGGACGAGTCGGCAAAGGCCTGTGAAGACGCGATCACACTGGATCCGGGAAACTATCTGATGCGGGCGTGCTCCTTCACCTTCAGCCAGATGGGAAATCCGCAACGCGCGATGGACTTCATCCGGCTGGATGCGGGATCGAGTTTTTACCATGCCAACGTTGTGCGCATTCTCTTGCGAGAGGGCAAGCTCGACGAGGCGCGCTCTGCTTTGAAAGACCTGCCAGCGGACCAGCGAAAAGACTTCTTTGAGGCCTGCTTCGCGCGGCCTTCCACCAGCCAGCCTACGATTTCAGAATCGGACCATGCTTTTCGCGACGGCGAGGCTTTGCTGTTATCCAACCCAGATCCGGAGAACCGCTATCTGTTCGCCACCGATATGGCGTACTGCGGCGAGACGGATGCGGCGGTGCGGCTACTCAAGTCCGCCATCGAAGGCAACTACTGCTCCTACGACGCCCTGCAGAAAGACTCCTTGCTCGCGTCGCTGCACAACTCGCCCGAGTATTCGGCGTTGCTGTCGGAGGCGAAGGCCTGCCGGGATAAATTCCTCGCTGAAAGAAGTCAGGCTGGGCACTAACTTTCCTCCCCTCCTTGCTAAACCACCCTCCAATGGTCCCTGGGGTATTGGCACAACGATTTCTCTGACATCCAGCTCTCCCGCAGATGACATCTTGTTCACGACAAAAAGTGCCGACGCCCATCGGCAGCAACTGCACAATTCAATAACGTTCCTTTCACCGTGAACTTACGCGCTACGACCGAGCGTTCGAGCGCAGAACTCCCGTAAGACTGCAAACTCCTTATCACGCGGTGGTGTGACGTGCATCACACTGCCGATTTTCAAGCTCTTTTACAGTCCTTCTAAAGTTTTTCCAGCCGTACTGCAGTCCTGACGCCACTCTTCGAGTAGCGCTTTCGTCAATAAGATTTCTTCCTCGTGCTCTTTCGTCGCAAACCTTGTCAGCCACGCGCCTGCGTGTGGAGGTATCGATGCGATTTCGCGTTACTGTTTTGCTCCTGCTGCTCGGTGCACTGCTGTGCTCGGGCGGCGCCGCATGGGCGAGTTCTCCGGCCAGCCCAGCCGAAAATTCCAATTCCCATTCCAAACAGTCGAATGCTCCCGGACAAAACGCGGCGCTTCCCGCTAGCTACAAGCTTCTCGCCTGGAGTGAACTGGGGATGCACTGCATGGACGGCAAAGACTACTCCGTGTTCGCCGTACTGCCGCCCTATAACATTATTCACGCCCAATTAATCCAGATGGGAGAGCCGCCACAGCGAATCACCAGCGGCGTGACGATCACGTACGAAGCAGTCGCCGACCCCAGCGGCTCGCTTAACACCATCAGCTCGACGAAGACAAACTTCTGGAGTTGGGTGCGGGTGCTATTTCTCGTCAGCCCTCCACCAGACATCGGCTTAACCGGCAACTCCGTTCAGAATCTCACGCCTCATCCGCTCACCTACGATGCCACCAACAAATACTGGACCGCAGACGGCATTCCTACCATGCCCTATGACGATCAAGGCAATCGAAATCCGTTCTCGATGGCCAAGATCGTGGCGCGTGATAGTGGCGGTAATGTGCTGGCCACGGCCAACATCGTTCTCTCGGTGAGCGACGAGATGAGTTGCAGCAAATGTCACGCTTCCAACAGCGATCCTTATGCCAAGCCGGCTTCAGGATGGGAGAACGATCCCGACCCTGCCAAGGACGTGAAGCTTAACATCTTGAAGAAACATGACGATCGCTTTCAGATCATGCGCTATCTTCCGCAGCTGCGCGGTAGAGGCTACCTCTATCAGATAACGCTGTATCGAACGGCCAAATCGGGGACTTCGGTGTTGTGCGCTTCATGTCACTCCACTAACGCCTTGGGAGCGCCGGGGCTGCCGGGGGTCCGGTCGATGACCTCGGCCATGCATAGCCTGCACGGGCCGCAGATCAATCTGGATAACGGCCAAAGCCTCGACAATCAGACTGATCCTTTGAAGTCGTGCTACCTCTGCCATCCGGGAGAGCAGACTCGATGCGAGCGCGGAGCGATGCACAACACCACCTGCCAGAACTGTCACGGCAACCTGACACTGGTAGGAAATCCCGCGCGTCGCGGGTGGCTGGATCTGCCTTCCTGCCAGATGTGCCACACTAACAGCCAGCGGTTCACAACCACGTTCGATTCTCCGGGCCATTGGAGAGTCTCCACCGATCCAACTTTCGCTACCAACCCCAACCGCCCTCAGCCGAATACCAACCTGTACCGTTACAGCTCCGGACATGGTCAGATGTACTGCTCCGGCTGCCACGGCTCTCCACACGCGGAGTTCCCCACCTTGCAGGCCAACGACAATCTTTACAGTCAAGGCCTACAGGGGCATCCAGGAAAAATAGCGGAGTGCACCGTCTGTCACACGCAGTTGCCGGTCAGCTTAAATAGCGGCCCTCACGGCGTGCATACAGTCGGCCAATCGTGGGTCAACAGCCACGGTCACTATGTGGACCAGGGCGGCGCAGGCCAATGTGCTTACTGTCACGGCTCGGATTATCGCGGAAGCTTCCTGTCGCAAGTTACAGCGGCGCGGAGTTTCAACATCGACGACGGCGGGCACAAAACCTACAACCCGGGTGACAAGGTCACCTGCTACGACTGTCATAACGGACCGGGCGGGGACTAAATACCACCCAGCTCGATTCGCAATACCCACACCGGTGTTTGGTTGCCGGTGTGGGTATTTCTGCGTGTTGGGAAAGTCTTTGTCACAGACCGCGCTGTCGCGGCCAATGTACCCTGCGGCTATGATTCGAGGATTCTGCCGCTTAGCGACGATCACAAGATGATAGCCTTGATCACCGCGACAAGAGGTTTGCATTGACAACAGCGAAGCGTAAGCAGCGATTTGCCGAGCGTCACCTTGATCCGTCGGACCGGCTGGAAGAAGTTCTGTGCGGGCTGATCATGGTGCTCGACTTCACCCTGATTGCGGGTTTCACCGCCGGTACCGGGGAACAGGCGGTGCGTCATCTGCTTTTCGCGGCGTTGGGCTGTAATGTCGCGTGGGGAGTGATTGACGGCGCGCTCTACATCATGGGCAGCTTGACCGAACGCCGCCAGCGCCGGAAATTTCTGCTGAGAATCCGGCACGCTGCCTCTGAACTTGAGGCGTTCTCTACTCTCAGCGGCCAACTGGACCCGTTGCTTGAGCCTGAGACCAGCGACGAAGATCGAGCTCACATCTCGCGCCTTCTGGTACCGGTGCTGTCGAAAATTCACTTGCCCGAAGAAAATGTCACCCGCGAAGACATCCTGGGCTCGATCGCCATCTTCTGGATTGACTTCACCGCGGTCTTCCCGGCGGCGATTCCCTTCCTCATCATCCGGCACGATCCCCGCTTCGCGTTGCGCGTGTCGAACGCCTTGATGCTCGCGTTGTTGTTCGCGGTCGGAGTGACCTGGGGAAAGTACAACCGCGTATCTCCCTGGCTCACGGGATTGTGCACTATGCTGATCGGGCTGGTATTGGTGGGAGTCGCCATTGCACTGGGAGGATAAGGCGTGCTGGAGTGCGAGGGATTTGTCACCGTGATCGCGCGGGCCGCGCCTCTACGAATGCTATAATTTCAGGTCTGGTATGGTGGGTGTAGTTCAGTGGTAGAACTCCGGACTGTGGCTCCGGCTGTCGAGGGTTCGAATCCCTCCACCCACCCCAAATCCTTCCTTCCCTGCAATTTTCCTTATTAATCCAGATACCTAAGGCTGCCAAGTGGGTAGCTCCTGACTTTAGTCGTCCGCTTTGACCATTCAAGCAAAATCCCCACATCTCGAACACCGCGAGACATGGGGCACCCAAACATTCTCAGTTCACCCGGTAAACGGTCAAGCTATACGGCGCCAGTTGTAGGGTCAGATGCCCATCCTGCAGCTGAGCAGCAGACGGGCCGAAGATTGAAGTTAGGGTCTTCGCGTCGGCGATTGAGGTTCCCGTCAGATCGAGCTTCACCGTTTCTGCTGCGTCTGAATTGTGGAAGACGACCAGCAGGCGCTCGCCATCGGTCTCGCGGGTGAAAGCGTAGTATTTGTCGGCGACGGCGACGTGCTTTTGCGCGCCTGTGCGCAAAGCCGGGTGATCGTGACGAAGCTTCAGCAGGGCTTGGGTGTGCGCGAAGACATCCTGCTGCTCGGGAGTACGGCCGGCCTGTGTAAAGGCGTTGTTCTTATCGCCCGGAAAACCGCCCGGGAAGTCGCGCCGGTTATCGGGATCTTCCCCTCCCGGCAGACCGATCTCGTCGCCGGAATACAGTTGCGGGATTCCCCGTAGCGTAAGCAGCAACGAAAGACCCAGCTTCAACTTTTCACGCGAACCGTTCGCCTGGGTGATGAATCTTGGCCGGTCGTGATTATCGAGCAGGGTGACCAGCAGCTCAGGGTGCGGGTAAAAGCGGTCCTGCCGCAGCACGTTCACGATTTTCTTCGCCGATTCGCCACGCGCCACCACATCGCCAATCGCCTGGAACATGGGGAAGTCAAAGGGGGTGGTCAGGTGCGTGTCGATGCCGTCGAAGCCGGTCTGACCTCCCGCCCAATAGGACGTCACGGTGGCGTCAGTGTCGTTCACTTCGCCCACCATAAAGAAGTTCGGGTAGCGAGCCAACAACCCCTGGTCGTAATAAGACCAGAAGCTGCGCGGCACGTAGGGAAACGTATCGATGCGGATACCGTCGATGCCGCTGCTCTCGGTCCACCACACGGCGTTCTGCAGCAGATAGGTCGCCACCAGCGGATTCTCCTGTGCCAGGTCAGGCAGCGTGTTGACGAACCAACCGTCGAGCGCCTCGATATAGTTCGCGGGGACCGCGTGCGGATCGCTGATCGGCGGAAAGTCGTAATTGGCATTGTCGAGATGATGAGCCGGAGTACCGTGCAGCCAGCCTGGCGCTGGTTGCGAGTTAGCCCAGGGATGATTCGGCCCGACGTGATTGGGTACCATGTCGAAGAGCACCTTCATACCGAGCTGATGCGCGGCGGCCACCAGATTTTGAACGTCGTGCATGTTGCCGAAGCGGTCTTCGACCGCGTACTCATCCACCGCGCCATAGCCGTGATAGTCCGAGCTACGGTCGTCGTTTTGGTAAAGCGGCGTAAGCCAGAGCGTGGTCACGCCAAGATCTTTCAGGTACGGCAAGTGCTGCTGTATCCCTTTGAGGTCGCCGCCGTGATACGCCTTTGGCAGCTTGCGATCATAGGTACCGGCTGCGGCCTGGGGCGGCTGATCGTTCGAGGGATCGCCGTCGGCAAAGCGGTCCGGCATGATCAGGTAGATTACGTCGTTACGCGTAACGCCTTGATATTTTCCCTGTTGTGGCGGGCGTGCTGACAGAAGCAGGTTGGCCACGGTGTCGCCACTTCCATTCTTCAGATGGAGAGCGATCGTACCCGGCTGGGCTGTCGAGTCAATGTTCAGCCAGACGAAAGCGTGTTTACCATCAGGCTCGGTTTGAACCTTGGCGATGGTTACGCCCGGATAGTCCGTCGAGATGTTCGCGGCATTGAGATTCTCTCCATAGAGCAGCAGCATGAGAGGAGAAGAGTCATTCGTCCACCAATTGGGAGGCTCAAGGTAGGAGACCGCCGGCGCGCTGCTGCTATGCGCGGCGGATCGAGCCGAGGCTGCTCCAACTTGAGCCGCGGATGATGTGAAGGGCAGGAGTGCGAAAGCAACCAGCAACGAGGCGAAGCACAAGGGGGCGAATTCAAGTTGTTTTCGCATGAGAATTGAAGGAAGCGCGGGAACAGGACTAAAGTGTCCAGTTCCCGACGCTGGATGCTAG
Source organism: uncultured Acidobacteriaceae bacterium (assembly GCA_963819055.1). Classification (GTDB taxonomy): domain Bacteria; phylum Acidobacteriota; class Terriglobia; order Terriglobales; family Acidobacteriaceae; genus Bog-257. The sequence continues at coordinate 53,955 of CAWFUT010000020.1, read as the reverse complement.
AACGAAACCCGCAGAGCGAACTGGATCTGCCGCTCTGAACTGAAGGCAGTGTTCGTTAGGTTACCGAAGTTGCCGTCAGTAAAGTTGTAATCGGGTTGCACGTAGTGTGGGGTGTTGGTGATGTTAAAGAACTCAGCCCGGAACTGCGTGGTCACCCGTTCGGTGATCCGGAAATCTTTGAAGGTCGAGAAGTCGATGTCGAAGAATCCGGGACCGGTGAGGTAATTACGCGGCGTGGTTCCGGCGCGCAGGGCGGTACCCGTACCGGGCGCGGGATTCACCGGCACCGGCGCGAAGGCGGCCGGGTCAAAATATTGTAGTGAGTTGTTAGAGCCGGGGAAAGGATTGCCCACCAGATCGCAGCGAACAATGGGGTCTTCCTGTGCGCAGAGAACGTCAAAGGGCGTGCCGCTCTGCGCGGTGAAGATCAGATTGGTCTGCCAGCCACCCAGAATTGCGTTGGTCACGCCATTCCAGTTGTTGCCAAACTGCTGGCCTCGTCCAAAGGGGAGCGAGTACATGGTATTGAAGACGAACCGGTTCCGCATGTCGTAGTCGGAGCTGGCGCGTTCGGCGGCCAGATCACGGTAGTTGACCGGGGTCCCGCCATTCGCGCCGTAAGCGTCAAACGCGTCTGGCGAATCGTCGATGGCGTGCGACCAGGTGTAGGAGGCGCCAAACTGCAGGCCGGCAGTGAAGCGCCGGTTCAACGACACCTGCAACGCGTTGTAGGTGGAATTGCCGATTGTTGCCTGGGTGTTGATCGCTCCCAGCGCCGGGAAGTTGCAACCAGCGGGCGCGGTTACGCTACAGGGCGCCAAGGCGTATTGCTGGCGGTTGTAGTTGTAGTAGGTGGTAAGGTGTGTGCCCTTGTCGCCGACATACGCCATGGTCAGCGTCATATCGTTGCCAATCTGATGTTCGAGCTGGAAGTTCCACTCCTGAACACTGGGAGTGGTGTTGGTCGGCAAGGTGGCTATGGAGATGGAAACGTTGGCCGGGTCATTCAGGTTGACCTGGAGCGGTCCCTTTGCCGGCAGGGGGATGGTAGCTACCCCGGAGTTGCAACTGGTGAGGCAGCCGCTCGAGGTCTGGGTTCCCAGAGGAGCCTGGCCGGTGAAGGTGATGCGGTAGCCATTCAGGTAGCTGTAGTTAGCCTGTCCGCTGAACGGCGGGTTCTGGGCAAGCTGGTTGTCGATGCCGCCACGATCGACGAAATAGAAGATGCCATAGCCGCCGCTGATCTTCGTTGTCCCCTGTCCCGTGAGGTCGTAGGCGAAGCCGATACGCGGAGCAAAGTTGTGATAGTCCACCGGAATGAAGCTTCGCGAATTGCCATTCTGGCCGGCGAGTTCGATCTGCCCGGTGTTGATGTTGAAGTTGGCCTGATGATTAAACTTCTCGACCGGCCAGGTGAGGATGTCCCAACGCAGACCGAGGTTCAGGGTCAACCTGCGGGTGACTTTGTAATCGTCCTGGCCGTAGAAGCCGAGTTCCCAATTGCGGGTTTCCGAATCGCCGAGCACCGGTCCTGCACTGTAGTTGCAGACAAAGCCGACCAGCAGATCCGTAACTTCGTAGCCGGTGATGGTCGCTGGGCTGGTACCGTTGCCGCACATATTGAAGAATCCTTTGCCGGCCAGCGGCCGGAAGAAGTCCACCTGACGGCGAATGATGTCCGCTCCAAACCTCATCGTGTGCTTGCCCTTAACCCAGGACAGGTTGTCGGTCTCCTGCCAGGTATCTTGCGGCACATCGTACAGACCATAGTCACCGGTATACGACAGTTGCGTGCCGTTACCGCCGATCAGTGCGCCGCCGCCCAGTTGAGGATCAGGCTGGTTCAGGGCGTTGACGTTGGCGTTCACGATGCCGAGGTTTGCCGATAGCGGTTCATTCTGGAAAGGCGGAGTGTATCCGTAATCGTCGTGAATGTAGCCGAAGCGAAACTCATTGACCAGGTTCGAGGTGAAGATATGCGTCTCCTCGAAGACCGCGGACCACGGCTTGGTTGGGTTGCTGCCCGATCCGAAGCCGGCGGGCAGGGCCGGCAGCAATGAGGTCGTTACCAGATTCTCGTTTCCGTAGCTGTACCGAACGAACGCAGAATCCTTGGAACTCATGTTGTAGTCGGCACGAATGTCAAAATCGTCGAAGGTGGTGATGCGATTTCGGTTGGTGGTGTAGTTATTGGTCAGGAATTGACAGTTGGCGTTCGTCGCGTTGCTGCAGTTTGGAGCCGGAAACGCGTTCAGATAAGCAACTGCGGCCGGGTTTAGGCGGCCTGCAGGAATGATGTTTCCGGGAAATTGCAGGCCGGTCATCGGATCGATGATGGGAGTGGCGATCTGGGAGAAATTGGTGAAGCCGCTGCTGCGCATCAGGGTGGTCGGCACCGTCGTGTAGTCGGTGGTATTCGGCTGCGAGGATCGCAGGCCCTGATAGTCGCCAAAGATGAATAGCTTGTTCTTGATGATAGGGCCGCCAATGGCTGCACCGAACTGGTTCTGCTTGAAGGGCAGCTTTTTGGCATTGGCCTGGCTGGTCCAGGGCGTGGCATCCAGGGCGCTGTTGCGCAAATATTCGAAGAACGTTCCGTGGAATTGATTGGTGCCGGACTTGATCGAGGTATTCACGATGGCGCCGCCGGCGCGGCCGAATTCGGCCGGAGCGACATTGGTTTCTACGCGGAATTCCTGAATGGCGTCAGGTTCGGAGAAAAACACAATGGTATTGACCAGTGATTCGTTGTTGTCGAAGCCGTCCAGCAGAAAATTATTTGCCTGGGGGCGGAGGCCGTTGACATTCAGAACCGCGCCACCGCTGTTGTTGTAGCGGTAGGTCTCCGCATTTCCCTGCGTACCATTGGAGTTGCCGTTGATGTTCATACCGCGACTTACACCCGGGGTCAGGGTCGCCAGCTGGGTGAAGTTGCGAGTGTTCAGCGGCAGATCGATTACCTGCTTGCCCTGAATCACTTCGCCCAGGTCAGAAGAGCTGGTTGCCACCAGCGGCGCCGCGCCGGTGACCTCCACGGTCTCAGTGGTAGCGCCTGCAGTAAGAGCAACGTTCACCGGCAAGGTCTGGTTCGTTTCCAGGGTGACATTCTGCGTCGACGATTTGAAATTCGGTGCGGTCACCTCGATTTTGTACGGCCCCGGCTCCAGTGCGGGGATCGAATACTCGCCGGCCGATCCGCTTTGCACGGTCACGGTGCGGCTGGTTCCTACGTTGGTGGCATTAATGGTGGCGCCTGAAACTACAGCTCCGGTCTGATCGGTGACGGTTCCGGTGATCCGGCCGGTACTGGTTTGAGCGGGTGAGATAATCGCGCAGAAGGTCAGGTAGATCAGCGTCGATAAGCAAAATAGGCGAAGATGCTTCATGAGTACTGCCTCCAGCTCCCAATTTCGTTTCCTTATGACGTCGGTATTGCCTTAGTCCTTACTCGTCCTTCGGATGAGCAGGACGTTGCTGCTATGGCTTGGCTCTTGTGGCGCAAGAGAATCGATGGATCAAAACTTCTGGAGGCTTGGGACGTTGAAGCCGGCCAATCCCAAGATCACATGATGCAGTCGGCGCGGCCCGAGTGGGAAGCAGGTTGCTGCTTACCCTGTTCCGCCTGTTTGTAACGTGCCTTCGAGAGGCGCGCCGTTGATTGGGGAAAGTGTGATGCCGAATTTTGCCAGGCAGAAGTTTCAATAAGTTTTGTTACCGTTACATGGGAAAAGTCGCTGGTTGCAGTGATTTCCACGCTTTGTTACCTTGATGTTACAGGGGTTCTCCCGAAAGCCAGTGATGTCCCAGCACGACCAATTTGCAAAACAGATCGAAGTACTGATCAGCAGCACCACCCTGCACGGCTCCGAATCGCTGTGCAAGCTGCTTCGCTATCTGGCCAAGCACGCGATGGAAGATCCTGCCGGCCGGGTCAAGGAATACCAGATTGCCACCGAGGTTTTCGGGCGGCGTCCGGACTTCGACCCGCAATCGGATTCCATGATCCGGGTTCAGGTCGGCAGGCTGCGGGCGAAGTTGAGCGAATATTACTCAAGCGAGGGAGCGCAGGATGCGATTGTGGTCGAACTTCCTAAGGGGACGTACCATCTCCAGTTCCATCGGCGCAGCCCGTCTGGAATTGCGGAGCGTCCGGCGTTTGTGAATGTTGATCCGCCCGTGGCGGCAGTTTCACAGATTCAAACCAGCGGCGCATCTGATTATTGGAAGCTGGCAGCGATTACGCTGGCGATTCTGCTGGCGACGGCTCTGGTTGGATTGGCCTCATTGCTGAACACGCGCAAGCTTGCTCCCACGGTGCTGGCGGGAGCATCCGAACCCGCTCCGGCGGAGTTCGAGGAACTCTGGAAGCCGTTCATCCGCAGCCCGGAGGAGCCGTGGCTGGTCTTCAGCAATGCCGCCTTCATCGGACGCCCGGAGACCGGTATGCGCTATTACAATCCTTCGCGCGATGCCGGCGACGAAATCTGGGACCATTACACCGGGGTCGGCGAGGTGCTCGCTGTTCATGAGCTGGACCAGGTCTTCAACCTCTTTCACCGGCGCATCCGGGTCAAGCGCGGCAGCCTGTTTTCGCTCGACGACGTGCGGAACAACGATTTGATTTTCCTGGGCTCGCCCTCCGAGAATCTCACCCTGACGGAGATACCCAGCACGCGCGAGTTCGTCTTCCGCCGCCTTACAGACGGGCCACGGAAGGGAGATCTGTCCATCGTCAATGTCCATCCCCGCGTGGGCGAACCACAGGCGGTTCTCGCCACTCCCTCCAATGAGCCTCTGACCGAAGACTATGCGGTGATCAGCCTGATGCCCGGACTGGATCCGGCGCGATCGGTAATGATCTTCGCCGGCACCACGACCTTCGGAACACAGGGCGCGGTCGAGTACGCCTGTCACCGGACTACGGCGCACAACCTGCTCTCGCAACTGACGCTGAACAAAATGGGTGAAGTGAATCCGTTCGAAGCCTTAATACGAATTAAAGTTGCGCGCGGCGTGCCGGTCGAGTCGGAATTGATTGCCGTGCGTCAGTAACATTCTTCCTTTACGCATCGCCTTCTGCGGAATTCTGTGCGCCTCCCCTATCGAATTCCAAGCCGGTCAGGTATTGTGTGCGTACGATGCTCGCGTAGCCATGTGTGATCCGCATGCAAAAACCACCGAAGAGCTTCTGGCAGATCTGGAACATGAGCTTCGGCTTTCTCGGCATCCAGTTCGGCTGGGGGCTGCAGATGGCGAACATGAGCGCCATCTACGAATACCTGGGGGCGCGCGCCGATCAGATTCCGATTCTGTGGCTGGCGGCTCCGCTCACTGGGCTCATTGTTCAGCCGATCATCGGGAATGCCAGCGATCACACCTGGACTCGCCTCGGACGCAGGCGGCCCTACTTCCTGGCCGGCGCAATTTTAAGTTCAACGGCGCTGATCCTGATGCCGCGTTGCTCGGCGTTGTGGATGGCCGCTGGCCTGCTGTGGATTCTCGACACTTCCATCAACATCAGCATGGAACCCTTCCGCGCGTTTGTAGCCGACCTGCTTCCCGAAGAGCAGCGGACGCAAGGCTTCGCCATGCAGAGCCTCTTTATCGGGCTGGGCGCCGTGGTCGCCTCGGCGCTCCCGTGGCTACTGACGAATGTATTCCACGTGGGCCAGGATCACTCGAATAGCGCAATCCCGCTCACGGTGCGGCTGTCTTTCTATTTGGGGGCAGCAGCATTTTTCGGCGCCGTCCTGTGGACGATTGTGTCCACGAAGGAATACCCTCCGGAAACGCAGCGGCAGCAAGCGAGCAGCGGACCTGGGGCGCAGATCGCAGAGATCTTCGAAGCCATTCGCGAGATGCCGCTGACTATGCGGCAGCTGGCCCCGGTGCAGTTACTTACCTGGCTGGGATTGTTCTGCATGTGGCTGTACTTCCCGGTCGCCGTCGCACGCAATATCTTCGGAGCAGCGGACCAGTCCGCGCCGTCTTACACCGCGGGAGTGGAATGGGCCGGTATCTGCTTCGGAATGTATTCGGGGGTATGCTTCGTCTTCTCGTTTTTCCTGCCGCTGATAGCGAAGCACCTGGGACGCAAGTGGACGCACAGCCTCTCCCTCACTTGCGGCGCGCTTGGATTGCTGTCGGTTGCGTTCCTCCACGACAAGAATCTTCTATTGCTCTCGATGACCGGCGTGGGCATTGCCTGGGCCAGCACGCTCTCGATGCCGTACTCGGTGCTGGCCGCATCGCTGCCGGAAAACCGCACCGGCGTCTATATGGGCATCTTCAACTTCTTTATTGTGCTGCCGGAGATCATCGCTTCGCTGGGGTTCGGCTGGATCATGTCCCACCTACTGCACAATAATCGTCTGGCAGCGGTCGTGTCGGGCGGAGTGTTCATGATCCTGGCGGCAGTGTTGATGCAGAGAGTGGAGGATCCCGGCGAGCAACGGCGAGCGACGCAATCCATTAGCGCCGACCAAGCACAAATACATTCTTGTTAACGGCGATCGATTCGACCTGCCAAGCAATGCTTACGTGCGCGGACCGCTTGCCCGGATGGGGATTTGCATGTCGCAGCGATGGCTCTCGGCCAGCCGCTCCGTGATCGGTCGATCGGGAGAGGCTGCGATCAGTTGCCCGCAGACTGAGCAGCGTGCAACGAATAGCCTCCCTGAGGGGTCACGGCTCACCACGAATTCTTCCCAAGGTTGGCGCATAAATAATGTAGATGCAGCTTCGGCCCGGCAGCAGAGTAGCTGGGTTGCATAAATTCGACAATTCAGCAAAAAGCGCTACCCTGACGCTTCAATCCCACAGTTCTTCGATGACTGAAGTGCCGCGCACGAACCAGGAAACACTCGTGCATGAGCTGAAGCGCGTTGTCGGCGATAGGACAGGAGGTGATCGGGGTAGGAGGTGATAACTATGCGGCTTCGATCGTGAAATAGAAGGTCGCGCCTTTGTCGACGGCACCTTCGGCCCACACCTCGCCGCCATGTCGGGCTATGATGCGCTGCACCGTGGCCAATCCAATGCCGGTGCCGGGGAATTCGCTGGTCGCATGCAGGCGCTGGAACGGTTTAAACAGGCGGTCCGCCAACTTCGGATCGAAACCAGCGCCGTTGTCGCGGACGAAAAAGGCGGCCCGGCCAACTCTCTCCTCGCAGCCAAACTCGATGCGTGCGAGTTCCCGGTTGGAGGTGTACTTCCAGGAATTGCGCAGCAGATTCTCCATTACGATACGAAGCAGACGCGAATCGCCTTGCACTGCGGAGCATTTATGAATAACGAATTCAACGTCTCGCGCTGGTTCGCGGCGGCAGAGTTGATCTCCGATGGACTTGGCCATCGCCGCCAAATCTACAGTCTCTCGATGCATTCCGGTGGTGCTGACGCGCGACAGGTTCAGCAGGTCGTCGATCAGCTCCGCCATGCGTTTGGTTGCAGCGTTAATCTGCTGAACGTAGTCATGGGCGGCAGAGTCGAGTTTGCCACCATGCTCGACCAGCAGAATATGGCTGAATCCGTTGATGATCTCCAGCGGTCCGCGCAGGTCATGCGAGACGGAGTAGGAGAATGCCTCCAGTTCGCGATTGGCCGCAACCAACTGGCGGGTGCGCTCTTCGACGCGCTGCTCCAGTTCGGTGTGTGCCTGTTGTAGCTCGGTATCGCGTAGCTGGATCTGAGTCAACATGTCGTTGAAAGCGTCGATGAGCACAGCCAGCTCATCGCGTGCTCCGGTAGGCTTGGCGCGAATCGAGTAGTTCCTCTCCTGCGAGAGGCCGCGCGCAACCTCCGCGAGCTGCACAATAGGCTCAGCTACCGCGCGGCGGAAGATTCCGGATACCAGCAGCGCTGCCAGCAGAGACAGCAGAAGGATGGCGGCCGCAATGGCTATATATCGCCGCAGGCGGTTGGCCCGCTCATTCAGGTCGGAGCGGATATAGACGGTGCCGAGTTGATTGCCCTGAAAGAAAATGGGCTGGCGCAAGAGAACTTCGTTATCCGCAAAGGTATGCGTCTGAACCCGCGCGGGCAGGACACCCGGTTTCAATGGCGGCAGGCCGGGATTTCTCACATAGCGGGCGAACAAGCGGCCGTCGGGAGTCACGATGCCGGCGGAGACGATGTCGGGAACGGTGCGCAGAGCCGCAAGGGTATTCGCGGCCGATTGCGGATCGTTGAAGGTCAGCGCTGACACGCTATTGGAGCCGATAATCTCCGCCTGCGCCGAAAGGTTGCGAATCAGGTCCTCGCGGAAGGTGTACTGATCGTAGGCGAAAAACGCGATGCAGGCCGACACCAAGGCTGCCGCACTCACCAGCACATTCATCCAAGTGAGTTTCTTCGAGATGGCGGAGCGGCGCAGGTCCAGCATTATCGGCTGCCCTCCCCGCGCTTTACGCTTACGGCTACCTTCAAGAGTTCCGAGCTGAGGGTCAGACGATCGCGCTGTACCGGAATCAGATTGACTTCAAAGCGCACCCGATTCTCGCGTAAGACAAATTGGATGATGCCGCCGCGCTCCGTGAAGTCGGGAATATCGCTCACCGTCAGAGTTGGTGCGTCTTTCACCACGCTGAGTACCCGGCTGAGGCGGCCCGCCTCTGAGGAACTGATGTAAAGAATCGAACAGGTGGGTGCTTCTTCGGGGCTGGAGATTTTCTTATCGACTACAGTTTTCCCGTCAATCTTCTCGCCACTAATAATGCGGTCGAGACTTGGCCCGAAGGGATCGTCTCCGAAAACGCAGATGTTGAATGTGCCGTTTTGCGCGGGCGCATTTGCCGGCCAGGTTACGAACTTCGCGAAGTTGAAGAGGTAGGCCGCCTCGACATCGTATTGCGAGAATTTATCCGCAGCGGCGAGGGGCTGGGGCGCCGGCCACACGGTACAACTCAGGGCAGCAACCACAAACAGCAGCAGCCAAGGCCGCCGGAATGTCCGGCCGAGGTGCGGGTGATCCGGACTTTGGACAGCGCTTTGTTTAGGCAAGATCGTCGTCCGCTGCTCCGCTGCCAGTCAAGTTGCAGGATCTACTTCCACAACCACGTGACCTTAGCAAATATCGACCGCTCGATTCCAACCAGACCGCGCGGATCGTAGGAGTACTCGTAATGATAGGGCTGGAAGAGATTCTGGCCTACCAGTGAGAAAAGCAGCTGCTTATTTGGGCTCCATCCCAGCGAGAGATTGCCGGTCCAATATGAGGGTATTTGCAGCGCCGGCAGCTTACTCACGTAACGTACCTGGAAATCCGCGGTGATTGCCTTGGGCAAATCAAAGTTGTTTTGGATCAGAAATTCATGTTGCGGGCTGGAGCCCTCAATCGAAGGTCCGGTGGGCAGCGCTCCGGAGTTTGGCGCGCTCTTTACGTGCATTTCCAGGAAGGAGTAGGAACCGGTTACGCGCCAGAAAGATTTGGGCTGCCATTGTGGGGCGATCTCGCCGCCTTCGGTGGTGGCGATCAGTCCGTTGCCGAATTCCGCCGGCAACAAATCGTGGGTCGGCGGAGGATTGTCTTCCACAAAGATCGGACCGGCCAGGTCTTCGCTCAGCAGATTGCGATATTGATTGAAGAAAGTCGCGATATCGAGATAGAACTTCGGTCCAATCAGCCGGCGATAACCCAGCTCGTAGCCGTTCAGTCGCTCGGACTGGAAATCCTTATTACCATTGAAGCGGGCAAAGAACGGCAAACCATTCGCGCCCTGACCGATGTAGCTAGACAAATAAAAATTGCGTTCGACGTCGGCAGGAGTGCGCACTGCCTGGGTGAATCCCGCCCAGAGCGTCTGGGTCTTGCTCGGCGTGTACAGAAGTCGCACAGAAGGTTCGAACAGCGGGCCAGTGTAGTTGGTCTGCTGAAACCGTGGGCCGGCCACGAGCGAGAGCTTATTGTTGACCAGCGAAATCTCATCCTGGATAAACGCCGTGTAGTACTGATCCGTGATATTGGAGGGGATAAAGTACAGTCCCGAATAAATATCGATCTCGTGACCGTGGCTGATGTAGGCGCCTGCTCCCCAGGAAATTTCCTGCCGGGGTAGCGGGAAGCGGTCGATGAAATCAACGTCGAAGTTATTGCGGATGTCGCCGAAGTTCAGCTCGTGGCGGCTGGTCTGGTCATAGTAAGCGTCGAACTGGAAATCTTTTTTCTCGCCCAGCGTTCTTCTCCAACGCCACAGAATGTTCCCGCCGGACAAGTGTGCTGTGCCATCCAGAATGAAATTCGCCGGGGGATTATAGGTGGATGCCGCGACACTCTGTCCCGCTCCCTGGTAGTAGCCATCGCCCGACAATGTGAATGAGTCGCGAGTACCTTTGTTCCAATCCATGCGGACGCCCGCCTGTCCTGCCTGCCAGGAGTCATAGTTATCGCCGTCGGCATGGAACTCAGGGGCGCGCGCAAAACCTTTGGCATAGATGCGGTAGGTGAAGTCCGACCCGTGGCTGCCCCCGTAGCGCGCTTCACCAAAGCCTTGCTCGACGTTGCCGGCGCCGCCGGAGACTAATCCACCCTGCGTATCCTTGCTGCTCTTGGTGATGATGTTGATGACGCCATTCACCGCATTCGGTCCCCAGATGGTTCCACCCGGACCGCGTATGACCTCAATACGGTCGATGTCTTCCATCAAGTAGTCCTGCACCTCCCAGTACACGCCGGCGGTGAATGGCGAGTACACGATGCGCCCGTCCATCAGGACGAGCACGGAACGCGACAACCTGCTGCCGAAGCCACGAATGCCGATCGACCATTCATCGCTGCTGATGCGCGCCACCTCGACGCCGGGCGCCAGGCGAAGAGCTTCCGGGATGCTGGTCGCGCCGGAGCGCTGAATATCCTGCTGGGTGATAACGAAGATGGCAGCCGGGGTCTTCCAGACAACTTCAGGCTCTTTCGAGACGGTGGTGACCTGGATGTTGCCGAGCTCGGAGAGGCTGAGATTCTTGAGAGACTGATCGGTCTGACCGGGCTGATCCGCAGCCATGGCGTCGCGAGACACTGCCACCTGCCATGCCAGGAGCAGGACGGCGGCCAGCCACAATAAATGCGCCTTCGACGAGGTGGTCATGAGCGGCTAGAAACGGGGTCAACTGGGCGCTTGCGCGCCGGACTTCGACTTGCCTAAGCCACTGCTTTTGCCGAGAGTTACAACCCAAGCTGGAGTTAGATGGCGAGAACGGCAACTCAGGTTGCTTGGGAGCACGCGAGGAGTTGCGGAAATTCGGGTGCGCGATCGAAGACAATACCTGACGCAGCCCCTGCAAGGTTGCGACAACGGGAATAATTGCGGATCATTCGCGCGCGGCTACTTCTCCCGATATACTTGCGTCTGCCCAGAAAGGTGAATACGTGCAGAGCGTCTTAATCGTGGACGACGATCCGTCTCATCTGAAGATTTATTCGTGGGTCGTCGAGCGCGGCGGCTTTCGCTCGGTTCCTGCCCTAGTGCAGAGAGAAGCGGTCGATTTGCCCGAGGCAGAGAGTATCGACCTTGCCGTGCTGGATTATCGCCTGGGCGCCGGTCTGTCGGCCGTCGACGTCGCCAAGCGCTTGCGGAGTACCTACCCCAACACTCCGATTCTGGTGCTCTCAGACCTGTACGGGATGCCGGAAGACATCGCCCCCTATGTATCCGGCTTCGTCCGCAAAGGAGAACCGCAGCAACTGCTGGACACCATCGTCTCCACGCTGAAAGCGGCGTGAAGGAAAACTCACCGGCGAGCCGCCTTAAAAACGGCAGGCTTGAGAGGCTGGGGGAAGGCTCGAGGGGATCAGTCTTGCAGGACACCTTCAGGTGTGCCGTCACAGCCAGCGTCATGGTTCAGGCGAGGTGATCTTCAGGCGGACGAGCGTTCTCCAGCCGAACTACCCGCCCAGGGACGCTTTCGCCAAGTCGACCCAGCGTTCCCCAGTCCCCTTCACCAGAGTCAACGATTCAATGCGAACGGAACGGGTGTCTTTACATTCGCGCCAACGCTGACGCGCTATCTCGACTACTTTGCTGGCCTCTTCCACCCTGTCCATTTTGACGATGGTGAGGTGGGGCATATAGGGCCAAGGCTCGTTGAATTTAAGACCGCCGCGGTTCAGCCGGTCATGCAACTCCCGCATACGGTAAGCGCCGCGAGCCACGCGCAGGAAGACCGTGGGGGTGACCGGGATGAACGTTTCCACGTCGCCCATAACCACTTCGAACGGAGTCGAAGTGCGGCAGACCTCCGTCAGCAGTTGCAAAGCTTCCTCTTCGCTGCCGCTGAGCGGACGCGGAGGCAGGATGGTGATGTGGGCATCGGCATGAGTGTGTGCCGGATGCATTTCGCGGCGCAGTTCCTCAACGAAGATCCCCACCGGGCTGCGGACATACGCAACCACGGCGTAAACGAGTCCGTTCATGAACTTCTCATTATACGGTGGAGGATGCAGTTGGGCGACGAGCCGACAATCTCAGCGCACGATGTGTTGTGAAGCGGAACCGCGAAGAGAGTCCAGAACGGTTGCTATAATCGAAGATAGTCGGGGCGTAGCGCAGCCTGGTAGCGCACCTGCCTTGGGCGCAGGGGGTCGTAGGTTCGAATCCTATCGCCCCGACCAAACCTTCCTTTGGCAAAGTAGCGGCTCAACAGCCTACTACGACCTTCTTGCCTTTCTGCCGCAGCGCAGGGGACACCATCTCCTCAATTCTTTTCGGCGGGTTTAGCGTGGCTGCAATCCGCGTCCTCGATCCAAGCGGGCATGTCGTCGAGCACATTTTCCCAAGTTGCCCGCACAGGCTGAACATCCTCGGTGGGCACGTATACCCAGATGTACAGGCGCGCGTTGGGATTAATCTGCTCTTTCGTATATCCGGAATTCACCGCAGCTTTCGCCAGCGGCAGATCCAGCAGAGGACCGAGACTGTTCATGAAGACCCGCTTGGCGCGAGGCTTTCCCAGGCATCCTGAAGGAAAAACCGGCCCATTCGGCTCAAGAATAGCGAAGCGGACCAGCGCCGAGCTGTCGTCGACAGCGAGATGGTCTTTCGCGATCCAGTCCAGCGCCGACTTGAAATTTGCAGGTTGCGAAGTTTCGTTCTGCAGCACATCGCGTAGAGTGTGATCGAACACGGGCGTCCCGGCCAGCATATCGGACAGGCCTACCTCCCAGAGCCACACCCAATCGTGGGTCTGCGGCAGATTCGGCACCAGATATTCCGGCACCCTGGCCGAGGCCGGGCTGGTATCGTCCACCGGCTCCGAATTGCCGGTCCCGATGAACCTGTTATCCACGCTGAGCCGGTCCGATAGCTCCTGCCGCACCAGTTCGTTTGCCAGAAGTACCTGCCCCGCCATCACGGATCGTGCAAGCTCTGTTTGTGCGGTGTGCGCGGTCGCCTTCGGGCGGTTCGGCAGAACATCCGCAAGCGTCCTGCTCAAACAGTCTTCGAGTGGCTGGCCTTTTAGAGTGCTGCATCCGCCAACAGATTTCTCCAGCGAACGCTGCCAGTCCAGCCACTGTTGTGACAGCGACGCCGTGCGCCGCGGCTGCACCACCAATACCAGCAGCAGGACCAAGGCCAGTCCGACGACGAGCAGCCACGGAACCACCAGACGCAAAGCATGTGTTTCCGTGATGCGAGGGAAGAATCGTAAACCGATCGCTATCAGAAGAGCGGTGACCGCTGCAGCCGCCAGAATCTTCTGGTCGGAGGTGAGGAAACTTGCGATGACCGAGACCAGTGCCGGCAGTCCGGTCAATTCCACGCACAGATTCAGAGCGTCCCGATGCCACATCCGGCTGAACGTCGGGTGACGCCGTCGACGACGGGCGGGATGAGGCTGTTCCTGTGCGGTCGCAGTAGTCATCTAGCAAAAGGCGCGATACAGGTCGTGAATATCTGAATTGCTGGGAGTGAGCGCGGAGATTTTACAACGGTTCCGGCTGGAAGAGAACTACTTTACCCGGCCTCAGCTCACGGCAGAGCCAGAAATTGAACAAAAACGAATACCGCGACCGGATCTGGAGCTTTTATGCGCTTCGCAGCGTACATTCAATCCGCACGAGCCCTCGCGGTAGCCGCAATCACTATCACCTTGGTTGTAGACCGGCTACCTTGTTGGGGGATGTCTAGCATTGGTTGCACGGCCTACGCTGGAAGCATGCATGCTCAGCGGAGCTGTCCTGTTTGTCGTTCAGAGGCGCTTCGGCGCGTTCTGCGCGATGCCACGTTTCTCGCCGATTTGGGAGGAGAGGTGAGCCCGCTGGCCGATGTGACGTCTTATCGTTGCGCGAACGGGCACGTGTTTATGATCCTGCCCTCGTTCGCTGCGGACCCTGCAACCCAACCTTCTAAAAGGGTTTTGCTCGGCCGAACCGGACTTCAGGTGACAAGATCGTGACTACCTTGGAAAAGCTGAAGAGGACCTTCGTTCGTTGCCACAATTCTCTCGAAGTACCGGAGAGTATGTGTAAGTTGTGTCTGCATACTCTGGTCGCGCCTGATCTGCGAGCATTGGAGCTGGCGGAAATCCGCCATCGCTGTTCCATCAGCGACGACATTATCCGGAACAACGACTAACCCGTATCGCGTCTACCTGACACAGCTACTGCTGCGGCGTGCTCTGGCCTGATTGCGAAATCGGAGCCGGCGTCATCCCCATAAAGCTCGTGCCCGTAAACTTTCCGCTGGGATTGAAGTTCCAGGTAAACAGCACGAATCCCGCATGAGCACAGGTGGCGCATCCGTTGCGTAACGGATACCCGATGATGAACTGCAGGCCGCCTTTGTTGCCGGTCTGCGAGTTCGGCCAGGTCTTGCCATCGCGATCACCAGGCCACACGCCAACTCTCGGGAACTGGCTCTGCAGGTCCTGGTACTGGAAACTCTGTTGCATATCCTTTTCGTCCAGCAGCTTCAGGTCTTCAGCGTTGATGATTCGGGGTTTGCCATTGACCAGCAGCAGCCCACTGCTTGAGCGCAGCGGGTATTGCACCCAGGCGATATCCACCGGGCCGACTTTCTGGAAACTCCCCATGATGCCGACTTCCCCGCCGGTCTGCTTATAGAGCTCGCGGGTAAAGTTCACGGCATCGGCGGAGGCGCCCGCCTTGGACATTTGGTTGATGACGCAATCGGAGAACTTGCTGGACGGTGTTACTTTGTCGCAGGCCGCGCGGGCGGTGGTAAGAAAGTCGCCACCAGGCTGCCACACAGCGGAAGCATCGATCGGTGGCGGAGCGGCTTGCCCAAACGCAAGCGTGGCGAGTGCAACAAACGCGAAGAGCGCGAGTGGCTTACACATACATCCCCCTGTGTTGCTGGAACGTGACTGGAGTTTAGCAGAACAAGAATGCAGCCCCGCGCACCTGAATGAACGATCAGCGCCTCCCGCCTTGGCGACGGGATGGATCGCAACTTTATTGTTGCGGAGGAGCAGCATCGGGTGGGGCCGAGGCTGGCCTCCGCTTGGGCGGCAGCGCCGAAGGCACGAAAACCGTTCTCAGGAACTTTCCTCCGGCATCGAACTCCCAGCCAAATCGCGCCGTCCCTACATGCTCACATGCGTGGCATCCATTGATGAGCGGATAGGGGACGATGAACTCGATACCGCCGTCGGGCAATTGCTGAACGCGAGGCCAGGGAATGCCGGCACTGCGATCGCCCGGCCAGATGTCAACCTGCGGGTACTTCTTCTTCAACCCCTGGTACCAGCTGTCCTGTTCCATGGCGGTGCGGTCCAACTTCTTCAGATCGTCGACGTCCAACAGCTTCGGATCGCCATTCACCAGCAGCAGACCGTAGTTGTCGTTCGCCCGTAAGGGATAAACCACTTGAGCGACGTCGACCGGACCGAAGCTCTTGAACGCATTCATGATGCCGACCTGTCCGTCGCCCTGCCCGTAGAGCGTGCGAGTAAAGGCCACGGCTTCAGGAGGCGCGCCCGCCACGGAGATCTGGTTCATGAAGCATTCGGGAAAGCTGACTGCACTCATCGAAGTGTCGCAAGCCCTGTGAGCTTTGGTCAGGAAGTCCTGGGGTGGCTGCCACACGGAGGCTGCCGTGATCTTGCCCAGCGGCGGGTTAGCAGCCGGCGGTGAGGCTGCCATGCCCTGCGCGAACGCCTGAAGCACCACACCACTCGCGAACATCGTCATTAGCAACAGCGGCCAACGTTTCACCTTGGTTCGTCTCCTGCCCTCAATCTTACAGACGGAGCTTGACTCCGCGCTGCGATCAGTAGCGGAATTCCGGCGCTCAGGAGTGGCGAGACCGTTGCCACCCCCGGCTTTTGCTTACCGGTTCAGTTTCTTGGCCTGGCAGGCGTCGACCACCTTGGTCGGATCGATGGCGGCATCATCCAACTGCATCTCGATGACCTTGCCATTCTTGTCGATCAGGTAGTTGACCCGGCGCGCTGCTTTATACTCGGGATCGTAGAGTCCGTATTCCCTGGTAGTATCGCCGCCCCAATCGCTGAGCAGCGGGAAGGTAACTCCGAGTTGTTGGGCCCAAGCCCGATTCGAGAAGGGAGAATCCATACTTACACCCAGAACCTGGGTGTCTGCGGCTTCCAGCTTGGCGAGATTCGCCTGGAAAGCCTGCATCTGCTTGGCTCAACCACCGGTGAAAGCGAAAATGTAAAACGCCAGCGCGACATTCTTCTTGCCGCGGAATTCGTGCAGCGAAACCTTCTTGCCGTTCTGATCTTCCAGCGTGAAGTCAGGAGCCACGTCGCCCACCTTGATCTTCGGCGCCGGGATGGCATCGGATTTGTCCGCGGCATAACTCGCCGGCAACAGAAAGCCGGACAACAGCAATGCCACAAGCAGCTTCTTCATCGATTCTCTCCTCTACGATTCGTCGCTTCATCGACTGCGATGGGCAGAGTAATAGCATTGTCCCATCAACTCGTCGCCTCCGCCAGCGGACTGGTTGTCAAGGGCGGAGTACCGCTGTGTAGGGACGCCATTCCATTTTGGAATCCACTGCTAATGCCCAATTGCGGAACCTTTCATTGGGCGTTAAAGTGAATGAGTACTCATTCGGTCGCAACGCCAGCGTCCCTGCGGATTCGGGCTTTCGCGCAAGTTGTCCGCTCGCCTGGGAAGTCAACCGGCTGTGACGAAATTCGAACCCAACTCGCTTACGGGTCCAGACAATCCAGTGCTCCCATCCGCCAGTAGAAGTAACGACAAGTACCAGCGCATCCTGGATGCCGCAGTCGCCGTCTTTGCAGAAAAAGGGTTCTTCAGCTCGCGCGTGGCCGATATTGCCGATCGCGCCGACGTCGCCGATGGCACCGTCTATCTCTACTTCAAGAGCAAGGAAGAGATCCTGATGACCGCCATTAACACCGCCTTCGATGCCTTTATGAGCCTGGCGCGGACTGAGCTCAAGAAGCTAGCCGACCCGGCAGAGCGGCTGCGGCGGCTGGCGTTTCTGCATCTTGACGCGCTCGGCTCGAACCGCAGCATGGCGGTCGTCTTCCAGATGGAGCTGCGTCAGAGCACGCGTTTTCTGGCCGAGTTTTCGCACCATCACATGATCGAGTATCTCGGCCTGGTGCGCGAGGCCATCACGGAAGGGCAGGCGAGCGGCATCTTTCGTCCTGGCATGTCTGACAAGTTCGCTGCGAACTGCTTCTTCGGAGCGCTCGACGAGATGGTGACCTCGTGGGTGCTGAGCGACCACGAATACCAGCTCTCCAATGTGGCGGACATGGTAGTGGATATTTTTCTGAACGGGATGCGCACCGCATAAAGTGCCATGGACGGGCTTATGGACATAACGCGATACGAAGACGAAGTACAACGAGTGCGTGAGGTCGGCTCGGAATGACAAGAATTTGGCAGTTGTAACGGCACAGCTAAAGCTGTGCCCCTTCAAAACATGAATCTTCGGACCCTCAACGATGTCTTCTTCACCATGTTGGAGCGCAACTCCGACCGCGTGATGCTTAGCCGTGAAGACGGCAGCTGGAAAAACATTTCCGCGATCCAGCTGCGCAACTGGGTTTACGCCACAGCACGGCAGTTGCAGGCCTGGGGAATCAAGAAGGGCGATCGGGTCATCCTGCTCAGCGAGAACCGTCCGGAATGGGCGATTGCCGATTTCGCCTGCCTGCTGCTGGGCATCGTAGATGTCCCGATTTATGCTACCCAGACCAGCGACCAGTGTCTGTTCGTCGCGCACAATTCCGAGGCACGCGTCGCCTTGGTGTCTTCGCGACAGCAGTATGAGAAACTCGCCGCGATTCGCGAACAGACCAAGCTGGAGTACATCGTGATCATGGATGACGCTTCGGAGCTGACCGAAGCAGTCCCGATGCAGAGTTTCCTGCGCTCGGCTCCGTCGGAAGACGATCCCCAGCTCGCCGCTCTCGGGCGGCAGGTCGAGCCGGACGATCTGGCCACTCTCATTTACACCTCCGGGACAACCGGGACGCCAAAGGGCGTGATGCTCACGCACGGGAATATCGCGTCGAATATCAATGTCTCACTCGACATGTATGAGTTCGATAAGAACGACCTCTGCATCTCGTTTCTGCCGCTGTCGCACGTTACGGCGCGGCATCTGGACTATGCGTTGATGAATGCGGGCGTGCCGCTCGCATACTGCCCGGTTATCGAGCAACTGCCGCAGGTGATGAAGGAAGTCCATCCCACATTGATCGTCGCGGTACCCCGGGTGTACGAGAAGGTTTACAACCAGGTTCAGAACAAGGCGCATGGCATCAAGCGCAAGCTGATTCACTGGGCACTCACGGTGGGTGCAGCCAATCGCGAAACCATTCTTCGCGGTGAAACCCCAGCCTCGTTTTCCTGGAAGCTGGCAGACGGGCTGGTATTCTCCAAAATTCGGGAAGGCATGGGCGGACGGGCGCGCGTCTTCGTCTCCGGTGGCGCTCCGCTGGGCAAGGAAATCGCGACCTGGTACGCCGATATCGGCATTCGCATTCACGAAGGCTATGGACTGACAGAAACTTCGCCGGTGATGGCGCTGAATAATCCCATCCATCATCGACTGGGATCAGTAGGCAAGCCGATGTCGAACGTCGAAGTTAAGATCGCCGACGATGGTGAATTGCTGGTGCGCGCCCCCTCGGTCTTCAAAGGCTATTGGAAGATGCCGGAGGAAACTGCGGCGGTCTTCGAGAACGGCTGGTTCAAGACCGGAGACATCGGACATCTGGACGAGGACGGTTTTCTGTCGATCACGGATCGCAAGAAGGATCTGATCAAGACTTCGGGTGGCAAGTTCATCGCGCCACAGCCGATTGAAAACTCCCTCAAAGTAAATCAATACATAGCCGAAGCAGCACTACTAGGCGACAAACGGAGATTCCCTGCCGTGCTCATCATTCCCAGCTTCGAAGACCTGGAAGGCTGGGCGCGCCACCACGGCGTGAAGTTCTCATCTCGCAAAGATCTTGTGAAGTCGCACCAAGTACAGAAGTTATACGAGGGCATTGTTGAGGAGCTGAACCAAAACCTCGCGCAATTTGAGAAGTTGAAAAAGGTTTTGGTGATCCCCGAGGAACTCAGCATCGCCGACGGCACGCTGACGCCCAGTATGAAGCTGCGCCGGCGTAATCTCACAGACCGCTACAAGAAAGAAATCGACGCCATCTACTCGGAAGCAGAGTCTCACACGCGGTCCGCGCCGATCCATCGGTAATCACTGGTTAGCACATTAGGCGCATATCTGACACTAGCTTAACTGGGATATTGCTCGACCGACAGCATTCTCACCTCACGCCCAAGCTCGGATTCCACGAGCCCTGCAACTTGCGTATGTAGACGATCTGGCCGATGTGGTAGGCGTTGTGGGTTCCTATGTGAGCGATGGTGGAAGCCCATTCCGCGACTTTCTTGTCGTCGGCCGATTGCACCGCCTGCTCCCATTGCGTCATGACCTCGTCGAGCTGCTTCACCGTCGCTGCCCACTGCTTATCGTCCACCTTGCTAAAGGTGTCGTCATTGTTGCCGCTGTACCTCGCCGGAGTTTTGCCCTGGAACTTGTCCAGCTCGTACTTGTCCCAATAGAGAAGGTGAGTCGTCTCCTGCGCGATCGAGTGATTGCCTTTGCCGTCGGTCCAGTTCGCCTGCTCAGCGCTGAGGCCTTTCAGCGCATCGTCAGCCGAAGCGAACCATTCCTTCTGAGTGTGAGTAGTTTTCAACTGTTCCACTAAAACGCCCTTAAGCGTCCTGGGAGAATTCTTGTCCTGGGCATAAGCAAAACAGGTGAAAGATATGATCAGCATGATCAGAATTTGTTTCATCGCCATTTCCTCTCGTCGCCGTCCGGCCTGACACAGTCTATGCCACGCGATGCGGGGTTCAGCGAGGCTCCCGGACAGGATGTTATGAACTGCTCCTAAGCGGCGACGTTCAGCGATAATCGGCAGTCGGCGCTCCTGGCTCAGATCTGAAACGCGCAGCGGCCGCTTACACGAAAACCTGCCGAACAAGCTTTACTCGATTGGCTCGACGGTGATCGTCGGCTCGCTGGGGGCTTTGCGGTCGGGAAGCTGGATAACGATCGTTGCGGCCAGCACGACGCCAATTCCTACTACCTGAATCGGCGAAACCAGTTCGCCCACGAATCATCGCGGTCAACAGAATTGCCCAGACTGGCTCAAGACAAGCGGTGACAATGGCGCGCGTAGCATCGAGATACTGCAATCCGGTGAAGTACAGCGAAAACGGAATCAGCATCGAGGTGATCGAGAACAGCACCATGAACAGCCATTGCGCGCCGCTGTAATGCTGCGCCGCAATCTTCCATGGAGGATTGACGACGATCCAGAAGACAGCCGCGCCGAACAGCGAATACACCAGCACAGTCCAGCGCTGATAGATCTGCATCAGGTGTTGTCCGTAAACGTTGTAGAAGGCGAACGAGACCGCAGCAGTTTCTGCTGCCATCAAGCCAACAGAGTTGATCCGCAAACCTGACATCGTAAGCCAGGGAAACGTGCTTCGCGCCGAAACTTCGCCAACCGCGACCGCGCAGCCGATAACTGCGAGCACGACACCGCTGATGCGCAACAAGGTCGGGCGTTGCAAGCGGCGAATCAGCATGTACAGCAACACCCAAACGGGCGCGACATATTGCAGCACGATTGCGGTTGCGACTGTGGTCTTCTCGATGGCGAGATAGTAGAAGTAGTTGGATGCGGCAAGTCCGAGAATTCCCAGCAGGAAGAACTGCAGCAGATGCGACCCTCGCAGCCGCAAGGATGGGCGATTCCGGAACAGCAGGATCGGTGCGAGAATCAGCAGCGCGACGGTGGTGCGACTTTGCGCCAGAACCAGCGGATCGATCGGACGCAACGCATGTGCACCTCCGAAGAAGCGGCCGGTGAACATAGCTCGACCCATGGCTGCGGAAAATCCCCAGCAGAATGTGGCCGCAGCAATGAACAGATAACCGCGCGTGGCGTGAGATTTACTGCTCAAGCAGTTCGTCGATGCGTTCAGGGTCGAAGCCGATCACGACCTGATCGTCGATCACCACGGTGGGCGTCGACTGGCTATTGTACTTCTCCTCGAGCTCGCGCACGATGGCTTCGTCGTCCTCGACGGTGCGTTCTTCGTACTTTGCTTTGCGGTCTCTGAGGAACAACTTGACCGCTTCACAAGGCAGAGAATCCGATTGGGTAAAGACGATGATCTTGCGCGTCGCCATGTTACGTAAGATGCGGAACTACAGAGTTGCAGAGTGGATCCAGTGGCCCGAAATCCTGATCAGCAGCTAGTCGGCGAGTGCGCCCTGGCTGTGCGAGGAGCGCAGTACGCGATCGACGGTGTAAGGCGCTCGCTTGGTTGGCTCGTGGAAATGCCGCACCTGCAGCTCTCCCAGCAGACCCAGCGCAATCAACTGAACGCCGGCGACAATCAGCACCGCGCCAAACACCAACATCGGACCGTGCTCGTCCATCACGTTGCGTCCGCGTATGAACTTCTCGATCAGCATCCAGAACGCAATTAGCAATCCGGTCATCGAGCTGATCGCGCCAAAGCTGCCGAAGAAGTGCAGTGGCCGCGACATGTACTTCAGCAGGAAGCGGATCGTGATCAGGTCGAAGAACACGCGGAAGGTACGCGAAATGCCGTAATGCGACTCGCCGCGCTCGCGGTTGATGTTGCGGATCGGGATCTCGCAAATGGTCGCGCCGTAAGCCGAAGCCAGCGCCGGAATGAAGCGGTGCAGTTCGCCGTAAAGCGGAACCTCCTGAACCACTTCACGACGATAGGCCTTGAAGGTCGTGCCAAAGTCGTGCAGATTCACGCCGCTCAACTTGGCCATCAGCCAATTGGCGATGCGCGACGGAATCCGGCGCATCACGAAGTTATCGATGCGCTGTTTGCGCCAGCCGCTGACGATGTCATAACCTTCGCGCAGCTTCTGCAGGAACATCGGAATATCGCTGGGATCGTGCTGCAGATCGCCATCCATGGCGATCACGTATTCGCCTTCGCAGTGATCGAAGCCTGCGGCCAGCGCGGAAGTCTGGCCGAAGTTGCGACGCAACTTCACGACCACGACGCGGCGATCGACCGAGGCAATCTGCTGCAACATCCAGAAGGTATTGTCGCGACTGCCATCGTCGACAAACACCAGCTCGAACGTCTCGCCCGCAGCTTCCATCACGACCTTCAGACGGTCGTAGAGCTCGGTGACATTCTCTTCTTCGTTATGAAAGGGTACGACGATGGAATACTTAGGCACAGACACTTATTATACCGTCGATTTCGCCCGCTTTGGCGGAAGTTCTTCACTTTTGTGACGGACAACCCTGGACAACGGCGGCTGTACTCCCACGAAGTCGGGGTTTATTGCGCCGAATAAACGCCAGCAATCGCTTCATTCCCTCGGCAAAGTCCGAGAGCGGCGTGATCAAGCTGACGACCAGATAACCTTCTGCGGCGAAGTCGTAGAAATGTCCGGGCTGAATCAGCACGTTTTCCTGCTCCAGCAACGCAATAGCGAGATCTTCGTCAGAGCCGCGGGCAGGAACCCGCAGAATCGCGTACCACCCTCCTTCAACCTCCAGACGATGACACAGCTTTTGCCTGCGAAGCTGCGCATCGAACTCCGCAAGGTTCGTTCGCACGCGCTCCAACAGCTGCGGCTGAACATTCCTGCGCTCATCGAGCATCGCCGGAAGCGCGAGCTGAATCGGAGCATTCATCGACAAATAAGTGTCGGCGATGACCTCGAGACGCGCGAGCGCATTCCGCTTCAGCGTTGCAGCTCCGCTGGCTGCGATCCACGCGACCTTCATCTGCGGCAAGCCTGCAATCTTCGACAGGCCGCTCAACGTGAATGTTAACGCGTCCTGGTTCGAGGCGAATGTTAGCGGCGACTGCGCGGCGAGCGAATAGTCCAGGAAGACTTCGTCGGCAATGATCGCCATGTCGTTTTCGGCGCAAACGTTGTTCAGCAATTCCATCTCGCGCGGCTTAAGATACGAGCCTGTCGGATTGTTGGGATGAACCGCAAGGATCGCTCGACAGCGCGCGCCTGCAGACGGCGCCCGATCGATCGCATTGAACAACGACTTCGCCTCGATTTGCCAACCGTGATCGTAGACCAGTTCATACGGAAACAGCTTCACGTCCTGAATATCGGCGAGGAAATCGAATAGCGGATAACTCGGCGTTGGAACCAGAACGGCATCGCCAGGATCGCAGAGCAGGCGAAAGAGGAAGGAATACGCTTCGCTGGTGCTGGTCGTGAGAATGAGATGTTCAGGAGAGATCTTCGCAGCGTGCTCAGCGTAATAAGCTGCAATCGCTTCGCGAGCCGCAAGCAAACCTTTCGGCTGCGGATCGTAACGCAAGGACTCGCGATTCGCCAGCGCGCGCAGCAATTCGTCTTCACGATAATGCAAGCCAATGTTCGTGGGATTCGACGCAGTCAGATCCAGCAATTCCCTTTCGGCTCGCCGATGAGCCTCGAGAGCATCCGAGTAGCGATTGGTCGCGAGATTCCAGGAAGTACGGCGCGCGAAGAAGTTCTGCATGAAAGCAGGATTATAGTTCGTGATGGTGAGTCGCGAGCGCGCGTCGTGATCGTGGATTGCTTCTTACCGTTGGCCGTTAGCTCTTAGCAAACAACTGTCGGCTTTCCGGTCGAGGGAACGTCGCGCTGGATGGTGGAGCGACTCAATGTCGATTCCTGATTGTCATTTCGAGCCAATTCAAGATTGTCCTTGGGCGCCGCCGCCGGCCATTCGTTGAGCGACCCACACTCGTCTGGCTCAAAGCGGCTGAAGTTGATGTGACGCAACTCGGCCAGGGTGATGAGCTTTGAGGCGGCCTCACGAATCTCCGCGTGCATTACGCGCGGCCAGTGTGGAACGGCAGTGGCTCATCGTCTTTCACCAGAAAATGGTTGAACTGGAAGTGGCCCCATTGAGCAAAGATCGAGATGCGATAAACATTCGGCGCAATTTCCGTGGTAATCGCCATGTTAGCCTCCTCAATCCGATTTTTGACGTCGATGTGGGCCTTGCTCGATTAGCTCAGCAACTTGCCGGCGAACCAGTAATCGACACTGAACCTTCCCGGACCCGAGCAGATCAGCCACGCAAAGAAGAGTACGTACAGGACTTCCGGAAGGTAGAGGAAATCGTCGAGCCAGCTAAGTGGCGAAAGCCCTTGCGGCAGAGTGGAAAGTGCTTCGGTCAGGGTGGCGACAGTCATGTCGATCAATAAAGCCGCGCAGGCCGCACTTGAAAGCAGCCCGACCGTCAGCATCGATCCGCCAACGAACTCGACACCCGCCACGAAATAAGCTGTCTGGCGTGGAAACGGGACTTTGGCCTTAACGAGCGTGTCGTAAACAGGCTTCGTGCCGCCGAAGACGAACAATTTGTTGGCCCCGGAGATGGCGAAGAACAGCCCGATTGAAAGGCGTACCAGCAGGATGGCGTATTGCTCCAGATCACCGCTGCCCAGCAGCGCAAAATGGGCCAACCGTTTCCAATCCATCTCTTCTTCCTCCATGCTCAACGTCCCGGAGTTGAGGACCGCGTCGGCGCTGCCGGCCTAGCGCGGGATTTGGCCCAGGTAATATCCGAGCCGATTTTCGACATCCCCCGGCTTGTGGAAGCCGCGCGCCATCAGCGCCTTGATCCCATCCTGTGCGGCGGGCCGCCCGAGCGAAGCGATGCACGCATCCCACCCGGCGCCGAGTTCGACGTCCGGCGGCAGGCTGGTGTTGACCAGGCGCTTGGTCTGGGCGATCGCCCATTTGTCGAACTTGGCGATCCGGGTGGCGAGCGCTTCTACGAACGCATCCAGATCGGCGTCGGGCAGGGCGCGATTAACGTAGCCGTAGGCCTCGGCCTGCTCTCCCCTGATGTCTTCCGAGCTCAAGAGCACCTCGAGGGCGCGGTTTCGGCCGATGAGTCG
This sequence comes from uncultured Acidobacteriaceae bacterium, assembly GCA_963819055.1. Lineage (GTDB taxonomy): Bacteria > Acidobacteriota > Terriglobia > Terriglobales > Acidobacteriaceae > Bog-257. The sequence continues at coordinate 28,541 of CAWFUT010000020.1, read as the reverse complement.
GGGAAGGCGAGCCATGGGGCCGCCGCCGGCGACCATTCCCACGCCCACCTCCCATTGCGAGATGATGGTCTTCTCGCGGCTGGCAAAACTCATGTCGCAGGCCAGCGTGATCTCGCTGCCGTTGCCGGTCGCGCGGCCGCGGATGAGGGCGATGGAGGCGACGGGCAAGCGGGTCAGACGCACCAGAAAGTCCGGCCAGGGCGGCAAGCCTGTGGGCCCGTCCGGCAGTGAGGTCAGGTCCTCAAGCTTGGCCGTGAAATCGGAGTGATTCAGGAAGTAGTCGTCGACCGCGCTGTCGAAGACCACGACCCTGACCTGCTCGTCGGCCTCGAGAGCGTTGATGACTTCCTGGAACTGCTTGACCATTTCCGGGCCCATCACGTTGATCGGCGGATTGTCGATCGTGACTCGCCAATAGGCGGGCGACCGCCGGGCGACGCGAATCTGTGCGAGTTTCGTAGGTGCGCTTGCAGTTGTCATGACATTCTCCTGTGTATTCAGGTTCCGAAAACGGGTGATTGACCCAACGTGTTCTCAAGATCTGAATCATTTGTTCGTTGCCGGGAGTTGGTTAAGGGCTGCCGCGCCCGCCTCGCTAACGATTTCGTCCTGGGAATCCGTGCCTCCCGAACAACCGATGGCACCGATAATCATCCCCTGGTCGATCAAAGGAATGCCGCCTCGAGAGGTAATGATTCCGTCGAATGCGAGTAGATAATTGAGATGCATAAGCTTGACACCGTCCTCGAAGACCTTGGTTGGGCGCCGGAAGGTCGCGGCTGCTCGCGCCTTGTGCTCGGCAATCTGAATGGAGGCAAGCATCGCGCCGTCCATTCGTTGGAACGCGACGAGGTTGCCGCCGGAATCGTCCACCGCGACGTTCATCTTCCAATCCCGCTTCTTCGCCTCTGCCACCGCCGCGTGAATAACCGACTGGGCTCGGTCCAGCGATATCGGCGGCCCATACGGAGTGTCGAAAGGAATTTTGTCAGGCACGAAGTCGAGAGGATTTGTATTTATGGGCTGCAGCGCTTGACTCGCACTAGCGGCGTTTCCTGTTTTCTCGTCTGGCATACGTCCTCCTTCAAGGCGTCGTACGTCGTTGTCGACTAAGGTTGGAAGCCGTCGGCCATCCATTTAGCGAATAGTTCAATGCGAGATTGCGGCCAGGGACCTTCTCCTCTTGGCGGAGGGGGCGGCATTACCGCGCCGCCGATCCCCCGAATGCGATCGTAGATGGCGGCAGCGTGCTTTTTGACCTCATCGTAACTTCGCAGGTCGAACCCTTTTGCCATGCCTTGAATATCCCGCTCCGTAAAGAGCGGGCGAATGTCCGTCTGAAAGCTTGTCGGTTGCGTCATTGCGCCTCCTACCCGATGTACATGCGCATCACACCATCACCGCGATAAGAAATCTATTGGACGAAGGTATCGTCGATACCTTGGTATGAGGGAAAGCCGGCGGCCTCTTGCCAGGCATGTTCCAATAGCTATAGCTTGCTTTTCACTTGCGCCCCGATTGGAGCTCTTGCCTTATGCGAGTTGCGCTGATGACTTCGTTTGCGGCCAGCAGGAAAGAACCGTTGCTGGCCATGATGGACCGCGTCCACCAGGGATTTCTGGATGCCGGCATCGAGCCGTTTATCCGCTTCAACTTTGGCGATGCGCAGATCGGGGGTGGCGTCTCCAGCGTCGATCGGGTCCTGAAGCGGCATCCTGAGCTGGCGCGCTTCGTGACCGACGCCCAGCCCATGCCCAACATTCCCGGCGCGCGGCGTATTTCTAATGGCCCCATGTCGGCGGGCGCGGGCGAAAGCATTCCGTACGCGACGCTGCAGGAGATCGCTACAGGAGTTCCGCGCTCGTTTCCCTTTCACACCATCGCCCTGCATTTTTGTGCGCCCGAGTTTGGCGGCGATGTGCCGACACTAACTCCCTCAGCCGGAATGATGCCGGGGATTCTCCTGACCGATAGCTGGTGGGTGAATGGGCGCAACCGGTCACTCTCGGCGTGCACCGTGGTGGACCCCGAGATGAACAGCAAGAAGCTGCCGGCGCCTCCCCCCGCTATCGCCACTGTGCTGGCGGCATGCGGTAAAGCGCGCAAGACCGTACAGGCTCCAATAGCTGAGAAACTCGAACCCGGGCAGGCGGTGCCCGGAGTTCGGCTGCCTATCGGAACCATGGTTCCAAGCGCCGATCCGGAGAAGGCGAAAGCGGTGCATGAGGTGGTGCTGCGCTATCGCCAGCAGTTACCGGAGATCGTAAGCCGCGCCGGCCTGCCGCATGATTTGGCCGCGCACCAGGAGGTGTGGCAGCAGTTTGGACCCGAGGCCAACTCGGGACCGAAGAAGCCCGCTCTCGAGAACGTCTTCAAACCCATGGGATATAGCTGCCGCGGCGAATCCGGCGACTTCCTCCTAACGCGGCGCACCGCGGCGAACCTGACCGTGGAATTGAGTGTTTCCATTGGAACCTGGGGAAAGAGCGTGCTCGTGACCTATCGGGTTTGGGGGCTGGGCTTCAAGGCGCTGCTGTCGCTGCCTCCGACGGAGAAAGCCGTGATCCACGGGCAGTATGCGGTTGGCGACGCCGAGCATTGGCGGAAGATTGCCGAGAATCTCGGGGCGCTGGTCGCGGAGTTGGACCGCACGTTTGTTCCAGAGATCGAAAGTGTGGCGGGGCCGTCGCCGGAGTGGTATAAACCGCAGAGTTGAGTGGGAATTTTCGGCTCGTGACGAACATCAGATCCCTGGTCGGGCTGAAGCCCTCCTCGTGATGACAACTCAATTAAGACATCGGTTACGGCGCAGCTGAAGCTGCGCCCCTTCAAAGCTGAAAAAACAATCGCGGGTGCCCCATCCTAGCAGTGCCGTTGGGCTAGGGTGGGAGACGGTGAACCACTGTTTTATCCAATCCCCGCCGAGGCATGTTTCCCGCACCACTCACCGATAGCGTTCAGCAGTTTTTCGGCGGACTCGCCTGGATCGCCGCTGCCGAAACCTTCCTCCAGAATGAGAATAGATATGGTGGGATCGATCTCCTCCAGCAGCCGCTTCGTCGGCTGGCCGTGACACATCTGCAGGTGCGAGGAGATGACCACCAGCTTGGCCTTCGTCGCCTTCAGCAGCACGCGTCCATCGCTGACATTGCCGGCAGTCAGCGCGTTGTATCCGGTGCTGCACAGCAGCTCGCGCAGGAAGGTACACATGTCGAAGGAATCGTAGATGCAGAGAATGAGCGGACGCGTGTCTCCCTCGGCGCCGCGGCAGTAGCGCGGGCCCAGGTAAGCGGCGGTGATGGCTTCCTCCACTGAACCGTAGACCTCGAACTGCGAGAGCAGATTCGTCATCTTCAGCGTTTTGTGGATGTAGGGTTGAAGGCCGCTGAGCTTGACGTCTTTCCCCTTGGCGCGCGCGGCTTGCACCAGGCGCACCATAGCGCCCAGTCCGCTGCTGTCGACGAATTCGACCTGATCGAATTCGAGCACGATGTCGCCATATTTGGTGAGTGAATCGCCGACGAAGTGATGCAGCGACAGGACCTCTTTGCCGGCGACGATGCGTCCCTTACACTGCACGACTAGAACGTCCCCAACGGGACGCCACTCCATGCTGAACGACATGAAGCCTCCGAATGTTATGCAAAGTATCGTCCCGCGATCAGACAGCGGCGCGGCCTGCCGATTCGCGGGTGGACTAAAGACGCCTGCGACGACTGGTGATGAGGGCAGGCGGATGCAAAAGGCCCACTGCCGCAAGGCGGCAGAGAGATCCGCGTATCGTACAACTCAACTTTTATCGACTGCGCGGCCGATGTTGTGGCGCGAAATGTCCGCCGATTATGCCTGTCCGATGCTGCAATTGCAATAGGCACGACGGGCCACCGCAAGGGGAGCAGCGATGGCCGAAAAGGTCCGTTGCGCGATTACGCGCGATGGCCGAAGCGCGCTACTCCGTTCGCAACGCGGTCACCGGATTGATGGAGGCGGCGCGGCGCGCGGGAATGATGCTGGCAATCAGCGCACAGAAACCGAGAGCCAGGATCGATCCGATGAGCACCAGCGGGTCCCATCCTTTTACATGGTAGAGCTGGGCGGCGATGAGGCGGGCGCAGCCAATCGAGATGGGAATACCGATCAGCAGGCCGATCAGGATTTGCAGGAACGCTCCGCGTAGTACCAGGCTCACGACCCGGCCGCGGTTCGCGCCCAGCGCCATGCGCACCCCGATCTCGCTGGTGCGGCGCTCGACCGAATAGGCGGTGACGCCGTACAGTCCTACGGCTGCCAGGATGAGCGCGAGGATGCCGAACATGCCGGTCATCTGGGCAACGGCGCGCTGCTGATCGAACTCGGCGTCGACTTGTTCCTGCAGAGTCTGCACTTTCAGGAGCGTGAGATTGGGATCGATGTCGCTGAGTATGTGCCGAACCTGCGGCTCCAGTCCCTCGGTGCTGCCCTGCATTTCAAGAACAGCGCCTTCGATGTAATGCGTAGTGTCTTCCACCATCTGCAGCAGCGCGTCGTCGTACTTGATACGCTGCGCCAGCGGTACGAAGAAGATGGGGCGCGGCTCTTCCGTATTCGCCGCATCGGAGTATTTCGCATTGCGTACGATTCCGACGATCTCGTAGGTGCCACCGTACTTTGGCAGGTCCAGGCCGAAGCGCGTTCCAATGGGATCTTCGCCGGGCTTGTAGAAGCGCTTCACGAAACTCTCGTCGACGACAGCCACAGGCCGGGTCGAGGCAGTGTCCTGCTCCGTGAGGCCGCGGCCGCGCACAATCTGCTGGCCCAGCGCCTCGAGGTAGCCGGGCGTCACGTGGTCCCAGGAAGAGCCGATCTTGTCATTCATGTTCGGCATGCCGTGACCTTCACGAATGGGGATCTCTCCCCAGTTGTCCTGCAGCGGCGTGTAGAGAGCCAGCGCTGCGCGCTGTACGCCGGGGATGTGTGCCAGCCGGTCCTGCAGCTCGATGTACATGGAATCGAGCTTCGGCTGCGAGTAGCTGGAGTACGGGCCGGTAAGGCTTATCGTCACCCGATGATCGGTTTCGTAGCCGAGATTCTGGTGCTGCAGGTTTTGCAGACTGCGGGTAAGCAGGCCGGCGCCGGCGATCAGAACCACCGATAGCGTTGCCTGTACGATCACCAAGATTTTTTGCGACAGTGAGGACGTGTCGCGCGTGCTGCGGTTGGCGCCACGCAACGCGTCAGCCGGATCGGCATGCGAAGTCAGCCACGCCGGAGCGGTTCCGAAGATCATTCCGGTGACCAGAGAAAGCAGGAAGGCAAATCCCAGCACGGGAAGCGACGGCGTAGCGTCGATGGGCACAAATTTCGCGCCGCTGAAGGCGATGGCGACAATCGCCCGCACACCGGCGTAAGCGACGCCGAGTCCGGCGAGGCCGCCAAGCACCGCCAGAACCACGCTCTCGGTAAGCGCCTGCCGGATGAGCCGGCGGCGCGAAGCGCCCAGCGCGAGACGAATCGAGGTCTGCGCGCGGCGCGAGGCGGCGCGTGCCAGCAGCAGGTTGGCGATGTTGGCGCACGCGATCAGCAACACCAGGCAGCAGACGGCGAGCAGGATATGCAGGCTGGCGCCGTAGTTCTCCTTCATCACGGTCACCCCGGTTCCGGCGGGGACGACGTGAATGTTCTGCTTGGGCAAACCGGCCTTGATGCCATTCAGCCATTCGGCCGGCATGCCGCTATCGGTCACCAGCCAATTGCGCAGCAGGCTGGTCATCCGCTGGGGGACGGCCGCAACGGAGGCTCCAGGGCGCGCCCGGCCGATTACGCGCAGCCACGCCGGGAAACGATGCAACAGCGAGCTTTGTCCGCGGAACAATGGTTCCTGCTGCAACGGCACCCAAATTTCAGGCGGATCGCTGCGCAAGGTCTCGCCGAAGAAGCCGGGCGGAGAAATGCCAACGATGGTGACGGGGTGGCCATCGAAGATAAAATTCGAGCCGATCACGCTTGGATCGGAGCCGTACTGCTGCTGCCAGGCGCGGTAGCTGAGCATGGCCACCGGCGGTGCCGAGGGCTGATCGTCCGCGGGCGTGATGGTGCGGCCCATGAACGCGGGTAGTCCGAAGACATCGAAATAATTGCCGCTGATGAACTCGCCCCGCAACGGCTTGGACTCGCGATCACTCTCGCCGCGACGCACGCTGAATTGCCAGCCGCCGGCCTGGAATGCAGCAAGCTCGCTGAACTCCGGCGCGTTCTCCTTCATGCGTTGGTAGAACGGGAATGAGTACATCCCCCAGTTTTCCTGCATCGAGCCTTCGACGCAGCAATCCGGGCCATCACCAATACGGTAGAGCGTGGCCGGATCGACCACCGGCAGCGACTTCAGCATGACCGTGTGGATCAGCGAAAAGATTGCGGTGGTGGCCCCGATGCCTAGCGCCAGAGTCAGCATGGCAGTCAAGGTGAAGACAGGCGACTGCCGCATCTGGCGGAGCGCGTAAGCGATATCTTGTCGCAGGGTTTGCATGGCAAGTCTCTCCCCGACAGGTACGCAGGATGACTGCCGGATGTTCCGTCCGAGTTGTGGCGGAGCCGGCGGCTCGTCCGGGCTGGTGCGATTGGCGGGATTCGGGGTAAAGTAGTGCCGCCACGTGGAGTGAAAGATCATGTTCGCAAAATCGCTGCTGTCCGCTCTGCTTTGTCTCTCTCTGCTCTGTGCTGTTCCCGCGCTCGCTCAGGACGAGGACGAGATGCACATGCATCATCACGATGCCGGCGAGCAGCTGGGGAAAGTCTCGTTCCCGATCTCGTGTGCGCCGGCGTCGCAACAGGCCTTTAATCGCGGCGTCGCGTTGATGCATTCGTTCCAATATGAGGATGCGGAAGCGCAGTTCTCCGAGATCGCCAAGGCTGATCCTTCGTGCGCAATGGCACATTGGGGAATCGCGCTCAGCTACTTCCACCAGTTGTGGGATCGCCCGCAAGAGCCGGTGCTGAAGCGGGGCCACGAGCAGATGCTGACAGCGCAAAAGCTGGGCGCGAAGACCGACCGCGAGAACGGCTACATCGCGGCGCTTGCGATCTTTTACGACAATCCGACTTCGACGGGTTACATGAAGCGCGTCACCGCCTACTCAGATGCGATGGGCAAGCTATATCAGAAGTATCCGACGGACATGGAAGCGGGCGCGTTCTACGCGCTGTCGCTGCTGGCGTCGGAGCCTCCGGACGACACGTCGCTGGCGAATCAGAAGATGGCCGTCGCCATTTTGTTGCCGCTCTTCCAGCAGGACCCGGACCATCCTGGTCTCGCGCACTACATCATTCATTCCTGCGACAATCCACAGATGGCCGAGACGGGACTGCCGGCCGCGCGCACCTATGCAGGCATCGCCTCGTCCTCCGCGCACGCAGTTCACATGCCGTCGCATATCTTCGCGCGGTTGGGACTGTGGCAGGAAGACATTCAGGCCAACCTGAAGTCAGTTGCACTCACACAAAAATCCAGCGCAATGTATATGGCCGGGCACGAACTGCACGCCATGCACTTCCTGCTCTATGCGTATCTGCAAACCGGCCAGGATGGCAAAGCCAAGCAGATCGTGGATCAGGCATTGCAAATCGTGGCGGCGGCTCCCAAGAGCGACGACGAAAGCGGCATGATGCGCTACTACGGCTACGCCCAGGCAGACTTCCCGGCGTTATACGATCTCGAGATGCATCACTGGGCGGAGGCCATGGCGCTACAGCCGGCGGCTGACGCTCCCCCGCACATGCAGACCATCACCTACTGGGCCCAAACCGTCGCTGCAGCTCGTGCCGGCAATGTGGATGCGGCGCGCGCGGCCGCCAAGAAGTTTGACGATGCGCAGGATGCAGTTCGCAAGTCAAAATACGCTTATATGCTCGATGGCCCTAACCTCGAACGCGATGAAGTGCAGGCGTGGCTCGCCTTCGCGGAGAAGAAGAATGACGACGCCGTGAAGCAGATGCGCGCGGTCGCAGAAGCGCAGGACAAAGTCGGCAAGGCCGAGGTCGCCATTCCCGCCCGCGAGATGCTGGCCGACATGCTGCTGGAATCGAATCAGCCGGAAGCGGCGCTGGTGGAATACGAGAAGGCGATGAAGACCGATCCCAATCGCTTCAACGAACTCGCAGGGGCAGCGCGCGCCGCCGAGTTGACACATCAACAGAAGAAGGCCGACGCCTACTACGCTCAGTTGCTGAAGAATTGCGACGACGGAAAGTATTCCGACCGTCCGGCCCTGGGTCGTGCCAAGACCGTGATGGCCGAGAACAAGCTGTAGGCGAAAGTGGGATTGTTTATCTGGCAGCCCAAAGAGAATGGCGCAGCCCGCAAACTGCGCCGTCACTATTTCCAGGCAGCGAATCAGCTATTTGGACACCGCCGCAAACAGGTCTGACTTTAACAGCGCCTGGAATTGCTGGTCGTTGGACTTGAAGTGCATCTGCACCACGTCGTTCGAGCTGTCGACCGTGGTGCCTTCCAGAGCCATCTTCTCGCTCGGTGTTCCACTCATCTTGCGATAGAGCACACCCGCCTTCATCAGCCCGGAGATGGTAGCAGCGGTCACCACATCTGAGGTTTTGATATTCAGATCGAAGGTGACACCGTTGTTGAAGTTCATGGTGTAGTCGGAAGCCAGGAGGCGGCGCTTGATGGTGTCGTAGTCGGTCAGCGATCCGGCCTCACCCAGTGCCGAGCGCATCATGTTCTGCGTTCCCTGCTGATCGAGCACGCTCCAGATGGAAGCGTTCTGCACGCTGGTCATCAGGTCGTCGATCACGCTGTTGGTCTGCACCGACTCGGCGCCGTTGTCGCGCACATCGATGGCACCCTTGATGGCCGCGTTCTCACCGAAAAGAATGGTCGTGGGATCGAGGAAGACCATCTGCATGCCGTTGCCCATGGGATAGATGTCGGAGAGAAGATACTTCTGCGGCTTGATCTTCTTGACCTTCATCTTGATCAGAAATTCTCGCTGCTTGAGCGGACCCTGCGCAATACCCACGCTGCGCAACATACCTTTGTCGGCGCGGTAGCTCACGAACGTGAGCTGCTCGACATCCTTGTTGGGGTCGATGCCCGCGCCTTTAAGCGCCGTCTCGAATTGCTTGACGTTGTCGGGCATCACGCGATCCCGTAGTGCCTGCGCCGTCTGCGAATCGCGCAGATCGCGATAGTCGACGGAGATGATCTGCTGCACGGCAGAGGGGATGACCGTTTGAGCATTGCTACTTAACGACGCGGCGGAGGCCGGCAGGCTCACGGCGCCGGCGAGGAACAAAGAAATGACCAACTGCTTCATAGGCATACTATTTTACTCGACTCTTCCAAACAGAGATGCTGATGGATTCAATGCTGTTGCCCAGCGGAGTGGGCCCGGCAGGTCGTTAGACGGGTGAAGCATCGGAACATCAACGGGGTGGTCTGTCGGCGGTGCCCCAGGTTCAGTCCCGGTATTGGATGTTAACCTGGGGGATGCTCTAACCCACGTTAACCCAACAGATGGGCGAACGTGGGGCACCAGCGATTCTTGGCCACTACGCCCTCACCGCCGCCACCCTCTGCTTCCCATCCGCGAGAAACGCCTCGTCTTTAATGTCTCCGAGGTTGATATCAACATTCGCCAGCGCGCCTGCGATGGCCGCATTTGCCAATGCCACTCCTACGGTCAGATCCGAAGCCATCTTCGGATTCGTCATCGGACGCAGCGATTCGATGATATGGCGCGTCTCCCGCGCCCGCTCAGCCACGACCAGCGGAATCAGGGTCGCTTTCTTTGTCGCAGCTCTCGACTTCGGCCTGCGCTTCGGGATGCTCTTTCGTTTTCTTGAAGGCCGCCATTACTTCGTTGAATGATTCGGCATCAGCATCGATCGACGACTTTGAACTGCTCGCGCAATTCAGCCAGACGCGCCAAAGCATCACTCAATTCTCGCTCATACTGGACGTAAGCTTTCTTGCCGCGCGACATGCCCGCGACCATGCTGCCCAGGGCCGCCGCCATCGCCGCCGTGGCCGCCGACGCAGAGCCGCCGCCGGGTGCAGCCGTCGGCGCCGCCAACTGCTCGACGAACGGCTCGACTCCTGCGCGAATTCCGCCGACAGCAACCTTGCCGGTCATCACGGCCGCCAACCGGTTCTCCAGAATCAGCGATGAGTCGAAATTTTCGACCTGCAGGAACCACTCAGCCGCATCCTCCAGCGCCTTTTTCGGAATCAGGCCGACGATTTCGCTCGACAGCGGCAACACGCCGTAGCGAGCAGCTTCGCGCTTCACGTATTCGTAAACGCGCGCGATCGGCGTTTGGTCGGTGTCGGTCAGGTTCATCGAAACCTGCGCCAAACCGCGCACCGGCACGCCCATGCCCTTCACGTAACGCAGTCCGCCGTTCGAGAAACGCACAGCCTTGCCGATCTTCTTGGCGATGTTGACGTCCGGCGTGTTGAGGTAGACGTTGTAAGCGACGAGAAATTTACGCGCGCCGACGATCGTTGCACCTGCCGTGGGATGTAGCGCCGCCTCGCCGAAGTCGGGCTTGCGCGCCGGATTGGTCTTCACCTCCTCGCGAATGCCTTCGAACTGGCCGCGGCGAACATTCTCCAGGTTCTGGCGCTCGGGCTTCTGCGCGGCCGCTTCGTAGAGATAGACAGGAATCTTGTAACGCTTCCAGATTTCTTCGCCCGCACGGCGCGCGATGGCGGCACAATCCTCCAGCGTGACGCCTTCGATGGGAATGAACGGAATCACGTCGGCCGCGCCCAGCCGGGGATGCGCACCGGTGTGCTTCGTGAGGTCAATCAGCTCGGCAGCCTTGCCGACGCCACGGATGGCTGCTTCGGCAACGTTCACGGGATCGCCGACCAGGGTAATGACGCAGCGGTTGTGATCGGCGTCCATCTCGCGGTCGAGGAGATAGACTCCGTCCATCTTCATGGCTTCGATGATGGCATCGACGCGAGCCTTGTCGCGCCCTTCGGAAAAGTTAGGAACACATTCGACGAGTGCAGGCATAAGCATCAGGATAAAACAGAGAGGCCGGTTCCTCGAAGCAGAGATTCGACGTCACAAGCAGATGTGAGGTTGGTGGTAAACAGGGATGGCCCGTTCTATGCGTTCTTTCGGCATAGGGCGGGACTCTCACCCAAGCTGTTAATCTGTTAGGTCGATCACCGGTCCAAGGCTGTGCCGGGCGGCTGCCTGCGGGGTATAGGGGTCCTTCGACTCCGGCGCGCAAAATCGGCACGCGTCCTCTCAGGATGACACCCAAGAGAGTTTGTTTGCCCATCATTGCACGGAGGATTCATGAAAGATTCTGGTCTTCGCAACAAAGTCATCATCGTCACCGGAGGCACGGGAGGGATTGGCCGTGCCACTGCGCTTCGCTTCGCGCAGGAGGGTGCGCGGGTCGCGATATGGGATGTAAATGAGAGTGCCGGCGAGGCCGTAGTCAAAGAGTTGAAAGACGCCGGCACCGCCGACGCGCTCTTCCGCAAAGTTAACGTCACCGATGCCGCGTCGGCACAGGCCGGCGTGGAGGAAGTGCTAGCGCGCTGGCAGAGTATCTACGGCCTCGTGAACAACGCCGGGATCCTGCGCGATGGCCTGCTGGTGAAGGTAAAGGACGGTGCAGTCGTCTCCACCCTGAGCGATGAGCAGTTCGATGCCGTCATCAGCGTCAACCTGAAGGGCGTGTTCGTCTGCACTCGCGCGGTTACACCGCACATGATCGCCGGCGGAGGAGGGGTAATACTGAACGCGTCGTCGGTGGTCGGTCTTTACGGAAATTTCGGTCAGACCAACTACATCGCTACGAAGGCCGCGGTGATCGGCATGACCAAGACCTGGGCGCGCGAACTGGGCCGCTACAAGATCCGCGTCAATGCCGTTGCGCCGGGATACATCGGCACCGAGATGGTGAAGCAGATGCCGGAAAAGATTCTTGACGCGATGGTGTCGCACACCCCGCTGGGCCGGCTGGGCAAGCCGGAGGAAATCGCTGAAGCCTATTGCTGGCTGGCGTCCGACGGGGCCTCGTTTATTACCGGCACCGTGCTATCGGTGGATGGCGGCGTAGTCGTTGGAACGTAGCCCACGAGTAACGCAGCGACGCTCATAGGCCCGCTGCTTAGTAGCTAATTCGAAAATTAATGGATGGCAGTAGTTGTGCTTCCAAAATTCTTAAATTAGTACCTCCAACTGCTCACATCCGCACCTGCGGGCGCAGTCTTCAGCATGCGCTCTACGGATTTGCGGACAACGCGCTGCGTCCAGGTTAAGCCGGCGGCGTCGACGGGCAGGCCGTCGGTTCCGGTGAAGCAATGCGGACGCCCCGGGCCGTAATCGAAGTCGCCGGCGTAATACGGATAATTCGTGTTCTCTAAGAAGTCCTGCATGAGGTGAACGGCGTTGTTGAGGTAGTAGGTATCCATATCGCCGACGGAGAAGTGCAGCTTGCCGACGAGGTTCGGACCCAGTGTCTTCCAGTCGCGCTGCAGGATGTACCGCAGGTCGTAATGTTCCTTCCAGTAATTCGCAACATCATGGTCGATGACGCCGGTAACTGGGTCGTAGATTGGCTTGGGATACCCATCATCGCCCACAGGGCTGTAAACCGCCTGCCAGACATTGAATTGTTCGGTGGAGCGGCCGTGGGTGCCGAGCACCAGCTCACGGCGGGTCATGCGATCCATCGTGCTCAGCACAGAGCCGTCGGTCTGGCGTTCCGAAGGACGAGGCACCTTGCCCCAATTGTTCTCAAGCCACAGGGCATTTGGATCGTCGTAGAGATTTACGATCTGATAGGCGCGGAAGTCGACAGGATCGGGACAGGCGATGAAAGCGTCGTTAAAGAACGTGGGATAGAAGATTTGCATTGCGGCAGCTTCCCATCCGCCGGTTGAGCCGCCGTAGGTCGCTCGCGCCCAGCCCTGTCCGATGCCGCGGAATTGCTTTTCGACCGCCGGAATCACCTCCTGGGTAATGGCATCACCGTACGGTCCCACATTGGCAGAGTTCACCGCGTACGAATCGTCGTAATAAGGATTGGCGTGCTGCAACTCGACGATGATGACGTGGGGCAATCGGCCCGAAGTCCAATCCTGGTATAGAGCGTAGCTATATTCGGCGACCATCCGGCGACGCCCTTTCAGGTCCGGCGTCGGCGGTGTCTCACGGAAGGGGAGACTGAGGTCGCGCGGAAAGTGTGACTGGTAAACGATCACCGGATAGTGCGCTTCCGGATGTTGGTCGAAACCCTCGGGCAAAAGAACAATGGCGCCGATGGAGACCGGCGTCCCCCAGAACTTACTGAGGAGCTCGCTGTTGATCTTGAGGTGCTTGACGTACTTTGTGTCCTTCGGCTCTTCAATCGGAGGAATCGTCTCGGTCAGCAAAATCTTGACGGTGCCATTCTGCGCCGGGTCGATGCGAATCTTCTGTGGCTTGCTGTAGAGGTTTCCCGGCTTCCTGTTCCACTTTTGACCCTCACCTTTTTCCGGCGGAAGCTTGACGGTGTGACCATTGGCCAGATGATAAGTCTGGTAAATGTTCAGCAATCCCTGAACATAATAATCGCCGGCGGGAATGCAGCCCAGGCTCAAGGCCGGATATCCCACTGCTGCCTCATCGATAGCCGCTGCTTTGCCAGGAGCGAGGCCTTCTAGGTCGGCGCCGAAGAACTGCTGCGAAGCAGGTTCGTCGGTGACTTGAAAGCGCGGCTCTTTATCGGCGTTCGTGGACAACATCACATACACGCGCCCATCCAGTGGTTTCTGGTTTTGCTCGGTCGCGACAGAGACTTCGAAGCGCAGTTTGGCCGTGATGCAACCCGCGGACCGGGTGGCTTGGGCGATGGCAACTGTTGCGAAGAACAGAGTGATGACAGGAAGAACCAGCAAAAGCCGACGCATTCTTTCTTTTCCTCCAGCAGAGAGCCAATCAGGTATATGGTGAATTGAACCCGAGTTCGACAAGCGTAACACCAAGATCGTGGCGCTCAGCGTCGACTTCGTCGATAAGCATACGCGCTGGGCGGAAGATACCAGGGAACGCAGGCTCCTGACGAGTTCTCTCGCGACGCAATCGCAAAACCGTGCTTTTGCGTAATGGGTGAGTCTGAAGTTGTAGTCAAGTGGTCTTGGGTGGAGCACGCCTTCAGGCGTGCATTGAGATCCTCCTCTAATATCTCGGCTTCAGCCGCTGAGGTAGGGGTTCGATTTACCTCAGGCGCTAAAGCGCGCATCGAATTGTGGCTGCAATATGCACGCCTGAAGGCGTGCTCCACCCTACACAGGTGAGTTTCACATGGACCACTACCACCTTCTGACCGCGCTTGCCACGGTTCCGTTCGGCAACTTACAATCGCTGCGCTAATCTCGCGACTACTCAGGGAGGATGGTATGTCTTTAAAGATAGGCGATACTGCGCCTGATTTCGAAGTAGCTACTACGGAAGGTCCCATCAAATTTCATGATTGGATCGGCGATTCCTGGGCCATTTTGTTTTCTCATCCTAAAGACTTCACGCCCGTCTGCACGACGGAGCTGGGCTACATGGCGAAGCTCAAGCCCGAGTTCGATAAACGCAACACCAAGGTCATCGGACTCAGCGTCGATGCCATCGAGAACCACAAGCGCTGGTCCGAAGACATCAAAGAGACGCAGGGTCATGCGCCCAACTATCCCATGATCGGCGATACCGACCTGAAGGTCTCGAAGCTCTATGGCATGCTGCCCGCCGACCTGGAAGGCGGCTGCGACGGCCGCACTGCCAACGACAACATGACCGTGCGCAACGTCTTCGTTATCGGACCCGACAAGAAGATCAAGCTGATCATCGTTTACCCAATGTCCACCGGCCGCAACTTCGACGAGGTGCTGCGCGTGGTCGACTCGATGCAGCTCACGGCGAAGCACAAGGTCGCCACTCCGGTGAACTGGAAGCAGGGCGACGACGTCATCATCTCGCCTGCGGTCTCCGACGATGACGCCAAAAAAGTCTATCCCGATGGCTGGCACGCTCCGCGGCCCTACCTGAGAATCGTGGCCCAGCCCAAGTAATTGATTCGTCTTCCGCATCGAGTGCCCAGGTTTGCGTCCTTCCAAAACGTGACCTGGGCTATTTCGTTACCGTCGTATTGATCAACGCGATCTCCTCGAATTCCATACGCCTGAGTATCCGATGGGCGGCAGCCTGGAAGTCCAGTCCCGGTCTCAAATCTTGTAAGACATTGCTGGAAGCGGCTCAGAATTTTTGCCGAATCCGAACGAAACTTTGGCAGCGGCAACCGGGTTGCAGGATAATGTGGATGTGTGTTGAGCCGGTGCCCTGCGCATGCCGGCCAGCGTGGAGGTTCCAATGAAGCCAGCCAGTGTTCTACGCGCTCTTCTGCTCGGCACAGCCTTCGTCGTGCTTGGATTCGCGTCACAGTCGGCATTCGCTGCCGCCGGTCACGGTGGTGGTGGAGGCGGCTTCCATGGTGGCGGTGGCGGCTTCCATGGTGGCGGTGGCGGCTTCCACGGAGGAGGTGGCTATCACGGTGGCGGCGGCGGTTTCCATGGCGGGGGATACGGTGGCTATCACGGTGGCGGCTATGGAGGCTATCACGGCGCCGGCTACGGCGGCGGATATCACGGTGGCTACGGTTACGGAGGCGGATACGGTTACCGCGGCGGCTACGGTTACCGTGGCGGTTGGGGCGGCTACGGTTATCGCGGTTGGGGAGGTTACGGTTATCGCGGTTGGGGAGGTTACGGCGGATGGGGCGGATGGGGCTTCGGCATCAACTTGAACTTCGGATGGCCCGGCTGGGGATGGGGCTATGGCTACCCGGCCTATGCTCCCTACTACTCTTACTATCCCTACCCTTACTACGCTTACCCTCCGTATAACCCGTACTACTATGCTCCCATAGGCAATCCGGGAGGTTATGCTGCAGCACCTGACGGGTCCGCTGCGTACGGT
This sequence comes from uncultured Acidobacteriaceae bacterium, assembly GCA_963819055.1. GTDB lineage: Bacteria > Acidobacteriota > Terriglobia > Terriglobales > Acidobacteriaceae > Bog-257. The sequence goes on along the minus strand of CAWFUT010000020.1, from coordinate 12,573 downwards.
CAGACCACAGGAGAGTATGCCGCTCCAGCGCCGTACAATCAGGCTGCAAGCGGGTATGCCGGCTCAACGCCTTACGCGCAGCCCGGACGCACCTATCAGAATGCCGCTCCGGCAGCGCGGCCCAACAATCCTCCTGGTTCAAGTACGCTAACTCTGTACAACGCAAACTACGTCAGCCAGCCGACGCTCGCAAATTCCTCTGCCATGCGTCCGGCAAACTACCGCGCGCCGGCCGGCACGCAACAGCTTCCACCGGTGCGGCCGGAAGTGGAGAATGTGATCCGAGCGGTTCACGCCATGCCGCCCGCCGCCGCACAACATGCCATCGAATCCGGCCGCTACAGCAATCTGTCGCCGCATGAACTGCAACTCGTGCGACAAGCTGTCGGACTACCTCCCGGTTAAGCAGAAACCCTGCCTAGCAGATTAGGTTGGGTCGAAAGGAAAACCCCATCCAAGCAAATTCGGCTTGTATGGGGCCCATTCTGAATCGGATTCTGAATCGGAGACTTCAACGATCCGCTAGCCCGCAGAGTAATCACTCTCTCAGCACGGCTGAAGCCGTTCCCTTTCAAAGCTAGTGGATGTCAAACATCTCCTGATGCAGCGCAGGATCGCTCTTCAGCAGAACCGTCTTTCCCGTCAGGTCTTCGAGTTCGGTGAGAAGCTTGCCGTTATTGGCCTTCAGCGCCTTGGCTACTTCGGGGTTCACGCGCACCATGATGTCTTTGCCGTCGTGGCCGCGAACCATCTTGCGCATCTCGATGTAGAGCTCGTTGCAGACCGTAGGCACCGATTTCACGAAGCCCGCGCCCGTGCAGTACGGGCAGGACTCACCCAGCGTGCGCTCCAGCGATTGCTTGACGCGCTTGCGGGTGATGGCCACCAGTCCGAAATCGTTGAACTGGAGAACCTTCGACGGCGCGCGGTCGGAGCGTAGCGCTTCCTCCAGAGCCATCATGACCTTCTGACGGTTCTTGCGCTCGTCCATGTCGATGAAGTCGATGACGATGATGCCACCCAGATCGCGCAGCCGGATCTGCCGCACGATCTCCTTAATGGCGTCGACGTTCGTCTTCACGATGGTGTCTTCCAGCCGCTGCGTCTTGCCGACATACTTGCCGGTGTTGACGTCGATGGCGACCAGCGCTTCGGTCTGGTTGATGACGATGTGGCCGCCGCTCTTCAGCCATACTTTCGACTTTAGCGAGCGGTTGATCTCATCCTGAATGCTGAATTCCTCGAAGAGCGGTGTCTCTTTGGTGTACAGCTTGATGCGGCGCACCAGAGACGGCTGGAAGCGGCTGGCGAAGCGCACGACGCGCTCATACTCGTCTTCCGTGTCCACCCAGATCTGCGAGAAGTCGGCGTTGACCTGGTCGCGCAGTACGCGCTCCACCAGGTTGAGGTCGTGATAGATCAGCGCCGGCGACTTGCCGTTCTCGGCGCGAGTCTTGATCTCGGACCACAGATGCTTCAGGAAGCGAATGTCGGCGCGGAGTTCATCTTCCTTGATGTTCGCAGCGGCGGTACGAACGATGAAGCCGCCCAGTCCATTTTCGCGCTCGCTGGTGACGATGCGCTTCAGGCGCATGCGCTCTTCGTCGGAGTTGATCTTGCGCGAGACGCCGACGTGATTCACCGTCGGCATGTAGACCAAGAAGCGGCCCGGCAACGCGATGTGGCTGGTAATGCGCGCGCCCTTCTTGCCGATGGGCTCCTTGGCAATCTGGATCAGTACTTCCTGTCCTTCTTTCAGTAGGTCACTGATAAGCGGCTGATTGCGGCTGTTGTTGGGACGGCTGCGCATGTTACGGCGCGATCCGCCTCCCCCTCCGCCACGACGCCCGCGATCGCGATCGAAGCGGCCTCCGCGACGCTGGTATCCTGGGCGCTCAGCGTTGCGCTGCTGGTACCCCGCTGTGGGAGTTGAGGCGCGAAGCTCGGCGCGGCCATTGGTCTCTTCTGCCTCGCCGTTCTCTTCCTCTTCGTCTTCGTCTTCTTCCTCTTCGGAATCGGCGTCGACGAAGAGCTGCTCGCCGCGCTCTTCAGCCGCGACAATCTCGTCTTCGTCGACGTCTTCAATCTTCGGTACCCAGCGCTCGTTGTAGCCATTGCCGGCGTCAAGCGTTTCTTCTTCGAGAACCAACTCTTCGTCACCCGCAACTTCGCGGATCGCGTTGAGGTCGTCGGGTACGGGATGGTAGTCCATCTCCTCTTCCTCGAGGACTTCGTGTTCCAGGGTGCGGCCTTCGGGGGCAATCTCAGGAGCAGCGTGCTGCTGGGGAGTGGGCAACTCGAAGTTACCGGCGGGCGTGTCGACCTCGCGCTCAGCGTCCGTTAAGACTTCGTGCTGCTCGGGAGCTTCCACGTGATGCTCGATGTGCTGGTACTGCTGATACTGGATCACGGGCCGGTGATCTTCGACCGCGGCTTCATTCAGCTCGACCGGACCGGCAGCGGTTTCGTGATGTGGCGGGTCGGCAATTACAGCTGGTTCGGCCGACTGAACCGGCTCGACTACAGCTTCCTGCTCGACGGGAGCGGCGCTGCGGCGCCACCGCGCAAAGCGGCCTCGCTTGGAGCGGGGCTGCTGCTCTTCCACTACAGGAGCGGCTTCCACCTGCTCTGACTGAACAGCGGCGGGCGCTTCTGCCTGTTCGGGTTCGGCTGCATCGAATGCCTGATCGAGGTGTGTTGCTTCTTCCTGAATTTCCTCGACAATGTCCACGGCGCCGTTAGTTTCAGGCGCGACGAAATCTTCGACCGGCATGCTGGCGACGTCGTCCTGATCAACCTCGACGGCGCTCGGCGCTTCGGGCTGCGACAGATTGCGATACTTGGAGATCGATTCGCCCGGCAGGATGATCGGCGTATAACCGGCGGGGGGACCGTAGTCCTGGCGCGGACGCGATTCACTTCGCGATTCATGTCGCGGCTCCGCCCGGGGTGCTTCGGCGCGGGGCGCGGGCAGTTCCGGCGCTGCTTCGGTCGGCTCGGCTGCGGCCTCGTTCTGAGGACGGTCTGAGCGGCCTCCGCGGCGTCCGCCACGACGGCGACGGCGCCCGCGCCAGCGGCGAGCACCTTCTTCCGACTCATCGCCTTGAGCGGATTCGCCTTCTTCCCCGGCTGATGGCTCCGACTCGGCAACATTGAAGTCGACGGCGAACTCCGACGCTTCTTCTTCCGTTTCAGCGCCACCAATCATTTGTCCGCCGTGGGGCGGTTGCGCTTCCTGCTGAGATTGCGGCTTGCCAAAGTCGATGGTTCCGCGCGGCGCGGGGATTTCGCCGAACTCTTCGTCCTCATCTTCGTCGCCGGTGATCTCGAGGAAGTCGGAGACGTAGAGGAAGGCATCGCGTTCGAGGCCAATGTCGACGAAGGCGGACTGCATGCCGGGAAGCACACGGGTGACCCGGCCTTTGTAGATGGATCCTGCTAAGGTGTATTCGTTTTCGCGCTCGAAGAAAACTTCGGCGAGCTGATCGTCCTCCATTAACGCCACCTTGGTTTCGTGTGGCGTAGAGGACACGTAAAGTTCTTTGTTCATGGATGCTCCGGTATCAACCGGACGCAGGCAACGGAAGGACAGGCGTACTCGACGGGTGACTAGGGCGTGGACACACCGGGACTGTTGTCCGGATGCGAACCTGACCTGATTCGAACAACGATACTTTGTGGAATCTTAGGCACCGTATCAAGGACACTGTTCAAGGTTTGTGGCGTCTCAGTCAGCTTCTGAGCTGAAGGGCCGTTTCCCGCCCGAACAATGTACTTTTGCAATCCTGTCCGGCCCTTTTCTCCTTGCGGCCGGCTATGCCCTCGTACGTGAGGGCTGTCGTAATCTTGTTTTCACCCTTTACTCGTTTGCCGGCGGGTGAGACCGGCTGTTTTGCTGCATGCGCCCGATGGCGCGCTCACTACAATCTTTTGGCTGTCAGTTCACGAACCGGCGCATGCGGATGTTCATCACAATGCCCAGCGCCAAGAACATGAACAGTACTGACGATCCCCCATAACTCATTAATGGCAAGGGGATACCCGTGACCGGCATGAAGCCTACTACCATACCTACGTTCACCAGGAGATGGAATGCGAGCACCGCAACCACTCCCATGACCACAAAGCTTCCCGCCCGGTCGGGGGCCGTCTGAGCGTTCTGGATCAAACGCATCAGTACGATAAAGTATAGCAGGAGTAGGCCCATTGCGCCCAAGAAACCATGTTCTTCGGCAAAGGCGGCGAAGATGAAGTCAGTATGCGGCACCGGCAGGAACTGGCCCTGGGTCTGGCTGCCGTGTGCGGTTCCTTTGCCGAAAATGCCTCCAGCCCCCACTGCCACCAGCGACTGTTGAACTTGATAGCCCTTCCCTTGAGAGTCCGCTTCGGGCTGCATGAAGCTGGTCAGGCGATCGCGCTGATAGGGCTTCAAGACGTGCCAAGCCACAGGCGCCAGCAGTGCTCCAATGACCACAATCACAATAGCGTGGCGGGCCTTCATCCCACCCAAAAACAAGCCCATGATGGCGATTGGCAGGTAAGTGAGAGCGGTTCCAAGGTCAGGCTGCCGCAGCACCATAAGCATGGGCACGCCCACCAGCGCGCCCGCCTTCAGGATGTCCTGTGCCGTACACTCGGTTTTTATGTCGGCAAAATATTTTGCCATCGCGAGAATCAGGACGAGCTTGACCCACTCAGAAGGCTGGAAATGAAACGAGCCAATCTGCACCCAGCGCTTCGCTCCCAGGTAAACCTTACCCAACGCCAGCACCGCCAGCAGTGACGCGATCGAGATCACGTACAACACTGGAACGCGCTCCAGCAGGGCCTGATAGTTAAACAGGCTGACGACGAACATCAGGGTAATCCCGCCGAGAATCCAGTAGACCTGCTTCAGATGTACGCCTGCGAACTTGGTGCCGAGGGTCGCACTATAGATCTCCACCACGCCTAGCGAGCAGATGATCAGCACCAGTACCAGCAGGACCCAGTCAAAATCTCGGAAGGAAACGTAACGACTCAAGGCTGTCTCCCGGGAACAGCTACGGCAGGTGGCGCTGCGGGTGGACTGGGGGCTGGAGCTTTCTTCTGGGCGGGAGTCTCGGCCGGCTGAGCCTCGATTCCCGGAGGCTTGGGAGGCGCAGGCACGTTTGCCGCTGCGTCAGGTTGAGCCATCTCGGTGTGGGACTCGGTGGCTTGCAGGTCGGAAGAGCGCAACGGCTTCTCCCCTGCCTCGACTCCGGGAGCGGCGATAACCGGCTTGACGGTTCCGGTCGTTGGAACATTGAAGTGTCCCGCCTGCAGCTTGTCGGGATTCTGCGCGTCGCCGGAGTGCCACACGGCAGCGACTTCGGCTTGCTTGCTGCCGGGCCTTCCGTTGGCTTTGGCGACGTCGGTCTGAATGCGGCGCTGCTTCTCCACGTAAGCGGCGATGACCTTGGCGGCAACGCGAGCAGCCAAAGCGCCGTGCTCCCCGCCTTCAAACAGGCAGGCAACTACGATCTGCGGGTTGCGGCGAGGCGTCACGCCCACGAACCAGCCATTGTCCTTGTACTCGCCCTTCTCCTTGGCGCTCATCTTGGCTTTGAGTTGGTTCGAGATGGTCTGCGCGCTGCCGGTTTTGCCGGCGAAGTCGACGCCGTTGATGTGCGCGCTGCCGGCAGTGCCCATCGGCGAGACGACCAGGGCCATCGCGTCGGTAATGGTCGTCCAATTCGCTTCGTCGATCTGGACGTGGCCTTTGTCGTTGTACAGCGCCACCTGCTTGAAGTTTGGCGGGAACTGATCGGGGAAGGCGATGTGCGGCCGGACGAGCACGCCATCGCTGGTGATCGCGCCGAGAGCGCGCGCAAGCTGGATCGGCGTGGTCGCTACCGCTCCCTGCCCGATACCGACCGAGATAGTCTCACCCGCGTACCATTTCTGCTTGAAGTTCTTGATCTTCCACTGCTCCGACGGCATCACGCCGGACACTTCCTGCGGCAGGTCGATGCCAGTCTTCTGTCCCAGGCCCAGCATGGTCGCGTACTTCGCGATGCGATCGATGCCCAACTTTTCGGCCAGGGTGTAGAAATACGAATCACACGACTGATAAATCGCTTTGCTGATGTTTACGCTGCCGTGTGAGCCATGCGTCGAGGCGATCCAGCACTTGAAGAAGCGTCCGTAGAAGGTCTTGCCGCCACCGCAGTTCACGATCAGGTTCTGCGCGATTCCCTCCTGCAGGCCGGCTGTCGCCATGATGATCTTGAAGACTGAGCCGGGCGCCAGTTGCGCCTGGATCGCTTTGTTCAGCAGCGGCTTGCCGGGATCGGTGACCAGCCGATTCCACTCGTCGCGGGTAATATGCACCGCAAATTCGTTAGGATCGAACGCGGGCCGACTCACCATCGCCAGAATCTCGCCGGTCTGCGGATTCATGGCAACGATCGCACCAGGTTTACCTTCAAGGGCCTCCTCAGCGGCAATCTGGAGGTCGAGATCGATGGTTGTCTTGAGCGGCTTACCCGGCACCGCCGGCACGTCGCTCAGGGTTCCGACTTCTTTACCGCGGCTGTTGACCAGCACTTGGCGCGAGCCGTTCTTTCCCATCAAAATGTCGTTGTAGTACTGCTCAATGCCCGACATGCCGACGATGTCGCCCGGGTTATAGAGCTCCCATTGCGGCTGATTCAGCATGTCTTCGCTCACCTGTCCGACATAGCCGATCACATGCGCCATGAATCCGTTCTTGGGATACAGGCGGCGATGCACCGTGATGGTTTCGAGCTCGGGCAATTCCGCGCGGTGCGACTCGATGAAAGCCAATTCGTCCGGCGTGATGTCATCTTTCAGAAAGAGCGGCTGGTAGCCGGGAACGGCGACCATCCGCTTCAGGCGCGCGCGCAGCTCATCGGGCGGCATGTGCAGTCCGGTTGCGATCTTGTCGGCATCGGCCATCAGGTCGCGCTTTTGATCCCGCAGCAGCAGCACCGAGAAAGACGGATAGTTGTCGACGATGATGCGGCCTTCGCGGTCGAGGATCTTGCCGCGCGGCGCCAGGATGGGAATTTGCTTGATACGATTCTGTTCGGCCAGATTGCTGTAGTAATCGTTGCGGGCGACCTGGAGCCGCCACAAGCCGAAAGCCAGAATCAAAAAAATTCCCAGCAGGATGTATTGCACTGCGGTGAGCCGGAGCTGGGAAACTTTGTCGTCGCGACCTAACATCAGAAACGAATCTTTCCGAAGTCCTACCTGCGCACTGTTACCGACCGGAAGCGGTCACACCACGGCACAGCCACCTCTCCGAGAGGCAGCGAAGTCCAGTGAAAGATCACCCGATTGCATGGAAAGTGGCGACTCGGAATTCTTCTTCATTGTAGTCCGAATCGGGTAGGTCGAGCAGCGTAAAAATGGCGAAATTGTTGCGGATGTATGGCCCCAGCGTGACCGTTCTCACCGTTGCTTGAAACGGTCCAGGAACATGAACAGGAAGATCCCAAGAATCGCATTCGCCAACGCCGAAACTGCCGTATGGCTCCAGCTCCATTGCAGACCCTGGCGCAGAAGTCCATGTGCCACACCGTAGTACACGCCCTCGTGGATCACGAAGAACCCAAACGTAATCAGGAAGCGCGACCCCGGGTTCTCGACGTCGATCTTGCCCCCCAGCGACGATGCCAGGTATCCCACGACCGTCAAGGCGATGCCGTACATGCCCAGCGGGTGGCTGGGACCGGCGAAGAGGTCATACAACAAGCCGATGAAGCACCCGGTCAGGCAGCCGCTGATGGGTGATGCCATTTCGCGGCAGCGTGACCTCGCGCGAGCAGGTCTCGGTCTACGAGTTCGGCTGGCCGGCGATCATCTTCATTCCGCTAATCGCGATCCTGATTCAGATCTTCATCCCAGTGAAGGTCCGCTTCATGCCGATCATCGACCTGCCGTTTTTGGTGACCATCTTCTTCGCCACGGCACGTCGCAACCCCATCAGCGGCTGCCTGACCGGGTGCTTCATCGGCTTGTTGTATGACCTCTTCGCCGGTCCCAGCCACCCGCTGGGCATGTACGGCATCGCCTTGACGGTCGTGGGATACCTGGCATCGTCGCTGGGGGGCAAGATCGACGTCGAGAACCCGGGGTCGCGCTTCCTGATTACGTTTGGGTTCTTCGTGATCCACGAGGGCGTGTACTACGGTGTGGCACATGGACTTCTGCGCCAGGGTCTGCAATGGAGCTGGAGCCATACGGCAGTTTCGGCGTTGGCGAATGCGATTCTTGGGATCTTCCTGTTCATGTTCCTGGACCGTTTCAAGCAACGGTGAGAACGGTCACGCTGGGGCCATACATCCGCAACAATTTCGCCATTTTTACGCTGCTCGACCTACCCGATTCGGACTACAATGAAGAAGAATTCCGAGTCGCCACTTTCCATGCAATCGGGTGATCTTTCACTGGACTTCGCTGCCTCTCGGAGAGGTGGCTGTGCCGTGGTGTGACCGCTTCCGGTCGGTAACAGTGCGCAGGTAGGACTTCGGAAAGATTCGTTTCTGATGTTAGGTCGCGACGACAAAGTTTCCCAGCTCCGGCTCACCGCAGTGCAATACATCCTGCTGGGAATTTTTTTGATTCTGGCTTTTGGCCTGTGGCGCCTCCAGGTCGCCCGCAACGATTACTACAGCAATCTGGCCGAACAGAATCGTATCAAGCAAATTCCCATCCTGGCGCCGCGCGGCAAGATCCTCGACCGCGAAGGCCGCATCATCGTCGACAACTATCCGTCTTTCTCGGTGCTGCTGCTGCGGGATCAAAAGCGCGACCTGATGGCCGATGCCGACAAGATCGCAACCGGACTGCACATGCCGCCCGATGAGCTGCGCGCGCGCCTGAAGCGGATGGTCGCCGTTCCCGGCTACCAGCCGCTCTTTCTGAAAGATGACATCACGCCGGACGAATTGGCTTTCATCGAGTCGCACCGCGCGGAATTGCCCGAGCTCGAAACCATCACGGTGCATCGCCGCCTGTATCCCAAGAACGGATTCATGGCGCATGTGATCGGCTATGTCGGACAGGTGAGCGAAGACATGCTGAATCAGCCGCAATGGGAGCTCTATAACCCGGGCGACATCGTCGGCATGTCGGGCATTGAGCAGTACTACAACGACATTTTGATGGGAAAGAACGGCTCGCGCCAAGTGCTGGTCAACAGCCGCGGTAAAGAAGTCGGAACCCTGAGCGACGTGCCGGCGGTGCCGGGTAAGCCGCTCAAGACAACCATCGATCTCGACCTCCAGATTGCCGCTGAGGAGGCCTTGAAGGTAAACCTGGTGCGATCGTTGCCATGAATCCGCAGACCGGCGAGATTCTGGCGATGGTGAGTCGGCCCGCGTTCGATCCTAACGAATTTGCGGTGCATATTACCCGCGACGAGTGGAATCGGCTGGTCACCGATCCCGGCAAGCCGCTGCTGAACAAAGCGATCCAGGCGCAACTGGCGCCCGGCTCAGTCTTCAAGATCATCATGGCGACAGCCGGCCTGCAGGAGGGAATCGCGCAGAACCTGATCGTGAACTGCGGTGGCGGCAAGACCTTCTACGGACGCTTCTTCAAGTGCTGGATCGCCTCGACGCATGGCTCACACGGCAGCGTAAACATCAGCAAAGCGATTTATCAGTCGTGTGATTCGTATTTCTACCCCTGGCCAAAAGTTGGGCATCGATCGCATCGCGAAGTACGCGACCATGCTGGGCCTGGGACAGAAGACTGGCATCGACCTGCCGCAGGAAGTGTCCGGCGTGATGCCGTCGGAGCAGTGGAAGATCAAGAACTTCAAGCAGAAATGGTACGCGGGTGAGACTATCTCGGTCGGTATCGGGCAGGGAGCGGTAGCGACCACGCCGATCCAGCTTGCGCGCGCTCTCGGCGCGATCACCAGCGATGGCGTGCTCGTCCGGCCGCACATCGCCTTCCCCGATCAGTTCCCGCCAAACTTCAAGCAGGTGGCGCTGTACAACGACAAAGGCCACGTCCAGATCGACGAAGCGAATTGGACGACCATTACCGACGCGATGGCCCTGGTCGTCTCGCCGATGGGCACTGCCGGCAGCGCGCACATCAACGGCGTCGACTTCGCCGGCAAAACCGGCAGCGCGTTACTATCTCGAACCAACTCAAAGCCAAGATGAGCGCCAAGGAGAAGGGCGAGTACAAGGACAATGGCTGGTTCGTGGGCGTGACGCCTCGCCGCAACCCGCAGATCGTAGTTGCCTGCCTGTTTGAAGGCGGGGAGCACGGCGCTTTGGCTGCTCGCGTTGCCGCCAAGGTCATCGCCGCTTACGTGGAGAAGCAGCGCCGCATTCAGACCGACGTCGCCAAAGCCAACGGAAGGCCCGGGCAGCAAGCAAGCCGAAGTCGCTGCCGTGTGGCACTCCGGCGACGCGCAGAATCCCGACAAGCTGCAGGCGGGACACTTCAATGTTCCAACGACCGGAACCGTCAAGCCGGTTATCGCCGCTCCCGGAGTCGAGGCAGGGGAGAAGCCGTTGCGCTCTTCCGACCTGCAAGCCACCGAGTCCCACACCGAGATGGCTCAACCTGACGCAGCGGCAAACGTGCCTGCGCCTCCCAAGCCTCCGGGAATCGAGGCTCAGCCGGCCCAGACTCTCGCCTAGAAGAGAGCTCCAGCCCCCAGTCCACCCGCAGCGCCACCTGCCGGAGCCGTTCCCGGGAGACAGCCTTGAGTCGTTACGTTTCCTTCCGAGATTTTGATGGGTCCTGCTGGTACTGGTGCTGATCATCTGCTCGCTAGGCGTGGTGGAGATCTATAGTGCGACCCTCGGCACCAAGTTCGCAGGCGTACATCTGAAGCAGGTCTACTGGATTCTCGGCGGGATTACCCTGATGTTCGTCGTCAGCCTGTTTAACTATCAGGCCCTGCTGGAGCGCGTTCCAGTGTTGTACGTGATCTCGATCGCGTCACTGCTGGCGGTGCTGGCGTTGGGTAAGGTTTACCTGGGAGCGAAGCGCTGGGTGCAGATTGGCTCGTTTCATTTCCAGCCTTCTGAGTGGGTCAAGCTCGTCCTGATTCTCGCGATGGCAAAGTATTTTGCCGACACCAAGACCGAATGTACGGCACAGGACATCCTGAAGGCGGGAGCGCTGGTGGGCGTACCGACGCTGATGGTGCTGCGGCAGCCTTACCTTGGAACCGCTCTGACTTACCTGCCTATCGCAATCATGGGACTGTTCTTGGGAGGCATGAAGGCCAAGCACGCGCTGATCATCGTGCTGATTGGAGTAATGCTGGCTCCGGTCGCCTGGCATGTCCTGAACCCTACCAGCGGGACCGTCTCACCAGCTTCAATGATCCCGAAGCCGACTCCCAGGGACGCGGCTATCAGGTGCTGCAATCGCTTGTGGCTGTGGGTTCTGGGGGTATTTTCGGAAAGGGAACTGCGCACGGCAGCCAGACTCAGGGCCATTCCTGCCGGTGCCACATACGGACTTCATTTTCGCTGCTTTTGCCGAGGAGCACGGCTTTATAGGCGCGATGGGCCTACTCCTGCTATACTTTATCGTACTGATGCGTCTGATTCAGAACGCTCAGACGGCCCCGGACCGGGCTGGAGCTTTCGTGGTCATGGGCGTGGTTGCAGTGCTTGCATTCCATGTGCTCGTGAACGTAGGTATGGTGGTAGGATTTATGCCGGTCACGGGTATCCCCTTGCCGTTAATGAGTTATGGGGGTTCTTCAGTACTGTTCATGTTCTTGGCGCTGGGTATTGTGATGAACATCCGCATGCGCCGGTTCGTGAACTGACAGACCCAAGTTTGTAGTAAACGCGCCATCGGGCGCAAGTAAAACAGCCGGGTCACCCGCCGGCAACAGGAATAAGGGTGAAAACAAGATTACGACAGCCCTCACGTACGAGGGCATAGCCGGCCGCAAGGAGAATTGGGCCGGACAGGATTGCAAAAGTACATTGCTCGGGCGGGAAACGGCCCTTTAGCTCAGAAGCTGACTGAGACGCCACAAACCTTGAACGGTGTCCTTGATACGGTGCCTAAGATTCCACAAAGTGTCGCTTTTCGAATCAGGTCTGGTACGCAACCGGACAATAGCCCAGGTGTGTCCACGCCCTAGTCACCCGTCTCGTATCCCTGTCCTTCCATTGCCTGCGTCCGGTTGATACCGGAGCGTCCATGAACAAAGAACTTTACGTGTCCTCTACGCCACACGAAACCAAGGTGGCGTTGTGGAGGACGATCAGCTCGCCGAAGTTTTCTTCGAGCGCGAAAACGAATACACCTTAGCAGGATCCATCTACAAGGTGAACTACCTGTGTGCTTCCCGGCATGCAGTCCGCCTTCGTCGACATTGGCCTCGAACGCGATGCCTTCCTCGACGTCTCCGACTTCCTCTTGAGATCACCGGCGACGAAGATGAGGACGAAGAGTTCGGCGAAATCCCCGCGCCGCGCGGAACCATCGACTTTGGCAAGCCGCATCTTAGCAGGAAGCGCAACCGCCCCACGGCGGACAAATGATTGGTGGCGCTGAAACGGAAGAAGAAGCGTCGGAGTTCGCCGTCGA
>CAWFUT010000019.1:0-257735 GCA_963819055.1 uncultured Acidobacteriaceae bacterium | reverse complement strand
TTGCGTGATCGGATTGGGATAGTGGAAGACCGGATTCTGCGGATCGAGAATCGTGACCGGAGCCTGCTCCACCGTCACGCGCTCGCGACTTAGCTGGGCAGGATATGGAGTGTAGTGCCCCGCGTTGAAATCGCTGGGCGAGGTGTTGTACTGCACCAGCAGCGTGCCGCCGTTCTTCACGTAATCGAGCAGGCGCTGGTTGTTTTTCTTGACCGCATCTTGCGTGTCGTAGGCGCGAATCCCGAGGATGATCGTCCCGTAGCGGCTGAGTTCGGCGTGCGCAACGTCATCCGCCGTCAGCAGCGTGACGTTGAGGCCGAGCTCGCGCAGCACGTCGGGGATATCGTCGCCCGCCCCCATGATGTAGCCGACTTTCAACTCCTGCGGGACCTTCACCTCGACGATGCTGGCTCGCTGACGTGCAGGCTGAAAGTAGAAGAAGCCGCCGATATCAGGACGCGTGACCAGATCGTAGCCATCGCCGTAATCGCGGCTATCGGCGCTGAGGAACGCGTGCACCTGATAGCGGCCTTCCTTTGCGCCGTCCGGCAGCTCCTTGAATTGCGCGGACTGTTGACCCGGAGCGGTGAAGTTGACGGTCGCGGTTTTAGGCTCGATGGTCCAACCCTGTGGAGCTTCGGGATGCACCGTGCCATTACCGCGATCGGCCGTGGTGCCGACATTCGACAGCGAGGTTCGCCGAGGGATTATTTCCGGCCAGACACGATCTGCGTAGCAGGCGAGGCATGTACGGAGAACGGTGGCACCACTGCCAGCGGCATCGACCACACTTCGCCCTTGGTGTCGTGCATGGGCGTGCGGGCGAAGTTGTGAATCACACCCTCTGCGCCGTTGATGCTGTACACCACGTGCACGCCGACAGGCGGCGGCGGGAGCGCCAGCGTCACATACTTTGGATTGTCGATCTTGTAGATGGCATCCGTTTCCGGATTGTCGCGATGGAAGTACGCCTTCGTCGGCTCCGCGTTGATGGGAGGAGTTATCCGAAACGTCAGGGCGCAACCGTCGCCGGGCGCGATCTGCTTCGGAACCTTGTCCATGAACAACTCGGACTTCCATCCGCTGGGAACATCGACGGCGAACTGCTTCAGGTCCATCGGCGAGGCGCTGCCGTTATGCAATGTAGCGCGGAGGAGAAACGGCTTTCCTGCCGTGATTACCGCCGCCAGGACATTGCCTGCATCAGTGGGAAACTCTGCAGCCATCGGCCGGCCGTCGGGCGTCCCCGGACCGAGCTGCAGACTCGTTTCCGAACGCGAGATTTGCGGCCTGCTCGAACTGATGCTCTTTCGTGTGTAGGCTGGCGAGCAGATCGGCCTTCTCCGCGCCGCTTAACGATGACCCTTCAACTTTGGCGGTCAGAGCGCGGGTAAGATTCAATCCACGCAGCAGTGGGTCGCCCGCCGACTGCGGATCTTTGTCCGCAGCAGCGGTTGCGGCGTCAACCGTCTTGGCGATCGCCTGCAATTGCCCCAGAAGCCAGGGCACCTTCGACTGATCAGCTCCCAGGCGTGCGGCCAGGCCGGGCAGCGACGTATCGATTCCGTCCAGGAAGTCGTTTTCGTGTTCATTCGCGGGAATCGGCTTGCCTGAGGCCGTGTCGATCAGCTTGTAGTAGCTGTAACGCGGGCCTTCGGTGTTGAAGTGCCACGCCCCGGCGCCCTGCGAAAGCTGGTGCTGCAATCCCTTCCAGGCGAACTGCACGTAGGTCTCACCCAGCAGCGGATCACTCTGCGAAGTCTCCAGCTTGATGGTCCAATCTTCATTGGAGCGGACGTTGTCCATGTACAGCTTTTTCGCCTGCCAGGGTTGCAGTCCTTCCCGAATCTGGTCGGGAAACCTCGTGGGATCGGCCGCGGCATGGAAGGCTTCGCGGGTCAGAATTCCCGACGCCTGATGATTGCCGTGTCCGTCGCGTTCGGCGCCTTGAAAGCGGGTGCAGATTACATCGGGCCGGAAGGTGCGGATGACGCGCACCATGTCGGCGAGGGCGATGTCGTGACCGCCCCACTCCTGAAAGGTCTCTTGTGACGTTTTGGAGAATCCGAAATCGGCCACGCGGGTAAAGCGCTGCTCTACTCCGTAATAACGATCGGCCGAGAGCAATTCCAGCGTGCGAATAATTCCTAACTCGTCGAACAGGTCGCTGCCGACCATGTTCTGTCCACCCTCACCGCGGTTGAGCGTCAACTGCAACACGCTGTCGCCATGACCGCGCGATTCAAGCGTCAACATGCCGCCATCTTCATCGTCCGGATGAGCGACCGTATGCATCAGGCGCGCCGTAGTGTGCAAGCGGCGGAGCGTCAGCTTGAGGCCGGTGGTTCCGGTATCGACCGCCAGCGGCTTGGTGTCAACCCAGGGCGACGGAACCTGCGCCAAGGCCGCCGCGCCACAGAGCGCCAGCAGAAAAAGAGCAAGCGCGAATTTTCGGATGGATGGGCGGAATGTAGGCAGGTAAAAGATCATCGTGTTCAGGCGATTATCGCCAATACAGAGTACAGCAAAGACCCTATTCGCTATTCGCCTTTCGCTGTTCGCCAGAACAGGTCACGCCTTTTCTCATGACTCCGAAACAGTAACTTTGGCGAAGAGCGAAGAGCGCCTTCACACATACGCTTCGTGTTCGTAGCACCATTTCCAGCTTCCCGATTGAAATGCCTGCATCACGGGATGGCCGGTTTGCTTGAAGTGCTGGTTGGCGTGCTGGCCGGGCGAGGAGTCGCAGCAGCCCACGTGTCCGCAGACTAGGCATTTGCGCAATTGCACCCAGTGTTGTCCGCTCGCCAGACATTCCGCACATCCATCTCCGCTGGGAGCGATGTCAGGGTTCGCCTGTTTCACATGTTCGCAGCTGGGCATAGGCCCTCCTTGTGGAATAAGTAGGTTGGATGATCGTCAGCAGTAAGCGGATTCTC
Organism: uncultured Acidobacteriaceae bacterium; assembly: GCA_963819055.1. Taxonomy (GTDB): domain Bacteria; phylum Acidobacteriota; class Terriglobia; order Terriglobales; family Acidobacteriaceae; genus Bog-257. The sequence continues at coordinate 254,796 of CAWFUT010000019.1, read as the reverse complement.
GCGCCACGCGGAAAGCGCAGCTGGCAAGCGCTTGTCTATAATGAAACTTCGCGAAGAAACTTCGACCGCAGGCCGCGCACTGAGTCGCCGCGTGTCGAGTTCTCGCGGCGGATTTCGACATGATTCAGACCCTGTTCGGCAGCACGGAAGAGAAGCCCAGCTTTCTTAAGCGCATGAAAGAGGCGGTCGCGCGCACGCGTGAAAGCCTCAGCGAGCGCATTGAAGAGGTCGTGGCGATTCGTAAGGAGATCGATCGCGAGACCCTCGAAGATCTGGAAGCAACGCTGATCTCGGCAGACTTGGGCACCGCGACCACGAGCACCGTCCTTGAGGCACTGCGCGAGAAGGTCGACCGCAAGCAAGTGGAGAACGTCGATGAGTTGAAGCGTGTGCTGAAAGACGAGTTGCTGGCGATTCTCAACGCCGCTAACAACACGCCGGTACAAAAGGTCAATGGCGAGCCCGAGGTCATTCTGGTTGTCGGAGTAAATGGCGTGGGCAAGACCACGTCGATCGGCAAACTGGCGAATCTGCTGCGCTCACAAGGAAAGACGGTGCTGCTGGCGGCCGCGGATACCTTTCGCGCCGCAGCAATCGAACAACTGGAAATATGGGGCGATCGTACCGGGACCGAGGTCATCAAGAACAAGCCGGGCGGCGATCCCGCGGCGGTACTTTTCGACGCGCTGCAGGCGGCCAAAGCGCGCGGCACCGATTACGTCATCGTCGACACCGCCGGGCGCCTGCACACCAAGAGCAGCCTGATGGACGAGCTATCGAAGATGCGGCGCACGGCGCAACGCTTCAGCGCCACCGCTCCGCACGAAACCCTGCTGGTGATGGATGCGACCACGGGCCAGAACGGACTGCAGCAGGCACGGCTGTTTACGCAGTCGGCGGGCGTAACCGGAATCGTTCTCACCAAACTCGACGGCACCGCTAAGGGTGGAGTGGTGGTTGCCATCTGCAAAGAGCTGGGCCTGCCGGTGCGCTATGTCGGGGTTGGTGAAAAGATCGGCGACCTCTTGCCCTTCAATCCGCAGGACTTCGTGAACTCGCTCTTCGACTAAATGACTGACGAACAGCTCATGCAACAGGCTCTGGAATTGGCTCGCGCTGGCATTGCGCTGGCCTCGCCGAATCCTTGCGTGGGCGCGCTGGTGGTTGCCGCAAATGGCGAGATCGTCGGACGCGGCACGCATACCTACGCCGGCAAAACTCACGCCGAGGTGCTCGCGATCAAAGAGGCTGGAATGCGCGCGCGGGGCGCCACTCTCTACCTGAACCTGGAACCCTGCTCGCATGTCGGCCGCACCGGGCCGTGCGCGGATGAGGTAATCGCCGCGGGCATTCGTCGCGTCTTCGTCGCCATGCGCGATCCGAATCCGCTGGTTGGCGGGCGCGGCATCGCTCGGCTGCAAGCTGCAGGAGTCGAGGTGATTGAGGGACTCGGCGAAGTGGATGCCAAGAAGCTGAACGAAGCCTTCGCGAAGTACATTCGTCACAGGCAGCCGTTCATAACCTTGAAGACGGCGATGACGCTCGATGGAAAAATCGCGCCGCCTCCAGGAGAGTCGGAAACACCGTCAGCTCTCGGCTCGCTGGGTGCCACCGGCGGCTGGATCACCAGCGAGGTCGCAAGGGAGCACGTCCACCAGATGCGGCATGGCAACGACGCCATCATGGTCGGTGTCGGCACAGTCATCGCCGACGATCCGCTGCTCACCGATCGCACCGGACTTCCCCGGCGCAGGCCGCTGCAGCGCGTCATTCTCGATTCGCGATTGCGGCTGCCGCTGGATTCGCGCGTGGTGAAGACGGCCCGCGAGGATCTCATCGTCTTCTGCTGTTTCGCCGAGGAGAACAAACGGCGCGAGCTGGAATCCCGTGGCGTCGTGGTGGTGCAGGTTCCGATGCGGCGGCCGCCGGGCGACAACACGATTGTTTTTCCCGCCGGCGCGCCGAGCGTCGATGGTCGGCCCGACCTTGACCGTGTGATGGCTGAACTTGGCAAGCGGGAGATCACCAGCCTTATCATCGAGGGTGGAGCAATGGTGAACTGGGCCGCGCTGTCGGCAGGCATCGTCGACAAGATATTTTTCTACTACGCGCCGAAAATTCTGGCGGGCACGGGTTCGATACCCTTCGCGTTGGGCGCGGGGTATCGCCGCATCAGCGAAGCAGCTTCGGTGGGATCGCTGACGCTACATCGCTTCGGAGAAGATTTCGCGGTCGAAGGCTACCTGCGCGATCCGTACAAGGATGAAATCAGGCTGGTTCCGTCGCCTGGTGAAGGCACTTAGCAGTTGGCATCCGCACCTAGCAGTTGGTAGTTGGCGCTCAGCGGTTGGCAATTAGCAGCCCACCCAGTTTATGTCAGGGCACGAGTTCAGTCGTGCCTGACACAAAACACACCCCGCGTTTTGCTTTTGCTGATTGAATTGCTAAGCCCTGGCTGCCGGCTGCCAAAACTTCCGGGTCTCGAAATCGCGAGACCGCTTTTCGAGGTCATCATGTTTACAGGATTAGTCGAAGAAGTTGGAACCATCCAGAGCATCATCGAGCACGGGGGCAATCACCGCATCACGATTCATGCTCCTAATAGTGCGAAAGAGCTGAAGCAAGGCAATAGTGTCGCCGTGAGCGGTGTTTGCCTGACCGCACTCGACATCCAGCCGGACACGTTCTGCGCCGACCTGGCGGCCGAGACCTGGGCGCGCACTTCCCTGTCGCGCATCACGCAAGGCGCGCAGGTGAATCTGGAGCTGCCTTTGAAGGCCGACGGCCGTCTCGGCGGTCACATTGTTCAGGGACACGTCGATGGCGTCGCTCGCTTCGTCGCTCTTGAGCGGATAGCCGATGCCGACGACTTCTGGCTGCATCTCGACCTCCCGGAAGAGTTGGAGAAGTATGTCGTGTTCAAGGGATCAATCAGTATCGAAGGGATCAGCCTGACAGTGGCAAAGCTCGAGGGCCTGCGGCTGACCATCGCGATCATCCCTCACACTATCAAGATGACGAATCTCGGTTCGCTGAAGGCGGGCGATCCGGTGAATATCGAAACCGACATCGTCGCAAAGTATCTGGAGAAGTGGACGCGGCGGGAGGATGGAAGTGCGTTGACCGTGGACCGACTGGTAGCGCAGGGGTTCTAGCGGAACCAACTTGCGCTAGGGTCCCCGTTGGACCAAGTTACGGGTCGGGGGCTCCCGATTGGGGATGATGAGTGAAATGGCCGTTATCAAAACAATCCTCATTAGGCATGACATCCTCTCGGCCATCGTTTGTGACACAGATCACAGCAGAGTGGCAGTCCGGTTCCTTACCCTAGAACTTCATTAGGCGGCCTCACCGCCAGCGCTCAACAGACCCTTTTCATAATCCAACACCAGCTCCAGAAGCGACGCAATGAGGCCGACGATAAGGAGAAAGAATGGATTCCATGAAATGCTTCGGACGATCAGTGATCGCTGTACTAGCCCTGTTCGTCTTGCTGGCGGATGTAGGCTTAGCAGCTGACAGCATTAAGGGTCAGGTTTTGGGCGGAGGCGCTCCGATTGCCAAGTCAACCGTAACTCTGTGGGAAGCCGGTGCTGCCGCTCCTAAGCAACTCGCTCAGACCAAGACCAACGATGATGGCCGGTTTGAAGTTCGCACCAAGGGTGCCGAAAGCGGAGGCATCCTCTATCTAATCGCGACCGGTGGCGTTCCCAGGGCCAGCCACGCCAGCAGCGACAATCCCATCATCGCGCTGTTAGCCGTTGTGGGCGGTAATCCCCCTACCAGTGTCACGATCAACGAGCTAACCACCGTGGCGTCCGCATTCACGAATGCACGATTCATCAACGGTGATGCGATTTCCGGGAACCCCCTCGGACTGAAGATAGCTGCTGGAAATGTCCCGAATCTAGTAGATCCTGCCACTGGCAAGTGGGGCAAGGTACTACTTGACCCGCTCAACAGCTCCATGACCACGACGATGGCGAACTTGGACACACTAGGCTCGCTGATCACCGCGTCCTTCACGGTGGCCAACGATGATTGGCGCACCCGCTTCTTCAAAGCCGCGACGCCAACCGGTGGGATACTACCCAAGAACACGCTGGAAGCGATGGCCGGTATTGCCCGCGAGCCATGGGCAGACCCGAAGGACCTTTACGCCTTGTTCGACGAAGCCTATCCGCTGCCAGCGCCTGATGGACGGCGCAGCGCTCCCTTCGCGCCCTATCTCGTCTACGTTCCGGACGACTTTGCGCTCTCGCTGTGCTTCTCGGGTGGTGGAGACTATGCCAACGGTCGTTTCATGTTTGACGCTGAAGGCAATCTCTGGAGCGGCATGAACTGGATGCCTGGATCGCAGTCTGGTGTCAACAAGAGCACCGGGGGTGGCGTGGGCAAGTTCAGCCCCAATGGAACCGCACTTTCGCCGCCGATTACTGGCTTCACCGGTATGGGTATTGACGGCGTCGGCTGGGGCACGGCGGTAACGAAAGACCGAATTTGGATCTCCAGCTTCAATGGAAAGATTCTGGTGATGGATTTCGACGGCAAGCCTGTCGCCAGCGAAAGCGACTTCCCGTTCAAAGAGAAATTCCTTGGGCTGATGGGCATCGGCGTCGCCCCGAACGGCGACGTCTGGATTGCCGACGGCTCCGACAACCAGTTGCTGTACTTCCCGGGCGGACGGATCAAAGACGGCAAGATTGTGAAGCCCGCAGGCCTGAAGTCGCCCTTCGACATCGTTATCGACTCCCAGAATCGAGTGTGGGTTGCCAACTCTGCGTCGGACACGGTGGTCCGCTTTCCGGCTAGGAGATCCCGGCAAGGCGGAAACCTTCCGGGCGGGCATCGGTGTCCGTGCCCTCGCCCTGGATTCAAAGGAAAACGTCTGGGTCGCGTCCAACATGGACCTGAAGACTCCACAGCCGGTGCTGCCTGATGGGATATCCATCATGGAACAGTTCAAGCTCATCACGGCGTCCATGTTCAAGTACGTTATGGGTCCACCGCCACGACCGACCGGTGCCGTCAACATGATTCGTCCGGACGGTACGCAGGCTGCGCCTATGGGATTCACGGGCGAGGCAATCAATATCCCCTGGGGCCTGAACATCGACGGCAATGACGACGTCTGGGTCGGCAATATGTGGGCTCGCTCCGTCACGCTCCTGGCCGGGGACAACACCAAGGGCCATCCTGCTGGAACCAAGACCGGGGATGTCGTCCACATGTTCCAGAGCGGCAGCATTCAAATGATCACGGACGTGTCGATCGATCCTGCTGGCAATGTCTGGGCAGCGAATAATTGGAACAGCCTCGAAGCATCGGCAAGCCCAAATCCGACTCGACCCACCTCAACTTGGGGCGGAGGCTCGGGCTTCACCGTGATCTATGGAGTGGCGGGACCAGTGAAGCCACCCCGCATAGGTAAGGTGCAAACCTACTAACGGAAAAGTATGACTCAACACGCTCCTTTGGGTGCGGGAAAGGCCGTCGCTTTTCCCGCCCACCTGATTGGGTCGCCCGCACTGGTGACCAGCGAACTAATCTAACGCTTGTAATATTCCCATATCACTCATTGACCCCCAGTCTGCACGTTTTGAGTGTGATTTGCTGATCAGGACAGTTGACCAACTTCCATCCTGGCTGGTGTATGTACGTCGTGCCTTCTTCATGAACAGGCTTCTTAGGGTGTTTCGAAGCGCGGCTGATGCTGTGGTCTCTGGGCGCCGAAGTAGCGTTCGAAGTCCAGCGAGTCGAGTTCGAGAAACTCCTTTACGATCGGCTCGTTACATTTGGCCATCTCCTCGAAGGTTCCGAAGAAGATCGCTTTCGCTTCGTAAAGGAAGAGCAGCCGGTCGGCGAGCTTCTTGGCTAGCGCCATATCGTGGGTCACGACGATAGCGGTCAGCCTCAACTGCTTCTTCAGCTTCTTGATCAGGTCGCCGAGCAGGTGGGCCATCAGCGGATCGACCATGGTGGTTGGCTCGTCATAGAGCACGGCGTCGGGCTGAGCGGCGAGGGCGCGCGCGATCGCCACCGAACGCTTCATGCCGGTCGACAGGTCGGAAGGCAGCAGGTCGCGGAATTCGCGCACCCCCACCATGTCGAGCAGGCCGTCGACGATCTGGTAAATCTGCTCTTCTTCCAGGCCTCCGCGCTCGCGCAGCGGAAAAGCTACGTTCTCACCGACCGTGAGCGAATCGAAGAGCGCGCCGTTCTGGAAGACCATGGTGACTTTCTTGCGAATGCGCTCCAACTCGGCTTCGGGATAATCGGTAATGTCTTCGTAGGCGACCCAGATGCGACCGCTGTCGGGCTTGAGGAAGCCCATGATCTGATGCAGGGAGACGGATTTGCCCACGCCGCTGCGGCCGAGAATGCACACCGTCTCGCCGGGCATGACGTCGAAGCTGACGTCGTCGAGCACGACATTGCTGCCGAAGGCCTTGTGGACGTGCTGAAACTCGATGTAGGGTTTCTCGTCGCTCACTCGGTTCTGCTCTCTCCCGGGCCGGCGGCCGCGATTGTCTGGTGCAATAGCCGGTCATACTCGTCGGGCGTATTGACGTTCTGAAAGATAATAGCCGAAAACCCGGCGGCAACGATTTCTTCTTCCGTGATGACGCGGGTTGGCACCTGTGAGAACAGCCGTCCGATTTTGTAGTCGCCGTTTTTCAGCGCCTGCTCGACCGCTCGAAGCATGCCTCGCCGGTAGATCGCGCAGAGCGGCTGCGGCCCACCAGCCACGTTAGGGACGATGATCATCTCCGGTGCCGCACCCGCCAGCCCTGCCAGCCACTTGAGGAACCGCGGCGTCATTAGCGGCATGTCCACCGAGAGTATCAGGTTGAGGTCGGTGTTGGTTGAGCTGAGCGCGGCATGAATTCCGCCCAACGGTCCACAGCCCGGGAAGATGTCTTCGACAATGTCGCCGAATTGCCCGTAAAGTGTCTTGGAGCCGGCGATGCGAGTGCTGCCCAGCGCCTCGGATGCAATACGCACGGCGTGCTGCAACAAGGTTTGATTGTGGAAGGTCAGCAGTGCCTTGTCAGAGCCCATGCGGGAACTGCGGCCGCCGGCGAGAATGAATGCGCTGACGTCGGGCATCGGGGAATGATACATCGGGGGAAGGCGCTATCGGCTATCGGCTTACGGCGCTAATTGGAACTGGGAATTTCGGGGACTCGAATTCGCCGGCAGATACAGTTCGAATCACGATGAATCGGTTTGGCTGACAGCCGATAGCCGACAGCCTTCAGGCGTGCGCTGGCGTAAACGTACTGGTTCTGGGGATGCAGCCGTTGATCTCGATGGCGACGATACGTCCCGCGTGGTCGAGTTCCAAAGTGGCGGGCGCGTTGAAAACCGCATCGCCGTTCAGCCCTGGAATCGAGATAAATACACGATTTTCTACGCAATTGACCGAGGGATCGCGCTTCAAAAAGGACAGCGAGTGGTCGTTGCGGCAGACTTTGGGGAGCATGAAGCAGAGGTCGGCTACATCGCCGGTCTCGGAGACCGACACGGCCGCTTCGATTGAGATTCTGGACTCCACCTCATCGCCATCCACTTCAATGGGAGGCTTGAAACAGATGTAGTACTCAAAACCCGAGTCGGGATCAAACGCGCTTCGATCTACCTGAAATGCCATGAGCGCCCCCCAGGCGCTGTACTGCCCGGACAAGCGCATGGTAAATGAATCACTGACCCCCACGCAAAGGCGTTATTACCTTACGGCACGTTTTCCGCACTGGAGTGCCACATCGGTGGATTACCTTCCGGTATTCGGCAACGCGTGGGATTGGGCATCCCTCTGATATAGTTCGTTGATAGCTGTCTCGATCCGAGCATGCCCAATTTTTCGCTAATCGATTTTGCGAAGGAGCAGGTCCAGGCAGTGCAGGACTATTCCCTGCTTGCCGGCCGCTCCATCAGCAATCTTCTCACGCAGCCCCGGTACTTCGGCGACACGCTGATGCAGGCGGACATGGTTGGCGTAGGATCACTGCCCATCGTGGTTCTGACCGGCTTCTTCACCGGTGCAGTTCTGGCCCTGCAGACCTCCAGCACCCTCCAGCAGTTTGGCTCGCTCTCGCTGACCGGCCAGTTGGTATCGCTGTCAATGGTTCGTGAACTCGGCCCGGTGCTAACTGGACTGATGGTTGCCGGCCGCAACTCCAGCGGCATGGCCAGCGAACTGGGCTCCATGAAAGTGACTGAGCAGATCGATGCCATGCGCGCTATGGGTGTCGATCCGTCCAAGAAGCTGGTAACGCCGCGTGTGATTGCCGCCGTGGTCATGCTGTTCTTCCTTAGCATCATCTCTGACCTGGTGGGACTGACCGGCGGCTTTATGATCTCGTACCTGTTGCTCGGCCTTGACGCCAATCAGTACTGGACGACGGCATACCAGTCGCTGCGCTTCGGTGACGTGGTGATGGGACTCACCAAGCCGGCAATCTTCGGATTCATCATTGCGACGATCGGCTGCTATTACGGACTGTCCGCCAAGGGCGGAACTCAGGGTGTCGGCCGCGCTACCACGCAAGCCGTCGTGGCGGCGTCGGTGTTGATCCTGGTGAGTGACTTCTTCCTTACGCGATTGCTGATGGGCTTTTTCCAGTACTAACCATGCCGAGTACCGATCTTCCAGTTGCCGAGCGCAAGCCTTCGTCGTCCGACGACACTGCGCCAGTAATCCGCTTTGACGATGTGGCTATCGCCTTCGATCACCCCGTGCTGGAGGGTGTTTCGTTCGATCTGCCGGCCGGCGAAACCAAGATTCTGATGGGAGTTTCCGGTACCGGCAAGACCCTGATCCTCAAATTGGCTCTGGGACTGTTGAAGCCGGATTCCGGACGCATCACCGTGTGCGGCCAGGAAGTCACGAGCATGCGCGAGCAGGACCTGTTCGAACTGCGCCGCAATATCGGAATGGTCTTCCAGGAGAGCGCGCTCTTCGATTCGTTGAATGTTGAGGAAAACGTTGCCTACCGGCTGATCGAGGAAACCGGCAAGGTGACCGACGAGATTCACGCTCGCGTGCTGGAGGCGTTGCGATTCGTGGAACTGGAACACACGGTCTTCCTGTTCCCTTCCGAGCTTTCCGGCGGCATGCGGCGACGGGTCGGCATTGCGCGCGCCATCATCACCAATCCCGAGGTGCTGCTGTATGACTCGCCGACCGGCGGCCTGGATCCCGTGACTTCCAATACCATCATCGAGCTGATCGTGAAACAGCGCGATCTGTATCACACGAGTTCGCTGATGGTGACGCATCGTTTGCAGGACGCCTTCACCATGGCCAGTCACTACTTCGACAAAGAGAAGAACAAGATGGTGCCCATCGGCGACGATGGTCCTCGCGACGTACACACCACATTTCTCATTTTGCGCGACGGGAAGGTGATCTTCGAGGGCACCGCGGCCGAGCTATTGCGGAACAAAGATCCGTATATTCGGGAGTATCTGAGCTGAGAACAATCCACGATGCGTCGAACACGGTCAGTACGGAACTGAAGGCAGGGTTGAACTCGCGCACTCTTCGGGTGGCGCACTGTTCCGATCGGGTAGTGCGGACCTTCAGGTCCGCGTGCCACCAGGCCATCTCAATGTAAAGCCGGCTTCAGACCGTCGCCCCGGGCTGAAGCCCAACTCATAGTCTTCGTGCTTGGACGCGGCGCTGAAGCGCCGCACTACCCAAGCTCTCACCTCTTACTCGCCTTACTTCGCGGCGGCGACCATGCGGCTCATCATCTCTGCACGGCGTTTCTGTATATTGGCAATCCGCTCACGTCCCTGCGGAGTAGACTCCACCACCTGCTGCACGTTCTTGAAGAACTCAGGCGCGTTGAACTTGGTGCGGAACTCCTCGACGACCGGCTGCAGGATGGCGTAGACGAAGTACATTTCGCCCAGGGTGTCGAACGCCAGATCCTTATTCAGCGTTCCATGCACGATGAAAGCCGCCACCATCTCCCAGTAGCCGCAGACCTGGCGCATGTAAGCGTTTTCCTTTGCCTTGAAGTCGCCCATCACCTTCATCACATCGTCAATCGATTGCGGGTTGAAGGTGGCCATCCAGTTACGTGCTTCGCGCATGACCGATTCGCGGCGCAAGTCATACAGTTTTAATACCAGTTCGGCATCATGGTGGTTAGGCAGTGAAGTGTTCATGTGAATCCTCCAGGCGAGACTTGATTGAGTGAGCTGCCATTGCTGGCGGCCCCATTGAGGTTTGTTGTCGGCTTGCTACTTGCCGGAACTACATACTTACTTCTTGGCCATCTGTGCGAAGGCTTCTTTGGCGCGGCGCTCCATCTCCTCGGGAGACACATCTTCGACGTGCTGGCCCAAAGCCCAGCGATGACCACATGGGTCGGTGATTTGTCCGTAGCGATCGCCCCAGAACTGATTGGCCAACGGCATAGTGACCACCGCGCCCGCCTTCACGGCCCGATCAAACAGCGTGTCCACATCTTCCGAGTACAGATTCAGAACTACTGGACTGCCACCCAGGGTCTTCGGAGACAGCGAGCCGAAGGATGGAAATTCATCGGCCAGCATCAGGCGTCCGCTACCGATTTTCAGCTCCGCATGCATGAGTTTGCCGTCCGGCGTGTAATGCACGCCCATGGCTTCGGCTCCAAACGCATTCTTGTAGAAAGCGATGGCCTCGGCTCCGTTGTTGACGACCAAGTGCGCCAGGATCGGACCGATGCTGTCAGGAATACCTTTATCTTTTTCTGCCACAGTTCACCTTCTTTTCACGGGATTGCCCGGCAGAGCTCCACCGGGTGGGTGACGACGTTTTTCCTATTATGCTACGGCTTCGGGCTTGATCTCGCGCGAGTAGTCACATTTCACCGTGCTTTCATCCTCGGTTTTCTTCTTCCCGCGACGCTTGGGCTGATCGGCTTCCTCAGCATCTTTTCGTTTGCTGTTGGGACACACCAGGAAGGTTCCTGACTTCAGATTTTTCTCCAGAAGATACGGGCTGCCGCAGTCCGGACAAGTCTCATTGATCAGCTTGTACGCCGACGTGAACTTGCACTTCGGATAATTCGAGCAGCCGTAGAACAGGTTGCCGCGGCGCGCCTTCTTCTCTGCCAAGTCGCCAGTTTTGCACTCCGGACACTTTACACCAATGTAGTTCTGCTTGACCCACTTGCAATCCGGATAGCCACTACAGGAGATGAATTCGCCGAAGCGTCCATGACGCAGCAGCAGATTGCGGCCGCACTCTGGACACTTCTCATCCAGCGGAATGTCCGGCACCTTCTTGGCCTGATCGAGCCGGCGCGTGGTCTTGCATTCGGGATAGCCGGTGCAGGCCATGAATTGCCCGAAGCGTCCACGCTTCAGCACCATGGGACGTCCACAGTTCTCGCAATATTCTTCCTGCGTGGTTTCCTGCACATCGGCGGAATCGAGATCCGGCAGGTCAATCGGGTTTTCCTTGGTGAAGGTGCAGCTCTCCGGATCGCTCTTGTCGTATGAACTGCAGGCGTAAAACGATCCGTGCTTGCCCCACTTGATGACCAGCGGAGAACCGCAACGCTCGCACTTCTCGTCGGTGGGTTTCTCCATCCGCTTCACGTTCTCCATATGCTTTTCGGCATATTGGAGCTCTTTGGCGAATTTCTTGTAGAAACCTTTCAGCGCGTCGGTCCAGGTCTCTTTACCATCCTCGATCTCATCGAGCTCCTCTTCCAGGCGCGCGGTGTACTGCGGATCGAAGATGTCCTTGAAGTTCTCGACCAATAGATCGGTGACAACAAAACCGATCTCGGTGGGGATGAACTTCCCCCCAATCTTCTGGACGTACTGGCGCTCCTGGATAGTGCTGATGATGGCCGCGTACGTCGAAGGACGGCCGATGCCACGCTCTTCCAGCTCTTTCACCAGCGACGCCTCATTGAAGCGGGGAGGCGGTTCGGTGAAATGCTGCTCCGGACTCAACCCCTTCAGCGTCAGCTTCTGGCCTTCCACCAGTACCGGCAGCTTGTGCTTGAGCGCCTCATCCTCTTCGTCCTTGTTGTCCTTGGACTCTTCATAAACCTTGAGAAAGCCTTCAAACTTCAAGACGGAGCCGGTCACCCGGAAGCGGTAACTGGTGTCGCCCGTCTTCGGTTTGGCGTCGATGTCGACGGTGGTCTGATCGAAGATCGCCTGATTCATCTGCGAGGCCACGAAGCGCTGCCAGATCAACTTGTAGACCTTGTACTCGTCTTCCTGCAGGAACTGCTTCATCTGCTCAGGATGACGCGCGACCGAGGTCGGGCGGATGGCTTCGTGGGCCTCCTGCGCAGCCTTCTTCGACTTGTAGGTGTTCGGCGACTCGGGCAGAAACTCCTTGCCAAAGTCTTTGCCGATGTACTCGCGCACCTCAGCCAAGGCGTCGTTCGACACCTGCGGCGAATCGGTACGCATATAAGTAATGAGGCCGACAGTTCCTTCTTCGCCTCCGAGATCGATACCTTCATACAGGCGCTGGGCGATGCCCATCGCGCGTTTCACGCTGAACCGCAGCTTCCGAGAGGCGTCCTGCTGGAACTTGCTGGTGGTAAACGGAGCTGCCGGACTGCGTCGCCGCTCGCGCTGTTCCACCGAGCGAACCGTCCAGTCGGCACTTTCTACGGCCGTCTTGATTTTCTCGGCTTCTTCACCGTTGGGGATCGCCGTCTTCTCGTCGCCTATGCCGATGAAGCGGGCGTCGAATGCCGGTGGCTTCGGTCCCTGCAAATGCGCGTCGATGGTCCAGTATTCTTCCTTAACGAAGATCTTGATCTCGCGCTCGCGCTCGACGATCAGGCGGAGAGCAACGGTCTGTACGCGTCCGGCGGAAAGCCCGCGACGGACCTTGTCCCAGAGGAGCGGAGAAATCTGATAGCCGACCAGTCGGTCCAACACACGGCGTGTCTGCTGGGCATCGACCAGGTTGGTGTCGATGTCGCGGGGGTGCTGGAAAGCTTCCTGTACGGCGCGCTTGGTGATCTCGTTGAAGGTCACGCGACGGATCACGATGGCGTTCTTCTTGGCCTTCTTCTTCCCGTCGACACTGTCACCGCCAAGTTCCTCGGCCAAGTGGGCAGCAATGGCCTCGCCTTCGCGGTCCGGGTCAGGCGCCAGATAGATGGCGTTGGCCGTCTTCGCCAGCTTCTTCAGCTTGGCGACCACTTTCTCTTTGCCGGGAATGACGACATACTCGGTGGAGAAGTCGTTGTCCAGATCGACGCCGAGAGACTTCTTCGGCAAGTCTTTAATGTGGCCGAGCGAGGCTTCGACCTCATAGCCCGAGCCTAAATATTTTTGGATCGTCTTCGCCTTTGCCGGCGATTCGACGATGACTAAACCTTTTGCCAATGGAACCTCAGTTTTGCGGAATTACGTTATGAAGCTAGCACGGTTTCGCCGAAAGGCGAAACGAAGCTAGCAGCTATGAGCCCTGAGCCGTGAGCTAAGGCGTTTCAATTCAAAACTTTATCAGTACGCCGTGAACTCGACTCCGGCACGGATCGCAAATCTCGCTGGATACGTCGCAGCAACGCTTGGGAGCATTCTCTTAACATCTGACATTTGGTCGTTCGTACTCGCATAAACGTCACCGGTTATCAGGCGCAAATCTCTCACCAGTAACAACTCGTATTCCAGCTCACAAGCCGATCCCAAAGCGATCTGCACGAATCTCGCGAACTCTGCCTGAGTCCGACCACAACCCTCGGCTAGATTTGTCGGGATCGATGAAGCAGCTCGGCGAATCTGACTGCACAGTCCAAACATCTCGGCGCGAGGAAAACCCTCGGTTATCCGATAAGCTTCGAGGGTTAGCTGGTGCGCTTTCTTCCAAACCTCAAGATTCCGGAAATCCTGCACGACTCCTCCCCTCCACCGTGGCTCACGGCTCATAGCTCATAGCTAGTGCGGTGCCATGCACCGCACGTAATATTTCCCCGGCATCTGCCGGATGCGGCCGCTTAGCTCCAGCTCGAACAAGGCGGTAAAGATCTCAGAGGAGGAGAGGTGAGATTGCAGGCGTTCCACGATCAGGTCTAAATGCGTCGACTCATCCGCACGCAACAGCCCAAGAACCCTCTTTTCGCCCGGCGGCAGGTCGGCCGCCTGGAATAATGATGCTGAAGAACCTTCCGCCGATTCAGCAGGCGCCGCTGGCGTGAGCGCAAGACGGACGTCCGCGGGCAGCTCTTCCCAGACATCTTCCCAGGTCGCGATCAGCGCAGCCCCCTGTTTTATCAGTGTGTTAGGGCCCCAGGACAGCTTGTTGGTGACGTTGCCGGGGACGGCGAACACTTCGCGTCCCTGCTCCAAGGCGCAGCGAGCGGTCACGCGGGTTCCGCTATACTCACCCGCTTCCAACACCAGCACGCCAACCGAGAGGCCGCTGATGATCCGGTTGCGGATAGGAAAGTTTTGAGGCGCCGGAAAGGTGCCCAGCGGGAACTCGCTGACGATGGCGCCGCCGGAGTCCAGAATCTGCTCGCTCAGCTTCTGATTCTCCTTAGGATAGGTGACGTCGATGCCTGTTCCCCAGACTGCCAGAGTGCGGCCGTGGGCGCTCAGGGCCCCGCGATGGGCAGCCGTGTCGACGCCTCGAGCCATGCCGCTGATGATGAGCAGACCGCGGGCAGCCAAGTCGCCAGCCAGGCGCTCCGCCATGCCGACGCCATAGGGCGTCGGATGTCGGGTCCCAACCACGGCAATTCCCGGCTGGCTAATGATTTCCGCACTACCTTTTATATAAAGGACGAGGGGCGGATCGTAGATCTCCAACAGGCGACTGGGGAACTCCGAATCGCCCTGGACGACGATGGAGGCACCCATCTCCCGAATGCGGTCGTATTCGGCTGAAGCCAGTTCCAGCGACTTGCCAAGGGCAATACTTTGAGCGGCGGCTGCGGGAATGCCGCAGGCCTCCAGTTCCGTCAGCGATGCCGCGAAGAGCCGGTCAATGCTTCCAAGGTGCTCGACGAGCTTCCGGCCTCGTCCGGCTCCAATGCCTGGCGTCTGCGAAAGCGCCAGCCACTGCAGTTTGCGTGTGAGTGCGTAGTCTTCGGCCCGGACGGGTACTTCGGCTTGCATCGGCAGCTCCTGCGTCCGGCTGGGCCCCAGACAAAAGCGCAGGGTAACCAGTTGCTCGGTTACCGTCAAGGATGTGGGTCACGTTGCGCAGTGAAAAACGGGTTAACCACGGAGGACACAGAGCGCACGGAGGCAAGAAATTGAAAAAGCGATTCCTCCCGCGCCAGGTCCTTAGTTAGTGCTTCACGTGGTCACGTCGCCCGCTATCAGTCGAAAAACCCTCACCACGGAAGACTAGGGTGCTTTCCAATTCCTTTTCTCCGTGTTCTCCGTGCCCCTCTGTGGTGAAAGCCTTGTGCCCCGCAGAGGCACGATCCCGAGATTTGTTAGACTCGATCTTTCATGCAAGGCCTCCGCATCTCTGCCATCTCCTTCCTGAATACTGCGCCGTTAATGTGGGATTTCGAGCACGGCGATGCCGCGAAAGATTTCAGCATCGAGTACACGATCCCCTCGGCCTGCGCCGCAGCTCTCGCCGCCAACGAGGCTGATATCGGCATCATCCCGGCCTTCACCTACGCGCAGATTCCCGGGCTGGTGATCCTGCCCAACATCGCGATCGCCTCGAAGGATTGGGTGCGGTCTATTCTGCTGGTCAGCAAGAAGCCCATCGAAGATGTCCGCACAGTCGCAGCCGATACCTCGTCGCGAACGTCAGTCGCCCTGACGCAAGTGCTGTTTACCAGGTTCTTTGGAGGGCCGCGCGAGCTGAGACCTCATCCTCCGCAACTTGAGGAAATGTTGCGTCAGAACGATGCTGCCCTCCTGATCGGCGATCCTGCGTTGCAGGTGCCAACCGATACCGGATATCACCTCTACGACCTGGCGCACATCTGGCGCGAGCGGACGGGCCTGCCTTTCGTATTTGCGGTGTGGGCCGTTCGTCTGGATGCGCTGAACCGCAAGCCCGAAGGTCTGTACCTGGCAAAGGTCTTCCAGCAATCGCGCGACCACGGCCTCGAGCCGACGAGTTTAAACGCTATCGCCAAAGTATGGGCGCCGAGGCTTGGACTCACCGAGGACGATGTGCGCAGTTATCTCACTGAGAATATCCACTACTATCTCGATCGCGAGAACCATGCGGGGCTGAAGTTGTTTCTGCAATACGCGCAGGAGATTGGCCTGATACCCGCCGTTCCTGAGTTACGCTTCCTCGGCCCCGTGGCCTTTGGCGGCGTCCGTCGATAGCGGACGTTTCTGCGGAAGTCAGATCCGGCGAGAGCTCTCATCACCTTCGCTTCAAGACAAGACAGCGGCCGCGAGGGCCGCTATCCTGGGCGTACTTCCGATCGCCCTACTTGTCGGCGTGAGCCTTAACGTGATGCTTGGCAGCTTCATTTGCATGATGCGCAGCCAGAATTGCAATCGGATTGCTGCGCGATGAAATGCCGATGAATGTTCCATGAGCAAAAGAAAAGCGGGGCCAAGGAAAGCCCCGCATTCTCCATGCTGCACTGCGCTGTCACTGCTCAGAGATCAGCGATGGAAACCTCCGCCTCCGGCGAATCCGCCACCGTGAAAACCGCCACCCCCGTGGAAACCTCCGCCCATCACTCCAAAATGAGATGCGCCAACCGCCGCACTCGTGGGCCCGCGGAATCCTTCTGGATGTCCCATATAACCTGGGCGAGCATGACTAAATTGCCCGGTGACATACGGCCTTCTTCCGGCAACATAGGGTCGTCCCCGCCCGTAGCCATAAGGATAGCCATAGTAGTAAGGCGAGTAGCCGACCCACAAAGGCGAGTAGAAGCCCCAGCCAAACGGACCGGCGAAGAAGCCATCGCCCGGAACCCAGGTGTAATCCCAGAACGCTTGATCCCAGTACCAGCCGGGACCGACCCATCCAGGAGCGCCGGGCCAATACAAACTGGCGGCGTTCACATTCGCTTCAGCCAGGTACTCGGACCGCAGGTCGCTGAATCGGTACAGTTCCGTGTCCTGGTACTCGGACTTATCGAACTTCGTGGTCTTCAGCTTGCCATTTGGGTTCTCGTTCACCACCACGAACTGATGTCCGCCCTTCACGTTTACCTGGCGGTCTCCGTCCTGCACCAATGCCTCACCCTTGAAAACCCGAACAGCCCCATTGGCCGCGTCGAACTCATAAATACCGGTCTTCAACAACTGAGTGGTTGCCCCGTCCTGCTGGACGCGCAGCAAATTGTCCTTATGGATGTCGTCGACTTCAACCATCGCCTGACCTTTGGCTAAGCCGATTTCAGTGTTGGTCAAACTGGGGGAGATCAGGGTTGCAGCACTATCGTCTCCAATCCGGAAGAACACTCCCGGAGTGAGCAGTACTTCCGCCTTACCGGTTCCGGTGCTCAAGGTCTGACCGGCTTCCAGGTTCACCGAACCAACGGACTTGGCATTGAGGGTCTGGTCGCCGATGGAGGCCTGCCCTTCGACATAATTCAACGTTCCCGGCAGCGCTGGAGTCGCGCCCCACGCGGGCGCAGACAGAACCGCTGCCAGGAAGAAACTTGCAATCAGTTTGATTCCTGACAGCCTCATAACCTTTATCTTTAACCTCTGTTAATTAGATGCAGGAAAGGTTTTTCGGTCGCGAGAGTAGTTCTGGAAGAAGTCCCTTGCAGGGATCAAGATAGATCGGTTAATTGCGAAGTGTTAACTGCGGCTAATCATAAGTAGACAAGCGACAAACTGGGGACGGCCGGGCTCCTGCCGAAGCCCGGCTGCAGAAGAATAACCCTCCGCTAGTAGGCCACGTAGGGCCCCGTACCCGCCGGGGTACTCATCTGGTCGATTGCTACAAAGACATTACGTCCAAAGAAGAACGGCAATCCCCAATCAAATTGCACGGGAGCAGGGGTGTACGGACCGCCGAGCGTGCTCCACGCAGTGTTGTTGCTCTGGAACAGATTGTCGGCATTCTCAATCGAGAAGTTAACCGCAACCGCATTCCCTGTGGGCTGCTGAGAGTCGTTCTGGCCCTGGTTGGTGGCGGTCAGATTGTCCGGCGAGTTCGAAGGGCAATACCACTGGGAATTTTGCCCGGGACACGTCGCTATACCGGTAATACTGGTATCGAGAAAGAATAACCCGTTCGAGCCACTGTCGATAAAGCTCAGATTGTAGGCTTGCCCGCTATAGGTCGTGATAATGTCGCCGAGGTTGTTAGTAACACTGTTCTCGTCGGGCACCTGGTAGATGTTGGCGCTGCCTAATTTGTTGTTCGACTGCGTTCCGACGCCAAAAATCAGCGAACCGGCGGGGCTCGGCGAACCTCCGTCCGGCACCGAGGGCAACTGGATCATCACTCCGTTGTTATCGCCGCTGAACAGGACCACCGGATTCGTGACCTGCTGCTGAAGCGTGGCGTAAGTCGGATTGCAGCCTGAGGACGGACAGTCGTAATACCAGTCGGGAATCTGACCGTTGGCGCTGGTGCAATACCCGCCGCAGTCTTGCTGGAAAAAGCCCACACCCATGATACCGTTCGCGCCTAAGTCACTCGCTGTGCCACCTTCATTGGGCCCCGTGGTCTGGCTTGAACAACTGCCAGGCACGCCCGGAGATCCGCCGTCGGGAATGGTCAACTGGACCGGCGTGCTGCCAGCCTTCTCCCCGGCAACGTAGATGTCGGCAGTGACGACAGGTCCCCACACGTATCCGTCAAGAAATATCAGGCACTCGTCCAGCGGATTGCCGCTGGAGTCGTTGCTATGCGGCAAAGAAACGGACACGACGCTGGACAGCAACCGCAGGCCCGAAGAGCCGGTATCAACTTGCACGTGATCGATGTCCTGGCAGTTCGAGCTAGGGGGAACGCTGCCTGGCACGCAGACGGTGATGGTCGTGTAAGCGATGTTGGCTTCTGACAATCCGGTGGGCCCGGAATCCACGATGAGCGGCGCGACATTGTTAGCCGACACGGTGGGATTGTCGGTTACCGAGGCTGTACCCGACTTCGTCGTATCCTGCGTCGAAGTGGCCGTGACCGTTACCAGCAGACTGACTGTGACGGTGGGAGCGGTGAGCACTCCGGAAGATGAGATAGTGCCGGCCGAGGCGCTCCAGGTTACGCTTGAGCTGAAATTGCCGGTCCCGCTAACCGATGCGGTGCACTGGCTGGTACCGCCGGATGTAACCGAGGAGGGCGAGCAACTCACACTGACGTTGGTAATGGTCGAGTTGGTGTTGGATCCCCCATTACCACCGCAGGCGGCCATCCAGAGCACACCAGTCAACACGAGAAATAGTCCGACCTTGCGCACGATGATCCTCCTGCTTAGCGAATGTCGCTGGCCTGAACGCCTTGCGGTACGAGTTGTGGAATATAAGCGGCTCCATGGAAACTGCGCACGTGGCCACCTTCGTAGAGCACCAATCCGGGAGTGTTGACGGCCAGCGGAGCGCGATGTGCACGAGGAGTCTTCTGGGCAGCATTTTGCTCCGCGGCTTGCTCCTGCGCCTGGCGGGCTTGCTTGGCTTGCTGATAATACGGTCCCAGCAGTTGCTGCAGATCAGGAGGTTGCTGCCCTTCCCAAGCTACGCCGAAGACTGCTCCGCCCGGAGTAACGAACTCACGTACCTTCGCGCCCGAGGTCGCGCTGATTTCGTGAAGGACGTAGGTGCGATTGTCTATGCTGCGCACGGTACCTTTCATGCGCGCCTGGTCCGTCAACACCGAGGACGCGTTATCGCCCAAGGTGGCCCACATCGGTAATGGAAGGGTTAGCAGCAATGCGCCAGCCAAAGCTCGCGCAGCAGACAGTCGTCCATAAGAAGTTCGCAACTTCATCTTCTGCCTCTTTCATCATTTTCGTGCAGGCTCGCCTGGCCAGAGCAAATCTGCGGGACATTCGGCCGACGGATCTTCGCAGTTATAAACTCCACTGGCGCAGCATTGTTGCGCATCACTGCCGCGCGGAGCACGGAGTCAATCCAGACGCTTTCCCTTACCAGTGTGAGAACGCTAGAATAAGGTGTGGGGTTGTAAACGCCCCTGGTCTTCTATGTCTCTTACCAAAGCCCAAGCGCTGGACCTGTACCGCTCCGACGATCTGATTGGCATCGGCATGGAAGCCGACGCCCTGCGCCGCAAGCTTCATCCCGAAGGCGTCGTCAGCTACATCATCGATCGCAACATCAACTACACCAACTTCTGCACCGAATACTGCACCTTCTGCGCATTTTACCGTCCGTTAAAGGGCAAGCTGGCAAAAGAGGGTTACATCCTCGACTTCGAGACCATTTACGACAAGGTGCGGGAGACGGTGGAGTTGGGCGGCACAGGTGTCCTGCTGCAAGGCGGCCTGCATCCCGATCTCAAGATTGATTGGTACGAGGCGATGCTGGGCGGCTTGAAGCAGCGCTTCCCGCAGGTCCATTTGCACTGCTTCTCGGCGTCGGAGATTATCTGCATCGCCGAGGTCAGCGGGTTGAGCATCGAGGAGACGATTCGCCGCTTGCGGGCCGCAGGCCTGGATTCGATTCCCGGAGGCGGCGCGGAAATTCTCGACGACGAGGTTCGCTACAAGATCGCGCGACTGAAATGTCTGACTGAAGATTGGCTGAATGTTCATCGGACAGCGCACAAGTTGGGCATGCGCACCACCGCCACCATGATGTTCGGCGTCGGCGAGAACTACGAGAACCGCATCAACCACTTCCAGGCGATCTACGATCTGCAGGAAGAAACCGGCGGATTCACGGCTTTCATTCCGTGGTCGTTCCAGCCGCAGAACACGGCGCTCGGCGGTCGTGGATGGGATGAAGCCACGGCAGTCGAATACCTGAAGACGCTGGCCATCGCGCGCATCTTCCTCAGCAACTTCGAGAACGTTCAGTCGAGCTGGGTGACACAGGGATTGAAGGTCTGCCAGACCGGCTTGCGGTTCGGCGGCAACGACGTGGGCTCGGTGATGATCGAAGAGAACGTCGTGCGTGCCGCCGGCGTGCGCAACTGCACCACCGAAGAAGAGCTACGCCGCATCATTCGTGATGCGGGGTTTCGGCCGGCGCAGAGAGATACGCTGTATACGAAGTTCTTTCTGAACTAGGTAATATTGGAGGAACCGGGCAAAGATGTTGAGCCAACTTGAGCTTTGACACGGTATAATGATTTCGAGCTCAGTTTGATTCACCCCAGTGGATAGTCGGTTCCGCCAACCAAGCGACACCTCCTTTCTCGTGGCAGCGATTCTTCCTCAGCAGAAATTCAAGTAAAAGGTAGGAACATCAATATGGAACAAGGAACAGTTAAGTGGTTCAACGATGCCAAAGGTTTTGGCTTCATTTCACGCGAGAACGGCGAAGACGTTTTCGTACACTTCTCAGCCATTCAAGCTGGCGGCTTTCGCAGCTTACAAGAAGGCCAGAGGGTGCAGTTTGCCGTCACCAAAGGCCCCAAGGGTTTACAGGCAGAGAACGTTCAGGCCGTCTAAACTGGCTGTGGAGTGCCCGGATATTCGAAAGGATAATCGGGCATTCGTCTTAACTTGTGTAATGGGGATATCTCGCCAGTAATTCAATCGCCGACCTCAAGAACCCAGCTACCCGAAGGTTCGTCAAAATACGATCGATGTCGCTCTGGATGAGCACGAACAACTAGCTGCTCACGGACGCTGAGTTCGACCGTCCCTAACCCCAAGGCAGCATCTCCCACTTTCGCGTGGAAGTACGGCATCCTTCTGCCCGTGCGAGACAATCTAATTGCAACTTCAACTGGTTCCACCCACTCCTTCCATATCTGACTACGCAGTCCCCATACGGCGAATCCGTAGAAGTTGAGCACCTGTTCACTATGAACGACCGACACTCGTGGAATGACGTGGTCAAGCCAACGGTCTGCACCCCAATCTGGCTCGTTTCTGAGGAGGTACCCCAAAGTATGGGAAATACTCCAGCAAGCGTATTGAAGGTGACGTTGCTCTCTAACGCTATCGCCAGCGTACCGCGCTTGCATGTAGAGGTGAATGTCTCTTGCAGCGTACTTTCGATTCGGCATTTAAGTGATGTGGCGGCAAATGCACACGTTAGCTCATTCCGATGTGAAAGCCGGGGATTAACTGTTGTGAACAGGCCATATCGCAAGTTACACCGCAAACGATACACCCGGTTCCGTAACTTGTGATATGGGGATATCACGACAATTGGCCGCAGGTAGCCCTTCCCCGCACTTACTGATTCCTTCTTGGGGTGCGCGTATGAGCGAAGTCGACGGGGATGCGAACCACGGTAAATCGCTAATGTATTGGCCTTTCCGCCGGAGTAATGACCACGTACGAAAGGAAAGCTGTGTGGTCGCCCGGATTGGTTCCCATGAACTGCACGGTATGGTTGCCGCTGGTGCTAACCGTGAACGTCGCGGTGTCGAGAGTAAATGGTGTGTAGCTGGTGAGTGCCCAAGTCTCAATCGGACTGCCATCAATTAGCGCTACGACTGTTTGGTTGCCGTCGTATCCGCAGCAGTCGATGTATCGCGAGCCCAGGTAGAAGCTGAGCGTGTACGTGCCGGCAGAAAAGCCGCCCACCGATTGCCAGACAAACGCGCTGGAACCCTGTAAGAAAACAGCTTGACTGAAAGGCAACCCGGTAAAGGGCGGCGGATAGAATACAGTGTCAGGACCCGTCAGGCCTACGCCGCGAAACGAAACGTGCTCGCTGGGTACAGAGAGGAAGCCTCCCAGAATCCATCCGAAGCCAGGGCTCTGATCGAAGTTCTGCGTGGGTCCGACGTAGGGACATGCGCCCAGGGGTGCCTGGTAGGTATAGCCGTTCGAACAGGCGATGCGCACGGCCCCAAAGTCGAAATTGACGATGTTGATCTGCGCAAACGCAGCTGGTGTGGTGATTAAGATGGAAAGGACGATGAGGAACGTACGAAAGTGAGACATCTTTCACCTCCGAGATGACTGAGAAGATGCTATGAACTTCGGGGGAAAAGCTGGGGACCTGGGTGCCTGGGTCTATTCCGGATAGCCGCGGCAGCCTCTATAGAGCTGCGTCCAGTGAATCGAACCCAAGTATCCGATGAAATTGCACGCCTTCGGGGCGCATTTGTCGGTATCGCGCGTCGCAGAGCAATGTGACAACAAGAGCGAGGAAGCTGTGGTGTTGGCGTTATCAGGCGATAGCGCGAGTTACGCCTTTGACTATTAGCGCTTCATTGGCAAGAATCGGCGACCTTTTTCAGCCTGGTGATGTGGAGCACGACAGGAACTCCCTGCGGCGATGAGGCGCTGCCGGCATCGGTAGTTCCCATAATCTCGACCTGTTTGCCGCTATAGCCGAGCAGCGTGTCGTGTTTTCCCTTTAGCACGTAGGTTCTGTCACGAGTGAGCAGGTGAAATTCTCCATTCACATTCATCACGCATCCCGCCACTGTGATGCTATGGTTCGACTGTTGGCCGACGCACTGCGCCAGGAGCAACAAGCTGATCAAAAAAGTTGATCCAATGCGCATGTTCCCTCGGTGAAGAGACTTGCCGCAACCAACATCGTGAGACTTGCCAAGAGCTAAAGGCTGAGAACCAGCGACGTCTTTACCGCAACATCCCCATCTTATCCACCGGCCAATACCCAAATACCGCCTTGCCGTAGACAAAGTCTTCGTCGACGGTGCCGAAGTCACGGCTGTCATTGGACAGATTGCGATGGTCGCCGAGCACGAAATAAGCGTGGGGAGGAACAATCGTCTCCGGGTAAGAACGTACGTCCTCGTACATCCGCGGGACGTAATCCTCGTTCAGCCGTCGGCCGTCGACGTAGACCACACCGGCGTCGATACGCACCCGGTCGCCGGCCACGGCAATCACGCGCTTGATGTAGCTCTTGGAGGGATCGCGCGGATAGCGGAAGACGATGACGTCGCCGCGTTCGATTGGCTCCAGCTTATAAACGAACTTGTTGATGAACACCCGCTCCTGGTCCTGGAGCGTAGGCATCATGCTGGTACCTTCCACTTTTACGGGTTGGTAGAGAAAGACGATGAAAAAGGCCGATACCGCGAGCGAGATAACCACATCGCGCAGCCAGCCGGCTACAAAAGGCCGCGGCGTTAGGGCCCGGTCGCCGGGCGCGGCGGTTGCGGGAGAATCTGCTGGCCGGGGTGTCGAACTGACTGGAGTCTGTTGCCCGGAAACCGAACTCATATCAATGTTTTAGACGGACATTTTCGATTATAGTTTCGCGAAGTCCAGCCGCGAAGCCGATTCTGCACAAACAGAGTAGTTTTCTCGCTAACGCCCAACGAAGGCTTCCAGTTTGTCGAGTTCATGACTCGCCAATTCCATAAAGTGCTGGGCACGATCGGTATCCATTCCATCCAGCGCCTGCTTGGCTTTACCCAGGTCGCTGCGCATATTGGCTCGGGAGGCAACGATGTCGCCTCGCAGGCCGAGTCCACTCTGATGCATCGATTGCTCAAGTCCTGCCAGGCTGCTCTCGACGGCGGCGGCACGGCTGTCCAATTGATCAGCTTGCTTCTCCAAGTCGTCCATCAATTTCTTCTGAGCTGCAATTTCTTCCGGAGTCGGACCGTTGTTGATCGGCTCAGCATTGGGAGGAGGCATGGGCGACCTCGGTTGCGGCGCAGGTGCGGCGTTCGTCATCGCGGAATTTACCGGGGTGGAAGGCGTTGTGTTGGCCGGTGTGGCATTCGGCGACGCCGCGTTGGGTGGTATCGCAGGCGGTGTGACCTTCGCGGGAGGCGTTGCCGTCGGTGTGGAGGTGGTGGAGGTGGGCATCGAGGACTCCACTGCGGCATTCTGTTTGTGTGAGCGATAAACTTGGGTTCCGCCGAACAGCGCCACCAGCACGACGATCGCGACTACAACAATCCATCCCACATGCCGGCCGCCTCGTACCGGAGCCGGCGCCGGGGTATAGGCGGCTGCTGGCGCGGGGGTTGGGGTCGCCACGGGCATGGCAACCGGCGCAGGCATCGCCGGAGTTGGAGCGGTGACCACTGGCGGTTGAGGAGTCGCAGCAGCGGCTACCGCAACCGCGGCCGGGGCGCCGCCCACCTGCGACAACGCGTTGCGGAAAGCTTCGGCTGTCTGGAAGCGCTGCGCCGGATCCTTGGCAACCGCCATCATGATGATGTCGCTGAGCCCCTTCGGAACCGAGGGTTGAACTTCCATCGGAGCTTTCGGCACTTCCTTCACGTGCGCTTCCATCACCGAGTAGCTGCTGGTGACGCCGAACATCCGGTGCCCAGTCACCATCTCGTACATCGAGACGCCAACGGAATAGATGTCGGAGCGCGCGTCCGTGGGCTCGGACTTGACTTGTTCGGGCGACATGTAGTCGAGCGAGCCCATCGTCGTCCCGGTGACCGTCATCCCCAGGTCTGTGGTGGAGCGCGCTATGCCGAAGTCCATCAGTTTCACCACACCCTGTGGCGTCAGCATCATGTTTGCGGGCTTGATGTCGCGATGGATAATCCCCTTGCCATGAGCATAGCTGAGGGCGCTTAGCACTTGCGAGATGTAGTTCAGCGTGTCGGCCGTAGAGAAGGCGCCGAGCTCGAGGCGATGCGCTAAAGTATCGCCCTGCACGTACTCCATGATCATCACCAGTTGATTATCGGCGGTGAAGGCCGTGCGCAGTGCCGCGATGTTCGGATGATCAAGACTCGCCAGCAGCTTGATTTCACGCATGAAGCGGTTGGCCAGGTCGCCTTGCTGGACCAGGTCCGGCAGCAGGACCTTCATGGCCTCGATACGGTCGGAGATAATGTTGCGGACAAGGTAAACCTGCCCCATCCCGCCATGGCCTAATTCGCGGACAATTTCATAGTCGCCAAGCCGCTTTCCTGGTTCCGTCATGAAGATGCCTCCTCAGCAGAATCCTGCAAACATTGGTGGGGAATTGACGATCCGGCAGACACCATTCGGCAGCTGAAAAGATGGCATTCTTTTCAAATTCCCAACTTCATGCCGCGCCATTATGCGCTGCACCTAGGCCAGAATCAAGCCGAAGTTGCCGCTCTCCCCCCTCGTATCGCCGGAAATGGTCTACTGTGATCGATGCCCTCTCGGTGCCTGACTCCTCGCATTTGGGAGCTGCCACATTTCTCCGATACAATGCAACGCAAGGGTTTTTCCTCCATGCACAAACTTACTCTGTTCATTTTTATCGGGCTGGTGGCCGTAGTCTGCTTCGCCCAGAGCGACCATGTTCCGGCCTATAACAAGGGTTCGATGAAATCCGGGGAGGCGCAGATACTTCCCCACGATCAGCTCTGGGGAGAGTCGTTCCAGTATCCTTATCAGACTCGGGCATACGAGCTGGCCGCGAAGATTCCCAACGTGCTCAACCAGATGCCTTGCTACTGCTATTGCGAACGCATCGGTCACAACAGCTTGCATAGCTGCTTCGAATCGACTCATGGCGCGCATTGCGCTATCTGCATGAAAGAAGTTTTTTACGCGTACGAGCAGACGAAGTTGAAGAAGACGCCTGAGCAGATCAGAGCTGGGATCATCAGTGGGGATTGGAAATCCGTCGATCTAGAGACTGCAGCGAAGAACGACTGAAGCCTACGTCCGCCCTTCTTTTGGGGTGGGTTGACGAGTTCCCGAGTTGCGGGTATAACTCAGCGCAATGCCCTTCGCGTGAATTGGGTTCCTCCCAGCCTGCGGCGGTTCGAGTTACGGCACGACCCGAGGGAATCTTGCCCCGATGAATAGAAAAGCGACAGATAACCTTAAAGAAACTGATTCCAAGCCTAACAAAGCGAAGGGATTGCATACGACTGCGCCCGAGGGTAAGGCTAGAGGGGCCAAGCCCATGAAGGTAGGCGAGGATCCGCGTTTCGCGCAAGCGGTGCAGAATTACGAAGCGGGACTCAAAGCGCTGCAAATACACAAGTACGACAGAGCGAAGTCGTATTTCGAGAAAGTTCTGGCTGGCCCCAGTCCCGAGTTGGCGGATCGAGCTTCCGTGCACCTGAGCAGCTGCCATCAGCAAATGAACCGGGCATCCAATACTTTCAAGACGCCGGAGGAGCAGTTCGACTACGCGGTCTCGCTGATGAACATGGGCGACTACGTCACGGCTCGCGAAAATTTCGATCTGCTGACGCAGAAATTTCCCAAGCTCGACTTCATCTGGTACGGGACGGCAGCGCTGAATTGCCTGACCGGACGCTTTCCCGAGGCTATCAGCAATTTGAATGAGGCAATCCGCCTCAATCCGTCGAACCGCTACCAGGCGCGTAATGACTCGGACTTCAAGAATCTGGCGGACGATCCTCGGTTTACCGAGTTACTCTACCCCGATACCAGTGCCGACACGCCGAGCGAGCCGGACAAGTGGCGTTATTAGCGGCTGACCGTCCAACGAATCATGCCGGGCGATTCCATCACCGCCGACACGCGGGCCGTCAAAGCTGTTGCAATGGGCGGAGGCACCGGACTATCCACCTTACTGCACGGTTTCAAGCAATACGTAATCGCGCCGGGTAGCGAGGCGCCGGCTGGTGTCACACTCTGCATCTCCGATCTGTCCGCCATCGTGACGGTGAGCGACGATGGCGGCTCCAGCGGACGTCTTCGCAAAGAACTGAATCTTCCTGCCCCAGGCGATATTCGCAACTGCATCGTGGCTTTGTCGGAAGAAGAGGCCCTGCTGTCACGGCTGTTTCAGTATCGCTTCCCTCCTGGCGAAGGCCTCGGCGGGCACAGCTTCGGCAATTTATTCCTGTCGGCGATGAGCGCGATTACCAAAGATTTCAGCCAGGCGGTCGAGGCCTCATCGGCAATTCTGGCGACGCGTGGACATATCTATCCCGCGACTACCAGCAACGCGCAGCTGTATGCAATCATGGACGACCGCTCATTCGTTCGCGGCGAGACCAACATCACTGCCAGCGACCGCCGGATTGTCGAGCTCCGCATGGCGCCAGCGAATGCTAAGGCGCTCCCCAGGGCGTTGGAGGCGATCGAGAATGCCGACCTGATAACGATCGGCCCGGGTTCGCTTTTCACCAGCCTGGTGCCGAATCTACTGGTGCGCGATGTTTCGAAGGCAATCGCCCACTCCCGCGCAGTGAAGATTTTTGTTTGTAATCTGATGACGCAGGCCAATGAGAGCCTCGGATTGAGCGCCTCCGATCACATCCGCGCTCTCTACAAACATGCCCGCCATGAGTTCTTCGACTACGCCTTGGTGAACCGCACGCCCGGCTCACCGGAGCTGGCAGTGAAGTACGCCGAGAAGCAGCAGTCGCAAATTCAGCCAGACGTCGAACAGATCGAAGCGCTCGGGGTTAAGCCTGTGCTCGGCGAATATATGACCGAGGAAATCCATCCGGGCGAAGGCTTGATTGCCCGCCATGACACGTACCGGGTGGCGAAAGACCTATTGCACCTCATGACGGACCTGCGCGATGCGCGGGAGCCGGTGATGCATCAAAGGCCGTAGCTAAGGCGTATTCACCACGGAGGGCACCCAGAATTTCTGTCTAAACCTCCGGTCCTGGTGCCCCAGGCTCGCCTCGACGTTGGGCTAACCTGGGTTATGTTCCCCTTGATATCCAAAGCTTCTACTAACGGTACAATCGTTAGTTCATCCTGGAACAGCACCAGGAGCGAGGACAAATAACTCCGCGCCCTTCGTGCCTCCGTGGTGAATTAGGTTTTGTAGTTGGCAGCACCACATCCCCATGACAAAAACTTTTGCCATCGTCATTCTCGCCGCCGGCAAAGGCACGCGGCTGAAATCACGTCGACCCAAAGTGCTCCATGAAATCGGCGGCAAGCCCTTGCTCGCTCATGTGGTCGCCGCTGCGTCGAAGGTGGTACCTGCGCAGAATATCTTCGCCATCATTGGACACGAAGCCGAGGCGGTGCGCGCCGCGCTGGCGTCTTCCGGCATTGGCTTCGTGCTGCAGCGCGAACAGCGCGGGACGGGGCACGCCATGATGGAAGCGGGCGATGCGTTGAAGGGTTTCGATCATGTACTGGTTCTCTCGGGCGATGTCCCACTGATCACCCAGGAGACCATCGCGCGGGTCCGCGACTTTCATCTTGGCCGCGGCGCTGCCATGACCATCCTTACGGCCGAGCCAGCTGACCCGACCGGGTACGGCCGAATCTTCCGCAAGACAACCAAGGGTGCCGAGACTGACGAGGTGGCGCGCATTATCGAACAGAAAGCTTTGCGAAACAATGAGGTGGAACAACGCGAAATCAATTCCGGCATCTACGCCTTCGCCGTGGGCCCGCTCTATGCGCAGATCGGAAAAATCGGAACTGAGAACGCGCACGGGGAGTACTACCTGACCGACATCGTACCGCTGCTCGACCAGGCTGGCGAGAAGGTCGTGGCATTGCGCGCCGAAGACTCCAACGAAGTGCTTGGTGTAAACACGCGGATAGAATTAGCAGAGCTTGACGCGAAGCTTCGCGCTAGAAAAGCCCGCGAACTGATGCTGGCGGGCACCACGATCTTCCGCCCCGAAACCTGCGACATCGATGAAGACGTAGAGATCGGCAGGGACACAGTGATCGAGCCGTTTGTTCAGCTCATCGGGAGGACGAAGGTCGGCACGGATTGCCGCATCCGTTCCTACTCGGTGATCTCCAATTGCGAGCTTGGCGACAAAGTGCTGATCCGACCGGGCTGCATGCTGGAAGACTCGATTGTCCGTGACGGTGCGGAACTCGGTCCGTACTCGCACCTCCGGCCGGGCAGCGACATCGGGGAGGGAGCGCACGTGGGCAACTTTGTAGAGACCAAGAAAACGCGGCTGGGCAAGCGATCGAAAGCCAACCACCTCACCTATCTCGGAGATGCCGAGATCGGAGAGGGTGTGAACGTCGGAGCCGGCACCATCACCTGTAACTACGACGGAGTCAACAAGACGAAGACAATTATCGAGGACGGAGCCTTTATCGGTAGCGATACGACGCTCGTGGCTCCCGTGCGCGTCGGAAAGAATGCTTATGTCGCCGCAGCTACATGTGTTACAGAAGATGTTCCTGAAGATGCCTTGGCGATTGGCAGAGCTCCGCAAGCCAATAAAGCCGGCTGGGCGAAGGAACGGCGAGCGAAAGCGAAAAGGCAGCAGTAACAATCCTCAGAATCTCAGCTCTGAAATGCACGGAGCAGCTTGCGATTTCCACCCATCCAGGTCTGGATTCGCGCCATCATACTTCTATCTAGGAGTTGTGAATGGCAAACCAACCAGGCAAACAATCTAGCTCCCACCTTTCGAATAATCCTAACTTCGGATCTCACGCTGGTGGCATTAATCCGGCTGCTCCGTCCGCCGGCACTGCGGGATGGGGCACAACCGCCGACGAGCGTAGTGCAATCTCCGAGCACGATCTTGAAGCGACCCGCGCAGGCCAGATGAAGGGAAACCCCGGCGATGACATGGCGAAAGCATCGCAGCGAGCCAGTGAGGCCGCCACGACCAATAAACGCCGCTCGGAGGATTCGGAAGGCAATCAGGCAGACCTGTCGCGCCGCACCAGCGCCAGCGCCCACTCAATGATTTCCAGCCGTGGCGGCACAGATCACACCTTCCGCTGCGCCGACGCTGGTAATACCGATTGCCGCTGGGAGACGAGCGGAAAAACAGAAGACGAAGTCATGCAGAAGGTGGTAGAGCATGCCCGCAACGACCACGGCATGACGGATTGGACCGATGCCATGCACGACCGCGTTCGGGGCGCCATTCATCGGCGCCAGGCAGCTTGATCGGCCATTTTTTCCCGAACTACGCAGGGTTCAGCTTGGGGCTGTTCTGTTCGCTTCACGTCTGCGCAAAAAAAGAAGAGGAGGCCGAAGCCTCCCCACTCTTTCGCTGGCCTTCGAACTATTGGCTGTCCTGCGATGATGACTTGCTCGAACGATTCACGGTGATCGAGTTTCCGAGCTTGAAGGTCACCACCGATTCCGCCGGAATCTGCAGGTCCTTGTTACCGGTGAAGGCGGCTCCCGCCGTACCAGCACCCGCTCCCACCAAACCACCGATCAAAGCGCCCTTCCCGCCGCCGGCGAGTCCGCCGATCAGCGCGCCGGCTCCGGTACCGCCGCCTGCCATAACAGCCGTGCGCTTACCTTTGCCTTTTACGGTCTGTGTGTAAGTCGAGCTCGAAATGGTCGTCGGCACTCCGCGAACGTTAATCGAAGTCAGAGCGACGGACAGCGTGCCTTCGCCTTTGAACCGGCCCGGCGACTTGGAGTCGACTACGGTTCCGGCTACGCCTGCGCCGGAAGGTATCGCCACGACTCCGCCCACGGCTATTGATTGCGCGAGCGTTCCGGTGAAGGAATCGCCAGTATTCGCGGACTTGGTGTCGATAGTGTTACCCATGCGGACGACCAGGCTGGTGCCGGCTGGAACAACCAACGGCGGAGGGGGAGGTGGCGGCGGGGGCGGTGTAGGCGCCGCCTGCTGCACAGGCGCCGGAGCCATCTGCTGCTGCTGCGACGGAGCCTGCTGGCTTTGGCCGTTGTTGGCTGGCGGTTGATTCTGCGCCATCGAGTTGTCGGTCGTCGGTGGCTGATTCTGACTCTGATCTTGTTTTTTGTTGCACGCCGTAAAAGCTAGTGCCAATACTAAGCTGAGCACGAGCGCTGACATTCGCGAACGCATAAACTCCCCTTTCCTGGTGATGGCGGACCGGCATGCGTCCCGCCAGCTACTACGAGAATTCACTCAAAATGCGCCGGAAGAGGTCTATCCGGCAAACGCGATGTTTTTCGAGCAATGCGACGGGAACGGCATGGTCGTCGGCTAGAAAAAGAACTGTCAAATTGTAGCGCGTTTTATCGTCAGATGGCGGCGGTTTATTGAGGGTCACTGGCCGCGGTGGACTCGGCATGGACGTCTGAGGCTTGTATCTGCCCGGGCACCGTGGCCTCCCGCAATGTCAGATAGCCCAACACGCCCGCAATGACCGAGGCTCCCAGGACAGCCGCCTTAGCTTCCATCAAGTGCGTGGCGTCGTCGAAGGCGAGCGAACTGATGAAGATCGAAACTGTGAAGCCGATGCCTGCCAGCAAGCCGACGGCATTGAGTTGCTTCCAGCTGACGCCGTTAGGGATCTGAGCCAGACCCATCCGCACCGCGGCTTTGGCAAAACCGATGATGCCGAGCGGCTTTCCAACGACTAAACCAATCACGATTCCCCAGGCAATGCGGCTGGTGAGCAGATCCCTCCAGGCTCCGCCGGAGAAACTTACTCCCGCGTTCGCCAACGCGAAAAGCGGCAATACCAGGAACGAGACCCAATCGTTCAGCTGCCGCGTCAGCCTCTCCGAGGTGGACTCGGTACCGGTCAACAAAGCATCGAAGCCGCCGAGTAGATTCTTCGCGCTCTGCAGGTCATGCTTGGCCATGGCATCGCGGAAACTTCTCGACATGCCCGTGGCAATATCCTGAAAATCAACCAGCGACAAAGCTGCGGTCGTCGGGACCATGAACCCGAGAATCACCCCGGCGATGGTTGCGTGGATTCCGGAGCGCAGGATCGCCACCCAGAACCCAACGCCGAGCACAAAATACAAAATCGGTCGAGAGATGCCTAACTTCAGCAGTAAATAGATGATCGCCAGAATGAAGATCCCGACGAACAGCGCTGTGCGATCCAGGGTATTGGTGTAGAAAATCGCAATCACCAGGATGGCGCCAATATCGTCGGCGATCGCCAACGATAGCAGGAACACCTTAAGGTCCGACGGTATTCCCTTCACCATGCCCAATACACCTAGTGAGAAAGCGATGTCCGTCGCCATGGGGACGCCCCAGCCGTGCTGTCCTGGCTGACGGAAGTTCAGCGCAACAAACAGAAGCGCGGGGACGATCATTCCTCCCAGCGCTCCAAAGATCGGTAACGCCGCGCGCCGGACGTCGGCCAACTCGCCATGAACGATCTCGTGCTTGATCTCCATGCCGACCAGGAAGAAAAAGATTGCCATCAGCGCGTCGTTGATCCAGGCGTGAACGGGCAGGCGTAATCCGGAGAGAGTCAGTTCCATCTCCCACACATGATGGTAGGAAGTTTGCCACGGCGAGTTCGCCCAGATCAGAGCGATGATGGCTGCAGCCAATAAGAAGAAACTGCTGATGCCCTGAATATGAATGAACTGCTGGATCGGCATTACCAAGGCGCGGGTCACCAGCGACTCGCGTAACTTGACTTGAAGCGCCCCGAAAGTGCGAGGTGGGATACCCATGGTCGGTAGCGGCTACTCTCAATAACTTCGGCGATCACTATTCAACTCATTCGGCGCGCCGTAGTCAAACCCTAACGCTTCTGGTTTGGCAACCCGGAAGCCCTCGGCTATGCTGAGAGACTCCATGTACGCCTCGATTCGCAATGTACTGTTAATTTTTGCTGCGCTGCTTCCCATCGTGAATCCGCTGGGTATGGCGCCCATCTTTGCCGAGATGACCTTGGGCTATCCGGAGAAGGTGCGGCGCACGGTGGCTCTGCGCGTAGCCGTCAACGGCGCAGCGCTGCTGGTGGCATCGTTGTTTATCGGCGGCTACATCCTGCAATTCTTTGGTATCAGCCTGGCGGCGGTGCAGGTGGGCGGCGGGCTGGTGGTCACCGTCGCCGGCTGGACCATTCTCAACCGGAAAAACGATATCAGCGAGCGCATCGTGCCGTCGGATACGGACACTCGCGAAATTTACTCGCTGGCCTTTTACCCACTCACTATGCCTCTCACGGTGGGGCCGGGTTCGATTGCCGTGGCGCTGACGCTGGGCAGCAACTTACATGAAGAGCGCCATCTGCAGCTGATCGTTAACGCTCTCACGGCAGTCCTTGGAATCGCTCTGATTGGTGTAACGATCTTTTTGTGCTATTGGTTCTCTGAACGCCTGCAGCAGTTCCTTGGCCCAACCGGAACCAGCATCCTGATAAGGCTGTCGGCCTTCCTGGTGCTCTGTATCGGAATTCAGATCATGTTCAACGGGCTGCAAGACTTCTATGGGGTCTTGCGACACGCGGCAGGCTAAAACACAAACGGCGATCGGAACCGCGATCGCCTCAAAATAAAGCTCTGCGTGGGATCAGTGAACGAGATGTTCGAGTGCCTGGTGGACCAGAGACAGGCTGCCGGGCCAGACGATCATGATGACCGCAGCCGAACCGCTCAGGGCGGTCACACTGCTCAGGAAGGCAACCACCTCCCGCACCGGTTTTTCAGGCTTGGGCTGAGGACGAAGCAGGCGGTCGACGCGCTCGGAGAGCTCTTGATTCCCTCCGACGAGCGAGCACGACAGATAGCCCAGCCGCGGCTTGGATCCCATCTTGGCCACTCGTACCAGGGCAGCCGCCAACGACAAGGCGCGCTGCGGATCTCCGGCGCTGGCCTGATCATCGGCAGCCCACTCCGTGAATTTCGACCAGCCGCGATCCAGGCTTCGGAAGGTCGGCAGGAAAGGCAACGCCTCGGGAGCAAGCAGAATCAAGAAACGTTTGAGATTGTCACCAGAGGTACAGTGCGCGCGCTCGTGGCTCAAGGCTGCGGCGCGTTGTTCGGCGGAAAGTCCGCGCAACACGCGTCTTGAAATGACCAGCTGCGGATGAAAAACCCCCGCAACTGCCAGCACCGGGGCTTTGTCGGTAAGCAACAAGGCGGGAACGTCCGCTCCATGCACTTTGACCTTTCGGCCATGCCGCTCGCATTCGTGCAAGTAACGATTAGTGCCGCGTACGGCTTCCGTTACCCGTAACAGCGAGAGCACCCAAACCGCCGCGCCCAGGACGGCTGTAAGGACGCAGAAGAAGCCCACCCTCTCCCCTGTCGCTTGAGGCTCCAGCCAGAGATAGCTGGGAATGCAAAACGCGAGAACGGCGAACAGCGTTAACACCAGCGGCGCCATGCGCAGAGCGAACAGAAAGCGGGCAGCCGAATCAGGCTTCATATGCTCCGCGATCCGCAGAGCCGTACCTGCGCTCAAGCGCGCAGCCAATGCCAGCGCGAGGTGAATCATGAAGAATGACGCGCAGCAGAGGCAGAGCAGCCGCATGGTGTATGGGAGGTTCATTTTTCCGAGGCCTTCAGAAGCTCCCGGCGCTTGTTACGGATTTTCTCTTCCAGTTCGTCCAGCAACACCGCATCGTGCTGGCCGACGGCGTCCACCAGGGAAGAAAGCAAGAGGTCGCGTGAGGGTTCCGGTCCCGCCAGAAAGCCAGCCACCA
Source organism: uncultured Acidobacteriaceae bacterium (assembly GCA_963819055.1). Taxonomy (GTDB): domain Bacteria; phylum Acidobacteriota; class Terriglobia; order Terriglobales; family Acidobacteriaceae; genus Bog-257. The sequence goes on along the minus strand of CAWFUT010000019.1, from coordinate 219,550 downwards.
GATCGCCGGCCCTTCTGCGTTCCCAATCCTGGCTGCTAAGTCGCGGGGTGTAAAGAAAAGCCCGCTCCGATTTGTGACGATTCAGAAGCCCCTTCTTGAACAATCGGTCGAGCGTTGTCATCACGGTGGTATAGGCGAGTTTGCTGTCCAACTTCTCGACTACGTCCCGCACGCTGCTCTCGCCGCTGCCCCAGACCACTTCCATGACCTGGATTTCGAGCGGCCCCAGCATAAGTTGCTGGCCCAAATGAGTAGATGAAGTCCGGATCAAGGCAATTCCTCGTGCGAACAGGCTAAGGGGCCTATCGGTGATTGTCAATTGAAACCTGCTTCCTTCGCGGCGCAAATGTCGAGTGCTTTCAACTGTACGTGCAGAACAGTAAACAGGAGGGCTGGGGAACAAGGGTACCAAAGTAACTTCCTAAGACAGATAGTGTCGCAGGCAGGCCAGACTGGGCTGCAGGCGCTTGTTTCATTCCGGTTTCAATTTTATGTACTACGTGATTAAAATTTATGTACTACGTGATTAATAGTTGCACGGCAGGGGGGCGTGTGATAAAAGTTCTAGAACCTGCCAAAGGCTCTGCGTCGACTTTACAAACGCTTAAGGATACGTTGCAGTCCGTTCCTATCGAACGTTAACCAATAACAAGCTGCTGTCGCGAACGTTCTCCGCGCACGGTGTCATCGAAACGCGCCGCGGGGGAGGATGGAAAAAGGAGAATGGGAACAATGATTAGTCGTAAAATGACGGGGCTCATGCTGGTCGCGATGGGTTGTCTCATTGCGTGCTCGCTGCCGGCCACCGCGCAGGAAAACAACACATACATTCAACATGCCACACGGTTCGCCATCTCACCGCCACTGCGGGACCTGGCCAAAATGCAGCAGCCGCCGGTATATGGCCTTCACCTGGCAAACCCGGTTCGGCGCATCCCGAAGAATCCGACAGGGTCGGTGGTCGATCCGGTGGAACAGAACCGCAACATCACCCCGTCTGCTAACTACGCTATCGGCGCTAACATTCTGGGCGTAGGCAACGGCTTTCCGAACTACACCGTGCCTGACGCGCCCCCCGATACCAATATGGCAGTTGGTGACACCCAGATCGTTCAGTGGGTGAACGTCTCGTACACTGTCTGCTCGAAGAGCTCTCCCTATGCCTGCGGCCCTGCTATTGAAGGCAACACGCTGTGGAGCTCGCTGGGCGGAATTTGCGCTAGCAACAACGATGGCGACATCATCGCGCAATGGGACGTTATTGCCCATCGCTGGTTGCTGACGCAGAACGTGTTCAGCGGCAGCTACGGTGTGTGCGTTGCCATCTCGCAAACCAACGACGCAACCGGCAGCTATTACCTGTATGAGTTCCCGGTAGTCAACAGCGGCTTCCCGGACTACCCCAAGTGGGGCGCCTGGGTTAACGACTGGGCTGAGACCTGGAACAACTTCGGTCCTGGCGGCAGCGGCTTCCAAGGTCCGGTCATGTGCATCTACAACCGCAGCAAGCTGCTGGCGGGCGATCACAGCGCCGAGCAGATTTGCCACCAGTACTCGAACACTGAAGACAGCCTGTTGCCGGCTGACCGCGACTCCGTCACCGCTCCTCCGAACGGCGAAGATCATTTCGCCATCGGCAGCGTCGGCGATGTCGACAACTCACACCTCTCTCTGTACTCCGCCCACATCAACGATCCGAACGACTGGAGCCAGGGCGCGAGCTTCACCGGCGACCACAACTCGCAGTTGTTGGCCGTGGCTACCTACGCCGGGTCTTGCAGTGGCAACTTCGGCGGCGACTGCGTTCCTCAGGAAGGCATCTCCGACCGGGTTGACTCTCTCGGCGATCGCTTGATGTACCGCTTCGCTTATTGGGTCGACCAGCCGGCCTCGCACGTCGGCCCGCACACACCTCCGGCAGGCTCGGTCCAGCACTGGATGGTGGACTTTGACGTTGAAGCTTCCGGCGGCCAGATCGGTGTTCGCTGGATGGAAATCACCGCTCCGATCCGCACAGTTCCGGTTACCTCGCTGGCAGTTTTCCAGCAGGGCACCTACTCTCCGGATGGAGTTTACCGCTGGATGGGTTCTGTCGCTCGCGACAAAGTCGGCGATATGCTCGTCGGCTACAGCAAGTCCTGCGGTAGCACCTGCACCGGTGGCACCCCGACCTACCCGTCCATCGCCATCGCTGGCCGAGTGGTCAACGATACCGCGGGCACGTTGGAACCTGAAGTCTCAGTTGTCAACGGCACCGGTTCGCAGCCTGGCACCGCCAATCGTTGGGGCGATTACAGCTCCATGCGTATCGATACCAACGATGGCATGAACGGTTGCACGTTCTGGTACACCACCGAATACTACATGGTTACGCAGCAGTTCGACTGGAGCACGCAGATCGCTTCGGCGAAGTTCTCCGGCTGCAACTAAGGCGAAACTCTGTAGTCGTAAAAACTTTGGGCATCCTCAAACGAGGATGCCCAACTTATTTGCGCAGTCGAAACCAGGCGTGGTGTTGAATGGCTGCTAGCCGCTCCGACGCTCGGCGGCGCAGTCGAAAACCCGATGCGCAATTCGAGTCGCACGCCGGCGTTCGATCGGCTGGCAGACATGCCGCAACTCCAGGTGATTCAGGTCCAGCTCGCGATAGGCGCGAGCCACCGTCAGGTAGCACAACTTGCAGATGGAATCGAGCGTACCGTCATAGTTGCGACGGTGCGCGTAGTGATCGGGAATTTGGGTATCGGTCGCCACGGTCTTCCCCACTGCTCTAAGGAACGTCACTGGGAGCCACTCTTGCACTTTGAGATTTCATAACTGTATCGTGAAAGCAAGAATTCGCAAAGAGGTACAGCGAGATTTTATGCCCTATGGGTGAGCGGATCCGGGCGGCCTCGCCTGAACCTTCGATGACGATTTGACACTGGGAACCAGCACTCCGCTGATCGACACCAGGCTTAGCCAGCAAGACTCGGCGCCCCAAGTGCAGCGGCCCCGCGTTTCACTTGTATCCCGAAGCTTCAAAACAGTTTCGGGCCCGGCCGATCTTGTGATGGCACGGGGCCGTTACGGCTCATTCCGGGCCGCTGACGCAAACCGCGTCATGCGACCTTCGTCGTCAGGGAAAGCCTTTCCCGTCGCGGGAAACGTCCGTCCCGAATCGGTGGGATCTGTCCAAGACCCTTAGAGCGTAGGTGGCTCCTGAACGATGCGCGGCGACTTCTTCTCTTCTTCCAGCGCTTGTCTCGCATCTCGCCCGGTTACGGCCTTGAACCAGGCTGGATGATGCGTCCATGCCCAGGCTTCGCTGACGGTGCCACGCGTCATCGCCTGGATCGTGCCCGGCTCACCAAAGGTGCTGAGGTAGATGTGGAAGAAGATGCCGAAGAGCATGATCAGGGCCGAGATGTCGTGAATGACGTAGGCGATGGAAACCAGGATGCGTCCGAACTGATGCGGGAACCACATCATGACGCCGGTAATCAGATAAGCGATAGAGCCGCAGACGATTTCCCAGAACATCAGCTTCTGGCCGCCGTTGAAGAAGCCGGTCTCCGGCGATTCCGTCGAATCGCTGCGAATCACGTACGCCCGAATGTGCTTCATCCAGCGTGAATCGCCCGGCGTCCATCTCATCACCCCCAGCCAGTTGATCGCCTGTAGCGCGAAGAAGAACACGAAGCCCAGGCCGAACCAGGGATGCAGGAAACGTGTCATCGCTCCGCCGCCAAATAGCGGGGTGAAGAAACGGAAGATCCAGGGCAGGTAGATACCGAATCCGGACAGCAGAGCGAGAAAGAAGAAGATGCCGACCATCCAATGCAGAAAACGGGTGTACACAGGATGACGCATTAACTCGCCGGCGTAGATCACAGTCTTGCCTAGGCGATCGATGGCGTTGGGACGATGAACGAAACGATCGGCGGAGGTCGCCATCCTAGTTCTCCCTTCCCGCTGCTGGCGGCACGATTTCTTTCACCGGGGGAGTCGGCTGTGTCCGCAACGGACCTTCGAAAATATAGTGCATCACCACACCCACAAATCCAAGCATTGCCCCGAACAATCCGATTGGCTTGAAGATGTCCTTCCAGATGGTGAAAGCCGGCGAGATTCGCGGCTCCTTGGGAAGGTCGCCATACGCTTCGGGCTTGTTGATGTTATGGAGTACATAAATCACGCTGGTGCCGCCAATCGTAGCGGGATCGTAGACGCCGGCATCTTTGAAGCCGTAGACGTCACGCAACTGGTTCGCACGCTTCTCGGCCAGGAACTTCATGTCGTCCTTGGTGCCGAAGTGCAGGCAGCCCGTCGGACAGGACTTGATGCAGGCGGGCTCCAGACCCGCTCCTACTCTGTCAGAGCAGAGCGTACACTTGTAAACTTTCTTCGTGCTCTCGTTGTATTTCGGAATATTGAACGGACAGCCGGAGACGCAAAACTGACAGCCGATGCAATTTTCCTGGTGGAAATCGACGATGCCGTTGGAGTATTGCACGATCGCACCGTCGGCCGGGCAGGCGCGCAAACATCCCGGGTCGGCGCAGTGCATGCACTGATGCTTGCGCATCAACCAGGCGAAGCTGCCGTCCTCATGCTCGTCCTCGTTGAACTTAATGAGGTTCCAGTAATTCCAGTCCGTGTCGGGCATCGTCTGATAGGTGTTGTCGAAGTGCGTCTCCTGGAACGGCATATCGTTCCACTCGACACAAGCGACTTCGCAAGCTTTGCAGCCAATGCAGGTGGTGGTATCGATGAGTTTGCAGACTTTGTCCTGGCGCTGCGTGCCCTCGCCGGGAATCGGCCCGGGATGCGCCGAGATCTGCTGGACTCGTAATGTTCCGCGGTCACCCATCTCGTGCCTCCTCTAGACCTTCTCCAACTTCACCAGGAATCCCTTGAACTCCGGCGTGTAGGCATTGGGGTCGATAACCGTAGGCGTCAGCCGGTTCGCCGGCATCAGGGAGGTGCGGCCTTCGCTCTCCGAGATGCCTTTGAAACCCCAGTGAATCGGAATGCCGATCTGATATGTCTTCTTGCCGTCAACCATCATCGGCTTGATGCGCTTGGTCACCATCGCCTTGGCGATGTAGTCGGCGCGAATGCTGCTCACCTTGACCTTCTCACCACCGCGAATGCCCATCTGGTCAGCCAGTTCGGCCGGAATCTCGACAAACGGCTCCGGCACCAGCTCGACGTTCATCGGATTGTTCTTGGTCCAGTAGTGATAGTGTTCGGTTAAACGGTATGTCGTGCAGACGAGGTTGTAGCCTTCGTCGCGCTTGGCATACTTGTCCATGTCCGTCTTGAATTTCTTCACGACAGGATTGTTCGACTGATCGGGATGCAACGGATTCGCTATGGGGCTCTCGATGGGTTCGTAGTGCTCGGGGAACGGGCCATCCGTGACGGCTCCAAGGGGAACAAAGATCCGCCCAATGCCTTCCGGGTTCATGATGAAGGGACCCATGTGCTCTTCTGGCTTGGAATCGGGCTTGAAATCGGGAACGTCATTGCCGACCCACTTTTGCGAGGTCTCGTTCCACCACACTTGCCTGCGCGAGGGATCGTATGGTTTTCCGGCAAGGTCGCAGGAGGCGCGGTTATACAGCACGCGTCGATTCATCGGCCATGACCAGCCCCAGTTGGGATAAATACCCAGGCCGGAAGGGTCGTCGGTAGCGCGCCGCTGCATTAATGCGCCGGCCTCGGTCCAGGATCCGCAGTAGAGCCAGTTCCCTGACGAGGTAGTGCCGTCATCGCGTAACGCGGCAAAGCCCGGCAGTTGTTGGCCAGCTTTCAGAGAGAGGTTGGTCTTCTCGTCGCTGATGTCCGCTAGTGCCTTGCCGTTAATCTCCTTGGCAATCTCTGCCAGTGAAGGGTGATCCGGGATCGTGTAGCTCCACGTTGCGTTCAGAATCGGATCGGGGAACTTACCTCCTTCTTTCTTGTAGAGCTCGCGAATCTTCAAGAAGATCTGCGCCAAGATGTCCTGATCTAGGCGGCAAATCCCTGGGGGCGGCACAGCCGCATTCTTCCATTGCAGCCAGCGCGCCGAGTTCACCATGGTCCCGTCTTTCTCGGCGAAACCTGCGCCTGGCAGGCGATAGACCGTGGTGTTGATCTGCTTCATCTCCTCGGGCGTGGTGCCGGGAGCCTCCCAGAAGGCGCTGGTTTCGTCGGGATAAATTTCACAGACCACCAGGAAGTCGGCCTTCTTCAGGGCGTCGATGTTCTTCTTCGAATCTGGGCCGATCATCACGCCATTCATGCCGAAGGCGAAGAAACCCTTCACCTTGCCTTCATACATGTCGTTCCAGTTTTCAACCCATGAATACTTGCGATCGATCTTGGGTAGATAGTGGAATGCGAAATCGTTGTCCTTCGTCGCTGAGTTTCCGTAAAGCGCCTTCAAAAAGGAGACAGTGAACTTCGGCGTGTTTGACCAGTAATTGAACGACTCCCACTCGCCCGGCTTGGAAGGTTTCGGAGTTGTGCGATCGAGATAAGTCTTCAGGTCCTTGTCGGCCGGGGTAGGCATTTTCAGATAGCCGGGCAGGATGTCGAAGATTCCGGCCATATCCGTCGCGCCCTGAATGTTGGAGTGTCCGCGCAAGGCGTTCACACCGCCGCCCGCTCGTCCGACGTTACCCATCAGCAACTGGATCATCGCTGCGGTGCGAATGATCTGCGTACCGAAGGTATGCTGCGTCCAGCCGACCGCATAGATGATGGTGGCGACTTTCTTCATATCGCCCCCTTTGCGGATCGACGTGAACTGGTCCCAGGCCTTCAGCAGCTGATCCTGAGGAATACCGGTGATTCGCGAAACCATCTCGGGCGTGTAGCGCGAGTACTGCTGCTTCAGGAGTTGGTAAACGCAGCGTGGATTTTGCAGTGACAGATCGTAGGCGACGTTCGGAGGCAATGACGGAGGCGGAATCGGGCCGCCACCCATTCCTTTTGCGCCGGCCGGGCCCTGCGCCTGGTAACCCTGACCCTCGGGAGGATTATGCGTGTTGCTTCCCTGCTGTCCCGCCGGAGCGGCTCCCTGAGGCTGGTTTGCTTTCGGAGCGCCCTGGGTTGCCGGCGCCTCGTTCACCGGCACCGCGACCGCTTTGCCGGTTTCGTTGCCACCTTCCTCGTAGTTCCAAGTGCTCTTGTCGTATGTCTTCGTCGCCGGATCGAATCCGGAATACAGCCCGTCCTCGGGGAGCTTGAATCCGTCTTTGATGATGAACGCGGCATTGGTGTAGTTGACCAAGTACTCATGGGCAACACGATCGTTAGCCAGGGCGTAGTTAATCAACCCGCCCAGAAAGGCGATATCGCTGCCAGCCCGAATCTGCAGGAAGAGGTCGGCCTGCGAGGCCGTGCGGGTGAAGCGCGGATCGACGACGATCAGGTGGGCGTCGCGGTTGCGCTTGGCTTCCACGACCCATTTGAATCCGCAAGGATGATTCTCAGCCGGATTACCGCCCATGATCAACATCATGTCGGCATTCTTGATGTCGACCCAGCCGTTGGTCATCGCCCCGCGTCCGAAAGTTGGTCCCAAACTTGAGACCGTGGGTCCGTGTCAAACCCGCGCCTGGTTTTCCAGGCGCACCACCCCCATCGAACGCATCGTCTTCACAACCAGGTAATTGAACTCGTTGGTATCGGTGCAGCCGCCGGTGAAAGAGACGGTTTCCCAACGGTTGACTGTATTGCCCTTGGCGTCGGTCTCGATGAAGCCGGCGTCACGGGTTTTCTTGGTCCAGCGCGCGATCTCGTCGATTGCGGTATCCCAGGAGATGTCTTCCCAATGATCTGAACCTGGCCGCCGTACCTGCGGCTTCAATAAACGGCGATCATTCTGGATGTCCTGCTGGAGAGAAGCGCCCTTCGGACACAGCGTGCCGCGATTAATCGGATGATCGGGATCGCCTTCCACATGCACCACCTGCGCCGTGACGTTTTTCGCCTTGTCGCCAATGGTGTGGATGATGACGCCGCAACTCACCGCGCAGTAAGGACAGGTGCTGCGCGTCTCGGTGGTGCGAGAGATCTTCAGGCTATCGGCCTGTGCCAGAATCGGCTGCACATCGAAACCGAAGACCGTGAATCCCACCGCCCCGGCTATGCCGGTCTTGAAAAACGTACGTCTAGAGACATCCATCAGTTGGACCTCCCGGAATGACGACAGGTACGTGAGTGTTAAAGATGATTCGGGATTGAGCGCAGGTGAAACGCTCGAACGAGAAAGCGAGAGCGGAATGCGGTTTGTCATGTCGAGAGCCGCTGGAGCTACGGCTACGAGCCCACATCGCAATTAAATTGGTAAGGAGCGTACACCCGGGGAGTGAAACGGGTCAAACCCAATATCGTGTCACAACAAAGAAATATAGGGGCGCGCTTTCAATTGTTAAAATCCCATTAAATTTGGCTTGATCTTACGGTAGCCCTGCTCCGCCGCCCACAGGTCCAGCGCAATCGTAGCCACCTCGTCTACTTCAGGAACCAGCAATCCGTCTGCTGTCATGTCGAACGATTTCAGGTAGCACTTGCAGGTGTCGCAGGCTTCCACGCGTACTGCGTTCGGTTCTTCTGGAGAAAATCGCGGGAGTCTGGCGTAGTCAACTTCGGCGCACGCTGGGCACAAAACCCGCCGAAACTCCCATTCGGTCAGGCAGAACGAACACTGCAAATGACGCTTGCCACCATCGCCTTCGGGACGGAGCACGGCGAGCTGCGGCTTGCTGCCGCACAACGGGCACTTCGATTCGGAGCCCGCGGTAGAGGATTCGGATTGGGCGGCCAGAAATTCGGCAATGGGCTGGCAGACCACACGGGCGAAGAGAAGCTCAGCCTCGTCGGCGGCCTCTTCGCCGTCCTGGTAGCCCGCGACCAGCTGGCGCTGATGCGCCGAGCCGGCGGATTCAAGGCGCTCGGCCTCAGCAGCTAGCTTCGCGGGGCCATACTGGCGGGCAATAAGCAGAACCGACGGCAGCCAGCGCATCGCGACATCCGGATCGAGCCGTTTGCCAAGAGCGCTATCAACGGTTGCGGTTGCGTTCACGGGCGGCTGAGCCGCAATGCCTTCATAGATACGGCCCTGCACGTCGAGGATATGCCGATAAAAACTGAGCACTTCGTGGGCCGAAGACTTACGTTCGCTCAGTTCTTCCGCACGTTGAATTCGCTTGTGCCAGACGTTCTTGTCCATAGTTAGGCTATTGCGCGAGGGCCATCATAGCAGCCGTCGCGTTCCACCGTTATTCGCGGAGCACTGCCCCTTACTTCAGCGGCGGAACATACGCGATGTAATGCGCAAAGAACCAGCAAAGGAAGAAGACGATAGGGATGTGCACCATCATTTGCAGGACAGTGTAGCCCACTATGTCTCGCGCCTTCAGCCTAAGAAGCCCAAGCAGCGGCAACATCCAGAACGGATTAACCAGATTCGGTAATGCCTCGGCAGCGTTGTAGATCTGCACCACCCACCCGAGATGTACCTGGTGGAGATTGGCAGCCTGCAAAACGTAGGGCGCCTCGATAATCCACTTGCTGCCGCCGGAAGGAACGAACGTCCCCAGCACGGCCGAGTACAGGGCCACCAGCAGTGGATAGGTTCCGTGGCTGCTGAAGCGAGCGAACAAGCCGGCAAGCCAAGTCTCGATGCCGGTACCGACGATCATCCCAAAGATCACGGCGTAAAACGGAAACTGGATGAGCACGCCGCTGGTGGCAGGTACAGCTTCGACAACAGCGCGGACAAAGCGTCGAGGTCTCCAGTGTAGAAGCAGGCCGGCAGCAATGAAGATCAGGTTGTACGTGTTGAGGTCGAGGGCAGCCAAGGCTCCTTGCGGCGAGCTGCGAAATAGGTCGATCAGGTACCAGGCGATCAGCGCGCAGATAAAGAGCGTCAACAGCGGACTATATTCCAGCCACTCTCCCGGCCTGGTACGAGGCTCGTCGACACGGGCAATGGCTTCGATGCTGATTCCGAAATCCTGGGCTGTGCGCGCCGTTGCCGCCGACGGTGCTGACAGATAAGCAACCACCACCGAGACCACAATCAACACCGCCGCCATCACCATGCTTTGCCACAAAAATAATGTCTGACGAAGTGGGATAACTCCCGAGACCGCGAGTAGTGCCGGAGGAATGGCACTCTTCGTCGCCATCAACATTGCTGCCGACGAGGATAGGCCGAGCGCCCAGGTCGCGCCCAAACCAAGATAGGAGGCAGCGCCAGCGGCGCGATAGTCCATTCCCTTGACCCGCCGCGCCATTTCGCGAGTAAGCAGCCCGCTGAAGATGAGGCTCAGGCCCCAGGAGATCAGCGAAGTCAGCATCGAGAACAGTGCGATCAAAGCAATAGCTGCACGGCCACTCTTTGGAAGTCTGGCCAGGGCGGCGATCAGACGATTCACTGCGGGTGTCGTGGCTACAACGTATCCGCCGATGATGACCATCACCATCTGCATGGTGAACGGCACCAGCGTCCAGAAATTCTTTACACCCTGAACGGCAAGCTTACTCGCCGATTCATGCAGGCAGATCCCGGTAAGAAAGACGAAGAGAATTCCCAGCAACGCAAAAACCAGCGGATCGGGAAACCAGCGTTCGCTCCAGGCTGCCAGCGCCAGACCTGCCCGTGCCAGCCCCGCTTCCCCGCTGCCTGAGGCAACGCCTTGCTTTTGCATATGCTTGAGACTATAGATAGTCACTCATGCTTTGAGCGAGTGAATTCGCCGAGGCAAGGGATCTAGTCTCGGGTTTTCAGAATGGCTAAGGAGACTCACATGAAGAAGATTCTGCTTCTGGCTCTTGCGGTAATCACCTCTACGGTTTGGCTGCAGGCTCAATATTCGCAATCGCAGTCGAACAAGGGGCCTGCTCCAAACCAGGTAGAGGGCTGCCTGAAGACCGTGCGTGGCCATTACATGGTCGATGACAAGAATGGAAATAGTGTGGAGCTTTCCGGAGCAGCTAATAAGCTCGGTAAACTGGTTGGCCATACGGTGCAGGTGTCCGGCAAACCGGGCACCAGAACCTCGGACACTACCACCCAGGGCGCAGCTTCCAGCGCCGTCGAGATACCCGTGCTATACGTGAAGACCGTAAAGGACATGGGGAAAGACTGCCAGTAATCATTGGCTTCTGTTATTTATTGCAGGGCGCATGACTGCTTCGCGTTTTCGCAGTGGATGCGCCCGCTTTTCATTGCATGCGAGCCTTTCGCGCCCCCACATTTCGGTCGAGATCAGCCCGTGTCACCCCTCTTCTTACACGATCGCTCCCCAGTGGCGGGCTGACGGTAGCGTGAGTTTTTTGGCTTGCGTTCGGCCAACGATCACTGAGCCTCTGGCTTCCGTCCCTGTCGGCTGTCGTCCGGTGTCAAACCACGGGCCAGTCGCTTACGTTCACATTAGTAGGTCAGTCTAAGTTTTCTTTGGAGTCGATATCGATGAAGGCTTGGTCCGATTCAGTTTTCTGGTGGAGTTGAGCGAGCCGTCGCTGCCAGAGAGCCGCGTGAGCGAGATCCGCCGAATCTGACGCCAGGACACGCACCCAGAGTCTGCCGCAGCTTCTGACGCATCTAAGTGGGTAGCGGTTGACTTCCCTGCCCTGACTGGTAGAGTTGAGGAGACCGCAATCCACCATGGGGGCGTCACGGCTTCGACGGAATTGATTGCAGTAAAGAGGCATACCGGAGTGCATGCATCCGTAATCGTGTGCAAAAACACAATTGCCAACCAAAACCTGGCATACGCAGCTTAATTAATTAAGTTGCCGTCCTCCTCGGCTTTGCTCATGGGCTGAGAAAGGGCGTCGCACAGTGAGCTGGCCCAGCGCTCTCCACCTGTGAGCGTGCGGTGAGATCATCAGGTTGGCTGGCTGCGTTTCTTGTCCGCTCTGAGCGTGGCCGGCGAGAGTGCCGTCTAACACCGGCGCATGAACGTGACTAAGTATGTAGGCTCTTTGCTAGCAGCATTTTCGGACGCGGGTTCAACTCCCGCCGCCTCCACCAAGCTGTTAATTTTAAACAACTTACCAGCAAATCAGTGGGCTGAGGCCCGCTGATTTCAATTCCAGAAGGCTTTCCTTCCTGACTGCCGCGCTGCAGGAACAATCCGATTAAGTGATGGGTCGGGCTTCAGTTTCGGTTTGCGTACTAAAAAAGCGACGGATATCCGCGGGGTTCGAACCACCCATGCCGCTAGCTGAAAGATGAAAACTACAGAAAGTCAGATTGATATGGGATCTTCGAGCAGGTGAGGCGTCAACTCTTTGGGAATTTCGACCGCGCGCCCTAAGTCTTTGCTTCGCGAAGCCCAATCCAGCAGCAATTGATACTGGTCTCGCCTGGAGATATTTCCCAGCCACACGGTTTTCTGTTGCGTGACGATCGCTACGACATTCGGCACATCGCAAGGTCCAAGGCATCCGCTGATACTCAACTGAACGCGCTTCAGCAGCCCCCGTCTTCTCCACTCCTGTTTCAACCACTCTGCCGGCACCTCGGGGCGCCCCCGTTCGACTTGTCCGCAACAGCAGCCCCGGCAGACGAGCACATGGGCAATGACTTTTCGTTTTGTGCTAAGCATCGACAGTCTCTTCTACTTGCCAAGTCGTTCCGATTGACATTTTTTCTTAATTAATACTGGTCCCCAGTATATACTGGGACCCAGTATGGCACACACAATTCGAAACAAAGAAAAGCTGTTAAACCGGGTTCGGAGGCTGCGCGGCCAAATCGAAGCGGTTGAACGCTTGCTGGAGAACGAGAGCGAATGCACGGACATCCTTCAGCAGATTGCCGCCTGCCGTGGTTCGATCAATGGGCTGATGTCGGAAGTCCTAGAGGGACACATTCGGTTTCATTTGGTCGAGCGCGGGCCGAAACGGAAATCACACAAGGGCAACGCGGTGGAAGAAGTGATCACCATCGCCAAGTCTTACTTGAAGTAATGAGGAAACTATGTCAGTTGCAAGGCAAGATCAGCCGATAGCCTCTACCATCGTCCAAGCCCCTCCATCGCAAAGCCATCCTGGGCCTCATCTTCATGACCCTGACCACGAAGCTCATGACCATGGCTTCGAGTGGCAGGACGGGATACGAATCGCGTTAGTGGCAGTGGCGGCCGCCCTGGTCTGGTTCCGTGTGTGGGAGCCCTTTTCCCGTGTCAGCATCATTGGCATTGCAGGGGCGCTGATTGGTATCTATCCCATTCTCAAAGAAGCATGGGAAAACGTAATGGAGCGGCGCATGACGATGGAACTTTCCATGACCATCGCCATCCTGGCGGCACTTGCGATCGGCCAGTTCTTCACCGCGTTGATCATTGTGCTGTTCGTCCTGATTGCAGAAGTGCTCGAAGGACTTACAGTCCGACGCGGACGCACTGCGATCAAAGACCTCTTGGACCTGCTCCCAAGTAAAGTGACGGTTCGCAGAAATGGTCGAACTGAACAGCTGAGTACGGACAGCATCAATCCAGGCGAGATCATCGAGGTTCATCCGGGAGGGCGCATACCCGTCGACGGTGAAGTGATCGGCGGCAATTCGTTTGTCGATCAATCCACGATCACCGGAGAATCTCTTCCTGTCGAGAAACTGCCCGGCACCTCGGTTTATGCCGGGACCGTCAACCAATCCGGAGCGCTCGAAATTCGAGTAACACGGATTGGCCGCGATACGGCTTTCGGTCGGATATTGAACGCGGTTGAGGAAGCGGAACGGTCGCGCGCACCCATCCAGAAAACCGCCGACCGGCTCGCCGGGTATCTTGTCTGGTTTGCGCTCGGCTGCGCCGTTCTCACCTTCATCATCACTCGCAATCTCACCTCGACGATCTCGGTCATCATCGTTGCAGGCGCCTGCGGAATCGCGGCCGGCACACCACTCGCGATTCTAGGAGGAATAGGGCGTGCGGCACGAGAAGGCGCAATCATCAAAGGTGGTCTGTACTTGGAGCTGCTAAGTTCTGTGGAGACCGTCGTGTTCGATAAGACCGGCACACTGACACTCGGCAACCCGGTGGTCATGTCGATCGTCGCCGCGCAAGGTCGCACAGGTGAGGAGGTTTTGCAGCTTGCGGCTATTGCCGAGCAAAGGTCCGAACATCCCCTGGGCAAGGCCATTGTCGGCAGAGCAGCGGAAGCCGGGCTGACTGTAACCGCACCGGAAGAGTTCCAATACATCCCCGGTGCAGGTATCTCCTGCTCTCTCGATCACCTTGAAATACTGGCAGGAAGCAGGGCATTCCTTCATCAGAAACAGATTGACCTTAGTGGACATGGGGCGCGTACCGACCACTCGTCGGAGATACTCGTGGCCTCTAACGGCCAGTATGTCGGGGCCATCCGGATTGCGGATACACTTCGCCCGGAGGCTCGCGCTGCGATCCACGCTTTGCACTCCATGGGATTGAAAACTGTGCTGCTGACTGGTGACGTCCGAGCAGTTGCCGACGCGATCGCCAAGGAGGTCGGGATCGACGAAATTTACGCCGAAGTTCTGCCAGATGAGAAAAACACAATCATCAAGCAGTTCATCACCGATAGAAAGAAGGTTGCCATGGTGGGCGATGGCATTAATGACGCGCCAGCACTCATGCAGGCAACGGTCGGCATCGCGATGGGATCGGGCACTGAAGTCGCACGAGAGAGCGCCAACGTCATGTTGATCGGAAATGATCTGCTTCGACTGGTGGACACTATCAGGATTTCCCGTAGATGCCGCCGCATCATCATGCAGAATTTTGGCGGTACCTTGGCTGTCGATAGCGTCGGTGTTGGACTGGCGGCGTTCGGCTTGCTCAACCCGCTATTTGCGGCATTCATCCATGTGGTCTCTGAGCTTACCTTCATCTTGAACTCCGCTCGGCTTCTGCCGGGAACCCACAAACAAACAGTCAGCGCCAGCCGGACGGCTTCGGCTGCTTCAGCCGATTGATGGATCATCTGATTTGCGCCAGCCGCGAAAATTCGCTCTACTGACTGACGCATGACTTTCCGAATGCGGGATAGCAAGGGTCGCGCATTTCGTGTGTGCAATACACGGGCAACGAAATGCCCACTTCTGCGTCCTCGGCGGTTGTAGCGGTCGTTGGTTATCAACAACTTGTTTGTTTTCAGTGCGGCGGAAAAGTTAACTCCCGCCGCCTCCACCAGTAATTTATTTTCAATAGTTTAAGAGACATGAAGCGGCGGACCTTCCGCCGCTTGCCTCTTTCGATAGATGCGTGCGCCGCTCGGGCGTGAGCCAACAGAGAAGCTCTTCGCAGCCACGGTTAAGACGATCGCTAAGGCATTCAAGGCCGACTTGGAGTAACGAGAAACTTGCGAAGCGAATTCCGTCGCGACAAGCGCTCGAGCCGCGATCGATGAGTCACCCAGACAAACGCGTGACCTCCTCAAGCGCGTAAATAAATGACTCGTACACTCTGCCTGTGGTTTGGCGCATACCCAGTTCGCAGGTCCGATTTGCAGAAGCGAAGCGGGCGTCGTCCCCGAAGCTCTGGATTTGTACGACTGTGTCGCGTGTGGCAGAGCGAACCAGTTCGGGATGAAGCAGGCCACGGTCGCCAGCAGTTCCGAAACAAGTCGTACCCAATGGAATTTCAGCCGTTGTCAGCTAGCGCGCTGGCGATTTCGAGGAACGATTCACTGAGGCCGAGGTGCTTCGTCGAACAGGTAGGGAGGACGATGATTTTGGGAATCGTTTTGTGAATGCTCAGTGAGGCCAGAAGATCTTTGCACCAGGCGATCGAATCGATGATGGTGACAAACTTTAGTCGATCCTTACGTTCATCGTCGAGATGTTCCAATATGTCCTCTTGGACACCCTGCGTGCAGGAAGCCGCGACCACCACCGGCAACTTTCCTCCGTTACTCCAGCATTGCTATTGACATCCAGTTACTCTTGCTCATGACAGCCCTTCCCCTTTCTCCGGTGTCTCGGCGGATTCGGCTCGGCAAACCTTTACATCTTTTCCGGTTCTGCTAACTCTCGCTGGCGCCTGCAGACGAGAAGCCATTGGTGATTTCTCATTGCGAGGCAGCCCTGGTCCACCGGCATGCCGTTCTGAGTTTCCATGATGCGCAAGACCTGCAGGGATTGCTGAAACCTTGTCATCTGATTCTCGGATGCCTATAACGTAAGCCCTATGTGTACCCCGTTTGTACCGCGGTTGCAGCAGGCGGTACAAAGAGGTGCGGGCCGAGCCTGCGCTTTACCCCGCCGCACATCCGCATTGGTGGCTCCCAATCTGCGAAGCACCTGTCTGGAATTCCATCTGCATATTGTCTAGCCAGGCACAAACCAGCTCCTCACTATGGGAGCTTTGCCTGACTATGCGCAGAGCTGTTCGGGGCAGCAGAACCAAATCCGCTCAGAATGCGGCCGCCGGCAGGCGCGATCTTCCTTTCTCCGAGCCCACCGGTTCCCAGAAAAGGAATCAACCAAAAGTTTCTCGCGAAACTGTAACAGAACTCACTCCCGTGAATTTGTTCATCGGATGCTTGTGCGATCCGATGCCGCATGATCTGCGGCATGCGAAAAGGAAACCTACATGTTCTCTTCAAAAATATTGCGATTCATCTTACTTCTTCTCACGGTTGCCTGCCTGGTGGCGGCGCTTGCCGCCGCTGATAACAGCGGTCAGGATGGAAAACTGTTGTACCGGGCCAATTGCAAGGTATGCCACGACAAAGGGTCGCCGAACGGGCAGTACACCCCGATGACCCTTACGCAGGATCAATGGCGCAAATTCTTCAGTACCAAACTTGTCCCTGCGCATAAGACGGCTGTCGAGCCTAAGTCAGGCAAGAAGTTGTTGGAGGAGCTAAGTCCAACTCAGCTCAAAGCTATCCAGCGCTTCTGCGTCGATCATGCCGCTGACTCCGAACAGCCCGCTACCTGCGGGTAAGCACCGACTATGGATTGGCAACAGCGCGATTCATCCTTATGCGACTCGAGGACAAACATGCACAAACTACCTGCTATTTTTATGGTTGCGGCTATGATGCTGCTGGGTGCTCTTGCATCCTGGGCCCAGCAGACACCGAGTCCAGCCAACGCCAACGATGCGGCGGAACTCCGCCAGGAAATCGATCAGCTCAAACAAACTGTGACCGCGCTGGAAACCCGCCTGGCCGCGCAGGAGAAAAAAGATGGGGACGGTCAAGCGGCTGCAGGCAGTCATCTGCTGGCCGAGCAGAATTCCTCGGATGCAACCGTCGATGTGAAGGACATTAACAACCGGCTGAACCAGTCCGAGCGCAAGTCGGCACTGGACCGTCTTAACTGGAGCGGCGATTTCCGCTTCATGGGCTACAGCTACACCGCCAACATTCCCAATCACTTCGATGGCATGCAGTTGCAGAACCTCCTCGTAAAGACGATGTTTTTCATGCAAAGCAATCAGGGGCAGATGCCGACGAGTGTAGATCAGATCAACAGCAATGTCGCGAAGAAATACGGCGATTACCTTTACTTTACCGGCAATCTGACTTTTGCCCAACTCAAGGCAGCAATGGCGCAATTCCCCGCCCCCATGCAGCAGCAATTAATGAAGATGCTGATGCCGGCAACTTATGTACCGGGGTACGCCGCCAACAACAACGCGATGTTTACCAACCGCCTGCGCCTGAACTTCGACGCGAAGGTTGCGGACAATGTCACGGTGGCGGCGCGACTGACCATGTACAAGGTGTTTGGCGATTCCACCGGCGTACAAGTCTTCGACGGCCAGCCAACCTCTCTGTACAGCGACGGAACCACGGTCAGTGTTCCGGGATCGGACATCGTCCACGTCGAGCGGGCTTACTTCACCTGGAACCACATCGCCGATTCCAACTTCTACCTGTCCGTCGGACGCCGGCCCTCTACCGATGGTCCGCCGCTGAACTACTCCTCGGACGAACCGCGGGGAGGAACGCCTTCCGGCACTCTCATCGACTACCAGTTTGACGGCGCCACTCTGGGTTATCACATCGGCGACAAAATGACGTTGCGGGCTTGCTGGGGCGTGGGCTTCACCGAGGGCTATGGCAACGGCCAAGACCTGGTGGCCCCGGCCGACAGGATCAAGGGCGTCCAACTGCTGGGCGGGAACCTCGACCTGTACAGCACCGACCACAGTCTGGTGCAGGTGACTATCGCGCATGCCTGGAACGTCACCGACGGTTTCAACGGTCAGATTGTTCTCCCCACCAACCCCGTAACCGGCGATCAGATTAATGCGCCGGTCATTATGCGTTACACCCCTTCGACCAACTTGGGCTCGATTAACCTCTACGGTCTGAACTTGCAACATCGGTTTGGTCCATTCGACATTTATGGCAGCATGAACTTCGACGGTACGCGTCCCAACGGAGAAACCTCTCCCTTCGGCGGACTTCTGTCGGACCCCTTCCAAACTCCCGTCAACCACAACGGCGAAATGCTCTTTGTGGGTGCGCGCTTCAACTTCCCGCAGAATGATGGACGGACAAAGATCGGCTTCGAGTTCAATCAAGGCTCGAAATACTGGTTCAACTTCGCCCAGGCTGAGGATGACATCCTGGCGCCGAAGACAGCGACGCGAGGCGATGTTTACGAGGCTTACCTCACCCACCGCATCAGCGATCACTTCATCTTCAAAGGAGGCTATCAACGCTACAACTACACCTACTCGGGTTCGGGCTGGAACGTGGGCGCGCCGGCACTGCTCAGCGCTAATCCCGTTTTAGGCTTCCCAACCTACCAGAATGCCAACGTGTTCGAGTATGGGTTTATGGCGCGCTTCTAAGGAAGCACGACCTATATCTCCGATTGCGGGCCGCAGTGGTAGCGATAGGTTGCTGCTGCGGCCGGCAAGCTTTCACCGGACAAGAACAACGCTGTGTCCGATCGCTGAATGAACCGGCGTGACCAAGAGAGAACGTCATTGAGTAACCACACGAAAGATGATCCCACCGTCCGAACTCCGCAGATGTCGCGCCGCGACTTCTTGAGGGTCTCGGCGACCACTGCCGCCGTAGGAACGTCGACCAGCATCGCTCGCGCGTACGTTCATCCTCCGGGCTGGAGAGGCGATACCCGCGTCCAGCAGATTGCGACCAACTGCGAGATGTGCTTCTGGCGTTGTGGAGTGATGGCAGAAGTAGCGGACGGCGAGGTGCTGAAGCTGCAAGGGAACCCAAGCCACCCGCTCACCAAGGGAAAATTGTGCGCCCGCGGCAATGCCGGCACGGCGTTGCTGTATGACCCCGACCGGTTGAAATATCCGCAAATTCGAACCGGTGCTCGCGGCGAGGGAAAGTTTCGCCGGGTCGGATGGGACGAAGCCCTGGATTTTCTGACGACTCATTTGCAGGAGATAAAGAAAAACTATGGCCCGGAGAGCGTGGCGCTGTTTCCGCACGGCGTGCATTCCGGCTTTTTCGCCACACTGATGAAAGCCTATGGCACGCCGAACTCAGCTGAACCCGCCTTCGCGCAATGCAAGGGGGCACGTGACATTGCCTACCAGCTCACCTTCGGGCGGCCAGTCAACTCTCCGGAACCAGTAGACCTGGAAGAGTCGCAATGCATGGTGCTCATCGGCAGCCACATCGGGGAAAACATATTTACTTCGCAGGTGACGGCCTTCGCCGAGGGACTCTCCAAAGGCGCGAAGCTGGTTGTGGTTGACCCTCGATTCTCCACTGCAGCGGCGAAGGCCACTTATTGGTTGCCAATCAAGCCCGGGACCGATACCGCACTCTTGCTGGCGTGGATGAATGTGCTGCTCACCGAGAAGCTCTACGACGCGGAATACCTGGATCAATATGCAACAGGACTGGAAGAGCTGGAAAGTCACGTCGCGACATTCACGCCGGAATGGGCTGCCCCGATCACGGATCTTCCCGCCGGTCAGATTCGCGACACAGCCCGGTTGATGGCGGCGTGCAAGCCGGCAGTTGCGATCCATCCCGGCAGACATGTGAGCTGGTATGGCAACGACACGCAACGGTGCCGGGCCATGGCGATCCTGACCGCTTTGCTGGGCGCTTACGGACGCAAGGGAGGAATCTTCCTGCCCACCAAGCTGGTCACCGGAAAGATCCATCTGCCGCCCATGCCGGAGACGGAGAAGCCGCGTGCCGATCGAGTCGGAAGTCTGTATCCCCTGGCCAGTGAGGAAGCTCACGGACTTACCCAGGGTCTGATTGCCACAACCCTTAGCGGCGATCCTTACCCCATCAAAGGCTGGATTGTTTACGGACAGAACATCTTCGAGAGCATTCCCACTCGGCGGCAGACGCTGGCGGCGATTCAGAAACTCGACTTCATGGCAGTGGTGGATGTGTTGCCGGTCGAGCAGACACGTTATGCCGACCTGGTTCTGCCGGAAGCGACCTATCTGGAGCGCTATGATCCGCCTGCCGTGGTCACGACTTCCAAACGTCCATTTATCGCCATCCGGCAACCGGCAATGTCTCCGCTTTATGAATCGAAGCCGGGCTGGTGGATCGCGAAAGAAACTGCGAAACGGCTTAGCTTGTCGGACTACTTCCCTTGGAGCGACCCTGACGACCACTTGCGACGCCTGATCGCTCCTCTCGGAATCAATGAAACCGAGTTAAAATCCCTGGGCGCCGTCTCGTTCCCCGGCAAGCCCTACCTCGAAGACCGCGGCGAAAACGACGGGCCTCTATTCCCCACGCAGAGCGGAAAGATCGAGTTGTTGTCGTCAGTGCTCAAGGATCTGCAGTTCGATCCTCTGCCCAAATATGAGCCCGTCGAAGATCCGCCGCCCGGCTACCTGCGGTTCATTTACGGCCGTGCGCCTGTGCATTCGTTTTCGCGCACCGAAAATAACGCGTGGCTGGACGATCTGATGGCCGAGAACCCGGTGTGGGTCAGCCAGGAAGCCGCGGCGCGAATGAGTTTGCGCGACGGACAAAAAGTCAGCCTGGAGAACCAGGATGGGATGCGCAGTCCGGTCATTACCCTGCGAACCACTCCCACCATGCGCAGCGACGTGGCATACACCGTGCACGGTTTCGGTGCGCAGGCGCCGGGTTTGAAGAAGGCCTACCAGCGTGGCTTTTCGGACACAGCGCTGATGACTCGAATCGCCATCGATCCTTTGATGGGAGGCACGGGCATGCGCGTGAACTTCGTCCGCATTCATCCGGCGGAGAGAGCATAGGAGCGGCAGGATGTCTCGATACGCAATGTTGATTGACCTGGAACGCTGTGTGGGCTGCCAGTCCTGCACCGTGGCCTGCAAGTCTGAGTGGGCAGTGCCCATCGGCGGCGCGCGTACCCGGGTGCGGCCCGCCGGGACCGAAGGACATTATCCCGATTTCAAATCTACTTTTTACGTCTCGCAATGCAACCACTGCGATCGTCCGACATGCGTGCCGGCATGTCCAACGGGAGCCACGTACCAGGACAGCTCCGGCACAGTGCGCGTAAACCGCGAGTTGTGCATCGGCTGCGGCAGCTGTGTTGCCGCCTGCCCGTACGACGCGCGCTACTTGGATGCCGCCGCAGGAAAAGTGGACAAGTGCGACTTCTGCGCCGCGCGTGTGGCCAAAGGCATTCTACCCTCGTGCGTGCTAACCTGTCCCGCCAACGCCAAAACATTCGGCGATCTGGAAGATACCTCCGGCGCAGTCTTCAACGCCGTCTACCGGGGCGGCGCGAAGCGGATCGAGTCAGCCGCGGCAGCCCTCGGACCCAATGTTTACTACCTCGGCAGTCCCGAGCGGATCGAAATGGCCTCCGCCACTTTCGCTCCCCACGCGCCACATACGGTGGCAGCTGCCAAGGTATGGGCAGCAGTGGCTGAAAAGCTGGTCTTCCTGGCGGTGGGCGCAACCTTCCTGGGGCAGGCCGTGGCCTTCTTCCGGCAACTCGCGGTCGGCGAGCATCAGTTCGACGAGTAGGAGAGAAACATGTCCAGCACTTCCGCCGGATTTGTCCCGCAGCCACTCACCCCCCAGCAGGCCCGGGAGATGGCGCAACGGCAGATCAAAAAGCATCAGGTCGCAGTGGTTCTCCTGCATTGGTTCAATGCATTGGTCTGGCTGCTTGAACTGAGCACCGGGGCAGCGCTGGTGGTCAGTCCGTCGTTGCGCTTCGCGCCGCAGTGGTACCTGACTTTCATGGCACAACTGTTTGGCTCGCCGGCCAACCTGCTGCGTTTTCACCTTGCCGTCGGCATGACCTGGATCATGGTGTGCACCGTCTATGTGACCTTTGGCTGGCGGCACTTTTTGCACGCGGAGGTGCTGGCGAAAGAGGTCGCACTGGATCGTGACGACATCACCTGGTTGAAGGCGCGGGCAACGGCTTTGCTGAAGCCGTCGAACTCTCCGCTACCTCCCCAGGGAGCGTACAACGCCGGTCAAAAGCTGTACGCTCTGCTGGTATACACCGCCATTCCTCTGATTATGCTTTCTGGATTGATCATGAGTTTCCATCTCCTGGGGACGACGATGGTGCAGTGGACCATGGTGGTGCACTTCCTGCTGGCTGGAATAGTGGTATCGGGCCTGATGATCCACGTGTACATGGGAGCGGTGTTTCCGGAAGAACGGCCTGCCTTCTATTCGATGATCACGGGAATGGTGGATGAGCTTTACGCCTACAGACATCACTTCAAGTGGTGGGCCGAGATCAAACGGCAGCAATCGCAGTGGGAGAAGGCCCTCGATGGCCAATCTGCTGAGAACGAAGCTCAACCGCCTCATGCCGACGAGTCGCAAGCTACAGTCGAACCCAGAGATTCGCCGGCGTCGTGAGAAATCCTTCGGCCGGATAGGTGTGTGACGCTCGTCACCTGCCGAGAACGCCTGGGCGCGATATTCTGCCCGGGTGAGAGGCGATATAGAACGGGCTCTCGAGGCCTATCGTCAGCGATCACCCGATTCGCTGGAGAAGGCTCTAGCCTTGCTTCAAGACACTGTCTTTGCCTTCAGCATGAAGGCGTGTGGCCATCCCGAGGATGCCGAGGATACCATGCAGGACGTCCTGATCAAGGCAGTACGCCACCTCGATGGCTTTGACAATTCGAAGGCGCTAACGGTGTGGCTGTACAAGGTTGCGCGAAACTCCTGTCTCGCGCACCGGCGGCGGCCGCAGAGCGCACCCTTCCTGGATCTATCGCTGGATGCGCTAATACCCGATATGCAGGAACTGGCGCAGCTAACCTTACCCAAATCAGCTAACCCAGAGCAACGGGCAGTCAGCAGCGAAACCCGCGAACTTCTGGAGCAGGCGGTGCAAGAGTTGCCGCCTGGATATCGTTCGGTGCTGGTATTGCACGACATGGAGAATCTCAGCCACGCTGAAGTCGCGCAAATAACAGGACTTTGCGAAGGCACGGTTCGAGTCCGTCTCCATCGTGCCCGTCTGCACGTGCGCAGAAAGTTGGCTCCGCACCTGTCAGGGCGCCCGCAGTCGGTAGTCATGCCGCCAGCCGGCGTACATCGGAAAGCCAAGCATTGTCGCGAGCTTTTTGCTCGGCTATCGGACTATATTGACGGTGTTCTTGAGAACGATTTCTGCCGGCAGATGCAGAAGCATCTCAGCGAGTGCGAACCGTGCATGGCTTTCCTGTCCAGCCTGGAAGAGGTTGTCAACATCTGTCGTATCTATGAACCTTCCCGCCAGCCCGAGCAAACCGAGCGCTTACGACTGCAATTATCCCGGGAATATCAGGCTGCTGCTGACGCGCTTGCTCAAAAAGACGCTCCATAACACCTGAACCTCAGCCGCAAAAGAAGTTGCAGACGTTGCGGCCAAAGGAATAGCCGAATTCTAAAGCAGTGCTCTCTTTAGGCCCGCGGGCGCGCGTCTCAGCATCCCGCAGTACAACTTGTCAGTCTGAACGGGCACTCCGCGTTTTTTATTTTCTGCTGGTTATATACCTTGACACGTATATACCCTTTAGAGTATACGAATAACTGTGGAATCCGTCTTCCAGATCGTTGCGGAACCGAACCGCCGCGCAATCTTGAACCTGCTGCTCTCGTCACAACAGTCAGTGGGGGAGATTGAGCGCCAGCTTCGTATGTCGCAGCCAACCGTGTCCAAGCATTTGCGCGTGCTACGCGACGCCGGCTTCGTGGAGTCTACGGTGGACGCCCAGCGCCGTCTCTACCGGTTGAGACCTGAACCGCTTCAAGAGCTGGAAGCCTGGTTGGCTCCCTTCCGCCGGTTCTGGTCCCTACACATCGACGCTCTAGAGCGTCACCTTGAGCGCATGGATCGATCAACATCAACGAAGAAAACTACAGCCAAGAAAAGGCGCGGCCCAAGCCGCGAACGCGGCAAAGGAGGAACGAAATGAAGATCAAGCTGACCAGCGTGTACGTTGACGACCAGGAAAAGGCCCTGCGCTTCTATACCGAGGTATTGGGCTTCGTGAAAAAGGGCGACTTCAGCCAGGGCCCGTATCGCTGGCTCACCGTAGCCTCACCCGAGGAGCCAGATGGCACTGAGTTGCAGCTGGCGCTGAACAACAATCCCGCCGCCAAGACGTATCAGCAGGCCCTCTTTCAACTGGGCCAGCCCGCAACCATGTTCTTCACCGACGACGTCAAGGACGACTACGAGCGCCTCAAGGGCCGTGGCGCGGACTTCACCATGCCGCCCACCGACGTGACCGGCTCGACCATTGCGATGTTGAAAGACACCTGCGGGAACCTCATTCAGCT
The DNA here is from genome assembly GCA_963819055.1 of uncultured Acidobacteriaceae bacterium. GTDB lineage: Bacteria > Acidobacteriota > Terriglobia > Terriglobales > Acidobacteriaceae > Bog-257. The sequence continues at coordinate 194,863 of CAWFUT010000019.1, read as the reverse complement.
GACCCAACTGGCGCGCTGGTCAAGCTGAAGGTTGGTGTTGAAACGAGCGATCTTTAGACTGTCCGCAAGGTCGCGCTCTTTTCGATGGCAGGTTTCGGCGCGGAGGATCGAACCGGAAACTGCCTAAGGAGAAGCAGTTGATGAATCGCGAGCAGTACACACCGGGTCCGGCCAACACGGCACACATACAAAAGGACGGAGAGAAGTGGACCCTCGTCCTCGTCCGAGAGCTGCGCCATCCACCAGAAAGAGTTTGGGAGGCGATTACCAACCCGGCGCATCTCCGTGAGTGGGCGCCGTTCGACGCCGATGGAAACCTGAGCACGGTTGGAGCCACGGTGAAACTCACGACGGTGGGAGCGCCCACTTTGCGTACTACGGAAACCACAATAACGCGAGCCGACGTTCCCGAACTGCTTGAGTACATGTGGGGCGACTTCAATATGCGCTGGGAACTCGAACCTTTTGGTGGCGGCACTCGGCTGACGCTATGGACAAACATCGGTCACCGCTACATCGCCATGGGCGCCGCCGGGTGGCAGATCTGTTTCGATGTTCTGGATTACCTGCTCGGCGGAACTCCCATCGGGCGCATCGTCGGCCCGGAGGCCATGAAGTTCGGCTGGAAACGACTGCACGCCGAGTACGCAAAACAGTTCGGCGCCGAGTAATAGGGGTCCGTCTAAACTTTTGCTGAAGTGACTTCGGGTGTAGCACGCCTTCAGGGCGCAATTGAGAATCCGCTCAAAGTTTCACCCACTGCTCACATAACCAGGCCGCCCCATGCCTCAGCGGTAATTCGAGGTAATCATGAATACAGGCACCGTACGTACTATCCTTCGCTGGATTCACATCATCGTTGCCATTCCAATCGTCGGCTATATTTATAGTCCGTTTGGAAAGCTCCCAGGCTATGCTCCGGCCACTCGGTTTGTATTCCTTCCTGTCATGGTTGTTTCCGGGTTGTGGATGTGGAAAGGTCATGTCGTTCGACGATTGATTTCGAAATGATTGTGCCATGTGCAGGTGCCCACACATTCGTGAGGTTGATGCGTGGGTTGCGACGCAGGAACTTGTTGAAACCTTCCTCGATCAGCCTGAAGGCCCACTCTACCTCATCTCCCTTCTCAACATTCGAGCGAAGGCCCTTCGTACCACGGTGTAAACCTACAACACGTAACAAGCGACCAGCAGAGCTGCACGTTCACACGCAGTGCGAGAGTTCGTCCCAAGTCTGGTATCGCGTCGTCCCTGATGTTGGTGTCGGCCATGGGTGGTTACCAGGTGAAGACCGACACGCTCTTCCCTCCCATGTACCCTGGTGACTCCGGCTAAATGGGGCAAGTATTGGGAGAGCGTGAGCGCCGCGGTATTTGAGACAACTCGGGCTAGCTGGCGCCGACCGAGTGTGGTGCAACCTCGGCGATCACGGAATTTACCTCGCTCCAGATGCCGGCGCCGCTGGCGATCAGTCCGGGAAGCAGTGTCTCTTTTTGGTTGAACCGTACCGGCGCTCCTCCCGGAAGGCTCACGCGTGCGCCAGACGAAATGATCAGCGCCACGCCGGCCGCTACATCCCATTCATGCTTGGGCGACAGCGTCCAGGTTGCATCGGCCAATCCGGCTGCAACCAGCGATAGTTTGTATGCGACCGATCCCATGGGCCGGATTGCAAAACCTCTGTCTTCGAACTGGGCCCACTCCCCGCGGTTGACTTCCTGTCGGCTGGCCAGGATTAGAGCTCCGTCCAGGCTGGCTTTGCCGACGGTGCGAACCCGGCGCTTGTTGTAGGTGACCCCGAGACTAAGCGAACCGAGCACCAGTTCGTCGGTCGACACGTTGAACACGCCGCCCGCGATTGCATTACCTCCAACTACGAGACCGACGGAGATGCTCCACTCTGGCACCCCCGTAATGAACTCCTGCGTACCGTCGACCGGATCGATTACCCAGGCCACATCGTGGCCTAGCCGAGAATGATCATCGGCGTCCTCCTCGCAAAGCCAACCCTCGCCCACTTGTAGCAACGCCTCGCGGAGCACATCACTGATCTTCCGTTCCGCGTTCTTGACAGCCTCAGGTCTATGTCCCACCTCTATACTGCAGCCAGCAAGATCTCTCGCTACGCCGTTGGTCGCAGCTAAGGCGGTCTCGATGCGGTCGAGATAGGTTTGCTCTTCGGAACTACTGACCATGCACAATCCCTTCCCAAAACATCCGCGTACCGAATGTGATTAGAGCCACGAAAAGAATTTGCTTGAGCCGCTTCGACGGGATGCGATTGGCGATATAGGCTCCGCTCACGCCCCCGGGTACCGAGCCGATCAAGACATATCCAACCAATGGATAGTCGACATTGCCGAGCTTCATCTGCAGCAGTGCCGTTACTCCCGTCAACAGCAACGCATGCACAACGTCGGTGCCCACCAGGATGGCCGGAGCATATCCATAGAATACGAGTAGCAACATCAAGGTGACCGTCCCCGATCCTATTGAGGTAATCCCCACAAGCACCCCGACGACGAATCCAATCAGGGCGATGCCCCAGTCATCTTTAGTCCTTCTGCCTTGCGCAGGTACTGCGTTCGAGGTTGAAGAATTCCGGATCAGCAACGAGACGATGGGGATAATAATGAGTAGGATCGCAATTATGATCTTCAGAAAATGGTTGACCCCTTCGCCGTGCCGCGCATGAAGCAAGGTCAGAACGAACACTCCCAGGATCGCCCCGGGCACGCTCCCGAAGAGCAACGATACGATCAATCGCCAATTGATGTTGCCGCGGCGCCAGTGAACGAACCCCGCGCCAATTTTGGTCACGCAGTTTACGAGCGCATCAGAACCAACCGCCACAATCGGGGGTACGCCCAGGAGCGAGGTGAAGATGGGCAGGAGGAGAATGCCGCCACCCACCCCGGTCAAGCCCACGAGAATTCCTACCACTAATCCGATGAGAACCCTGTTGCCGATGGCCGCGGGAGTCACGAACCTCCATCCATTTACGATTGATTATTCATTTCGGAGCGTACGGCGCCGTTGCCTGACGAAAGATATTCCAAAATATGCGCAACCACCCTGGACGAAATCTCGCGCAAGCTCTGGCTGTCCGTATCGCAAACAATCTCCGCCGATAGCGGCGGCTCATAAGGATCGTCGATGCCGGTCATCCCCTGAACCTTGCCGGCACGGGCCCGCTTGTAGAGTTCTTTGGTGTCCCGTAGCTCGCACACCTCAAGCGGTGTGTTCACGAAGACTTCGATAAAGTCGCCTATCGTCTTCCGAGCTTCATCACGCGCGGCACGGTAGGGCGAGATCGCCGACACAAGCGCGACCGTTCCATTCCGGGTGAGCAGCCTCGAGACGAAGGCGATGCGACGAATGTTTTCGTCCCGATCCTCTTTGCTGAATCCGAGATCCTTGCAAAGGTGTTTCCGGATGACATCGCCGTCGATAACCTCGATCTGCAAGCCCGAAGCCAATAGTTCAGTCGCCACCGCGCGGCAGATGGTTGTCTTGCCCGCGCCGCTCAGGCCGGTAAACCAGACCGTGACCCCGCGCTTCTGCTCCACCCGCGAAATCGCCGTGAATTCATCGCGTCCCTCTTCCGTGCGGGAGGCAACTGCCTCCACGATCATGCCCGCTCCCACCGTGTCGTTCGTCAAAGGGTCAATCACGATGAAGCTTCCGGTGGCTCGATTCTGGTGGTAAGGATCGCAGAAGATGGGCGTGTGCAGGTCGAACTCTACTTGTCCAATCTCATTGAACTGCAGGCTATCCGCAGCACGCTCCTCGAACAGATCGATGTCCAAAACATTGCTCAGGCAGCTGACCCGGGCGACGACGGTCTTGGTCGTGTGCTTGAGGAAGTAGCGAGCGTCCTTGCGAAGAGGAGTCGAGGAAAGCCAGATGAGTTTCGCCGTGATGCGGGTCGTGGTGATAGCCAGTTGGCCAGGACTGACGAGCATGTCGCCGCGACCTAGGTCAATGTGCTCAGATGTGGTCAACACTACTGACTGCCCCGTGATGGCTTCCGGGAGATTCTGGGTGTGGAGAACGATGTCCGAGATGGTCGTACGCTGGCGGGAGGGCAGAGACACAACTTCGTCGCCGACCTTGATCCTTCCTGAACTCACTTGGCCGGTATAGCCTCGAAAATCCTGGTTCGGACGAATCACGCTCTGCACAGCGAAGCGGAAGCTCTCCGAAGCGGGAGCGGTTGCCGGTATGGTTTCGAGCAGTTCGAGCAAAGACGGCCCGTCATACCACGGCATGACGCCGTTGCTATGAATGACGTTTTCGCCGCTCAACGCGCTCAGCGGCACAAACAAAATCTCCGTACCTGGAAACGAGGTGGCGCACTCGGCAAAGTCCTTCTGAATCGAGTCGAACACCTGCTTATCAAAGCCGATCAAATCCATCTTGTTGATCGCAACAATCATGCGGCGAATGCCGAGCATCCAAGCGATCAGTGCATGCCGCCTGGTCTGCCGCAAGACGCCTTTTCTGGCGTCTACCAGGATCAGAGCGACTTCCGCGGTCGACGAGCCGGTCGCCATGTTGCGGGTGTACTGCTCGTGACCGGGCGCGTCGGCGATAATGAAGCGGCGTTTCGGTGTTGCGAAGTAACGATAGGCAACGTCGATCGTGATTCCTTGTTCGCGCTCAGCTCGCAGACCATCGGTCAGCAGCGAAAGGTCGAGTTCGACATGCTTGGCGGAAGACGCCTTCTTCACCGACAAGAGCTGATCGTCGTAGATGGCGTTGCTTTCATAGAGCAGGCGTCCGATGAGCGTGGATTTACCATCGTCGACGCTTCCGGCCGTGACGAACCGCAACAAATCTCGCTGTTCAGGATGCGTGCTCAAAAATACCCTTCCCTTTTCTTGATCTCCATTGACCCTTCCTGATCGTGATCAATGACGCGGTTCTGGCGTTCGGAGGCCCGAACCAGTTTCAGTTCTTCGACGATCTCCCCGACGTTTGACGCCGTGGAGCGGACGGCTCCGGTGCAGTAAGTGCAGCCCAGCGACCTCATGCGGCACATGATCCGCTGCGGCTCCTCGCCCGGAAGGAGTTCCATGGGGTGATCCATCGGAATGAGGAGATCGCCGCGCACCAGCATCTCGCGTTCTTCGGCGAAGTAAAGCGGCACCACGGGAATGTTCTCGCGCTGGATGTACTCCCAGACATCGAGTTCCGTCCAATTCGAGAGCGGGAAGACTCGCAGGCTCTGGTGACCGGCCAGGCGAATATTGTAGAGATTCCAGAACTCCGGGCGCTGGTTCTTTGGGTCCCATTGGCCCAACGAATCACGCACCGAAAATACCCGCTCCTTGGCGCGCGACTTTTCTTCCTCGCGCCGTGCTCCTCCCATCGCCACATCAATTCCATTCATGGCGAGAGCGTCCAGTAATGCCTTGGTCTTGAGTAATCCGCAGCAGCGGCTGGTCCCCAGACGAAACGGATTAGCGCCATCGGCTACCGCTTCCTTATTGGTGTATGCGATCAGGTGCAGGCCCAACTCACGACACAGTTTGTCGCGAAATTCGATCATCTCGCGGAACTTGAAGCCGGTATCGATGTGCAACAGCGGGAAAGGAATTTTGCCGGGGTAGAAAGCCTTCTGCGCCAGGCGCAGCATGACCGAGGAGTCTTTGCCGATCGAATACAGCATCGCCGGATGCGACGATTCCGCAACCACCTCTCTTATGATGTAGATACTTTCCGCTTCAAGAGAGTCGAGGTGTGACATTGATACGCTACCCATGTCCCTAAAAATGACTGCCCGTTTATCCGCTTGACCAATCGTGCCGCAGCAGGCGCCGAACCTGAGCCCGGGATTGTCAGCCGCGACTGGTCTCTGATCGCTGGCTGCTAGTCGACATTCTACGATCACTAGCCGATTTGTGCCGGATATGGACACGCCAAAACACGGCCCAAGCTTGAACAGCCCATTCTGCGTAAGTTGTGAGTTCCACGTTTAACTGGATGCTCGGGTCAGGCGATTCCGTTGGCTGCTGTCTTATTGCCGGACGACCGCGGTCCAACGGTTTCGAATGGACTGGTGGCAGTCGTCAACTCGTGGGCTAGCCGTTCTGCCAGCGCCCGTGCCTGCACACGGATCTCGGGTACGGCTGTGCTTTCCCAGAGCAATCCTTTACGAACCGATCCGAGCGCAAACAGAGATTTCGAAGGAAGACCGGAGCTGTCGACTACCGCCCCAGCATCGCTGATGTCCAAGCCAAGAGCGCCGGAATCGACTCGCGCCAAGTTGTTTTCCAATAGTGACTTCACAATCGGAGAATCAATTTTGCGAGCATCGGTTTCATGTCCGGTGCAGTTTATGATCCGCGCTACGCGTAGACTCCCCGTTTCGGTGCTCTCTCGGTCTCGATACAAGACCTCGACATGACCGTCACGTTCAACGCACTCCAGCACTCGACCCGCTTTTGTGACCAACCGGCCACTCTGGCGAAGTGCATCCAGCATTCGCCCGACCTCGGGCGCCAGACGGTGGCGATGAACCTCCCAGAAGCAGCGCACATGCCGGAGGAATCTCTTCCGCTCAGCCAGGCCCAGGCTTTTCCAGATTCGTTGCGTCGCTGGACGAAGGCTGTCGATCACGGCTCGCCAGTCCACGCCGCGCTCAGCCGCCAGGCGCACTTGTCTCCGCACTTCGGCAACCAGGGGCCTAATTGAAGCAGGCAGTTCTGCAGTCCATTCCGTCGGCCAAGCCGTTCCAGGCTGGTGCAAGGCGGGAAGCAGTCCGCGGCGCGACAGCATGTAGACGGTGCCGCGAAACCCGCGTCCATTCAGGGCCACGACCTGATCGATCGCCGTCAATCCGGAGCCTATCAGCAGTACCAACTCCGAATCAGCGATCCCATCTAGCGCCTCCGGCGACCACGCATATCGCGCATAGCGACGATCGGACAGTTGGCGCATCGGCATCGGATCCGGTGGCGGAAAATTACCGACGGCCAGGACCACAAGGCGGGCGTCATGATGCGACGAGTCGGTCATGGTCAGGCGCAGTGTTTCGCCTAGCCGCTCGATCCCAACCACTTCTTCATGGACGCATCGCAACGAAGCCGGATCAGGCTGGCGTAACTGCTCCGCCAGCAGACTGTTAACGTACTCCCCGTACCACTGCCGCGACACAAAAGCGGCTGGAGACACCTCCGCATCTTTGTGACGCCGCAGCCACTTCAGGAAATGCGCCGGGTCGTCGTCAAAGGCGCTCATGTTTCCGGCCGGAACGTTCAGAAGATGCTCGGCGGAGTGCGTGCCGAACGCCAGCCCGCGTCCAAGGTGCTCGCCGCGCTCGATCAACAGGATCGACGTCGCTGGGCGGCACCGACGAAGTAAATGTACCGCCGTCATTACGCCGGAAAAGCCACCGCCAATGATGGCGACGTCATAAGCCGGGCGCCTATCGAGGTCGGAAGCAAATGGGAGCGGAGTTCCTTGCATGACCACCATCATGTATAACAGATCACGCTTGGTGATCCGGGCACTCTGCTGAGATTTCTCGAGCGGCTTCCGGGATGGTTTGTCCCAAAACAAAATTTGTTGTGCCGACGCGCTTGCTGTCTTAACGATGTTCCGAAACAGCACAAAATAAACGCAGTTCCGTGCTATACTCGCTCCGTAATTTTCAAAGGGTTACGCTTCAGTCTCAGATCCGGAGGGGTTGATGAAGTACCGCGTTCCAGCTGCCCTTGCAGGGTGTGCTTTATGTGCTCTGTTCCTGGTTTCGGTCGCAACTCCGGCTTACGCATACACGGATCCCAACGCGGTGGGTTTGGCTTCACAGATCATTACACCTCTGTTGATCATGCTCTCTGCCGCGGCTGCTTTCCTCAGAAAACAGATTGCCGCGGGCTTTAGTGCACTCACTCGGCGCCTTCGTCGCGATGCCTAAACGCGATTTCCGAATTGCCGTTACATCGCTCTGGTTTCGGCTTGTTACCCTCTGGATCGTCGGCCTGCTTTTTGCCGAAGCCCTGGCGCTCGCCCAGGGAGAGGTCCAGGGCTGGACCTATTACCTCAGCACTTCGGCGGTGATTTTTGAAGTGGTGGTGCGCTTCGTCGCGGCTGCGCTCGCCGGTCTCATAGCCGGTACGTTATGCATCGCCATCCTTGCTCCTTTTCTGTGGTGCTTCGAGGCATCGCGCGAACGGATCGAGGAGTGGACTTTCAAGGTCGGCATCATCCTGCTGGTCTACGTAGACTCGAGATACGCGCTAACCACCCTGGTGCGTTCCTGGAGTGTCGACGCCATCCTCCGTTATCACGACGCCCTAGTCGCCATCCACGCCATGGTTTTCGTCGCGCTATTGCTGCTTCCTCGGGCGCGACGGCAGGTGATTACTAGCATCGACGGCCTTCTGACCGAGAAGATGACGCGGCGCACGGCCATTGCCACCGTCGTCGGCGCGGCCGGACTGGTGGCCACGGAATTCGCGCTCAGCAAGGCCACTCCCATTGTGAAGGCTGCGCTTGCTCCGCAGCGGCCCAAGGGCAACATTCTGCTGATCACCTTCGACGCTCTCTCGGCGGAGGACATGTCGTGTTACGGCTACCGGCTGCCGACCACGCCGAACATCGACGCCTTCGCCCGCAACTCTACGGTCTTCAAGAATTATTATTCAGCGTCGACGTTTACAACGCCGTGCGTCGCAACCATGGCGACCGGACTCTACCCGACGCAGCACCGCGTCTTTCAACTGATGGGTGAGATTCCGCCGGATCAGGTCAACCAGAGCCTGCCGCATCTGATGCGGTCGGCCGGCTATGCCACTGGCGCGTTTCTGTCGAATCCGTACGCCTACTACTTCATGAACAGCCTGAGAAGCGAATACGACTTCATGCCGCAGCCGACCTATCAGAAAGGTGGGCTGGAGCGTGTGTGGCAGGCTTCCTTGCCGCTGCATCAGGATTCGGGAGTCGGAAGCCGCATCGACGAATACAAAGATCTGCTTAGCGCATGGAATCCCCTGATGGGTGGAATGCCGCTGGAACTGTTTTTGGAATATCCGGCGCATGAGAGCTTCGAACGTGCGCAGAAGGTGCTCGACAAACTGCCTGACGGCTTCTTTCTTTGGATCCATGTGATGACACCGCATGCTCCCTATCATCCCGACAAGGCCTCGCGCGGGACCTTTCTCCCGGATTCGGACCTGAAGAAATTTGAAGATGAAGGGGATAACGGAGCGCGCCGTTGGGTTCCCTACTATCTGCCCGATCAGCAACCCCAAGTCGACTTGCGCCGCCTGGGCTATGACGAGTTCGTCCTGACCGCCGATCGCTGCTTCGGCTCGTTCATGTCGGCTTTCGAAAAAAGCGGGAGAATGCGCAACACGACAGTGATCGTTTCGGCGGATCACGGGGAGAGCTTTGAGGGGGGTATCTACCAGCACCAGACGCAGTACATGACGCGTCCGGTGATTCACGTTCCGCTGATCATCCGTACGCCGGACCAGCAGCAAGGGCGCAGCGTTTCCTTTACCGCCGACCAGGCGGCGCTCGCACCCACGATTCTCGAGCTTGCGGGCCTGCCGAAGCCGAGCTGGATGCCCGGCCAATCGCTCATTCCCCTTCTGACCAGTGATCATCAGGGCGGCGGCGAAGGACTCGCGTTCTGTCAGTACCTGGAGAAAAATAGCACCTTCAAACCTCTGCAATTCGGCACAGTCGGAGTAATTGACGGACGTTATCAATACGTTGTTCTCCTTTCGTCTCAACAGGGAGTGCTTCGCCCACTCAACGAAGCGCAGAACTGGGATGTCGACCGCAGTGCAGACCATCCTGAACGGGCCATGAGCTTGCGGGCGGCGATCAATTCGCGATTCCCCGGTATGCTGCGGACATCCGCGTGAGCCGACACTATCTGAATCTGACTTCGGGCGCCTGGCGGCAACTTCGCCGCAACTGGCATCTCCGGCTTAGCCCTATGCTGCTTTGGCAGACGTTAGCGCCTGGATCTGTGTTCTCGGCGATGGCCGGGTTGCAGGAGGCGGTTAACCGCCCGCAACTCGCGCAGGCGAACATCCGCGGAGCCGTCGTGGTTCTGGGCTACTGGCGCTCCGGCACAACGCTGCTGCATGAGCTGCTGTGTCTCGACGAGCGTTACACGTATCCGACCACGCACGCTTGCATGAACCCGCATCACTTCCTCTTTTCTGAAGCTGGGGTGCTGGCGCGCGGAGGTTCCACTACACAGCGTCCGATGGACGAGATGGAAGTTACTGCCGCCTCGCCGCAGGAAGATGAGTTCGCGTTGCTATCGCTAGGAGCGCGTTCTCCTTATGAAGCGTTGCTGATGCCCGCAATCCTGCCGGAAGCGCTGAAGCTCACCGATCCCAAAGATCTTTCACCGCAGGAAGAGAGGCTCTGGCGCGAAGCTTTCTTGAATTTCTTAGCCGGCGTTTCGGTGCGGGGAGCAGGGCGTCCGATGATTCTTAAATCACCGACACATGGTGCGCGGGTCAGCACGCTTCGTGAACTGCTTCCAGACGCGCGCTATCTGGTGATCCTTCGCGATCCGGTGACCAACTTCGAATCCGTAGTTCGCATGTGGCGCAAGATGTTCGAGACCTATGCCATGGGGCCGATCCCGCCGGACGACGCAATCCGTGAGGCAGTTCTCGGCGATCGCCCGCGCTTCGAGGCGAAACTGGCTGCCGCCACCGCAGATCTTCCCAGCAACCGGTTCGCGGCGATCACGTATGAGTCGCTGGTCGCCAATCCGGTCGGCGTGATTGAGCAACTCTATCAGCGGCTGGAACTGGGAGATTTCGAACCTGTGCGCGAAGCGATCGTGGCTGAAACCAATCGTCGCAGCGGCTATCAGGCGAAAGGAAGCCTGCCGTCCGAGGAATGGCGGCAGCGGATTAATCGTGAATGGGCGGTAATTCTGAGCGATCACGCGAAGCTGCGTTGATGCGTTCTTCTAACGCCCGACTGAAAAGGGCGGCTGAAACCTCAATGGCGAGCGGCACACCTCCAGGTGGGCCGTCGTAAGACTAGCTTTCCAGCTTTTCCTGGCTCTTTCTGAGCCGGTCCTTTTCGGCGGCAAGACGCGCCTGCGCCTTCTTCAGCTTTTCTTTGAGCTTGTCACGCTCTTCCGTGGCTTTTCGCACCCGCTGTTCAGCGGACTTAATCTCGCTGATCGCCTGTTTGTGTGATTTCAGCATGTGCTCACTACCAGAGCAGCGACCCGGGTTCTACGCGGGGCGCTGGAAAGCATCGTTGACCCGCTGTGTAGCACAGTCGGTATCCTGGGGCGTAGGAGTACCAACTTCAAGCGTGGCGCTGCTGTTGGGACTGCAGTTATGCTGGAACAGATTCTGATTCATGATGATAGATTGCAGTAGCCTGCCTAACGGGCGTGAGTGAAAGCCATTCGAGAAGCGCGGGCCGTCCGACCACCCGGCATGAGGCGAGTAGTCACAGATCAAGCTCCAGTACTCGCGTCCGCAAGCCCACAGCTTCAGGTAATCCACCGAGCCATCCACTCCGACATGGTACTCAACACGCACTGTAGCCGAGTTGTATTGGCATGCGAGCGCCTGCCAATTAAGAATGACAGCACTACCTAAAATGTGCTCCAACGCGGTGCCGGAGGTTTTGGCGACCAACTCAGTTTTCATTCATTCTCCATGGAGTGATCCGACCTGTTGTGAAACGCTTCGTTCCAGGAAGCTCAGTTAACGCTCGGCTGCGCCGCGTACGAGTGAGCCAACCGCCCACAAGGAACGCCACGATCTGTTCCAGAACCTGTCGGGCCCGCAAGAAACTTTCGCTGGCACGATCAGAAGAGCGCGGGTGAGTGAAGCTGAAAATTGTGCCTGCTTCCTCGCGGAAGGAAAGGACCAGAGAGCCGTCTCGAAAGTGCGAGATAACTCGATTATACCCTGAGCGGGGAGAGGGCCTTGCCGCGAGAGCACTTCCGCCTTGCGTCGGTGGCTCCAGAATCATCCAGCGGCTTGCGATCGGCTTTACGCCTATGCAACGTATTTTGATTCTGTTTACGCGGTTGTGGGGCGTAGGCTTGGAGTATGCCTGACTTGGTAGCTGCATGCGGATTTTTCGACATCGCCGAATCTACCGCCATCTTTGACGTGCTCGCCGGAGATCCGGAAGGTGACGATGAGGACGAAGAGGAAGACAAGAAGCGGGACCAGCACGACGACGATGAGGACCAGGAAGGCGAAGACGATGACCCAGGCAATGACGGATACTCCGAGTAGTCTTCAGCCGTCCGATTGAGTATTAAAACTAGTCTCACAAATGAATGTTGCTGCCCCTGAGAATAGCCGCATGACGGAATCGGACTTGCGTCGAGCCTCCCGGCTTATCCTCCTTGATGTCCAGCAGCGAGTGTTGCTGTTTCGACATGCAGGAACAACTGGAGAAGACTTCTGGGCGCCTCCAGGCGGTGGTCTGGAACGCGGCGAGACGTTTGAACAAGCAGCCCGGCGCGAGGCCTCCGAAGAATTGGGGTTAGCCTGCTTCACCCTGAAGCGCATCTGGGAGCGCTTGGCTAACTTCGTTTACATTGGCCGGCCAGTCCATCAACATGAGTGGTTTTTTCTGGTCGAGGGTGAGTTACCGACTATCTCATCTGACGTAGAGAAGGTTCATAGGCAGGAAGGAATTCTCGAGATGCGCTGGTGGACGACAGCGGAGATTGAGTCGACCGATGAGCCAGTGTTTCCAGAAGAACTAGCGTCAGAATTAAATAAACTTTCAAACCGGCTCTCTTGAAAAATCAATCACTGTCGTAGGCGGTATCACCGGTCAAGCGCGCCTGGGGTTCGTCGAGAAAACTTGGAAACGTGCAGGTCATCGCCAGCCGTCATTAATGTGTCGCGCTGGCGCCCGACTTTCGATTAACTTATCTCTATGGAAATGCCACTGCGTTTTGTGGACGACGACTATACTCCTCGCCTTTGGGCGGAGTTGTATCCCGTCCTCCGCAACATCAAGACCGACGACCTGATCAAGAAGATGATGGCCTACAAGACCAAGCCGCCGAAAAGCTGGCGGGCCGATGACTGGGGCCTGCTCGACGCACTGAATAAGATGTTGACGCTGCGGGCCAGCTCTCGCCATCATGCCCTGAAGAACGACTCTCCGCCTGTCAGGGACGCCGCCTTTTGGGCCAAGCTGGACAAGGAACTGGAGTTTTACTACACGGCCGAGTATCCAGGAAAAGAGCTGCTGGAAGACGAATGATGCAAGCCGCATCGTCGCCGAATCAGAGATGGCGAACGCTGGGCCCTCCGAGGTAATCGCACGGGCGGGCGCGCACGATGACCGGCGAATGATATACACTCAAGTGAGGCCGATTACGGCGTATTTGGAGGCAGATTTGGCAGAGGTCAGATTACAAGAGGGCGAGTCGCTGGAGAATGCCCTTCGTCGTTTCAAACGTAAGGTTCAAACCGAAGACATCATCAAGGACGTAAAGCGTCATTCCTTCTATCTGAAGCCGGGCGAGAAGAAGCGGGTAAAGCAGGCTTTGGCACGCAAGCGTGCTCGGAAAAAGGCTCGTACCAACTCAGACGATCGGCGCTAGTCGTACTCTCGCCTCGTCTACACAGACCCTGCCAGAAGGCCACAAGTCTCTGCCAAAGGAAAGAACCTCATGCCGCCGGATTTCAGCATCCGGCGGCTCAGTAGTTTCCGTTGGCAACGCGATGGGTGAAGGGTTTCACCGTGCTGGCCGCGTTACCGCCTTCCGTTCGTCCGCAAGTCAGTTCTTCAATCTCTCTTTCAGCAGCACGTTCGGCCAGGTCACGCGTGGGCGCGTGGCCCCAGGACACTAACTCGTCAGGGTTCTGCGACCGGCAGATCATCCAATGATGCCGTGTACCCTGGTGGTAAGGTTCCACGTCAAACGACACGACATACGTATTTGTAGGTTTATCCATCCCACGCCTCTTATTGGAGTCGGCCAGCTCTGCGATTCAGCCCCACTTATTCATGCAAATGAACGGCAGTGCAGATGAGCTTCATCATACGCTCATGCGCAGTCCCGTGCAGTGCGCCCGTGAGTTCTGCGAAAATTTCGCATATCGAAGGAAAATTGTCGGCGAAGGTGCTCAAGGCGGAGTTGTCGGCGTGCGGGATCGATCCCCGTGTGCTCGACCGGGTTCAAAGTAATACTCGGTGCCGAGAAGTTAAGGCGGACCCGAAATACCAACGCCTCCGGGTTGGACCAAAGCGCGTGACCTTCCCGTACGTTTCGTGCCGGACGGGAATTTTGGCACACTTACGAAACCGCGATGATCCGGCAACATGAGTTACAACCAGGAGACCGCGCATCCGCCGTCCGACGGTAACCTGGTTCCCTAGCGCCTCCTGGACTTCTTTCCGCCAGCCATATTCAACGCCACGGCAGCGCGGATCAGATCCTTCAATGCCGCCTCATCGATCTTCTCGCCTTCGTGGATGTCGATGGCCCGCCTGACATTTCCCTCCAGGCTGGAGTTAAACACACCGGAAGGGTCTTTCAACGCTGCCCCCTTGGCAAAGGTCATCTTGACAACGTTCTTATACGTTTCTCCGGTACAAACGATGCCGTCGTGCGAGAAGACGGGAGTTCCCATCCACTTCCACTCTTCCACGATCTCAGGGTCTGCGTCATGTACGATCTTGCGTACTTTCGTGAGCGTCTTCGCGCGCCAGTCGCCAAGTTCCATGATCTTCTGGTCGATCAAGGCCGAGGCTGACTCCACTGGAGTCCTCCCGAAGCCTGATTTCGGCTTCCGCGGATGGTCGATCGGAACGGTCTTTTTCATCGATAGCTCCAACTCTCGCACCTAATGTAGATGTGCCCAGCGCAGCCTGCAACCTCGAACTCGTCACCTCCGTATCGAGACAGGAACGGCACTCTGCGGATTCCACCCGCAGGGCGATTTGGTTACCTGTAAGTTACCTTCGTAACGAAATCTAGTACCCACCTCTGTCGAAAATCAGGTTCCCTCATCTAGCCTAAAGCTGCTCCTCAGTCTGATGCGGCGCATGCCGCCTCCTGATCGTGGAACGGACTCCAGGACAAGAAGGGGCCATCCTTCATGGTGACCGCAAGATCGCTGAATCGTTTACTACTCATCGCTTCAATTTTAACTATTATCCTCAGCAGCATATCTTTGGCGGCCCAGAATCCGGTGGGCATTTGGAAGCTGGATGAGGGTTCCGGTGATTTTGCCTACGACTCTTCCGGCGGCGGGCACACGGCCACCTTGTCGAGTGGCATTCGATGGTCAAAGGCAGCCAGCACATGGGTGGTTTCGGCCGATGCTTCGCGCCGAGGTTACGTAACCACTCCGGCGCTTGATTTGTCTGGTAGTAAGGCGGTCAGTGTCACATTTTGGCTAGAGCATACCTTCTCCACCACTAACGGGGAAAGCGTACTTTTCGAGGCCGGTCAAAACTACCAACAGTCCGAGACCAGCTTCGCGTTGCTGATTGACCAGGATACCTGCCACGGATTTCAAGCCGTCTTGCGCGGCAACGAAGGAACCACGGCAAACTGTTACTCGCAGCCTTCCGTGGGTGGCTGGCACCATCTGACAGTTGTTTACGATAAAAGCCAAACCGGCGGTAATGCAGTTTCCTTGTACGTTGACGGAGCGCTACAAACTCCAACCTGGAATCTTTCCTCTGCAACTAACACCAACAGTTTTGGGAACGAGCCTATCTATCTGTTATCGCGGGCCGGCTCCTCACAGTTCAGTTCGGGGACACTCAGCGATTTCCGGATTTACGCTGGTGCTCTGAGTGGCGACCAAGTCCAGCAGATTTATAACGACAAGCTGCAAGCGTCGCCTGCAGCCATCAGTTTCGTACAGGGCAATTATGCGGATCCCCAGGCTGCGCTGACGACTGTTGCTGTGCCGTTTACTGCGGCACAGACTGCAGGAAATTTAAACGTCGTGGTTGTGGCTTGGAAGGACAGCACCACCACCGTACGTCAGATAACGGACTCCAAAGGTAATACCTACGCTCTTGCGGTAGGCCCCACCGTTATTAGCGGCGCCGCTTCGCAATCGATTTACTATGCTAAGAACATCGCCGCTGCGGCCGCCGGAAGCAACAGCGTAACCGTAGCCTTCTCCACCTCGGCAAAGAATCCCGATGTTCGCATCGCGGAATACAATGGGGCAGATACCAGCAGCCCTGTCGATGTGACGGCGGCGAGTTCCGGAAATGGCCGAACCTGCAACAGCGGCTCCGCCAACACGACAAATGCAACCGACCTGATTCTCGGCGCCGACGTCGCGCTGGCCATTACGACCGGCCCGGGTACCGGGTTCACCAAGCGAGTTCTGAGCTCCCCTCAGGGCAATATCGTCGAAGACCAATCAGTTACAGCAACAGGTGCGTACTCGGCCACGGCACCGCTTCTGCCATCCGGACGCTGGATCATGCAGATGGTGGCATTACGCCACCGCCAGCCCACTCTAGTATCGATCACCGTTACTCCAGCAACTGCGTCCATATCCGTTGCCGGTCACCAGCAATTTACGGCTACTGGCAACTACAGTGACGGAAGTCATCAGAACCTGACGGGCTCCGCAGCCTGGACGTCCAGTTCCCCTTCGATCGCCACGATCAGCAGTGGTGGATTGGCTACTGGAGTTGCGGCTGGCAACACCACCATCAAGGCGGCTTCGGGATCGATTTACGGAACGGCTAGTCTGACGGTCACGACCGCAGGAAATTTCAGCATCTCCGCTTCACCGGCATCTTTGAACATTCCTCAGGGGAATCAGGGCGGCGCGACGATCACTACCGTGGTCAGCAATGGATTCAACAGTGCAATCGCATTGTCTGCTTCGGGTGTTCCCACCGGGACAACCGTCTCGTTCAACCCTGCGACGATAGCCGCGCCAGGATCGGGCAGCTCGACCATGACGATCACAGTTGGGTCGAGCACGCCAACCGGCACCTATCCGATCACGGTGACCGGCAACGGCGGAGGCGTACAGCAGAGCACGACCGTGACGGTAACAGTTACCGCGCCAGCTACCTTCACCATCTCAGCCTCGCCTAGTGCGTTGAGCGTAGTGCAAGGACATCTTGGAACTTCGACCCTGACCGCCACAGGCTTGAACGGGTTCAATAGCTCAATTTCGCTTAGTGCTTCAGGGACGCCCACAGGGGCAACCGTCAGTTTCAATCCCAACCCGATCCCGGCGCCAGGCACGGGCAACTCGACCATGACGATGACGGTGGGGTCGACCACGCCGGCGGGAACATATCCGATTACGGTGACGGCAAACGGAGGTGGAACACAGCAGACGGTCGTGGTTACTCTGACCGTCACGACAGCCGCGACCACGATCAGCTATGCGCAAGGCAATTTCGCAACCCCACAGTCTCCACAGACTTCGGTTGCCGTTACCTACGAAAGCATGCAAACAGCCGGCGATCTGAACGTGGTGGTAGTGGGATGGAATGACAGCACGGCTACCGTCGCGTCCGTCACCGATACCAAAGGTAACGTGTACACGCGCGCTGTAGGACCGACGATCGTGAGTGGCACGCTGTCGCAGTCCATCTATTTTGCCAAGAACATCGCCGGTGCCGCGGCGGCTGCAAATACCGTCACCGTCGCCTTCTCGACAGCTGCCGCATCTCCCGATATCCGGATTGCCGAATACGGAGGTGCGGACACGAACAACCCGGTAGACGCGGTCGCTGCCAACTCCGGTAACAGCAGCACCAGCAGTAGCGGTTCAGCAACCACGATGAACCCTACCGACCTCATTTTCGGAGCCAATATCGTCTACACCTATACCGCCGGGCCGGGAAGCGGTTTCACCACCCGCATGATCACTACCCCGGACGGGGACATCGTGGAAGATGAGATGGTCACCACGGCCGGCAGCTACAGTGCCTCCGCACCATTGACGTCTGCGGGCCCGTGGGTCATGCAAATGGTGGCCTTCCGTACGCCGGGCGCGCCGACGCTAACCTCGATCACAGTGACCCCGGCGAATCCGTCCATCATCGTAAACGGCCAGCAGCAGTTCACCGCGACCGGCAACTACAGTGACGGAAGCCATCAGAATCTGACCAGTTCCGCGACCTGGACCTCGAGCTCACCGTCGGTAGCCACGATTAACTCGACGGGTCTCGCCACCGGGGTCGCGGCAGGCTCGACGACAATCACCGCAACCTATGACTCGGTCCACGGAAGCACCGGGCTGACGGTTACCGCAGGAACCGGCACGTTCACCGTTTCCGTCAACCCAGCATCGCTTACCGTCACCCAGGGTAACCAGGGTACGACAACGATAACGACTGCCGTCAGCGGCGGGTTCAATAGCTCCATCGCCCTTTCGGCGTCGGGTGTTCCCTCCGGCACGAGCGTTAGCTTTAATCCTGCGACTATACCCGCGCCAGGCTCGGGCAGCTCAACGATGACAATCAGTGTGGGCGGGAGTACACCGACTGGAACCTATCCCATCACCGTCACCGGTAATGGTGGAGGCGTTCAACAGTCCGCCACCCTCAGCCTCACGGTGTCAGCAGGATCAACGTTCTCCATCTCGGCTTCTCCGGCATCTGTTAGCCTGATGCAAGGTACGCAAGGAAGTTCGACGATTACAACCACCATAACCAACGGCTTTAACAACGCCGTCAGCCTGTCGGCTTCCGGGATTCCTACGGGAACAACCATCAGCTTCAATCCCGTAACCATTCCTGCTCCCGGCTCGGGCAGCTCGGTAATGAGCATCACGGTCGGCTCCGTCACTCCCGTAGGCAGCTATCCGATCACCGTGACCGGCACTGCAGGAAGCGTGCACCAGACGACCACGGTTACGCTCACGGTTACTTCGCAAGTGATGCTTGCCTGGTCGGCCAGTCAATCGCAGAATATCGTCGGCTATAACGTCTACCGCAGCATGACTTCCGGAGGACCGTATAGTAAGGTCAATTCCAGCCTCGACCCGAACATCAACTACACTGACCAGTCCGTGGGTAACGGTACCTACTACTACGTGACGACCGCCGTGGATAATCAGGGTATGGAGAGTGGCTATTCGAACCAAGCTTCGGCCACCGTTCCGTAGCGAGCTGAACTAACCGGATTGGGTACGAGAAAACTCAATCCGGATTCTCTGCGTGATGAATCCAGCTACCACGCGGTAGAGTAGTACTCCCAGGCAAGTTCCCAGGATATTCGTGATCATATCCGTGGTGCCGGAGTATCGTGTGGGTAGATAAGACTGGAAATACTCGATCGTTACACTAGTCGCTGCCCCCAGCAATATCGCAGCGATTGTTGCTATCTTTCGACTCCACCAAGATCCAACGAACAGAGCACCGGCAAATCCGAGCGGTACGAATCCGGCAACGTTAATCAGACCATTCTCGATAAAGCCGTCGTGCGCGCTCAACTCGGATGCGACGCTTTCGAACCGCACCTGGTTGACGGTTGTGAACCTCTCCGGAATTACCAACTCCGGACCCGAGCCGGCGACACTATGGATCACCCTGCCCGAGCCCTCGTGGAACAGATAGAGCGCAGCCGGTTTTTCGGAAGTGTCGATTATGGGCTGGCCGTTTTGTTTCCATTGCTGCCAATGTTGCAAGGCTTGCTCAGCTGTGAACTCGCTGGCATAGAGTGACAGCGTTTCTATCTTTCCATTCCAGCTGTTGTTGCGACGAGGAGCGTTCCCGAGAATAACGCGTCCGTCAAGGAACTTGGCAGAGAGTGCAAAATTTGGCGAGGTAAGCACCAACTGCCCATTCACGTAGATTATAGTTTTCTGCCCATCCGAGGTAACGGTAAGGAGAAACTCAGATTTGCGGAAGACATTCCGTACTAGCAGAGAGCGTTCGCTCACGAACCTGCCGCGCTCTTCGTTTGCAAGGCGCAACAGAAGGTCATCGTAGTCCTGCTGAAGCGTGAACTCCCGCTCATGAGCACGATCGTAGAATGCAACGGGCGTGCCGGTGGTCCATATTTCCGCGGGCTTTAGGAGGACCTCCATCGTACAGGCATCTCCTTCGCCCATGTCCAGCATTCCCTTGCTCAGCGCTGTGCCATACTCAGTGAATTGGATTCCGCTCTCGCCGCCTACCCACTGCGCATCGTTTGCCGGAGATTGGAAAGGCCACAGCCCAGCGATCAGCGTTGCCACGAGAGTGGCCGCGAAAAGCACACCGGCAAAAAGGCGGAAGAGACAGATGCGCCTGAGGCGGGACGGGTTTTTAGTCGGGGTGAAATCGTTGATTGCTAGAGGCGGCATACCTGCTTGGCCATGCGGGCGTGCAACTCCAGACGCCGGTCAGGATCTTAAAGTGCCAAGCTGCTTTCTAATGTCCGCAGCGGCGCTATAGTTAGGATCGATCTTTAATGCACGCTCAAGGTGCTGGCGCGCCAAAGTAGGACGTTCCGTCTTCTGGTACGTCATTCCCAGGTGGTAGTGAATGTCGGCGCTGTCGGCGCTGTTTTGGTTTTGCTGCAGCTTAAGGGCTTGCTGCAGAACATTGAGTGCCAACGGATACTCGCCTTTGCGGTAATACACCCAACCAAGGGTATCGGCTGCATCCGGCGAATTCGGCATGCTGCGCTGGGCCGTTTGCGCCAGCGACAAAGCTTCGTCCAGATTTCCACCGCTCTCCACCAGCACACTCGCGAGATCGAGCGCCGCGACCGGATCTCCGGGCTGAAGCTCACGCGCCTTTTCCAAAGCGCCCCTGGCGTTGTTCCAGTCCTGCTTGGACGCATACAACTCTCCCAGCAAGAGATAGTATTCGGAGCTGCGCGGTTCTACTTGGATGGCCTGCTCACAGGTAACCATTGCCCGGTCCACCGCACCGCTTGTCGATTGCACCCGAATCAGCTTGATTCGAGCGTCTGCGTTCTTGGGATCAAGCTGGATCGCCTGCTTCAACGCGGCCTCCGCTGCGCTTAGGTCTTTCTTTGCTCGAAACAGCGTGGTACCCAGCAGATCGTAGAAGCTACTGTTCGCCGGCGCTTTTGCAATTTGAGTGTTCGCAGCCGATATCGCACGCTCCAACTGATTCTGTGCCAGGTAGCTGTTCATCAGGCCGCGCAGCGCATCTGTAGAGTTGGGATCGCGATCTAGGCCTTGCTGGAATGCCAATTCCGCGCCGGAGTAGTCTTTTCTCACCAACTCCAGGTTGCCAAGCTGAACGTACCCAGCTGGCTATTGGGTCCAGTCTCAATTGCCTTCTGGATATCCTGCTTTGCAGCGTTAAACTTCTTCTGGTTGATCTCGGAAATTGAGCGCAAGGCATAGCCCTCGGGCTTTTGCGGCTGCAATTCGATGATCTGTCCGGCAGTTTGTTCCAGGGTGCCCATGTCGCCCGTGCGCATGGCAAACAACGCCAGCATTCGCTGCGCCTCAAGCAGGTTGGGATTCAGCCGCGTGGCCTCGCGCCACTCGGTTTCGGCACTTTGCATGTTGCCCAGAGCCTGAAACGCCAGACCCAATTGATAGTGGGCTGTCGCCTGGTTCGGGTCATTTCTTAAGACGCCTTGCAAAGTGTCAATCGCGCCGTTCGCATTTCCAGCGAGCAACTGGAGTTGGCCACGATAGACCAGCGCACCCGTGTCGGTCGGAAACGACTTCAGGATCTCGTCGTCGACCTTCATCGCGCGATCAAGCTGCTTCGTCATAATGAGCAGCTGAACATAATTCTTCTTCACGTCGAGATCTTTCGGATGCTGCTCGTTTAAGGACGCGTACTCGGCTGCGGCCTTTTCGAGGTTCCCGTTCGTGAAGTAGAAGTCTCCCAACATCCGGTAGCCGACGGAATCGTTTGGAAAATCCTGCTTGACGTGCTTCAGAAAAGCTTCTGCTTCCACCTTTCTCCCTTGGATAAGGTAGAGCCGCGCCAAAGCAGCGCGCGCATCGACGCTCTTCGGCGCCAGTCCAATAGCCCGCTGAAATTCACGTTCCGCCTCGCTGAAGCGGTCGCTGGATTCGTAATACATACCCAGCATCATCGCCGCGTTCAATTCTCCAGGGTTGAGAGTAACCGCTTTCTTGAAGTTGGCCTCAGCCTCGTCGGTCTGGTGGTTCTTCATTTGCATCAGGCCAAGATTCATATAGAGGTCCCAATTGTTCGGACTCAGCGCGATGGCCTTCTGCATCTCTGTGATTGCCGGAGGGAACTTGCCTTGTGCAGCCAATAAGCTCGCCGCTACGAAATGGGATTGTGCGTCATTGGGACGCTGCTGCTGCAAAATATCGCTTTGCTCCTGAGCCGATTGCAGGTCGCCGGTCTCAATCAGAAGATTGGCCAGGTCTACGCGAGCGTCGAAATTCTGCGGCTCCAACTGCAAGGTACGGGTAAATTCCTGGTAAGCGCTTGGCCACTTCTGTAGCTTTCGGTAGGTTTGACCTAGCTTATAGTGAGCCGCTGCATAGTTGTCGTCGACCTTGATTGCATTCGTGAACTCGATGCTAGCTTCCCGATATTTATTCTCGACGAGATACTGCTGCCCTTTCTCGAGGTATTGAGCTTTGCGGATATTTGGATCCCGGGAACATCCACTAAGCAGCAACGCGACGAGGACCGTGACAGCCATGCAACAAAAAGTGACGCGAGATCTCACGCTACAACTCTCCACCACATGTTTTTCGTGTGAGTCGAGTATATCCCGCATTCTTGCCGATGAAACTGCACACCGATTGAGAGCTTCGTCCTAGAGTCGATCGGCCCATTGCCCGACAAATGAGAAGGCGTTCATCCGAAACCCAGTCGTCTGACGCGCGCCAGCAGCCGAATCGCCTCAGATTTCTGTTCGTCGACTCCGCGCCCCGGTCCAGTCTCCGCTGCCCCCGCCAGATGGTCGCCGTCGGGCTCCAAGGACTAAGCTATGCGCTTGAAAACAAAACGGGAAAAGGTTGCAAGCCCTTGCAACCGGTCGCAGAAATTATCAGCCTTGACGGGCCTTGCAAGAGGACCGAAGCTAAGCATGCACCGTTGTCTGGACGGGGCGTGAGGTATCGGTTTTGGGCCCAGACAAGTACCTCGATGTATATGGCAAGAGGACAGCAAATGAGAAACAAGCTCCAGATCACCCTCGGCAGCCTGCTGCTTCTGGTAGCGGTATTCTACGTCACTCCAATGGCGTTTGCCGGCAATGTGAACATGGCGCTCAACGATCCACCGTCAAACAATATTCTGGACAATGTTTACGTTGGACCGTACAACGCCACCAACACTGCTACCGGTGGCTCGATGCAGGTCATCTGCGACGACTTCCGTGACGAATCGAACTACAGCTCGTATTCGTACACCCAGGTCAGTTTCTCCAACCTAGGTAACAATCTCGGCAGTACCTTGTGGGGTTCGATACTGTTGCATCAAGGCGACGGTGCCAACTACATCATGGGACTGTACGAGCAGGCAGCATGGCTCGCTGAGGGGATGATCAACCTGTCTTCCAACCAGCAGGCCTATTATGCTTTTGCACTATGGGCGGTATTTGATCCTAGCGATGTGCTGAACTACCTCAGAGGGTTTGGGGATACGAATGCCTGCAACGCAATCTTCGGCGGCCATCAGAACTGTTCCAGTACTTCAACCGTTCAGGCCGGCGGCATTCTGTATAGTGCTCAGCAAAACTACACCAATGGCGACTACTCCAACCTGGTTCTCTTAACGCCGGTAGGCTGCAGTTTGACAGGTTGTCAGGAACAGGAGTTCTTCGAGCTTGTTCCTGAAGGTGGGACGGCCGTGATGTATCTGCTGCTTGCCGGACTGACGTGCTTTGGCGCCGTCTGGCAGTCACGGCGAACCGCGAGAGTGACTCCATCCGTGTGAGGCGGAACCTCGAGAATTCAGCCTCGCAGGTAAAACAAAAAAGGCGCTCCTCTAACGGAGCGCCTTTTATTGCCTCAATCGAACTCAATCTCTGAGCTTAATTAGCGGATGGCAAGAATTCTTCCAGTTCAACCACCGGCGAACCGCATTTCACTGCCATCATAAACGCTCCTTCGGCGTCGGCGACTTCGACCCGCACAATTTCGCCTCCGCCCATCAGGTGGATAGGCCTCAACGAATGGCGGCCATGAACACTTAATACGAAAGTCACAAGTGTATGCTGTGGGACCGGCAGAACGCTGCGAACCAGGAGTCCACCGATACTCAGATTCTTACTCACGCCTTCGACTTCCTCGGTGGAGCGTCCGTTTTGAAACTTCAGGCGTACGGGAAACTCCAGCTTAAACCTACGGTAGGTGCGCCCATGCCAGTTGGAACACCTTTCCTCTGTATTTGGTCTTTCCATGATGGCCCTTCGTTGTCTTTCTGAAGAGACGAGTATCGCTCCGCCAGCTGCGGAGCCGATCGCAAGCGCAATCTCGCCAGGCAAGCCGCACATCCCATCCTTTATGATGCAGCGGCAAATATGATCTTGACCGGCTGGCCGGCCCTGCGCCAGATAAATACGTCTGGAGCTCTAACGGGCTGTGGCTCTCGCTTCGTTCGAGAACCCACTGACCGTGCTGTTTGGGCCTGCGGTTCGGGCCTGATAGATGTAGGTATGACCTGGCTGCACGGCATAGTCGGTGCAGCTGTTTCCTACGATCGGAGTGCCGGCATTCAGCTTTACGCACGTATTTCCCGACTTTTGACACTCTGGACCCGATTCACGACGAAAGATGAAATAGCCTTCAACCATGTTCGCCGGCGAGGTGCTGGGATTCCAGGAGAGTTTTATGCTGTGTGGCGTGTCGTTGGCAGCTGCACCGGTTGCGCAATCTTGCGTGGCCGCTGCTGGATTGCTTGGGCGACCGGTAGAAGGTCTGAGGCCATGTCCGAAGTTCTGACTACCTTGCTGGCCGTACGCGCAGCAGGTCATAGCCAGCAGAACCACCGCTGAAGCCAGGCAACGTCCACCTATCCCGAAACTGGAATGCCCGGATGTTGAATGCCTATCCATCTTTCTATCGCGGTCTCGGAGCGACTTTTGAAGCCGGCAGAATGCAGAGTTAATGCGTGATCGACGCTGACAGGCTGGAAAACTTGGCGCCATCGCGTTGCTTCCTACCTCGGCGCTCCAGTCGGCCCACAAAACGAATCATCCCGAACAGGACGAGCAACGCTATTGCAAGAAACAAAACGCCACCCTGGTGATGCAGCGGACTGTTCAGAACTCCAGGATCGACATAAGCGCTGAGACCCGCCAAAGTAAAAACCCGCAGAGCGTTTTTGGCAATGGCCAGGGGTATCGCCGCAAGAAATATAATCGTCCGTCCCCACAGAGAACGCAGAAGCAGGTACGACGTCACCATGGCGATCACAACCAGCATCAGGCTGGATCGAATACTGCTGCACTCTTGCGCCACCTCGACGGTCAAGCCCGGGATCGTCACCGACGTACCGCTCTGCGACACAGGAACGCCTACGAGGGTGAACATCTCTCGGGTGAGCGACGCAGTGCTCTGCTGCAGAAACTCGACCGTCCGATTCACCACTATTCCCGGCATAGGAACCAGCCACAGCAGGAACAACAGCGGAAAGGCGCACGACCTGAAAATCTTTTCGCCAAAGCAAAACACGAACGAGCCCACCCACCAGGCCGTCAGCGCGAGCATTTCCAGCGCCAACCGTACATCGCCTGTCAGGATGTCCGCGCGCGCCGTGAGTCCTAAGACGCCTATCAGAGCAGCCGATAATAGGAGAACGGAACCGCTTCGCAGGCTGGGACTCGGCTCCCATCGTTCCTTCCTGTATTTCAAAACGATGAGTGTCGCGCTTACAGGAACAATCAGGAGAATATGCGTATAGGCATCGTTTGCGGTCGCTAAGGTGAAAGTATCGACCAGTGGCTTCCACCAGACCACCAGCGAAGCAAGGCACAATCCTGCGAAGACTTTGTATGCGGCCGCTGTGCTCACGAGGACGTTCCTGCACCGAAGTGGCTTTGTCCGCCGATGACTTGCAGGCTCGCCGGCACTTCGTACTCGAGACGGTCGTCTTCAATCCTGGCAAAGGCCACTACGGCCCGCTCAGACCCTGGGCCTTCGACCTTCCAAGTCGGGCCGTCGCTGACCAACCGCATCTGGTTACGCAACCGCCACCACCTATCCACCTCCCCGGGAAGAGCGAACCACAAGGGTTCGGCCGCCGCGAGTTCACCCAGCCAGCTGAGCAGATCGCGATAAACTTTCCTGGGTTGATCTTCAATCACGTAATCGGGATGGACCAGGAAGCTAAGTAATCCGTGCTTCTTCAAGATTTCAGCCGATTGTGCCTTCCACAAATCCAGCGAGTACTCGCCAAGCAAGTGGAACAGCATATAGTCCTGTGTAGTGGTTAGAGGGATCTCCACCAGGTCATGCACGAAATAGGGCATAACGGTGCAGCACCCTCCGTGCTGCGGATCGAGATGCGCAACACTGGGCACAGACATGTCATATGAAAATTCCAGGTCGTCGAACCAATCAAGGTTGCGGTACAGCACCGCAGCGCGAAATCCTTTAGCCTCGTAAGCGTTTCCATAGGAGTTAATCTCTTTCACGCGGCGAAGGAACCTCTGCCGATCAGCGAAGAGATAGCCGTCGTGATTGAGATCTTGAATGTTGATCTCAAATCCCCGGTTGCGGACTTGCTGAAGGAAGGCGTCAGAGGTTCGATACTTACCCTCAGGAACAAGCTGTAAGGACGCCTTAATGCCGTAGGCGTCGTCGATGTCCATCAGCTCGCCACAAAATTCGTAGCCGGCGCAATCTTCCACGTCATGGGTCATAATGACGCAAGCGGTCGCTCCTCGCGGCCAGAACCAGACGAAAGGTACGCGATCGAGTCCTTGTGTCTTCATTGATGCGAGCAGCAACGCCTCGCTCAACTGCTCCACGGTGCCGTCGACAGGCCATCGTGGAAATGTCGTGCGTCGCCACTTTCTGGCGTGCAGTTGCTGCAAGTATTTACGGAGGCCAACGCCCAACGCCGGTCTCAGACGGTAATAGGTGTCGCGGAGGAAACGCTCTTTCCAGCCCCATTCACTCGGTTTGCCGCGCCTGGCATAACGTTCCAAACGGAGGTTGTCGATCACCTCATCAGGATCAAACGGCAGTTTCAATGCCGATTCACTGGTGTCCAGATCGCGACTCACATCGTAGAGGAGCGCATCCGCATGCGGCGTGCGATAACCCGTCGCGGTTCTTCCATAACACGTGGTGTCGTGTCCAAAGCGAAAATATCCGCCATCGGACGAGAGTGGTCCGCTGAGTTGAAAGCGCACCAACTCTTCAGGGCAGCGATAGCGCTCCAATAGATGGCTGGACATGGAGGTGCCGACGCGGAGGCCCTTATGGGCCCGCAGTTCGTTGGTCAAATATAGCGCCGGCAGTGCCATGTTTAATAGCGGAAAGCTACCTCTTCAGGGAGGCCACCTGCCTCTTTAGGGCAACAACCCCAGTACTGTGAGTTGCGATTGTCCGGCCACAAAAACCTTTCCGTTCGCAACCAACGGGATAGCGAACTTCGCGGCCAGATCCAGCGTGTCGCGACTGCCGGCTTGGGTCGTGTCGTAAAGCTCGTTCGCCAGGTTGTTGGCATCGTAAGCAAACAGAACACCGGGCGCACCAATATCGTTGTCTGGAGCCTGGCCGTTGTTCTGCAATGCCCATAGGATGCCATTGCTGTTGCCGTTAGAAGATATCGCAAAAGACCCGCCGCGAATGGGGAAGATAGCAGCAGATTCAGAAGTCGGCGCAGCCGACAGCAGTCCGTTGGTAAGCTGAAACGCCTTGAGGCTATCGTTTACCGCGCCGTAGTAAATGTATCCGTTGTAGTACACCGGGGTGCTGAAGTTGCCGATCTCAGCGTCTCCGTTAGGCAGAACACCCGGCAGAGACTGGATGATCTGACTGTCGTTGTTGGGATTGTAGTGGCCCATGTTGTCGCGGTTGACCACGTAGATGGTACCGCTCTTGCCGGCGCTGATGAGCTCGTGTGGATGTGAGCCTCCGGGTTGATCAACAAGCAGAACGGGGCCCCCGGCTCCGAGGTCCAGGTTGTTCACGCTCATGTTCTGCTGATCATGTGGCGTGAAGTAGTCGACGACGCTTCCGGTCGGCGACAGCTTCTGTACGGAATCTCCGTAGTCGGACCCACCAGAATTCGCATCGAAGGTTCCATTGCTCGTGGTGTAGAAGATGTCGCCCGTGCTATCGGTCGCTAGTCCACCGCCGCCCTGCCAAATGCCGCCATCAGAGCCGTTGGGAGTCACGTTATATATCATCGTTTGCTGCAGAGTGGTGGCATTGTATCCAATAACCCAACCATGATAGGGAGGGTTGTCACCGTGCGACCCGAATGCCATGTAAACAACGCCACTGTTCAGCAGAAG
Organism: uncultured Acidobacteriaceae bacterium; assembly: GCA_963819055.1. Classification (GTDB taxonomy): domain Bacteria; phylum Acidobacteriota; class Terriglobia; order Terriglobales; family Acidobacteriaceae; genus Bog-257. The sequence goes on along the minus strand of CAWFUT010000019.1, from coordinate 166,500 downwards.
GCCGGGTCGCTGACACTCTGTTAGTGGATTGAACGCAACTCGGCCGCCGACGGAACCATCTCCCGTCCCAGCCACGCTTCCCGAAATCACAATCGGTCCGCCAAACTTCTCCGCACCCGTAGTGATATCCAGCGCATGCAGCCGCTGGAAATAGTTGCTTCCGTTCTCCTTGGTATCGACGACGACGTACAGTGTGCCGGTCGTGGAATCGATCACCGGAGTTCCAGTAATGCCGATCTCGACTGGAATATCGCCACATTCGCCGGTGTCGCCGCATGGGATGGTTGTGACATTCGCGCTGAGGAAGCTCACATGCCAAAGCGGCAGGCTGCTTAAACCATCTGCATCGAACGCGTAAATGCTGTCGTGTTCGGTGGCGACGTATACCACGTTGTGGAATCCTTGTCCCGGAATGTTCACGCTCTCCACGTAGAGAGGAGAAGCAAAGGCGATCCCATCCAGAGAGTAGGAGAAAAGCTTTCCGAACTGATTATGGTTGACGTTCGAAGTCGTCAACACCATTTCGCTGTTGTTCTGTCCGGTCCGCAAATTGTCGTTGTGATAGGTGAACGTCCCAGCGTAGTTGCTGACGTAGACCGTGGCATTCGCCGACTGCTGCTGGTTTGTCGTAGCTGTGATGGTGTGGGTTCCAGCCGTGGCAGGAGGCGTGTAAAGGCCGTTGGTCGTGATGGTTCCTACTGCGGGCGAACCGCCGACCAGGCCATCCACCGACCACGTTACGGCTCCGAACCCCGAGGTCGCATTGAACTGTTGGGTCTGAGTAAAGGTCACGACTGCCGCGCGCGGGCTCACCCCAAATCCTGCCGTGACCGTCAATGTGGTTGAACCATTGATCGAACTGACCGTCGCCTGAATGGTTGTGCTGCCCGCCGCGACTCCGGTTGCCAGGCCGGAACTATTGATCGTGGCGACCGATGGAGTACTCGATGTCCACGCCGCCGTGTTGGTGAGGTCCTGATGGCTGCCGTCGCTATAGTTTCCTGTCGCGGTGAACTGTTGTGGCGTGCCAACACCGATTGAAGGATTTGTTGGCGCAACCGTTATGGAAGTCAGGACCGGCCCGCCCCCGCCTGCAGTTGTGCGGAAGGCGACCATCTGCATGATCCACGATCCGGAGATGAGTGGGGCAGTGGCGCTGTAGCTTCCCGTGGTCGTCACCATCGCGTCTTCCACAATGTCGCCATCCGGGTTCGTGATGACTCGAGCAGTAAAGCCACTGCCCGGTCCCGTGGTCGTAGTGGTAACGATATTGGCTCCGAACAGCAGGTCGGTTGGATTGGTAGTGGTTGCCGAACCGCTGCTGCTGTTCGCACTATTGCCGCTACTTGCCGAGGTAACGTCCACCGGAGTATTTGGATCCGCGCCAATATATTCCACGATCCGTATGTCGGCGTACACCGCTGCTGTGGAGAATGTCACCGTCACGCTGTTCGCTCCGGCGGCGGCGGCGGCGATGTTCCTGGCGTAGTAGATGGATTGGGACAGCGTGCCGGAGATGATCGTGGGGCCAACGGCAAGCGAGTACGTATTGCCCTTGGAATCCGTGACCGAGTTAACATGAGCGGTCGTATCGTTCCAGCCGACTACCACCACATTCAAGTCGCCCGCGGTCTGCGCCGCATTAAAGGGAATGCTCACTGTGGTCTGCGGCGACTGCGGCGTCGCATAGTTGTTCTGCACATAACTGATGACTGAGGTGGTCGTGGTGACCGTCAGCGTGACGGTTGTGCTCTGTTGTATCCCACCTCCATTGCCGGTGACCGTAATCGGATACGTTCCCACCGGAGTCGTCGATCCCACGTTGATCGTCATGGTCGACGTGCCGGAACCCGGAGCCGGAATCGAAGTGGGATTGAAGGTGACGGTCGTTCCAGCAGGCGCACCCAGCGCCGAAAGGGCGATCGCACTGTTGAAACCGCCGCTTACGGTTGTGGTGATGGTCGAGGTTCCCTGTCCACCCTGTGCCACGCTCACCGTCGTAGGGAAGGCTGAGATAGCGAAGTTTCCGGCGGACTGAGTGGTCCCCACGACCAGGTTGGAATACGGGCTGCGGTTGCCGGACGAATCCTGCGCTCGAACCCGATAGGTGTAGGTGCTCCCCACGGGGAGTCCTGTGTCGTCGTACGTTGTGCCGGTCGTGGTACCGATCTGGCTGAAGTTGGTGCAGCCGGATCCAGGACAACGCTCGACCAGATACTGGCTGACCGTTCCGCTATTGTCGGTCGAGGCTATCCAGGCAAGATCGATTTCCGTTTGAGATGGCGTCGCGAAAGTCAGATTACCCGGCAAGGAAGGTATTACCGGTGGCGTGTTAAACGATGCGACCGCGGAGTATGGGCCGAAGTTTCCACCCGTATCTTCGGCGCGTACGCGGTAGCTATAACTTGCCGAGGGCGTGAGGCCGTCGTCGTTATAGCTCGTTGTAATAGCGGTACCGATTTGCGCGAAGTTGCTGCACCCCGTGCCCTGGCAGCGTTCGACCAGGTACTGCGCGATGGTGCCTCCATTTTCAGTGGACGCCGTCCACGTTAAGGTCGACTGATTCGAGTGATTGTTGGCCGCAACCACCGCGGATTGCCACGTCTGGGCCGCGCTGATCGTAAACGTCGCGTCATACAATCCCGGAGTCGCCGCGATTCCCGACTCTGCGTCGAGGAAGTTCGAAGAAGCGTTCGGCTGCTGCACGAAGCCCGGGCCTGAGATAAAGCTTGCTCCCGCCGAAACCTTGACCCACGCCATCAGCAGATCGTTCATCATCGAAGTGGTGATGTTCGGACTTACAACGTTTACGGACTGCGTTCCATTGTCGCTGCCCATCAATGAGACCGCATCAATCGGAGACGATACGTTCGAACCCTTGACCACAAAAATCGACATCACGAAGGATTCTGGTACCGACAAGGTCACGCTCACCGTGTGATTCGGGCCGACATGCGGATTGGCGACATACCAGATCTGTGACCGCAAATCGAAGCCGGTGGCAGTGTTGGTTGGGCCCGCAATGGTGACCCAAGTGTTGTTGAAGTTGTCGCTGGGCGTCATGCTCACGCCGGCATGCGACGACGCGAACATCACGATCAGATCGCCACCCGTACTGTCGAAAGGAGCCGTGGTGTGAACCGTGAGGAAGGTCGGATTGATGTAGCTCTGTACAGCCTGCACAATGGGAGCAGGTCCGCCGTCGGCTACTCCCAAGCTACCCGGCGGGGTAATTCCCGTGACCGTTAACGTAACGGTCGTGCTTTGCTGTAGTCCGCCTCCACTACCGGTTACTGTGATCGGATAACTGCCTGCGGGAGTGGTCGCCCCGACGTTGATCGTCATCGTCGAAGTGCCTGCACCGGGCGCCGGGATCGGAGTTGGATTGAAACTCACCGTCGTGCCGGTGGGAACTCCGGTCGACGACAGAGCAACCGCATTGTTAAATCCGCCGCTAACTGTCGTGGTTATCGTTGAGGTGCCCTGGTTTCCGGGCGCTACACTGATGCTCCCAGGCGATGCCGCGATGGTGAAGCTTGGCGCCGCCGTCACCGTCAACGTCACCGTGGTGTTGTGCTGGGTTCCGCCACCATTGCCGGTGACAGTGATTGGATATGTGCCCGGAGTTGTAGTCAGCCCAACGGTGATCGTCATCGTCGAGCTACCAGCGCCCGGAGCCGGAATGGTGACTGGGTTGAAGGCGACCGTCGTACCACTCGGTGCACCGGTCGCCGACAGCGCAATTCCGCTGTTGAAGCTGCCGCTGATCGTGGTCGTGATGGTCGATGTTCCCTGATTTCCCTGCGTGACGCTCACTGTGGTCGGCGAGGCCGAGATCACGAAGTTTGCCGCCGCGGTGACGGTGAGCGTGACCGTAGCCGTGCGCTGGAGGGTGCCGCCGGTGCCAGTCACCGTAATCGGATACGTTCCCAGTGGCGTGCCTGAGCCAACGGTAATCGTCATCGCCGACGTGCCCGCACCGGGCGCCGGAATAGTGACAGGATTGAAGCTAACGGTCGTGCCGCTGGGCGCTCCCGTGGCCGACAGACTTATCGCGCTGTTGAATCCGCCGCTGACCGTCGCAGTGATGGTCGACGCGCCCTGATTTCCTTGAGCGACGCTCACCGACGTTGGCGACGCCGAGATGGCAAAGTTGGGAGGCGTAGTGACGGTGAGAGTAACGGTCGCAGTCTGCTGAGTGCCTCCGCCACTTCCCGTCACTGTGATGGGGTAGGTTCCCGGGGCGGTTCCGGCTCCTACCGTCATGGTCATGGTCGAGGTACCCGCGCCAGGCGCCGGAATCGTAGCGGGATTGAAGCTCACGGTGGTTCCGCTCGGCGCTCCCGAGGCCGACAGACTAATCGCGCTATTGAAACCGTTATTGACCGTCGTGGTGATGGTAGAAGTACCTTGATTGCCCTGTAGGACAGTGAGCGAAGCGGGAGACGCTGCGATAGTGAAACCGGCTTTGGTGCGGAAGGCCACCATCTGCATGATCCATCGCCCTGTGGGCATGACCGGCGCGGTCGCACTATAGCTGCCGGTCGTAGTAACCATCTTGTCCTCGACAAGATCTGCATCCGGATTTGTCAGGATTCGTTTGGTGAAGCCTGTGCCCAGTCCGCTCGTCGTGGTGACCGTATCGGCTCCGAAAATCAGATCGGTGGCGGTGGTGGTGGTCGCCGACCCACTGCTGCTGCTGGTGCTGTTGCCCGAACCGGCGGCCGTCACATCGACCGGATTGTTGGGATCAGCGCCGCTGTACTCAAGAATGCGGATATCTGGGAATGCGGCTGCGGCGGAGAACGTTACTGTCACTGTGTTGCCGGCAGCGGCTGCGGCGACAATGTTCTTGGCGTAATAGACGGACTGCGACAGGAATCCGCCGACGACGGTAGGGCCGACAGCACGCGTGTACACGTTGCCCTTGGAGTCACGGACTGAACTGACCGTGGCCGTAGAGTCATTCCATCCCACAACCACTACATTCAGGTTTCCAGCGGTCTGGGCCGACGTGAACGTCACGTTCACCGTCGCTTGTGAAGACTGCGGCACAGCATAGGCGCTCTGAACATAGGTGATCGTAGACGCGGCAAACAGAGAAAGCGGCTGCGTCAGGCAGAGTACGGCGAACACTGCCAGCAGTGTGGCTTTCGAGAGCTTGCCCGCTCCAGACGGACTATGGGACGGAAATGGGTTCATCTTTCACCCCTCATGCAAATAAGAATGTTTTATGGATTTAACGGTGAGGTTATTGCGTTAAGAGGATATTGCCCTGTGACTAGCAGAGTGTGAACAAAGCCAGCGCGACGCGGTAAACATCACGAGGGAGTCTCACGAAGAAGCTTTCATCATGGGCCGTACGCTAATGTCCGTAACCTCAGCCGTGTGCGGAAGCTTCAGCGTGTTAAGCACGATGGCAGCAACATCCTCGGGCTGTAGCAGCGTCTCAGGGCGATAGTTTTTGCCCTCTTCCCGGAAGAGCCGCTCCTGCATTGGACCGGCAGTTCGCCCGACATACACCGAAACAACACGTACCCCCTTCGGGTTCAATTCCTCTCGGAGGCTGTCGGCGATCGCGCGGAGAGCGTGCTTGGTGGCGGCGTATTGCCCAACGTCGGGGCGAGGGGCGTGGAGTCCTGCGCTGGAATTAATAAAGACGACCTGACCCCGTGCGGCGGTCAGGGCGGGCAACAATCGCTTAGTCAAAAGATAAGGAGCGCGGACGTTGGTCGCATACTGTGCGTCGAATTCTTCAATTGTGGCGTCCTCCATGCGGCGCTGATGAATGATGCCTGCAGCGTGAACCAGAACATCGATTCCGGCAAGGGACGACAGCCGCGCCATCATCTGTTCCAACTCCGCTTCGACCGTCAGGTCTGTGCGCAGCTCGGCCACCGTCGATGGACTGCCGGCCATTGCGACCGTCTCCGCCAACCCGGCAGAGCTTCGCCCCACCGCAAAGATGTGCGCGCCCTCACGCGCCAGCGCCACGGCGATCGCGCGGCCGATGCCGCTGCTCGCCCCCGTCACCAGCGCGGTGCGACCGCGGAGGGAAGCGTACCCAGCCTCTTGTTTATCGTCGATCACTTCAGAAATGGAAGAGTAGTTCATGGACAGCGCTGTCTATGCCGAAGCCAAAGCCTTCTCTTTAGCAGGCTGCTGCCTCAATCCGCGGAGTAGCTCGAGATAGAAAGCCTTCTGCCCGGTTCCGAACAACAGCACGGCACAGAAGGCCAGCAATACGGTGCTGCACTCCAGAACCAGGCGCAGAAGCGGGGAGACGCCCGGACCGCAAGCCATGTGTACTCCAAAAGCCAGCGCGCCGGCCACGGCAGCCGAGAACAGCGGACGGCTCAGTTCGACCAGGACGTCACGAGGCGAAACAGGTGTACCGTGCAGCGCCCACAATATCAGGGGAACCAGCCACGCCAGCATCACGGCAGAGTATGCCGCCGCTACCCCTTGCGGCCCGTAGCGTAGTCCCACAACGTAGGATGCGATCATGATCGGAGTGATGACCAGCCCCATCTTCAGCAGACGCTGGATGAGGCCGAGCGAGCACAGCAGCCACGACAGCGGGTTTGCGATGGCGAATACCAGAATGGTCGGGGCGAGCAGACGGAACAGCACGGCGGCGCCATTCCACTTGGGACCTAGGAGCACGCCCACCACGTCATCGGCGAAGAGCGCGCATGCCATCGTTAACGGCAGCGTCATCGCCAGGATGAGCGAGTACCCTTTGAGAAAATAGCTGCGCAGCCGCTTGGGATCGTCTTGCACCCGAGACAGCGCCGCAAACGCGACTTCGCCCGCAGCCGAGTTGAGATTGTCCGTTGGGATATTAATCAACTGGAAGGCGCGACCATAGAGGCCGATAGCATCAACCCCCCAGTAGCGGCCCAGCAACACCTTCTCAAAATTGCTGCCGATATAGATGACCAGGCCGTTCAACGTTAGGGTTCCGCCGAAGTGCATCATCGAGCGAATTCCGGAATGACGCCGGGGCGGCCCCGGAATCCAACGGGTTGCAATCCAATAGCCAATGGTGCCCATGAATGGTGTGGCCACCGTCATGGCAACCAGAGCCCAGTATCCGTATCCCGCCAGCGCTCCCCCGATGGCCAGGAGCGTGCCACCCAGCAAAGACACTGTGCCAATGACAGCGAGTGCCGTGAAGCGCAACTCCCGCTGCAACTGGACGCCGTGCTGCACGCCTACCGCATTGAAGATGAAGCCTACTGCCAGAGCCATGGTCACCGCGACCAGCCGCGGCTCATGGTAGAAGGCGGCAATCATCGGCGCCAGTGCTATCGACACAACAGCCAGAACCGCGCCTACCAACACGTTGATCCAAAACAATGTGGAGAGTTGCTCCTCGGTCACGTTGGGCCGCTGGATCGCTGCCGACGATAGACCAAAGTCGCGGAAGAGTGTAAGCACACCGGTGAAGGCCGTCACCATTCCAACCAGGCCAAAGTCTTTTGGACCTAATAGTCGCGCCAGCACCATCAGCGAGCCGAGTCGCAGTACAAAGTTCGCGACCTGCGCCGACAAACGGGCCGCTCCGCCGCGAATAGTTTTTTCCTTCAGATCTTTCATTGTTTGTGAGTCATTCAGGACTGGCTTAACGGAAAAGTAGCTTGCGGCAGTGAAATGCTTCCGCGTGGCCGCTTGGAGAGTTGCACTCCATCCCGCGCAGACGCATCAGCGAGAGAAACGTACTCTCTTCAAACCATGGCTTGGCGTGCTGAGACTTGAAAACGTCCAGAAGATTTTCGATTTTCTTCTGATAGAGGCTCGCCTCGAGCGAAACGAAAACATTCGGTCGCCCCATATCGCCGTCGTACTTTGGAATTTCGTATTCCAGGATGAGATGATTACGAAAGGTATTCCAGGTAAGCTCCGAGACTAGCCGATGGTCCTGATGCGCGTCGTTTCGCCAGGGACAGAGGATCAGATCCGGAGTAGGCGACTGCTTCAACCCTTCGAAAATCGTCTTAATCTCGGCCCCGACGTACGGCATGAATCCATCGGGAAAGGCTTTGAGAGTAAGTTCGCGAACCGCCGATCCTCCGAACAACTCGGCCGCTCGACGCGCTTCTGTCTCGCGGGCCCCGAGGGCGTTCAGTACTACCCAGTGAAACTCTGTCTGGGGATGTTGTTCACGCAGAGAAAGGAGGGTTCCACCACAACCAATTTCGATATCGTCGGAGTGTGCTCCCAGGCACAACACCCGCAAGGCGCCGCCGGAGGGCGGCTTGAGTCCAAGTCCGATCATATCGCCGCCGAGAGTAGCTTCGCCGGCTTCGGACTTGACGCGGCGACATGGTTCCAGACCTTCCACGGCGCGGTGGTCTGGTTCAGCTCCTCCAGGCGCTGCTTGTCCTTGAAGGTATCCATGCACTGCCAGAAGCCACTGTATTTATAGGCGAGCAACTGCGCGCTGCTGAATCAAGCGCTGAAAAGGCTCGCGCACAAGCTCGTCACCGGAGTGAATGTATTTGAAGATCTCCTTGCGGATGATAAAGAAGCCGCCGTTGATCCAGATGTCGCTCCCAGCCAACGGGCATACATCTCCGACCAGCCCGTCCGAGCCCGCCGTAACGATGTCAAAGCTCGCCGTCGGCTGCACCAGCAGCAACGAAGCGATAGCATCGCTGCGGCTGAACTTCTGCATCATGTCGGACAGTGGAACGTCGCTCAGACCGTCGCCGTAGTTCGCCAGGAACATCTCCTCGCCCTTAAGATGCGGCTCGACCGCCTTCAGGCGCTCGCCGATCGTCGCGCTGGCTCCCGTCTCGACGAAGGTGATCGTCCAGTCGTCGATGTCGCGATTCATGAATTCGGATGTTTTTGCCGCCCTGCGACCAGACGAAGTCATTGGAAACCGACTCGTCATAGTTCAGGAAGTAGTCTTTAATCGCATCTGCCCTTGTAGCCCAGGCAGAGGATGAAGTCCTTGTGGCCAAAGTGAGCGTAGTACTTCATCACGTGCCACAACACCGGCCGCGAACCGATCGTCACCATCGGCTTCGGCACGTCGTCGGCATAGCCTCGAAGCCGCATTCCCGCTCCGCCGCAAAATAGGACGACTTTCATTTCCTCACCTCCAGCTCCACAGACCTCAGTAAATCGTCGCCTCTGGAATCGGCACGACGAACCGGCCGCCCCACTCGCGAATAAACTGCAGCTGCTGCATGATTTCGTCTTTCAGGTTCCATGGCAGAATCACGACGTAGTCCGGCTTGGTTTCCGCGATGTGGTCGGGGTGATAGATAGGAATGTGAGCTGCCCGGCAGAAACCTTCCTTGCTTGTGGGGGCTCCTATCCACCGTGTACTCGATCTAGTCCCTCCCTATGCCGCAATACTGAAGTAGCGTCGCGCTCTTTCCCGGAGCTCCATAGCCGGCAATCGTCTTGCCCTCTTTCGCTGCCTGGATGCAGAAAGTCGACAAAAGCCAACTTGGTCTGCTTCACCTGCTCGCCAAATTGCTTATAACCCTCAAGCGAGTCGAGCCCGGCTTTCTCTTCGTCGTCGATTACTCGCTGAACGGACGGAGTGGTCACGTGCGCCTTGCTCTCGGCGCGGCAGGCAAATACCCGCAGCGATCCGCCATGAGACGCCAGTTCCTCGACGTCGAAAACCCGCAGACCATGAGCTTCGAGAATCTTCACCGTCGTGAGCATCGAGAAGTAAGAGTAATGTTCGTGATAGATCGTGTCGAACTCATTGCGGTCAGATCAACTGGAGCAAGTGTGGAAACTCCAGCGTCAACACGCCGTCCGGCTTCAGAAGAATGCACAACCCCTCGACGAAGTCGTTCAGGTCCGGAACCTGCGCCAGGACGTTGTTTCCGGCTACCAGATCGGCAGCCTGACCTTGACGAACGAGTTCTCTTGCGCCAGTTGCCGCGCCGAAGAAACTGACCAGGGTCGGAATGCCTTTTTCGCTGGCAACCTTCGCCACGTTTGCGGCCGGTTCGATGCCAAGCACGGGTATGCCCTGCCCTACAAAATACTGCAGCAAGTATCCGTCGTTGCTTGCTACCTCTACGACAAAGCTTTTGGCGTTCAGTCCAAAGCGTTCTACCATTTTGTCGCAGTATTTCTCGCAGTGCTTCAGCCACGAATCGGAGTAGGAAGAGAAATAAGCATAGTCGCTGAAGATATTTTCTCCGCTCTCATACTCTTCCAGCTGAACCAGAAAGCATTGCGCACACACGTAAGCGTGCAGCGGATAGTAGGTTTCACCGCACTTCAGTTCGGTGGCGGCGGGATAGGTCTCGCACAACGGAGACATACCTAAATCCACGAATGACTGTCGCAGCTCAGTACCGCAGAACCGGCAAGGCTTGGTGGGAGATTGTTGCTCGACGGCAACAGGTAACGTCATCGTATCCATGAATTCGCTCGCTGTAGTTAAGTTAGGCGCACACGGCCGCTTGAACAGGTTTGTTTACCCAGCGCAGAGTCCGGTCGATTTGTCCCGCATTCAGCAGTCGCTGGATCTGGTGAATTCGGATGTAACGGCTGGTACGCACATCTTCCGCGGTCAGGCCGATGTTGCGATAGGCGTCATAGAGTTCCTGCGCGCCCTGCCGCGCATTCCACTTGCGGCTGGAAAGTCGGAAGCGTCTGCCGAATCTTGTCACAGTTCACGCGGTAGCAGCGCTTGTCGGGACCGCCGTCAGGCGCATACTCCACCGTAGAGCCCGGAACAATTTCGGCCACGATGTCGGCCAGCTCGCTGATACGATAGTTCTCTGCACTTTGTCCGACGTTAAAGACCTGGTTGTGGATCGCGTCCCTCGGCGCCTCCAGGGTAGCGATGATCGCACCGACGATGTCCCGCACATGCACGATGGGACGCCAGGGCGTACCGTCGCTCTTGATGTAAACCTTTCCTGTCGTCAACGCCGCCGCCACCAGGTCGTTCAGCACAATGTCCAGTCGAAGACGCGGCGAGACTCCGTATGCGGTCGCGTTGCGCAGATAAGTCGGGCTGAAGCGGTCGTCCGCCAGCGGCGCGACCTCACGCTCGACCAGCACTTTCGACTCGCCATAGGCCGTGACTGGATTCAGCGCCGCGGTCTCGTCGTGGAACACATCCCCTGCCGCTCCGTATGTACTGCACGAGGAGGAGAAGACAAAGCGCTCCACTCCCGCAGCCTTTGCAAGCTTCGCCAGGCGAACAGAAGCCAGGTGATTAATGCCATAGGTCAGACCTGCGTCGAGATTGCCTAAAGGATCGTTCGACAGCGCGGCCAAGTGGACCACCGCATCAAAGCCTTCAAGGTCTTCCACGGCCACGTCTCGAATGTCTTTCCGGAGTTCCGGTATCTGCGGGCCGGCAAGACCGAAATCGCAGCCATCAAACAGATCGGCGTCCAGGCCATGGATCTCATGCCCGGCATTCCGAAGCATGGGGCCGGCAACGGCGCCAATATACCCTTGGTGTCCTGTCAACAGTATCTTCATTGGTATTCCTGCCTTGGTGAGTAGTTGTTGAACGATTGTTAGCGACGGTTGGAGCCAGTATGTTGGGGGGAGCTTGCCGCCGCGGGCCGCAACTCATCAAACTCTCTTTCGTTTTCCTCGACTAGCTCCAGCAGCCCACTCTGGAGCAACAGATCTGCCGCCTCTTGAATGGCTGAGAACATCATGCCCGACCGTTCGGCAATATCTAGCAAGGAATGCGCTCCATCGGAGAAGTTCAGCACCCACAGCCGAGCGTGAATTTCTTCCGCCAGGCTACGTCCGCCACCAGTCGAGCCATAGAGATTGCGCCGCCCCAGCTGAGGCTCGCAATAGGGGTTGAGGTTCCTGTACCTACGGTTACCCTCAAGCACTTCGAAGATGCCCAGACATGTCTTCCACGACTCGGCCAGCTTCTCCGCATGAATAAACTCGAGATTGTCGGCCGAAGTGTGATATTCGGGGAAGGTTCCCCACACACTCCGCATCAGGCAACCGACCGGAAGGTTGAATCCAGGCGAGCAATATTGGCGTTCGTCGTATCCGTAAGGAGAAAACTCCAGCATCTCGCTAAATTCGGTTTCAAGGCCAAGAACGTGAGCGGCCGCCCGGTCGATGTCTGCGTCTCTCTGCCTGCTCCGCTTATAGTGAAAGCTGCCTTTATCTCCAATACACGTAAGAACCAAACCATGACGTATGCGGTCGGTAGTATCCCGGTTTTGCGCGAGCCAGGTTATCGCCCCGATAGTTCCGGGTAGAAATAGGAACCGATAAGAATAGCGGAGCTGCAACTTAGACAGGGTCTTCGCCAGAAACGTCGCGACCGTAATACCTGACAGATTGTCGTTTGCCAGCGACGGATGACAGGCGTGGCAGGAAATCAGGACTTCTTCGGAAGTCTGACCTGGAAGATAGCACTCTCCGTAGGTTAAGAAGCCGTCTTCCAGCGACGAGTCGATATATACCTCGTATTCCGCAGTGGGATCAAGCTTCTCTGCCTGTTCCTGAGATAGACAGAACCCCCAATCTTCCTTGTAGTAAGACGTCCGATACGGTATCCATTCCGGTTGCTCGGGAATGGCATGGAGATGGGTCTTTAACTCTCCATACGGCATTCTCGCCCGGACCGGAACGCTGTAGTTCATCACATGCAAGCTGTTCTTGCGGAAATCCACCAGCCGATTGCCTTGACTGTCGGCGATATAGGCATCGCGGATATTCCACTCTTTCGGCACGGCCCAGTCGAATACAGCTGTACCGCTGGGAACTTCGCACAGCCGCAACGGAATTCGCTCGCCGATCGCGCGTAAGGTCTGCCGCAGACCGTTACCCGTAATGCTTCGGCATATCGGGAACAGGCCAGCCGCGAAGGCGTGTATCTGTTCGCCGACGCCGTCGGAACCGTCCTGTCTGAGTCGGTGAAGTGTCATTAGAACTTGAAGTCTGGGTAGGACCGGTCTCGCTCTGAGATGACCTCGACCACGCCCGGCCAGACGATCTGGAAGGCGGGATCGTTCCAGCGCACGCCGCGCGCCGACGCCGGGCTATAGAACTCCGACATTTGATAGAGGAGCTCGGTCTCGTCAGCCAGGGTTAGAAAACCATGGGCGCATCCTTGCGGGATGTACACCATGTGGCGATTCTCGGAGGTAAGCATGAAGGCAGCCCACTGTTTATAGGTCTTCGACTCGGCCCGTAGGTCCAGGACAACGTCGCACGCGGCGCCCCTTGTGCACCGAACTACTTTTACCTCGGCACAAGGCTCAGCCTGGTAGTGCATTCCTCGTAGCGTTCCCTTGCGCAGGTTGAAAGAAATACTGCACTGCACCAGGCGGGCGTCCAAACCCTGGGCCTCGAATTCCTTCTGACACCAGGTGCGCGCAAAGAAACCGCGCTCGTCATGGTGAGGGTTCAACCGGATGTTGAACACACCTTGTATGGTTGTCGGCTGAAAAATCATTCCACTCTGGCCGGCACTAAGAGACAGTTTGTGGCTGGCTTCGTCGGTGCAGCAATCAACGCTTTGTGCTGTGATAGTCATTTCGAACAAATGAAGAAATATTCGACCCCGAACATGTGGCTCAGCAGAGGTATGTTGATGTTGACGTGCTTCTGCAGCGCCCACATCATTCGGCCGCGGGGTTCATCGTGGTGCCAGCGGTGCGATGTGGGAAAGTATCGATCCACGCGAAAATGTTCCTTCAAGCTGCGATGGAACGCCTTAAACGGTTGAATATTGTTATAGGGCCAGTAGATATTCCTGTTCAGATGATCGAAGTTCACATATGTGACAACGAACTTTCCGTCTCTCTTGAGGAGCCGCTGGATATCGGCAAGTTTCTGTTGCTGAACATTCCCGATGTATTCGAATATGCCTTGAGCCACGATAAAGTCGAACTGCTTGTCTCCAAACTTGATCGGGTTCTGTGCAAAATCAGCTTCGAGTAGGTATGGCTGCGGCTGCTGAATCGCTATATCGATTCCAAAGTACTGGATATTCTTGTCGAGAAGATACCGCAATGCCGCAGGACCGCAGCCCACGTCGAGAAGTTGGCCCTGTCTTCCCTTCGCAAGCTTATTGACTAGGCGGGCCGCTTTCTCCAGGCGAAAGTGCGGTTTCTGGTATTTCAGGTTCTCCTCAGCCCAGAAATCCCGCTTGTAGTATTTCTCGTTTACGTCGACAATCGCGCGTCCCAGACTCATCGAAATCTCGTCTCCTCTGAAGTTGCAGTTCCAGACAGGCAAGAACTATTTTGCCGCCGAATAGTGAAGCTCCGTGGAGCCCGCTGCCTTCTGTGTCACTGCCTCTTCGACGGCATCGCACAATGCGTGACCGATCAGGATGTGACACTCCTGGATGCGCGGAGTTTCCTCCGACGGAGCTGCTACCAGCACGTCAACCAAGCTGGCGAGACGTCCCCCGGAAGCACCGGTGAGGCCGATCGTGAAAACTCCCAGCCGCCGAGCGCACAAGACGGCTTCGATCACGTTGGCAGAATTGCCCGAGGTGCTGATTCCGACAGCGACATCGCCCGGCTTGGCCAGCGCTTCGAGTTGGCGAGCAAAAGTGAATTCGTAGCCATAGTCGTTACCGATCGCGGTGACGGCCGAGCTATTCGCATTCAAGGCCAGCGCCGGCAGCGGTTCTCGCTGGCGGAGGTATCGCCCCAGGAATTCGGCCGCCAAATGTTGTGCATCGGCCGCGCTGCCGCCATTACCGAAGAACAACGCCTTATTGCCGGCGATGTAGGCCGATATGAGGGCGTCAGCAGCGGCGTTCAACTGCGGCAGACAGCTATCGAGGAGGCGCTCGTGGACCTCAAGGCTACGTTGCAGGTTGTTGCGAAGAATGTGGATGCTCATTGCGGTAAGGATTGTGTGTTACTGAACTGCTCTAGGCGCGTAATTCAACAGCCATCGCTGCAGGCGCTTTCAGGTCCAGCGCCGCGCTGAGTTCCCGTCGCCACCACACAACCATGTCGTGCAGAGTGGTAGACAAGTTGATCTCTGGCGCCCAATCGGTGCAACGCTGAAACTTGCTCATGTCGCCGGCGATCACGGGTTCATCGCAGCCGCGAACCAGCGCCGGATCTTCCTGGATCGTGAAGCCGACTGTCGCCAGGGTTTGCAGCATCTCGATTAATTCACGGATGGAATAGATTTGGGTGGCGCCGAGATTGTAAACCTCTCCCGGCTCGCAACGCTCCGCGGACATCCAAAGCCCACGCACCAGGTCGCGCGCATCGATGATCGCTCGCCGCGTAAGGTTTCCTACCTTCAGGTACGGCGGTTGCACTCCAAGCTCGATCTCCACAGCGCGGCGCGCCAGATCGGAGCAAACATCGCCGAGCTTGCCTGGGCCGGTTGTATTAAAAATTCGAATCCTAACGCATGGAATTTTATAGTTGGCGAAATACTGAGCGGCCAGCAGGTCCTGGGCAACCTTGCTCACGCCATACGGATGCAACGGACGCAGCGGATGATCTTCCCTCACCGGCAGGTTCGCCGCTTCAACGGGCCCGTACTCCGCGCTTGAGCACGCGACTACAACCGTGGGTACATTGGGAAGGCTGCGCACAGATTCGAAGACATTTACCGTCCCCCGTACATTGATATCAAGGGTTTCCTGGGGCTTTTCCAACGATATGGTTGGGTAGCTTTGGGCGGCCAGGTGGAAGATACGGTCGGGCTGAAAGGTCGTGATGAGACGGCTCAGTCGTGCTTCCTCCCGCACGTCGCACAGCTCGAAGCTCCCGGATTTCCACTCGCCACTCGGCTCACTGACGCCTAGGCCCAGCACACTGCAGCCCGCCTCTACGCATTGTTTCGCCAGGAACCCGCCGATAAAGCCGGCCGCTCCGGTAATCATCACTTTCATCGTTGACTCTCTTAGTAAGGGTGCAATCATCGAGCTTCGACACCGGCCAAGGCCGTTTGAGCAACCTGATAGCGCTCGGGAGTACCGATGTCCAGGCACTGACCTTCGTGAATGAATCCGCGAATGTGCTTGCCTTCGTTCAACCACCGGGGCAGCATTTCCTTCTCCAACGAGACTTCCCGGCCGGTAGGTATTTCGTACAGCATTTCAGTCTTGAACTTGTAGATACCGGCATTGAGGTAGGGCGCGCGGCAGGAAGAATCCTTCTCATCAAACAGCGCGACCTCGCCGTCCGCTTTCACGGTGACAAACCCGCAATCGCTTCGGCCATCCGTGGACACCAGAACCAGGGCTGCATCGACGAGCTGATCACGATCCTTGCCTGCAAGCTTGCCCAGGTCGAAGTCGGTATAACTGTCTCCGTTCATGGCTACAACCGTCTTCGACGTGACCAAGGGGGCAGCGTTGCGCAACGCCCCGGCAGTGCCGAGTGCACTTGTCTCGATGGAGTAGAGCAGGCGCATGCCAAACGCCGATTCGCCGAAGTACGACTGGATCGCCTCTCGCTGGTAGCCCACGGCCAGGATGGTGCGCTCGAAGTGGCAGCGGCTCAACTGCCGTAGCAAGACTTCCAGGAACGGGCGCCCGGCAACCACGGCCATGCCCTTGGGTGCCGCGCCCACCACGCTGCGCAGCCGCATACCGGCTCCGCCGCAAAGTACGATTACGTCCGGCATCTCAGGCATACACCACGTTCCGTTCGCTGACCAGGATCTGGTCGTAAACTTCTTCGGGCTCATATACCACCACGTGGCTTCCCTTGTTGCTGAAGCTGAACGGTATGCAAAGTAATTTCTTGAGCCGCTCGCGCAGCACCTGCCGCTTCTCCTGGGGAACGAAGAACAGCATGAATCCGCCACCGCCGGCTCCCAGCAACTTGCCGCCAAGCGCGCCGGCGCTGATGCCGGCCTCATAGATTTCGTCGAGGCTGGCATTCGAAATCTTCTGCGTCAATGACCGCTTGATCTGCCAACCCTCATGTAACAGCCGGCCGAAGTCATTCAGTGGATGTCGATTGCTGCTGAGGATCGCCTCGCCCTCGTCCACCAACTGCATCATGGCGCGCAATTCCTGGCTCTTTTGCGGCGTGAGCCGGACCTGTTCCTGCGCGATTTCCGAAGCCGTCCTCGCGAAACCTGTGAAGTACAGCGCCAGGTGCTGTTCCAGTTCTGCCAAACGGCTCGGAGCAGCCACCACGCGCTTTACGTCAATCGAGTTGTCAGGGAGGAAGTTGACGCGATTGAAACCTCCGTACGCAGCGACCACCTGGTCCTGTGCACCGACTGCTTCCTGCAGGAGTTCCTGTTCAACCTTAATGGCGTCGGCCGCCAGAGCCTGCTTATCGCGCATTTTGTCCTGTAGCGCGTATAGGCCAAGGAGCAGGCCAACCGTGAAGGCCGAACTTGTGCCTAAGCCGGTGCGAGCGGGCAGGTCGGCTACGTGATGTATCTCCACGCCCTCGCGGATTCCCAGATATTGCAGGCAGCCGCGAACCGAAGGATGCTCGATTGAATCGTTGGCGCGGACATTTTCGACCTTCGAGTAGGAAATGCGGCTGTGATACTCGAAGAATGGCGGCAACCATCGGCAAGTCAGATAACAGCGCTTGTCGATCGCGGTCGACAATACCGAACCGCCGTGTTCGTGGTACCACACCGGATAGTCGGTGCCGCCGCCGAAGAACGAAATGCGTAGAGGTGTGCTCGTGATTACCATGCCTTGCGATCCATCCGTGGTTTAGTTGTAGAACTAGTTTCGAACGCCGCGTTATAGCTGCCTCTCTCGCTTGCAGCAGCGTGGCCTTTATCGCCCAATTGCCTGAGGACGATCTGATACTGCTCGTCGAGTGCTTTGCGATATCCCTCGGCCTTTTGCCGGATAGCGGATTTCAGAAGCGACTCGCGTTCTCTGATCTGTCGAAACTTCGCGATCAGTTCATCGGCGCAGAGGTTGTTGATGCTCAGCGAATACTCCAACATTCCCATTGCGTCCATCAGCGAGGAACACTTACTGTGAAACGAGATCGCAAGGGCCGGTTTATTCAGAAAAAAGCCAAATAGAAGGTTGTGGAAGCGCGAGGCTACCACTGCGTCGGTCGATGCAATCTGAGCTAGCAATTCCCCGACGGTTGCGACGTGAGGATTCCAAACCTGCTTTGCAACGTCACAGCTCAGCCGTTCTTGCAGGCGTTGGTATAAGCTGGCGGTGACAGACCGATCACCGAGGTCCCCGATCAGCAACTTCACGTCATAGCCATCGGAGATCGCCCACTCAACAAACGAGATTAGCGCTTCCAGGTATCTTTCGTATGCGGCATAGCTCGGTCTTCCGTCACCGTACATGCTTTCGTGATGCATCAGGCCGAGCCCTATCACCGGCCGGCTGTTCCCGTCGTCGACGACATTGGGCACATCGGTCTCCGGGAGGCTGAAGACCAAATCCGGATAGACAGGATCTGCGTCGGTGGAGAGCCCGATACTGGTCAGATACTTCTTCGTGGCGGCATCGCGATAAGACCGATAGTCGGCGAGCCTGAGGGCAGCTTTCATGAACAACTTGCCAAGCCCGCTGTCTAGCGGACCGGCCCCAACGCTCACGTAAGCCAGCTTGCAGCGGCAGAGCTTGGCAAGCAGCGACCATTTGAAGATGTTGTAGGGTCCCCAACTCATCAGCCCGAATGCGTCGGTCAGCAACCCCGTGCCGGGAATGATAAAAAGATCGGTCTTCATCATCAGGCGCCCCGCAACAAACCACTGGCAGACTTCATTGGGTATGCCGATAAGAACCCTGCGGAGGGCCTGCACCATCCGGTTACGAGAGCGCCACGGCCGAGCAATCGAGCCTCGCGTCGGCACAGCAACGATGTTATAGGCCGCCGCGGTGCTCTCGGGATCGGTGCAGATGCAGGTGATCTCCGGGTCCGGGAGCAGATGACGAAGGTGGTAAAGGATCGCTTGCAGGGTACTTTCGTTGCCAAAGTTGTAATACTGGCCGAAGTGCCCGAAGAGCACCACACGAGTTTTCTGGTCGTTAGCTTGTCTCACAGTGTGGTACCTGGTTGTAAAGTTGAACCGCTCGCTGTCTTTGGTGGCGGGTTGCTGGTACTGGCATGCCAGGCGCTCCTGCCTGACATCTTGCGCACCATGGGTCGGACAAATTCTTTTACGCGATCCAGCCAAAGCCCACTTTCCTGCCACAGTTTCAAATTGTTTTGTGCAGCCTCTTTGTCATTGATCGCGGAGAACTTGTGCGCTTGTTGCAGGGCCAGATAAGCGGCCATTTGCCGTGCTAGCGCAGGAGAGAAGTCCGGATAAGCCTTGCGAAACACTTCTGCTACCCGCAGAAGATCGCGAACGTTCTCGCCAGTGCGAAACATCCTAGCGCTCTCATTCGATTTGGAGACCCGATAGCACGACAGCACATCGGTGGAAACAGCTCCGCCTCCTAGAGCTATCGCGCGAGCCCACATCTCGCGATCGGCGGCATGAACGATGTGGGGGAGAAAACCGCCGTGCGCCTCATAGAACTTCCGCCGAATGACTACTGAGGGAAACTGCATGACGGTGTCGTAGTAAAGGGGACGAGCGCAGCGACCACCAGCTTCCAACTCTGGAACACGTTGCGAGACGTCCTTGATCACCCCCCCCTCGTCGACAACGAAACAACGAGTCGCCAATAGAGCCGTGTCTGGATGCATCTGAGCCAGTCGCTCGATCTCCTGGTAGAAGCCAGGCAGAACGTAATCGTCGCCGTGCAGTATGTGAATCAGATGGCCCCGGCTGCGACGAATACATTCGTTGAAATTAACGATCGGTCCATCGTTCTGGGCGCGTCGGTAAAAGGACACGCGATCGCCTGCCAGTGATTTAGCCAGGGTCTCTGGATCGTCGTTCGTCGAGCAATTATCGACAACCTCCACCTGCATGCGATCGGGGCCGGGGTCCTGGGCCAGCACGCTTTGCAGTGTCGTGCGCAGCAACTCTCCGGCGTTGTACGTCGGAATCATGACCGACCACAGAGGCCGAGCCATGCTTTCCGGAACCGCTGAGAAGTGCGGACTCTCGATGACTGCGGTTTCAGGCATTTTTTTGCTGGAGGACAGTTCGCAGTGATGGCTCAGAGCGAGGCCATTGTTTGCCCCACCGGCAAGCTCTGCGCCGGCGCCACCAACTGCCGGTAAACGCCGCAAGTGATCCGGCTAACAGTGTCCCAGGAGTGGGTTTCAGCAGCGAAGTCGCGGATCTGACTGCGCCTAATCTCCAGTTGCTGGTAGACCGGGCTGGCGAAGTAGGCTTGGAGGGCTCGTGCCAAGTCTTCGGCGTCACAGGGCTTGCACAAGAAGCCCGTCTCGCCCTCCACGATGTCTTCCCGTAGCGAGCCAACATCGGAGGCGACGACCGGCAGTCCGAAGCTGTAGCCCAGGAAAAGAACGCCGCTTTGAAAGATGTGGGTGTAAGGAAGAGCCACTACATCGGCTGCCTTGAAGTAGATCTCCGTTTCCTCGTCGGGAACGAAGTCGGCTCTCAGAAGCACGCGGCCGTTCTCCACATCGCGGCGAATGGCCTTCTCGATGGTCTGCCAGTATTTCGCATCCTTTGCTCTGCCGCAGATGATCAAGCGATAGTGTTCGTGGCGCAGCGCGATCTGCTGAAAGGCGCTGACCAGATATTCCAGCCCTTTGTAAGGCGCGATGTTTCCGAAAAACAGGATCGCCTTCTCGTCCGCTTCTATTCCCAGGCGATGCTTGGCTTTGCGTGCAGTCAGATCGGTATGAGGAACAGCATTGTTGATCCCGAAAGGAATCACGGTTATCCGGCTGCTGTTGATTCCAATCTGCTCAACCAGGTCATGCTTCATCTTTTCTGTATGCACGAAGGTATGGTCGGCCAGCCGATACTGAGCGCGAAGGGTCATGCGATTGAATGCCGTATCGTTCGCATCGCGGGTACCTGCATTGATGTTGTGGGCGGTCAGGACAACTTTCTTTCCCAACAGCTTGTAGTAAAGCATCAGCAATGTTCGATCCAACCACTCGATTCTGTTGTTCCAAAGGATGTGAAAGATTGGCGGTTTAGCTGTCGCGGCATATCTGCTGAGCCTGACGTAGTATCTCAAGAGCCTGCGGACCTTGGTAGCGATACCCGCGTCAGAACTCTGGTCACCACGCAGGTTGAGGAAGTTTACGTTCGGGCGGCCATGGAAGGCATCGCAATCCAGCTCATCGTTACCGATAATATCCAGGCCCACCCCGGCGCTCATCAGCGCGTTGGATAATCCAAACGCATACGGTTGGTCGCCACCGCCAGTAAGCAGGGCGACGGAAAGATCCTGTGTTGCGACATCGCCGGACGCTGGCGAGACTTGGTCGAGAACTGCTTCTTGCCCGCTTGCCATTACTTTGATTTCCGCCCCAGCGCCTTGAGGTAGAACGCTTCGTGCCGCCGAATGAAAGCTGCGACACTGAAGTTATGGAGCACGAACTCGCGGCCGCGAACCCCCATCCGTGAGCTTTCTTCCCGATTGGTCAGCAGCAACGCCAGTCGGTCTGCCAGCGCTTCCACGTCGCCGGTCTTTACCAGCAGACCGGTCTCTCCCGGCTTCAGCGCCTCTCCGATGCCACCGGAAGAGTCATAAGCGACGACGGGCTTTTGCATGGCCTGCGCCTCCAGAAGCACACGCGGCAATCCTTCCGTATAGCTGGGAAGCACGACCACTTGGCAAAGTGCGTAATAGTCACGAATCTGTTGTTGCGGCAGCTCACCCAGAAATGCAATGCGGTTATCGAGACCGGCAGAACGCGCATACTCCTGGAGCTCGCGGCGCAGCGCCTCGGATTCGACCGCTCCGGCAAAGCAAATCTCGAAGTCGATCTCCCGGCGTACCAGGATCGCGGCCGCCTTCAGCAGGTCTGCCTGCCCCTTGCCCGGCTTGACCAGGGCCGGCATCAAGATGACGCGGCGCGCGGCGGATTGCTTCGCGGAGGCTGCTTCTGGAGCGAAGAACTCTGTGTTGATTGCATCTGACAATGTGATACAGCACCCGCGCACATGCTCAGGCAAGCCTCTGCCGGAAACTGACCCAACTCCTGCTGCGTCGGGTATCCACTCGCGAACATGGGCCTCCGAGAAGAGGCTGTTATCGAAATGACTGACTAGAACGAACGGAATGCCGGCGGCCTTGGCCTGGGAGACCAGGGTACCCGCGTCATACGTCAGTGCGTGCGACGCCAGCAGATCCACTCTGCGGTTTTGTAAAAATTGTGTCAGCGGATCGCTCAGAATCATGATCCGGTGCCGCAGATGCTCAAGTCGATCGCGGGTGACAGTGTGGAGAGCGCCACAGGCCGCGAGTCTTGCCGCCTCGCCGTTCTGCCGGTGAGTCTGAAAGGATTGCTCAAGGACGAATTGCGCCCGCGCCGGAATGTCGGCATACCGCCGGCTCGTACGCCGGTAGGCTACAGGTGTCCAGATCACCCTGCCCTTGCCGATTTCCTCCACCTCGACCCGACTCTTCTTAACGTCGTTCACCCGGTGCACCTGCAGGATGGTGAGGCGATGCCGTTGCAGTAGACCATGGTTCAGAGCTCGCAGGCTTTGCTCCACGCCGCCGTTCGACCGTTCCTTATAGAACGGTGCGTACCGCAGGATGGTCAGCCCGTCAAAAGCGCCGGGCCGAACCGCCGAGGCCTGCTCCTCCGAGACTGCATCCAATCCGGCCAGAGAGGCGCTGCTTTTTAATTGCATGCTGGTGCTCGTTGCTGCCATGTCGAGTTATGTTGGATAAGTACAGCCGAAGGAATTGGCTATTGGCCGGCTGCGGAAACCGGACTGCGGTGAGTCTGCAATGCTTTTTGCAAACCGCGCAACAGGGGCTTTATCGGCCTGGCCAGCATCAAGGGCCATGTGATGACTCCGCGGACCGAGTAAGCAATGCTTCGCACAAACTGTTTCTGGCTCCAATAAATTCTGGCCAAGGCAAGATTGGTGTCAGCGATCACCCATCGATCCAGATGTTCCCGCTGACAGATGCGGGACATCTCGGCTGCTAGCTCAAGGGCGTTCGCCGTCTGGCCCCACCGGGTTAGGCACTTGATCCAGAATAGGTGGGCAGCCCCAACCGCACTGTGCTGTGTCGCCTCGCCCACTCCCAGCTCGCCTAAGGTCGCGGGGGTGACTCTACCCTGCCAACTTGGCTCGCCTGTGCTGCCACCCCTCCTCGACACTGCCAGTGCCTTGGCAGCAAGCACGCTTAGGGCCTGCTGCCGCAGCTTCGTGCGCGTTATCTGCGCTGGATGCACCCGGTACTGCAGCAAGATCTCGTTCAGGTTAGCGAGTTGACAATGCTCTGCTATCCGCAACCACAAGTCGTAATCTTCGGCATCAATGAAGGCAGCACGGTAGCCGCCAGTCTGAATAAAAACTTCTTTCCGAATCAGAACCGCGGGATGCGCCAACTCACAGCAGTTTCGAAACAGCGCCGTCTTGATCTCGGCATCGGTAGGGGCGTAATACTTGACCTCGAGCGGTGTTCCGTCTGAGTCGATCCGCTGGATTGCGCCGCCCACCACACCGACGTCAGGGTTCCGCTCTAGAAAGGATGCTTGCCAAAGCAGCCGGTCCTTCACTGAAATGTCGTCGGCGTCCATGCGAGCAATGTATCTGCCGCGGGCCAGGCCGAATCCGCGATTCAAAGCCTCCACCAGTCCGCAGTTGGCCTGCGAGTGCACTTGCACTCGAGAATCCTGCGCGGCAAATGTCCTGAGGATTTTGGCCGAGTCATCGGTCGATCCATCGTCAATGACGATCAACTCGAAATCCCTGAAACTCTGATTGAGGATGCTCTCCATGGCTTCGCCAAGATAGCGCTCGCCATTGAAAACGCTCATTACCACCGATATAAGAAGATCAGCCCACATGTATTTACTTCTTATGTAGTACCCAACCAGTGTGGTTACCTTTGTAACAAATGTTGCTTACCTCGACCCGACTGTCTAGTGTGTTTCTCGTATCCTAAATAGTCGTGCGGAACGATGTAGGTTCAGAATAACGGTCGGGCCATCGGAGGAGCGGTATCGATGACAGGGACGAGGAAGCTGCAATCATTCACGTTTCTAGCATGTGTTTTTATTGCGATCGGCGCACAAGCCAGCACTATCAGTGCGAATTCATGTTCTGCCACTGACGTGCAATCTGCCATCAACCAGACCTCCGCCGGCGATACCGTGAACGTACCGGGCGGCTCCTGTACCTGGAATGCGGTGGTTACCCTCTCCAGTTCGCATCAGATTACTTTGAACGGCGGAGGCGCGACGATTACGTGGGGTAGCTCCGGGGGGCTTTCGGTTACTCCCGGAACCTCGACTAACACCTACGTGACAAATTTCACGTTCAATGGCTCGTTCACCAACGGGGACTGCCCAATTGGCTTTTACACCAGTACTTCCCCGCTGACCCAGACTTTCCGCTTCTACAACAACACGCTGAACGGTGGTAACCCTTCGTCGCCGGGGACGTTCATCTGTGTTAATGGAAACGGTCCGGGACTGTTCGATCACAACAGCTTCAGCACCAGCCATGGGGCCGACGAGATGGTTCACGTTCTCGGCCTCGGCTCGGGCGATGGCGACGGCTGGTTGGACGTCGTACCACCCGGCGGTCCGAATATGATCTTCCTGGAGAACAATACCTTCAGCTGCAGCAGTGCAACTATCGCTTCCGCCATCGAGTCCTACTACGGATCGCGCACCGTCCTTCGCTACAACACATTCACCAATGCCCAGATTGACCAGCATGGCGGCGGTGGCATTGGCGCTCGCTGGTGGGAGGTTTACAACAACAACTTCCCCGACGGCGCACCCATCTGCATGCGCGCCGGCTCCGGTGTAATTTTCTCGAACACCGGGTCCGGCAACATCTTTATGCTGCAGGAGAATGGTACCTACCCGGCTGCGTATCAGGATGGACGTGGCCAGAATGAGACGCTCGACCCGGCCTATGTCTGGCTTAACGGCAATACGCCCCTGCAACTGAACACGACCGGATGCGCTAATCCAGAGCCCAACATGGTGGAACTGAATCGCGACGTATACAACGCCAGCACGGGAACAAGCCTGCCGGGCACGTGCTCGGTGAATCAGGCGTTTTGGAACACCAGCAGCAACACGTTGTACCGCTGCACGTCTGCAAATACGTGGACTCAGTACTATCAGCCGTATACCTATCCACATCCACTGGCCCAGGGAAACCCGCCTTCACCGCCGTCGAACCTGATCGCAACGCCGCAGTGAGGTGAGACTCTACGCGGTACCGGCGGACCAGGCGCCGGGAACGACCAGATCTTCTTCTCGTTCGCCAGGCAGCTCCGATTCTTCGCTCTCGCCGACGGCGTCAGGCACTCCGGGGGAGAGGTGAATCGCCGCCAGCAACAGGACCACCCACATGAAGTGCGATTTGAACGCTGATTCCGTGATGTTGTAGATCACCGCCACGATCCAGATCGCCAGGGCAAGCGACGAGTAAACGGAATCGGTGGCAAGCTGTCGACAGATAGCACGATAGCTGCCAATGAGGAACATGAACAGGAGCGCGAGGCCGATGATTCCAAGGTTGAGATAAACCTCAAGGTATCCATCGTGCGCCTCATTGATGCCTCCGATCTTGGATTGCCAGATCGTGTTGAGCCGGTCGCCCAGCCAGAAGCTTTCGTAGCCTGTGCCGACCAGCGGATCGGTTTGCATTGACGTGACCATTTCCCAGATCTCGGTCCGGTCCGTGAAGGTGCCATCCCGTCCCACTGCTCCCGCCAATTCAGCATTCATGTTGAAGCCAAACACCAGGATCGGGAACAGACACAGCAACGCCGGGACTACCACGTTGAGGACAAAAGTACGCCGCAGAAAAACATGGCTTCGTGCAGCGGCAATGACCAGGCACCCGAGGATAAGGCAAACCCGCGAGGTCGCGCTGTGGGACAGATACAGCAGCCAACTGGTCATCGCGATGAATACGATGTTGATTGCGATGATGGCCTTCGTCCGCCGCTCTGACCGATCGGCCCAGCGCACGAGTGTGTCCCAGAAGAAATACAATCCGCTGATCAGGCACACTACACCGAGAGAGTTCTTCGAGGTGGCAGGTCCCACATACATCGCCTCTCCCGTCCACTCGGAGTACTGTCTCCCAAGCAGGGGGAAGTACTTGATCAGCAAGATGGAGAGCGGAATCAACAGGTAGGAGAGCCGCCGCAGGGTCGTTCGTACCGCTTCCAGAGGCTCGGTATCCGACAACACAACCAGGATGGCGAGGTAGCTCCCGAGGTCGCGAAACCATCGCTTGAACGAAACAAACGGAAAGTCCGACCACAGAATGCTCAACAGCGCGAAAGCGATGAGTGTGGTCAGCGCAAGATTGCTCCGGAAGAAATCTCTCCAGTTGAACGACCGCGACACCAGTATCGCGACGGCGATTGCGATCAATGCGAAGAATACGCTGCGATCCAGAGCATTCCCCTGCTGAAGAGCTACACTCTCCAATCCCACAACCTGTCCGTCGAACCACTGCGAAGGAAGCCGCGACCCGATAAAGAACATCCATGCCACCGGCATCCACAAGGCCAACGACGTAGGCGTCCGTCTGGCAGGATCAAAGTACAGCAGCCCTGCCAGGCATATGGCCCAGGCGGCGAGTGCGGTCGTGGGAGTCATCGAGGTAAGAAGGAACTTGGAGAACCCGGTGCGACGTCAGCGGTCACATGCCCACAGCCACGGCGCGTTGCTGCACCGGCTTGGAGCTGACCTGGCTGAAGATCGCATCCATGATTCGGGACGTGAGCAGAATTTCGCGGTACGGAATCGGTACTTCGGCCTGTTCGGAAATCGAACGGTAGAAGTGTTCAATGAGGGATTTCATTCCGGCTTCCATATGGAAGTCTCTGTTCACAAAAAGTCGCAGGTTGCCGGCCAGGTTCCGCAGGTGCTGCTTCGCCATAGCAACCGGCGGGATGAACTTCTCGGCATAACTTTTGTACCGGCCGCCGCGAAGCTGCAGCAGGGTCTCGTGGTCCTGGTCGAGGATCAGCCCGTTTTTCTTGCCATAGATACGAAAGTCGTGGGTCGAGGGCTTCATCTGCGACGAGAAGGTGAAGTAGGCGGTCGCCCCATCCGGCTCGGCGATAATCACCCGGAGTTCGTCAATGATCTCGTGCTCTCCGATGCTTTTCAGCAAAGTACTGGTCGAGCCGTGCGCGATTACGTCGGGAGCGTCACAGGTCAGGAACTCGGCGATTCGCGCGATCCCGTGGCTGATGACATTTTGCAAGAGTTGGCCAGGCAACCGACGGACCCAATGTCCTTTGTCGCCCAGCAGAGCCTTCGCATAAGTGGGATCACCAAGATCGTAGCCGTAGTAGCTCTCCATATGAACCGGCCCACCACCGAGGTATCCACTGGCTACCAGCGCTCGCATACGGCGGGCGACATGGCTGAACTGGTCGTTGTGTCCGACGGTTAACTTCAGACCCTTCCGCTCGGCCAGTTCGATCAGCTGTTTCGCCTGTTCAGCACAAACCGTGAAAGGCTTCTCGACGTAGACGTGGCAGCCCCGATCCAGGCAATATCGCGCCAGATCGAAATGCGTTTCGGGCGGTGTGGTGATGTGTATTACGTCAGCTTGCGCCTTATCCAGAAAATCACCAACATCGCTGAACCAGGCTTTCACCGGAAAGCGCTCGTAGAGTTGCTCGGCCATTAACGGCTCGCGGTCGCAAACGCCAACGATTTCGCATCCGGAAATGCGCCGGATCTGGGATGCGTGAGCGTCCGCGATCTTTCCACAGCCGATGATTCCTACCTTAAGCATGCTGACGGTCCACGTGGCAGCTCGTAAAGTATTGCTGCATGGCTTCGGCGGTCGTTACCTGGGGCGCCCAGTCCAATCTGCGCTTCAGGTGCTGGTTGCTGTAACGAGTTTTCCGCCACAGCGAGTACCAATGATCGCGATTAAAGGCTGAGGGCAGTTGCCCCTTCGAATAGTCCGAATATTTCTCCCATAGGTAGCAGAGCGCGTAGCTTAACGGCCGAGGCACGTAAACCGAGCCAAACGCCTTCACGTTCTGCTTGTAGGAGCGCAGGAACTGACGGCTGGACGGCAGGTCATCGTCGACAACGTTGAACACTTCGCCATCCACACCCTCCACCATGCCCGCCAGTGCGATGGCTGAGGCGCAGTTGTCGACGTAGGTGAATGGTATGGCATTCGAGCCGCCCATGTGAAGGAAGAGTCCGAATGTTCCAATGCCGATGCGGCCGGTGATTTCAGGCTTGCCTCCACCGTATACACTGCCTGGCCTCAAAATCACGTAGCGATTGCCAAACAATTTCGCGTAGCGTTTGAGAATCTCTTCCTGCTTCACCTTGGCATAGCAGTACGCATCGCCGCGAAGCTCAGGATGACTCTCCACAGGACTGGATTCATCGAGCCGCCGCGACTTCTGGCGATTCGTGTAGACGGCAAACGAACTGACCAGCACGAATCTCTTGAGATTGGTACTGCGCAAGCTGGCATCGAGCACATTGCGTGTGGTAACCACCGAGTTCAGCACGGCATCGGCAAACGACTTCGTGCCCGTTCCAGCGGCAAGATGGTAGATCACCGCAACATCTTTGGTCGCTGCTTCGCAGTCGGCAGGCGAAAGGAGGTTCCCTCTCAGTATTTCAATTTGGGCGCCGCCTGACTGCGATAGGACGCTAGCTTCGAGTCTATCCAGGTCAGCGGAAGGCCGAACCAGGCAAACCAGATTGCGGAATCCACGAGCAACCAGCTCTCGCACCACACGGCATCCGATAAACCCGGTTGCACCCGTGACAAGTATCCGATCCTCGGGACTAATGATGTATGAGTTCGACATTGTAGGTAGGTTGCGACCTCAGGGCCGCGATGGGCTGCTATCGGTGATTGCAGTACAGAAGATCAGACGTGGCTTCTGAAACCGGTCTCTCGCTATCGATTGCCGCATCAATCGTTCTTGTCGCCTCGTGAATCTGCAGACGCAGGGCAGGTAGATTGTCTGGTAGTTTCGTTTCCACAACGCGCGTACCGCCTGGCACAGCTTCATCCGTTTCAAATGCCGCCAACCGCCTCTTTTGAAACCATGCGACCGCTTGCCCGGCGGTGGCAAACCATGCTCCGCGACTCTTCAGCTCCCGGATCAGCTCACGATAAGGCGCGTCCCACAACCGCTCGGGAGCGATACTACGATCATGCCAATTGATAGCGAGGCAACCGCCCATCTGCGCGGCGTTCTCGATCATGCTGGCAAGCCGCTCGCGCGCGGCAACCGCGGAACAATCCAAGTACGACGGATAGAACAGTGCCGTATCCATGACATGCATCGGCAATTCGAGCAGGCGGCTGGTGCCAAGCGGTCTGTAGACTTGTGTCGTGCCGGAGCGGTAGCCAATCGTCTCGTTGTAGCCTCTCGTGGAATCGTAAAGCGCTCCCGCCTCCTCCAGCACGACAGGCGAATTTTGATCGAAATACAGCCAGTGCATTCTCACACCGACGTTCCATTTTCCAGTCAACTGTCGAATCTCGCGCAATTCCTCTCGCGCCGCGTTCGGGTCTATCCAGGCATCGATGCCGTGCAGCCCCACCTCGCATCCGGCTTGCTGCAGCTTGTCGATCGTACCTTTGACGTCTCTGGCTCCGTAGCCGGCCGCGCGGCGCTCATTCCGCTTGGCATCCAGTGACTTGCCCGGACGGCTCGCAAACGGAATTACAAAGAAGGTCGAGGGCACGCCGCCTTCGATTTCCAGGTAACGATCAGCAAAACTAAGCCAGAAGTCTTGAGCCAGCCCCAGGTAGACGAACGGCAGCTTAAGAGCGGCCATCCAGTTCGCCATCAGATTGCCCAGCGATATGCGGCCGCGCCGGGCATCACGCAGCGAGCCGACGATCGCACGATAGAGAAAACCGAAAGCGGTGTGGTCTAACTTATGGCGCCGAATCGACGGATGATCGACATCATGCGTAAGGCACACGATGAAGCTGAACTTTGCCGGAACCGGCGGGATCTCGACCAGGGGGATTCCGCAGCTCGTAATCAATTCCCGCAGGAGCGCGATGTGCAGCTCCAATGCCGGGATACCTGCATTCGCCGCCGGCTGTCCGCGAGTCAGCAGTGCCCTGACTTCGCCAAACAAGTCATAGCCGACCCGGCATCGCACGCCATTAGCGGAGCGCGTAACTTGCACCGCTGCCTCTCCCGAGCTCTCATCTTGCAGCAGATCGCCGTTGCCACCCGAAAAAGTGTCAGTGCTTCCATAAATCGGCAGCCGGTGATTTCCGTACGCAAGTACGCGACCATCGCCGTCATGCGCTCCGACTTCGATTTGCTGTTCACTGCGAATCGACCCGCCAGAGTAAATCACGACGAGATCTGCAGTGCGCTCTCCCGCTTCCTCACCGCAGCATAGCAAGACGTCGTACCGTGTGTTCTCGCGAGCAAACTCCCACGGAGTCTTAAAGAGCTCGAAGAACTCCCGCACTACTTCGTGCTCCGCTGAATTGGCGATGACTCCGATCATGACGAAACGCATTAAGCGATTGCGGCAACCGGCTCTGCATGCACCCGGAGCCACTGTTCCAAGACGACCAGGCTGAACAGCACCTTGTGATTGTCGCTGCGGCCGGAAGTATGCTGGGTGATCAGATCGCGTACGGCGCTGGGCTTAAGGTACTGGTAAATTTCAGAACTCGAGTCGAGCAGCGTCTCCGTCATTTTGTTTGCGGCGGCATCACGCAACCAGTCATCGACGACGTTCACGGCAAAGCCGCGCTTGGGGCGCCGCAGAACCGGCTGCGGAAGATACTTCCGGCATATCTGCCGGTGAAGCCACTTACGTGAACCGTTTCTTACTTTGAATTCCGCGGGCAGCCGCTCGACATACTCGACGATTTCCTTGTCCAGGTAAGGAACACGCAGTTCAAGGCTGTGCGCCATCGAGAGCTTGTCGGCGTACATGAGTAACTCGTCTGGAAGACTGGAGCGTACCTCCAGAAACTGCAGACCGCCGAGTTCGTCGGTTTTGGCCATCAAGTCTGCCAGCTCAGCCCAGCACTCCAGCATGGTGTGTTCCGCGTCGGCCTGCAGCAACCCGTCTTGAAACAGCCCATCAACCTGACCGCCTGGCAAGAGCGAAAAGACATGCTCATACCGGCGCATGCGTTCTGGAATCGCCAGCGAGTACACTCCCCGCTTCAGTGTCTCGTTCCGTGGCAGAGCAGTGATTGCCGTCGATAGCAGAGTGCGCATCGACTGCGGTAGCTGCGCCCAGAACGCTCCGTAGCGAACACCCAGATGCCGACGATACCCGCCGAACAACTCGTCCGGGCCCTGTCCTACCAATCCAACCTTGACGTCTTGGCGCGCGCGTTCGCACACGAAGTACATCGGTACGATCGAAGACGTCGCGATAGGCTCTTCCACTGCGGCAACAATCTTTGGCAAAGCCTGCTCGAAGGTCGATCTCGAGATTCTGACACTCGTATGCTTTGAGCCCAGCGCCTGCGCCGTCTGCTCGGCATCCGTCAATTCGTCATCGGCGAAGCTCGATCCATAGCCAACCGTGTACGTCGGCCACGAAGAACCATTCAGATTCATCAAGGCCAGCAGCAACCCGGAATCGAGGCCGCCACTCAACAGCAGGCCTACCGGCACATCGCTGATCAGCTGCCGCCGCACCGCCCGCTGATAGATCCCGACGAGCTCTTCAGTAGCCTCGTCAACCGACTTCGGCGGCGAAAACGGCTCTGGCCGGAACTTGTACCACCGGCTGACCTCCCAGCTCCCATCCTGCACGATCAGCTTGGTTCCGGGAGCAAGCTTCTGTACTCCTTGGAGAATGGTGTGCGGTGATGGCGTGTAGCGATAACGCAGGAAGAGATTGAGCGACACCGGATCGAGACTGGCCCTCTCGCTCATGGTGGCGCGAACCGCGCGCATCTCCGATCCGAAATACAGCCGGCCGCGATCGATCCTGTAATACAACAGCTTGACTCCAAACGGATCACGCGCCAGAACCAGGCGACGCCGACGAGTGTCCCAGATCGCGAGCCCGAACATTCCGTTGAGGCGGTTGAGTACTTCCTCGCCCCACTGCTTGTAGCCGTGGACAATTACTTCGGTGTCGCACCTCGTCCGGAACACATGTCCGTGGCTTTGCAACTCTTCACGCAGCTCGAGAAAGTTGTAGATCTCGCCATTGAACACCACCCAAACTGATTCCTGCTCGTCCGACATCGGCTGATGGCCGCCGGCCAAGTCGATGATCGAAAGCCTGCGAAAGCCGAGTCCCAGCGGCCCGGCGATGTAATGGCCTTCGTCGTCCGGCCCTCGATGGACCATCGCGTTCGTCATCGCCTCGATGTCGCTCCGGCGAACCGGCTCGGAGCTGCCGAAATTATATTGTCCGCAGATGCCGCACATAACAGGTCTAAACGGTGGCGCGATCAGCCGGCACGGAGGCCGGTACGGTTTCGACTGAATCTTCTTTCAGGCGCTGCGACAACAGAAAGCTAAGACTCCGGAACATCTGGGCCTGAGCCCAGCGATGCATTGGCACATTGTCCCAACCGATCAGCAGCTGGCGTGCCCGGAAAGAGCCATCTCTCTTGTGCCAGCGCTCCAGCACCTCCACCACCACTCGTGACAGGATCCTGTCCATCTCGGGAAAGCGTCCGTACACCAGCACGGCCAGGTTGATGCACTCAGCCAAGTCGTATAACTCGCGCCGGTAGACTGTCATGCGTGGCGCCTTAGAGAATGGCAACGGCAATCCGTCGGAATCGATCAGGTTCCTCATGTAGTAGGTAATTCCCCGATCGATGGCGTTCCGGCAATCAGCGCAGTCGATGAGTCGCTCGATTTTCGCCAGCGCCTTCAGCACAAAGCAGGTGTGGAAGTGATCGACAAAGTCCCTGGCTCCGTCAGTCGAGTAGAACCACGAACCATCATTTTGCTGCGACGAGATTACAAAATTCAGGTTTTTGTGGGCGGCCGCCAGGTAACGCGGTTCGGAGAGCTCGAGGCCGGCCTTCGTCAGAAGGAACGCGCGATAAGCGCTGGCATTGATCACCCCACAGGGATCATCGGGAGCGGGAGTATAACCGCAACTGGCCGCATCAGGCCCGGTCTCGAGGTCGCGATAGCTGCTGAAAGCGTGATTGGCGATCGAGCGCATGACGGTGAGCCAGCGCTCGTCGTGATCCAGCGCGTAAACCTGCGAGAAGGCCTCGTATACGTACGGTTCCGTCGTGATTAACGGCGTTCCTTCCGCCATTACACCGGTACGCGTTTGCCAATCGAAGGGATAGCCCCAGCAGTAGTCTTCGCAGTTCGGGCAGCGAGTGTCTTGCAGAATCTTCAGGAAGTGTACCGCGCGGTCGTAATATTTTCCGCTGTTGTACGCCTCAGCAAGAAATGCGAAGCCCATGGCATAATGTGCATCCGCGATTGGAAAACGCTGCCGCTTCCAGAACAATTGTCTTGCGCTCGGAAGGAATGCCTCGCAGGCCACCATGGGAGCGACCGCGAGCGTGCCGATCAGCGGGTTGCTGTAATACAAACGCTTGGCAGCCCGGCCCAGCGAACTGGCGTAGAAGCTCTGGTGGTCGTACGAAGTCTCCCCAAAGCTATCCAGCCACTCAGCGAAGCGCTTAACCGCCGCTTCCGTACTTTGGATTGAAGTTTGACTCACAGCATCTACCGGGTCACTGCGGTGGATCGGTCTGAGCTGATCGTAAAGCTGTCGATGGTCCTGAAAGTGAGAACGGACTTGAGAATGGCAGCTAGCTTCTGCATTTGCTCGCGACGATGAAACTTCATCAGGTCGACGGACACGGGCCTGTCAATTCGTCGCAACGCCGCCCACAAATATCCCAGGCCCAGCGCTCCCCCTGCGAAAAGATAAGGCCGCTTTTTCAGGTTGTAGAGCACCCGGAACAACTCCCACGCTGGATGACCGCCGAGATAATAATCCTTCTCACCGTACGAGAAGAGTGCCGACAATTGATTTCGCTCGGCTGTGCCCAGATGTCGATGGTGGAAGAAGGACTTTTCCCGAAAGGCGCGGGTGCTCCATCCCTTCATGCGTGCCGTAGTAACGGCTATCCAATCAACCCCACCGGCTTTGTTGGCCACGAATCCGCCGATCTCTTCAAAACACTGCCGCCGAAACATCTGGCACCCGCCTGCAACATGGGTCTGGCCCTCGAAGCTTTGTCGGGCCGAGCTATATCCTTCCTCTTCGAATATTGTTCCCGCCACGCCCAGAGAACAATCCTCCGCGAACTTGCGCAGGAGAAATTCGCAATATTCGGAATCGAACGATACATCGGCATCGAGATTGCCGACCACGTCATATCTCAGTTCCTTCAGCCGTTCGTAGCCGACGTTGAAGGCCTGCACCTTGGCGGCAAAGCTGCGATCGCGCCGCAGAGGCATATGAATCAACTCAATCCAGGGATAACGATCGAGGTAGCGGCTCACAATCTCGGCCGTCTTATCGGTCGATCCATCGTTCACGATCACCCATTTCATGGGTGTCACGGTCTGGCGAATCATTGATTCGATCGTCGTCCCGATGAGCTCTTCTTCGTTGCGCGCTGGGGTGATCAGCACGTACGCCGGAAGCGGCTGCCGCCGATCAGCTGCATCGTCAATCTTGTTCAGGGAAGGGTTGCTCATTTCGCATCCTGTCTGCTTAGCGAAAACTTTCTAGGACTGTCCTGCCGCTTGACGCGCGCTTTGCACTGTTGTTTCGAAAGGTGCTGTGGCAACTCGATTTTCAAGTACCAGGCCTTTTACCAATTGCACCAACCGTTGCCGCTCTGCTCGCCAACAGTGTTCCCGGTAAACTTCCTGGCCTTTCCTTACCATCTCGGCGACCTCGACAGGATGGAAGAAGGTGTATTCAGCCTTGCGGGCTAAGTCTTCGGCATCTCCGAGCTCGAAATAGATCATGGCGTTGTCGGCGAAGTAGTCCGAGATCCCACTAGCTCGCGGAGCAATCACAGGCTTACCCAAGGCCAGGTATTCGAAAATCCGGGTGGGGGTGTTGATCTCTGCGAAGGCGCTGCGATGGTTTGGGATCACGCCGAAATCGCATCCCTCGATTTCCGTCACCAGTTCTTCAAGGCTTTTTGGACCCAGATACGAGACGCACTGCGTCAGTCCCCGTTCTTGAACCGTTGCCATCACCCGCTGCAGGAATGGGGTCTCGCGTCCATAAATCTTGAGCTCGGCGCCGGGAATTCTGTTCCGTACCTTTGCCAGCGCTTCGACTGCCAGGTCCAGGCCGTTCCGCTCAACCAGCGATCCGTGATACATCATCACGAAGCGATCGCGCCGCGCTTCACTCGCGGGGGCCGTCATCTCAAATGTCTTGAACGGGAAGATCGAGTCGTCGGGAGTATTCATGATCACGGCGATTTTTCCCGGGGGGCAGCTGCGGGAGCTGAAGATCCGCTTGCAGACGTCATTCACCGTGATCACGAGGTGGGCGCGGTTGATGCTCCACTTCTCCAGCCACGCCAGCAGGCGTACGCCGAAACTCTTGCTATCGAAGCCGAAAATTGTGGTCATCAGCTCCGGCATCGGATCGTGCTGATCGAGGATGACCTTCGCGCCCAGCATCTTCGGCACCAGCGCGCTCGCCACCAGCACGTCTGGCATGTTATGCACGTAGACCAAGTCGTAGCGGCGTCGGATCGAGCGCAGCGCCAGGATCATCGCCGAGCTGAAAATGAACGTCGAGTACTTGTAGGCGTATGACAATTTGCTGCCGCGCTTGTGCGTCAGCGGAACGCGGATAATATCGAAGCTGCCATGAGTCTCCCGCGAGGGCGTATTCCCGTCCTGCAGGCAAACCAAGTCCACGCTCATGCCTTCTTTCAGCAAAGCGTCCGCAGCCCGCCGCGGACGCGGGTCCGAAGGATACGTGGAGAACATGACCATCCCCACCCGCTTTCCAGCAAGGCGGGAAGTAACGGTAGCCGGGCCGGCTTCGGACTGTTGCAGGGCTTTCATATTCACGAATCGCCTTAGACCAGCGCAGCTTCCTTCTTCGCGCGGGCCTCGCGCTCCACTTTCATTTCATTGGAGCTCTTGATCGCATCCAGAAGGTCGGACTTATCCAGACGGCTGAGAATCTCGATGTTCTGCATAACGCAGTGGCCCCCGATGACGCCGGGAAAATATTTAATCTTGGGGAAGAAGTCGATCTCGTCGTAGAACGAAACGACCTGATCGTAGTCAGCTCCCCAGGTGTCGCAGTAGCGTTCCACTTCTTGTGCCCAGGCGATCATTACGCCAAAGTAAGTAGTTTCGGTCAGCTTCGCCAGCTCGGTCGCTTCCGGCGACGATAGGACCTTCGTCCTCAGACCCATCGATTCGAAGTGCCGGGCAACATGCTCACCGGCGGCACGGTCGAGGGCTCCGACAAACTTCGTGTACTTGCGCATGTCCTGAAGCATGCGGGCGTGCTTGCCGCGAACGGGACTGTTCACCACCGGCATTTGTGTCCGCTCGGCTACGGCGCGCGTCGTGCCAATCGACACGGTACTGTTGATCACTGTCACGGCAGGCTTGTAACGCTCGATGTAACGTGCCGTTTCGCCGACGAAATCCTTGATTTGGAACGGGTAGCAGATGTGCAGCACATCCACGCCGTCAACAACTCCTACCGGCGCGATGTCGACAGCTACCGTCTCGTGATATTGCGATGCAAGCTCATAGAGCGGCTTACCGACCTCTCCGAGTCCTACCACAACGATCTTGGAACCAGCTTCCACTTGCGGCCTCCTTAAACCACGGTTGAACTTGCAACACGATAACGAAACGAAATCCTCTAGCCCATGTGGCGATATAGCGCTTTACCAGCCGAGGTCAATAGAGCTTTGGGCGTGTGCGAAACGATGTACTTGGCAACCGCCCTTTGAGAGCCGCCGGCCGGGCGCGAAGCCCGCTTTATGCCGCAGCGCAGATAATCGAGTTTGCTCTGCGTCGCGCCCCAGCGATTCTTGAAAGCAATCAGCCCGGGATTGTCGGCGTCGCTGCGGCCCAGATCGAACTCGCAGAGGCAATCCTGCTTGGCCTGCTGGATCGCGCGCCAGAACAACAATTGCATGCCGCCGAGACTGTCGAATCGATGGTCCGAACAACCATACTTGTAAACCAGAGTATGGTTGTGCCGGATGGTGACGATGGCGGCTACCGGGCGCCCACTCGTTGATGCCACCCTGATCGTCAGTTTTGGTCCAAAGTTGCGAACCAGGTTTTCGAACCACGCGATAGGCTGAGCTGGAAGTCCGTGCCGCCGCCGCGTGATGACCATGAGCTCATGGAAGTCCCGGAGTAGCGACTCCGTGCTTCCGTTCTCACAAGCCAGAGCTTCTTTCTCAGCGCGCCGAATCTTTCTTTGTATGCAGTTTTTATGGAAGCTTGCGAATAGATCTTCCGGGCTGTTCTCAAGGTTCAGCCTGTGAAAGACGAAGGACTGATCCTTTTCGAATCCCGAACTGGCCGCCAATCCTGAGACCGCAGGCCTCAGCTCAACGTAGTCCCACTTCTCTTCCCCACGCTTTCGCTCGAGGTATTCCGTAAGAAGTACAAACTGCTTCTCGCTTTGGACGAGCGGCTGACAATGGTCGGAAAATGGCAGGGAGACCAGCCGACGTTTCCCGAAGAGCCCGCTTATCTCACAAAAGGGCAGGCTATTCGTGAGTTCCGCCCCTGGTGCTGATGTGGTGACCGCGCGCGGGTTGTAGCCGTAGGTATCGCGCAACGATTCCAGCCACGCTCGGGTATGGAAGATTGAGGCGCCCGGCTGCGTCTGCACGAAGTGATCCCACCGCTCATCGCTGGTGGGATCGATTTCGAAGACGTTCACTTGGGTTGACAGGCAGCCAGACATCACGACGCGACCACTGCGCATGGGTCATTTCCCTACGGCAATGGCGAGGCGCTGCTGACGGGGGATCAGACAGTTCTTCAGTGCGTCTACAACCTTGGCTTGCTGCCTCTCCGAGAGCTGCGGATACATGGGCAACGACAAGATCTCGGCCGAGACGCGCTCGGTGATAGGAAGATCGCCGTTCTTGTATCCGAGAGACTGGTAGGCTTGCTGCACGTGCAGTGGAACTGGGTAGTGAATGCCGGTCCCGACACCCATCGCCTTCATACTATTCTGCATCTCCTGGCGATCCGGGACCCGAATTACATAGAGGTGATACACGGCTTGCGACCACGAGGGCTCGAAGGGCAGGATAAGTCCCTCCACCTCGTTGAGCAGCTCCCGGTACTTCTGGGCGATGTGCCGACGCTTCCCATTCCATTCCGCCAGATGCGCAAGCTTCGCATCGAGAATGCCGGCCTGAATCGTGTCCAGGCGTCCGTTGTAACCTTCGATATCGTGATAGTACTTGGCCGCCTGTCCGTGGTCGCGCAGCTTCCGTGAAGTTTCGGCGATCGCCGGGTCGTTCGTCGTGACCGCCCCCGCTTCTCCGCAAGCGCCAAGATTCTTCCCCGGGTAAAAGCTGAAAGCAGCCGCCTTGCCGATGGATCCGGCTTTTCTCCAACGCTGCTGATCGCGAGAGAAGTACCCGGCTCCGTGCGCCTGGCACGCGTCCTCGATGACCATCAGGTTGTACTCATCGGCCAGCTTCAGAATGGGGTCCATGTCGGCCATCTGGCCATAGAGATGAACGGGAACGATGGCGGTAATCGTGCGTCCGCTGCGGCGAGAGACCGGCTTGCCGGACACTGGATCGCGGTCGCACTTTCGCTCCACATACTCGCGTAGCTTCTCGGGATCGATGTTGTAAGTCTGTTCGTCGACCTCCACAAACTCGGGAGCAGCTCCCGTCTGGCTAATGGCTTCAGTGGTCGCGATGAAGGTATTGGCTACGGTAATCACCGCGTCACCGGGTCCAACACCGGCCGCCAACAGCGCGAACCGCAGGGCGTCCGTCCCGCTGCCCACGCCCACGCAGTGTTCGACCTCGCAGAACCCCGCGAAGTCTTCTTCGAAAAACTGCACGGGCTTGCCGCCGATGAATCCCGCGGTGTGCAGTGCGTTACGGAACAGCCCAACCAGTTGCTCCTCCATGTCAATGTGAGGAGTGACCAGATCTAAAAACGGTACGTCAATGTTGTCCATTGTCTTCTCCTTATGAAATCTGTCGACGTACCGCTATCCCATCGACGCTGCCGCGGCAGCTGCGGGCTGGGATACTACGACCGGGGCCTGCTTATTCTCGATGAAGGACGGCACGCTGGCCGGCGAAGTGGGTTGCGGGTCCAGCCGCACCGCCTCTCCGCGGTGCCGCAGCGAACGGTTGGCTGCTTCCAGCATCTTGACCACCCGCAGCCCGGCCAGTCCATCGTTAAACGGTGTTTGATTGTTCTTGATGCACTCGACGAAGTATGCCAGCTCCTGGCGCAACGCTTCGACAGGCTCGAGGTGCGGCGCCCACATATCGCCTGAGCGGTAGTTAACCAGCAGGTTGTACACGCCCTCTTTGCTGGTGACTTTCACGCCCTTGTCGTAGACCTTGATCTTCTCGTCGGCCTCCAGGTCGTTCCACACCAGCATCTTCTTCTCGCCGCCGATCAGGGTCATGCGTACCTTCACCGGCGAGAGCCAGTTGACATTGATGTGCGCAATTACTTCGTTGGGGAAATAGAGGGTAATGAAGGCCACGTCTTCGTGGCCGTTCAGGTGCGTCTGGCCGGTGGCGACAATCTGTCTCGGCATTGCCTTCGATCAGGTAATCCATGATCGAGAGATCATGCGGGGCCAAGTCCCAGATCACGTTCACGTCGTGCTGGAACAAACCGAGGTTGACCCGGGTGGAATCGTAATAGTAGAGCTTGCCCAGCGCATCTTCCTGCAGCAACTGCTTGATCTTGCGCACCGCACCGGTAAACAGAAAGGTGTGGTCCACCATGATCTGCAGGTTCTTCCGGGCGGCCAGATTGATCAGCTCTTCGGCCTGCGCGGTATTGCTGGTGAAAGGTTTCTCGACGAAGACGTGCTTGCCGTTTTCGAGCGCGGCTTTGGCGAGTTCGAAGTGGGTCCAGACCGGCGTAATGATGGCTACGGCGTCGATGTCCGGCGAGGTGATCACTTCGTTGGCATCGGCGTGTGACGTACACGCCGTGCATCGCCTTCTCGGCACGCCCGCGCGCGGCGGCCGATTTGTCGGAGATGGCTACGATATTGGCGCCCTCCAGCCCGTCAAGGTTGCGCACGACGTTGGGACCCCAGTATCCGTAACCGATTGCGCCAAAGTTCACCATATTGCTGTTCCGACGGAACCGGATAATATTGTGTGGCTGATACTCAGTGGCGGCTGACACGATGAAAATCCTCCAAGAAGCTGGGACTGGTTGTAGGTTAGGATCGAGCGGGAGTGGGCCTGGGTTTAGTACGCGCCTTCGCCTACAATGACCGCTCGCGGCGTGCGCAGCAGAATCTTCAGATCGAGCCAGGGCGACCATTCCCTGGCATAGCGCAGATCGAGTCGTACCATCTCGTCAAAAGCCACACGGCTGCGACCGTTGACTTGCCATAGGCCGGTGATGCCGGGCTTCACCTCGAGCACTCTGCGGCGATGCCAGGTCTGGTACGCGGCCACTTCGTACGGAATCGCCGGGCGCGGTCCGACCAGCGACATCTCGCCTTTCAGGACATTGAACAGCTGAGGTAGTTCGTCCAGGCTGGTGCGCCGCAGAATTGCGCCGACTCGCGTGATGCGTTCGTCCTTGGTCAGCTTGTATACGCCACCGGCATCGGTGTTTGCATTGCCTGTATTGCGTTGCGCCCGCCCGGCAATCAATTGCATGACATAGCGCTGGTGAGCCGCAGGATCGTTGTCCACATACATCGACCGGAATTTTAGAAACGTAAATGACTTGCCGAATTGCCCGATTCGCTGCTGGCGAAAAAGCACGGGCCCTTTGGAAGACAGTTTGACCGCTATGGCGGCCACGCACAGGATCGGCGATACGAGCACCAGCAGAAAAAGGCTGCCCGTAATGTCCATGCCCCGCTTGGTCAGATTGGCAAGCTTGCTGAGCCGCCCCTCACGTGGAAGATCGGGATACAGCGTAGGATTGCTCGGCCGCTGATTAACGTCGTGGTCCCAGCTGTCGGGGAAGAAGTGAAACGAGATGCTGATGTGGCTGAACTGCTCCAAGCTTAGGTTGTCTTCCAGCATTGCGCTGACCCTGGACAACATGGCGCTCAGAACTGTCTTCTGGTCGAGAAACGCAAGCTGCGTGAACAGCACTCCCACGCACAAGTCATTACGGTGCCACCCGATGACATCGGTTTCGCGGGTGGCCTCCTGCAGCGCAAGAATGACCTTGGTCAGAATTTGCCGGCTGCGCTCCTCACTGTTGTGATCGCCGGTCTCGAGAAGCATAAGCAGGAATGGCTTCGCCGAGCGCTCGGTCCGCTTGCGCTCGATGGCGATCATTCGCTTGAACACGTCCTCATGCAGGACTTCGCGCTCACCCGAGGCGGCCGAAGCCGACGGGGCTGGGTTCCTGCCCGAACCGTTGCTTCCCGATTTTTCTGGCGCGAGAGCGTCCGCGGCCTTTGCGGTGCGATCCTTCATAGTCTGCATATCAATGCTTGAGATCGTCGACTCAGAATGGTAGGACCTTACTTTGCGCTGGAGCTCGACACTTGGAGACCGCCGCCGGCGGCGTAGTAATGATAGTAGTGGTTGGTTGCGGTTTCGTTCGATGCGTTGAGCACAGTTCCCAGCAGCTTCGACTGTTCCAGCGCTTCGTAAGTTCTCTGCATCTGCCGCTTGGAAGTGACGCCCGGCCGCATGACCAGCAAAATCCCATCGGCCATGCGCACCCAGATGCTAGTGTCGGCCAGTGGCAGCACCGGCGGCGAATCAATCATCACCCAGTCGAAGCGGCTCGACACCCGGTCCATCATGGCGGCAAGCTTGCCGGCTTCCATGAACTCCAGCGGATTGTTGTGGGCCTCTCCCGCCAACAGGACATGCAATCCGGAATTTTCCAAACCATGAATGTTGTTCAGCCCTTCGTTCGTGCTGCGCAGCATCTGGCTCAAACCGGGCAGATCGCGCAGCCCCAGGTGCTGCGCCAGAGACGGCCGGCGAAGGTCGCCTTCGACCAGCAGCACTTGCTGCTGGCCAACTGCCAGAGCCCACGCCAGGTTCGCGGCGACGATGCTCTTGCCTTCGCCCGTCACCGAGCTGGTAATTACCAGGCGCTTAAGCGAACGTTTCTGCTGCATGTGGCGAAGCCTTGTCGCCAGAAAGCGGAACTTCTCCGCCGCCAAGCTCTCCGTGTGGTTGAAGCAGACGAATTTGCTATGTGTCGAAACATCCGGCTTAACGGATGGATACGGCCGGCCCGGCTCGCGGACCACCGGCGTCGCGGGAGCGTCAGCCAAGGTCGTCGAGTTCCCCGACTTGCGTTCCACTACCTGCAGCAATTCCTTGGCGGCTGAAAACTCGTGCGCACCGTTGCCGGCGCGCTCGCTTGCGGACTGATGGAGTGCATCAAATATCTGACTCATAGGGGTCTATCTCGGACGGCTACGTCCGTTCCTGCTCGGGCTGGCGGGCAGGTGCTTTCCTGAGGTAAGAGAAGAATTCCAGCAACGACTTGGAGGCGCGGCGAGCCAGCGTCTCATCGAATTCCATCGACTCCTCGACCGGAGGAGGAAGATTCACCACGTCCAGCCGAAGGTCTGCTGCGGTACTCTCGATGACTTCGGGAGGGACGCTGCGTAGCTTCCTGGCATAAGCGGTGATGAGCGCGTTGTCGCAAGTGGTGTTGATCAACCGCGGAATACCCTTCGAATGGCGATAGAGCGTCTCGATGGTCTCTTGCGGAAACAGTGTGTTGCCGGGCTTTGCGCCCGCAATCTGCAGCCGCCAGTCCACGTATCCCTGCGTCTCGCTGAGATCCAACGCGGTCAAGTGCGCGCGATGGGCGATCCTCTGCTTTAACTGCCGCAGGTTGGGCGAATCGAGTTTCTCGTCCAACTCCGGCTGGCCGACCAGCAGGATTTGCAGCAGCTTGCCACGCGGGGTCTCAAGATTCGTCAGCAACCGGATTTCTTCGAGGATGTCCGGTGAGAGGTGATGCGCCTCATCCACCACCAGCACGGTCGTCAGTTCCTTGGAACCACGCGCCACCAGGAACTTGCTGAGCTCGAAGAGGATCTGCGTCTTGTTCTTGCCGGCAACCGGTAATCCGAAATCCGTTGCGATGTACTCCAGAAACTCGCATGGCGAAAGGCGTCCATTGAACACATACGCGTAAGTAATGTCGCTGCTCTCGCGAAACAGTTCTAGGACGCAACGCAACAGCAGGGTCTTGCCTGTCCCCACTTCGCCGGTCAGAACGACAAAGCCTTTGTGGCCGCGCACCGCATGGTACAACGCCGCCAGGGCCTCATTGTGCCGCGGGGTCGCGAACAGGAAGGCCGGGTCTGGACTGATGTCGAAGGGATTGCGCGCGAGATTGTAGAACGCCTTATACATCGCAGTCGGTTCAGCGCCTCAGGTAGCTCACAAGGGAACCGGCAAAGATCGTGAAGACGACCGTCGCCGTAGTCGCCCATCCGATTCGCGCCTGTTTATGCTGATGCCGTTCGTCTGCCGGATCACCGATTACCGGCAGTTCGGAGAGCACGGACACGGGCAACAGTTTTCGTAATTCCGTCTCGCTATAAACACGGTCGTCCATCGCTTCCACCACCGAGACGGCCAAGCTTCCGAGGAGAAGACCCACAATCAGTCCGATACCGCAGAACTTCAGACGATTCGGGAAGCTGGGCTTCAAAGGCAGGCTGGGTGGATCCAGAATGCGGAACCGTTCGCCCTGTTGCAAGAGCTCCATGCTGGTCGCCATGGCGGAATCGTTTTTCTTCTTCAATAAATCGTCATACGACGCCTTGGACTGGTCGTAGCCGCGCGTCAGGTCGGCCAGTTGCTGCTCGCGAATCGGCTCCTCGTTCAGCCGCGCCTGGTAGGTATTGATCTGCGCGCTAAGAGAAGCGATGGCTTGCTCCCGGTTCTTGACTTCGATCTGGTTGGCCTGCAACTGGCTTTGCAGCTGTGCGAGCGCGGCCGGATCTCGCATCCCGTTTGACTGGGCCGCGACGGCAGTAGCCGCGTCGGTCGGTGGGGCGTTGCCTTTGCTCTTCTGCTCCGCCAGTAGTTGATCACGCTGTGCTTCTGCCTTGGTGATCTGGTCCTTCACCCGCCGGACCTCCGGATACTGCTCGTTGTAGGTCGAGGTTAATTCGCGCAACTGCGTCTTCAGGCGATCGATCTGGTCATCCAGATCGGCGACGCTCGTCTGCGGGTTGTCCGGATTCTTCGAAGGCCCCTTCAACGCGCGGTATTGGCTAAGCAGCGTCTCCAAATAAACCCGCTGCTGCTTGGTGGTGTTGAGAGCTTCCGATTGCGCCTGCAACTGGGTTTGCAGTCCACCCAGAATTTGCAGGTTGCTGTTCAACTGGCTGGGCAGCTGTCCCACATACTGCGCCTTGAACTGCCGTATCTGCTGTTCCTGGACTTCTAGATTCTGACGCGCCGACTCCAGTTGGTCCTCGAGGAACTTGGTGTTGCCCTCGGACTCCTGCTGGCGGACTTCCAGATTCTCGTTGATAAACAAATTGGTCAGCTTGCTGGTCACGCGCTGGGCAACAACCGGATCATCGGCCGTGTAGTACACGTTGAATGCGCTGATGCGGTTGTCGGCCCCACGAATCAGCTCGATGTCAATGTTCTTGCGCATCCGCTCCACGATGTCGTCGGGCGACAACCGCTGGTGGTCCTGGGGGTACAGGTTCAATTCGTCGACGAT
Source organism: uncultured Acidobacteriaceae bacterium (assembly GCA_963819055.1). Lineage (GTDB taxonomy): Bacteria > Acidobacteriota > Terriglobia > Terriglobales > Acidobacteriaceae > Bog-257. The sequence goes on along the minus strand of CAWFUT010000019.1, from coordinate 121,661 downwards.
GTGCAGCAGACGCGAACGGCTGAGGATCTGCTGGGTGATGCTTTGCAACCGCTCCTGCAGATTCTCAGCGACGTTCGGGAGCACGTAGTCCTTGGGCATGGTAGGTTGTTCCACCAGGATCAGGGTGCCGGACTTGTAGCGAGGCGGCATCAGCCAACTCGCCCCCCACACCATGAGCCAGCCCGCGAACAACGGGATCAGGAAAAACAGCCGGCGGCGACGAAGAATATCTACGTAGTGCTGAAAGCCGATCGGTTCCGGCGCTTTATTGTTGCTTGCTGTAGTTGGCATAGCTATCGCTGTAGAGGCTTTGCGAAGGTGAAGCTCACGGTCACAAATACCCGGTTAAGGTCTGGATAGCTGGAACCCGACGTCGTCAGATAGCTCTGTTGCGCCCAGCTATAGCCGAGTTGAAGATTGGTGTGCGGGTTGATTTGACGCTGCAATGACGCCGAACCCGAGAGCATGTGGCCTCCCGGAGTCGAGAACAGGAAAAACGGCGTCAGGTTCTTGTAGTTCGAGTAGCTTCCCGAGATTCCTGCCGTCCAATCCCGGTTGATCTGCCAAGAGAATGATGAGCTGACGGCATTCGTGTGGAAGGTTCCGTTTAAGCCTCCGCCGCCGCTGACCGTGCGGGCGTAGCTGGCCGCCAATGTTGTCCGCTGTCCCTGCCAACCCATGCTCACCACCGTCATCGGCTGCCATGCGGCTACCGAAGGCGACGACGCCTGCGTCGAGCTGTAATGCTGCGGACCGCCCGAGACCGACAGGCTAAGATTGGGCTTCAGGAACATGGTCAAGAACAGAAAGATGGTTTGGGTCTGGGTCCCGGTGCTGGGAGAGTTGCTCTGGAACGAAAGATAGTTCCCGTACTGATAGCTGGCGCCGATATAGTTCTTCTCGCGAAAGCGCGTCGAGTAAAAAAACGATCCCCCCGCCGAACGCGAGTTAAAAACTCCCTCCACCTGATCGGGGTTAGGGTAGGTCAGTGTCGTGTAACTTCCGCCGCCACCGATCATGCTGTCGGCACTCATCTGATAAGTAAGCTGCGCGGTCGTGGTATTGCTGATCATCTCCGCCAGCGGGGGAATGATCGCAATGTTAGAGACCGGCGCCGAACCCGTGACCGGCGTGGCCGACAACGGGTTGGGCTGGTTGAAGAAGTTCGACGTCTTCTGGAATCCCTCCGCCAGGGTGGCCGTCAGGTTGGGACTGAGACGGTACTGGAAGTTCGCCGCCAGGCTCTGGTCGGCTTGATTCAGCGAGGTCGTGCGCTGATACAAAGTGAAGCCGGGCGCGTAGTCGAACACCAGGTGCATCCGGTAAGTCGTCTTGTCCAGGGCAATCGTCGGCCAGATCGAGTAGCTCATGTCGCCGAATGGAGTTGCGCCGTACGAGACGTTGCTCGAGTAAGCGCCGGTAAACGTCACTCCGCCGCGCAAGTAGTTCGACTCGTTCTCGCCTTCGAAGGTCGAGGCGTAAGCCTGCCCGCTGACCGGGGGCGGCACCTGCAGCTGCGAATCGTCTTCCGAGGCCTTATTGGCCTGGGCATCATTCGCCTGCGTCTGGCTCCAGACCGGCAGACAGGTAAGCAAACACAAAGCTAAGCAGATCTTGACCAACATAGAACGCTCGCTCAAGGCACGACGATGGTGTCGCGCGGCTGAAGATCGATGTTCTGAGCAGTGTCCTTGCCCTTGATCACGTCTTGGTAGTTGAAGGGCAGGCGTGTCTCGCCGCCGTTGGGTTGACGGCGCAGTATGTAGATCGATTTTTGTTTGGCGAAATCGCGGCAGCCTCCCGCCAACGCGATTGCGTCCAACACCGTCGTCGGATTCACCAGTGGATACGAGCCCGGCTTTGCCACTCTGCCCAGGATGTTGAATTTCTCGCTATTGATCTGCTCGACGATAACCGTCACTTCCGGCTCCGCCAGGAAAGGCTGGAGCTTGCTGGTAAGCTCTTCTTCCAGCTTCAGCGGGGTCTGACCGGCAGCCTTCACTTCCCCGATCAGCGGAAGCGACACTTTTCCATCCGAGCGCACGGGAACCGATCGGGACAGATCCGGCTGTTTCCAGACGTTGATGTTGAGCACGTCGCCGTTACCGATGATGAAGTCTTTATCGTGAGGCTTAGCAGCCGAAGCAGGTTCCGGCTTCGCGAGCGAAGAAGCATCGGCGGGGACCAGGTCACGCGAACTGGAATCGCTGGCAACTTGCGTTTGAGCCCATGCATTGCCGGCGAGCAATACGCCGATCAACCCACAAGTCACGACGTGACGCTTTATAGCATTGATGATGGTTTCCATATTTACACTCCTCGCGATTGGCTTCTGCGTTCCAGCGTTAGTTACCGGAGGTGTCCATTTCCACCGAAACCGTTGCCATTCGTCCTGATTCCCGGACCACCCTGTATCAGCGAGGGATCAGGCGCCCTCATTTGATATTGTTCGATCTTGTAAAGCAGGGTCCGATAGCTCACCTTCAACAGCCGTGCTGCCGCCTTTCGGTTCCAGCCGGTTCTCTCCAAAGCTGCTGCAATCGCATTTTTCTCTGCTTCTAGCTTGACGTTCTGGACAAGTGCTTTCAGAGAATCCGAGCCAGCGGAATTGCTTCGCGCCGTAATCGGGGAAGCTGGAATGGCACGCTGCCGTATCGGGCCCTGCTTGTCTTGTACCGTACTCGCCGCCGGTTCATTCCCGAACGGCAGTTCCTTCCCGCCTGCCAGCAAGTACCGCTTCACAAAGCTCTCCATTTCCCTTAGATTGCCTGGCCAGGAGTGCGCCTGGCAGGCCTCTAAAACCACGGGAGAGAACACCCGCGGCGACAGGGCATATTGCCGCGACAGCTGCCGCATAAAGAAGTGCAGCAGAAGCGGCACCTCTTCGCGTCTCTCTCTCAGGGGCGGGACGTGCACCGTATACGCGCTCAAACGGTACAGCAAGTCTTCCCGAAGTTTGTTGTCAGAAATTGCGGGTTCCAGATTGTTGGTACTTGCCGTCAGGATACGAACGTTGACGCAAACCGAGGTACCGCTGCCTGGGCGAGAGAATCGCTTAGTCTGCATGAGTTCCACCAGTTTCCTCTGCAGGCTCAAGGGCATTTCGGTAACTTCGTCGAGAAGAATCGTTCCTTTGTCGCAAAGTTCGAGCTTGCCGGTCTTCAGCTGAGACAGCCCGTTTCCTTTGCGGTCGTATCCGAAGAGTTCGAGCGCCAGAAGGTCACTTGGCAAGGCCGCGCAATTTACTTTGGCGAAGGTGAATCCCGATCGTATGGAGAGCTGGTGAACCAGGCGGGCAACGGTTTCCTTGCCGCTTCCAGTCTCCCCCGTAATCAATACGGCGTTATCAGTTTCACTCAGCGACTCGATTTGAGCCCGCAACTTGCGCATGGTAGGGCTGGCGCTTACGAAGGCAACCTCACCGTCCACATGTTCCACATCCTCGCTGCTTATGGGAACAGCGATGTCGCTATCGCAGCTCGAAAGCAACTGGTCAATTGTTCCCTGTAAAACTGCGCTCGCCACGGGTCTTATGAGACATTCTCTTGCACCCAGACGAACCGCTTCCTGCTGCGTGGGAGCATCCGTCTCATCGCAAAGCACCAGGATGGGCAACTCGGGACGGAGCCGGCGAAGCCAGCGCAGGAAATGCAAACCGTCTCCGTCAGCTCGGGGCAGATCCAGTATCAGAAGGTCCGGCGTAACTCCCGACTGCACTCTTTCCATCGCTCCCCAGCCGTTGGTTGCGCTTTCCAGATGCCACTTCCTGGCTTCGCCAATCGACCAGAGCATCGACAGTACAGCGGATTCACGCGTGATAAGCAGCAGGCGTACAGAAGCCGCTGCATTTTTCGGGACTACACTTAGTGTTCCAGGCATGGGGAGAGAGAAAAAGAAACTAAACGCTAGACAGGCTCGATGTCATAGCCTTCGATGCGTACGCTTAACGAACGCTGAATCGCGTCCAGGGTCACCACCAGCGTGCGCTCGCCGCTGCGGGCCGTCAGGATGCCTTCAATACCAGCCAGAGCACCCGAGCGGACCCGTACGCGCTGGCCGATCTTGAGAAAAGGGTGAGAACCCATTGGCAATTGCTCTTCAGTCAAGATACGTACGGCCTCAATCTGCTCGTCAGGTATCGGAATTCCCATTCCATGAGTGCCAACAAAACGCAGCACTCCGTTCACGCCAAGTACCTTCAGACGCTCGCGATTGTCCGGGCGAATCTTGACGAAGACATAGCAACTGAACAAGGGCGTTTCAACAACTTTGCGCCGATCAGACCATTGCCGAATTTGTTTTACGATAGGGAGAAACGTTGTGATGTCCAGATCAGTAGTTTCCTGCGCCACTACCTTTTCATGTCTGGCATAGGTATGAACCGCGAACCAGGTCTCTGCTGTCGTATCCGTGATAGCAGCGAAGGCCGGCTGGGTTAGAAGATTCGCGGCTGCGGTAGTGGTAGACATAGCTTCGCCCTCTCAGTCACATTGCGATCTCCGCCGCAATTTCGACTGCACTACTTTTCAAGTCAGATCCTGCGATCCAACCTGTCCAGCTTATGAACCGCTCTCAACACTGCAGGAGCGGGCTTTTTTGAGCCCGATGGTTAATAACTTGGCAAGGTTTGAGTTGATGACGTAGTCGCAATCTAAGGCTGTTTGCAGAAGGTCGCAAGAGGCACACATCCTCTGCGACGGTCTACTCCAGAGGAGAAGAGGTGAATATCTCCGACTCTGAAGCTATTCGGATTGGAGAAGACTTTCTCTTGTCCCCGCCGAGATTGGCTGCACCGCTTACCGGCCTGATTTGAAATTTATGGCTCTGGGATCGGACAAACATGATGTCCTAAGTGGCTGAGACTAGCCCGCTTGTTACAAAACGATGAGTCTTACGTCAGAGGCATCCTCAGTAGCCTTTCGACAAAGCACTCCAATGGCAAAGTGCAACACCTACGTGCATGCTGCATACCACACCACCCGTGTGCAGGTAGCAGCACTATCGTAGTCTTGTATATACCGGGAGAGTGTTATACGCTCTGCAGCATCGAGAAGACTCTGGCCTGTTACAAACTCTGTTAGGAAGTCCTCACCACGCCGGGGACATTCAGACAACGAGTAAGTTTTCTCAAATGATGTTCCAAACCTTCGTCTGGAGCACTACATGCGCCACCAGTCAGATTCTGTGCCTATCCGTGTCCTCGTCAGTGATGACACGCGCGTTCACACCGAGCTTCTTGCAGATGCCCTGAAACGTAATGGTGATCTCGAAGTCACGACTTTATTGTGTGGCTCCGACGGCCTAACCTCTGGCATCGATTTCAACGATAGCGATGTCGTTGTCATGAGTTCCAATCTGGATGAGAAGCCCGGCCGCGGCTTCGAAATCTTGCGGGGACTAAGAAGCCTGCATCCCGATATCAAAGCGGTCATGCTGCTGGACACCTCCCAGGGCGAGATGATCCTGGAAGCCTTTCGAGCCGGCGCACGAGGCATCTTCAGCAAGAACGACTCGATAGAAACTTTAGGTAAGTGCTTGCGCAAGGTGTTCGAAGGGCAGATTTGGGCTAATTGCGAACAGATCTCTACCCTGGTCGAGGCATTAGCTTCATCGCACAACATTCGTGCTGTCGATGCCAAAGGTCTGAACTTGCTTTCGAAGCGCGAAACTGAAGTAGTTCGCGGAGTAGCCCAGGGGTTGTCGAACCGCGAGATTGCCGAGCGCCTGAAGCTCAGCCAGCACACCATCAAGAATTGCCTATTCCGAATTTTCGACAAGCTGGGCGTATCGAGCCGGGTTGAACTTTTGTTCATGACTCTCAGCCAGGAGCGCGGCGCACAGACTCCGTCTCATTATTTCCTCAATGAAAGGCCGCATGACATTCTTCAGGATGAGGGTGCTTTGATCGCCTGCCAAAATGCGGCCAGGCGTGGCGTCCTTCTGGCGCAACTCGCGCTCGCCCAGTACTACGGATCGCAGCGCGACGCCGAAAGCTCGTTGCAGGCCTATGCTTGGTACTCCGTGGCTTCCGAAGCCATTGCTTCCGGATACAAGGCGTTGGCGAAGCGACTGACCATGGAGCAGTTGCTGCAGGCCGAAATGATGGCGTGCGAGTGCCTGAATGCAAGCGACGCGCTGTCAGGTCGCAGCCGAGCCAAACCGGCACCGCGGTTACTGAATCGCGAAAAACTTCGGGTGGCCTCGGGTGGTTGACAACCGAAGAACCGGCCACGCATCCGCGTGCTCCTTCCGCTCCCCTACGAGCCTCGGATCGTGACGACCATCAGCTAAATCTATGGTCCCTGGTGTAGCCGAATCCACAATTTGCAACGCGCAGAATCTAAGTACTGCTTCCTCTTCGCCGTCCAAGGAGCTTATGAAACCGAATTCTTATTTCGTACATTCTCAAGCCATAGTCGAAACCGAGCAGATCGGTGAAGGTACACGCATATGGGCCTTCGCTCACGTTATGCAGGGAGCAACTGTCGGCCGTGACTGCAACATCTGCGATCATGCGTTCGTCGAGTCCGGTGTCGTCATCGGAGACGGTGTCACCATCAAGAACGGAGTGGCCATCTGGGATGGTGTCACTCTGGCTAGTCATGTTTTTGTCGGACCGAACGCTGTCTTTACCAACGACCTGAATCCGCGCGCCGAGGTTAAGAAGGGTCACGACCAGTTCGTGCCGACCCATGTCCAGGAGGGCGCGACGATCGGCGCTAACGCTACGATTGTCTGTGGGGTCACGCTCGGGCGCTATTGTTTCGTAGGAGCCGGCACGGTTGTGATCCGAGATGTTCCTCCGTACGCGCTGGTCGTCGGTAATCCTGCCCGACAGATTGGGTACATGTGCGAATGCGGCGAGAGCTTGCCCGAGTCACTGGCCTGCGTCTGCGGCAATCGATTTGAGCCGGGCGAGTTTGGCCTTCACAAAGTCGTGCCGGCTGCAGCGACAGTCTCCACAATCTCCCGCTGAGTGGCGTCTCTGTCGAAACCTCGACCGAACGGACGCACCCTCTGCATTTGCCGATGCGAACTTCCGGCCTATCCGCCGCTGCTCCCGGGATTCCTCCGGTAGCCTGTCTCGTTTTCGGCTTCCGATTCTGCATGACAGCAAAGTAATGAGCTAGTGCAAATCCCTGCCCCGCTACTCCGCATCTGTTCAACGAGCTTTGCCGAAAGCGATTGCCCGAACGTCGTCTCTGAGATCCAACGCGCCACCCAAGTCGGCTTCTTACGTGTATTTCATAATCAGGTCTGACGGGAAGACTGTATTGAGCAGCGACCGCCGTTGTAGTCGAAGCAGTTACTATCGCCATCCCTTCTGGGTTGCCGCTCTCGTTCTGCTGGTGTGCGGCTTCCTTGCAACCAGCGCGCATTCCGCTCCCGACTCCACCGAAATTGGCTTGGACCTTTCTACTGGCAAACAGATCTACCACTCTGCTTGCATCGCCTGCCATGGCCCGGAGGGTAAGGGTGTGCCGCAGGAAATCCGCGGGTTCAAACAGCCGAGTAGCTTTCCCGACTTCACCCGCTGCGATCAGACGACCTCCGAACTCAACAACGACTACCGAGCCGTGATCACGAATGGTGGCCCGTATCGCGGCTTCTCGCAGATCATGCCGTCGTTCAAGGACGCGCTAACTCCGCAGCAGATCAACGAAGTCATCTACTACATTCGCAGCTTCTGTCGAAATCCAAACTGGCCTCCCGGCGAATTAAACCTGCCGCTGGCGCTCAACACGGAGAAAGCCTATCCCGAAGATGAACTCGTCGTGTCGTCGGAGGTGAATACCACGGGCCCCGGCATGGTGACCAGCCATGCGATCTATGAACAGCGCTTCGGCGTGAAGAACCAGCTCGAAGTCGATGTTCCGCTGGCTTTCGCGCAGCCGAATCAGACCTGGTACGGCGGTGTCGGCGACATCTCAATGGGCCTAAAGCGGGTAATGTTCTCGAAGCTTACCTCGGGAGAAGGACTGGGCGCTGGAACCATCTTCAGCCTGCAGGGAAACGTAGTCGCTCCTACCGGCAACAGTTCACACGGACTTGGCGCCGGAACTACCGAGTTCGAAACCTTTGTGGAGGCCGGACAGCTCTTCCGGTCCAATACCTTCCTGGAGTTCCAGGGTGGCGCCATTCTTCCCACGAATACCAGCAAAGCTCCGCAGAACACCTTCTGGTACACGACCATCGGACAAATGTTTGGGCAGGGGCATGGGTTGGGTCGGCTCTGGTCGCCCATGTTTGAAATTCTCGGTAGCCGCGATCTGGTGAACCAGGCAAAGACCGACTGGGATGTCGTCCCGGAGGCGCAGGTCACACTCAGCAAAAGGCAGCATGTGCGGGGAGCCATCGGCGTACGCACCCCTGTGTCCAATACCGCCGGCCGCTCGCCCGCCGTGATGTTTTATGTTCTATGGGATTGGCAGGAAGGAAGCCTGCTGAAGGGCTGGTAATGCGAACTATCTGCTATCTCATCATCGCCCTGTCTTTCACGCTGCTCGCGCGCGAACCCTTGCGCGGCGGCAACGGTGACAACTCTTCTCAGATCGCGTTCCATACTTCCGATCGCTGTCTCGCCTGCCACAACGGTCTCTCCACACCACAAGGCAACGATGTTTCCATCGGCTTCGACTGGCGCTCCAGCATCATGGCCAACTCCTCGCGTGATCCTTACTGGCAGGCGAGCGCGCGCCGCGAAACTCTTGACCATCCTGAAGTGACGGCCGATGTCGAGGACGAGTGTTCCGTCTGCCACATGCCGATCACCCGTTACGAAGCCAAGCTGCACCGGCAAAAGGGCGGGATCTTCGCCTTCCTGCCCTTCGACCAGAAGAGCAACCCCATGAGCGAACTCGGGCGGGACGGCGTCACCTGCTCCGTCTGTCATCAGATCAGCAATCAGAAGCTCGGCGACAAGGAGAGCTACAACGGCGGCTTCGAGATCAACGCTCCGCAGTCGAAGGACGATCATCCCGAATACGGTCCTTACCAGATTCAGCCCGGACAGACGCTGATCATGCAGAGTTCGACCGGCGGCTTCCGTCCGACCTTTGCCACGCACATCTCGGATTCGGCACTATGCGCGACTTGCCATACACTGTTCACCCCAGCTCGAGGCGCAGGCGGCAAGGTCATCGGCCAGCTTCCGGAGCAGATGCCGTACCTGGAATGGCTGCACAGCGGCTACGCCGGCAAGCAGAGCTGCCAAGGGTGCCACATGCCCCAGGTACAGGGACCGGCTCCGATCGCAGCAGTTCTGGGCATCGATCGACTTGGGGTGCGCCAGCATGTCTTTGTGGGCGGCAACTTCTTCATGCAGCGCCTGCTGAATACTTACCGCAACGAGCTCAGCGTCGCGGCGATGCCGCAGGAGTTGACCAACGCCTCCGACAACACCATTGCTTTTCTCCAGTCACAGGCGGCACAAGTCAATATCGAAAACGTAAACACCGGGGTGGGCAGGCTGAATGTCGACGTGATGGTAAAGAATCTCACCGGCCACAAAATGCCGACGGCGTTCCCTTCTCGCCGAGCGTGGCTGCACTTCGTCGTGCGCGATCATAACGGCAAGACGGTGTTCGAGTCCGGCGCGCTCAATCCTGACGGATCAATTCAGGGCAATGACAATGATGCCGACGCTACGCGTTTCGAGCCGCACTATCGGCGCATCGATCGCAGCGATGAAGTGGAAATCTACGAGGATATTCTTGGCGATTCGGAAGGGCACGTCACCACCGGATTGCTTAATGCGGTTGGCTATCTGAAGGATGACCGCCTGTTGCCGTCCGGATTCGACAAAACTACTGCCCAGCACGACATCGCCGTGATCGGCGACGCCGCTACAGATCCTGATTTCACTGCCGGTGGCGATCGCGTGCGATACTCGGTCGCTCTCGCGAACGCCCAAGGTCCATTCCAGATCGCCGTTGAGCTCTGGTATCAACCGATCGGCTTCCGCTGGGCACACAATCTCGCGTCCTATGACGCCGTTGAGACTAAGCGCATCGTCCAGTACTACGATTCGCTGGCCTCGACCAGCGCCGTCGTGCTAACGCACGCCGAAGTGACGCACTGAAGTCAGCGAACGTCCACATCACCAGAGCCCGTCGCTACTTCGACGTCGGGCCCGCCCCCCTTCACCGTTCCCTTCAGTTCATGCTTGCCTAGCGAGCCTTGCACAGTGATGGGCAGATCGCTGTGAATCGATCCAGAGCTGGTGTGGACATCCAGATTGAACCCGCTCCCGCTCCCCACCGCAAGGGTCACATTTCCCGAACCGCTGTGGAGTTGCCACGCGCCGGCTACGCTGCCGTCGGTTTCGATGTTGCCACTGCCGGTTCGGGCGCGAACTCCGCCCTTGATTCCTCGCACGCGGATCGTCCCTGATCCGGTGTGCACATCGACATCACCTGAGCCCGTAAGGTCAGCCTCAATGTCGCCACTACCGGTCTGTGCCCAGAACGGCGCAGCAACACTCTCGGCACGGATATTGCCGCTGCCTGTTTGCGCACGCAGCTTGCTGCCGATGTCGTGGAGGCGAATGTCGCCCGAGCCGGTCTCCACCTCGGCCGTTGAACGGACTCCATCGACACCAATGTTCCCGGAGCCGCTCTGCGCTCGCAGGCTGGTATCCGCGGGAACCGTGATTTCGTAATCGATGGAGACATGCCGCTTCACATCCTCCGGCAAATTATGGCCGATGCGAATACTGTTACCGCTCTGCTCGATCGGAGGGTTGGACTGGACTTTCTGCACGGCGCTGTCATCACTGCCGCCAAAGAGCCACCCTGCATTGGCATGCACCGTACCGTGAATCACCACCTGGTTCGAGTTGCCCGTTTTGACCACGATATCGCCTGAGCCCGTGGTGACATCAAGCTGGACTGAGCCGTTCACTTGCAGCGTGCGGTCGAAGTGACTCTCCGCGCGGGCGTACAACAGCACGGGAAGAAACAACAAGCCCATCAGGACAGCCGAACAACGCTTGTTCATGATGCCGCTCCAGTTTTGTTGGATTGCATTGCAAAAACTTGGGCTGCCCCTCGTAGCCAGCCCTCGGGAGAGCACTCTGATTACTGCTGTAAAACTACTTCCTGGCCCTGTTTAAGCCCCGAATCTACTTCCGTCTTCACGCCATTCGAGATGCCGATGTTGACTGCAACCTTGCGCATACCATCTTTGGCGCTGGTGTCGGGAACGTCGACCGAAGCCTTCTTGTCTTTGTCGTACAGGATGGCGGACTCCGGAATCATCAGCACATTGTGGTGCTCATCGAGGATGATCTCGGCATTAGCCGTCATCTCAGCCTTTAATTCGCCGCCTGGGTTGTTGATCGAGACGCGAACTTCGAAGGTCGTTACGTTGTCCTTCTCGACACCCATGGGTGCGATCTTGGTCACGTGGCCGGTGAAGGTCTTGTCCTTGAAGGTCTCTACGCGGATTCGCGCGGGCTGGCCCAGATACACCTTGCCGATGTCGCTCTCGTCCACCTTGCCCTTCACGTAGACCTCGCTGGTATCGCCAAGCGTCATCACCAGCGTCGCGCCGGAACCCAACACCAGAATCGAGCTGACGGCGTCGCCCATCTCCACGTCGCGCGAAAGCACGATGCCGTCGATCGGAGCCGTAATCGTCGTGTAGCTGAGTTGTTCTTCGAACTGCTTCAGGTCGGCTTCGTCCTTTTCGACCTGCGCCTGGGCTTGCGCAACCTTCGCTTTGTTTACCGTGAGCTGAGCGCGCGCCACATCGCGCTTGTTGACCGCCATGATGTAACTTCTCTCGGAATCGTCCAAAGTGGACTGCGAGACCACGCCGTCCTTCGACATCTCTTTGGCTCGCTGGTAGGCACGTTGCAGCGTGGGAATGTCCACGCCCTGGGCATCGACTTCGGCGCGCTTCTGGTCAGCCTCAGCGCTCTTCAGGTTGGCCTGCGACGACATCAGCTGTGCTCGGGCGGAGTTCACCTGAGCCTCAATCTCAACTTTGTCGAGCTCGGCCAGCACCTGTCCCTGCTTTACGTGATCGTTGACGTCCACGTACAGCTTCTTCACGATGCCGCTGGCCTTCGACTTGATCTCGACCTTGGTGATCGGCGTGACTTTTCCGGTCGCCACCACGCTCTTGGTGATATCGCCGCGCTCGACCTTCGCCAGCTTGGTAGGATCGATCTTCGTTCCGCCGCGCGTCGCCGCTACCGCTACAACAATCAACAACACCACCGAGACCACCACTACGGTAATAATAATCCAGCGTTTCTTCTTATGATTCTTACCGTTCGCCACTGCTCCCTCCGCCAACGGGCAGCCGTCTGACCTGTTCTCTAATACGTCGGACTATGAAAATTTGTTCCGTTGAAAAACAAGGAAATAGCCACGCAGACGTATACCGCCGCCGCCTCCGTTCTATTAGACAAGCTGGCGTGGGATTTCGATAGCAGAACGGCGGCAAGAACCTGTTGGGACGAGGTTCCTTCCCGTTTCGGAAGACGCCGGAACAGATCGCGACCTTCGTCCCCGGGATTCTAAGCTCGCGATCGGCTTACTGCGCGATTTTGTAAACTAATCCACAGCCCAGTGAGCAGCTGCCGCTGCCTCCCAAGTCGGTGGTTCCATAGAGGTTTCCGCTGGTATCGATGGTCGGCCCGTCCAGCGGCGCTCTTCCGGTATCAGTTCCGTCGAAGTCGAACAGGTCGGTGTAAGTCCAGATACCGTTCGATGGGGTCAACTGAAAGACGCTTCCATAGCCGTACACGCCTTCGCCACTGGTAGCGCCATACAATTTTCCATCGGAGCCCCATGCGAGGAGGCCGCTGGGGCCGCCTCCCTCGTATCCGTTGAAGCTGTACAGGACTTGGTAACTATACCGACCGTTAGCGGGTGTCAGTTCGTAAACTGTCCCTCCTCCACCCGAGCCGCCTTCGTAGGTTCCGCCATAAAGATTTCCGGCGGCATCAGAGATCAGGCCACCCGGAAATCCACCATCGTTACCTCCGGTAAAGTTATGCAAGTTCGTCTTCGTCCAGCCCGAAGAACCATACGTGAGTTCAAAAATCATCCCGCAGCCTTCATCGGGAATACAGCTACCGCCAGCACCTATCTGCGTGGTACCGATAAGGTGTCCTGCCCGGTCAATGATCAAGTTGCCGTTGGGGAATTTACCGTCTGGATCGCCGTAAAAATTGTACAGGATTGTCTCGGTCCAGCTTCCACGGGATGGCGAAAGCTCGAAGACCGTTCCCGCGTTGTACGTACCGCCATCGGTCGTGGTACCGTAGATATTGCCCGCGGCGTCGAAGACCAGACCGCCGTTGGGACCGAACCCGTCATTCTGTTGCTTGAACTGGTACAGGATGGTCTCGGTCCAGGAACAGGAACTGGTCTTGCAAATCGTACTGGGCGGCGTCATTTTGAAGATCAGTCCGCAACCGATGCCGTCGGAACAGCCCGGGTTCCCACCACCTCCCGAGGCGCCGTAGAGGGCTCCATCGGGCCCAACGGTGAACCGGCCTGACATGAAGTATCCATTCGTTCCATTGAATTCAAAGATGGGCGAGAATATCCAGCCAAATCCACCCTCGCTAAGTCGGAATATAGCGTCTACGGCCGAGCCTCCAAACAAGTTTGCCGAACCGGCGAGGGTCAAACCGTATTCCGGGTACTCGCCATCCAAGCCACCGGTGAAGTTGTGCAAGACGGTATAGGTTTGCGCGTGCGCTGTGGCGATCAGAAACATCAACCCAAGGATCGCCGCACAGAAAGTTAGCACCGTGGCGCTTCGCTGCTCGGCGTTAGTTTGCGTAGCTGTTGGCATAGCGACTTCTCCTCCGCGAGAATCCGGCTCGGGCGGCCAGATCACAATGTCGCTTCGAACGAAGACAGTCAACTTACTTTTCCATAACGGTGTAAGACTATGATCGCTAAGCACAAATTGGCATGCACTGAGAATGGTTACAGGGCCTTCGTAGGACTCTGAGGTTATCGCCTCGAACACGCTCGAGCCACAAGTTAATCATCGTTCCAGCCGTGTCACTCCGAAACGCTGCGGACTTCTGGTGCGAGGGAGCGAGATTAGCGGCAGCGGGCTACGATCATCGTCATATCGTCGGCCTGGTATCCCTTGCTGAAAGCCTGTACTTCGGCCACGATGGCGTCGAGGATCGGTGCTGCCGACTGATTCTGCTGCGCGCGCGCGCCGGCGACCAGTCGCTCCTCGCCGAACTCCTCGGCATCGTCGCCCTCCGACGCCTCTGAGATGCCGTCGGTGTAAATCACCAGCACATCGCCTTGCGCGAGTTGCCCCTCGGCCACGGTGCAGTCCCACTCCTCGAACAGACCGAGAACTGTTGCGGTCGCCTCCAGCCTCTCGACTTCCCCGTTTGCCCGCAACAGGACAGGCGGATTGTGCCCGCAATTCACGTAATGCAATGTGCGTCGCTGGTCGTCGTAAATCGAGAAAAACATGGTGGCGTAGTTGCTGGTTTCGGTGTTTTTGTAGAACAGGTAATTCACCGAGCGCAGCAGACGGGGAAAGTCCTCCGTCGCCAGCGCGTATTGGCCGCGGAGATTCGCCTGCAGATTTGCCATCAGCAGCGCAGCCGACATTCCTTTGCCGGAAATATCCGCCAGCACCATGCCGAGTTTGCCTGCCCCGAAGTCCAGGAAGTCGTAATAATCGCCGCCAACCGCGCGCGTTTGAATGCATTTACCCGCACAATCAAGGGTCTTCAGTACCGGAGCCTGCTGTGGCAGAAGCCGACTCTGTACCTGTCGCGCGATCAGCATCTCCTGCTCGGCACGCCGTTCGGCATCCATACGCTCAGCCATCTTTTCCGCCAGCGAAATGCTACGCATGGCAATTCCCGCCTGGCTCGCTACCGAGGCTAGGAGGCGCTTGTCGCGCGTGGAGTAAGGCTCCTCCGACAAGCGCGGCCCCAGTACCCCCAGACCTTGCAACTGCCCATCGCTCGATCCGCGAATCGGCACCAGGCAGTCCACTCCCAGGTGTTGCAGCGAAGTTCCCCGCAAAGTTTCAGGAGGCAACTCAACCGGATCCGTCCTCGCCATCAAGTGCTGCAGAGCAGGATCGTTGCTCGAGAGATCCATGCTTCCCTCGGGCGGGATGCCGGCATAGGCATGCAACTTTCCTTCAGGCCCCAGCAGGTATATGAACAGCGGCATGGGATGCAATGCCTCGTGAATCTCACGATGCAATAATTCCGCCAAGGCCGGACGGTCGGCGACCGTCAACGTGTTCGCGGCCAGCGTCTCCAGGATTTGCTGGGCATCATAGGCGCTCCGGAAAAACGCTTTGTCCAGCCTCGTTTTGACGTGCCGCTGCACCTGCGTGGCTCCGGTAATCAGCAGCACTCCGAGCGTGGCTCCAATCGGAATCGCCGCCTTGGAACCGGCGGAGAAGCGCCGCGAAAATGCTTGTCCGAACCACAAAGTGACTCCAACCGAAATCAGGAAAATGAGGATGGCAAACCCGCGCTCCACCAGAAAATAGCGTGCGCTGCGTCGCAGCAACACCGGGATGTCAAGCACGCGGTGCTTCACAACCGCATAGGCGAAGGACAGCGGCATGACAAATAGGAGGACGGCTCGCACGAAGACCAGCCAAAATGGCGCGTCTTTCCGCAACAGGTCGTACGGAAGGCCGATCAAAACCGCAGGAACAATACTTACCAGCGTTCCCCAAAGCATCACTTTGAGCTTGCGGCGGTCCTCAACACTGCTGACGCTGATCACATTCAACAGCAGTGAAACAATACCGAGAAGGACCGTGCCATAGCCAACGAACAGCCGCGTCAGACCGATCACCCGCTGTGGCGCGAGAGCGGCGACGAAAGGCAACGCATCCAGGTCGCCTACTCCGATGCCACCCCATCCCAGGCAGGCGCCGATCGCCAGTACAACCCATTTCAGCCAGGGCAGCTTCCGATCAATGGGCGAGCGCGTCGGGAATACAGCGAAGAAGAAATAGAACAGGCCCGGCAGCAAAGCCTTCATTACAGGCTCGTACAGATAGCAAATATCGCGCAGCGCCCTGGGCGCGAATTGCATCGCCCAAGGAGCGGGTGGCTGCGCAATCAGTCCGGCAAAGACCAGGGCCAGGAGCCAGGCATTGCGGTTTTCGACACGAAGAAACAAAACGCCCAAGCCCACAACCAGGAATAACAGAGGGTAGAATCCGAGGATCTCAGTCGCGCCTCGCTTGGCCAGGGACGCCGTGTCCCCGGCTCCTTTCACCGGCCGAAACACCGGTGTGATGACTTCCGGCGTACCCTGTCCATGGGGAAGGACGAGGAGTTGCACTTTCTCGCCGGCATAGGAGCGATACCAGATCGCATTAATGATGTTCAGTCCCTGCTGCCCCTTCACCCGCTGCCCATTGATGGTGGTGATGATGTCACCGGGCCGCAGACCCGCTCGTTCGGCTGGCGTGTCATGCCATACGTCCTTCACCTCAACGCCGTTCACCCCAGGCTGCGTCTCCATACCGATCTCCACTGTGATGGTTGCGCGCACGTAGTACATCCAGCAGATGCTGTAGACGACGGTCGCCAGTGAAAAGAGAATCGCGAGCGCCGGCAGCAGCCACCGGGACGCTGATCGGGAGGGAGTTGAGGAGGCGATCCCTGAGAGTTGTGTCGCCGAGGCCATTCGGCAGTAGTGTAGTCCATCCCACGCCCGGCGGACTGCATCCCCATAATCACGGCGGCTCAAATTGGCTTTTATAAAAGCGCCGACCGATGCCACAGGAGGAGTTTTCATGCCGGATAAAGAGACATTGGAGCGGGCCCAGGAGGACGAGCGCGAGGGTAAGTCGCCGAGCACGCAGGCCGGCGAGTTTGTGAAGGAAGAGATGGACCACATTCGCGAGGGCAAGCATGGAGCCGCTTCTACGAAACAGGCCATTGCGATTGGACTATCAAAGGCGCGACGCGCAGGCGTAAAACTGCCGGCTCCAAAGAAGGGTACAACCTCGGCGGCTACGCGCACCAGGGCCGCACGCGCGATGCTAAGAAAGGCCGGTCGCCTGCCAAGAAGAAGACTTCGGCAAACCGCTCCAGGGCCACCAGCAACGCCCTGAAACGCCAGGGGCGCTCGGCTGCGTCGCGCAGCTCGCTTTCAAAGCAGGCCAAGACCTCCGCCCGCCAGCGCGGCAGCGCCTCGCGAAAGCAGGCCGCGAAGAAGGCCGTGCGCACTAAGGGCGCAGCAGGTCGCAGTCAAGCCGCGAAGAAAGCAGCGCGAACACGGCAACGGCGCTCGCGCTAAAGAGCGATCCACTGAAATCCCGCGCTCATGATCCCACTCATTCGAGAACGGCGGATGAGTGGGGCGTCGGACCTCGACGTCGCCCTGACGTTGGAACCTGGCTCCCTGATCCGGTGTCTAAACCTCATGCTTGAGGTGAGACGGCTTACGAAGCGTTACAACAGCTTGCCTGCCGTACAAGATGTCTCCTTCATCATCGCTGCCGGCCAGGTACTGGGCTGTCTGGGCCCGAACGGAGCCGGCAAAAGCACCACCGTAAAAATGCTTATCGGGTTGCTGGAACCCAGCAGCGGACAGGTCTTGTTCAATGGAGCGGATATTCGTTCGGACCTGGTCGCCTATCGAAAACAGCTGGGGTATGTGCCCGAAGAGCCCAATCTTTATCCCTACCTTTCGGGTCGCGAGTACCTGGAGATGGTTGGCACGCTACGCGGTATGCAACGTAAGCAGCGTGACCAGAAAATCGCGGATCTGCTGCAACTATTCGCAATGCATTCCCATCGAGACGGCTCCATTGCCTCGTACTCAAAAGGCATGCGCCAGCGCATTCTTCTGATCGCGGCCCTTATGGACAATCCCGGCCTGCTGGTCTTCGATGAGCCCTTGTCTGGACTCGATGTAGTTTCCGCCCTCATTTTCAAGAATCTGCTTCGTCGCCTCGGCGAGCATGGCAGAGCCGTATTCTACTGCTCGCACGTACTGGAAGTGGTCGAGAAAGTCTGCTCTCACCTCTTGATTCTTCGTGGTGGCCACGTCGTGGCCTACGAAGCGGCTGCCGACCTGCCTAGAGTTCGAAAAGAAGCGTCGCTGGAGGAGACATTCGCTCATTTGGTGAGCGAGGTGGACGCTGAAAAAGCTTCGGGCGAGATCATCGAGGTACTGATGGCATGACAACTCCGGAAATGGCAGGCCGTAGGTCACGCTGGTTTGATAATTCCCCGCTATATCAACTCGTAAAGCTCAAGCTGCGTCGCATACTTTACAGCACCAACGCCGACAGCGAAGACATGGACGCCGGCATCGGTGTCGCGCTAACCGTGCTGACCCTGCCGGGAGCATTTCTATCTTTGCTGCTGTTCAACAAGTACGGCAGCCTGCTCCGATTCCTTCGCGGCCAGGTTCGCTTCGATCCCTACGCGGCTTCCCTGCCGGACGAATATCTGTTCATCGTGCTCGCCATGCTGGTCGGCGGGGGCGTGGCACTGTGGAAATGGGATACGGTCTTCCCGGATCGCCGCGACATGTTCAATGTGGTTCCGCTGCCCGTTCACATTCGGCAGATCTTCCTTGGCAGCCTGCTGGCGATCCTGCTCTTCGGAGCCATTTTCTGCATCGACGTCAACGCTGCGTCCGCTGTGCTGTTTCCACTGGTGGTGAGCGCGTCGCAGGAGTCATTCCTGTTCTTCGGCAAGATCGCACTTGGTCATGCAGTGGCGATCGTCAGTGCAAGCCTGTTCACCTTTACCACCGTGTTCGCCGTCTCCGGCATATTCATGGCAGTCCTCCCGGCACGAGCCTTCCATGCTCTCTCGCTCTACCTACGAGCAGCGATCGCCATTACTCTGCTCGTCCTGTTTTCCAGCGCCTTCACCGTCTCCCAAAGGATCGCGCGCGGACCCGACCTGCGGGGTTCCCTTTTGCGCTATCTGCCTTCGATATGGTTTCTGGGAACATGCCAGTGGGCTCGTGGAGTGGCGAATGCGACCTTCCGTCACCTCGCATTTATCGGCTTCGTCGCTTTGGCAGTAATGGGATTGCTGGGATCGCTGGCCTACGGCGTGGCTTATCGGCGCCACTTCAACCGAATCATCGAACTATCGGCAAAGCGGGTGCAAAACCGATCGTGGGGCATTCCTTCCCTGGCCGGCCGCATTCTCGACCGGGCGATATTGCGAACGCCGTTTGAGCAGGCCGCTTTTCGCTTCACTGTCCGAACGCTCACCAAGAGCGATCGCCACCGCGCTGCAGTAGCAGTGTTCGCCGGAATTGGTTTTGTCGCGGCAAGTCAGTACTCGAGCTGGAGTGGTCTTGACCGTCAGAGCCCGACGACTGCCGAATTCGCGGCGCCGCTTATCGTCCTCTACTGCTGCATTCTCGGAATTCGTTACACCTTCGACATGCCAGTCGAACTGAATGCCAACTGGATTTTTCGCTTTTTGATTCCGCCCACGCTGGAAGCATGTCCAGTACTGGCGGGCAAGGTAATCTTCCTTCTCGTTCTGCCGCTCATCTTTGCTGTCTCAGTGTTGTTCCTGCTTCGTTTTGGAGCGGTTTCCGCCGCCCAGGAATTGTTGGTGCTGACGGCGTTGTCGGCGACGCTGACCGCAGGCCTGGTTCTTTCCTTCCGTAAGCTTCCCTTCACTTGCGCGAAGGCCGGCTTTCAACAGAATGCAGTGCTCAAAGTGCTGCTCTGGGTCCTGGGCGTATTAGCGTTCGCGTTCCTGCCGGCCAGTGTCGAACACTGGGCAAACTCCGACTCAATCCGATTGTTGATTCTGCTGCCGCTGCTGGCCCTGGTTTGGTCGGGTATCTATGCGGCACGGTCAGCACAATTAGTCATTGAGCGGCAGATCCTCTTTCAAGACTCAGCACAAGAGATCGAGCTTCTGCAGCTGAATGGTTAATGCTCACGATGCGTACCACTCCCATACAACCGGCCGGTACAACTTGTTTCGGCCTGAATCATCCACCTGCGCCGGAAGATACAATTTTGGTCTACGATACCAAAGTTGCTTCTGATCATCTGGGGCTCGATGCCGGCGCATTCCGCAATCTTCAAAGAACTGTCGTATGTCTTCATCGCCGCCATTCTCGGCGGCGCGCTGGCTTGGCGCCTGCGGCAACCTTTGATCCTCGGCTATGTGCTGGCTGGCATCGCCATCAGCCCATACACCCTGGGACCGCGCGTCAGCGAAACCCAGACCTTCCAGGTTATCGCCGAAGTGGGCGTCGTGTTCCTGATGTTCTCCATTGGGCTGGAATTCTCGCTCGCCGAACTGATCGAGGTGAAGTGGGTTTCGCTGATCGGCGGCCCGCTGGGCGTCGTGCTGCTCTCGCTGCTCGGCGAAGGCGTCGGTATCTTGCTGGGCTGGGGCGCCATGCAGGGATTGGTGATGGGCATGATCATCTCGGTCGCCAGCACCATGGTTTTGTCGCGCCTGCTGATGGACAGTGGACAACTACAGTCGCCGCACGGCAAAGTGATGATCGGCATCACGCTGGTCGAAGACTTGGTCGTCGTGGTGCTGACCATCCTGATGCCCGCGCTGGTGAGCCTGACGCCACATCATCTTCTCGGAGTGGCCTGGGCGCTCGCTAAAGCGGCAATGATTCTGGCGCCGATCGGATTTCTTGCGGTCTATTTGATACCGCGATCGCTGGCGGGTATTGCGCGCTCGCAGAATAAAGAGCTGTTTCTCCTCATCATCCTGGCGATCTGCCTGGGCACCGCCGCCCTGACCGAAGCGGTTGGACTATCGCTAGCACTAGGCGCATTCGCCGCAGGACTGATCGTCAGCGCGTCCGATTATGCGCACCGCGCCCTCGATCAACTGTTGCCCTTGCGCGATGCCTTCGTTGCGCTCTTCTTCGTGACCGTCGGCATCCTCATTAACCCACGCGAGGTGCTGCGAAATCCGCTGCTTCTGCTGGCGATTCTGGCGTTGGTGGTCATCGGCAAGTTCGTGGTGTGGACCGCGGTGGTGAAGCTGTTCGGCTATCCGCTGCGAACGGCAACCCTGGTCGGCACTGGCCTAACACAGATCGGCGAGTTCTCGTTCATCCTGGTGCAGGTGGCTCACAGCAATAGCCTGGTCGGCGACGAGTTTTACCACGCAACGCTCGCTGTATCGCTGGTGTCGATCCTCATCAACGCGACGCTGGTACGATCAGTGCCGCGCTGGATAAACGCGCCGCAAGCTCCGTGAAAGGTCGACCACCTCTCATTTCCCTGCATTCAGTTGTTGCAGGATTCGCTTCAAGTCCTCGAGCTTCTGTCCGGCCTCGCCCAGCTTCCCTTCCGCCGTCAACCGCTGATAGTCGGACAGATCTTTGGCAGCTTCGCCAATCAGCGGATTGGAGTTCGATAGCGATGACGCCGCGCTGGTGGCAGCGGGCGCAGCCGGTGCCGCTTGTGGGTTCGATGGAGCTCCTTCGACCGTCGACTGTCCGTTCCCAAACAGCGCAGCCAAGGCCGTGTCGAAGGTTGGGCCGTAGGCCAGCCGATCCTGAAGGGCGAGCACGACCAGGCGCAGCTCCGGCATGGGACTACGCTCCGCCTGCAGGTAGATGGGTTCGGCATACAGCAGTGTGCGGCCAATCGGGATCACCAGCAGTGTGCCGCGTCGAACGTGCGAACCCTGCTGATTCCACAATGTGAGCTGGCCGGAGAGTTGAGCATTCTGGTCAATGCGCGCTTCGATCTGCAGCGGCCCGTCGACCAGCCGTGTCTTCGGGAAGTCGTATACCAGCGCGGTGCCATACTGCGGCCCATCGCAGCGAGCCGCAATCCAGCCAATCAAGTTGTTCCGGTTCGCTGGCGTGAAGGGCAGAATCTCGATGAATTCGACGCTGCTCTCGCCCGGCAACTTCATCAGGACGAAATGTGGCTGCATCGTCTGCGTGACTTGCTGGCCGCTGTCGTTCATCGCGACTTCACTGGCGACATTCCACAGATCCTCACGGTTGTAGAACACCTCCGGATCCGTCATGTGATAGAGCGAATAAACCTCGGCCTGCACTCCGAGCAGCAGTTGGGGATAGCGCACATGCTTATGCAGCCCCGGTGGCATCTCAGCAGCGTCCTTGAACAAAGTCGGAAAGACCCGCCGATAGGCAGCGAGAATCGGATCCTTGTTATCGAAAACATAAAAGGTCGTGGTTCCATCGTAAGCATCGACAACAACTTTCACGCTGTTGCGCATGTAGTTGATGGAGTTTTCGCCGAGTCCGTAGTGCGTGGAATAAGGATAGCCATCCGAGGTGGTGAACGCGTCCAGGATCCACGATAACTTTCCATCTTCTCCCAGGACGATGTACGGATCGGGATCGAAGGTAAGAAATGGCGCCAGCGCCGTCACCCGCCGGAGAACGTTGCGCCGCATCAGCAGGCGGCTGTCGGGAGTCACATCGTCGCTGAAGGGCAACTTGCCGGTATCGCCGCGATCGACTGCGATGAGGAGGCGGCGCAGCCTGCCGCCCAGCACAATACCGCCAGTGCCCTGGTATTCGGTAAAACTGTTCGCCTGGCCCTCAGGGTAGTTGAATTCTTTTTGCCGCGTCTTAACGTAGACGTCGGTGTCGGTCAGCTCGCCAAAATAAATCTCCGGCCGCGTGACCTTAAGGTCCGGAATCGTGCTCTGGACGGGCATGTTGCTCAGCCACAACGTGGGCAGCCCTTCCGGCGTAAACCCGTTGACCGGATTCATGGTGATGCCGTAACCGTGCGTATAGATCAGCTTTTCGTTGATCCAGTTGCGGCTGCTCTCCGGAAGTTTTTCTACGTTCAGCTCACGGGTCGCGAGCATCACCTGACGAAGCCGGCCCTCGACCTGGTAACGGTCGATGTCGATGTCCGGGAAATCGTAGTAGGTGCGAATTTCCTGTATCTGCCGCAACGTGTCCTGGAGCGCGTGCCAGTCCCACAATCGAATGTTCTCGAGCGTGGCCTGATTATGCGCCGGGTCGGCGGCCTCGGGGCTCATGTCCGCTGGAAAGTGTTGCTGCGATATTTCGTCCAGACCGTAAGCCCGCCGTGTCAGCTTAACGTTGTAGGTGATGTACGGCTTCTCGCGAACCAGCTCGTTAGGCCTGACAATAAAGTTGCCAACGTACCATCCAGCTACTTGCAGAATCACGTAACAGACGATAGCGGGAAGGACCGCCGCAACCAGCCAGCGGCTGCGGTTGAACCAGAAGCCATTTGCGACCGCGATTCCGGCTCCGAAGATGAGCGCCACCGCGACCACTAAAAGCCCGGGGAGGAAAATGTGCGCGTCGGTGTAGGTAACGCCGCTGAACACCGTGTGATCTGTGGTCAAAAGATCGAAGCGTCCCAGATACACACGCCAAGCAATCGCTAGCAAAGCAAAAGCAAAAGTGATAGAGATGCCGCGCCGCCGTACCATGTCAAAGCGAGTGCGTCGGCCCTCGAGCGGCCAAGAGCCGCTATTGATCAGCAGGAAGAACCCTGCGATGACGCAACTGATAACGGCCATCACCAGCAGCCAGCTTGAGACCGCCTGCAATGCGGGAAGGGTGAACAGATAGAAATTTAGCGGCCTGCCCAGGATGGGGTCGAGGAGTCCTGCAGATCGTGGCGCGTACCAGTAGAGTGCGAAAATCTGCCAGTCCGCCATCAGGACGCCGGCCGCTGATGCGGCGACGAAGAGCGAACCACCGAGCGCCACCAGACGCATCATGGACTCGATCGGCAATTTCACAACTCTGCCGCCCACAATGATGGTTTGGCCGCGGGGGTCAGCCGTAAATTCCGTGCGCTTGATAATCAGGAACGTGCCGTAGATAAACAGAAACGTCACGGCAGCAGAGACGGCAAAGACCGCCCACTGCAGCCCGAGCGTCTTCCAGAACACAGCCGCATACCCCAGAGACTCGAACCAGAGCCCGTCAACGTAATACGACAGCCAGGTGCGGGCACTGAAAAACACGACCAGAATGATGATGAGAATCGCCCACAACCAGCGGCGACGGGGAGACGGTGGAAGGGGCTGCCGAGGAGTGCGCATCGGACGCCGGATCGGCGGCCATTCAGGCTCCATTACTTAAGCCTCCGTTCACCAGCATACGCGCTTCGGCAGAAGACGCCGAAGGCCCCTCCCGCACCCGGTAATCGCGCGGATACTCCCCGCCTTGGAGGCCTTGAATCGCCACGGCAAGGCTTCTACAATTGCACTTACTCTGGTGCTGTCTTCCCGCCTCGCAGTCCTTTCCCGAAACGGAACTGCCAGCGTTTGCTGCAATAGCAGTGCAATATGCTGCGTTTTGCACAGGATAGGTACAAGATATGGTGTTTCTCATCTTGACCCCTCCTCGCCCTCGATCGTAGAGTTAGCTTGTCTTGGGGCGAATCGTGGCTTAGAGGGCAAAAGCGCCCGGCCTCGGAACCCAAAGACGGCAACTCAAGATCGTCCTGCGCCGGCTGCATAGAAGGAGTTCGCCTTGCTGAAACTGAAGAAGCTGCAAATCCTCGGGTTCAAATCGTTCTGTGACCGCACCGACCTTCGCTTCCAGGGCGAAGGCATCGCGGCCATCGTCGGTCCCAACGGCTGCGGCAAGTCGAACATCTCCGACGCGATTTCCTGGGTGCTGGGCGAGCAGTCGGCCCGCCTGCTCCGCGGCGTTCACATGCAGGACGTGATCTTCGCCGGCACGCGTGAGCGCAAGCCGACGGGCATGGCCGAAGTCGCGCTCACCCTTGTCGACCCCGAAGTCTATGGCGACATCACCGAGCCCGAGATCGACATTCAGGACGACATGCCCGACGACTGGGACGAGTCGGCCATGAGCGCGGAACGAGCCGCAGATGTCGAGCGCTATTCCGAAGAAGTTCGTCCCGGCCAGGGCGATGAAGACCCTACCGAGACGCCGGCTCCCGAGTTGGATGCAGACGCCGCAATTCCGGTTCCGCAGCAAGTCGTGCTCAAGATCCGCCGCCGCAAATTCAAGCGCGCCTTCAAGGCCGGCGAAATTCAGGTCACGCGCCGCCTGTTCCGCTCGGGCGAAAGCGAGTACCTGCTGAACGGCAAGCTCTGCCGCCTGCGCGACATTCAAGACATCTTCATGGGCACCGGCCTTGGTCCCGAGTCCTACGCCATCATCGAGCAGGGACGCATCGGCCAGATCCTGAGCAGCAAGCCCACCGACCGCCGCGCCATCATCGAAGAGGCCGCCGGTATCACCAAGTACAAAGCGCGCAAGCGGCTGGCGGAAGCTCGACTGGAAGACGCCAAGCTCAACCTGAACCGCATCAACGATATCTTCGACGAAGTCACGCGGCAGATGAATTCGCTGAAGCGGCAGGCCTCGAAGGCCGAGCGCTATGCCAAGCTGCGCGACGAAATGCGCGACAAGCTGCGCATCGTGCTGGCCAGCAAGTTCGCGCAACTGGAGGCCGAAGCCACTTCGCTGGAGCAGCAGCTCAACGAAATCGCCGAAGAGATTCATGGCAAGTCGCGAAGCCGTGCAGCAGATGGAAATCGAGCATGGCGAGCGCACCCAGCGCGGCTACGCCATCGAGCGCGAAGGACAGGAGAACCGCGAGAAGCTGAATTCGCTGGCGCTGGATCTCGACCGCGCCGCCGCTCGCCGCCGCACCAACGAAGAGCGCTGTGCCGAACTCGACGCCCGCTCCGCCGGAGCGCAGGCTGAGATCGCGAACACCGAAGAGCAGTCGGGCCGACTGCAACAGGAACTGGAAACCGATCGCGCCACGCTTGAGTCCGCGAACGCCGACGTTGCCGCCGCGCAGCAGGAGTTGCAGCAGCGGCAGCAGGAAGCGGCAGCCGCCTCCGCTTCCCTCATCGAAGTTGAGCGACAGCAGGAGGACCGTCGCGCTGCCATCATGCAGGCAGCCTCCGCAGCTTCCTCCGTTCGCAACCGCATCACGCAAGCCGAGGAGCGGATCGCAGCGCTTGATCGCGAGGCCAAGCGTTTGCAGGACGAGACCAGCCGCGGCAAATCAGCAGCTGGAAAGTTTTGGCGGCCAGCGCGGTCAGCTTGGCCTGGAGTTCGAGAGCGCCTCCCAGCGGGTCGCCGCATTGACCGCCCAGATCACCGAGACGCGCCAGCAACTCGAGGCCAAGCGCGACGGCCGAAACCGATTCCAAGCGCCACCTCGACTCGCTGCGCGGCCAGTACGCCACCCTCATGGGTAAGAAGGGTTCGCTCGAAGGCGTCATCGCCGAGCACGGCTATGCCACCGAGTCTGTCCGCAAGCTCTTCACTTCGGGTGGGCTGCAGGGCGGCCGCGCTCCCGTCGGCGTGCTCGCCGATTTCCTTGAAGTCGAAGGCCGCTATGAGCACGTGGTCGACGACTTCCTGCGCGACGAACTGAACTACATTGTCGTGAAGTCGTGGGATGCGGCCGACGAAGGCCTGCGCCTGCTGCGCAGCGACGTTGACGGCCGCGCCACCTTCCTGGTTCATCCGGAAGATTCACAGGCGAAGTTCTCGTTCCACTTTGACGAGGCGGCGAACCATGTCACGCACAGCGACGCCGTGGTTCCGCTGAAGAACTGCATTCGCGTGCTCGACGGCTTCGGCAAGTCGCTGGAAGTGATTCTGCCCAAGCTGGGCAACGGCTACATCGTTCCCGATCCGGAGGTAGGCCGCAATCTGGCATTGGAGAATCCTGACGCGTTCTTCCTGTCGCAGTCGGGCGAGTGCTTCCACAACGTGACCGTGACCGGCGGCAAGCAGCGCAGCCAGGGCCCGCTTTCGATGAAGCGCGAACTGCGCGACGTGCTGCGTCCAGATGAGCGAACTGGAGCGCGCCATGGGCGAGAAGGAGACGTACATCGCCGCACTGGGCCGCGACATCGCGGAGCTGACCGGTCTATTGCAGCGGCTGGAAGACGAGAAGCGCGAGTCCGAGCGGCAGGCGATGACCTCCGAGCACACGCTGCGCCAGCTTGAAAGCGAGATGACGCGAGTGCGCGAGCGCCTGGGGACCTACGAGCGCGAGTTGCAGCGCGTCGGCGAAGAGCATGGGGAGCGCGAAGAGTTCATCACCTCGCAGCTGGGTGAACTCTTCCAGCATGAGGAGCGCCAGCGCACGCTGGAAGAAGAGATGCAGGCGGCGCAAAGCAGCCTGGAATCGCTGCGCCAGCGCCGCGATGAAGCCGCGCAGCTGGCCAGCGAAGTCCGCGCCAATGTCGCTACCCTGGAAGAGCGGCGGCGTGGAGCGATGCTCGCGGTGCAGCGCATCGAAGCGATGTTGTCGGAAGTTTCGGCGCACCTGGCGAAGTTGAAGTCGCAACTGGAGTCGGCGGCGGCGGAAAAGCAGCAGCGTGAAGGCGAGAACGTCCGCCTGGCCGAGCAGGTTCTGAGCTGGACGGCCGAACGCGACATCGCGCAGCAGCGCGACCACGAGCTACAGGATGAATTGCAGGCGGTCCGAGTTCGCATCGTCGAGTTGGAAGAAGCGCTGAAGTCGGCGCGTGAAGCGCTCGATGCCGCGCGCGATCGCCGCGGCGAACTTGCGGCCGAGCAGGCGCGGGTGAAGTCCGACGTACAGCACATGGCTGAGACCTGCGTGCAGGAACTGAGCCTTCAGCACGACGAGTTGATGGCCGACGAATCGCTGCCGCGGCTGGCCGGCGACGAACTCACGACCGAAGACAACGCCTATCGCGAGATGCGTACGCGCCTGGAAAACATGGGCCCGGTCAACATGATGGCGCTCGAAGAGTACAAAGAGACGGCGCAGCGCCACGAGTTCCTGGAGACGCAGCGGCAAGACCTGCTGCAATCGATCGAGAACACGCAGAACACGATCAAAGAGATCGACACCATCTCGCGGCAGAAGTTCGAAGAGGCCTTCAACATCATCAACGAGAACTTCGGCAAGACCTTCAGCAAGCTCTTCGGCGGCGGTCAGGGCTTCATGCGGCTGACCGATCTGGAGAACTCGATGGAGAGCGGCATTGACGTGGTGGCGTCGCCTCCGGGCAAGAAGCTGCAGAATGTGCTGCTGCTCTCCGGCGGCGAGAAAGCTCTGACGGCGCTGGCGCTGCTGGTCGGCATCTTCCAGTACCAGCCCAGCCCGTTCTGCATCCTCGATGAGGTGGACGCGCCGCTGGACGAAGCCAACGTCGGCCGCTTCACCGAACTGGTACGCGAGATGAGCGTGCAGACGCAGTTCATCATCATCACCCACAGCAAGAAGACCATGAGCATGGCGCCGGTGATGTACGGCGTAACCATGCAGGAGCCGGGCGTCTCGAAGCTGGTGTCGGTGCGGTTCAACGAAGAATCTTCGCCGAAGCTGGTGGGCGCCACGGCATAGCGGGCTTACCCTGTCGATGATTGATGAGATCGCCATAAGGCTCGATCATGAGCCGTTGCCGTGTGGTTTACCCCTAAAGCCTGTGTCTCGCCACCAATGAAAAAGCAAGCAACTAAGCACCGTTACACAACCAGTCGCGACCGTCCCCGCAGGGGACAGCATATCTAAGCCCGGCGTTTCAAGGCTGGGTCGGCCAAAGACATCTCCCGAGCCCCGCGGGGACGCCCTATGCCCGCTGCCGTGTGCGGCAATAAAAGAGGGAGCCGAAGCTCCCTCTTCCTGTTGGACGTTCACAGCTTAATGAAAACTACTCTCCCGCGCTGGCGTTGACGGTCGGCGTGACAAATCCTACGGCAGTCTGCTGGCCTTCGAAATCAATTTCCGCAATGCGCGGAACCTGGCCGCTGTTGTCCAGCGTGACCGAGGTACTATTGGACTTCCGCTGCAGCTGAACATTCTGGCAGCCGGTGACCTTGGCCACTTCCTTGCCATTCTTCGAGAAGGTGACGTCGTTGGTGTTTCCGTTCGGCGACACCTTCACCTGGTAGACGCCCGGCTGCAACGTCGCGTTCCCTACCTGTGTCGCCTGGTAGATGTGAACCTCGGTCGACCGGTCTTTGGCGAACGCCCCCGCGGGCAGGAGTAACGCCAGACAGAACAGAAATGTAGTGAGAGAAATGCGCTTCAATGGACTATCTCCTATAGCTTGTCGCTAATAGTTCGACGATTGCTGGTCAGCTTCGATTCGTGAGAACTGTTCGGAAGCGGGGTTAATTAATCGCAAGCTCGAACAGAGCTACTATACGAAGCCGTAATTGAAACGAAAGGGAGCGAGCAGCTCCCTTTCACTTCCAGGCACAGTTTCGCTTAATTGCTTCCAGCGGACATGGTTCCCGAGTCGAAGGTCACGCCCGTACCGCTGTGGCTGAAATCGATTTCGCTGATGGTGCGGGTGTTACCCGAATCCTGCGTGATCACCTGAGCATGATCGGGATGAGCGGTAAGTTGCTTCACCTGGCCGCTGGCGGTTGCTACTTCCTTGCCGTTTTTCAGAAACTTGACCTGCGCGTTGGAACCGGTGGCCTCGCACTTCACGGTGTACTCGCCGGCCGGCAGTGTCTTGCCCCCGACCTGCGCATCGCTGTAAAGCGTGACGGTTTCCGACTTCGCCGCGGCAAACGCCGCGACCGACATGGTTAAGGCGAAAATGAACAGGGTGGCACGAACCAGTGTACGAGTCATCGTTGTAATCTCCTTACGTTGATGTCGTTCTGGCGGCCCAGGCGCACATGTCCGGTCGTGCCGGACAAGCGGTGTCGCGGAAAGACTTGCATTTCCGGACGCGCTGCATAGAATGACAGCGGGGTTAAACAGTACAGGGACGCCTTCACGACTCCCTCAAGTTTGTCTCGCCTGGGCCGCCAAACCGCTGGCGAAACATTCTGTTTAGCCCCTTCCCATTTGTTGCTGCACTCGAAGTGCCAGCTTTGCGCCGAACACTCCCTCTTTTCATCCCTGTGGAATATACGAAGTACCTCAGAGAAAAGTTCACCAAGCGAAAAAGTTTGCGTGACAACGATTGGACTCCCGATCAGCCTGGAAGGAAGCGCGAGTCATAACAGGGAACGAGCAGTTCGCGGCGCACAGAGCTCGACCTCACAAAGTTAGGCAAGGCGATAACTGCGGAATGTGAATTTTCGTGAATTAGTGTTGCGAGGCGGCGCGCTGTTTCCAGCCCATGCGTTCCCGCAAGGATGTGATGTGCGCGAGATGATGGTCCGAATGCCACGCATACATGGCCAACATGCGGTCCAGCGTGACCACGCCGTGTTCAGGATGGTACAGTGTGCGTCCAAAATCGGACGGTTTCATGCCCAGCAACACATCGACCCAGCGCGAGTGCAGTGCCGCCAGGAGTTGCAGCGATACCTCGATGGGAGCGCTGCTGTCGGACAGCTTCGCCCATGCCGCCTGGTCGTACGGCTTGATGGGAGGCTGCTCTTCGGTGAGAGCTAGTTTGAAGCGGATGTAGGCGTTCATGTGGCTGTCGGGCACATGATGTACGACCTGCCGCACCGTCCAGCCTTCAGGACGATAGGGAGTGTCGAGTTGCTCCGGCCCGAATCCGTGCACGGTATTGCGCATCAAAGCCGGGAGCTTGGCCAGCACATCAATATACCGCACGCGATCCTGTGCGCTCTGTTCTTCGCTTGCCGGAGGAGTCCATTGAAACTTGCCGATGGGATAGCGCAGGTCGGTCATCGCAGGTTCCTCTATCCCGTTATCCTATCGCAAAATGATGATCGCTGGAGGGCCGGCGGAGCTGCTCATTCCGTGTTTGTGGCAGTTCTCAAACGGCGTGACGACTGTCTTAGTTCAGCGAGTGCACATCGATTGAGGGCACAAGCTCCAGGCTGCACGGCCCGGAAGAATCTGCCCCGCAACGTAGGATTGCCCGCCGAACCGCCTGCGCCTGCACGCCAGCAGGGAACTTCATGGTTACGCCGGCTTTTTGCAGCGTTTCGGTAAAGCTTTTCAGGTCGTCGTCGCCCTTGATGAACTTCACCTGTTCAACCTTGCCGGGCGACAGGAGCAGGTAGAACTCGGCGGTTCCCTTACCAGATTGCGACAAGGGAATGGAGCGCAGGTTTTGCAATTCCGTGCGGGCCGTTGCCATTCGGCTTTCCACGTTCTTCACCCCCAGCGCCTCGAGGCGCGGCCGTGCGTTTGAATCAGGGTTGTCGGAGAGGAGCGAGAAAATGTAGTAGCGTATTGCCTCCTCCTGCTTCCCGCGCTTCTCGTAGATCTCGCCCATGTGCTCCGCTTCGTCACCGTGTCCCGCGGCCAGAAATGCCGGCAGGACGTAGTTCTCGGCGGTGTCCAGGTTCCCGCGCTTGAATTCGATCCACCCCTTAGTGTCCCAGGCATTGAAGAGGAAGTCGCTGGTGGCCAGGTCCTGCATGCGCAAGGAGTCGAGATTGACGTCTCGCAGTTGCGTCTCGGTCGCGTTCAAGGCTGCGTCGGAATACTTGCCGGCGCGGTCGAGCTGCATGTTTTGTTCGGAAAGCGAATAGGCGATGTTATTCCAAGTCATGGGAACGGGCGCCAAGGCGATAGCCTTGTCGAATGCCGCCATTCCCTTGTCCGTCTGGCCAGTGGCGATGTAGGCCTGGCCAAGCGAGATCTGCAGCAGCGGATTTTTGGGGTGGATGTCGGCCGCCTTCTGCAGCTCCGGGATCGCTTCGGCAAATCGCTTTTGATTCACATAGAGCAGGCCGAGGTTGGCATGGGCGTTCTGGTCCAGCGGATTGATTTCGATCTGCTTCTGAAATTCCTTTATAGCATCGTCATACTTGCTCTGACGTTGATAGACGAGGCCGAGTCCATTGTAGGCAAACTCGTCGTACGCATTGATTTCTATCTGCTTCTGGAAAGCCTGCGCAGCTTCGTCATTCTTACCCAACGAAAGGTAAGCGCGGCCGAGATTGTCCCATGCTGATTTGTATTTCGGATCGAGCTTAACCACCCGCTGCAACAGATCAACCGCAAGGTCGTAACGTTGATTGTTGATGGCCTGCAGAGCAGCATCATTCAGATCGGCGGCTGATTCGCTGCCACCGGCGGCCGCAGTCCCGGGCTGCATGTTCTCCAGAGACACCTGCTGCGCTTCGTCGGACCGCACCACGCGCCGAAAGGCCGCATAATCGTCCGCGCGGCTCTGGGGAATCTCGCGAACCAGAAGCTTCAGCGTGCGCTTGCTGGAGAACTGGTTACCTTCGTGGCTGTAGACGGAGTGATATTCCGCGTAGTCGCGCTTCACATCCACCGGAATAGGAATACTCAGCTTGTACTTTGCGGGAAACGTCAGCTTCAGCTCGGCCTGCGTCTCCTGCGCCGCTCCCAGCTTGATGGGCTCGTCGGTGGCGGCTTCCTCGTCATCGTCTGCCTCGCCCATGGTCGGCATCGCGACCGTCGAAAGTGGTAAGGCGAATTTCGAGTCGGGCGCCGACCAGTCGAACGCGTTGTAGTCGGTGATGTCGAATTCAACCTTGATGGGCGTATCCGTGTCGCTGGGATCGCCGGCTTTGAGGTTCGTGATTTCCACCCCGCTCATGCCAGCGCGTTTCATCATGTACTCAAAAATATCTTTCCAGCGATTGCTGGGCATGCGACGCATGGCAAAACGCAGAAACATCTCGTTGTCGCCGCGAGAATCGATGCTGACATGCCCGGTAATCTTTCCGGTGTCACTGACGTTACCAGCGATCAGCGTGCGGTCAAAGGCGTCGAAGGGCAACTCGGTGGGGGTCCACACCAACTCGGTTTTGCCGTCGGGCGAGATGGCGAGCGCCTGTTTGTCACGCAAATTGAGCGAGAGCATGCGGAACGGCGCGATGCCCGGCGTGCTGTCGAGCCAGATCTCCTTGCCATCGACGGGCACGCGGGTAATGACGTGATCGAACTGCATGGGCGAGGGCACGTCTGGATCGAGCTTGCGCTTGGAGCCAATCAGCACCGAGGTCGACTTGAATCCTTCGGCATCGAGCAGCGCCGCCAGCAGCGTGTTCTTGTCCTTGCAGTCACCATAGCCGTTGGATAGCACCTCGCTGGCCGCGTGCGGCTGAATGCGGCCCAGCCCGAACGACAGGCTGACATAGCGAATGTTGCGAGAGACATAATCGTAGAGCGCCTTCACCTTCGCCATGTCGTCGGCCTTGCCCTTCACCAACAGGTTGGCTTCGGCCTTGACTGCGGAGTCGGGGATGCGCCGCTCGCGCTCCAGGTTCGCGTACCAGGTGCCAACCTCCTGCCAGCTCTGGTAGGTCGTCAACTGGACGGTCGGGACGTCGTCCTGCTTCGGCTTCTTCTTTTTTTTCTTGCTGTCCTCATCGTCCTGCAACCGCGAATGCGTCCAGGTGTAGATTCGGCGGTCGCCCTCGTCCCTGCTCGTCGGCGTGTAGCCGGGCTTCGATTTCAGCGTGATCTGGCGATCTTTGGGAACGTTGATGACCAGCTGTTCATCCAGAACAATGCCCTTCTCCGTGAAGCTAAAGCTGGTCCAGAACTGGCCGGGAGTCAGCGGCGTGACTACGTTGCGGATGAAGCGGTATTCCAGCACGTCGCCGGGACGCAGCGCGGGGACGCTGATGTGCTTCTCGTGGTAGTCGGTGTAGACAGGAGCGTCGGGGAAGGTGAGGTCCTGCACCGCCGACTCCTGCGCCTGGATCACTGTGCCGTCCGGCTTGTGCACGCGGACGTAAGCGATCTCGAGCTTGTCGCTTAGCGCACTGTAACCCACTTTCAACTGACCGAATGCCTGCACTCCGCTTTCGCTGACGATCTTGACCGTGGCGTCGGTCTGGTCGCTGCCCGTACCGTCGTTCTCAAAGCGCATGGTCTCGCTGAAATGCTGGACCACGTAGGCTTGCTGCGAGTAGTCCGGCGGCGTGGGAGCCTGCGCAGGTCCGGATTGAGCTGCGTCCTTGCCCGGTGCCGGCTGGGCGGATTCGCTCGTGGCATTCTGGCCTGCAGGCTGCGGAGTGGTTGCCGGCGCTTGCTGCGCCAAAACTGTTACGGAAGATAGAAGCAGCAGGATGGCTACGGCGACCACAGGTTTCATAGCTGTTTGGCTGGCGACATCCATCCTACGCGATGACGAGACGTTCGCCAAACCAGGATGCAGGTTTTCCCATCCTGGCCATCTCTTAGCTAGCATTAGAAAGGGCACGGCTGCAGGCGTGCCGAAAAGGTCCTTCGTTAACAATCTGGCGAGGCCGCTCCCAGGCCGACAAGCCTCACCTGCTTGCCTCCACGCCCTGCGTGTGCGAGATTGAGCCGTGGCTCGCTTCACCTTCTTCATCGGCAAGGGCGGTGTCGGCAAGACGACGGTATCGTCTGCCTACGCGTTGCAGCGTGCCAAAACGAATCCACGAAAGCGGATCCTTCTTCTTTCGACCGACCCGGCGCACTCGCTGGCCGATGTACTCCAGACAAGAGTTTCCGATTCCGCCAGTCGATTGCGCGCTATAGGACAGCTCTGGGCGCGTCAGATCGATCCTGAAAAGCAGATCCAGAAGTTCCTCTCAGGCGAGCGAGAGGACATCCTGGCGTTGCTCAATAAAGGCAGCCTGTTCACCAGCGACGAGTTGGAGCCGCTGCTCGATACCAGCTTGCCCGGAATGGCCGAGGTCGCTGCGTTGCTGGCCGTCCACGACTTGCTTGCCGGAAGATTCGACGAAGTCATCGTCGATACCGCTCCCATGGGTCACGCCATCCGCTTGTTCCAGATGCCGGAACACTTTGCCCGCTTCCTCGATGTGCTGGAGACGGCAGCCTCGCGGGACGTGGTTCTTGCTCAGCACTTTGGAGGACACGTCGAGCGCGAGCCGGCGCTCGATCGCTGGACCCGCATGGTGGCCAAGGTCGAGGAAGCATTGTCGGCGCAAGGCTCAAAGCTGGTGCTGGTGACCACTCCTGAACCGTTCTCGCTGAACGAAGCGGCACGATCGGCTGCGGCATTTCGCAGGACCGGAAGCATTGCAGGAGATTGCCGAAGTTGTGCTGAACCGCACTGTCACGACAGCGACAAGCTGTCCCCGCTGCAGGAGGCGCGCAAAGGACGCTCAGGCGGCACTCACATTCCTGCGAAGCCATTTTTCGAAGGCTAAGCTATTGGTGGGCGAAGATCCGGGATGTCCGATTTTCGGTATCGAAGCGCTACGCAGCTTTGGCGCACATATCTTCCAGGGGAAAAAGCTCTCCCAATCGATCGTGAGGAAGGCGCCGAAAGCCGCCAACGTCACGCTCGAACCGGCATCGTGGCCTCAGTTGGTCACCCCGTTAACGCTGACACTCGGCAAGGGTGGCGTCGGAAAGACGACGATCTCGGCAGCACTGGCCTTTCATCATCGGCAGTCGGCCAGGAACGAGAGAGTAACCATCTGCTCGATCGATCCAGCGCCATCACTCGAGGATGTGTTCGACACGAAGATCGGCAACCAGCCGAAGTCGGTGCTGCGAGACCGTAAGCTGCAGGCCGCCGAGTTCGATGCGATGGCGGAGTTTCAACAGTGGGCTGACAGCTTGCGGCGACGACTCAACGAAGCGATGACCGGAGAGGACCGCGGCCTCCACGTCGATGTCAGCCTCGACCGCAAGTTTCTGCTGGCACTGCTCGACGTGGTGCCGCCAGGCGTAGACGAGATCTTCGCCACCTTCGTCATCCTTGATCTGTTAAGAGATGGGGGCCGCGTGCTGATCGACATGGCTCCCACGGGACATGCGCTGGAACTGTTGCGAACACCGGCGCGCCTGCTGGCGTGGACTCGTCTGTTGCTGAAGACCCTGGCAGCCCACCGCTCCTTGCCTATGGCTCAAGATGTGGCAGTCGAAGTGGCGAAGCTTTCGCAGAATGTGCACGAACTGGCTGCGGTTCTGCGCGATGCCAAACGCAGCCAGGTTGTTATCGTAACTTTGCCCGAACCGCTGCCGGACCATGAGACGCGACGTCTACTGAAAGATCTACAAGGACTGGGCGCGCCGATCGGAGCCGTGTTCCTCAACCGCGTGCTGGTCGGCGAACCTCAAACCTGTGCGCGATGCCGGCTAACAGAACAGTGGCAGGCGGCATCGGTGGCGAGCATGAGCCGCCAGTTGCGCGGCATCGAAATACTCATAGCTCCGGAGTTTGATAAAACGATTGCTGGGGTGAAGGCTCTGGAGCGGTTTACAAAGAAGCTCTGGCGACTGCAAGACTCCGCCCACTCTTCGACGGCGAAGAAGCCACGGAGTTCCGCGAGAAAAGCTCCTGCTGAGAAGCGGGGGTCATGAAGCGCGAAATGTTCAGCTGCTTCCCTTCTTCTCGTGCAGCCGGCGCACGACCTTGGGCGTCATACTGCGCGGTGAAAGCCTGAGCGACTCAACCACGGCCCGGTTCTTCCAGCCCGGAATGACCAGCCGCTTACCTCGCTTCATTCCGTCATAGGCGGCTTGAGCCACGTCCCGCACATCCACCAGCAGCGGCCCGTGCAGCAACTTCGAATCAGCTATGTTCGCGCGCTTCTGGAAATTGGTCTTCACCGGGCCAGGACACAGACAGGTTATCGTCGCATTGCTGTCGCTCAGTTCTTCGGCGATCGCTTCCGTGAAGTGCAGCACGAAAGCCTTGCTCGCGTAGTAC
The DNA here is from genome assembly GCA_963819055.1 of uncultured Acidobacteriaceae bacterium. GTDB lineage: Bacteria > Acidobacteriota > Terriglobia > Terriglobales > Acidobacteriaceae > Bog-257. The sequence continues at coordinate 85,174 of CAWFUT010000019.1, read as the reverse complement.
ACGGACATGTATGGGCCGGGAAGGAATGCGGCGGTACTGGCGACGTTCAGCAGCTTACCCTCGCGAGCGCGGATCTGCGGCAGGAAGAGCTTCGTCAGATGTGTCAGAGCGACGATGTTGACCTGCAGCATCTCGGCCTCGGCGTTCCAATCCGTTTCCAGAAAAGCCCCTTCAGCACCAAAGCCGGCGTTGTTCACGAGTACGTCCAGTACCACGTTCGATTCCTGGAGTTCCTGATAAAGCTCAAGCGGCGACGCAGGATGCGCCAGATCCTTGGGAGAGATCCACACCTCGGCGTTGTAGCGCGACTGCAATTCGGTGGCAAGTTCGCGCAGGGCGCCGCGGTTACGCGCCACCAGAACCAGACGATAGCCGTCGCGCGCAAACAGATGCGCCAGCTCCAGCCCAATACCGCTGGACGCTCCGGTGATCAACGCAGTCTTAGGCGCGAAAAATGGATTGGTCGCACTCACACTTCTTTTATATCGGATTTCGCAGTAGGGCTGCAGTCAGGAAAAAAGTTTCCTGCTCGCCCCAGCCCAGTTGCGAACCGGCAGCTATTCGAGTCACTTCGACTGCAGGAAGCTCACGACCTGCCAGCGCTGCTGCTTGGTGAGGTTTGGCCACGCCGGCATGCCCGAGCTGGGCTTGCCGTTAGTGATGAACCAGAATAGCTCTCCGGGGCTGGCGGCACGAACCAGCGACGAATCCAGTGCGGGCGCGGGCCCCATACCTTGACGATTGTTGCCGTGACATTGCGCGCAGGTTTTGGCATAGACGCTCTTGCCGGCTGCTGCCGCCGTGGCGTTGTTGGCGTAGGGGTTCTTCATGCCCGCTGCCGAGGCCGGCGCATTGCGGAAGGTGGACTGCTGGGCAAACAACGGTTTCAAACTCAGGACGGTGGCAATCAGGAATATAAAAACGGCAAGAATTACTTTCAGTGCCGGGTTTCGCAAGTCGATCCTCCAGAATCACGCTTCATGATTCTAAAAGAGGATGCTGCTATTCCTCCGGCGACTTCCAGATATCCGGCAAGAAAAAATGAACAGCCACCTTTGATTCAGTACTGCCTTGAGTCCTCGGTCCACTGGCAGACGGCATCGCGCTCTGCCGGCGTGACCCGAGCGCTGCGATGCAACAGCAGATATTTGGGATCAGGCATGTCGCCATCGGTGAGTTGCTCGCAGATCTCCTCAAGCTTCTCGTCCCTTTTATTCGCCGGATAATCCGCCCACTCGGAAAAATTCATCTTCCTGCGCGCGTCATGAACGTCGTGTGCAATCATCCACGAAGCCGGCGCGATGTAGCTGTACCACGGCCAAATCGTCCGATCGGAGTGGCAGTTGGCGCACGATCCTTCGAAAACCGTCTTCACCGGTTCCGGAACCTTCTCCTTGGCATAGATCGAGTGCGATTGATCTACCCGTGGATCGTTCCTCTGCACCGGGACAAATTGCGTAATCGCGAGCACCGCCAGCAGGCCGAGCGCGCCCCTTTTCAACCAGACTGCGATCGACTTCACTTTGCCGCCTGTTCCACGTGCAGCGATCTCACGTAGGAAATCACCTGCCAGATCTGCGGATCGCCCAGCTTGGACCAGGAAGGCATGCCATGACTCATGTAACCGTTCACCAGCAGCCAGTGAAGCTCGCCTTCCGTCGCCTGCTGTTGCACGCGCTCGGTCCGGAGTGAGGGACGCTTCTTGGTCCCCTGCGCATCTTCGCCGTGACAGTGCGCGCAGTGGTCATGAAATATATGCTGGCCGGCGGCCACCGCGTCCCGTTGATCGTGATACGGATTGACCTTGTCGCGCTCCCGCGCAGGCACCTTGTTGAGCCAGGCGCCATCGGCGGTGGCCGAGGCAACCATGCTCAGCGCCGAAAAAGCCAGCCAGGTTGAAACCAGCAACACTTTGGCATTGCGCAACATACTTCCTGTTTCCTGTCCCTGATGAATTAATTAATGATGAAAGCGACTGAACACCTGCTCGATCTCATACGCGACCGAGAACCGGAAAAGAAATGGGATACTGTAGCTGTTGATTCCAAACTGCGGCGACATTCCGATGGTCATGCCGTTGGGCGCCGTCCAGTTGATAGTCGGTCCCAGGTACTGGGACGTAAAATTGGTGCCGAAGCCGTCTGTCGTGCCCAGGCCCCCGTACATTTCAAAGCCTGCCTGGAATTTCTCGGCGCAAAAAGTACACTCCTGTGCGCTGGCCGCCAGCTTCAGTGGGCGGCTGACCCCGAACGCGTAGCCAAACTCCCAGGGGTCACCATTCTGTAGATTCTTTTCGCTGATGAAATTCTCGCTGATATTCCAGCCGCGAACATTACTGCCCAGGATCAGCTTGAGTTCCATCTCGCGCTGCTTTTCGGCATGGGCAATGCCATTCGGTACCAGCAGGTCGTCATTGCCGTCGTGTCCAACCACTTCGCGTAGCGTCTTGTCGGCGCCGCTGATGTCTTCGAACTCGGCATATAAGACGGGATTGATCCAGTGCTCGCCCATCCAGGGACGCAAGCGATTCTCCCAACGGAAGCCGGTGAAAATGGTGCTCTGATTCGATGTGGCCTGGCCGTCCAGGTAGAACTCCGTGGTCCACCAGGTCTTGATCCCGTATTCCAATTCAGCGTCGGAGCCCATGAAGGCGTCGCCGCCCTTCGGATTGCCCACGGCGTTATAGGTCTCAAGGTCGAGGTTTCCGGGCTCCTCCATGTCCTGCGAGTACGTAACAAAATAAGGACGCTCCTGGGCGTGAAGCACGATCTGAAGACCGACCAGGATTTCAGCAAACAGCAGAACCGCAATGACTCGTGCCCAGCTTGCCATGAAAAACTCCGAAGAATGCGAATCTGATTGACCATGCAAAGAAGTTAACGCTATACTTACAACTGCATTACAAATGCAACCATGTTGCAACTCTGTCTTACTTATTAAACGACACCCAGAAAGCAAACACAATCACCTGTTAGAGAATTTGTTGCAACGTGGTTGCAGTTACGTGCAACCAAGGTGGGATACGAATGCCACTACCACAGACCGAAGCTCCCGGTGCCCTGCAGACTGCTCTTTTAAGCCGCGGTATTCGCATGACGCGTCAACGTCGCGTCATCCTTGAAATCATTGAAACCGCCAGTCAGCACCTGGACGCTGCGCAGATCCTCCGTAAAGCAGTTCGCATCGATCCGAACATTAACCGCGTCACCGTGTATCGCACCCTGGGTCTGCTCAAGCGGCACGGCCTGGTCGACGAACTTGACTTGCTACACGTGAAGGGTGAGGGACATTTCTACGAGCGGCGGCCGCAACGCGCTCACATGCACATGACCTGTTTGCGCTGCGGTAAGGTGCAGGAGTTCGAGAGCGATTTGTTCGACCGGGTGAAGGGGCAGGTAGAACGTGACTGTCACTTTCACATTCTGCTGGCGCGTTTTGAAATTGGCGGATATTGCTCGGCTTGCCGGAAGTAAACCCGAAGACCATTCGGAAGAAGCCGGTTGAGATGGGCGTTTGCCCTTGTAGGCGTCGGCACTAGCGGCTTTTCATTTCGCCACTGCGTTTCACAATCGCCGCTATGAGCCCGGGGATTGTGTACTCCTTCGCTTCGACATCCACCGGCAAGCCAAACTCCCGCAGGGTCGCGGAAGTGACAGGGCCGATGGAAGCACTGTGAACGCCATGATGCGCTGGGAGCTTTCGTAAGGCTGCGCGAGCGCCGCGCAATCCCAACAGACCGACGAAATTTTTCACGGTCGAGGAACTGGTGAAGGTAATCGCATGCGGCTTCCTCTCAGAACCGGCCAGCAGCGCACGCAGCCGCCTCTGCGAAGCTTTGGGCGCCACGGTCTCATACGCCTCGACGACATTCACACGTGCGCCAGCCTTACGCAATTCGCGGGGAATCACATCGCGTGCCACCTTGGCGCGCACCAGAAGCACTCGTTTTCCTTTCACACGGCGATGCAAGGCGGTAACGACTGACTCAGCGACATATTCTTTCGGCATAACGTGCACGCGCATGCCGTGTGCCTCGATTGACTTTCTGGTGGCCGGACCGATGGCCACGATCTTCAAGTGCTCCAGATTGCCGCTATTCTGCTTGAGCTTCTCCAGGCGAGCGAACAGAGCTTCGACTCCGTTGACGCTGGTGAGGATCAGCCAGTCGTAGTCGAGAAGATTTCGCAAGGCCGTGTCCAATGGTTTGTAGGAACCTGGGCTTCCGAATTTCGATGAAAGGAATTTCGATGACGCCGCAACCCAGCTCCCGCAGAGCCGAAGAAAGTGCACCAGCTTGCTTCTTGGCGCGCGAAACCAGTACGCGGCAGCCAGCCAGAGGAAGATCTTGATGGTTTCGAGACATCTTGGCCAAGTTAGGGGTCCTTCGACTCCGGCGCCCCAAGGCGGCGCGCCTGCGCTCAGGATGACACTGCTTATACTGTACGGTTTCACTGACCACTGGCAACGGACAACCGACAACTGCTTTCAGGGTTGCGCTGCGTCGGCTTGGCCGCCATAAACATCGCCCAGAATTTTAGTCGCGCCGCGCAGTAACAAAGTCTCGCCGACAGCTTCGCCAAGCGCTATCGGATCGGTTCCACGCTGGTGTTCCCGCAGAATCAGACTGCCGTCCGGCTGCGCGACAATTGCCGTCAGGTAGAGCAACGCCGTCCTTGACTTCCGCAAAGGCGCCAATCGGGACCTGGCATCCCCCGCCCAACTTGTTCAGTAAGGCTCGTTCGCAGGTAGTGGCTGCGCGCGCCTCGGCGTCGTTGAGGAATCCGAGATAGCTTCGCGATCTTTTCATCGCCGGCGCGAATCTCGATCCCGAGCGCTCCTTGTCCGGCAGCCGGACACATGAAATCCTCCGACAACACTTCTTTAATCAGCTCCACTTTGCCGAGCCGGGTGAGTCCTGCTGCCGCGAGGATGATCGCATCGTATTCACCTTCTTGGAGTTTTCGAATACGCGTATCGACGTTCCCGCGCAACGGATGAATCACCAGGTCCGGCCGCGCTACTTTCAGCTGCGCCTGTCGCCGCAAGCTGCTGGTACCGACGCGCGCGCCCTTGGGCAGAGATCCGACGTTGTGGTAGTTCACAGACAGAAGTACATCGCGAGGATTCACGCGCTGGGTGATCGCCACCAGCTCAAAACCCGGCGGCAGCTCAGTGGGCAGGTCCTTCAGACTATGCACCGCGACGTCGACGCGGCCCTCAACGAGCGCATCCTCGATCTCCTTGGTGAACATACCCTTGGTGCCGACCTGCGCCAGCGCGACGTCGGTAATCTTATCGCCGGTGGTTTTAATGATCTCGATTTCGACTTCGTGCCCCTGCTCGCGCAACCGCGCCGAGATGTGGTTTGCCTGCCAGAGCGCCAGTTGCGATCCCCGCGAACCAATTCTGAGTTTCGCCATCAGCCTCTCGCCCTCGTTTTTCCGCCGCCCGCAGCGGCTTCACTTTCCTTGTCTGCGTTCTTAACTTCATGCAGGCCAAACAGCCTGCGCACCAGATCAATCACGGTCGTTGCCTCCGACGACTCCCGCGCCGCCGTCTTCAGCGCGGTGATCGGCGTATGCATGATCTTGTTGACAATGCCACGCGTGAGCGCCTCGACGGCCAGTTCCTGCTCCGGACTCAAAGTGCCAAGCCGCCCACGCACGCGGTCGATTTCCGCTTGCCGAACCGTTTCGAGATGCTCCTGTAGAGAAACGATCGTGGGGACCACATCCAGCGTTTGCAGCCTGGCCTCGAATTTATCGACTTCCAGCTGAACGATGGCTTCGGCGCGGTCGGCTTCAACCCGGCGATCGGCGACATGCGAAGTGACCACCTGCTGCAGATCGTCGATGTCGTAAACAAAAACGCCGTCGAGCTTGTTCATCTCCGGATCGACATCGCGCGGCACTGCGATGTCGATGAAGAACATCGGACGGTTCCGACGTTTGGCCAGGAAACGCTCGCCATGCTCTTTGCGGAAAATGGCGTGTGGCGCACCGGTGGAGCTGATCACGATATCAGCCAGGGGAATGGTGTCGTAGAGCCGATCGAAGGGCAGCGCCTCACCATTGAATTTCTTGGCCAGCCCTACAGCGCGATCGTAGGTGCGGTTCGAAACGTAAATCTTCTCCGCGCCATGGGCGAGTAGATGACGGGCTGCGAGTTCCGACATTTTGCCGGCGCCGACCAGGTAAACGTTCTTGCCCTGCAGGTTACCGAAAATCTTCTTGGCCAGATCCACCGCGACCGAAGCCACCGAGACGGCCGAAGTCGCGACCGCGGTTTCATTGCGAACTCGCTTGGCGACCGCGAAGGCCCGGGTGAGCAGCGCGTCGAGCTGGGAATTCACTCCGCCCACCGCGCGCGCCGTAGCATAAGCCTCTTTCACCTGCCCGAGAATCTGTGGCTCCCCGACCACCATCGAGTCCAGGCTGGAAGCTACCCGGAAGACATGCCGAACGGCCTCACGCTCGTGATACTCGTACAGGTGCTGGCGGAACGGCTCAGGGATCAATACCGTAGAACTCGCGAAAAAACTCGTCCAGATCCGGGTGATCGTTCGAGGTGCGGGCCAGGATCTCCACCCGGTTGCAGGTGGAAACGATCATGCCCTCTTCTACCCCGGAACAGCAGGTCAGCGCCTTCACCGCTTCCGGCAGTCTCGCCTCTGGAATGGCGAACTGCTCTCGCACTTCCACTGGTGCGGTCCGGTGATTCACGCCGATAAGGACGAGGTTCATGATGGAATGAACCTGTGAACGCGGCTGAAATTGTTGGCGATCCAGGCGCAGATCGCGATCACGAAAGCGAAGGTCGCCAGGAACGCCGCGCGACGGCCGCGCCATCCGGAACTCCAGCGCGTGTACAGGAGCAGCAGGTAGACGGCCCACATGAGAAAAGAAAGCACAATCTTCGGATCCACGAAAAACATGGGGCCGTACTTCTCGATCAGCAGGACCGAGCCGGTCAGAATGCCAAAGGTCATGAACGGAAAGCCGAAGAGCAGTGCGTGATAACAGATGTCGTCGATCGTTTGCAGTGGCGGCAGCCAGGTCAGGAGTGTCGTCGGACGCTTGGATTTGAGAGCGCGCTCCTGCACGAGGTAGAGCAGGCTGGCGCCGAAGCTGAGGAACAGTCCGGCGTACCCCGTAAAGATCAGAACGATGTGAACGAAGATCCAGCCATTCCGCAGCACGGGTGAGGTGATGGTTACCGGGTTTTGCCCGATTGCCGAGATGAACGTCAGGATAAAGACGATAGGAAAAATGACGATGCCGAGTGTCGTGGTTCGATAGCTGACAAAGAAGACAAAGAAGACCACCATTGCCAGGAAGGCCAGCAGCGATTCCGAGTAGTGAATGGAGGCCAGCGACACATGGCCGATCAGGATGGTGGACTCGACCAGCGAGACGAAGTGGAAGATGAGCCCCAGCCCGACGGCGGGTTCGACCACCTTCGCCAGAACGTTTCCCTTTTTACTCAGCAGCAGTAGCGAGTACAGCAGTCCAACGCCATAGCAAACTACCGCAACTCTAAGCCAAATTAGCGGCATAAACCCCATGAACGGTAACGGCTAAGTTGTACCCGTCCTATAGATTCAGTATAGCGGGAGCGACAATCCGGCCGAGGATTGATGTCACTGGACCTTGTGACGTACGTCACAATGGTGGGGCAGCGGCTGAATTTGAACAAAGGGCCGCTCTAGGCCGGGTAATGGAAGTGGACAATATGCTGCGAGGCAATGGTTTGGCCGTCGCGCATAGCCGGATGGAAGTGCCAGCGCTGCAAGACCTCCAGAACTTTCTGCTCGATCCCGTAACCGATTCCCTGCAATACCTTGGTGTCGACCACATTGCCTTGAGGATCGATGGTGACCTCGACAATCACGTCGCCCTGAACACCCGACGGCAGGTCGCTACGCGAGATGGGAGGGTCGGGATAAACGTCGGGAAACGCCGGCACAACCTCATCACCGGTGAGCGGCGAGCCGGGTACATGGCCGAAGAGCGATCCGCCGCGAGCGGTCGACAAGGGCGCGTCGGCCGTAGTGGCTGCTGCTGTCTCTTCCGGCTTGGGTTCAGGTTTCGGCGGCTTGGGCTTAGGAGTTAGCTTCGCCCGCAGGGCCAACTTGGGCTCGGTTGGAGAGGCCTTGGTCTGCTCCGGCCCAACCGGTGCAAGATAAACAATCGATTGCGAACCCAGGGAGTGCGGGATACCGAGATCGACGTCCGAAGGAGAGATAAACGCCGGAGCAACCCGATACAACAATGCGCCAAGCAGGAGCAGGTGTACGGCAAAGGAGAGCGTCATGGAGCTACTCCAGCGCCTGCGCCCAGTCTTCGGAACCGCCTCGAACATCCCCATCTCACCCACTACTGCATAATTATGGTCCGAATCGGGCCCGTCTGCACAGCAATTATCGTGGTACCGGCCCCATCCCGCTGCGCTTCGACGCTTCTGCTTAGACGTATCTCGCCAGGCATTGGGTAGTACGGCGCTTCACCGCTCGATAGCAATCAGAAAACGATATGACGATAGCGGTGCTTCGACTGCGGCGGCAAGAACGACGCCCGAGCTCGGGATGACACCTTCAATCCACCCCGATGGAATCGAGTAACTCCACCAGCGCCTCACCCGCCAAGCGTAGACGGCGGCCGTCGCGCAGCATGTCGGCAATTTCGTCGAAGGCGTGCAACAGCCTGAGCTTAACCCCGGCGTACTGCTCGGGCTCGGTGAGGTCGCGGCCGCGTGTGGCTGCCCAGTGATCCAGAGCCGGTTGTGGCAGGAAGATGCTGACCGCAAAGATCAGCTTGCGGTCGGATGTCACATCGAAGATATATTCAGTCGAAGGCGCCTCGGGGTCGTCGGCCAGCGCCACTCGCTGTCCCACAAAGTAGTACTGGTACACCAATCCAGTCTGGGCAGCGTAGCTCTTCCACTGTGTGGACATAAGTCGGAGCCGCGCGGCTTCCTATTGGCGCTCGCTCGCTTTCAGCAACAGCGTCATGATGTGCTCGCAGGCCTGCTCCGGGTTCATCACCTGGTTTCTGCGCGTGCTGGTTACCGCCACCTTATTGTCGGCCGTGACGCAGAATCGCAAGGTGTAGGTGCCGTCATTCAGCGTCGTGCAGCGGATTTCCGCAGGCGAGCGTTTGAAGATAACGTCGGTATAGTCGTGATTGAACGCCTTGCCCGGCCGGTTCAAGGTGACCCTGATACCGCCACCGAAACTGGTCATCATTCCGGCCAGATCCTGAAGATAGAGAGAGTCAACAGCAGCGGAAAGCTGAAGTTGCAGGTCGTTCCAGAACTGTGGACCACCGCGTTCAATCAATTGGGTTTGCGCACGGCTCGCCGGTCTTTCCGGTGAGCCCGTCCACCCGGGGCGAGATGAATCGTTCATGCTTGATCCTCTCTAAAGCCGACTCGTACTGCTACATTAGGCCGGAGGATTCGAACAGCGTATCCGTCAGAGTCAACGACTATTTCTGCTATTCCGTCGGCCGTTCACGCAGAATGGCCGCGGCGGTTTCGGAACTCACCGGCGAATAGTACACCTCTTTGAAGGTGTATGACTTCGCCTTATTGCCGAGGATCGGCAGGATTTCCAGGTGCCAATGATAGTCGTCTTCGATGGTCTTCCAGAAGCCGAGCGTCTCCGACTTGTGCATCGTGTTCGGCGAGGTGTGCAGCACCATGTGGAAGCCGTCGGCGATGGTGCGGATACGAAACAGCGTACGCCGCAGCAATGCGGCGAAATCGCGCATGGCGCCTGATTTCAGCGCGGTCCGTTCAAAGTAGGCCTCGTGATTACGTGGCGCAATCCAGGTTTCATACGGCACCCGAGGTGCATAAGGGCATCCTGCCATATACTCACCGCGCACCTCGACCATGCGGAGTTTCTGCTCCTGCTCCTGCCGCAGAATATCGCAGAAAACACAACGTTCCTTCACCTGGTAGTGCTGCTTGGCCGCGCGTAATTCGTACAACACACGCCGCGGAACGAAGGTTGTGGCCACAATCTCCGATGTCGGATGATCAAACTCCTGGCCGGACATGGCACCGTAATTCTTGAACACCGAGATGTACTTGAAGCGGACATCGCCTTTAAGGTCCTGAATGCGCTGGCCGCATAGCGCCAGATACTCCTCAATCTCGCGATCGTCAGCGTTCCAAAGATGGCGGTCGTGACGCGCATTCTCCACAACAACCTCGTGAGCGCCTACCGGCCGCATCTTGTCATAAAGCCCATTGCCCGACCGCCCCGGCTCGCCATCGATCCCATAAAGTGGTTGCGGATGCACCACGGCGCGCGCCGACCACGGACTTCCATTCACCGTAGGCGAGGTGGCCACCACCTGAAGCGGCAGCCCGGACTCCGGGCAGAAAGGACAGAAAGATCCGGAAGACGAACCTGCTTCCGGCTCGTCGCCGCAGATGACCCACGACCGCGTAATGGGATCCTTGCGCAGTTCCATTACCTTTACTCTACGTCGGCGAGCGTCGCGCTGGGAAGAGGCATTCGGCTGCGGCGTCGACCACAGTAAGAATGACTCCCGCTTCGGGTCTGGTTGCAAAGCGGACAAAGAGTCGATGTGCTCGGGTATCTCAGAGTGGAGCCCTGTCCGTAGCCGAGTTTTGAAAGGGCGGCTTGACGCCGACGAGCCTTCGGAGTTGGCGGCCCGCACTGCCGCGCTGCTAAAATAGAGCATCTTGAGCCCCTCCGTGCGCCTTATCGCCATCGATATTGATGGCACCTTATTGGACTCCAAAGCCCAGGTTTCCCAAGCCAATCTGGATGCTCTGCGTCGTGCCCACGAGGCTGGCATCGAGACCGTTCTGGTCACCGGACGCCGTCATCGTTTCGCCCTTCCCATCGCTGAATCGTTGGGATTCGACCTGTGGATCATCAGTTCCAATGGAGCGGTCACCCGTTCCACCCATGGCGAAGCTTTTCATCGTGACCTGATGCCGCAAGCGACCGCGTTGAAACTTTGCCGGCACATGCGCGACTTCCGCGACTACTCGGTTATTACCTTCGATCGGGATTCCATGGGCGCGATTGTCTGCGAAAACCACGACCGTCTCTATGGCGTGATCCAGCGCTGGATGGAAAAAAATGCGCCTTACATCGAATACGTCAGCCCGATCGAAAAGGCGCTAATTGAGGATCCCATCCAGGTGATGTTCTGCGGCCCGGTTGAGCTGATGCAGACCGCACAGGAGCGCCTCGTCGGCGCAGAGTTTGCGAACGAGATGACCGTCCTGCGCACGCAATATGACTATCGTGATCTGACTATCGTCGATATCCTGAAAGCAGGGTGCTCCAAGGGTCACGCTCTGGAAAGGTGGGCCATATATCGCGGATTAGACCGTTCGCAGGTAATGGCCATCGGCGATAACTACAACGATATCGAGATGTTGACCTTTGCCGGACATCCGGTGATCATGGGAAATGCGTCTGATGATTTAAAGCAGAATGGCTGGACGATCACGCTTCACAACGACGAAAGCGGCGTCGCCGCAGCCGTTGAACAGATACTGGACGCTAGCGCAGCGAGCTTGAATGCATAGAGGACATACATTGCAATTGTCGTCCCGAGCGGAGACGCGCTTTTTGCGCCGGAGTCGAGGGACCTCTACCCGCGAAGGATTAGCGGCCAAAGCCCTGCTTGTCGCATGCATCGCATTCTGCTTGACTCCGCTTCACGCCGCTGAACTCGCCAATTTGCGCAACGGCTTCAGCCTGCGTCACGATCATCACGAAGTAGTCGGCGCCACCACGCGCCTGTACATGAGCGCCGATCTGGCAGCCGGCTACGTCGACGTTCCCACCGACCAGATTGAAGGCTACGAGCCTGCACCGCCCGATCCCCAGGATTCACCCGCTCCGGTTGCCAGGACAGGTGACCTGAAGGCACTCGTCGCCGAGGTCAGCGCGCAAAACAAGCTCGACGCCGACTTCATCGCCAGCGTAATCGCCGCCGAGAGCGCGAACAATCCTCACGCAGTTTCACCGAAAGGTGCGCAGGGCCTGATGCAGCTCATGCCTGGCACCGCCAGCAAGCTGGGCGTGAAAGACAGCTTCGATCCTGCAGAGAATGTCGACGGCGGGGTCCGATATCTGCGCCAGTTGCTGGAGCAGTATCACTTCGATGTGGCGAAGGCTCTGGCTGCCTACAACGCCGGCCCCGGACGGGTGCAGCAGTATCACGGCGTTCCGCCCTATCGGGAGACCCATGCCTACGTCGCGCGGATTATCAAGGACTACAACCGGAAGAAGCTGGCGGAGCAGAAAGCCCAGGCACGTCAACACCGCGCTGAGGCAGCTAAGCCGAAGCTGGCGCAAGCTACCGCTTCCGACGCGCCTACCGAATAGTCAGGTTTGACCTCACTCCCCCACTCGTTTACCTTGACGATTAGCTTGCACGGGCGAGTCTTGCTTCCTCTTTCATGAATAGAAAACGCATTCTGGTCTTTGGCATCGTTCTAGTCGCGCTCTGCCTGCTCATCTATTTGCAGATCCGAGCCTGGAAGACCTTCGACTGGCACATGTTCTGGACCCAGACGGAACATGTCAATTGGTTCTACATTTTCGCTGGACTTGCCTTCACCTATCTCGCCTATGTTCTGCGCGCGGTGCGCTGGCGGATCTTTCTCAAGCCTGTAAAGAAAACCACGACCGTACGATTACTGGCGCCACAATTCGTAGGCTTTGCCGCGTTGGCACTCCTGGGCCGCGCCGGCGAGATGATTCGCCCCTACATCATCGCGAAGAAAGAACGGCTGACCTTCACCTCACAGGTCGCCGTATGGGGCGTGGAGCGCATCTTCGATATGGGTTCGTTCGCGGTAATGCTTTCGGTGAGTTTGCTCTCGCCGGATTTGAAAGCGCTGTCGTTTTATCATCGACTGCGTGAAGGCGGATTCTTCCTGATGGGCCTGATCACGGCGATGATTGTCGGCCTGATCATCGTGCGCCGCTCCGGCGATGCTGTAGCCGAGTTTCTGCACGCCCGCATCGTAGGATTTGCGCCGAAGCTCGCCCATCATGTACGCGAAAAAGTTTTGTCGTTCAGTCACGGGCTAGAGACCATTCAAGACCTGAGCTCTGCCCTGCAGTTGATCGCTGTCTCGCTGTTCATGTGGATCCTGGTGGCCTTCGCCTATTACGCCGTTACTCACGCCTATCCCGGCGAGTTGCAAGCGCTCACCCTTCCCTACGAGATCGTGCTGATGGGCTCAAGCATGGTCGGCTCCATGCTTCAGTTGCCGGCCGTCGGCGGCGGCTCGCAGTTGGCGACGATTGGGATGTTAAGCGCAGGCTTTCACGTCGAACACGAACTTGCGGTGAGTGCCGGAATGATGCTGTGGGCCGTGACCTTCATGTCCGTCATCCCCACCGGTCTGGCCATCGCCCGTCACGAACACGTTTCCATCCGCGCGGTCGCCGAAGCCGAAGAGAAAGCCGAGGCCCTGGCGGAGTAAATCGGGGTTTCTGTGCTGAAATTTTTCGATCGGACACTTCTGTCGTCGGCTCAAGCCGACTCTAAGTAGATAGTGGGGTCTTGACGCTGGCCTGAAGGCCAGCTCTACCCGGCACGACCCACCTCTACCCGGAACCTTATCGGGCCTTCTGTACCGGAATCTTATTGCGGCAGGCTCGACTCGCCTACAAATGCTTGTTCAGGAATTGCACCGCACGCCGTCCCGCATCCATGAACTGCATTCCATTGAGGACGTGTCCGGCTCCCGGATACAACTTCATCTCGTACGGAGTGCCTGTGCGCTCCAGCAACTGCTGCAGCTTGACCGCTTCACTGACCGGCACGACGCGGTCCTCTTCCCCATGCAGAATCAGGACTGGCGGCATTTTCGGAACGCCCTGCAACTCCTCCGGCAAGCCACCGAAGAATTCCACCACGGCCTTGACGCGCGGATCGACCGAGGCAACCGCCAGTGCCAGGAAGGCTCCCAGCGAGAAGCCGAGCAGACCGATACGATTGGCATCGACCGCCGGATTTTGCGCCGCAAACGTGATGGCATCGCCGATGGTCCGCATCCAGTCTGGAAAGTGGCGCTGCGTAGTTTCGTAGTCAGCCCGGACCGTGCCGGTGCGGTCGAAAAAGTGCAGGAGAAAAACGGAGTAGCCCTGACCGGCCATCAGCGTGGCCGGCTGCGTCGACCAGCCTTCGCGAATGCCTCCCGAGCCGTGCAGCGCAATGACCGCACGATGCTTTCCGTCCGCCACAGGTAGAAATTGCTCGACCGTCACCCTGTGTCCCGAGCTCTCGAAACTTGCGCTGGAGGTTCGAACTTCGCCACCGAAAAAGTTCACTCTGATGAATGCTCCCGCAGCCGGAATGCAAACCAAGCCAGAGGATCAACGGCTCTCCGGCTTGCGTTCACAAGGTACAATCAGCTCATCTTCATACTACAAGCTGGATGCAGCACAGGAGGCCTTATGGGCAAGAACTCCGGCAAAAAGCACGCCAAGAAGTCAGCCGTTGAACCCCCCGCAGCTCAGGCCTTGCAAAAGCTCGACAAGAAGGAATACGAGCGCGAGCTTTTTAAGCTGCAGGTGGAACTCGTCAAGCTGCAGAGCTGGGTGAAAGAGACGGGTGCCCGCATCGTCATCATCTTCGAGGGTCGCGACGCGGCCGGCAAGGGTGGCGTGATCAAGCGCATGATGGAGCGCGTCAGTCCGCGTGTGTTTCGCCTGGTTGCGCTGCCGGCACCTACGGACCGCGAGAAGACCCAGCTTTACTGGCAGCGCTACATCGCCCAGTTGCCCGCGGCCGGCGAGATCATCGTCTTCGATCGCAGCTGGTACAACCGCGCGGGGGTCGAGCACGTCATGGGTTTCTGCAGCAAGCAAGACTACACGCGATTCCTGCAAGGCTGTCCCGCGTTTGAAGCTACTCTGGTGAGTAACGGCGTGATCCTGCTTAAGTACTGGATGGATGTTTCCGAGAAGGAGCAGCATCGCCGCTTCGCCGCCCGCATTAAAGACCCGTCGAAGCGCTGGAAGTTGAGCCCCATGGATCTGGAGTCGCACCGCCGCTGGTATGACTACTCGCGCGCGCGCGATGCCATGCTGGCCGCCACGGACACGGCCCTGGCGCCGTGGTACATCGTGCCCTCGGACGACAAAAAGCGGGCGCGCCTGAACTGCATTGCTGACATCCTCAGCCGGATTCCCTATGAGGAAGTGCCCTACACGCCACCGAAGTTACCGCCGCGCCAGAAGCCGAAGGGTTATCAGGAGCCCAAGCTACCGCACCAGGTGGTGGCTCAGCGCTGGTAGCGCAGCCTTAGTTTGAGCCGTGCGCGATGGTAGCGTGACCGTTCGAGATCGGCTGGCTGGTTGCGATTGGCAGCGGAGTGTGGCTTTCTCACAGCTCATGGCTCATAGCAGGCTTCGGCGTTACAATAGAGTTAAGTAGTTACTATGCAGTTAACAGCAACACAGCCCGAACTCCACCAGGCGCGCTGGTGGGAGACGATGGCCGATGGCCGCATCCATTGCTACCTTTGCCCGCGTCATTGCCACATCGGCGAAGGCCAGAGCGGCTTTTGCTTTATCCGCAAGAACGAAGGCGGCCGTCTGGTTCAACTCGGCTACGGACGGCCCGCGGCGCTGGCCATGGACCCGGTCGAGAAGAAGCCGCTGAATCATTTCTTCCCGGGCACTAAGATCCTCTCCATGGGCACCGCCGGCTGCAACATGGGCTGCTTCTTCTGCCAGAACTGGGATATCTCTAAGGCCAAGGCCGATCAGGTGAACTCGCTCAGCCTCGATCCAGAGGACGTGGTTAGGCTGGCGCTGGAACATCGCGCGCCGCATCTCGCCTTCACCTACAATGAGCCAACGATCTGGGGCGAGTACGTCATCGACATTGCTCGTGAAGCCCATGCAGCTGGCCTGAACAACGTGATGGTTTCGAACGGCTACATCACGCGCGAGGCCTTCTTCGATGTTTACCGTCATATCGACGCCGCGAACATCGACCTGAAGGCCTTCACCGAAACCTTCTACGGCAAGGTCACACTCACCCATCTTCAACCTGTTCTCGACACGCTGAAGTGGTTGCGGCACGAGACCGGGGTATGGTTCGAGATCACCAATCTCATCATTCCAACGCTCAACGACGGCGACGACGAGTTCAAGCAGCTCTGCGCCTGGGTTCTGGAGAATCTGGGCGACGATGTTCCGCTGCACTTCACGGCGTTCCATCCCGACTTCAAGCTGCGCGATAAGCCGGCGACGCCACCAGGGACATTACATCGTGCGCGAGCAATCGCACGCGAACTGGGCCTGAAGTATGTGTACGAGGGCAACATCCACTCCGACGGCGGCAATACCATCTGTCCAGGATGCAAGCAGCCAGTGATCACGCGCTCGTGGCATTCGGTGATGTCGAACCGCTTGCAAGACGGGGGCTGCGCGAACTGCGGGACGAAGATGGCCGGGGTGTTTACGAAGCAGGAAGCGGAGCGGCGGCGGGAGTGGGCGGAAGCGCCGGCCTGGTCATCGCGCTCTTCTTGATGAAAATGTCAATGCCCTAATGAAATGGGCCTCCCCCAATAAAATTGTCATCCCGACCGCAGGCCGCCCGCTTTTGGCCGCTGGAGTGGAGGAACCTGCTGTTGCTCGCAGCGGAAGGGTCCCTGCGGTATCCGCGAACAGCAGATCCCTCGACTTCGCTCGGGATGACAATTCAAAAGCGGCGAGTTCGGAAAGAGATTGCGGGTGCAACGTACTAGCGCACTTCCTTGCCAATCCACTTCGGCGCCGCCTTGGGCTCAAACGCGGCCATCTTCTCCAGCAATCGCGCGGGATCAATATCATCAAGCACCAGCCGCCGGTTTTCTTCGCGCAGGAATCGTTCTCGCACCGCCTGATTGAACAACTCCAGAAGCGGTGCGAAGTAATTCTCGATGTTGAGCAGTCCACAGGGTTTTGATTGAATGCCGAGTTGCGACCAGGTCACCACCTCGCAGAACTCTTCAATCGTCCCAAAGCCGCCGGGCAGCGCGATGAATCCATCCGCGAGATCCGACATGACGGCCTTGCGCTCGTGCATAGAGCCGACGACGCGGAGTTCACTCAAGCCCAGGTGGCCGACCTCTCTCGCCATCAGCGATTCAGGAATAACGCCGATCACGCGGCCGCCCTGCGCAAGCACTTTATCGGCTAGCACGCCCATCAGTCCGATGTTGCCGCCGCCATAGACGAGCTCGATCCTACGTTCGACAAACAACTCGCCCAAAATCTCGGCAGCGGCGCGATACTCCAGCCGGGCTCCCATGCTGGAGCCGCAAAAAACGCACAATCGCTGAAAACGCATACCTAAGACTACAAAAAACACCGGCGCTCCGCTTGCACGGCGACCTGTCAGTTGCTGTTCGGAAGACAATACTCATGCGATCGGTGGCCAGCGAGTTGCGCTAGTGTTCGTGCTTTTCCGGCAATCCAAGCCGGGCAGCGGTGTCGCCTTCGAAGTCGAATTCGATGAGGACGGCTGGCTCGTCGCCGATCACCCTGCCATCATGCCCAGCTTCAATGACGACCACTTGCGGCGCGACGAAGTCCCGCACGCAGCCGTCGGAGAACGTCATGTGAATTCGTCCGCGCGCCAGGAAGCCGACATGAGCGTGCATGCAGGCGTCTGTCCCGACCAGCGGCTTGATGTCCTCAGCCCAATGAAATCCGACTGGGTAGATCGACCGCTTCACCCGAGCGTTGCCGGTGCGAACCACATCCAGTTGCACACCGCCGAAGTCGCGGTGTTCGGCGTCAGGTATCGGAGCAAGGAGAGCATCATTGGCGCCCATGGGCACCTCCTTTAGATAAGAGCAGAGTCCGAGCATACAAGAGGACGCGCAGCGTGGGTAGTACGGAGCCTCTAACTTGCCGCCGACCTGCATTTGCGGCCGGTTTCACATTGTGACGCACGTCATAGCTTTCGTCATCCGCGAAGTGTTACGAATATTCGTTTGGCTGTTGCCAGCCGGAAACGGTTTTTGCGCGTCCGAATCGGCCAGACGTTTCGCCGACACAAGGTATTTTATGCGTGATGCCGTCCTCACACTTTGGCCCGAAATCGCCTGGATTCAATCGGTTGAACTGCGCGAGCAGGTGACGCGCACCTGGGAGCGCGCCCTCCAGCTCAGCCCGCTCGCCCCTGAAGATCTCAACTGCATTCCGTTCACTTTACTCGTCCCGAACTGTCCCACGACATTTATGGAGCACAAGCGCTGCGTCGTCCACATTGCACGCAGGGCCGCCGAGAGCATGACCGAGTTCATGGGTAACGCCCTCCCGCTCGACATGGACACCGTTATCGCCGGAGCCATCCTGGCCGACGTCGGCAAGCTGTTGGAATACGAAAAGGTCGATGGCAAGGCCAAACAAAGTAAGCGCGGCGAGATGCTGCGCCATCCGTTTACCGGCGTAGCGCTGGCGATGGAGTGCGGTGTGCCCGACGCGGTCTGCCACATCATCGCCTCGCACGCCGCCGAGGGCGATCTGGTGAAACGTACCACCGAGGCCTACATCGTGCATCACGCCGACTTTATGGCGTTCCAGCCGTTCAAGAATCTGGGGAAATAACGGAGAGACTTTCATGGCTACCAGCACAGCCCCGACCAACGCCGCTTGCAAGCAGACGATCACTGCCACAATGTCAGAGTGGGCGGCAAGCCTGGAATTCGAGCAGCTATCGGCCGACGCCATTTACCAGGCCAAGCGATTTCTCCTCGACAGTGTCGGCTGCGCCCTGGGCGGGTATCAGCAACACGATGTCGCAATTGCCCTGGCAGTGCTGGACGAGATCGCAGGGCAGGGCAAAGCCACCCTGATCGGTAGCGGCAAGCAGATGGATCCCGTTTCAGCAGCGCTGGCAAATGCGTTGATGATCCGATGTATGGACTATAACGACATCTACTGGAAGCAGGACCCTTCGCACCCGTCGGATATTTTCCCTGCCGCAATCGCAGCTTGCGAGCGCGCCGGAAGTGATGGTCGCGAGTTGATCGTCGGCTTGGTTCTCGGCCACGAATTCGAGATGCGGCTCTGTGAAGCGGCTTTCCCCGGCATTCGCGAGCGCGGCTGGCATCATGCCACGCTGACCGCTTTTGTTTCCCCAATCGTTGCCGCACGCATGCTGCGCTTGACGCCGCCGCAAATTCAGCACGCCATCGGCATTGGCGCTAGCGCGCGCGCGACCTTGGGCGCGGTCACTGCAGGCAAGCTGACGATGATGAAGAACACTGTCGATCCCATGTCCACCCAGAGCGGCATGCTGGCTGCCTTGTTGGCTGAGAAAGGCTATACCGGCCCGGAGCACGTCATCGACGGCAAAGAAGGGCTGGTACATTCCTTTGGTCCGGAGTGGAAGCTGGAGGTGCTGACCGACGGTCTCGGCGAATCGTGGCGTATCACACAATGTGGGATGAAGGCCTTTCCCACCGAAGCCCTGACCCACACGCCGATTTCGGCGGTACTGGCGCTGGTGAAAGACCACGATCTCAAACCCAACGACATCGCTCGAGTCCATATTCGCACTACCGCCCGCGGCGCGGACATCCTGAGCGATCCGAGCAAGTACGATCCGCATACGAAAGAGACCGCGGACCACTCGCTGCCCTATGTGATCGCCGCGGCCATTGCCGAGCGGCAGGTCACGCCTTTGCAGTTCACGCCCGCAAAGATCATGGACCCGGTGATCCGCGAGCAACTCGAGAAGATCGTGGTGGTCGCGGACCCCGATATCGAGAAGGTCTTCCCCTCTCTGCAGCGCGTAATCGTACGCATTCACACTATCGACGGGCGCGAGTTCATGCAGCAGCTCGACTTTCCCAAAGGTGATCCGCGCAATCCGCTTACGGATGTCGAAGTCGAAGAAAAGTTTGAGGCCCTGGCCGAGCCGGTAATGTCGCGCGATGCGCGACGGCGCGCCATCGAGGCCATCTGGAATCTGGAGAAACAGGCGAGTGTTACCGAACTGATGAAGCTGTTCCGCGCGGATCATCCTGTCGCAGGAGAACGCTGATGTCGCAGACCATCGTCGAAAAGATCGCTCAAGCTCACCTGGCTGAAGGCCCCCGGCGTCCTTTGCGTGCGGGAGACTTCCTGTCTATCCGGCCATCTCAGGTGATGACGCACGACAATACCGCAGCGGTGATGAAAAAGTTTAAGGCCATCGGCGCCGCACAGGTGCACGATCCGAAGCAGTTGGTCTTCACCGCCGACCATGACATTCAGAATACGGAAGCGTCGAACCTGGCAAAGTATCGCAGCATGGAAGCTTTCGCACGCGAGCACGGCATTGACTTCTATCGACCGGGAACTGGCATTGGACACCAGATCATGGTGGAGAAAGGCTACGTGCTGCCCGGAAGCTTCGTCGTCGCCTCCGACTCACACTCGAATATGTACGGAGCGCTGGGCGCGATCGGCACCCCAGTCGTGCGTACCGACGCCGCTGCCATCTGGGCGACGGGCGAATTCTGGTGGCAGATCCCGCGCTCGATTCAGGTAGTGTTCGAAGGCGAGCTGCCGTCGGGCGCCACCGGAAAAGACGTCATCATCACGTTATGTGGCCTCTACCATCGCGAAGAGGTGCTCAACGCAGCCCTCGAGTTCGCCGGACCCGGCGTGGCTTCACTCAGCATGGACGCACGCCTGAGCATTGCTAACATGACCACCGAGTGGGGAGCGCTGGTCGGCTGGTTCCCTGTTGATGCAACAACGCTCGCGTACCTGGAAGCTCGCAATCGCGACTTGCGCTCGCAAAGTGTCACACGAATCCCCGAAAAGAAGTTCGCCGAGTGGCGCACAAGTCCTCTCACTCCCGATCCCGGTGCAACGTACGCCGGCCGCATTGTCCTCGATCTGTCTCAGGTAACGCCGCACGTCTCCGGCCCAGACACCGTGCAAGTGATGCAATCGGTCGCACAGATCGCAAAGAAAAAGATCGCCATCCACAAAGCGTACCTCGTCTCCTGCGTGAACTCGCGACTCAAGGACCTTGACGCAGCTGCGAAGGTGCTGCGTGGAAAGAGTATCGCTCACGGCGTGCAATTCTATCTGGCTGCGGCCAGTCGCGCGATTCAAGAGGAAGCAGAACGACGCGGAATATGGCAAACGCTGCTTGATGCCGGCGCGCAGCCCCTTCCGCCCGGCTGTGGGCCCTGCATCGGGCTGGGTACCGGGCTCCTGGAAGCCGGTGAAGTCGGAATCTCCGCCACCAATCGCAACTTCAAAGGCCGCATGGGCTCGCGAGATGCGGAGTGTTACCTGGCGAGTCCCGAGGTGGTCGCGGCTTCGGCGATTGCAGGCTATATCTGTGGTCCAGGGGAGTTCGCGGATCGCGAGGTCAGGCGCGACTTTGAGGCATTTGCGACAGACACTATGCCGGCTGAGAAGGTCGAAATCCTCCAAGGCTTCCCCGAAAAGCTTCGGGGCCGGCTGGTCTTTCTGCCCCAGGACAACCTGAACACCGACGGCATCTACGGCAAAGATTACACCTACCGCGAAGACATGACGCCCGAGATGATGGCGCGCGTGGTGATGGAGAACTACGATCCGCAATTCGCCGAACGTACCGCTGCGGGCGACATCGTGGTCGGCGGCTTCAACTTCGGTACCGGCTCGAGCCGCGAGCAGGCGGTAACCGCATTGAAGTGCAAAGGCATTCCGCTGGTCATCGCCGGCAGCTTCTCACAGACCTACTTGCGCAATGCCTTTAACAACGGCTTCCTTTGCATTGAATCGCCGGAGTTGGTGAGGCGCCTGCGCTCTCGTTTTCAAGACCCTGTGGCACGCAAGGAGCGGACGATCATCTCCGTCGTGTCCGTTGAAGTTGACTTTGCTGCCAGCCTTATTCGCTACGACGAAGAAGAGTTCGGATTCCCGGCGCTGGGCAGCGTGCCGCAATCGTTGGTGATCGCCGGTGGTATCGAGAATCTGGTCCGCCAGAAGCTGGGAAGCACAGTCGCGGCACAGGTGTAACCACAATTTCAGGAGTAAGAGTTCATGGCAAAACACACTATCGTAACCATGCCCGGCGACGGGATCGGCAATCAGGTGCTACCCGAGGCGATCCGCGTCCTAGACGCAGTCGGTTTTGAAGCCGACTACCTACACGCCGACCTTGGCTGGAAGTGCTGGAGCGGAGAAGGTAATGCCCTTCCCGAACGCACCATCGACCTTCTACGCACGCACAAGGTCGGCCTCTTCGGCGCCATCACTTCTAAGCCAAAGAAGGAAGCGGAAGCCGAGCTCAGCCCCGCACTGAAGGGCAAAGGCTATCAGTATTTCAGCCCGATCGTTTCCATGCGGCAGAAGTTCAATCTCGACGTCTGCCTGCGGCCCTGTCTCTCCTTCCCCGGCAATCCTCTGAACTTCATTCGCAAGAAACCAGCCGGCGGTTTCGAGGAACCCCGTGTCGACGCCGTGGTCTTTCGTCAAAACACCGAGGGGCTCTACGCCGGCGTGGAGTGGAGCAATCCTCCACAACCGGTGCGGGACGCGCTGAGCACACATCCGAAGTTCAAGCCGTTTGGAAACGTGTCAGGCGAGGACTTGGCCGTCTCGGTGCGGATCATCACGCGCCCGGCCGCGCGACGAATATGCGAAGCGGCCTTCAGGTATGCGCGCCAATTCGGCTACAAGTCGGTCACCATTTGCGAGAAACCCAACGTGCTACGCGAGACCTCCGGCCTGATGGAAGAAGTCGCCAAAGAAGTCCAGAAGAAATACGGTGACATTCCGCTCTGGTCCACCAACATCGATGCGCAGACCATGTGGTTGACGAAAAACCCCGAAGACTACGGGGTGATTGTCGCCAGCAATCTTTTCGGCGACGTGATCAGCGACGCTTTTGCCGGCCTGGTTGGAGGCTTGGGCTTCGCCGCGTCAGGCAACATCGGCGATGACGTGGCGGTCTTCGAGCCGACGCATGGCTCCGCGCCCAAGTATGCCGAGCTCAATCCGCCGATCGTCAACCCGATTGCGATGATTCTTTCGGCAGCCATGATGCTCGATCATACTGGCGAGCACGAAAAGGCGGAAAAGGTTCGCACCGCCATCGCCGCGGTCGTGGCCGAAGGAAAGGTGCGCACCTACGACATGATGCGCATCGCGGGTGGCGCAAATTCGATTGCGCAAGGCGCGGCTTCGACTATGGAAATGACTGACGCAATCCTGGCGAAGCTCAGCGTCAAGGTGGAGACGGCCTATGCCTGCAGTAGCAGAAGTTAAACACAGCGAGGCCGGGCGCTCCGGCGACGACGTGCGCTCTGACCTGCACGTGAGGTTCGAGGAGCACTCCTCTGGCGGTATCCAGATCGACCTGCGCTCACGCGTCGACCTGTACTATGGTGAGCGCATTCGACAGCAGGCGGCCGACGTTCTGCACTTTCTCGGCGTCGAGCATGCCAGGCTCATCATCGTGGACGAAGGCGCCCTGCCATTCGTGATTGCAGCGCGCATTGAAGCGGCCGTTCGCCGGGCGGCCCCGGCACAAGCGAAAACCGCCTTACCGGAACAAACGACTCTTCCGAAGCCATCGCCACGCGATCGACTGCGGCGTTCCCGCCTCTACCTGCCGGGAAACGAGCCGAAGTACTTCATTAACGCCGGCCTCCACGCGCCCGACGCGGTCATTCTCGATCTGGAAGACTCCGTTCACTATGGCGAAAAAGATGCGGCGCGTATTCTTGTACGAAACGCTCTTCGTGCTGTCGATTTCGGAGTAGCCGAGCGCATGGTCCGCATCAACCAGTTGCCGATGGGACTGGCCGATCTCGAAGCGATCGTGCCGCAAGCGCCCGATCTGATTCTCATTCCAAAGGTCGAGATACCGCAGCAGATCTCTGAAGTCGCCGCCCAGATTGACTCTATCCGCAAGCACTGTGACCTCGCCCGGCCGATCTGGCTGATGCCGATCCTGGAATCGGCCCTCGGCATCGAGAACGCGTTCGCAATCGCTACTGCCTCCGACCGCGTCGTTGCGCTCACCATCGGTCTCGAAGATTACACCGCTGATCTTGGTGTCGCGAAGACCTTGAGCGGAGCGGAATCGCTCTACGCCCGTATGCGTGTTGTGAATGCCGCTCATGCCGCGCATGTGCAGGCCATCGATTCGGTATTCGGAGACGTGGGCGATACTGACGGCCTGCTTACATGGGGCGAAAGCTCGCGCGCGCTGGGCTTCGAAGGAATGGGCTGTGTTCACCCAATCCAGATCGAGATCCTCCATCGCGCCTTCGCTCCCACAGCGTGGGAGTTGGAGAAGGCATTGAGAATCGTCGCCGCTTATGATGACGCACAAGCCCACGGACTCGGAGTGGTGAGCCTCGGCTCCAAGATGATTGACGCGCCGGTGGTGCAGCGCGCGGTGAAGTTGGTAGCTCGCGCCCGCCAGATGGGCTTGCTCACCGAACAAAGGGCGGCAGGAGTTTGAGGATGAATGCAGAAGTAACCGCCGAACTGATCACCAACGCGATTGGCCGTCGCGTCCCGACAAACGTCAACGGCCGGGTCGCTGTTGCATACGAAGGCGTCAATGCCCACCACCCGACTGGCCGCAAAACGGGGCCGCCCATTCGCAGCAACAGCGACTATCCCGCCAACGGCGACAAACGCGTGTCCGACCTTGAGACCGCCTTGCGGCTTTGCGGACTGCGCGACGGCATGACCATCAGCAGCCATCACCATCTGCGCGACGGTGACCGCGTCGCACTGACGGCGTTGCAGACGGCTGCGCGCATGGGCGCGAGAGATATCGTGTGGTTCCCCAGCGCGTCCTTCCCTTGCCACGAGCCAGTCATTGACTTGATGGAGTCAGGCGCCGTACACCACATCGAGGGCAGCATGAACGGCCCGCTCGGCGATTACTGCTCACACGGGCACATGCGTGGGCTCGGAGTACTGCGCTCACACGGCGGTCGCTGGCAGGCAGTGCAGGATGGCGAGGTCCACATCGACATTGCTGTCATCGCCGCGCCCACCGCCGACGACTTCGGCAATGCCAACGGCTCGCACGGTCCATCGGCCTGCGGCTCGCTCGGCTTCGCGCTCGCCGACTCCCTCTATGCGGATCGGGTCATCGTGGTCACCGATAACCTGGTCCCCTTCCCCTGCATTCCCTGGCAGATCCAGGGCAATCATGTCGATTACGTCGTTCAAGTAGACTCGATCGGCGATCCATCGAAGATCGTCAGCGGTACAACGCAGATTACGCGCAGCCCCGATCGGCTGCGCATCGCGGAGCTGGTGGCGAAGTTCGTGCGCGACAGCGGCATCATGCGCGACGGCTTCTCTTTCCAGGCCGGAGCCGGGGGAATCGCCCTGGCCTTCGTCGACTATCTCGCGCGCATGATGAAACAGGCGAATGTGAAGGCTGGCTTCGTACGCGGCGGCTCGACGAAATACCTGGTCGATCTCCTTCATGAAGGCCTCCTTGGTTACATCCTCGACGGGCAGACCTTCGACCTTGACGCAGTGCGCTCCATCGCCAGC
Organism: uncultured Acidobacteriaceae bacterium; assembly: GCA_963819055.1. Classification (GTDB taxonomy): domain Bacteria; phylum Acidobacteriota; class Terriglobia; order Terriglobales; family Acidobacteriaceae; genus Bog-257. Next base: position 59,640 of record CAWFUT010000019.1, on the reverse strand, counting down.
GACCCTCGCCACGTACCGACAAGTCCATTCACGTCCTACAACTTTCACGGCAAGGGTAATTTTGCGTCGATGATCGATGCCTGTGTGCTGGGCGCGACCGAAGTTGACGTCCACTTCAATGCTAACGTCGTGACCCACTCAGACGGCAGGCTGCTGCACGGCATAGGAGGCTGGCAAAACTGTCTCTTCGCCGGTTGCACGATTCTCGCTGTGCCTTCGTTCCGCGACCGCATCCCGGTGATCGTCGACGAGGTGACGACTGTGACTGGACCGGGAGAACTGATCGACGTAATCGTCACCGAGCGCGGAATTGCCATCAATCCGAAGCGTCAGGATCTGCTGGACGCCGTCAAAGGTAAAGGCCTGCCTATTCGGGCGATTGACGAAATTAAAGCGGAAGTCGAAAAGATCTGCGGCGGCAAGCCCGCCAAGCCTCGCCTGCTCGACAATCCCGTTGCGGTAGTGAAGTGGGTGGATGGAACGGTTGATCGATGCGGTCTGGCAGGTGGCCGGCGAGAACCTCTATGCGCCCAAAGTCAGCGGCGGCGAATAAACGCGGACCGACGAAATAAGGAAGCCGGGCTGCCATGGCCCGGCTCAGCCTTTTAGGCGGAACAGATTACGGCTGTTTGGGTGGCTCCTGGCCTGGCGTCTCCTGTTTGTGCGCTTCAGCCACCGCCCTCTCAGCACCCTGAAATCCTATTCGCGAATGCGTCCCATCGCAGAAGGGCTTGTTGGTCGAGCCGCCGCAACGGCAAAGCGAGAACGCGGTCTTGCCGGTAAGGTCATAGGGACTGCCATCGGCATCCACCAACTCAATCGATCCCTCGGGAGCCTCTACCCGAAACGGCCCGTTGTTGCGAACCGTGATTTTCACTTGCGCCATTGATCCTCCAAAGTGCTCAGCGCCGTAGCGCTGTTCGACCATTGTAATTGAGTGGATCGCGAATCGTGGATAGCCCAAAAAGAGCGGTCATTCGACAGGAGAACGAACCGCAGGCGCAACTAGTTTGGCTCCTGCTCGTGCTCACGGCTGATAGCTGACAGCCGATAGCTACTTCTTGAACGCCACATTCACCAGCAGCTTGTCGCCCTTCCACATCCACCACATTGCAGAAGGTGCGGTCTCCACGGCGAGTGAAATCGAGTCCAACGCGACTGGCGCCGATGCGCAGATTACGGATGTGCAGGTGATCGAGCCAGTCCGGCAGTTGCGGATTTACGATGTTCAGTTCCTTGCGCGGTGCGCTGGGATGTATGCCCAGTACCGAGCACTGGATCAGAAACATTGCGCCTGAGGCCCAGGCTTGCGGCGAACACGAAACCGGATAGTGTACCGGCTCGTCATACTCGCGTCGCTGCACTCCGCAAAACAACTCCGGCAAACGGTAATCGCGGAAATTTGAAGCGGCTTGGTAGAGAGACGTCAGAATGCGCAGAGCGCCCTCACGCATGTCGTTCAGCGCCATGCCGTGGGCGATGATGGAATTGTCGTGCGGCCACACCGATCCGCGATGATAGCTGAGTGGATTAAACACGCGCTCTTCCTGGGACATGGTGCGCCATCCCCAACCGCTGAACATGTCGTCGCGCATCATGCGGTTGGACACCACCCGGGCCCGCTCCCGATTGATGATTCTGGTGAAGAGCAACTGCCCGGGGTTGGAGGAGATTACTTCCAGCGGCCGCTTTTCGGCATCGAGCGCCATGGCATAGAAGCCGCGGCTTGGCACCCAGAAGGCGCGATCGAAGCGCCGCGCCAGTTCCGTCGCTTCACGCTTCAAGCGATCTGCTGTCTTTACATCGCCAAAGCTGCGGAGCAGCGACGACATGCGGTACTTCGCGTCGTAAACGTACCCTTGCACCTCGCACAACGCGATCGGCGTCTTCGCTACTGAGCCGTCGCGATGCAGGTTGGCGTCCCACGAATCTTTCCATCCCTGGTTGATCAGGCCCTTAGGCGAACGTCGCTGATACTCGACGAAGCCGTCGTCATCCAGATCGCCGTATTTGTCGATCCATTCCAGCGCCGCGTAAGCATTGGGCAACAGCTCTTCGATGAGTTGTTCGTCGGCGGTCCAGTTGAAGGTTTCGCTTAGCAGAATGAGGAAGAGCGGCGTCGCGTCGATCGACCCATAATACGGCCCGAACGGCATTTCGCCGTCGCGCGTCATTTCTCCGTCGCGATATTCGTGAAGGATCTTGCCCGGCTCTTCGTCGCGCCAATCGTTGTATTCCTTTCCCTGGTAGCGCGCCAGCACCCGCAGAGTGTCGATCGCCAGCTGTGGATTCAGCGACAACGACTGATAGCCTGCGATGATCGAGTCTCGACCGAAGATTGTGGCAAACCAGGGAATTCCGGCAGCAATGATGTGCTCGTCGCCATCTGGAATCTGCAGAGCGTGAAAGTCGCCGACCGCCGTCTTGAGTAAAGCGTCGAGGACATCATTGTCCGTCTGGAAGTTTGTGGAAGCTGATTCCCAGCGTGCAAAGTTTGCTCTTCGCTGGCGCAACTGGTGATCCATTTCGTAAATCTGGGCGCGTGATTTACGGCCTTCCACTAACGGCGTGATGTTGAGGTCGAGTTCGACGCGCTTGAGGGGCTCCAGGCGAAGCTCCCAACGCACGGTGCGCTCTTTGATCTCCGTCGGCTGTGGCGAGACTTGGATCAGGGTCTCGCGCATGACGCCGTCCAGCCCGCGGTAATAAAACGCGATGCCGCCATCCTTTACGACCGGCTTGTAATATTGGCCATGCTTCTGCCGGGCCACGCCCCGCACCTGGAAGACATCGACGAAGTCGGCGTCGAGCAGAACCTCAACCGTAAAGTCCACCGGAGTCAGGTTGAAATTCTCGAAGGTCATGCGATCGAAGAAAATCTCTGAGGACAGGAGCTGCTCACGGCGAATGTGGACCGTGTTCTCGGGAAGGTCGAACGAATCGCGCAGCGTGATGTTGCCGGTAGTCAGCTCGATCTGCGCGGAAAATGTCTTCTCCGTGGCCGACGAAAGCACCACGGTGCGATGACCGCCAATCCGTAATTCCAGTTGACTGAGAAAGCGGGTGTCGTCGTGGAAGAATCCCACGTCCGGGGATCCAGGCGGATAGATGTCGCCCGACACGCTGGTGGCGCTGAAAGTCTTACCATCGATCAGGGTGAGGTTGTCGACCTTGCGCGGCTCGATGGTCTGGAATGCGAGCCGCGGCTCGACATGTGGCGAAGCAATCTCGATTAAATCTTCATAAGGAATCGTCAGGTACGAGCTCATGCCTGCTTAAACAGCCTCCTTAGGCTACCATCGTGATTGGGCTGCTGGATTTTTGCAGCGGACTGTCCTGGCCCACCATTCGCTGGTACAAAGCGACGTAGTCTGCCACCATTCTCTCCACCGAGAAATACTGCTGGCAATACTGACGCACAGTAGCCGCCCCGAAGGTCCCCGGCAACTCTCTCACCCGCTGGGCCATCTGGTCCACCGATTGGCAGAGAAAACCGGAAAGACTATCGCGGACGACTTCTCCGACAGCCCCACCCGAAAATGCCAATACCGGAGTGCCGCAAGCCATAGCCTCAATCATCACCAACCCGAATGGCTCATCCCATTGAATCGGGAAAAGCATGGCCAGCGAATTTCCCAGCAACTCATTCTTGGCTGCCAAGTCGGCTTCACCCACGTATTCAATAAACTTGCCATCGATGTGGGGTTTGATCTGCGTATCGAAATAGTCCTGGAAGATGGGCTGCACCTCACCGGCAATCTTCAGCGGCATCCCTGATTTCTTCGCCACTTCGATGGCGAGATGCGTTCCCTTGATCGGCGCGATCCTACCCAGGAATGACAGATATTCCTGCTTCTGACTGTGCAATCGGTACGCATTGAGGTCGATGCCATGATGGATGGTTTGCATCCGGGGCATGGTTTCGCGCCGCCGCTGAAATTCGCTGATCGTGACGTATTCAACTTGCGGAAAATACTGGTACAGGTCGCTGAGCTGCTGCTCGTGAACGTGATGAATCGTGTAAATAAACTTACTGTCAGGAACAAACCTCGTGAACATCAGCGCCGAAACGTTATTGAGATGGATGATGTCGCAATCGGTAGCGGCGTCAGAGACTGCCCAGGAAGCGTGATTAAAATCCTGGAGATTGTCGAATACCTCTCCTTTAATCGGCCACTGCTGGTCCCGGTAGAGCCATCGCTTCTCTACTCCTACGGTACTCTCGCCGTTGCTATAAACCACTACATCGATGCCTGCGCACTGCAATCCTTCGGCCAGCTGCGCGATAAACAGTTCCGTCCCACCATACTTCTTGGGCGGAACTGGCAGAAAAGGAGGAGAAACCAGAGCAACTCTCATTCGGGGACCCTTTGCTTAGACAGACTACTGGTTGGAGGACACTTTCTCGTGCTTGTGCAAGTTGGAGAGCTTACTCGCCTCTCTACTTGGATGCACAGCGGCGGCCAGCTTATGCCTCGGCTAGCTATATTCCAGTTCTGGATTGTGCAAGACGGCTCGACTTAGGCGGGAAGTGTGGACGTTAATCGCTCGCTGAACCGCTGAACTGATCTGCCGTGACCAGCGTAGTGCGAGGTGCCGCCGGCGGCCGTGACAGAGCATTTTCGACCTCTCGTTCAAACTCGAATGCCCGATGCGAACTGGTGTGCGCTGACAGAACCCGCGCCTGGGCGCAGTCACCGATGCGACGCGCTTCCTCGCGGCTGCATTCCCTCAGGTAGCATAGGACGTCGTCCGTACCGGTGGGCAGCAGTATCTCCTCGCCAGGCGTGAAGAAGCTGTTGAGTCCCGGCCAATTGTCGGAAACGATGGCCGAGCCGCAAGCAGCTGCTTCGAACAGCCGCACCGACGGCGAATAGCCCGCCATTGCCATGTCGCGCCGCGTAACATTCAGAGTAAATCGCGATGACGAATAGAAATCGGGATGCCACACCGGACTGAGGTGCGCAATGCGCTCCACGTTTTCCGGCCAGCGCAGGGCACTCGGATATTGGGGTCCGGCGACGATGAATTTTCGACCGCTCATTTGCGCGGCTGGAGCGCACAGCAACTCTTCAAGCTTGGGCTGGCGATCAGGAGCGTACGTACCCATATAGCTCAGGTCGCAGGCGAATCTCTGGTTAACGGGACGGCGGCGATACTCCTCCGGATCAAATGAGCAATAGAGCGGTACGGCACGTCGTGCTCCAAAGCGCATCTCGATTTCGCGCAGCATCGGACCGCCCGTAAAGCTGAAGTAAATGTCGAGCTGCGCGATCTGCCGGGCGTCGATGTAATCCGCCCGGCCGTGCTGGCGCAGCGCCGCCATGGTGATGGGAGTGTCTATGTCGTAAAACGCTTTGACCGCAGCGCTGGAATCGGCAATCTCGTCGAGAGCAGGAATTCCATCGGGAAAATATGAGCCCACGATCGCGACATCGCTGTCCGTCAGTTCCCGTCGGACGCGCGGTAGAACCTCGTCCCAATTCTCATAGAGCTGGACGTCGCAGAAGGCAGGCTGCGGCAGGTCTCGGTTCGAGGCGTACCACTCGACATCCTTCTCGAAGAATGTGATCTGATGCCCGCGCCGACGCAACGCCCCCAGCAGCGCACGGAAGGTAGTTCCGTGCCCATTGCCCCATGTGGAGGTCACCGATAATCCAAACACAACGATCTTCATAGTCAGGGGTCAGAGGGTAGGGGTTGGGGGTTAGAGAAGATCTTTGCGCTGATCCCTAACCCCTGGCCACTATCCGCTGCTTTTTACGCCGGCTGCTGTAGCTCGCGGCTGCGCCACGCCATCACCTCTCCCGTGGACTGGCGCAGGATTTCCCGTACCTGCAGTGCTCGCAGGGCGTAGGTGTGTTCTAAAAGCGCCCGCTTACGCATGGCGTCGCCCATCTCTCTGGCGAGTTTGATGTCGACCGTCCGCAGCAGGTCGACGATCTCTCCGGCATTGCGCGCGACTAGAATTTCGCAGCCCGGCTCGAAGAATGTTTCAATACCCTCCCAAGCATCGGTGATCACGCAAGAACCAGCTCCTGCCGCCTCGAACACTCGCGTTGGCGGCGAAAATCCGACCCTGGCCATGGACTCGCGATTCAGGTTCAGCACCATTCGCGCCGAGCAGTTCACGGCGTTGTGATCGTTGGTGCCCACATGGCCCAGCCAGCGTACGTTTGCCGGAAGCCGCTTCCCTCCCCAGCCTTCACCGCCCAGCGCAAAAGTAAACTCCGGCGCCATCTCCGCCGCCGCGAAGAAAAAATCCTCAACCCTGCTCTCGCGATCGGGCAGCCGGTTACCGACAAAAACCAGATCACACTTCTTTTCCGCATCGGCAGTCACCGGATAATGGCTGTCGGGATCCAGACCGTTATAGATGGGATGGCAAACCCGCGCACCCAGCCTCTCATAGTGTTCGACGATCGGCGGCCCGCCTCCATAAGTAAAGACGTAGTCGTACTCCGGGATCAGCGCGCGAAACGGATGCAGCACATTCGCTTCAACGGCCGCTAATGTCGCCGGCGCATCCACGTCCCAGAACGCCACCTGGGTTGTATCCGACCTACCCTCCAGCACGCGCGCTTCCAGCAACGCATCTTCCACGCCGACGCCGCTGTGTTTGATTATCAGGTCGGCCTCGCAGGCTCTTTGCAGCAATGCCGGAAGGTCTCGCGGCGAGTCGTAGACGATGACCTCCGCATAGCTGAAGTCTCCCTGGTCCCGATGCTGTTGCCGCCCGTACGCATCCGGCTCTGCAAAAGTGACATGGAAACCGAGTTCTGCCAGGTTTTTATAAATGCCTCGATAGTAAGTTGCTGCCCCATTCCAGTAAGAAGACGTAAGGCTGGACCCGAATACGAATAGCTTCATTGCTTGATTTCCTCGCAGATTGCGACCAACTCTTCTGCGCGGTGCGCGCAGGTGTGTCGCTGCAGGATGGTTTGCCGGCCGTTCGCGCCCATCTGCCGGCGTGCGGATTCGTCGCGAAGCAGGTGCTGCAACTCCGCCGTCATTTCAGCAGCTGAATTCACGACCACGTAATCTTTTCCCGGCCGGAATAATTGCTCCACATCGTTCCACGGAGCGCAGATCAAACTCGCGCCGCAGGCCAGGGCCTCGAAGACACGGATGGTGGGAATGCCACTCAACCCGTTGCTGTATTGACGTCGCGGAACATGCAAGGAAAGCGCGCTGCTCGAATAAGCGCGCGGAGTCATCAAGCCCGGAAGATATCCTCGATATTCAATTCCCGCTTCCCTCAACGACCGCCGGCCTTGCTCCGAATAACGAACGCCATACGCAACTGCCTTGCAACCGCGCAACTCCGCAACCGGCGCGATCAAGTACTCCACCAGCTCACGCGTGCGCTCCTCGTCTCCCCAGTTGCCGATCCACAAAAGGTCCGCCTCTCGCGTTTCGTCGAGCGGATGGAAGTGCGAAATATCTGCCGCTTCGTGAAACGTCCACGCCTGCCGCACCCCGAAGCCATCGACATAGATGCGCCGGATAGGCTCTCCGAAAGCCAGCACGCCGTCGAACAGATGCAGCGGGAATCGTAGTATCTCTCCTGCGTTGGTGTAAGCACGATGATGTGTGTCGTGAAAGAGCGCGCGGAATTTGTATTGCGACTTGTAAGACAGCACTGCATTCGCGATGACGGGATCGGTCCACTCGTGGATGATGACTACATCGGCATCGCGCAACTCCTCCTTGACCATCTCCTGCAGGGTGTTGTCGCGCTGATAAAACCGTACGTCTATTTCGCTAAACTCGCGGCGGAATTGTTCGATCGCCCGGCTCGCAATCTCGCCCTCCCTCATCAGGTTGGTCAGCGACCACGATCCCATCTCCTCATAGCACCGAACCTCGTGCCCCAGTCGAACCAACTCCCGCACCAGTCCGCGCAGGAAGTGGGCGTTGCCGTGATTCCAGTCCGATAGCCAGGAATGCGCGAACATGCGGAAGCGTAGCTTGCCCTTCATGCAGCCATTAACCTTTTGGCAGTAAGTACCTGATACACCTCGAGATACTCATCGACCATGCTCTCCGCGCCGAAGTGCCGCCGGGCGCGCTGGTAGGCCAATTCCGCCAGATTGCGTAACCGCGTTCGATCGTTTCGCAGCACCGTGATCGCGTCGCGCAGATCGTCGACGCTGTCGCTCTGGAAGTAGCAGGCCGTTTCGCCCCAGAGCTCACGAAATGGAGGGATGTCGTTCGCGACGATCGCGCACCGCGACAGCGCAGCTTCCACCAGCGCCAGCCCGAAAGGCTCATAGCGCGAAGTCGCCGCATAGATCGACGACCGCGCGAACAGCGACTGCAGCTGCTCGGGCGTTTGCTTGCCCTTCAACTCCAGCATGCCTTCGCACACGATTCGTTTTGTCTCCGCGCGATAGGCCTGGTCGGGATGCTGCGTCTCCCCGGCAATGATCGCGGGCCAGCCACAATCGCACTTCGCCAGCAGCGAGACCTGCTTCGCCGGGTCCCACAGGCGACCAACCGTAAGGACTAGATCTTCCTTATCGCCATGCGGATTGAACCAGTGCGGACTGCGGCCGTTGTAAATAACGCGGCCATCCGCCCGCTCCCCATAATGCTTCTCGATCTGCGACAGCATCCAGCGCGACGGAGCCAGTACCGTGGTCGCGCCGTTCAGTCCGCGCTGAACCATGTCCCGGTACCAGCGAATCCAGTCGGTCTGCGGCGGCTCCTGACCGTGCACGGCAACCCACCAGCTCACCACATCGCTGTGCGCCACCACGATCTTCGGCAGATCGACATCCAGTGCTCCATAGCAGTATTGATTAAGGTGTAGAAGGTCAGGACGCGTCTCGCGAATTACATTGAGCAAATACTCGGAAGACGCGGCAATGTCCTCGGCGGAATCCTGCATCCACTCCAGGCGAAATGCGGTCGGGCGGAAATCGAAGTTGCGCAATCCTTCCATCCACGCCAATTGGCGCGGCTCCGGCATATGCCCAAAGCTAACCAGGATGACGTGCACTCCGCGCCGAACCAGGCCGGTAGCCAATTCGCGCGCGTAGGTCCACACCCCGCCAACTGTGTCCGCCGTGAGCAAGGCTCGCATGATTACGCCGTCAACCCGTATGCGGTCAATTCATGGACCATCTGCGCCGCTTTATCCACGGCTGTTTGCGACCGCAGCCACTCGACCAGTTCCGCTATGCCATCCGCGAAACGGTAACGCGGTGCGTAGCCAAGCACTCGTCGGGCCGTGGAAATGTCGGCGAAGCAGTGACGAATGTCGCCGGCGCGATACTTACCCGTGATCTCCGCCGGAATCGATTCTCCCAGGCAGCGGGTCAACTGCTGCGCCACATCACCAATCGTGATGGGATGTCCGGAGCCGATGTTCAATGCCATGCCATCGCCTTCGCTGCGCTCCATGGCCAGCAAGTTGGCTTGCACCACGTCGTGAACGCTGACGAAATCCCGCATCTGGCGCGCGTCTTCGAAGACCATGGGGGCGCGGCGGTTCAGCAGCCGGGAAGCAAAAATCGCGGCCACACCCGTGTAGGGATTCGATAGCGCCTGCCGCGTGCCATAGATGTTGAAGTAGCGCAGCGCCACTACCGGCACTCCGTAGGTCCGTCCGAAGAGCAGCGTCAACTCCTCCTGATCTTTCTTGCTCAAGGCATAGACCGAGGTGCACTGCAACGGCTTTGACTCATCGGTTGCGATGGGCTTCAACCTGCGGCCGCATGCCGGGCAGAGCATCTCCCAATGCTTCGACTTCAACTGCCTGGGGCTGCGCGGCGCGGGAGCAACTTCCCCGCACTCACTGCACAGATATTTGCCTTCACCATAAATGGACATCGACGAAGCCACGATGAGCTTCTCGATTTTGACATTCGTATCGAGCAGTGCCTGCAGCAGATTGGCCGTGCCTTGGGTGTTCGAGCCCATGTACTGCGCGATCTCGTACATCGACTGCCCAACCCCTACCGCTGCCGCCATATGGAAGATCACGTCCACACCGGCGACTGCATGCTTCACCTGATCGAGATTCCGCATGTCGCCGCGCATCAACTCGACATCCTCAGATAAGTAATCCGGCCAGCCATCGTGGTGCACTTGAGGCGTGAGGTTGTCAAAGATTCTCACCTCATGGCCTTGCCGCAAGAGCGCATCCGAGACATGCGATCCGACGAAGCCGGCGCCGCCGGTGATCAGGATTCGTTTCGACATCTACTGCGCCCCCACTGACAGATCCATGAAATCCCGGAAGAAACTCGCGCTTTGCGCCGCCTGCACGGGATCGCTCTCCAGCTTGCGCCTCCCCGGCGCATAACGGCCGACCGCCCAGGTTGCGAAATCCGCAAAGTCCTGCGGATTCTTCGGAGGGCTGGCGTAGTGCCGCTCAAGGCCCAGATGCTCCGGCGTGAAACACAGCGTCATGGTGACGGCGAACTCGTCGATTGCGTTCATCTGCCGGTCAAACCACTTCTCGGAATCGGCTCGGAACCAGTCGGCCCAGCTCACGCCCGTTCGTAAATAGCGCACACCCAGTCGCCGCAGCCATTCCGCCGACGACTCCAGCCTGTGATCTTCGTAGTGAAACCACTGACAGATTCCCAATCCTTGCGGAAAGCACTCCACCGCCGGCTTCGGCGTGCCGTCTTCACGCAGCAATCCCATGTAGTAGTGACGGTAGTAGGCGCTGCCTTCAGCTTCTTTGTGGCGGGTCGTCGCCGTCCACGACGCCGGCAGATCATGCAGGCTGTACCAATGCACCCGTTCTACTTCGTTCAGCAGCAGTTCGGCCGTGCGCCTCATACCAAAGGTCTGCACCTCATCGGCGCCGAAGGATGATGCTCCGGCTTCCGAAACCCACACCGGCTTGCGCGTCACTGCTCGCATCTCGGCGATCTTGTCCGGCCACTCCTCCAGCTTCCAATGATTCCAATCCAGCGGAAAGCCATGCACCGCCACCACGTCGACCTCGTCGATGACGCCATGCGCGGTCAGTAGTTCGATGAAGTGCGGATCGATCGGAGAGATGCCGCCCAGCACGATCTTGATCTCCGGATTGACCGCCCGAATAGCGCGCGCGCCAGCCTTCGCCATCTCCGCAAACATCTTCCAGTCGGGATCGATCTTGAAGTCCCAGTGCGAAAGATTGTTGGGCTCATTCCAGAGCATTACCGCTTCAACCATGCAGTCGTTCCTCTCGCTTTCTACAGCGTGCCCTTCAATTCCAGATCCAGAATGTATTCGCCGCCACGCACGGTCTCGCGAGGCACGCAGATCCAAATTTCCGATTCAGGATGGTCGACGATCTCCAGGCCCGAGCTGCGCAGCACAGCTTCCGCTGCAGCGCGATTCGGAATCCACCAGTTGGTCTGATCGTTCGCGTAACTCCGTTCGACGAAGTGCATCGCCGGATACGCCGGATCGGCAAACATCTTCGTCTCCCAGAACAGATAATTTTCCTGCCACAGCTTCACTTCGTCCGAGCCCCGCAGCATCGACTGGAACACCAATCGTCCCTCGGGCCTGATCTTTTTCACTACCTGGTCAAGCGCGAATAGCGGATACCGCAGGTGATAGAACACGCCCATGAAAAACACGTAGTCGAACTGTCCGGCTAGGTACTGAACCTCATAGACCGAGCGCTGCTCGAACTCAACTTCGAGGTCAAGGGTGCGGGTGGCAAAGCGCGCCTGCTCCAGATAGCGTTCGTCGACATCGATTCCCAGCACCCGCTTTGCGCCACGTCGCTTCATCTCGATGGAATAAAAGCCACCATTGCAGCCGATGTCGAGAACCTCGGCTCCGGAGAGATCCTGGGGAATTGCCTCGGCCAGGTGCTGCCACTTCACGTTGGGAAAATCGCCGAGGAAATGATCTGGCGCCGTCGGCACGCCATGCAGATCGATGTTATGGAACCAGTCGCCGAGCTGCCGGACCTGCTGCTCCAGGAGCGTGCGGTCTGCGCCAACAGGCTGAGGACTCGAAGGAACTTGAGAATGTGCCGGAGATATCTGCATCGGTCGTGGCGGGACCGCTCTCCTGCCCGCTCTCAGCTTAGAAAGCAAAGGATGTACTTACGTTGCCCGATCTACTTGCGAATCCATCACTTGGCGGCGAATGGCGGAACCTTGTCGGCGGCTTCGACGTATCTCTGTCCAGAAGCGGACGAGGAGTTTCGTCAGCGGACAGGAACCTGACCTCCCAACAGGTGTAAGTGGCTGATACATCGCGATTAACCTTGGCCAGCTTCGTGCAGTGATCTCATCGGACGGATTGTGCGCGTCCACTCTCGCCGTTAACGGACTTTCGAATGTGGCAAGACCTACGTTTCGCCTTCCGGCAGCTGCGTAAGTCGCCGATTTTCGCGCTGGTCGCAGTCCTCACCCTGGCACTCGGCATAGGCGCCAACACGGCCATCTTCACCCTGCTCGACCAGGCCGTGCTCCGCATGCTGCCGGTCGGCCATCCCGAACAGTTAGTGCGGCTGAAGTTCACTGGATTACACACAGGCAGCATTAACTTTTATGGCGGCGATGAGCACGATTATTTCTCCTATCCCATGTACCGCGAGTTGCGCGACAAGAACGCCGTCTTCGCGGGCATCCTCGCCAATACTGAAGCGCAGGTGGGCGTTCAATTGCAGGGCCATCCCGAACTGGCAGACGCCGAACTGGTCAGCGGGAATTATTTCGATGTTCTTGCCGTGCAGCCCGCCATAGGACGGCTGCTGGTCCCGGCCGACGACGTCGCTGCGAACGGCAATCCCGTCGTTGTGCTCAGCTTCAACTATTGGAAGACGCATTTCAGCTCTGACCCGGGTGTGATCGGAAAAGCGCTGTTAGTGAATGCCCGTCCCTTTACGATTGTTGGAGTGGTGCGACCGGGGTTTCGCAGCGTAATCTCCGGATACTCCCCGCAGCTCTTTTTTCCGATCTCTACCGAGCCTCTTGTCTGGCCCGGTTCCAACGATCTGAATGACAACTTAGCGGCATGGCTGACCGTCACGGCGCGACTACGGCCGGGAGACAGCCGCGCCAGCGCGGAGGCCGGAGTCAATCCGTTGTGGCAAGCCTTGCGCGCGGAACAACTCAAGCAGGCCGACGATGCTGAAGTGCTAAAGCAACGAGGATTTCTGCGTGATTCCAAGCTTGAGCTACTGGACGATGCCCGCGGATTTTCGCCGCTGCGTGACAACATCGAGTCACCGTTGCTGATTGTCATGGGAATGGTGGGACTGGTTCTGCTGATGGCGACGGTGAATGTCTCCAGTCTGTTGCTGGTTCGCTCGGCGGGTCGCGTGCGCGAGATGGCAATCCGCTACTCGATGGGTGCGACGCGTTGGCAGATTATCCGTCAGTTGCTGGGCGAAGGGCTTTTGCTGGGAATGCTGGGAGGGGGGCTGGGGTTGGCGCTGGCACCTTCCGTCGCATCGATGCTGGTGCGGAGGCTAGTGAGCGCTCAGGACAGCGAGCTCCCTTTCTCCACCAATCCCGACCATCGGATTCTGCTGTTCAACTTCGGCCTGGCGTTGCTGGTGAGTTTACTATTCAGCCTCGCTCCGGCTCTACGCTTCCTTCGTCCCAATGTAATCGGCTCATTGAAGCAGCAGACGGCCACCGCCGCCAGCGGTCCGCTCCGCTTCCGTCGGGTCTCGGTCGGATTGCAAATTGGACTCAGTCTGCTTTTACTGATCGGCGCCGGATTGTTCGTGCAGACGCTACGACATCTGCGCAACACCGACACGGGCCTGATAACAGATCACCTTGTGACCTTTGGCATCGATCCTGAGCTCGCCGGCTACAAGAGTGGCCAACTGTTGCCGCTGCATCGACACACCCTTCAGGCGTTGGGTGCACTGCCTGGCGTTGCTTCGGTAGCAGCCAGCACCGATCCAGAACTTATGGGCATGCAGAATCGGACAGGCGTCAAAATCCCAGGGCAAACCGAATCCATATTGGTTGAGGCTCCCCGCACCACGCCAGGCTATTTTTCTGCGGTTGGAATTCCGCTGCTTGCCGGTCGCGACTTTGCCGAACAGGACGTAGAAGGGAAACCGCTGGTCGTCCTGGTCAACGCGCGCTTCGCCCGAGCTCATTATGGCAGTGCGCAGAACGCTGTCGGCAAGCACCTGCAACACGCCAGTCCCAAAGGTCAGCAGGATCTTGAAATCATTGGCGTAGTCGCCGATTCCAAGCACGTCGATCTTCGCAGTGAAGTCATGGAAACGCTTTATCGCGCCGCCTACCAGTTAGCAGATCCGGACTACATGCAGTATTACGTTCGTACGTGGCAGGCTCCGGCCGACGCCAGACAGAACATCCGCGTGGCCATGGCGCAGATTGACTCGAACCTGGTGCTTCATGGTCTTCGCACCATGGACGAGCAGATCGACGAGACTACTTCCAACGACAGGCTGGTCACCACGCTCGCCGTCAGCTTCGGCCTGCTCGCTACCTTGATGGCAGCGATTGGCCTCTATGGCGTACTGGCCTACAGCACCGCGCAGCGCACCCAGGAAATCGGCATTCGCATGGCTCTGGGTGCGCAGCGTCAGGCTGTCGTACGGCTGGTTCTCTCGGATGTGCTGTGGCTCGCCGTGAGCAGTATCGTCGTGACCATTCCAATATCGATGCTGCTGTCGCGAGCCGTGCGCAGCCAGCTTTACAACGTGAGTCCCGCGGATCCTTTTGTGATTGGCGGTGCGGTGCTGGTGATCGCGCTGGTGGTAGCGGCAGCCGCAATGTTTCCCGCGCGACGCGCTGCGTCGATCGAGCCGATGAAGGCGTTGAGAACGGAATAAGGCGGCGACTAGCAGCTGGCAACGGACGGCTCGTAAGAGCTGTTTAGCTGGTTGCTAATCGCCGGTCGCTGAGTTTCCATGATCCATCAAGACATCCGTTACGGCCTCCGTCAGCTTCGCAAGTCGCCGGGCTTCGCGCTGGTTGCCATTCTTACGCTTGCGCTGGGGATTGGCGCCAACACGGCCATGTTCAGCGTGGTGGACACGATTCTCTTAAGGCCTCTTCCGTACCACCAGCCCGACCGGCTGATGCTTGTGTCGGAGACCGAGACTGTTGCTCCCGGCGACGAGCTGGGCGTGGCCGCTCAGGAGTATCTTGACTACCGCGATCAGAATCATTCCTTCTCCAGCGTGGCGGCTTTCGAAAGCGATGGTTTCAATCTCACGGGGCCGGGCCAGCCGCTCCGCATTCGCGCCGCCCGCATCTCCGCGTCCGCATTTCCGACGCTAGGTGTTTCACCGTTCATGGGTCGCGCCTTCACCAGCGATGAGGACCGCGCCGGCTCGGACAACGTCGTCGAGCTTTCGTACTCGCTATGGCAAAACCAATATCACGCTGACCCAAACATTCTGGGGCAGACCATTCGGCTCGACGAGAAGCCCTACGCCATTATCGGGGTCATGCCTCCGTCGTTTCATTTTCCATTCGACGGCAAGCCGTTCTCCGAAGGCGCTGACCTGTGGCTGCCGATCGGCTTCTCTCCCACGGTGCTGGCTCCGCAAAATCGCGTCATGGAATTTGGTGTCGGGCTGATCGGCCGGCTCAAGCCGGGCGTAACGCCTGAGCAAGCGCAGCAGGATGTACAACACGTTGCCGATGTCTTCCAGCAGTCCCATCCCGATGACTACTCGGCCAACGTTCGAGTGAACCCTCATGTCTACGCCTTTTCCGCACATACGGTCGACAAAGCTCGTCCGCTGGTCTGGCTGCTTTGCGCGGCCGTGATCTGCGTGCTGCTGATCGCATGCGCCAACGTGGCCAACCTGTTGCTCGCGCGTGGCAGTGTTCGCAGCCGCGAGATGGCTATCCGCAGCGCCGTGGGCGCCGCCCGGGGAGCGCTGTTGCGGCAATGCCTGGTGGAAAGTTCTCTGCTGTCCTTGCTGGGTGGATGTGCGGGGATCGCGCTGGCCTTCGCTTTAGTTGCCGGGTTGCGCAACTATGGTCCGGCCGGCGTGCCCCGCCTTCACGAGGTAACACTCGAGCCCGAGGCCTTGCTGTTCACCCTGGGGCTGTCCGTTCTCACCACTATTTTGTTTGGATTCGTGCCTGCATGGCGGCTGTCGCATGTTGCACCGCAGGCGTTCCTGAAAGACACAGTGCAATCGGGTGCATCGCGCAGCAGCCAGCGGCTGCAGAACCTGGTCGCGGTCGGAGAAATCGCCCTGGCGCTGGTGCTGCTGATCGCTGGTAGCCTGCTGGTCCGCAGCTTCCTGCGCGTGTTGAATACGCCGCTCGGCTTCGATCCCAGGGACGCGTTCGTCGTGCGCACCATCTTCGACACGGAACGCTATCCCGATCCAGCAAAGCGCATGGCAGTGCAGAAGGAATTGCTGACACGCTTGCAGAGTCTGCCGGGAGTTACAACGGTCGCAGCAGCCAGTCATCTTCCGCTGAGCGACGATCGCGGGATTGGCTTCCGGTTGGAGCACGCGGCCTCCGACGATTTCCACTTCGCGCAGAACTCGCTGACCACCCCTGGCTACTTCAAAGCCATGGGAATCGGGATTCGCGAAGGCCGCGACTTCAGCGAACAGGACGGCCCAAAGTCGCCGCTGGTGGCGATCATCAGCGAAGCGATGGCGCGGGAATACTTTCACGGCCAGGATCCGGTCGGCCAGCGCTTCTACTGGGGAGATCGCGGCCTGTTTACGATCATCGGAGTGGCGCAGGATGTGCATATCTTCGCGCTCGATGCCGACCCTCCCGCGATGATCTATCAGTCGATGTTCCAGATGCAGACCTGGACCGCCGGTCACACCGCATTCGTGATGCGTACCAGCCGCACCGGGCAGGACCTGTTCCCCGAGATACAACAGAAAGTATGGTCCGTCGATAAAGAACTTCCGCTGTACAAGAGCACAACGCTGGCAACCTTGGTCTCTGACTCGCTGGCGCAGCGGCGGTTCACGATGATGACGCTGCTAACCTTCTCAGGAGTGGCGCTGCTGTTGGCGGCGATCGGATTGTTTGGCGTGATCTCGTACCTGGTATCGCAACATCGGCGGGAGATGGCATTGCGCATGGCACTGGGAGCCGACCGCACTGACATTCATCGGATGGTGCTCCAGCGCGGGTTGCGGCTGGGAGTAGCCGGTTGCGTCCTTGGCTTGCTGCTGTCGGTTTCAGGAACGCGGCTGTTGAAGACGAGCCTGTACCAGATAAGCCCCTTCGATCCGGCAACGCTGGTGGCCGTACCGGTGCTGTTGCTGGCGGTGGTTCTGCTGGCGGTGTACGGGCCTGCGAGACGGGCGGCGGCGGTAGATCCAATGCAGGCGTTGAGGACGGAGTAAGGCGACTAGCGGCTATCGGAAGAACGGTCCAGGCTCTTATCGTGTCAAACGCGAATGTGGAGTCATCTTGATTTAGCTGACGGCTGACAGCCGATAGCTGACAGCCAAACGCAGTTGCGTCTTCGAGGTTTTCCTATGCAGACATTTCTTCACGAGCTTGGTTACGCGCTACGCCAGCTGCGTAAGTCGCCGGGATTCGCTTTGATTTCCGTGCTCACGCTGGCGTTAGGTATTGGAGCCAACATTGCGGTGTTCTCCGTAACAAATGCGATTCTGCTGAACCCCAGCGGCATCCCGCATGCGAACGGGCTGGTTGCCTTACGGGCGCGCTATCTGGCGCTCGCCGACCTGAAGAACATCGGCATATCGGCTCCTGATTTTGGAGATGCCCAGGATGGAAAGGACATCTTTCAAGCGGCCGGCGCCGTGCAGGTTTCCAACTTCAATCTCAGCCGTGAGAATGCTGCTCCCATTCTGCTAACCGCTGCCAAGGTTACGTCCGGCTACTTCGATGTCTTTCAGGTACAACCCATCATGGGCCGGGTATTCGCGGCAGCCGAAGACCAACCCGGCGCGGAGCATGAAGTAGTGCTGGCGCACAGCACCTGGGAGAATCAGTTTGGTTCCGACCCGAACATTGTCGGACGCTCGTTGATCCTGAACCAGCAGTCGTATCGGGTGATCGGCGTCATGGGACCGGAATTCAACTGGCCCAACCAGGCGGAGATGTGGATCCCGCTTGCCTTGCCGCCCGGCAGTTATCACGATCACAACGATCGCTACAACGAGAAGCTCGGCGGCTATGCGCGGTTACGTCCCGGAGTGACCTGGCAGCGGGCAAATGCCTATCTCGACATGAAGGCGCAACAGAACATTCAGTCGGAAGGCAGCAAGAGCTATGGCCAGGCATCGCGCTGGGGCATGTTCTGCCTTCCGCTGAACGAATTTGTCGCCGGCCCCATGCGCCTGCCGCTGACCATGCTTCTGATTGCTGTCGGCATGGTCCTGCTGATCGCTTGTGCCAACATTGCGGGTCTGCAAATCGCCCGGGCGTCTGCCCGCGAACGCGACATGGCTGTGCGCGTCGCCCTGGGCGCTTCCAAGCTCCAGTTGATGCGCCAGGTACTGATGGAGAGCGTTGTGCTCACCGTCCTGGGTGTGGTTCTTGGCTTCGCCGCCGCCGCTGCCCTTGCACCGCTTCTGCTCAGTTCGCTGCCGCGACAATTCAGTCTGCCGATTAACCCGACGCTGCACGGGCCTGTATTCGTATTCGTGCTGGTTGTAGCGGTCCTCTGCTCCGTGTTCTGCGGAGTGATTGCCGCTTGGCGCCGCACGAACGCGGGATGGTTTAACGCTCTGCAGGAGAGCGGCCGCTCGGGTGGTGCAAGCGCCTCCAGCCAGCGCGCTCGCTCCTCGCTGGCGGTCGCCCAGATTGCGCTTTCCTTGCTCCTGCTGGCGGGCGCCGGACTGATGGTCAGCAGCCTGCAAGCCTTGCAGCGGGTCGACCTGGGCTTCGACGCGCGCAACCTGTTTTCCGGCCGCGTTTCCCTTCCTCCCACCGTCTACGACAAGGAAGAAAAGCAAGCGACCTTCTACTCTGCGCTGGAGCAGCGGCTGCGCGGCATTCCGGGCGTCAGCAATGCAGCCCTGGCCGATGGGCTGCCGTTCAGCAACAACGGCGGATTCTCCAGTTTCGTCATCAAAGGACGGCCCGTGGGACCGAACGAGCCCGGACCTCACGGTGGTATTCGAATCGTATCGGCGGGATACTTCTCTACTCTTCGCATCCCGGTTCTGATGGGCAGGAGGTTTACCGATCAAGACCGCAAGGGCTCAGAAATGGTCGCGGTGGTGGACGACTACCTGGCCCGTCAATACTGGCCGGGACAGAATCCAGTGGGCCAGTACATCGGCTTCGACCCTCAGAAGGGACCGTGGTACCAGGTGGTTGGAATTGTGAAGCATGCGAAGTCGAATTCGCTGGAGGCTGATGGCGACGAAGGTTTCTACTTCCTCTCCCTGGCGCAGAATCCCGACACGTCCGCTTCAGTCGTACTCCGCAGCTCGCAATCGCCCGCGAGTCTGGGCCGTTCTGTTGCCGCCGCTGTGCAGGAAGTCGATTCCAGTATTCCGCTGTACGACAGCAAAACCATGCAGGAGCGCGTCGACCAATCGCTTCTGGCGCAGCGCTTTGTTGTGATTCTGCTGAGCAGCTTTGCCGGCCTCGCTCTGCTGCTGGCGGCGATTGGCTTGTATGGCGTCATCAGCTATTCGGTGGGTTTACGAACGCGCGAACTCGGGGTGCGTATGGCACTCGGAGCTCAGCGTGCCAGCGTGTTGCGGCTGGTGCTGATGCAGGGCATGCGCCTGGCAGCGATTGGAATCGTGTGCGGCATCGCGGCTGCGTTTGGATTGGGCAGGCTGTTCTCCAGCTTACTGTTTCAGGTAGGCGTGCTGGCCGTGCTGCCATGGCTGACCGCGGTTGCTACCCTGGTGGCGGTGGTACTTCTGGCGACGTACCTGCCGGCCCGGCGCGCGGCGTCCATCGAGCCGATGCAAGCGCTGCGCTCGGAGTAGGAAGGCGGCTGTGAGCTATGGGCTCCTTGCCGTTAGCAGGCGTAAGCGGAAACACAGTATTGAAATCGCAGAAGTTCTGGATTCGAAATGGTGTCTGGCTGGAGTGCCCATAATCATTTTGATAGTGCCCTCGCACCCGGAGGATGATTCTGGCTCATAGCTCACGGCTCATGGCTCATAGCTAAGAGCTAAAGGCCCGTCGCTTTTTATGAACAACATTCGCTACGCCCTACGCCAGTTCCGCAAATCGCCGCTGTTTACTCTGATTGCGGTAGTCACGCTGGCCGTCGGTATCGGCGCCAGCACCGCAATTTTCACCCTGCTCGATCAGGCGCTCCTCCGCTCCCTGCCAGTCAGTCATCCCGAGCAACTGGTGCGGCTGCGCTACACCGGGGAAACCCCGGGCCACACCAACAACTACGGCGGCGACGACAAGGACTTCTTTTCTTATCCGATGTATCGCGACTTGCGTGACCAGAACAGCGTCTTCAGCGGATTGCTGGCGAACGACGAGAAGTATGTAGGGGTGCAATGGAACGATCGCTCCGAGCTTGCCGAAGCCGAGCTGGTGAGCGGCAATTACTTTGAGGTGCTGGGACTGCAACCCGAGCTCGGTCGCCTGCTGCTGCCCTCCGATGATGTGGTCAACGGCAATCCGGTGGTCGTGCTGAGCTACAACTACTGGAAGACGAAGCTTGGTGCGAAGTCCGACGTGATCGGAAAGGCACTGCTGCTGAATGCGCGACCCTTCACCATCGTCGGCGTGCTGCAGCCGGGATTTCACAGCGTTGTTGCGGGTGAAACCCCCGGCCTGTTCGTACCCGCGTCGGCGAAAAGCATCATCACGCCGCGCTGGCAGGATTTCGAAGACCGGCAGTCGCACTGGATCACGATTGTCGGCCGCTTAAGGCCGGGTGAAACTCTGCCGCACGCCCAGGCCGGCCTCGATCCGCTGTGGCATGCGATTCGCGCCGAGGAGTTGAAGCAGTTCGGCTATCATTCCGAGCGGACTCGCCGCCTGTTTCTCGATGAATCTCACATTCAATTACTGGACAGCGCGCGGGGCTTCTCGCCCTTGCGCGATCAGATCGGCACGCCGCTTGTCATTCTGATGGGCATGGTCAGCCTGCTGGTACTGATGGCCTGCATTAACATCTCCAGCCTGCTGCTGGTGCGGGCCGCGGGTCGAACCCGCGAGATGGCAGTGCGCTACGCCCTGGGCGCAGGCCGCTGGCAGATCGTGCGCCAGCTCTTGCTCGAAGGCTTGCTGCTGGGAGCTACCGGCGGAGCGCTCGGTCTGCTGCTAGCGCCGGTGGTCGGCGATATCCTGGTACGGACAGCCTTCACCAACCCGATCAGCGAGATTCCGCTGTCCACTCATCCTGACACACGCATTCTGATCTTCAATTTCAGCGTTGCTTTTGCGGTGAGCATTCTGTTCAGCCTGGCGCCGGCGCTGCGTTTCCTGCGGCCCGATCTGGTGGCGTCCCTCAAGCAGCAAAACGCAACTGCGGCCGGCAGTCCGCTTCGCTTCCGCAGAATCTCCGTGGGCGCACAGATTGCCGTCAGCCTGCTGCTGCTGATCGGCGCAGGCCTGTTCGTACGCACCTTGAGAAATCTGCGTGCCGTCGACGTAGGCTTCGTCCCTGACCACATGGTCACGTTCGACCTGAATCCCCGGCTCGCCGGTTATGAGGCTGGACAGATGCAGGCGCTCAATCAGCGCATCCTCGATAAGCTGGCGGCGTTGCCTGGAGTTCGTTCCGTCGCAGCCACTGACGATCCGGATTTGTCGGGCGACGACGAAACCGGTGGTGTGTCGATTGAAGGCATTAAGTTGAATACCAACGACGAGGAACAGGTCGAGGAACCTCGGGTTACGCCGGGATATTTTGGCACGATGAAAATTCCGTTGCTGGCGGGCCGCGTCTTCACCGACCAGGACCTGCTGGGCAAAGCGAAAGTCGCGATTGTGAATCTGGCTTTCGCCAAGCGATACTTTGCCACTCCACAAACCGCAATCGGGCACACCTTATCGTTCGACTCCATGCCCGGTGGTAAGTTCGATACCCAGATTATCGGCGTGGTGGGCGATACCAAACATCATTCTGTACGCGACCCCGTACCTATGACCGTCTACAGGTCAATGCTGCAGAATGCGCAGCTGAACGACTTTTCCTACATGGTGCGGACGCAGCAGCGGCCGGCGGACAGCGAGAGCAGCATACGCTTGGCGATACTGCAAATCGATTCCAAGCTGGCGCTCAGCAACCTTCAGACTGAAGATCAACAGGTCGACAACAGCCTGTCGAACGAGCGCCTGATTGCCATGCTGTCGGCGAGCTTCGGCGTGATTGCCGTCTTACTTGCCGCAATAGGCTTGTACGGTGTGCTGGCGTTTTCGACCGCGCAGCGCACGCGCGAGATTGGGATTCGGATGGCAATGGGCGCGCAGCGCTCCACGGTGGTGCAGATGGTCTTACAGGATGTGTTGCTGATCTGCGGCGTCAGCATCGCGGTATCGCTACCCCTCGCTTTGCTGCTGGGACGACTGCTGCAGGCTCAACTTTACGGCATCCACGCCAGCGATCCCCTAACACTTCTGGGTGGAACTCTTCTGATTGCGGCGGTGGCATTGCTCGCAGCCGTGGTTCCCGCCCGCCGCGCCGCATCCGTCGAACCGATGCAGGCGCTGCGTACTGAGTGAACGAAGCGGTCCACCATCGGTCCCTGCCCGGACCACCCGGCCATTTCTGTCGGCCACCCAGGACTTCGTCCTGGTTCGGCCTGTGTCGTGTGGCGTGCACCGACCGGGCGTGCCACGATTTTCCGGCCCTAGCTCATTGCTAGTTGCTAATTGCCGATTACCGCCCCTTCAAACCGTTCTTCGTCCCGTCACCAGGTTGATGATAAGCACTACCACCGCGAGCACCAGCAACAGGTGAATCAGACTGCCTGCAATGTGAAAGCCCCAGCCCAGTAGCCACAAAATCAGCAGTATCGCAAAGATTGTCCAAAGCATTGATTCCTCACCTCCGAGGAGAACATCTTCAGGAGATAGGAATGCTGTTTCTACTCTGGAGTTGTACGCCGAATTTCGATTCGCACTGCTCGAGTGTACGGCGCGGCCACCGAGGTCGACCGAAAACTGGGCCCGGCATCCGTTTGCTGCCGGCAAGACAATCTGCTGAAAAACTCGATTGCGGCGAAGTTTCGTGTAGAGCTGGCCTTCGGGCCAGTTCCAACGGGTTACTGCTGGCTTGGAGTCGGCTTCACCGGCTGCTGAAAAACTCCAATGGACGGGTTGATCGAGTGCATCGGACCTTCAGGTCCGCGTCCAAGTGCTCCTTTTGGTTGTTTCCAGCCGGCTTTCAGCCGGCGACAGGTCTCTCGTGTTAATCGTTCAGCACCCTTCTTTAGCCGTGCCAAAACCGCATCACTGAAGCGCGGGGCTAAAGCCGGCTCTGATTCGAAATACATCTACAACCGGCGCTCCGCTCTCGACCGGAACCCATCCCGCCACTTCGCGGCTGTAGCAACAGGAGTTGGCGTGACCTGCCTCACTCAGCGTTCTTGCCGGCGCGAACAGGGCTGCCAGGAGAGGCTCAGGCATTGCCGAGCTGCGTACGCATTTTCTCAGCCAGATCGCGCACCGATTTAACTTTTTCGGCAACCTCCGGCGGAATCGCTCGCTGCCGCAACGCCAGATCGGAGTTCAGCAGGATACCGGTCAGATTACCGCGCAGCTGGCTCCCCAGAATTTTTACTGCCGACTGCATGGCCAGGAAGCGCTCGCTCTCAAAACGCCGGAGAGCGACCTGGATTTCGCGAACCACTCTATCGGTGCTGTGCAGAGCCAGGTTCACATAGGCCGGCATCGCCATCCCGCAATGATTCAGCAGGGTGTCCAGGGCGCGCAGATCCGTCTCCAGCAGCGACTGATCGATAGCCACGGCTTCATATTCAGCGGCCTGCAAGCGGCTCAACGCCTGCGGCACCGTGCCGGCAACATGCGTCTTGTGTCCGCTGCCGAGTTCCACGGCGGCGGCACACTCCTTTGCCCGTGAAGATGTAGTAACCAACAGAATCATCGTTTCCCCTTTCGCCGCTACTGGGCATACTTCACCTGTCTGGCCGGCACGCGGCTTTGCCAGTGTTTGATAGCAATGACAGATGTTCCGTTTTCTCCGGCTCGCGGTCTCGTCCGTACTGCAGGTTCTGGGCGCTTTCGGGAGAGCCGTAGGTTTGTGTCTCAGAGTGCCGAACCGTACTCCTTCAGTTTGCGGTACAGCGTAGTCTTGCCGATGCCCAGGCGGCGAGCCGCCTCCAGTTTGTCGCCGTCAAGCAGTTGAATCGCGTGCAGAATTGCCTGCTTTTCCATGGCTTCCAGCGGCGTGATCTCCGACGAGGGCGCCTCACCGTTCGCCGGCGGCGCAACCGCCTTGAAGTCCCGCAACTGCGTCGGCAGGTCGGTCACGTGAATCATGGGCAACGAACAGGTAGTGCAGGCGCGCTCCACACAATTTTCCAGCTCGCGGACATTGCCCGGCCAATCGTAATCCAGCATCAGCCGCAAGGCGTCGTCGCCGATCGCGTGCTGCATCTGAGTGTTGTTGTTGATGCGTTCCAGAATATGGCCGATCAGCAGCGGGATGTCCTGCTTGCGTTCGCGCAAGGGCGGAATGCGCAGGGTCAAGACGTTCAGCCGGAAGTAAAGATCGCGGCGAAACGTTCCCTGGCTGACTGCGGTATCCAGATCGCGATTCGTGGCTGCCAGGATACGCACGTTGATCGGTATCGCCCGTGTACCTCCCACCGGCCTGATCTCCTTCTCCTGAATCGCCCGCAGCAACTTGGATTGCAGATCGACGGGCAGTTCGCCCACCTCATCCAGAAAGACGGTGCCGCCCTCGGCGGTCGCCAGCAATCCCTCCTTCGGACGCACCGCCCCGGTGAAGGCACCGCGAACATAACCGAAGAGTTCGCTCTCGATCAGGGTTGGCACCAGCGAACCGCAGTCGACCGGGATAAACGGCCTGTCTTTGTATGCGCCCGAGTAATGGATGGAGCGCGCCACCAGCTCTTTGCCCGTGCCGCTCTCACCCAGGATCAGCACCGGATGCGTGCTGTGCGCGGCCTTGGAGATGATGCGATAGAGCTTCTCCATCTCCGGCGAGTGTCCCACCAATTGCCCGAATCCCTGCTTCGACTTCAACTGCTCGCGCAGCACCCGGTTCTCGGCCGTCAGCTTGAGATGGGCCGTGACCCGGTCCAGTTCCAGCCGCAGTTCCTCGAAGTTAAAAGGCTTGGTGATGTAGTCATAAGCGCCGAGCTTCATCGCCTGCACCGCTGATTGCACGGTAGCGAAACCGGTCATGACGATCACGACCACCTCCGGAAACCGGCGTTTCAGCTCCCGCAAGATATCCAGACCGC
Organism: uncultured Acidobacteriaceae bacterium; assembly: GCA_963819055.1. Classification (GTDB taxonomy): domain Bacteria; phylum Acidobacteriota; class Terriglobia; order Terriglobales; family Acidobacteriaceae; genus Bog-257. Next base: position 34,322 of record CAWFUT010000019.1, on the reverse strand, counting down.
TACCCCCGGGCAGACGCAGGTCCAGCAAGATGACGTCGGGATGGCCCGCATCCATAGCACGATAAATTTCCTCGCGGGATTCCGCCACCTGCACGGCGAAACCGAGCGAGCGCGCTACCTCGCGGCAACATTCCCGTACCGACCGTTCATCTTCAACAACTAAAAGGTTTAATAGATTGGTGGCAACCGTCTCCTCGGCGACTGGAACTTCTTCTGCAATCACTTGACTCGCCCCTTTACGGCGGACAGCAATGGCACCGCCGTGCTTGCGCTGATTTTTTCAGCGCTCGCTTCTATCATCCCTTTTTGGGAAAAAGCTGCTAGTACACAGGTCACAATCAATTGTGAGGTCGTACTCCGCTTCCCTGCAGCCCGTCTCCCGAAACCGTTAACTCACGCCAGCTAATACCTTTGCGGGAACCAGCCCGCGCGCTTCAACCCGCCAGGCTTCAACCAGCCCGGCTTCGACCACCGGAGGTTTGAAAGCGAAGACGACCGCATACGACGGCTCAGCGAGATACAGGGCAAACCTGCTTTTGCCCTCCCGTCCTCGTCCTGCGACCTCGCTGCTCCCGTTTGGGCAGGTGCCGGCGGGCTTCAACCGGCGATCGCAACCTCGTCGGGAACCTCATTGCCCCGACCGGAACCCTGTCGCGCCTGAATCGTCATAGCCCCCTGCGAGCTGGCGGTCGACTGAGGCCAACTGATCCTTCAACCGTTCCACATCCCGCTTGAGCCCGACGATGTGCCGGCAGCGCTCGATGGAACAGAGCAGCGTGTGGCGCTCAAGCTCCAAGGCCGGGCGGTCTTTCACGGCCGCACCTCCCGCGCCGAGGCCTTCTCGGCGCAGCTCATCAGCCGCTTCAGTAATTCACCGCCACGCTGCGCATTGCGCTCGACCTCGCGCACGGAGCGCTTTAAGTGGCTATAGGGCGGAAGCTTCCAACCCAGCACCTGGGCATTGGTCAGCACCCCGGTCATCACGTTAGAAAGCTCGTGCAGGACGTCAGCACAGCCGTTGCAGGGAAAATGCGAGGGACATGCCGTCTCGCCGGCATGTCCCTCGCCATCACCGCAGGAGGAGGACATCACTCTGTGCTGCTGAAGCTCATCTGGCGGCTGATCCTGCGACTCGAAAGTCAGGGGCGCTGCGCTGGGTACACGGACGGAATCGGTCACCGGGCTCAGGCCTCCACGACGGGTTGCCGCCTGGCCGGAGCCTGCTGCTGAAGCGAGTAATCTGTTGTTTGCCTTCATAGTCCGCCGCCGATCTCACGCTGAATTTTCCGGTTACGCCTGTCTCTAAAGCACGCGGCAGACCAAATGCTTGAGTGACATCTAACCCTTGTCTTTGGCGGAGTTATGAGAAATCGCGGCGAGATCAAGCAGCGGCTAACACACCTTCGAGTTTCAAACCGGAACCGGCCCTCCGTTCCATTTCCAGAACTCTATGTGTGGCGTGAGTTTAATGCATTTCCTTTTCGGACATCGATGGCCCAAGTTTCCCGATTAGGTTTGCCTAAGAATTGGGAACACCCTTCGACAAAAAAAAGGGGAGGAGCATCGCTCCTCCCTCTACTGCCTTACCTGCTGATTCCCTGCTACTGCCGGCCGGCCCTGGTGTCCGCTCCCCCCACGTGGGCCGTCTCTGCGCTCGCGCTCCCAGCGCCCTGCTGTAACAGCAAGCCGTTGTAGGACGAAGCCGCCAATATATGACCTTGGAAATTCATCGCTACCCGGATGGAGACTCCGGTATCGGGCGAAAGCTGCCAGGTCTTGCCATCGTCATTGCTGGCGTACACGCCGTGCGTATGTTGCGCAGTCGCCAGCAGACGCCGGGAAGCAGCATCGTAGCGAACCACGTAAACATTCCGCGGAGGCAGTCCTCCCAGCATATGGTCCCAGCTGTTGCCGTTGTCGGTCGAGTGCAGCGCGCCTTCACGCGTAGCCAGCCATAGCGAGCCGTCGCCGGCCTGGGTGAGGTTGTAGAGCCCGGTCACGTACTTGGGCAACGCCACTTCGCTCCAGGTCTTGCCTTCATCGTGCGAGAGGTAGGCATGCTTGGGCGCGACCAGCGCGACGGAGCCGTCCGACAGGCTGTTGACCGCGATGAATTCGCTCTCGCCCTGAACCATCGAGCCGTACCACTTGCGGCCGCGATCCTTGCTGATGAACAAGCCTTCGGTGGTAGCCGCGTACCAGGTGTCGCCATCGAGATCGAAGGCCAGGATGCGCGGCGTTGCATCGACCGGGATCGGATGCTCCGCAGGAGCTTTGTGCGCCACCGTGTGGGTGGTATGTGTCGTCGTGGTCTTCTTGCCGGAGTGCGTCGTCGTCTTGACGGGCTCAGGCTTTGCCTCTGGAGTCGGCACCTCTCCGCGAATCATCGAAGATGGCTGCCACTCGCCACTCAGCGAGCTCAGGTAGAAGACGCCATGATTCGTGCCGGCGAAGATCACGCCATCCCCCGCCTGCTGCAGGCTGAGAACGTCGCGTTCATCCAGGCCGCGATTCGACTGTCTCCAGCTATTGCCGCCATCGTCAGAGATGAAGAAGCCGCCCAGGTCTTTATCATTCACTATGCCGACGTACAGGCGATTCGGATCCTTGTTATCGGCAACCACGCCGCCGATCACGCGATGGGCGAAGCCGCGGTTCGATGTCTGGTAATGAGCGAAGCCATCGTTGCTGGCCAGCACGCCACCGCGATCGGTCGCCACCAGCACGTGCTCGGGGTTCGCCGGATCGACCAGCACATCGTTGACGATCACGTCGGGATCTGTGACCAGCTTCCAATGATCGCCGCCATCCACGCTCTTCCACAATCCGGCGACTGTGCCGCCGTAGACAATATTCGAGCGTTGCGTATCCTGCTTCATGACGCGGGTGCGGTGCGCGGGCGTCGGCAGCGACATATAAATGCGATGGAAGTACTCGGCCTTGTTCACACTCTTGTACATACCCGAGCACGCGCTGGCATACACGACCTCCGGGTGCCGGGGATCGACGATGATGCTGAACATGTCGGAGTCAAAGGCGATACCGTTGCTGATGCTGTGCCAGTTCTTGCCGCCGTCTTCGGTCTTCCACGGCAGGTGCCACGTGCCGGCGTAGATGATGTCGGGGTTCTGCGGATCGATCGCCAGCGACTCGACGTTCTTGATCTCGGCGTTGTTCTCCGGCGAGATGCGATTCCACGTCTTGCCGCCGTCGTTCGAACGGAACACGCCGTCAAGGGCTCCAATCACCAACAGGTTGGGATCGCTGGGCGCCATGGCCATGGTGCGCACCGACTTGCCGTGCACGCCCGGCAACGCGCGCCAGGTGCGCCCGCCGTCGTCGGAGCGGAAGACGTCACCTTCATCAGCGTTATAGAGGCTCCAGCCGGCCACATAGATCGTCGCCGGGTTCTTCGGATCGAAGATGATGTGGTCCAACACATAATCGTCGCCGGTCGCAAAGTGGGCGAACAGCTTCCACGAGCTGCCACCGTCTTCGGACTGGAACATCTGTCCGGCGCTGGTGCCGAGCAGAATTCGACTCGGATTCGACGGGTCATAGGCTAGGCTGCGTACGTCTCCGCCCTCGGGACCGATCAAACGCCAGTCCGAGGCGGCGGCAGCGAGTGAGAAGGTAAGAAGCAATACGGAACAGAGAGTAGCCCTTACGGCAAAAGCAGTCTTCTTATGCATGTTCATAGGTACTGAAAATCTCAAATCGTTGCTCTCATGATAAACCCTAGTTGCCGGCCTCTCCAGCCGCTGCTGTCGCAATGAACCACCTTCGTCATGTGTCGGTGTTTCAAGGTGAGATCTGCGGCACACCTGCGCCCGACCCGCTGCAACCGTTCACTCCGGAGTCCGTCGTCAGGCAATGAGCTGCTGCTACAAGGGATGCCAACACGATATCCGTGCGTTGCAAACCGGGCAATCAGGTGAATGCCTGCGAGAGGCAGTAAAAAGCCGGTGAGAGCGTTTGCTCCCACCGGCCGAGTGAGTCGTTATCGACTCAGGTTATTGCTGCGCTGCCGGAGCAGCCGCTGCTTTCTTGTGATGGTGCGCCGGAGCCGCTGCCTTCTTCGGTTTCGGATAGGCATTCTCGCTCGGCTTCACCACGCTCTCGTCAACCGGCGTCGTGTTCTGCAGATCAGCACACGCGTTCTCGTCGGCTCCCTGCGGTACCCAGATGATATCGGCTACCTTCTGCTGGCCGGTGCCCTGACGGACCTCGACGCGGCTCGGGTCGATACCCTGCTGCTGTACCAGGTAGGCCTTCGCGTTCACGGCGCGCTGCGCTGCCAGGTTCATCGGATGACGCTTCTTGCCCGTGCCTTCCATCGGCGCCTTCTCGCCATCGGCGTAACCGATGATGACGATCTTGGCGTTCGGGTCAGCCTTCAGACGGCTGGCTACGTCGTCCAGGATGGCCTTGGCGGTGTTGTCCACACGCCACGGTCTCTTCAGATCCGGGAACTGGATGGAGTTGGCCTTGCTGCAAGTCGGCGGTGGCGGCGGTACTTCGACGCCCACCGAACAAGTGCCGGTGCCCGTCAGGTTGCGAGCATCCGTTGCCGTGACGGTAACGGTGATCGGTCCAGCTGCGGCGCCTGCGGTATCCAGGGTCGCCGTGGTGCCGGTGCCGCTGATGCGTCCGGCGCTCGAAGCATACGAGTAACCGGTGATCTGGGCGCCATCCGGGCTGCTGGCCGTCGCGGTAACCGTCGACGGGCTGCCACCCTGCACCGTGCTCGGGTTCACCGAGCAGCTCACCTGCGGCGGATTCATCGGCTTCGCTTTCACCGTGTAGTTCGCGGTACAAGTGGCCGAGTTGTTCTTCTTATACTTCGGGTCAGTAATCGTCGCGTTTGCGCTATAGCTGCCCGCGGCCACGCCCGTGGTGTCGATCTGCGCGGACTGCTTGTCGGCGGCATTCAACTTGCCGCCGTTGGTGGTCCAGGCATAGTTCGTGGCGTGCTTGGGATTAAAGTTCGTTCCCGTCGCGGTCACGGTCACCGGCTCGCCTTCGGTCACTTCCGTGGGCTGCGCCGTGCAAGCCGCCGTCGGGGTCGGCGTGTAGTAGTTACCCAGGCCGTACACGATACCAGTCGACAGGCGAATGCTGTTCCACTGGTGCGTGCCCTGTTGGAACGGTTGAGGCGTAGTGAAATTGCTGTAAATATAGTCGGCTTGGGCTACGCGAATCGAGAAGCGCTTGCCGACGTAGTAATCAAAACCGCCGCCCACGCCCAGGGCCGCGTTCCACTCGTTGTAGTTGAAGACGCTCTGCCGCACCGCGCCAGCAAAGAAGTGGACAAACGGGGAGAAGCTATCGGTGTGGTATTTGTACTGCAGACCACCCAGAAAGTAGTTGATGTTCTGGTGGCTGACGCTGCCAAAGTGCTGGCTGAAGTCAGCCATGATGCCAAGGTTGTGGGCCTGTGGCAGGTAGTAAACGAACGACTCGTCTACGCCCTCGGTGTGGTCCGTGGTCTTGATTCCATCCACATACTCGCCCCCTGGATGCAACCACGAATACCCTGCGAAGACCTCAGCTTTCGGCTGAATGGTAACCTGCGCCGCGGCAAAGGTGCCCAACAGGCACAACGCAAGCGCAAGCGCCATGGTTGTTGCAATGCGGCGTGTCGGGACTACTCCAATACTAGAAGACATTCTTGATCCTCCGGAACTCAGCAGTACCGTTAGCAAAGTGGCTTAGCTCGGTCCCAAATCTATTTAAAGTTTTGATACAAGTGCAGGTAGAAACCCTGCTCGCAATAGCAAGTCATTGTACCGCAACGTGTAAGATTAACAAAACTTTTATCTTGCCGCTCTAGAGATCGTATCTTGCAGTAGTTACTGATCTTGTACCTGAAGAATCATCGCCGTACCAGCCTCCAGCTTCAGGTCCTTATCGCTTGAGGTGAGGCGCGAATTCGGTTGCAAAGTCACGTAGCGCAACCCGATAACCCCAGTGGACTGCGGTCCCAATGCCGGAGAATTTGCGGTATCTGATTGTCCTGTCGGATGTTGCGGGTAGGGCGAATTTGGCGGGGGATAGCCGCCCGCAGGATTGCCTGCTCCTCCCGGATACGGCACGCCGGAGGGGTTGGTTGGCGTCCCTGGACCCATCACCGGAGGCTGCCCCATGCCTTGGTTGCCACTGGCAGGGTTACTAACAGGCCATTCCGGCGGCGCGGCCACCGCTTGAATCGTGGCCTTTAGCGGAAGCTGCTGGCCATCCTTGAGCACAATACTGTCAAACGCAATCCCCAGCGATGACTGCACTTCCCCCTTCGCTCGCGCCACCGCCTCGGTTACATGACCCTGGACGGTCGAGCCGATAGGCACTACTTTACCGTTACCAATCTCAAAGACTGACGTGATCTTGGCCTTTACCAAGTCACCCGGCTTCAGCTTTTTCGCGTCGAGCGACTTGCTCAACTCGATCGCAATCGTCCGGTGCCCCCTGGTCTGGGTCGAGGCCGAATCGGCGGCCTGCGAGGCGGCGTCCGGCGAGGGCGCCGAGCTCTGGCCTGCGCGTGACGAAGAGCTCTGCGCCAAACTAACGCAGGCTGCCCCGACAATCGTCCACAACAAAATCGCGTGACGATGCATGCTTCCTCCCGTCCGCCGGCGACCGATGCGCGTGCCGCCTACGAAACATTAGCATTCCTCGATCATATTCGCTCGCTCGGTCCGTAGTGCCTCGGAAGTGTTACCTTATTTAATACGATGTTACTCGCGATGAATGCCGGCCTCATGGCGCGATGCGAAACAAGGCGGGACTTGCGGATGTCGACCCAGCTTCCATTCGCATCTAAGCTGCTGTTCCATAGTAAATTCTGATCCGCTACTGGTCAGACGGTTGATGGTGCGAGACGTTCCCCATGACTCAAGAAAAAGTTTTAATTGTCGAGGACGAAGAGAACGAGCGGACAGGCCTGGCGGAACTGGTTCGCGCCTGGGGGTACGAAGCCGAAACCGCCAGCGACGGTGTTGAAGGCCTGCAGGCCGTGGAGCTGTGGAATCCCGGCATCGTCATCACCGATCTGCGTATGCCCCGCATGGACGGCATGCAGTTGCTCGAGAACATTGCCGCCCAACCCCAGCAGGTCGCCGTCATTCTTCTGACCGCGCAAGGCAGCATCGATTCCGCCGTCACCGCCATGAAAAGCGGCGCCTTTGACTTCATCGAGAAGCCGGTGAACCCGACCCGGCTGCGCAACATTCTTCAGAATGCCTCACGGCTGCGCGGCACCGAACGCGAGCTGGAAGCCAGCCGCCGCAAGCTGCGCGATATCGGAGTTCTGGGCTCGCTGGTCGGGCCGTCGAAACGCATGCAGGAAGTTTTTCGCCTGATCGAAATGGTCTCGCCCAGCACCGCGTCCGTCCTGATCACCGGCGAGAGCGGCACCGGCAAAGAGCTGGTCGCACGCACGGTTCACTCGCTCAGCATGCGCAAGTCGAAGCCGTTCGTGGCCATCAACTGCGCCGCCATTCCCGAGACGCTGATCGAAAGCGAAATCTTCGGGCACGAGAAAGGCGCGTTTACCGGCGCACTCGAACGCCGCATCGGCTGCTTCGAATTAGCCGAAGGCGGCACGCTGCTGCTCGACGAGATTGGCGAGATGCCGATCGGCACGCAAGCGAAATTATTGCGCGTCCTCGAAGACCGCAAGCTGCGCCGCCTGGGAAGCAAGAGCGAGACCTCGGTTGACGTTCGCGTATTGGCCGCCACCAACAAGGTCCCGGAGGATGCGGTTGCCCAGGGCCATCTTCGCAATGATCTGTTCTACCGCCTGAATGTCTTCAACATTCAGTTGCCGCCGCTGCGCGAACATAAAGAAGATCTGGTCGCGCTGGCACAAGCCATCCTGGCCGACATGAACGAGAAACACAATCGCAGCGTCGCCGGAATGAGTGACGCGGTGACCAGCGCCTTCCAGGCCTATGCCTGGCCGGGCAACGTCCGCGAGCTGCGCAATACGCTGGAGCGCGCGGTCATCGTATGCGATGGCGCAGTGGTTGAGCTGAAGCATCTGCCCCCGGGCTTCGGTCAGGTGGTTCCTCGCGCGCCTGTGCAGGAAGCCAATGCGGTGCGTCTGGGAGTCGGCACCACTGTCGACGAAGCCGAGCGGCTCCTCATCCTCAAGACGCTGGAAGCGACCAACAACAACAAGACACGCGCCGCGGAGATTTTAGGCATCAGCCTGAAGACGCTGCACAACAAGCTGAAAGAATACGGCGCACAGGCCGGCGAAGCAGCCGAAGCGGCAAGTTAGAAGACGGCTTATCGCTTTTAGCTCATCCCAATGAATTGTCATCCTGAGCGGAGTGAGGACGCGCAGCGTCCGAACGCAGTCGAAGGATCTGCGGTCCGCGCACTGGGCACAAGGCCAGCGAACGGCAGGTCCGGTGAAAAGCGAACAGCGAAGATTGCGAATCTCGCCTCGCTGCCTGTACAATCAATTTGCTTCCTGACCAGCGAGTTGACTTCACACTCGCTTCCACCCGTGCCGAAGTGGCGGAATTGGCAGACGCGCATGGTTCAGGTCCATGTACCCGCAAGGGTGTGGGGGTTCGAGTCCCTTCTTCGGCACCATTAATAAATACGAAACTCCGAGCATCTACGGCGTGATCTTAAACACCACGCCCTGATTATTTGCGCCGCCCACAGATGCCGTGCCAAAAACATTTCCCTGGCCATCGACGGCGACGCTGCCATACGGTGACGCGCCGTCGTTGCCGCCGGCGAAGTCGTGCAGGTCGGTCAGAGTCCAGCTGTTGTCGCCATGTGTCAGCTTGAAGACCGAGCCGAGACCGAACGCGCCATCGCCGTTTGCGGTGCCGTAAAGGTTTCCACTCGCATCCCAGGTCAGATCGTTATACGGGCCTCCGTAACCGCCGGTGAAGCTGTAGAGCGTGGTAAACGTCCAACCCTGACGGGAAGGCGATAATTCATACACCGTGCCTCCGCCGTTGTCGCCGCCATCGAACGTAGTGCCGTAGAGATTGCCGGCTTGATCCAGGATCACGCCGCCGACCGGATTCTGCCCGTCGCTAGCGCCCTGGAAACTGTAGATGACACTCTCCCGCCATCCTTCCTGGCTGTGAACCAGTGTATAGACCGCGCCGACGCCATTGGCGCCGCCGAACGAGGATGTGCCGTAGAGGTTTCCCAACGCATCCAGTGTGACCCCGGCCACCGGGTTCACTGCGTCCGCGCCTCCGGTGAAGCTGTAGAGCAGAGTTTCGTTCCAGTTTCCTCCGGTGTGCGTGACTTCGAACACCGCGCCGTTACCTGAGGCGCCTCCGAGATTTGCGGTTCCATAGACGTTACCCGTGGCGTCGACGGTCGCGCCGCCGATGGGTTGCGAGCCGTCCTGTCCGTTGCCGAAGCGATGCAGCACCGTGTCTTTCCATAAACAATCGGAACTGTCGCAAGTGGTCGCCTTCGGTTGGACACTCCAGACCGTGCCGAAGACTCCGCCGCCCTCGGTCGTTCCATAGAGCCTGCGGTCAGGGCCGATGGCGAGAGAACCGAAGGCCGGCCCGGAGCCGTCCGGCACACCGAAAAAGCTGTACAGGGTCGTGTACACCCAGGAAGAACCGTTGTACGTCATTCGATAGACGGTGCCATTGCCTGTCGCGCCGCCGAGATAGGTGCTGCCATAAAGATTTCCGTAGGCATCGAGTGTCGGCCCCGCGTACGGGGTGGCGCCGCTGCTGCCGCCGGGAAAGTTGTAGATCACGTTGTAGCTCTGCGCGTGTGCTGGCTGTGACGCGATGGCCAGCAGCGAAACTATGCCGAGAGCGACGAGGAGGAACATAGTGCGGCGGCCTGTTGCGAAACGGCCGAGCGAAGAATGCATTGCAAGCTCCCTGAACTGATGTGGTTGTCGTTCGGCCAATAACGACGCCAAGCATTATTAACCCGCGGGAACGCATCGGTATATCGTGGGTTTGCTAAATTGTGGTAAAGCGCTGCAAATTCCTGAGGGAGGGCTCATCGCCCTGAAGGCCGCCTCGCCGGAAAAATTATATGAAGTTCTACGGCACGGCTGAAGCCGTGCCCCTTCAAAGCTGTTGCTTTCGACATATGGCGACGCCGTGCCCTTTCAAACCGTCGCGAATACAATTTGGAGTTGAGCTTCCCATGTCCGCAAAAGTCGATCTCTACAACAACGCTTATGGCCACTACAGCGACGAGGTGTATCGCCAGGTCCGCTTTGAGACTTACGGAGAAGATCTTGGCCAGACCAGCTGGGTCAGCAGCGCCGAATCCGCCGAGATTCCCCAAATCCTGGGCCTCTCGTCGCATTCTTACGTGCTGGAAGTCGGCTGCGGATCCGGACGCTATGCCTTGCAACTTGCGGAAACCATCGGCTGCCGCATTCTTGGTGTCGACATCAACAGTTCGGGAATTGCCACGGCCAATCAACTGGCGGCATCGCGAAATGTGAAGCAGGCACGCTTCGAGCCCTGCGACGTTTCGCAGAAACTTCCATTTGCCGACGCGGCCTTCGATGCCGTCTTCTCCAACGATGTACTATGCCACATTCCCGGACGCGCGGCCCTGCTGGCTGAACTCTTCCGCGTGCTCAAGCCCGGGGCGCGGCTGCTGTTCAGTGACGCTCTGATCATCGGGGGAACAGTAACGAATGGTGAAATCGCCACGCGCAGTTCGATCGGCTATTACGTCTTCAGTCCGCCGGGGGAGAACGAACGCCTGCTGCAGCAGACCGGTTTCCAGCTTGTGAGCGTCACCGACACCAGCACAGAAGCCGCCGCCATCGCCAAGCGTTGGCACGATGCCCGGGCGAAGCGCGAAGCAGCTCTGCGCTCGATCGAAGGCGCGGAGAATTTCGCAGGCATCCAACTTTTTCTGACGTGCGTTTACGAGCTCACCAGCGCGAAGCGGCTGCTGCGCCGGCTCTACGTTGCGCAGAAACCTGACTGAACGAGTCGTTGAGGATCAGTCAGCGACGTCCGCCCCAACTCCGTCCGCCACCGCCGCCGCTGCGGTCGCCGCCCCAGCCTGAGCGCTGTCCTTGCGAGTAGCGCTGGCTTTCGGTCGCACCCCGCTGCCGGTCCTGCGCCTCCTGATTCAAGTCACTGGTCGAGCCCATCGATTTTGGCTGCGAGTAACTTCCGCTGCTTGATCCCGTCGGCTTCGGCTGTGACGAGTAGTTCCCTGCTCCGCTGTTCGGATGCTGCTGACTGTAGCTCTGCGTCTTCTGCTGCGCCTGCTGCTGGGTTGGTTTGTTCACGTCATTCCAGCTGCCGTTGTCGTACTTCTGCCAGCCCGAGCCAGTGTTCTTGTAGACGTTGCCGTCGTGGCCGGCGTACATGTCGCCACTGGAAGTCTTACCCGCTGCCGTGTTCCCGTAAGCTGTGCTGGTAGCGGCGCCCTTTCCACCCTGCGAAGTCTGCACCGTTCCCACCGAACCGTAGGCATTCGACGCGTGCTGCGTATACGCGGTGTTGCCATTCTTGCTGACCACCGACTGTCCCCATGATCCGTAGGCATTGCCGCCCTGACGCGTCGCTCCGTAAGCGCCGGTGTATGGGTTATAGGCCTGTCCCGCCGCACGATAGCCATACGCGTTCGACGCGCTGGCGCCGCGCGCATAGGTTCCGGTGTTCGGGTTATACGATGTTCCCCAATGAGCGCTGCCATACGGTCCGTAAGCCGCGCCCCCATAGCCGTAGGCTCCGGTGTAAGAGTTGTAGGTGTGATAGCCGTAGGTCGAGGCGTAGGGATAGTAGTAGCCGTGATAAACGTAGGGCGGATAGTAATAGCCCGTGCCGCTGCACACGATCGCGCCCACCGTCGCTCCCATGATGAATGCTCCCATGTATCCCGCAGTGTAACTGGCCTGCACATTTCCGTCGGAATACACCTGGGTCACGTAGGTCACGTTGTAGACCGGTGAACTCGGCGGGATGGTGTAGATCACCTGAGGCACCGTCTGCGCAACCACCCACGGCCCCGCCGGCGTCGCTGAAAGAAACCACACTCCCTGATAGCAGAGGTAGTACTGCGCGCCAACCTGGATGACCTTGTTCGGCGTGTTGGTCGCATACAGCATGGTGGTGCCCGTGATCGGCACGAACTGCGGAGCTCCCACGTACGACACCTGAACTTCCTTGGGAGCCTCAGCGGCGTTGACGGTTACGGTGGTCGGGATCTGCGCGATCAGCACCGCGTCTTCCGCCTCGGGTGTTCCGGGCACCGAAGCCAGAACACTTCCCGGAGGACTGCTCGCCGGAATGCTCTTGAAGTCGGGCGGCAGGCTGTAGGTCGCGAAGGTCCACCCGCCGCGCAGAGGGGTTGTCGACGTGAACCATCGTCCCGAGGTCAAGTAGTAGAACGCTCCAGTAGGTGCGTACTTGAAGACCGGACTGTCGGTGTTCGACGCGTAGGACAATTGCGTGCCAGGAATCGCTGTCCACTCCGGCCGTCCGTTGAACACGACGACCTCGGCCGGGCTCGCGCTGTAGTAGACCATCGGAGCGCTCGCCGCACTTCCCGGAGGCGCCGGGATGAAGGCCTTCAGGTCAGCAAAGTTCGCGTTCAGCGGAACCTTCGACATCTGTTTGGGCAATTGAGCAGTAGCGTTCCATGGACCCTGCACGCCCTTCGCTGTCTGCCAGCCCTTGCCGTCGAAAAGGTAGTAGTTGGAGCTCGAGGCCTCGAAGAACACGGGCCAGTTGGCATTGACCACGAACTGCAGATCTGTTTGCGCAATGGGCGCCATGGTCGCCGGCCCGTTCACCATCAGGAGAATTGCCGGACGCAGGCTGACGAAGATTTCCGGCGGGTCGTTGTTTACCTGCGCCGCCGGCGGTGTCTGCGTCTTCTTCACGCTCGCCACCAGCCGTTCCAGCGATATGTTCATGGTCGCCGACGGATTGAGGAAGGTCTTCATCAACTCGTCCATCTTCGCCGTGGTCGCCGGGTCGAGGGACGGAAACGAGATGCTGGTGATCTTGGGATCGCTGAGCAAAACTGTGTGGTCGTCCATGTTGACCACCGACTTCATCTGCACCGTCACCACGCCGACATGGCTCTGCCCGCCAGTCGGCGTGACCGTGAAAGCCATGCGGCCGTCCACAACCTGGTAGTTCTGCCAATCGTCGATCTGCGGTTGGTACAGCACCAGCTTTCCGCCGGGCTTGGTGATGGTGCGCGGCCATCCTGGATCCTGCGCTAACAACATCCCCGACAGCAGACACAACAAGAACAAACTTACGGTGACTTTGGAGGCGAGTCCTCTAGCGTTCGTATCGGTTGGCATGATCCACGGCTTTCCTTGAAAAAATGTATTGCTGCGACGAGCGACAGCCGGCGACGGCGTCCACCCAACATGGCCAGCAACATCTCTGATTAGGAGTGGGAAAACGATATCACAATCGTTTCGTGGGGTTGGTCTTTAAAGCTCTCCCGGCCAAACCGGCTCTCCGGCGAACGAAACCGTTGATTACTCCTTGATTTGTCATCCTGAACGAAGCCAGCACCCGCAGGGTCTAATCTTGAATTGTCATTCTGAGCGAAGTGAGGAGCCAAAGGGGACGAACGTAGTCGACGGACCTGCTGCCCCGCACCGGGCAAGACTGCCTCCTGACAGCAGGTCCCCTCACTCCGCTTTAAACTCCTTAGCGCGCGAGCTATCCACGCCAGAATCACTCTCGCATCTGTGCTACGATTCCCCCGGAATGACGTCGTCCCCACCAGCTGTAACTCTTGATCAGCAAGAGGTCTCCGCAAACGACGCCTCTTTCGGACGCTGCCTCTTCGTCATCCTGTCGCTGGCCGCGCTCGCCTACGCTTTCTTCGCCGGACTGCGTACGGTGCAGGACTTCGATCTCGGCTGGCAGATGGCGACGGGCCGCTGGGCCATCGAGCACCACCAGGTCCCCCGCATCGACGTTCTGTCCTACACCATGCCGGGACAGCCGTGGATCTATCCGCTGGGCTCACAAATCTTCTTCTATCTCGCCTATCGTGTGGGAGGCTTTGCGCTGATCTCCTGGATCGGCGCTGCCGCCTGCGTCGGAACCATCGCGATTTTATTGCGGCGTAACTCCGCCGCCGGTGCGGCTATCGCCATCCTCGCTGTCCCTCTGATCGCCGCCCGCACCACGCCGCGCGCGGACATGTTCAGCATTCTCCTGTTCGCCGCCTACCTGTCGCTGTTGTGGGAGAACTACCGGACCGGCCGCGCCCGCCTCTGGCTGTTGCCGCTGCTGATGATCGCCTGGGTCAATCTTCATTTCGGATTCTTCTCGGGTTTGGGTCTGGTTGCCGCCTATGTCGCCGCCGAAGTTTTGGAAATGGCTTTCGGTGTCGAGCGGCGTCGAGCGGCCTTGGACAAGCTGCGCCGCGCCTGGCCATGGCTGGTCGCAACCGCACTGGCGACCCTGGTCAATCCCTGGGGCTGGCGGATCTACCACGGCCTCGCCTTGGAGCAACAGGCCTACCAGCAGGGACAGTTGTGGATCAACGAGTGGGCACCCATTCCCATAAACTGGGCGACGATCAGCCGCACAATCTTCCTGCGCCAGACCGACGGCGCCATCTACCTCCTGCTGGCGATCGCCCTGATCGCCGGCGCAATCGCCCTGCTGCGTGGTCAATGGGCGCCTGCAATTCTGTTACTCGGATCCACCTACCCAGCCGTCCACGCCGTGCGCATGGGCGCCGTCTTCGCCTGCGTTGTGATCGTCGCCGCAGCCCCGCAATGGTCGCTCGCCTGGGCCACCATCGGACGCTGGATGCGAGCGCCGCGAATCCGTTCCGCGGTTGCCAGCGTCGCCGTTGCCTGCCTGATCGTCCTTGCGGCCGCGCGCTCCTTCGATCTCGCGAGTGGCCATCAATATCGCGCCCAGGGTGACGAAGCCGTCTTCGGAGCGGGACTCTGCCAATGGTTTCCCAAGGGAGCGGCGGAGTTCATCCAACGCGAAAGCGTTCCCGGCGAGATTCTGAACACGTACGCCGCCGGCGGATATGCCGCCTGGAGCCTCGGTCCCGGTCGCCGGGTTTACATCGACGG
This sequence comes from uncultured Acidobacteriaceae bacterium, assembly GCA_963819055.1. Classification (GTDB taxonomy): domain Bacteria; phylum Acidobacteriota; class Terriglobia; order Terriglobales; family Acidobacteriaceae; genus Bog-257. The sequence goes on along the minus strand of CAWFUT010000019.1, from coordinate 19,267 downwards.
CCGCGACACGCTCTACGGGCCGCCGCACCTGGCCACGCTGACGGAGTTGGAATACGCCTCACCGGACGCGAAGGTCTGGCAGGACGAAACTGCGCGCTACAACATCAATGCCGTGATCCTGGCCCTGACGCGCTACGACGGCGTGCCGCCCGTACTGCTCTACAATTTTTGCAACAGCAGCCAGTGGAGTCCGGTGTATTTCGACGAACGTTCGGCGGTCTTCGTGCGCCGCTCAACCGGGAACGCGGCGCTGATCCAGCGCTTCCCGGTGAATTGCGCGACCGCATCGTTGCCCTCAGCCGTGATGCGCACAGGCCGCGCCGGGGAATTCAATACCTGGATGGATACGGCGATCACGCTGGCTGCTCTCGAACGCAACTCCGAGGCGCATGCCGCATTCGAGAAGGCCCTGGCCATCGATCCGAAAGTCGCGCCCCTGCACCGTAGCTACGCCGACCTGCTCTTTGCCGCGGGCAAGCTGGACGAGTCGGAAGCGGAATATCGGGCGGCAATCCAGTTGCAGCCCAGCGCCGACACCTGGGGTGCGCTGGCGCGCAGCTACGCGAAGCGCGATCGCGTGCTGGCCGCGACCGATGCCATGGAACAGGAAGCGCAATTTTCTCCGCGCCCCTACCTGGTCTGGCAGGACCTGGGATACATCTACCTCCAGCTCCGCCAGCCCGAGAACGCTCTGCGGGTTCTCGACAAAGCCGCCGCCGGCACGCCCCCGGCGCTCAAGGCAGCCGACAACGGCTTCTTCGAATTCAAAGTGGCGCAGGGGCAGGCCGCCGCCTGGCAGGCGCTCGGCAATATGCAGCGCGCCACGGAATATCAGGAACGGGCCGCGAACCTCCAGCCTGATGTTCCCGCGCCGTGGCGCAGGCTGGCGCAGTTCTACCAGTTGTCGGGACGTCCTGCCGATGCACAGCGCGCGCGACAACGTGCCGCTGAGGCGGAGCAGCAGTCTCAACATTGATATTTTGTGTCATCCTGAGCGCGGGCGTGCCGCCTTCGCACCCCGGAGTCAAAGGGCCCCTACGGCCCGAAGGATCCTTCGCGGTATAGGGGTACTTATCTCTTCAGCCCCGTATCGGGCGCTGAGATGTTCTAGACGACGGCGCTATGACTGTGTCCAGCCGCCGGCGCGTACTGTATCGCCAGCAGCGTCTCATCGTCAAAGCGCTCGCGGGTACCGCGAAACTCTTCCAAATTTTTCTTGCAGGCTTCGATGAGCCTCTCCGCGCAGCCTGAACAATGTTGATCAACCACCTGCCGCAATCGCTCGATACCATACTCGCTGCCGCCATCGTCTTCGGCCTCCGAAATACCGTCGGTATAGAGCACCACGGTATCGCCCGCGCGCAAAGTGCCCTTCGCGGCCGTAAACTTCTGATCGTCGAAGATGCCCAGCGGCTGGCTGGTGCTCTCAAAGCTGCTGATACCCGAGTCGCTCGCCAACAATACCGGCAGATGTCCCGCATTGATGATCTCGATCTCGCCATCGAGCGTCGCCTTGCCGCAGACCACGGTCGCATACTGCGTGGGCAGCGCGCTCTGGCGGAACAGACGGCTCACCCGGCTCATCAACTCTTCGGTGCCCAGGCCCAGCGGAATCAACGAACGAAAAACGGCGCGCAGATTCGATGACAGCATCGCCGCCGCCACGCCTTTGCCCGACACATCGGCCATCACAAAGTGAAGCTCGCCGTTCTGACCTTCGATCAGGTCGCAATAATCGCCGCCGACTACTCCCGCAGGCTCGTAGTGGTAGCCGACGTCCCAACCCGAGAAGGCGACATCGCGCGGCGGCAGCAGGCCCTTCTGGATCTGAGCAGCCAATTCGAGGTCGTACTCCAGGGCGCGCATCTGCTTGGGGGTCAGACAGTCCAGGCAGACCCGGGCCAGCGGATTCTCCCGCAGCCGCTCGTCCTCTACCGTTCCCTGACAAATTTCACAGACCCCGAAGCGGCCGTGATCGATACGATGCAGGGCGCTGTCAACTTCTTCCAGCAGGCGCACCATCTGCTCGCTCTGGCTCTGCCCCAGAACATCGCTGAGGCGCGCGCGTCCGGCCAGCAACTGCTCGCGGACGCCGTCGACGTAAGTCGTGTCTCCAATTGCCATCGCTAACCACCTTATATCGATTAGAAGGTTATAAGCTCCGGAGGATGCAGTGTTTTTGTCAAAAACGAAACCCGCTTCCCCACCCAGACACTTTACGCTGCCGGATTGGACCCGGCACCCCGCACCTTGCGGCCAAACTCATTTTTGTGCGGCTGGTCCCAGCATCCGTTGCGCCAGAACATCGCTTATGCATTGCGTCCGGTTATGAATTGTCATCCGAACGTGGTCGAAGGATCTGCTGTCCGCGGGCCCGGGTATCGCTGAGCCACGAACAGCAGGACTGAAGGTCTCAGTCGGGATGACAACCTCTATCGAGTATCGAGACGAGCCTCGAAGTTCGCTGCGCTCCACTGTGCAGCTACAAGGGGCCGAGCCCGAAGGGCGATCGTCATGATAGCCCAGGACCCTCCGGCTCCGCTCAGGGCAGGTTACGCGCAGCGGAACCCTGGGATAGCCAGCACATAGCACCAGAGCCGACTTCAGCCGGCGACACTCTTCTCGTGCTAATATCCCTCCAGCGCATGGGGCGCATCCGGTCCGCGGAAAGGACAGAAGTCCACCCGATCACGACAACCCGTCGCTACGAACTAACTTTCTGCCCGTCCATGCGGACCTCGGGCGCATAGAAAGGAAGTTCGCCATGCCGGTTCATCCGCTTCCACCCAATCCCAGGCTCGACCACCTCAAACATCAAGCCAAAGATTTGCTCAAGGCGCACGCGTCACGCTCACCCGAGATTGCACAGATCATTCGCGAGTTTCACCCTCGCTTCGCCAAAGCCACGGACGCGGAAATCTTTGCCGCCGATCTGAAGCTTTCCGACGCGCAACTCACCATCGCGCGTGAGCACGGCTTCCCCAGCTGGCCTCGATTAAAGAAGCGCATCGAGAAGCCCACGCTTGCCGATCGTCTCGACCTGCCGCATCACGAGCGCATCGAAGATCCAGCGTTCCGCCGCGCCGTCGATCTTCTTGACGCCGGCGACGCCGCGGGGCTGCGCACCCATTTGAAGCAGCATCCGAAGCTGGCGCAGCAACAGGTCTTGCTCGAAGGTACGAACTATTTCCGCAATCCCACGCTGCTGGAGTTCATCGCGGAGAATCCCACTCGCCATGACTCGCTGCCCACCAACATTGTCGAGATCGCGCGAGTCATCCTCGACGCCGGCACCACGCAGGAAGCGCTCGACCAAACTCTGATGCTCGTCGCCAGCAGCTTGGTGGCGCGCCAGTCGGGCGCACAGGTTTCCACCATCGACCTTCTTTGCAACCGCGGCGCCGACCCCAACAGTGCCACGCGGACAGCAGCTATTCATGGCGAATTCCCTGCTGTGCATGCCTTGCTGCATCGCGGAGCGCGCTTGGACTTATCATTGGCAGCGGCGATGGGACGGATCGAGGATGCGCGGCGATTGCTGCCCTCCGCCACCGCCGAGGATCGTCATTGGGCGCTCGCCCTGGCTTCGCAATTCGGACATCTGGGGATCGTGCGCTTGCTGCTCGATGCCGGCGAAGATCCGAACCGCTACAACCCTGTCGGCGGACACTCGCACTCGACGCCGTTGCATCAGGCCGCCGGAGCGGGCTATCTCGACGTGGTCAAGCTGCTGCTGGAACGCGGGGCGAAGCTGGACTGGAAGGACACCATGTGGCACGCCACGCCAGCCGAATGGGCGCAGCACGAGGGCAAAGCGGCGGTGGAGGTGTATCTGCGGGAGCAGGAAAAGCGGCTGAATGAGCAGTCATGATGTCGAATTTGAGGTTGTCATCCCGACCGCAGCGCTCGCGTGGTTGGCGAGTGCGGAGTGAAGGAACCTGCTTTGCGTCGCGGTGGTACATCCCGCTGCGAACAGACAGCAGCTCCCTCGCTCCGGCTGAAGCCGTCGGTCGGGATGACAGCCCCCGCAGGGTAGCCACTTTCCTGGAACTATCCGTCTCTCACTTGCGTATGAGACCCTTGCAGCACGAGGAGAACCTTGAACCCTGACCGCCTGCAACCGCTCGCAACCGAAAGCGCACTCGAACCCGTGGCTCCGCCCCGGCCTCCGCTTCTTCGCCGCATCTTCATCGGCGCCGACGGGCTGCGCGCCGGCTGGAGCCTGCTCATCTTCGCGGTCATTTTCGGTGCGCTGATGTTTTGCGCGCACGAAATCGCGATCAAGATTCATCCGCCCCATAAAGGAGAAGCTCATGAAGCAATCGGCATTCAGTTCGCCATCCTGAATGAGCTGATTCCGTTTCTCATTGTCCTGCTCGTCAGCTGGATCATGTCAAAGATCGAGCGCCGTCCCAACTCCGTCTACGGACTGGACGGCATTCGCAAGGTCACGCGCTTTTTTGCCGGATTGGGCTGGGGCTTTGTCTGTCTCTCGACGCTGTTCCTGATTCTCTGGAGCAGCAAGCTGTTGGTCATCGACAGCCGCCTGCTCTTCGGCGTCGACGTCGTGCGCTACGGCGCGATGTGGCTGGCCGGATTTTTGCTTGTCGGTTTGCTGGAGGAGTACCTCACGCGCGGCTACCTGCAATACACGCTGACGCGCGGATTCGCCGGCCTGTACCGCGTGATCTTCAAAACCCGCCACAGCGAGGCCTTGGGATTCTGGACCGCAGCGGTTCTCTTCTCCATCCTGTTCGGCCTGGGACACACCGGCAACCCCGGCGAGTCACCGATTGGAGAGGTCTGCGCGGGCGCCGCCGGATTGCTGTTCTGCTTCAGCCTGTGGCGCACCGGCTCGCTTTGGTGGGCCATCGGATTCCACACCGCGTGGGACTGGTCGCAATCGTTCCTCTACGGCGTGGCCGACAGCGGATTAATGGTGCGGCATCATCTGCTGGCGACGCATCCGGCAGGCAAGCCGATCCTGAGCGGCGGCAGCACCGGCCCGGAAGGCAGCGTCTTCGTGATCGTGGTGATGCTGCTGGCGGTGATCATCATTGCGACGACGTTGCCACGGCGCGAGGGGAGCTATCTGCAGAGTCGGACTGTCGCTCGTTAGGAACAGCGAGGCCGTCGAAAATTGTGTCGGGAAGAATGGTGAACACGTCGGGAGTTTTGCGACGGAAGAAAATTGCGAACCGGAACGCACAAGCGCCGTAAGCGCGGAAGATGATAGCCCCGCCCTTCAGGGCGGGGTGATCGTTAGTGGACGTCCGAACCCCGCAGGGACTGCTAATCTTCTGCATTGAAAAACCCCACGTCTCGAAAGGCGCGAGACATGGGGCACCCGGATCATAGCTAGTCGCTAGACTGCTAGTCGCTTCTCTTATCGCGCGAAGGTCTTTTCTCGCTGCGTGTAATGCCGCTGGTAGTAATCGCGATACTGGCCGCTGCGCACGTCGTTCAGCCACTCTTGATTATCGCGATACCACTGGATCGTCGCCGCCAGCCCTTTGTCGAACTGCACTTGCGGCGTCCATCCCAGTTCGCGCTCTAGCTTTGAGCAGTCGATGGCGTAGCGCAGATCGTGTCCCGGGCGGTCGGTGACGAACTGGATCAGCTCTTCAGTTTTTCCCAACGCCTTCAGGATCAGCTTCACCACGTCAATGTTTTGCATCTCGCAGCCGCCGCCGACATTGTAGACTTCGCCCTCTCGGCCCTTCTCCAGCACGGTGAGCAGCGCGCTGCAATGATCGTCGACGTGAATCCAGTCGCGCACGTTCGCGCCCTTGCCGTACACCGGCACTTTTTCGCCGGCCATGGCGTTGGCGATCATCAGCGGAATGAACTTCTCGGGAAACTGATACGGCCCGTAGTTGTTCGAGCAGCGCGTGACGATGCCGGGAAACTTGTGCGTATGCACGTAGGCCAGCACCAGCAGGTCCGACGATGCCTTGGTCGCCGAGTACGGACTGTTGGGCTGGATCGGCGAGCCTTCGCGAAAAAGTCCTTCGTCGCCCAGGCTGCCGTACACTTCGTCGGTCGAGACGTGCACGAACCGCGGCACACCCGCGGCGCGACACGCTTGCAGCATGTTGTGCGTGCCGTCGACATTGGTGCGCACGAACGCCGACGCATCTTCAATGCTGCGATCGACATGGCTCTCGGCGGCAAAATGAATCACCGCGTCGCAGCCGCGCACCTGCTCGACGACACCGCGATCACAGATATCCATCTGCACAAATTCGCAGCGGCCTTCGCCCAACTCCGGTTCAAGGTTCTTCAAATTGCCCGCGTAGGTAAGGCTGTCGAGGACGACGATCTTCCAGTCCGGATGCTTGGCAATCGCCTGGTGAACGAAGTTGGAGCCGATGAATCCCGCGCCGCCGGTCACTAATAGCTTCATTCGCCACGCACCCCGGCCGTCTCTTTTGCGCCTCGCAGAACTTTTTCGCGCACCATGTTGCTGGCGTGCCACAGCGACTCGAACGTGCCCGCGTCGGTCCACCAGCCCTCGAGCATACTGTGGTGCAGCGTTCCTTCTTCGATGTAGCTGTTGTTGACGTCCGTGATTTCGTACTCGCCGCGGCCCGAAGGCTTCAGCCGGCGAATACGATCAAAGACGCTGACGTCGTAGAAGTACACGCCTATCACAGCGTAGGACGACTGCGGCTTCTTAGGCTTCTCTTCGATGTTGACGATGCGCCCTTCCTTGAAGACCGGCACGCCGAAGCGTTCGGGATCTTCCACCTGCTTCAGCATCACCATCGCACCCTTTTCGAGCTCCTCGAACTTGGTCGCCGCGTCCTTAATGTCGCCCTCAATGATGTTGTCACCCAGCACCACGCAGATTTTGTCGCCACGCGCCCAAGGCTCAGCCAGGCGCAGCGCGTCGGCAATGCCGGCTTCGCCTTCCTGGTAAGCGAAGCTCAGCTGCCCCAGTCCGAATTCCTTGCCGTTCTGCAGCAGGCGAAGGAAGTCGCCGGCATTATGGCCGCCGGTGACGATCAGGATGTCGCGGATGCCGGCGTCGACCAGAATCTGCAACGGGTAAAAGATCATGGGTTTGTCGTACACCGGGAGCAGGTGCTTGTTGGTGACGCGGGTCAGGGGGGACAGGCGCGAGCCGATACCACCCGCCAGGACGATGCCCTTCATAGTTCTCCGTTCCTACAGGTTGAGACGAAAAACATCCACCACGCAGACACCGGGATCACGGATCGATCAAATCAGAAACATCTCTCCGCGTTCTCCGTGCCTCCGTGGTGAATTGATCCCAAATGATTTCAGGGGGATGAGAAGTTTGACAAAAGATTAACCGTCATTATCAGCGAATCGCATCCTGCATGGCAAGCCGCAACTGGCCGCGCCATTCCGGCATAGTGATGCCAAAGGCGGCCTGAATCTTCGCGTTCGACAGCACCGAATTCCGCGGACGTTTAGCCGGCGTTGGATATTCCTCGGTCGTGATCTCCACTACCCGCGTGGCTTTCAGCTCGCCGCCAAATTCTCCGGTCTCCGCCGGCCAGTCCACCAGGTCTTCATAGTCCTCGAGGATCGCCTTGGCGAATCCCGCCCACGAGGTCTGTCCCGAAGAGGTTAGATGAAACAGGCCGCGTTCGGCACAGTCGGGCTCGCCCGGCTGCCGCAGGACCTGCACGGCGATTGCGGCCGTCGCTTCAGCGATGGTGCGGGCCCAGGTCGGGGCTCCGAACTGATCTCCCACCATGCGCAACTCGTCTCGATCTTTCGCTAATCGCAAAACCGTGCGCAGGAAATTCTTGCCGCGCACGTCGTAGACCCAGCTCGTCCGCAGAATCACGTGGGCGCAGCCGGTAGCGATCACTCCCTGCTCACCTTCAAGCTTCGTGCGGCCGTACACGCCCAGCGGCGCGGTGGGATCAGTCTCGATGTAAGCATCCGGTTTGCTTCCGTCGAAAACATAGTCGGTGGAGTAATGGATCAGCGTGCCGCCCGTCTTCACCAGCTCAGCTGCTATGCGGGCCGGCGCCAGAGTGTTGATCGCGTGCGCGAGATCGGGTTCGCTTTCGGCTTTGTCGACGGCCGTATAGGCTGCGGCGTTGATAACGATCTTTGCCCCAGTGTCGCGCACCGTCTGCGCCACAGCGTCAAGGTCGGCCAGGTCAAGCTGATCGCGCGTGAGGGCGATCACCTCGCCCAGCGGCGACAACGTGCGCTCCAGGTTCCAGCCAACCTGGCCATTGGCTCCGGTGAGGAGCAGGCGGACTGGCGCCGTGGAGTGCGCGCTCATTCCTGGTATCGCGGCAGGTTTTCGTGCGCGATTTCATTGAGCCGCAGATAGCGTTTGTCTTTGTCGGAGAGGATCGGCTCGGAGGTCTGCCAGTCAATGCCGATGGCCGGATCGTTCCACAGCACGCCGCGATCGTCGGCGCCGTCGAAATAGTCACTGCACTTGTAAAGGAAGTCAGCGCTTTCCGAGCGGACAACGAAGCCGTGCGCGAATCCCTTGGGGATGTAGAGCTGCTGCTGGTTCTCGCCGGAGAGCACGACGCTCACCCACTTGCCGAAGGACGGCGAGCCCAGACGAATATCGACGGCGATGTCGAGCACTTCGCCCTGCACCACGCGACAAAGCTTCGCCTGCGGCTGGCGCAGCTGATAATGCAGCCCGCGCAACACCCCCCGCGAGGAGTGCGAATGATTGTCCTGCACAAAATTGTCGCGGATGCCGGCCTCAGCCAGCACATTCTGCCGGTAGGTCTCCATGAAGAAGCCGCGCGGGTCGGCAAAGACTCGCGGCTTGACGATGAGGACACCAGGCAACGCGGTCTCGATGATCTGCAAGTTCGTATTCCCGGCTACTGACGTGGTACTGGACATGCGATGATCTCTTCCGTCTTGCGCTTGAGCATCTTGCGCTTGAGCATCTTGCGCTTGAACATCGGGCGACTTCAACATCCGGCGCTTTGAACATCCGGCGCTTTGAAGGGGCGCAGCTTCAGCTGCGCCGTAACGGCAATCTCTTTAGTTGGCTGAGCCGGCTTCAGCCGGCGACAGCCGTCCTCCGACGCCCGCACGATTATAATGCGTCCTTCCCGGAAACTATGCGCTGCTCGGCCATTGTCGTGACGCACAACTCCGGCAAGGCCATCACTGCCTGCCTGGAAGCGCTGACTCGCGAGCAGTGCGAGATCATCGTCGTCGACAACGCGTCGGCCGACGACACCGTGCAGCGCGTCGAAGAATTTGTCGCCTGGAATCCGCTGCGGCTGCTCGCCAACCAGGAAAACCGCGGCTTCGGCGCAGCCGTAAATCAGGGCGCGCGCGAGGCCACCGGAGATGTGTTCCTCATCCTGAACCCAGATGCCATCGCCGAACCCGGTGCAATCGCGGCGATGCTGCGCTGTCTGGAGTCGACCGGAGCCGATGCCGTCGGTGGCGCTCTGCTCGAAGCCGACGGTCAACCCGCGCGCGGCTTCGCCTTCCGCCGTCTGCCGACGCTGTGGGCACTCATCTTCGAAGCGACGCTGGTCAACCAGCTCTGGCCCGGCAATCCGGTGAACCGTTGCTATCGCTGCCTCGACGCCGATTACTCGCAGCCACAGGAGGTCGAGCAGCCTGCCGGAGCATGCTTTGCAATCCGGCGGGCATCGCTAGAAAAAGTCGGCGGCTTCGACCAGCAGTTCTTCCCCGTCTGGTTCGAGGATGTCGATTTGTGCAAGCGATTACGCGATCACAGCGGAAAGATCTTCTATTGCCCCGACGCGCACTTCCGCCACAGCGGTGCCCACAGTGTGGGACAGCTATCTTTCCGCGACAAACAGCTCTTCTGGTATGCCAACATGCTGCGCTACGCCCGCAAACACTTCTCGAAGGGACAGGTCTTCTTGCTGCGGTTGGCCATCATCAAAGGAATGTTATTGCGTTCGGTTGGAGCCTTGTTCGGCGCTAGAAAAGCGCCGCTAGGTGAGACTCTGGCAGCTTATTGGTCCGTCGCCTCCCACTCATTCGAAAACTGCGAATGAGTTGGGGCACCTCGTGCTCTGTTGAGCCAGTCTCTCCGTTGACTTCGTTTTGACCCGGTCGTGACAATCCTTTGACAAACCAGCCTGCCGGGCGCGATAGACTCGCTGCCCACCGTAGCTCGGATTCTGTCTCCAAGCTGAGGCGATCAACATAACAGGAGGAACTATGAACGCGATCTCATCTCGTCGCATTTCGTTGCTCATTCTCTCCATCGTCTTGGTCATCGCGTGCCGGCATGCTGCTGCCCAGGCTGGTCATCTGGACCCAACCTTCGGGCAGAACGGAATCGTCACCACGGACTTCGGCGACCAACAGCAGGGCAGCAACGCGGCCTCGGCCAATGCGGCGGTCGTCCAGTCTGATGGAAAAATTGTGGTAGCCGGCGGCATTCCGGGCAGCAGGAATTTCAGTGTCCCGGCGATCATCCGTTACAACAGCAATGGCAGCCTGGACACCAGCTTCGGCAGCTCCGGCATAGTCTCCATTCCCAGTCTGGAAGCAAGCCCGTTCACCTCCCTCACTCTGCAATCGGATGGAAAGATCGTGGCCGTTGCCGGCGGCTTCGACGCCTATGTGGCGCGCTTCACCCCGGCTGGCGCGCTTGACTCCAGCTTCGGCACCGGCGGAATCGTTTCTCTGACATTCATCGATGGCTTGGCCGGAAGCGGCGTCGTCGTTCTCTCGAACGGGAACATCCTGATAGCCGATGGCAAGTTAATCCAGCTACTACCCACCGGCGCACTAGACACCAGCTTTGGCAACGGAGGCATCGCAAGGACCGCCGGTTTCGGCGCGACCGCGCTGGCGGTTCTGCCCAGCGGCAAGATTCTGGTGACATCGACCAGCGCGGCCAGTGGCTTTCTGTCGCAATACGATTCGAACGGCAGTCTCGACACTACGTTCGGCATCGGAGGTCAGTTGGCCAGCCCCGGAACGGCTCCCGGCCTGGCGCTCCTCGCATCAGGGGATTTTGTGGTTGGCGGAAGTCTGACCAATAACGCGCCCCTGCCGTTGAATGGCCTTTCGACCACCGGTTTCGCTGCGTCTCGATATCTGGCCTCCGGAGTCATCGACGGGAGCTTCGGCACCAATGGCGGCACGACTACTTTGGTCTCCAATTATGTTGCTGTGGCTACATCCGGCTTGGCGGTTGACCCGAACGGCAACTCGGTGCTGGTGGGAACTGCAAACCAGTCCTCCGTAACTGCATTTGCCCTGGCTCGCTACACCAGCTCCGGGCAACTCGACAGTGCCTTCGGCAGCGGCGGCATCGTGGTGACAGCATTCGGTGGCGGGACGCAGATACCCTCAGTCAGTGCCAACGGAATCGCCATTCAGGCGGATGGAAAGATACTGGTGGTGGGAGGCTATAGCGTGAGCGTGCCGCGTCGCGGCTTCGATACGGCCTTCAAAATCGCACGATATCTCAGCCAATGAAATTCGGTGTACGAGGGCTACTCCCCGGCTGCGTCCTTGTCGGCGAGCAGGATCGCCTGCGTCTGACTGATGCGGCCTCCAGGAATTGCGGGATCGGCGGCGCGCAGCTTCTTCATCGCGTCGACTTTGTCCTTGCCGCTGACCAGCCACATGATTTTGCGCGCGCGATTGATCACCGGATACGTCATGGTCATGCGCCTGCGGCCCTGATACACGCCGGTGACCGCGACGTCGCGATCGGTCACGTTGAGGACCGGATCGCCGGGGATGAGCGAGGCCGTGTGGCCGTCGGGACCGAGGCCGAGGTGCGCCAGATCGAGCACCGGCGGTTTACCCGCAACCGACTCCAGCGTCTGCGCGTATTTCTTAGCGGCTGCTTCACTGTCCGGATCTTCTACGTGCATGGCATAAATCTGTTCCGGCGGAATGGGCGCGTGCTGCAGCAGACTGTCGCGCAGATGAACGTAGTTGCGATCGGGATCGCCAGCGGGCGCGATGCGCTCGTCGATCTGGAAGACGTGGACGTTGGCCCAGGGAACGTCTTCGTCCGCAAGATCGGCCAGCATGACCCATGGACTCTTGCCACCGCTGACCGCCATCACGAAACGGCCGCGCGCCGCGACTGCCGCACGCGCATCGGCGGCAATAACCCCAGCCGCCCGCTTGGCCAGCGAAGCGTCATCCGGATAGATTTCAACGTTCATCGTGTCTCTCGATAACAAAATTGAGTTGTGCCCAGGTTCGTGTCCGTCTGTCGGACACTAACCTGGGTTGATGCGGAACCCCAGGTTAGGCCAACAGAGGGCCGCACCTGGGGCACATAGACCTATCGGGTACAGCGGAACCTTACTTCCCTGCCGCTTTTTCCAGATGTCCGCCGAACTCATATCGCATCGCCGACAGTAGTTTGTCCGCGAAGTCGGCCTGGCCGCGCGAGCTGAAGCGCTCGTACAATGCGGTGGTCAGAACGCTGGTGGGCACGCCTTCGTCGATGCCGGCTTTGATGGTCCAGCGACCCTCGCCGGAATCCGAGACGCGTCCGGCAAACTTCGCCAGCTGCGGATCGCCCATTAGCGCCGTCGCCGTCAGGTCGAGCAGCCATGAAGCGATGACACTGCCGCGCCGCCAAACTTCGGTCACGTCGGCGAGGTTGAAGTCGTACATGTAGTGCTCGGGATCGCGCAGCGGCGTGGTCTCGGCATCAATCGTTTCCTTGTGCTTGCCGATGTTAGCGGACTTAATCACATTCAGCCCTTCGGCGTACGCGGCCATGATGCCGTACTCGATGCCGTTGTGCACCATCTTGACGAAGTGGCCGCCGCCGTTGGGACCGCAGTGCAGGTAGCCTTCTTCCGAAGTCCCGCCGGCCTTCTCGCGGCCGGGGGTGCGATCAATGTTGCCGCGTCCCGGAGCCAGCGTTTTAAAGATGGGATCGAGGTGCTGCACCTGCGCCTGCTCGCCGCCGATCATCATGCAGTAGCCGCGCTCCAGCCCCCAAACGCCGCCGCTGGTGCCGACGTCGACGTAGTGAATATTTTTCTTCGCAAGTTCTTTGGCGCGGCGAATGTCGTCGATGTAATACGAGTTGCCGCCGTCGATGAGAATGTCGTCCTTCTCCAGATGAGGAACAATACCGGCGATGGTCTCGTCGACCACCGCGGCGGGAACCATCAGCCAGATGGCGCGCGGCTTCGTGAGCTTGCTGCAAAAATCCTGCAGCGAAGACGAGCCGACAGCTTTTTCTTTCACCAGTTCCTCAACTGACTTGGGAAACACGTCATAGACCACGCACTCGTGTCCCGCTTTCATGAGCCGGCGAACCATGTTCGCGCCCATTCGTCCCAGACCTACCATTCCGAGTTGCATCGTAAGCTCCTGTATTTAGAACTTGATCAGAAATCGTTTTCACCACAGAGGCACGGAGCGCACGGAGAAAATCGCCCTTATTCTTAAACCTCCGTGTTCTCCGTGCCTCCGTGGTGAATTGTTTTACTTCGCTCCCTGCGCGACGACTGCGCTCTTCGACTCGATGACCTTCAGCAATTCGGTCCAGGAATCAACGAAGGATTTTGCGCCTTCCTTCTGCAGTTGCGCGCCCAGCACATCGACATCGACGCCTGCCTTCTTGAACTCCGCCAGCACGGTTTCGCAATCGCCACCGTCGCTTGCCATTACGTCGCCCACTTCGCCGTGATCGCCGAAGGCCTTCAGCGTCGCCTCAGGCATGGTGTTGACGGTGTTGGGAGCGGCTAGCGCCTTGATGTACAAAATGTCGGACGCCTTCGGATCTTTGGTTCCGGTGCTCGCCCACAACAGCCGCTGCGGATGATAGCCGGCCTTGACGATCGCCTGCCAGCGCGGCGTGGCCAGCAGATCGACGTATGCCTTATAAATGCGACCGGCGATGGCGATGCCCAGCTTGTCGCGGAGATTCTCGGGAACGGTCTTCGAGACCGCAACGTCCCAGCGGCTGATGAAGACGGACGCCACCGATGCAACATTGGCCGGCAGACCGGCGGCGATGCGGCGCTCGATACCACGCAGATAGGCTTCGGCAGCGGCGAGGTAATGCTCGCGCGAAAACAGCAGTGTCACATTGACGGACACGCCGGCGAAGATCGCTTCTTCAATCGCGGGCAGACCTTCCTTGGTTCCGGGAATCTTGATGAACAGGTTGGGACGATTGGCGCGCGCGTGCAGATCTTTCGCGGCGGCCAGCGTACTCGCCGTATCGTAGGCCAGCAGCGGCGAGACTTCGAGCGAAACATAACCATCGACGCTCTTGGTCTGGTCGTAAGTCGGACGGAAGAGATCGGCGGCGCGGGTCAGGTCATCGAGCGCCAACTCGAAAAAGAGTTCTTCGCCGGCCTTGCCCGCGATCAGCAGCTTGTTGATGGCAGGATCGTAGGTCACGCTCTTCTTGATCGCCTGGTCGAAAATAGTTGGGTTCGACGTAAGCCCGGTCACCGAGAGTTCGTCGATGTAGGTCTTGAGCGTGCCGCTGTCGAGCAGGTCGCGTGTGATGTTGTCGAGCCAGAGACTCTGGCCGCGATCGTGCAATAATTGCGTGGCTTTCATAGCATCACCTCAAATGGCAGGATGGAAATCTATCAGTCAGCCAAGATGCCTTCAACTGGTAAAAGTTGCAGTCAGAATTGCTGCCACCGTGGAACGGGAGGGCAGCAGTGCCTAAGAGTATTGCGACACTATACAACGAGTTGAGGAATTTATCAGGGATTCATAATTGCGGGGTTGTAGGGTGGGAAGGTTTGGCGCTCACGCTTCGCATGAACCCACGCCTGGCCATAAACCGGAGTGTCACGATTTCGCTTTTGTCAGAGGAATATCGCAATGCCACCTTCTGCTGCTGAACTCAATCGCCGCTTTGGGATACCCGATGCCGCCACAATAGTCGAAGGAAAGGGTGGCCTGCCGAAGGTGCGCATTGCGACGCCCGCGGCGTCGGGCGAAATGTATCTGCACGGCGCGCACGTCACCTCGTGGAAGCCGGCCGGCGCACAGGAAGCTCTCTACCTGAGCCCGCGCTCGCTGTGGCAGGATGGCGCAGCGATCCGCGGAGGCGTGCCGGTCTGCTTTCCCTGGTTCGGCAACAAGGCTGACGATCCCAACGCGCCGGCGCATGGCTTTGTGCGGACCAAGTCGTGGCATCTTGATCTCATCGAGCAGAATGATGACGGAGTTTCGGTCAGCATGTTTACCGACAGCTCCAAGAGCACGCAAAAATGGTGGCCATCGGATTTTCGGCTGCTATACCGGGCTAGCTTCGGGCCGGAGCTGGTGCTGGAACTGACTGCGACCAATACAGGTACGGCTCCGCTGCGTTTCGAAGAGGCGCTGCACGCGTACTACAAAGTGGGAGATGCCTCCAAGACCAGTATCTCTGGCCTCGATCACACCCAGTACCTGGACAAAACCGATTCCTTTCGCGAAAAGACCCAGAGCGGCGATGTGCTGATCAAAGCTGAAACCGATCGTGTTTACCTGGATACCGGGAAGCCGCTGCGGATGGTCGACGGTGTCCTACATCGTAAGACTGTCGTCACCAAGGAGAATTCGCGCACCACCGTAATCTGGAATCCGTTCCCCGAGAAAGCCGCGGCGTTGAAGGACTTGGGCCAGGATCAGTGGAAGTCGATGCTGTGTATTGAGGTGACGAATGTCGGGGAGTATGCGGTGGAGCTTGCGCCGGGGGAAAAGCACCGGATGGTGGCAAGAGTGACAGTTGGAAGCTAGGTCAAATTCGTTCTTCGCGGCTAACAAAATCGCGCTGTGCCTGCAGCACCCCGGCCTCATTCTTTCGCCATAGCCCAGCCGTGACTGAGGGGCTAACCTGTGTGTCGCCTACGGCGTCAAACAACGCCGAAGTGATGGTCAATCCAATTCATCGGTCCCTTTGCGGCTTTGCACGCCCGCATCTACCCTGCGCGGACTCACTGTCGCTTGTGACAGCATCCTCCGTTTCAGGCTGTCGTAGATGGGTTCACTTTGCAGCAGCATGGTGACCAGCATTGCCGTCAGCGACGCGGCCAACAGTCCGAGCGTCAGGTCGGCGCGGCCGGTCATCTCCACTGCCAGCACGATGCCGGTCAGCGGCGCGCGCACGCTGGCGGTAAACAGCGCTCCCATGCCAATGATAGCGCAGGCTACCGGCGAGATCTGAGCGGAGGGGGCAATGTGGTTGATTATCCCGCTGAACATTGCGCCCGACGAAGCGCCCAGCAGCAGCAGCGGCGCGAACAATCCGCCCGGACATCCCGCAGCGTAGGACCATGGTCCGAGAGCGAAGCGCACCGCGAAGATGGTCACCAGCGTGATCAGCTGAAACTGGTTGGTGAGGATGGCCTGAGTGATCAGGTCGCCGCCGCCTACCATTTCGGGCACGAACCAGGCGACCACGCCCACCACCGCGCCAATGATGGCCGCACGCTGCAACGACGACAGCCGCATCATGTTGTCGCTGATGCGCAGCAGGCGCATGATGACCCAGTTGTAGATTGCGCCGCCAATACCCATCACGACGCCGAGCGCGAGGAACGGCCACTTGCTCCAGTTTTCGGTGGGGCTCACCTGTTGCACATTGAAGCTGAGAGCATTGCCCAGCATCAGGCGCATCAGCCACACCGCCACGGTCGCCGAGGCCAAGGTAGAGACCAGCAGCCAGGGCGTGATGCTGCTGGTGAGCTCCTCGAAGACGAAAATCGATCCGCCGATGGGAGCATTGAAAGCCACGGCCAGTCCCGCACCCGCGCTGGCCGCCTGGACCACGCGACGGTCTTCGCCTTCCGGCAGCAAGTGGCGCGAAACCCATACGCCGAACGACGCGCCCATCTGCACCGTCGGACCTTCACGGCCGAGCGCGAGACCGCTGCCCATCGCCAGCAATCCGCCGAAGAACTTTACCGGAACGACAGCGGTGGATGCGGGTTCCACTTCGCCGCTGAAGACGGCTTCGACGCGCTGCACGCCGCTGCCTTCGGCAGTAGGCGCGAATTTGATGACCAGCAGCCGCGCCAGACACGCTCCCACGGCGCCGATGAAAATCGGTAGCAGCCATCCCGCGTGCGGATGTGTGTGCGCCCATCCGATTGTCTTCGTACGCCAGGAATCTGAGAGGATGAGGAAATATCGAAATGCGCCGCCAACAATACCAATGGCCAGGCCGCCAAGAACGCTGGCAGCGACTACGCGATAGAGGCGGGGATAGACAAGTCTCATGAAGCAAGGACCCGATAGGACCAAGACATTTTACGCGTGACCAATGAGGGATGCGGAGAGAGGAGCGAGATCAGTCTGTGACGGCAATGATCAGGACAATGAAAGTTACAAATCCCGCACCTGCGACAAGGTACCACCACGCAGATGACCTCCGACCGGCAACGGCTGCGGCGATTGCGGCCATACCTGAGAGGACAACGGCAACCAAATAAAGTCCCCCATACATCGGGGACTGCCTGGGTGAATTCGTGGTCCGCACGTCCCAAAACGCCGAACCAAGAAATGCGAACAGGGCGAACGATCCCACCAGTAAACCTAAGCTAGTCCACCCGAGGTTCGTATTCCGTCGGTTCAAGCTACTTTGGTTCCTGACCTACGGCGTTTGTGGGTCCCAGCCTCCACCCAGCGCCTGGTAGAGCTGCACGTAGTTCTGCATCTCCTGGAACCATGCTTGCGAGAGTTGCAACTCCGAGGTGAAGTAATCCTGCTCGGTCACCAGCACTTCAAGGAAGCTGGTGACGCCGCCCTGATAGCGCACCGTCGCCAGGCGCGCGGTCTCGCGATAGGTGTCCGTCTGCTCCTGGATCTTCATGCGGAATTTGCGTGAGTCGGTGTAGCCGACCAGGCTGTTCGACACATCGCCAAAGGCCGTCAGCACCGTCTTCTTGTAGATCAACTCGGCTTCGTCGCGTTGCGCCCAGGCCAGGCGGTAGTTGCTGCGGATGCGGCCGCCCTGAAAGATGGGCTGCGTGATCTGTCCGCCGACCGCCCAGAAGGTCGCGGGCCCGGCGAGGAAGCTGGAGATGGCAACGCTCTGCGCGCCGAACTCGCCGGTGAGCGAAATCTGCGGGAAGAACAGCGCCTTGGCGACGCCGACGTTGGCGTTCGCGGCCACCAGCGATTCTTCATCGCGGCGCACATCGGGACGCCGCTCCAGCAAGGTAGAGGGCAGTCCCACCGGAACATCGGGCAGATGCGCCTGATCGACCAGGGCCAGTCCGCGCTGGATGGCTTGCGGATTTTTCCCGAGCAGCAGGCTGATGTTGTTCTCCGTTTGCTCGATGACCTGGGTGAGCGAGATGACCTCGGCCTCGGCTTGCTGCACCAGCACCTGCGCCTGGTAGACATCGGTGATGGCCGCGTCGCCGCCCTTGTACTTGATGGTGTTCAGGTTCAGGATCTGCTTGTCGGCATCAACCGTCTCATGCGAATAGGTGAGCTGCGCGTCGTATTGACGCAGCAGGAAATAATTTTGCGCGACCAGCGAAATGAGCGTGGTCTGCACCACGTCGCGGCCATAAATCGTTGCGAGCAGCTGTGCCTTGGCTGCTTCGGTCATCCGGCGATACTGTCCCCAGAAATCGACGATGTAGTTGAGCTGCAGCCCGGCAGTATCGATTGTGGGCGCTCCGGTGAAGAGCGGCGTCGATTGTTGATTGACGATCGAGAAGCTGCCGTTCAACGTCGGAAACTGGTTGGCGCGGGTGATGCCGAGATTCGCGCTGGCTTCCAGAATGCGCGCCGCGGCAATCCGCATGTCGTAGTTATTGGCCAGTGATTCCTTGATGAGCGCCTGCAGGGTGTCGTCCTGGAACACGGTCCACCACTTCATCTGCGCGAAGTCTTCCGAGGCCTGCTGCTGCGCGGCGGCGCTGGGCTGCTGCTGGGTTGCGTCGGGCGCCACACCGCGATATTGGCCGGGTACATCCAGCGGCGGCCGCTGATAGTTCGGTCCCAGCTTGCACGCCGACAGCGAGAGCAGCAACACAACGGAAGTGAACAGTTTCACCTTAGTCATGTCCGGCTCCTTTCGCGGTTGCATCGGTTGTAGGCTTGGGCGGCAACTCTTTCTTCTTGCCGCCGGCGAGCCACAAGCCAAATCGTTCGACTACATCAAACGAAACCGGGATGAAGAAAATCGCCAGCGCCGTGGCCGCCAGCATGCCGCCGATCACCACCGATCCCAGCACCTGTCGCGAGATGCCGCCGGCACCGGTTGCCGTCCACAGCGGCACGCAACCGAGAATGAAGGCGAAGGCCGCATCAGAATCGGCCGCAGTCGCAACTTTGCGCCGGTGAGTGATGT
>CAWFUT010000018.1:0-80892 GCA_963819055.1 uncultured Acidobacteriaceae bacterium | reverse complement strand
CACTTATGCCCGCACAAGCTCCCCGTCGTAATTTACATACCAGGCAGGCGGCACATTTGGCTTAGATCGATATGCCACATAAAACAAGTTCCATCGCTGATCGGCGCTATTGTAGATCGGCATCGGTGCCCACAACGCGGCGCGTGGATCGGTTCCGGTGTAATCGCCTGTTGAGCTGAAAATAGTGCTCACACGGCGCCAATGGATTCCGTCTTGACTGACCCAATCCGCAAGCCGTGTCTTGATGAAGCCAAATCCCGAGTCCCACCCTCGCATCATCTCGGTCATAAATGCATGATAGCGATCGCCGGTTTTTACAACAGTGCCACCTTCAAAGCCGCCTAGAACGCCCCTCGCATCTTGCGATTGGATGCTCAGCACCGGAGCCGGCAGCCTTTTTGCTACCGTGATCTCCACGATTGGAGTTCGGGCTGGAAGATTTGGCAAAGATCCACAATCTTCTTCCGCCGTGGCGGTAAATGCAGAGAGCATCATGCACGTCAGCACGATGCGATGTATGGAGTTCATGATCCTTCACCTCGTAAACACGTTCCATGAATGGACCTTTTCAAACGATCTCATAAAAGATATTCGAAGGACATTCGTTGTATATAAATTCAGGAGCTTCAAATCCTACCTCGCCGCCAATCAAATCGACAACAGGCGTTGTGCGTACTGCCCATACGCTGTTCACGTGTCATCTGAGGGATACCTGGATGTCGGCGACGTTTGGAACGAGATGGGATATTGGCTTTTCAACATCTACGCCGACGCGGAGCCAGTGATTGAATCAGATAGAAAGGGGGACCCAACTTCCGATAGAAAGGGTGACCCGGCTTCTATGACGAACTGTTCTTGGCTCATCGAACAAATGCGACCTTTGGAAGTTAAGAACGACAATGGAACTGATCTCAATCTTAAGCCGGATGATTTGTATGACTTCTACAACTCCGAACTCGCAGCAAAGCCGGGAGAACTGGCGACGCGTACCGTGGTGCTAAGTAAACAGATCGTTGCCGTTGGGTTGTGTTAATCAGAGCGTCATTGATGAAGTTACTATTTTTAACTTGACGAAACATTCCTCCAACATTAAGTTCATAAAATTCCTGTCCGGTTTCTAATCCAACAACGGTTGCTTCCTGCCCTCACTCTCTGAGTCCTCCCAAGGTCGTGTATGTGTGTTACGTTGTCTTGTCTCCAGAGCATTGTGCTTCGTTGGCTCTCTGCATTCGGCATGCTCGCACCATCAACTTCGATCCCATTCATCGACAGATACAGTCTCTTTAGCTGGTATGCCTCATCTTATCTATTGAAGTCGGTATTGTGTCTCGCGGCACTAGTGTCAGTGGTCTCCGTCTCTGCCCAGACAACGACCAGCACGAATATCATAAATACCCCCGCTGTTCCCATTCCTGGCGTGGGTCACAACTATATTCAAGGACTGAACGAAACCGTAAATCCAGCCGACGGAACTGTAAGCATTTCTTTGGATCTTCCGATACCCCAAGGGCGCGGTATAACGATTCCGGTTAAGATAGCTTATAGTTCCAGCAACCCCACACATATGGTTCCAAGCACTCAGGTGATACCTACTGGTTCACCAGAGACATTTGGCTGGAGCGCGAACTATGGCTTCCTCTCTTCAGGAGGATGGAGTTACACCCTACCGTCGCTGAGTTTGGCCGAAGGTCGCCGATACGCCGATATGTCGCCAACTGATGAAGGTGGCGTTCCGGCTTATTGCTATTACCTGTCCGGATATACGTTCAAGGAACCGAGTGGTCAGTCCGTTCCTCTAGACCTGAGTCTCGCCGCCACCGACCCGAGTCCTTCAGTTCCGGGTTACGTCTGTGGGCTGTCTCAGTTTTTTGATGATACTGCCTTTGAGGTGACCGCTACCTTGTCGCCCAACTCTGCCGTACAAACACCATCTGGAGAGTCCGGTTCTACGCCAGCGGTATTAGCGACTATAGCCGATCCTGACGGTACAATCTATAACTTCTCCACATATGCTCCAACCTACGCTGGCTCAACGGTCGCCTGGACAGCTCTCCCAAGTTCCATCGAAGACCGCAATGGCAATATCGTCACAGTAACGAATGGATTCACGGACCAGAACTGTAGTGTGGCCGATATCTGTACAGGGAGCATCTCGCTCACAGATACCTTGGGCCGCCCAGCTATTACAATGAATGGCTTTGGTGCAACGGGGAACACCATCTCGGTTTCTGGCTTCGCCACGCCTTACACGATCAGTTGGAATACCTCAAATGTTTCTACCTATCCCATAACTTCGACCCTAGAGTCAATCATCACCTCTTGTTCAAATAGTGACACGATAGACTTTCGTGCCTTGGCACCTGGAATATCCAGCATCAGCTTGCCCAATGGTCAAAGCTATAGCTTCACCTACGATCCGACTTATGGCTACCTAAGCAAAATCACTTATCCCGGCGGCGCCTACATACAATACAAATATGGGCTCAATTCACAGTCGGCGCTTGACGGGTTCATGGATTACACAGCCACCACACCTGTGGATTCTTTGCAGATCGGAGACGCTTGCTCATATCGTTATGATCAGGCAGTTATCACCGAACGTGACGTCAGCTTCGATGGCTCCACGGTCGCGCTCAAGCAAACCTTCCAGTATGCAACTAATTGGTTGGCTTCAAGTGGCGTGACAGGATGGTCCACCAAGACGACTAAGGTGACGACCACGGACAACGTCAGCGGTCTAACCTATTTAACCGTTTACACATATGAACCAGCGGGTGTATATACCCCTCCGAATGACATCCCTCTTCATGCCGGCACCCAAGGATACATTCCGGGGAACGAGATAAGCGTTCAATATTACAAAGACACCAATGAGAGCGGAACTCCACTGTTGACCGTGACGAAGGGTTGGGGTGGGATAGACGCTCTAAACTGCGAAGTCCATACTCTCGACAGTGGACAGGTTTCGGGCACGTTCTATTCATGGGTGGCCGAAGGTGTACTGGCAAGTCAAGAAGACTATGATTACGGCGTACTCTCTTCAAGCGCGTGCTCAGATGGTGCGGTTGCGCCCAGCGGAGTCACCCGTGCGACTTCGGTCACCTTTCAGAAGCTGGGACCCAATCCCATCTTCTACCAACCAAATATCGCGAAATACACCCTCCCGACCATACTGGACAGACCATGCAACGTCGTCGTTACGGGTACTGGCGGCAATAGCTCTCAGACCCAATACTTATACGACGGAGGGACATCAGTGTGTGGGACGGCTGGAGGTCAGGCAGACCCCGCACCACCTGGTGGAGTGACATCCCATGACAACTCTAACTTCGGACCCAGCGCCACAAGTGCTCGCGGCAACGCAACGTCAGTGACCTCAATATGCGGTGTGGGATGCGCAAATACTACGGTGACCTATGGCTATGACGACTCTGGGCAGATTGTGAGCAAAGTAGATGGTTGCGGAAACTCCAGTTGCAGTGATGTGACTGGAACAAGCCACTCGACCACCTACAGTTATACTGACAGCCCGTCGGGCGGCAATTCGGCAGGGAACTCAAACGCATATCTTACGTCGGTGACGGATGCGCTTGGCCACACGTCCAGCGCTACATATAACTATGCTGCTGGACTTGTAACCGGCACTGTCGACAATAATAAGCAACCTACACAATATTTTTACAATTCTCCGCCATCATGGTGTCCATATAACGATGGATGGAACCGGCTCAGCGAGGTTCTCTATCCTGACGCGGGGCAGAAGACATATTGCTATGACGACCCGGCAAACACAGTTACCACGACCACATCTCTAAATATTTCCGGTGGAAATGAAACCAACGCCAGCATCTCGGACGGGATGGGGCACGTCATTTATACGGAGCTAACGAGCGATCCGGATGCTCCTGGCCTCACCGATACTATAAAGACCGTCTACAACGGAAACGGTCAGATATATCAAAAGACTAATCCGTATTGGACGACCACGGTTCCAACTAATTGGACCTATACATACTTCTATGATGCGCTGGGGAGGCCCGCGAGCCAGACTAATCCGGATAATACTTCTCGAAGTTGGCAGTATTCGGGCAACCTCACCAAATTTACTGATGAGAACACTAATCTGCGCCAGACGTACAACGATGCACTGGGTAGGCTCACGAAGGTTCTTGAACCAGTCGTGAGCGGAGGAACAGGCACCCCGGAAACCGACTATACCTACGATAGTCTTAACAATTTAGTAAAGGTGAACCAGATAGGTGTGTCAGGTGATACCGCACGCGTTAGAAACTTCGGGTACGACCAACTCTCTCGATTGACCTCAGCTACAAATCCTGAGACGGGCACGACAACCTATAACTATGATGCAGATGGCAATGTTTGGACTAAGACCGACGCTCAAAACATAGAGACCACCTATTCTTATGATGTTCTGCATCGTTTGCTAAGCAAGAGCTATTCGACTGACCCCTCGAGTACACCTTGGTCGTGTTATCAATATGATTCGTCCTCAACACTGAACGGGATTGGCCGTTTGACTAGCGAGTGGACTCAGAGCGCCTCAGGAGGTGCCTGTTCCGCCAGTGGCAGTTTCTTGACGAAACGCTCAATCGCTGCATATGACCCGATGGGCCGCCTTTCAAAACGAGCAGCAAAATACTCTTGCGAGCCAAGCCGGTGGAACTGTCTATTCACCCGCATATACCTATGACTTAGCAGGGAGCCTGTGGACTATCACTGACGGCACCACGCTATCACCGACCGCGACGCCGGCTGCGACGATCACTTTCACAAATACTTATGACAATGCCGAACATCTGGTGAGCGTTACAAGCAATTGGGCGGATCCCAGCGGTTCGACTAGTCCGACTCATCCGTCACCCCTATTTTCCGTACCAACCAGCACGATTACCCCCCCGTGCCCAAATTCGATCTCAGTCCCATACACCGCGTTCGGTACTTTGGCCAACGCGACATATGGCAGTGGGTTGACATTGAATCGTGCCTATGACAACAGACTGCGACTGACGTGCGAGAACGATGTGGGCGGCAATACGGCAGCGACGAGCGGGACCGCGACGGTGATAATCACCGGATCGGAGCAGGTTAAATAGACACGACGTACGAGCCGAAGGGCCCGCACGAACCAGGAGCAGGAAAATGGCTTCGACTCCAAATCAGAGCCACCACAAACTGCTCGTACTCGAGGAAATCTATAGTCATGTGGCTAATTGTTCGTCTTAATGGCGAGATAAAGACGAGCGATGATCTATTCATGTGAACGGTAATTTGAATATGCAATCTGCTGATTGAGAGAAAGGTCTCAGCGTAATGAAATTACTGTTTACATTTGCAATACCACTCGTTTATTTGGTGAGGAAGCTCATGAATCTTGGGTCTGCGGACTCGGTTCTTTCTGGTGAGTGGCGTAGATTATCATTCCTAGTAGCCTTGGTGTGTCTCTTTTCCCAGGCGCCTCCGGTTGCTGCTCAAGGGGTTAATCCAGATGTCACCAAAGGCCCTGGAGGGGTGAACCCTGTGGTGGGGTTGATCTCGTCCAGCACGTCTGCCAACTATGGCAATACGGTGACGTTCACTGCCAGTATTGTCCCGTCTACGTGTGTAGGTCCTGGCAACTATGTCAATTTCTCCGACAACGGAACTTATATCGGATCGGCGTATTGGACCACCACGACACCAAATCAAGCGGTGCTTACCACTTCTAGCCTCGCCGTCGGATCTCATACCGTTCAGGTGTCTTACCCTGGATATACTTCTGGATCTACTACGTGCACTGCTCAAACGTCTAATTCTGTCACAGTGACTGTAAATCCTGATGCGGCTGCGATCAGCGTCAGCAACATCCCATCGAATGCAACATACGGAGGAAGCTTTACCGCCACTTACAGCTATTCTGGCACGGGTTCACCTGCCGAATCCGTCAGCTCGACCACGCCCGGCGTATGCGAGACATCGGGTAGCTTGGTGAGTTTCGTTGGCACGGGAACTTGTTCCCTATACGCAAGTGCAGCAGCGTCCGGAAACTATGCGCCTGCGACAGGCACCGCCCAGAGCCTGACGGTGGGCCAAGCAACATCCGTGATCAGCTGGCCGACCCCGCCTGCGATCACCTATGGGACCGCACTCTCTACGGCACAGCTGGATGCGTCAGCAACGGTAAACGGCACTCCAGTGGCTGGGGGATATAGCTACAATCCTCCTCCCGGAACCGTCCCAGCCGCCGGCAATCAGCCGCTCTCGGTTACTTTCACACCGACCAACACCGGCTACTCCACGGCGACGGGCTCGGTGACGTTGGCGGTCAATAAGGCGACGCCGTCGATCTCCGCGGCGTGCTCTCCTAACTCGGTAACCTATGGCGCGTCATTCACTTGCACCGCTTCGGTGAGCGGCGGAGCTACTGGCACAGTGTCTTGGACTCTGAATGGCGGAGTATGGACGAGTGGCACGCTATCTGGCGGGGCGGAATCGTTTAGTTCTCCTGACTTATCCCCGTCCGGAGTCTATACGGTCGGGGTTACCTATAGTGGGGATGCGAATAATAATTCAACAAGCACTACAACGTCACTGACGTTGTTGCAGGCGACGCCAACGATCACTATATCTGCCAGCACTACATCGTTTGTCTACGGGACGGAGCCCACGTTTGCTGTGCAGGTGAGTTGTGATTCAGCTTGCGGCAATGTTGAATTTTACGTAGATGGGGCTGTTTGGGGTCCGGGGACACTCAACAGCTCTGGGGCAACGGGGGCCGGAGGAAATCCATTCACCGTAGGGGCGCATACTATCACTGCAACGTACACGGGGAACAGCGAGTACAGCTCAGCATCAACCAGCATCGTCGTAACTGTGAACCCGATACCCACAGTCACCACGATTGAGAGTTCTCTGAACCCTTCTAACTATGGGCAGAGTGTTAGCTTCACTTCTCTGGTGAATACCGGAGGTGCAACGCCAACTGGAACTGTCAATTTCGTGAATGGCGGGACGAACATCGGTACCGGCTCGGTGAGTACGGTGAGCACCACTAATCTCCTTCCATATTCGGCGGGGCCGAACATGGTGAGCGGCGGAGGAACGCTACCGTCATTGCCATCTATAACATCGCCTGATGGATCCAGCAGTACAATCGGTTTCAATTCCCAGACTGGCGATCCATATCTTTTTCTGTCGAATGTGCCAGAAGGCCCCTACACCTTTAGCGTTTGGCTACAGGCCCCTGCGGGTACGGGACCATACAGCGTAAGCATCTATATCCTCGGAAATCCAAACGCGGGCACAACGTGCACTGTGACGACCGTATGGCAAAGGTGCTCACTTACCGCGACCACCAACACCACATCCCCGGGTGTCCAGGTAGGCGGAGGGAACGCGCCCCTTGTCTATATGTGGGGTGCACAATTTGAACAGTCGAACAGCACTGGCCCTTATGTTGCTACCAACGGAGTTGCGGCATCTGGTAGCGGTGGAATCGCAACATTGACCACGAGTTCTCTGTCAGGCGGCAGTAATCCAATCACCGCAGTTTACAGCGGAGATGCTAATGATGCGGGCTCTACTTCTCCCGTTCTAACGCAGGTCGTGCCGCAGGTACCTCCAACGATTACGTGGCCGACGCCTGCTGCTGTCCCCTTTGGCACTGCTCTTAGCTCGACGCAGCTGGATGCAACAGCAACGGTAAACGGTACTCCGATACCTGGTACATTTACTTACAAACCCTGCGTGGGGACGGTACTTACCACTGCGGGGGCGAATCCGCTTTCGGTGACCTTCACGCCGACCGACACTACCGACTACGCCACCGTTAGCGACACTGTGAGTCTGTCGGTGCTTCCGCCAATTTATGATACGGGTACGGTTACGCTGACCGTCGATAACCAAACGGCGGCCACGACAAACTACGGACCAGGCTCGACGCCTGCCACTGTTGCCGCGGGCCTCGCAGCTGGGGCGAATCTCAATTCATTCGTGAACGTGACCGCCGTGAACGATACGCTGTACCTCGTAGCCAAACAGGCTGGAGCAGGTACGAATTACGGGTATTCCATTCAGGACACGAGTAACAATCCGACCGTCTTCACCCAGCCATCTTTCGGATCCGCTTCTTCAGGTGATAGCCTTGATGGCGGTGCTAACGCCGGAACCGCCCAGGAAACTCAACCGATTTATAGTTGGACGGCTATAAACGCAAGCACGCCAATATACGATGGGGTAGGAAATGCCATCAACTACTCCGATTCCGTGATGGGCAATTGGGGTTTCATCTACGACTCATTGAATCGGCTGGAAGCGGCCAATCCGTCTTCGGGGTCTTATAACGGCCAGTTTCTTTGCTGGGCGTATGACAGCTTTGGCAACCGCACCGCAGAAAGCCTCCAGACCACCGCATGCCCCGCGTATGAGACGACTCTCCCAGCCACAGTTTCCTACGTCAACAGCTCTAATCAACCCACGAACACTAACCAGCCCCAAAGTGCTTGGGGCATTGGCGCAGGGGCTGGCTATAACTTCAATGGGATCTTTAGGTATTATGCGGACGGGGGCGTGAAACAAGACCCTTTGAATCACTACCTGTACGACGCGGAGGGACGTCTCTGCGCCGTTAGGAGTGCTAAGATCGGCAACGCTATGATCGGTTACCTGTATGATGCTGATGGAATACGCGTCGCTAAAGGCTCCATCTCATCGATGAGCTGCGATCCTACCATCAATCACTTTGTGACCATCAGCGATTACATCATCGGGCCGGCGAACGAACAGCTCACTGAGATGGACATGGACCCGAATCAAGGCGTCATGGCCTGGCAGCACACTAATATCTGGGCTGGCGGCACACTTCTGGGAACCTACGATGCCGATGGCACGCACTTCTACTTAAACGACCCCGTGGGTACTCGCCGTGCTCAGACCGATTCACAAGGTGTGCTCGAACAGACCTGCCAGAGTCTTCCTTATGGCAATGGTGAGACATGTGCACCAACACCTACTGAAAACCTTTTTACCGGCAAAGAACGGGACGCAGAATCAGGGCTCGACTACTTCGGCGCCAGGTACTACAGCAGTGCGATGGGGAGGTTCTCAAGCCCTGATGATGGTAGCGACTGGGACCCCACTAATCCTCAAAGTTGGAACCTGTACAGCTACGTTCGCAACAATCCGCTGATAAATGTCGATCCTGATGGTCATGACTGCGTGTATTTGAATAACGCAGGTAATGGTGCAGAGGAAGTAGACCAGCACAGCAGTTCGACTGAGTGTATGGGCGACGGTACTTCTAAGAATCCAGGGACAGGGGGATATTGGGTTGATGGTACTGCTCAATCGCTGGGCTACGATCCTAATTCAAATGCTGTTGCCTTGACGGGCTATGCGAATGGACAACAGACATCAGCGTCGTATGGATTCAGCGATTCGGTGACCGTGAATGGCAACTCCAATTCGCCGCAGTTGACGACTCTTGACATTAGCCCGGGCACGCGTCTTCCGTCACCATATCCGAACAATATGCATTTTCAATTTCAGCCTGCTGCAACCGGTTATAGCCCGTGGCAAATGGTCAAGCGAATGTTCAACTGCTGGGCTACCGACGATCCGAATCGTCAGATTGCACCGAAGGCACCTGAGCCAAAGGCTTCTACGGATACTGTGCCAAATTCAGCTTCCAACCTGAACACCGTGCATGGTTCGACACGCGGGCCTCAACTGGGTAATCCCCATGCTGCCGAAGCAATGGGAACTGCCGCAGATGCTGCTGGAATGTTCAACGACGTTGCGAACTGTGCGGGCGGTCATTAGATGGTGAATGTGGAAGAGGTTATTCGTCCCAAAGTATTGGAACGTCCAGCTTGGTCTCTATGGCAATCCTTGGCTGTAGGTGGTGCCGGTTTTATCTCTGCGGTTGCAGCTTTTGCGATGCTGAGTACAACTGGAATGCGTGCCTATGGGGAGGTCGGATTTTCAACTTCGGAGGCCAATGCTTCCACTATCGTTCTCTCATATGCGGTTGCTGCTTGCGTGGGCTATCTGCTGACTAAGCTGCTGCACGCAGATGGTTCGAGAGGCTTCTGGGCTTCGATTGAATGGCACTATTCGAAGCGCGTTGCCGGAGTAGCGGTTTTAGGTGGTCTCTGCGCAGCCATCTTGATGCGTTTTGCAGTTACGGGCCATGTGACAGTTGAGCTAATCCCTTCATCCAGAATGAGTGTTCTTTTTGCGTTGGTACTTCTGGGGACTGTCATCATCGAGCCACTGGTCGAAGAGGTTTATTTTCGCGGGATACTCTTCGCTGGTCTAGCAGGTCGAGTTGGGTCTGTCGTGAGTATCTGTATTGTCACTCTCGCGTTCGTCCTGCTGCATGTTCAACATCGTTGGATCGTTCTCCCGATAGCGATACTGCTCGGCGTCTTGCGGCTGTACAAGAGGTCAACTGCGAGCTGCTTCGCACTGCACGCTGCATACAACCTTGGGGTTGTTCTATGGGGTATTCGCTGACTCAGAATGCAGGCCGTCTCTTCGGGGGCGGGCCTTGCTGCGTCTGTGGGCTTTCCTCTGGCCCCTGTGCCGACCTTGAGAAAAAAGCGCGCTGCCTGCGGCATCGGGTTGAGGGATGACACGTCACCCCCGAATGGGTGCTGTGGAGGAACCTGAAGTTCCTGTGCGGGAACCACAATGGAATGAGCGATCTACAGCCATGAACCGTAAAAACGCTGGCGTTTACAGGTTGCTGTGCGTGAACGTGAATGGAATGAGTCAGTTGGCGGCGAATCGGCGTGTTCTCGGTTCCGGCGCGTAAACGTGGCGGTTACTGCGCGTGAACTTGTTGAAAATACAGGCCATCGGCATCGGTGGCCGAATACCCTCCGCTCCGTCGTCCGTCAAGGCTCTGCGCTACGCTCCGACCGCTGGCGCGGCGCGCCAAGGACGCGCGGCCTTGACCGACGCCTCCGCTGCGGGTGGTTGCTGGTCATGAGAAGAATGTCTTCTTCTCATGTTCGAGGAACATGCGAGAGCGGCGGCGGGGCCGGTGCTAGGATCGTGCTCAATCGGAGGGCGGATGGAGTACGACCGGGAGAAGGTGGACGAGATGGTTCTTGCGCTGCTCTGGCTGACCCTTGGCGGCGACGGGCGGGCGTGGAAGGGCCACGACTGGGACGCGCTGGAGCGGCTGCACGAGCGGGGCTACATCTCCGATCCGAAGACCAAGGCGAAGTCCGTCGTCCTGTCCGAGGAGGGCGAGCGTCGGGCGCGGGAGCTGTTCGCCCGTCACTTCGGCGGCAAGGTGGGGTAGACACCATCCCTAAGCCTGACGGCTTAGCAGAGGCCGCGACCAGGGCGAACCCGAACGGTCGACGCCGTATCCGAAGCTGCCGCTAGCCGCAAGTACTGGATTCTTGAATGCGATCCCGGCGACTTTGATTTTCCTCGAGGTCCAGGCCGGGCTTGGGTAGCGCGGCCATTACGCCTGCCTTTCGGGGGCCAAGGTGACAGGCTGTTGGACGGTGGCGGTACGCTCCAGCTTGTCCCAGGCAAACGGCCGGCCTTGGATGGCGCGCTTCAGCGTCTTGAACAGCACGATCGAAAACAGCTGGCGGTAGGCGAAGCGCTGCAACCAGACGTGGCCCAGCAGGAGGAAGTCGCGCTTGCGTCCGGGCTGCTGGCGTTCCAGAGTGAAGGCGATGGTCGAGGCGATGAAGTCGATGATCATGAACAGCGCGAAGTAAACCATCAGGCTGTGGAAGTCGGCCGGGTTGGCGGACTCGGGATGGAAGTACTTGTTGACGAAATAGGTGATCGCGCCCACCACGAACATGATGTCGATGAAGGGCGACACCAGCGGCAACAGGATCTGGAAGATCATCATGTTGGGCAGGGCCACCCAGCCGAGCGCGCCCTTCTGCTTGACCGCGGCGATGTGTTTCCACACCGCCTGCATGATGCCGAAGGACCAGCGGAAGCGCTGGCGCATGAGTCCGTTCGCGGTGGTGGGCGCTTCGGTGTAGGCCAGGGCGCGATCTTCGTAGTTGACGTGATAGCCGGCCTGCAGCAGGGCCATGGTGAGGTCGGCATCTTCGGCGACGGTGTCGTGATGATAGCCGCCGGCGGCGCGAACCGCGGCGGTGCGCCATGCGCCGATCGCGCCCGGAACCACGCTGACGGCGTTCAGCGTATTGAGGGCGCGGCGCTCGAAGTTCTGGCTGGTGATGTATTCCAGCGCCTGCCAGCGCGTCCACAGATTGACGCGATTGCCGACCTTGGCATTGCCCGCCATCGCGGCGACCTCGGGATCGCTGAAGTGCGGCACGAGCTTGGAGATCGCGTCGGGCGCGATGATGGTGTCGGCATCGATGCCGACGAAGATCTCTTCGGTTACGTGTTCCAAGCCGTAATTCGAGCGCATCGGCCTTGCCGGAATTCGGCTTGGTTAGCACCGTGACCCGGCCCGTCCGCGATTTCCTTGCGCGAATGCGGCTCGCGGTGACTTCCAGCGTGGTGTCCTTCGATCCGTCGTCAATCACGATGGCGCGCAGCTTCTGGATAATCCGAGTCGAGCACCGACCGCACCGTGCGCTCGATGACCTTCTCTTCGTTGTAGGCCGGAATCAGCACCGCGACTGCCGGCTGATAGTTCGGGATCAAACACAGCCTTGCGGCGGTGGAAGCGATCGTAAATTGCCAGCGCGCCGATCAGTACGAGACGCCCGGTCATCAGCACGTCGCCGACGAAGAAGACGAAGATGATGAACGATTGCAGCAGCCCGAACAGCGAGAAATTCAGGCCGTCGATCCAGGAGGCCCAGCGCTCATTGGTGGTCAGCGGCGGCATGACATCGGCGCGGCGTCTTGCCCATCAGCTCTGAGACCGGCACTACCTGGTAGCCGCGTTCTTGCAGTCCTTCCAGGATCAAGCCCGAGCGCCATCACCGTCTGGCTGCGGTCGCCACCGCCATCGTGCAGCAGGATGATGTTGCCGCAGCGCAGATTCTCCGGCGCACAAGGCGGTAGATTCGCCAGCACGTCCGCCGCAATTTCATTGTCCTGACCGGCGAGGATTGTCGCGCCAGTCATTGGGATCGATTCTTCTCGCCGACGGAGATGTATCCCAGGTCCTGAGCGATTTCCAGCGGACGAACCTGGTCGGCGGTATCGGGCGCTTCGTCAATCGCATAAGGCGGCCGCATGAGCACCGGCTTGACACCCAGCTTGCTCTCGAAGAGGCGCTCGGTCAGATTCAGTTCCACCTCGAAGTAACGCTTCGAAATGGTGCTGATGTCGGGATGGGTGAAGGTATGGTTACCGATCTCGTGGCCTTCGGCGTAGACGCGCTTCGCAATGCCGGGAAACTTCTCGACCTCTGCCCCGATCTGGAAGAACGTCGCCTTGGCGCCATACTGCTTCAGCACATCCAGAATCTTCGGCGTCCACTCGGGATCGGGCCCGTCATCGAAGGTGATCGCCACTTCCTTGCGCTGGGTTCCGCCATACATGTCGACCACATAGGGCATCGGCAGAGTTCTGGAAGATCTCGTCGCTAACCAGATTCGTGTCGGGATCGACCTTGATGGTCCGTTCGCCACCCGCCGGACGGGATTGAATGCGAATGATCTCGCCCACGCCCTCGTCATCGACATCCTGTCCCGGAGGAACAGCATTCAGCCTGGAGGTCGCCGCTGCTTCAAATGGGCGATCCCACACGGCCCACAGCGAGCGGTCTTCGGATCCAAGACGCCACAGGGCGAACGTATCGATTCCGAGTGAGTGGGCCGCACGCATCTGATTCAGCGCTGTCACGCCGTCGAGAAACCAGACATCATGACGGATGTTCGACTCATCGAGGTAAGCGAAATGCGGATTCATCGCGTCGTCGTCGAAGTTGATATCCGTTTCCGACTCCGAAGCTTCAAGCCACGCGTCCTGCGCTGACACGCTGTGAACGCTCTCCGGCGGTGTTCCTTTTTTCTGGCCTGGCTTCATCGCCCAGTCATAGCCAGTGTTGGGGATGGCACAGATCAGCTTCTCTTTTGGAATGACGCTGAGAGCGCTCTGCAGATTCTTGACAAACCACTCCTGGCTGGCGACCGGTCCGGGTTCGCTGCCTGGGAAATGCTGGTCGTAGTTCATCAGCACGATGCCGTCAGCCATCTGCGGAATACCGGGATAATTATCCAGTTCATTCACCGGCACGACCACGTAAAGCTTCAGGCCCCGGCTGTGAAGGTCTTGGATGAGCTCCTGCACCAGAGTGTGGAAGTCGTCGCGCGAGCTGTCTGGAAATCCCTCAATGTCCAGCGTGAGTCCCTTGTATTGATCGGTGGCGAGGAATTTCAGCACCTCCTCCCGGAAGCGCTGACGGGCTGCAGGATCGGCCAGAAACTTGTCCGTATCCGTGTTCCAGTTGTTCGTTACTGGAGAGACGTTATTAACCCAGGGAAAGACTTCGGTCTGCGCCTTCTCGCTTTTGAGGAAAGCCATTACCTTTTCGTCGATCGGCCGGACCTTGCCGGTTGGATCGATCACGTCGTACAGCGTATTCAACTCGGTCGCAGCCTGCAGCCGCCCGTCCGCCGTTAGCACGTGCATCCACTCGGGAAAGAGTAAGTCGATCTGCGGATAGTATTCCTTCAACGACGCAAAGCTGGCGGCGTCCCACTGAACGTAGAACGCGCCGCGAATCCCTTCATCGGAATTCAGAACTACCTGTGATGCAGGTTGCTTGGTGATACGGTGAGTGTCCAGCCGGCGAGGCGGTTTGCGTTTCTGATTGTCTTTCAGTGCATGGTAGGGCAAAGCGTGGAAAGGTTTCTTAACTTCCGGCAGCGTGACCCCGGGCACCGACGAGCCGCGAACGATCGAGAAAACGAATAGCACCACCAGCGCGGTCACAATGATCACGCTTGAGTCAAGAACGAAGCGCAAACGACGCCATCGTTTACGGTCGGGATCAAAGAATATCTGCTTGGATTGCGGCATCTTACGGGTCAATTAATCGTAACTGGCGGCAGGGGCTAGGGCAAATTGAGCTCTGGGGCTGCGCCACCTTTCGGTGGTTGGCCGTGGACACATCCCTCCGGGTTTGATCTGAATGTAGGAACACGACTGCCGCCGCGTACACTCGGATCAAAGAAGATTTTCGCGGTCCGCGGATGGAAGTGGGACGCGCTTCCAGCCGAGCCTTCGCTGCAGGCCGAGGGCCCGTGGCTGATGGCTCCTGCTATAGTCGCCACGTGGGCCCAGCGCACGGCAATCCGACCCTTACCCCGTTCTGGCGCCTGGTCCGCGAATCCGCACTCTTCTTCCTGCTGGCCGCGCTCGCTGGTCTGGCCTTGCGGCTGGTTTTCTTCTTTAAGTTTCCCCTGGTCGCCGGCGACTCCCTGATTTATGGCGATATTGCCAAGAATTGGCTGACCCAAGGCATCTTCGGCCTGACCCACCAGCACGGGATCGTCCGGCCGACCTGGATTCGGCTGCCGGGATATCCGGCCTTTCTCGCGACCTGCTTCGTCCTCTTCGGGCGCGAACACTACAACCCTGTCCTGCTGGTACAAGTCGTCATTGATATTGTGAGCTGCTTCGTTGTCGCCGACCTGGCGCGGCGAGCCGTGTCAGACCGGGCGGCTCGTTGGGCATTCTTGCTGGCGGCGCTGTGTCCGTTCACGGCGAACTACACGGTCGCTCCACTGGCGGAGACACTCAGCATCTTCTTCACCGCAGTCGCGTTGGATGCAGCCGTAGCAGGATTCTCGGCGCAACACGAAGGCCGCCCGGCGTGGTCTGCATGGGCCTGGTGCGGCGTTGGGATAGCCTGCGGCATCCTGCTGCGTCCCGACGGTGGCATTCTGCTGATCGCCCTCGGCCTTTACCTTCTGTGGAGCATGTGGCGCCAGTCGCAGGAACGGCAGCGTCTTTTCTGGGCCGGTACTCTGGTATTGGCTGTCTCCATTGCACCGCTAGTGCCCTGGACCATTCGCAACTGGGTGGACTTCCACCGTTTCATGCCGCTGGTGCCGAAGTCGGCGAGCGATCCGAATGAGTTCGTACCCGACGGTTTGGACAAGTGGGTGCGCACCTGGTCGCTCGACTACGTTTCCACCGAAGAAGTGTACTGGCAAATTCCGGGCGACAAGGTCGACATCAACAACCTTCCCTCGCGCGCGTTCGACACTCCCGGGCAGCGCCGGCAAACCCAAGCTATCCTCGAGGACTATCACAAGATCCTGGTGGTCAATCCCGCGCTCAATGTGCGGCTTATGGAACTCGCCAACGAGCGTATCCGCGCAAATCCGATCCGCTATTACATCTGCTTGCCAGCCATGCGCAGCCTGGACATGTGGGTCCGCCCACGCACCGAAATGCTGCCGCTCGATTCGCGATGGTGGGAGTACAGCGACGACATCCAGGACTGCGTCCTGGCGACGCTCTGGGGCGTCTTGAATCTGCTATTCCTCCTAGCTGCGGTAATGGGCATCGTTCGCGGGCCGCGCCCGCGCTATCTCGGCATGATGCTGCTATTCGTTGTGTTGCGGTCGGCCTTCCTCGGAACACTGGCCAATCCCGAGCCGCGCTACACCCTGGAATGCTATCCCGTTGTATTTCTGCTTGGCGGTGCGTGGATCTCGGGATGGAGGCGGCGAGAGCCTAGGTCAGCAGAAGGTTATCGATAAGCCGCGTCGTCCCTACATAGGCAGCCACCGCAACCAGTGCGCCGCGTCGCGTATCCGCCACCGGATCCAGAGTCTCGGGATCGACAATGGCGAAGTAATCCAGCTGCGCGGCCGGCTCTTCCGCAATCACTTGTTCGCCAATGCGACAAAGTGCCGCCACATCTCTCTCACCGCGATCCGCAGCCGTCTGTACCCGCATCAGTGCTCGATGCAACACCAGCGCCTGCTGCCGCTGCTCCGGCGTGAGATACGCATTGCGCGAACTCATCGCCAAGCCATCTTTTTCGCGGACGATGGGACACACAATCAACTCGACGTCCATGTCGAGATCGCGAACCATCTTGCGCAGCACCGCGACCTGGGCCGCATCTTTCTGTCCGAAGAAGGCCAGGTCAGGCCGCACAATCTCGAACAGCTTGCTGACCACGGTGGTCACACCGTTGAAATGACCGGGACGCGACAGGCCGTCCAGCTTGTTACTCAACTCCTCGACGATCACGCGGGTCTTCCCGGCCGGCGGATACATCTCCTCGACCGACGGCAGAAACACCAGATCGGCGCCAGCCTCTTCCAGCATCGCAAGGTCGCGCTCCAGCGGCCGCGGATACTTAGAGAGATCTTCGCCCGGTCCGAACTGCAGTGGGTTGACGAATATCGATACCGCTGTCACGTTACAACGTGACTTCGACGCACGCACCAGCGACAGATGTCCCGCGTGCAACGCGCCCATGGTCGGCACGAAGCCCAGGGTTTTGCCGCTGCGCGTCAGTTCGCGGCAGGCGGCCTTCACGGCGGCGATGGTGGAAAGTGGTTTCACGAATGAGGCGGCACCTTATCTTCCGGAGTCGCCTGGGAAGGAGAGGATTCATCCAAGTTTGCCGGCGGTTCAGGCTCAGGCAACATCCAGGTCCGCAGAATCTCGGTGAATACCGGCTCCAGGCGGACCGCATTCTGCGGCGATGTCTTCAGCGCCACAGAATAAATCTCGTTATCCGGACCTTGAATGAAGACCAATTCTTCAATCCAATCCCTGCCTGTGGACTTCTCCCGGTACTGGGCCTTCAACAACTCCGACGGCTTCGCGTCAACGGTACTTACTTGCCTTCGCAGGGTTTGGAAGTCCTGGCCAGCAGCGCGCATTCCTTTTGCGGCTTCCTCGATGACGCCATTGAGGCCTAGCCCTCCGTCCTCCGACGGCGGCGCCACCATCGCCACAGTGACCTCGTCCCACAGCGGTTGCTCACCCTGCTGGGCGGGCGCAATCACCACGCCATTGCCGTCGTAGATTTCTCCGAGCATCTTCCAGGTGGGGGGATATTTGAAGCAAAAGCCGCCATTGGGCTGGCAGTAGCGCTTCCAGGAATGAGCAGGATGAGCGTTCGTCGCAGCCTGGCCAAAGGCCGCGACGCTTATCTGTATCGAGATCAGAGCGAGCAATCCTACGCGAAACAGCGACTGCATACGTTCTAGAGTTGCACAGCCCGCTTGCGTTCGGCAATCGACTGCAACGCGGTCAGCGTCTCCTTGGGCAAGTGATACGACTCGGCGTCGGCGGGATACCCTCCCGACTTCACATCGTCTTTAAATGCCTGGAGCGCATTTCCGATCACTGCACCGACATCGGCGTACCGACGAACGAACTTTGCCGGCGGAGCGAACGTCAGCCCCAGCAGATCGTGGAAGACCAGGACCTGTCCGTCGCACTCCGGTCCGGCGCCAATGCCGATCGTCGGAATTTCGAGTTCGGCGGTGATCATCGCCGCAACTTCTCGCGGCATTCCTTCCAGCACCACGCAGCAGGCACCGGCGCGCTCCAGCGCCAGCGCATCATGCATCAACTGCTCCACGGCCTTCAGTGTCTTGCCTTGCACCTTGTAACCGCCCATGGCATGGATCGATTGCGGCGTGAGCCCGATGTGGCCAACCACGGGAATCTCTGCTTCGACCATCCGTTCGACCAGGCGCGCGCGTTTCTCGCCGCCTTCGATCTTGACCGCCTCGGCCCCGCCGTCCTTAATAAAGCGGGCCGCGTTGCGCAAGGATTCGCGCAGCGACACATGATAGGAGGCGAAGGGCATGTCTGCGATTAGAAAGGCTCGTTTCACGCCACGGCGCACGGCTCGGGTGTGGTGCAGCATCTCCTGCACAGTGACCGGAAGAGTGTTTTCATAGCCCAGCATGACCATGCCGAGCGAGTCGCCCACCAGCACCATGTCGATGCCGGTTTCGTCCACCAGGCGCGCGCTGGCATAGTCGTATGCCGTGAGGCAGGTGATGAGTTCGTGACGTTGTTTCTTGTCGAGAAGAGTGGAAGCGGTGATTTTGGCGCGAAAGTCGCCGGTGGTGATACTCACAATTACCTCCAGTGCAGTTCCGCATTGCGGATACCGCCTGTTACGATCTCGCCCCGGAATTCTTGCCTCCAGGTGGGAGACCACTGGATTCTACACCTGCCGACCACGGCTGTTTAACTATTTCGATGCCGGGCACCGACGAAAGTTGTAGAGGGCCACTCTGGCTACTCCGCGCAGGTTCGATCGTGAATGATCCGCCAGCCCTCAGGAAACTTGCGGAAGATCAGAGTGAATACCCCGTGAGATTCCTTTCCACCCGGCATGGTGAGGTGGAATTCGCCGTCAATGTAGGCGAACTCCGTAGACATCACGTGGACGCCATTGGTGAAGGAGAACGATAGGTTCCCCATTTCCGCACCTCCGCTCTGATAACGTTCCTGGTAGTGCTTCAAGACCTGCTCCCAACCTCGCGTCTCCCGGGTTCCGGAAGCAAAAACCAAGTCAGGAGACTTCCAATAGCCTTCCATGAAGCCTTTCAAATCACCGCGATTCCAGGCTTCAACTTGCGCCAGCAACACGGCGGGCCTGGCCGACCAAGCCTTGAACGAAGAACAGGATGGCACACAGCATCCACACCACTCGAGACATGATCGCCTCCCGAAGCGGCAGTGTACCGGAGTCGCATCCACAAACAAAAAGAGCGGCGAGCCTTCGCTCTACCGCTCTTTCGTCACCTGGTTCAGCCGGCTGGTTGACCGGCGAAATCGTGGTTAGTGCGCCTGCGCGTTTACTTCGGCACGATTGCGGCGCAGAGTCGTCAGGAACGTGTCGGCATTCCCCGTGTCCTTCACCTTGCCAGTCAGGACCGGACGGAAACCGACGTTGCGGCCGTAGTAACCCATCATCGCGTTTTCGTCATCGTGTATGGCGGTGCCGTTCAGAGTCGCACCGGCGAATAAGCCGCGCGAGCGCGAATAGGTCAGAATCTCCGAATCCATCTTCCAGCTGGTGCTGGCAGCAGCATCGCGTCCCACCGGACCGGCAGAAGCGCTCGCAGCGCCGCCAATCTTGAACTTGGCGCTGAGCAACTGGTTCATACCGTTGTCGTTCATGATCAGCATAACCACGTCGACGCCCTCGGCACCAATCTGCGCACCCCAGCTGCCGCCCGTCATGGTGAAGAACGCCGGAGCGCTCCATCCACCATTGGGCAGGCGGCAAGAAGCTACGCCGCGTCCGTGTTCTGCGCCGAAGATGAAGCCGCCCTTAATCATGGACGGAACTACGGCCACGCACTTTGCCTTGGTAAACACGCTGTCCGGAATGCCGTTATCTGGAGCTGCCAGCAACTGGTTTAAATCCTTCGCTGCGTCATCCAGCCGCGCTACCGCTTTATCATGCTCTTCGCCGGCTTTTGTTCCGGCATCTTTCGCGTCCTGCTTGGCATTGTCCGCTGCATTTTCGTCGGTCGTAGCAGCCTGCTTACGCGCATTATCGGTCGCCTGATCGGAGGCCGAAGTTGTCGTTTGCTGCGAGTCGTTGTTCGCAGCCGTGGTCGCGTTACTGGTGTTGCTGGCACTTGCGTTGTTGTCTTGCGCGCATAACATACCCGCGCTAAGCACTAACAACCCCAAGAGAATTCCCATGCGCTTCATAAACTCTGCTCCTCCCTGGAGAAAAACCGGCGGACGGAACCTTAATCAATCCGTCCTAGGTAGTTGGATAGAAGTTTTGCAGCAGGGGTTTACAGGCGAGGCAGAAGTATTTGTGAGTTCAGGCTTGCAACCCATGGAAATGAGAGCACATCGCGAAGCAGCTTCTACGCCGGTTTCTTGCTGGCCGCAGCGCGCTGCCAAGGCCGCTTAGGACGCTGGGCCTCCGGCAGATCGCGATCCCGAACGCGGTCGTACATGTAAGATTCACTGACTGTGCCGAGACCCTCGTTGTAGAGACTGACGCCGCCCAGACCCTCTTTCAGTTCTTCCGAGAAATCATGGAGTGCCTTCAGATGATCGGCGGTTGCAGGATAGATAGCTTTGGAAGTTTTGAGAACTTTCTGGTAGCCCTGATCCACCAGCTTCGAAATTTCTCCGTTGATCAGATACCCCGGATACGCAAAAACCTTGGCGCCCCCGTCCTCAACGCGCTCAATCGCCGCCGAAACTTGATACTTCTTTAGGAACACGCGCCCCTTGGCGCCGGGAGCTTCCAGCACATCGAAACCATGACCACGAAACCAGGACACTACGTCTTCGAACGACTTTGGTTTGGCGTTCTTTGCCATGTTATTGACCTCTGCGGCTTTCCGTGACGAAGCCTCGTGTCGGGGCATAGCCGGTGCGATATCAAATGCACTGGACGCTGTTGCCCCAACAAGATTTCTTTTCGTCTCGAGCTGAGCCGGAATTCACAATTTCGCACACCGCCGGGCAACACCGCAACCCACGCCACATCAAAGTTGAGCGTCGCGACGTGACAAATTTTGATTCGATGCTCGCATTCACGTCACCCTAATCGTGTGTTAACAGGAAGTTGACGACGATCTGCGTTTCCACCTCCACCGGTTCTCCGTTCAGATAATAAGGTTTGTAGCGCCATTGCTTCACCGCGTCCAACGCGGCTGAAGTCAGCAGCGGGTGCCCGCTGATCACTCGCAAGTTTTGCACGTCACCATCTTTGCCGATCACAGCTTGCAGCATCACCCGGCCTTCAATTCGCGCTAACTTGGCGGCTGCGGGATACTGCGGCTTCACCTGATGAATGAGCATGCCTTCGGCGACACCGGAGGACACGCGCAGCTTCTGCACCGCAAGCTTGGGGACGGCGGGAGCGGCACTGCGCAAAATGTTGACGACACTTCCCGGAGCGCCATCCGGTATCCCCCCGGGAAAATCTCCGGCGATACCCACTGGCTTATCCTGCGAGGGCGCGTCGTCGTGAACGGTGGCTATCGATCGCGGCACTTCCGCCGGCGCGACCAGAACATCCGAAGCCCCTCCGCTCCTGGCCGAAACTGTCACGACGCTGTGCGGAGCCGGCGCTGATGGCGGCGGGGGGGAGCTTGCAACACATTGATCCAGCGTTGCGTTGGAAGCGTTTCGGTGTAGAGCAGCGAAAGCAACAACAGGAAACTCAAGGCTATGCTCTGGCATGCGAAGGAAACCGCAGTCGTCCACGGATGTCGGGCCGCAAGTCTCCCACTCGATTCGATAAGACTGTCCTCGAACATGGTGCCTCCTCTCTGTTGCTTACACAGACACCAGGTATAAGGATTTCGGTTTCAGAAAACAGACTGCGGAAGGATTTTTATTTCGGCCAGCGCGAGGACGTGTAGTCGATGGCTTCCTGCACATTGAGTTCGCGCGTGAGAGCCCCGGTGCGAACGTAGAGCTTGGGCGTATCGCCGTCCTTGACGTAGACCGGTCGCTGCATGGGAGCAACCATCACCCGGCAGACGTCCTTGCTTTCCACGGAATGAAAAACGATCTGCACCGACTTACAAGCGTCGCCGCCTAGCTTGGTGGCCACAGCCGTCATCAGCCCCTGTTCGAAGCCGTCGCGGTCCTGCTTCTTCAGCGTCTTGTAATCATTCTCCAGACCGATGATGGTACCGTCATCCGCCACGCCGACCAGCAATGTCCCGCCGTTGCCGTTCATGTAACCGGCAAGCGTTTTGAGAATGACGCCCTCAAGCGCACGGTTTACCTTGTTCTCGCGGAGGTCCCAGCGAAACGATGACTTGAATTCGAGGTCGGCGCTTTCTCCCTGCGCGATCAGGGTCTGCAGATCGCTGTCGAGGGCGGCGCTCAGTTGCTCGATCCGCGCTGAGCGGCGTTGCAGGTCCGAGTAAAGCACCGCGCCGCTAACGCTCAAGATCACACCAACAATCGCGTAGAAGATGGTCTTTCGCGGCGTCTGACCCCGAAGGGAACGCTGCATCTGGTGCACGGCAAAGTCGACCGGCTTGGTGTCCGAGGTCGGCTGATATTCGTAGAAGTAGACGAACTCGTTCGTGGGATACAAAACGAAAATGCCGACGGCGGCTCCGAGCAGGATGGCAATGCCGAAGATGCGCAACCGTGATTTGAGCTTCCAAGAAATCTGCATGCGCGTTACAGGAATGATTTGCCTTTTGTCTTTGGCCTAATTGCTAATTGCTAATTGCTAGTTACTTTCTTTCAGCTTCTCCAGTGCAGCGTCACCGGGCCATCCATCGGGTGTCGCATCGGTTGACCGGCTGCCTGCGATTCCAGCCGCGCCTGCTTCAATTCGAAGTACCACTTTGCCGGCCGGTCGGCGTCGTCGATCAGCATCAGGCTGGGATTGTACTTCAGGCCTTCCGCCTGCTGGATCATCGTCTCCTGGTCCTGGCGCACGAAACGATTGCCGAAAATCTTCGCGATCGGCGTCAGAAACGGAATGTTTAGAAAAATATTCCAGGCTGCGCATACATCGATGCGGCAGTTGTTCTCGACAGTCGGCGTCACCGTGGTCAGGCTGGCGAACCATTTCTCGCCCGCACGAATGATCTCGTAACGGCGATTGGGCAGAACGAAGTCAATCGTGGTGGTGATCTTCTCGCCATACACACCGAGCAGCTTGTAGGGCGCGCTGTTCGCCGAAGGCTGGTGCGCAGTCATGCGGAAGCCCTGCTCAATCGGCTCGAAATGCTTTTCCTTTTCGTGAATGCTGGCTTGCGAGCGCCACCACCACGACTGATGCACGAACGGCCCATGCGCCGGGTCCATCAAGCCGATGATGCCGTGATCGATGTTGCACGGCAGGTCGGCGGTGAGGTGCGCCGCGTGGAAGCGCGAGCTGAACTTGGGGACTTCCGGAACCGGGGGGAGATCGGGTCGCCCATCAACGGGGGTGCCCCGTTCCAGCGCATCTTTTGCGCCAGGGCGAGTCATAATTCTCCCTCTCCCACTTTGTGGGACGTAGACCCACAGATGTCCGTCCCGCTCCTCGCACGGATAAGCTGTAGCAAAGATCCGGCAGGGATCGAGCGTATCGGCTTTCGTGAGCGATGGTATTTCGCGGCATTGTCCCGAGACCGGTTCAAAGCCCCAGCCGTGATACTTGCAGGTCACTTTCTCGCCATCGAACCATCCGTAGGAAAGCGGAATGCCGCGGTGAGGACAGAGGTCGCGCATAGCGAAGTAGTTCCCGTCCGACTTGCGGCCGAGCACCAGCGGGATTCCGAGCAGAATGGCCTTCGCCATCTGCTTCGCGCCAATCTCCGACGCACGGATTGCTGGGTACCAGTCGTCGTAGATGAGCGTGGTGGTTGGCCCGGACGATCCAACCGCAGCGCGAGTGACTTCACCAGTCATGTGTCGATGGAAATACTATAGCGAACCGACCCGCCCTGGCCCAAAGACAAGGCTAGAACGGGGCACCCCTGTCCGACGCAAAGGCCTTTTCACTACGGAGAACACAGAGAGCACGGAGGACGGCAGATGATTTTCTA
Source organism: uncultured Acidobacteriaceae bacterium (assembly GCA_963819055.1). GTDB lineage: Bacteria > Acidobacteriota > Terriglobia > Terriglobales > Acidobacteriaceae > Bog-257. Next base: position 56,446 of record CAWFUT010000018.1, on the reverse strand, counting down.
TAATCTCTTCGAAAGACGTCCCACCAGCCGAGGGGGCAGCCACATTTCAAAAGCGAAGGAAAGGCCGCGAGAAACCAACCGAACTCCGTGCCCTCCGTGGCTCCGTGGTGGAATCGCCTTTCGCGCGCAAACAAAACGGCCAGAGCATCTAGCCCCGGCCGTCGTTTCTATCCACTATTCCCTAACCACTCTCCACTGTTACTTCGTGATCTTCTCCCCAATCGACTGTGCCTGCGTGAACAGCAGCAGGTAGTCAGGGCCGCCCGCCTTCGAGTCGGTTCCCGACATGTTGAAGCCGCCGAAGGGATGCGCACCCACCATCGCTCCCGTGCACTTGCGGTTGATGTACAGGTTGCCGACGAAGAACTGCTCCTTAGCTGCGTTGATCTTGTCGTCCGAGCTGGTATAGACCGCGCCCGTCAGGCCGAACTCGGTGTTATTGGCGATCTGTAGCGCCTGCTCGAAGTTCCTCGACTTGATCACCGCCAGCACCGGTCCAAAGATCTCCTCCTGCGAGATCGTCCCCATGGGATCGACATCTGCAATGACGGTGGGTTGGATGAAGTAGCCATCGCCAGCTTCAGCCGTCTTCGCGCCGCCGGTGATCAGACGTCCACCTTCCGCAACACCTTTCTGAACGTAACCGAGAATCGTTTTCATCGACTTCTCGTTGACCACCGGACCCATATTCGGATTCTGCGTCGGATCGCCCACGGTGATTTTCTCGACGCGCTCCTTCAGTCTCTGCAGGAACTTGTCGTAGATGCGCTCGTCGATGATGGCGCGCGAACAGGCCGAACACTTCTGGCCGCTGAAGCCGAAGGCCGCGCTGGCTACGCCTTCCACCGCCGCATCCAGATCGGCGTCGGCATCGACGATGATCGAGTCCTTGCCACCCATCTCCAGAATGGTGCGCTTAATCCAGAGTTGGCCGGGCTGAGGCATGGCCGCGCGCTGGTTGATGTGCAGGCCCACTTCCTTCGAGCCGGTGAAGGCGATGTAGCGCGTCTTCGGATGCTCGACGACCTTACCGCCAAAGTCGCTGCCGTGTCCGGGACAGAAGTTCACGACGCCATCCGGCAAACCAGCTTCTTCCAGAATTTCGAAGAACTTTGCGGCAATCGCAGGCGAATCGCCCGATGGCTTCAAAATGAGGGTATTGCCGCAGACGATGGAAGCCAAGGTCATGCCGCCCATGATGGCGCCGGGGAAATTCCACGGTGGAATCACTGCACCCACGCCGAGTGGAATGTAGCGCAACCAATCGCGCTCGCCCGGAAGCTGCACCGGAGACTCAGCTTTCGAAAGACGGATCGCTTCCAGCGCATAGAAATCGCAGAAGTCGATCAGTTCGGCGATATCGCCGTCGGCCTCGGCCCAGTTCTTGCCGACTTCGAAAATCATCCACGCCATCAATTCGAACTTGCGCTCGCGCAGCAGATGGCTCACCCGGAACAGCAGATTCGTACGCTCGCTGACTGAGCTGTACTTCCAGGTCTCGAATGCCTTCAGCGCCGCCTGCATCGCAGGCTCGACTTCGGCCGCACCGGCGGTCGAGAAAACGCCGACAACTTCCGACGGCTTAGCCGGGTTGAGCGACTGAGTCTTCTCCGCCGTCTTCACGCGCCGCCCACCGATGACTAAGTCATATTCCCGACCCAGTTCGTTGCGAACCTTCTCAATGGCTGCGCGCATGCGGCGCGCGTTTTCGGGATTGCTGAAATCGACAGAAGGCTCGTTGGTGAATTTCTCGGGAATGCGTGCGTGGTTAACGGTTGCAGCGATGCGAGTACCCTCGCGCGCCGGGGTCGTGGTAGTAGCCATAAGTGCGTCCTCTCAGAAGCTTAATTTCGGGGTGACTCTTACTAGATGCCGTATCCGTTCAGGAGATGCGGAACCGCAATAACCCCTTATTTTACGCCTTTTGCAAGCGCTTTGCGGTCACGGCGACACGGCGGTCGAGGTGTTGCAACTGGCTGAAATTGCCTGCCCCTTCAAGCCTGTGATACCTTCCGCACGTCCCCTGTTTTGAGCGGCTTGGAGGCAAGCTCATGATTGGTCTCATTGTCCTAATCGTCATCCTGGCGATCATCGCTTTCGCGCTGATCGGCATTTACAACAGCCTGGTACAGCTTCGCGTGCGCGCCGACAACGCCTGGGCTGACATCGATGTGCAGCTGAAACGCCGTTACGATCTGATCCCCAACCTGGTCGAGACCGTGAAGGGATACGCCGCGCACGAGAAGGGCACTTTCGAAAATGTAGCGAAGTATCGCAGTGCCGCGATGGCAGCCAGCACGCCGGCTGAGAAGAGCGAAGCCGAAGGCCAATTGACGTATGCGCTCCGCGGATTGCTCGCGGTAGCAGAGGCCTATCCGCAGTTGCAGGCTTCCGATCAGTTCAAGTCACTGCAGGGTTCTCTCAGCGGACTGGAGGACGCGATCCAGAACGCCCGGCGCTACTACAACGCGGTGGTCCGCGATCTGAATACCAAGATCCAGACGTTTCCCAGCAACCTCGTGGCCGGCATGTTCCATGTACAGACGAAACAGTTCTTCGACGTCACCGATCCCGCGCAGCGGGAACCGGTAGCGGTCAAGTTCTGAGACGTCAGCACTCAGCATTCAGTCATCCGCAGTCACCCTGGAATCGAAAGTGATGATATCCGAACGTGAAATGTCGCTCAGGACTGCAATCAACCGGCGCTTACTGAGTGCTGAATGCTAAGTTCTAAGTGCCTCCTGCGATTCGCCCTAGTCCTGCTCTTCACCATCCCCGCCTTCGCCCGCGAATGGCGCATCACCCACTTTGCCAGCAACGTTACTGTGGAGCAGGACGGGACAATGTCTGTGCGCGAGCATCTCGTGGTCGCGTTTGATGGCGAGTTTCACGGGGTCTATCGCGACATTCCCATTGAGTATCCCGGACCGCACGGCTCCAATTACGAACTGTTCCTCAAGGTCACGAAGGTTACCGACGCGCTCGGTCATAAGCTGAAATATGACTCCAGCGTGCAGAACGGCTATCGCCATCTGAAGATCTACATCCCGCAAGCTTCCAACAGCACGCAAACTGTCGAGATCGACTATGACATCCAGAACGGGGTGCGCTGGTTCGACGGATACGACGAGCTCTACTGGAACGTGACCGGAAACGACTGGCCAGTACCGATTGAGCAGGCCACGGCGATCATTTTGTTCCCGCCGAATGCGGTCGGCAATCTTCGCGCTCAGGCGTTCACCGGCGTATACGGTTCGTCGGCGCAGGATGCGACGGTGGTGGTCAATGGCAACGTGGTCCGGATTCAGGCTAATGATCCACTCGATATGCACGAGGGCTTGACCGCCGACGTCATGATCAGTAAGGGTGTATTAAATGAGCCCAGCAAGCTGACCTTCGCTATATGGTTCATTCGCAGCAACACCATCGTTCTGCTGCCGCTCTGGGCCTTCATCGTGATGTTCTTTTTATGGTGGACCAAGGGCCGCGACCCGAAGGCCGATATTTCGGTTGCGCCCATGTATGAGCCTCCTAAAGACATGACGCCGGCTGAAGTCGGCGCTCTCGTCGACGACAGCGTTCACCCGCGCGACATCACCGCAACCCTGGTGGACCTGGCGGTTAAAGGCTTCGTCAAGATCGAGGAAACCGAGTCGAAGACCTTTATGTTTTCGCATCGCGATTACATCTTCCACTCGCTGAAAGAGGTGGGTAGCTGGAGCTCCAGCTCGCTCGAAGCTCACGAGCGCGTGATGTTGAATCATCTGTTCGCCGGCGGAGCCACCCAGATTCGCCTGTCGGAGTTGCGCAACCAGTTCTATGTGGCGATCCCGACAATCAAAGAGGACATTCTCGCCGAGCTGAAAGGTAAAGGGATGTATTCGGTTGATCCGGATTCAGCCCATGCCTATGTACTTGCCGGTGTGCTGTTCACCGCACTTCCGTTCATCGCAGCGCAACTACTGGGCTGGGGCAACATTCTGGATTCCGTAGGATTGCTCATCGTGTCCGCCCTCATCTCGCTCATCCTTGTGTTTTTGTTCGCTCGCATCATGACCGCCAAGTCTTTAAAGGGTGTGCGCACCAAGATCGAGATTCTAGGATTGCAGGAGTTCATCACGCGGGTGGATGCCGATCGACTGAAGCGCATGCCACCCGACACCTTCGAAAAGATCCTGCCTTATGCCATGGCGCTTGGCATCGAGAACCGTTGGGCCAAGGCATTTCAGGGCATCGTGCAGAACCCGCCCACCTGGTATGTCGGACCGAGTCCCTACGTAGGCTTCAATCCCATCTTCTTTGCCACCTCGATGCACGCCATGGCGACGGACGCCCATCAGGCCTTTGTAGCGGCGCCACGTGCCAGCAGCACCGGATCAGGCTTCGGCGGTGGAGGCTTTGGCGGCGGCGGTGGCTTCAGCGGGGGTGGCTTCGGTGGTGGCGGCGGAGGAGCGTTCTAGCACCATCATCCGATGGTAATTCCCTAACCGTCTCAACCGCTTAAGACCGGATTCGGTACACTTCAATTCCGTCTTCCCAATTGAAAACTGGTTCCGTCCACGGCAAACTTGGTGATTGCGATAAGCCAGCGAAGTACATTACGCTATCGGCAAGGGGTGGTATCCGGTCTCCTCCCAGCCAGGTCCACAAGAACGGACTCTCATGGATGTTAACTTTAAAGCTCTGCCTGCCCTTATCGCTTTGGCGATTCTAGTAGCGGTTTTTGCTGCTATCTCTCGCCAGCATACCAAGGAGCGGGTCAGGCTCTGGCTGTTTGGCTGGGCGTTCATCTTACTGCACTCAGTCGTCCAATTCGTGCATCCGCCCGGTCCCTATTGGAAAAACTTCAACTTCGCTCTCGGCATGACTGGGCTGGAGTTGGCTAGCATCGCCTTCGTTGTCTCGGTAGCCCCGCGAGCCACGACGGCCAGGCGTCAGTTCATTCTAGCGGCGGCTCTGGGTGTACCGGCGCTCGCCTACACCTATGGCATGGTCTTCGGGATTGAGAGACACGCGTTCTACTACGCGCTGATCTGGCTGGGACTGGCTAGCTTGCTGTTCCTCATCGCCCGCTGGTATCGGAAGGTCACGGTTTATGTTGTTTCTGTCTTAGCCGGCTGTGTCACCCTGGCTGGGTTGGTGACTTGGGCAGTCGCGAGCGATAAGGGTGATTTGGGTCTTCATCTGATCCTGGCAGCGCTGAGTTTCTTTGCTGCCGGTCTTTTCTGGTATCGGCTCCATCGCCTTTCGGCTGGAGTCATCGCGGCGGTATTCGGATTCACTGCCTGGGGCGTTTTCCCAACCATCTTTGCGGTTGCCAATGTTACCCCCTCTCTGGGTCATGACGCCGAAGTTTGGAACATCCCGAAATATCTAGTTGCCGTCGGGATGATTGTCACGTTGCTGGAAGACCAGATTCGCTGGAGTGAACATCTTGCCTATCACGATGCACTGACTGGCTTGCCCAATCGCCGCCTGCTGCAGGATCGCCTGCTGCAAGCGATGGCGCATGCCGATCGCGCCTCCCATAAAGTAGCTATCCTGCTGCTCGACCTCGATGACTTTAAGGAAGTGAACGACACCTTCGGCCACCGCATCGGCGACTCCGCATTGCAACAGGTGGTGGCCCGGCTCTCCAGTCGCATGCGCGCCTCGGACACGCTGGCACGCACGGGTGGCGACGAATTTACCGTGATCAGCGAAGTCACCAACCAGCAGGGGGCCCGTACCCTTGTTTCCGCTCTGGAATCGGCCCTGGTGCTGCCGCTGAAGGTCGAAGGCAAGCTGGTGCGAACCGGTGTGAGTATCGGCTTTGCGATCTATCCGGATGACGGTACCGACCCGGTTGAACTCTGCGCTTCCGCCGATCGAGCTATGTACGCAACCAAACGTGGGAGCCGCTCCCTGCGCTCTTCTGCTGGTGGTCCGGCTTTACGCTAGCAGCTTTTCCCGCGCCTAAACCGGCCTTGCATTTGCTGCCCCAGCGACGGTCCGCACTACCGTGCTCTAGAATGAAACTGCATGACGGACGTTAAGACAACGCGCCTGACGGAGATGGTGAAGGCCGCGGGTTGAGCTAGCAAGCTAAGTCCAGCGGTGCTGGACTCGGTGCTTGGGAAATTAGCCCGGCAACATGATCCGAACGTATTGGTCGGCTTCGACACAGCCGACGACGCCGGCGTGTATCAACTCACGCCCGAGCTGGCGCTCGTCCAGACTGTCGACTTCTTTACGCCCATCGTCGACGACCCTTACGTCTTCGGACAGATTGCCGCGACGAACTCGCTCAGTGATGTGTATGCCATGGGCGGACGTCCCATCAGCGCATTGACCATGGTCTGCTTCCCCGAGCACGGCGACCTCAAAGTGCTGGAGGAGATGCTGGCGGGTGGGCTGTCGAAAATGATAGAGGCGAACTGCACCGTCATCGGCGGACACAGTATTCGTGATGAGGAGATCAAGCTCGGATATGCGGTCACCGGAACCATCCATCCGCAGAAGGTTCTGGCCAACAGTGCAGCGCAAGCCGGTGATCGCCTGATCTTCACCAAGCCAATTGGTACCGGTGTGATCTCGACGGCCATCAAGCGGGCCACGGCAGACTTCGCTTGGATTCGTGCCGCGGTCCGCTCTATGACCACGTTAAACAAGTCGGCAGCCGAGGTCATAACGTCCGGAGATTACGCCGTCCACAGTGTCACCGACGTAACCGGTTTCGGGCTCATCGGACACGTTCGCGAAATGGCAATCGGCTCCGGTGTAAGCGTGCAGATTCGAGCTTCGCAGGTGCCGCTCATGCCGGGCGCTCTCGAATGTGTGCGCGCGGGGCACATTCCCGGCGGACTCAAATCCAACCGCCAGTTTGCCGAAAATTGCGTGGAGGCTAGCCTTGACGTTCCACAAGATCTGCTGACCCTCCTGTACGATCCCCAAACCGCCGGAGGATTGCTGATTGCGGTATCGCCAGCCGACGCCCATCGACTGCTGGCCAGTCTGCAGGAAGCCAACGTCGATGCAGTGGAGATCGGTGAGACCTTGCCGAAGCAGAAGCCGCTTATCGCCGTACTACTGTAGTATTCGTCTCCGTTCCACTTGAATGTGCCGACAACCTCAAAGGTTCAGCTCGTGCCTTCGCCTCTTTCGTCTTAAGCTTGTGCCGCCGATTGGTACTAAGTACTCGATGCGCAAAGGAATATCGCTGCTATGCTGCGCGGAATCGGCGATTTTCACTCGCACGCGGAGCTGTTCGGAGTTACCATGTTCGACAACTCTGATTTCGCGAAAGGCCGCGCATTCCGGCGCACGTGTCGCCGCTATGCGATCCAGCTGGCTTCGAGGTTCGCGGCAGAGATAACTCATTCTTTACTACTCGAGTGACCGAGCATACAGCTTCACGTCAACAGGAGACGCGATGAAGTCGTTCCGGGTTCTTGCGCTATCAATCCTTGCTTCCATATTTGTGATCACCCTGGCCGCATGTGGCGGCGGAGGTTCGGCACCTAAACCGCCTGCGACTCCCCTCTCCATCACCACTGCGTCTCTGACAAATGGCAGCGTCAATGTGCCCTACGACTTCTTTGTACAGGCCACCGGCGGAACCGGCACCTACACCTGGGCTATTACTAAAGGCACACTGCCGACCAAGCTATCGTTTAACGGTACGCACGGTGAAATCAGCGGCACCCCGAACCAGGAAGGCGCCTTCCCGCTCACCTTTCAGGTGACCGACGGGGCCGGAACTGTTGCCACCGCCAATCTCACTTTGACCATACAGGGCGCGGTGATCATCAACTGCAGCTCCTGCACGGGCTCATCGCTCCCGTACGGGACCCCGAATGTCCCCTACAGCGCTACTCTGTCCGCTAGTGGCGGACAAACGCCTTATACCTGGTGCGCGCTGGAGGGCGACGGCACTTGCGATGACGGATCCAAGGGAGGCCTGCCGATCGGACTAACCATCGCTACCGTCAACAACCAGGGAGTGATCTCAGGAACTCCGACTGTACCCGGCACGCCGGACCCGGTCACGTTAGAAGCAACCGATTCGGAGAAGCCGGCCTCGCATGGCAGCATCACCTTGACCCTGACGATCTTCGATATCGGCCCAAAGATGCTACCCAACGCGACGCTGAATACGCCGTACGACCAGAACATGAGTGCAATTGGCGGCATCGGGCCGTTTTCATGGACGCTGACAGGCAACCTGCCTCCCGGTCTGTACTTGGGAAATTGCGGGGCCTCGCGGCTTCCCACGTGTGCCATTTCGGGGACACCAACACAACAAGGAACGTCGAGCTTTACCCTTACGGTCAAGGATGGGGAGACGCCTCCCGCGAGCGCCACGGAAACCGTCAGCATCACTGTCGCACCACTCGTTGGTAACGGAACTTTGAAAGGGACCTACGCGATTGTCTTGAACGGCTATAAGAGCGGTAATCCGTACACCATGGCGGGATCGTTCCTTGCCGATGGCAACGGAAATGTCACAGGCGGTAAGCTTGACTACAACGACGGATCCGGCGAGCCGAGCGATCCGTCGCAATGTCGTGGCAACCGAATCTGCCCAATCGCGCAGGTAATCCAGACCAGCTCGGCCTACGACCTGACCACCGGAGATGGAACCGGTACGATTACCCTAAAGACGCTCGATAACCAGCAGAATCCGCACACCTACAACTTCAACATCGCAATCTCCGGAAGTGGTTCTTCCTGCCAACCCGCCAGGACGTTTTCCTCATGCGGTCGGGTGATCGAGTCAAGTCCGCAGGAGTATGGCTCGGGCGTCATCAAGGTCCAAGACCCGGCCATATTCGGTAGCTTCTTTCCAGGTAACTTCGCTTTATTGCTAAAGGGAACTGATCCCGCGGGGAACCGTTACGCTGCCGCGGGGGCGCTTGGAACGAATCCCATTACCGGTGTCGACATCGACTGCAATGGCAATGGCTGGGGCCTGACCGCCTGTCCTCTTGACACCAATGACAACGGCAACAACGGAGCGGGAACGACGCTGCCCGATCCTTACAGCGGCACGTTCGCCAGCGATATTGATCTCACTACCGGCCGAGGCAACTTTGTCAGTTTGGCTTTTGCGAGCGACCCCGAAGGCTTATGTCTCGGGGGACTGAATGGCTCGTACAACTGCGGCTACGCTTACTACATCATCAACTTTGAGGAGATGATCATGATCTCCAGCGACCCGACGATGTCTTCGGGTAGCCCGTACGCTAATCTCACCCTGTGGTCGGCTTTCCGCCAGCGTTCCACAACTGGCTGGAATGTTTCAAACATAAGCCCCAATAACATTCTTGAGCTGAGCGCTAAAGACAATGGCAAAGCGGACGTGACCGCTGGCTTGATGACAACAGATCAGGCCGGGCATGGAACTTTCGCCTCAGACGAAAACAATGGCGGCACGTTAAGTCATCAAACGGCAGCCCCGGGGACGATCGCGCTTGGCACCGTTGGTCAGAAAACCGGGCAATTCCTGTTCAATGGATTTCCGCAGTTTGGAACCGGCGGCGCGGTGATGTACATCTGGAGCGGTCCTACCTCGAACGGCGGCTACTTCGTCGGCACCGACGCCAAGGTCACCTCCGGCGTTATGGAAACACAACTGCCTCCGGTGCCCGGCCCGGCCTTCTCGAACGCTTCGGTCAGTGGGAATTATGCAGGTTCTACCGTTTCGCCAGTACTAACGGCGGTAACCAACTCCGTGACCTCCCTGCATGCCGACGGCGCCGGACACATGGCTGGGTCGCAGTACACCAGTGGTCCGGGAGGCAACAACGGACCCAACAACATTACCCTCACGTACCAGGTGGACCCGACCGGTCGAGGCGCGGTGCTCGATCAGAACAATAATCCTTACGGGTTTCTGTACGTGGTCGGGCCAGGCAAATTCGCCATGGTGCCAATCGGCGATGCGCCGGCACTCAACATCTTCGTCACGGGACAACCTGATTAAGACGGAGTGCCGGAGCCGGGTGAATATCGGAATGGTGAATGATTCCCGCTAGCGAATCCAGATCGACAGCGCAGCTGAATTCGCCAGCGGGGATCGAGAGCCAGACCGGCAGGTCCTCGCTGTTTGCTGCGAGGTGGGCCTGGATCCTCCCCCTCCTGCTCATCGTCGCAACTGTGGCTGTCTATTACCCGCTCAAAGGTCATCCCTTTGCCAACTACGACGACGACGACTACGTCACCAACAATGCGCACGTGCAAGCCGGCTTGACCTGGGAGACGGTGAAGTGGTCTTTCACGACGTATGAATACTCCAACTGGCACCCGCTGACCTGGCTATCGCACGCACTCGATTGCCAGTGGTTCGGCCTGGATCCCGGCCCTCATCACGAGACCAACCTGCTGCTGCACGTCGTCAATGTGTTGCTGCTGTTCTGGGTGCTGGCGCAGGCAACGGGTTATCTCGGGCGCAGCGCCATGGTAGCGGCGTTGTTGGCGCTGCATCCGATGAACGTCGAATCGGTCGCCTGGATCGCCGAGCGCAAGAACCTGCTCTGCACGATGTTCTTTCTGCTGGCGCTCGGAGCCTACCGCTGGTACGCCCAAGATCCTAAGCTCGGCCGCTATCTCACCGTCGCCGGTCTGTACGCGCTCGGCCTGATGGCCAAGCCGCAGATCATCACCCTGCCCTGCGTGCTTCTGCTATGGGATTACTGGCCGCTACACCGCATGTTTCCCGACTGGAAGTGCGCCTCAAGCGGGACTACTGTCGAAGCTTCCTTCCCCCGCCGAACGCTCGGCAGCCTGGTACTGGAGAAGCTTCCGCTGTTTCTACTGGCGGGCGCCAGCGCCCATTTGACCCAGGCGGCGCAGCAGGCCGGCGGTTGGCACCCGGTGAAGTGGACACCGACCATTCAGATCGGCAACGCTATCGTTTGCTATGTGCGCTACCTGGCGAAAGCCTTCTGGCCTTCGTATATGGCGCTGTTCTATCCGCATCCCGGCAGCTCTTTACGAATGCAAACGGTCGCCTGGTCCGCGCTGCTGCTGGTGGCGATCACCTGCGTCGTGCTGAGATATGCGCGCGCCTACCGCTACCTTGCGGTTGGCTGGCTGTGGTTTCTGGGGATGATGGTCCCGATGAGCGGAGTTCTGGCGAACGGCGACCTGGCCATGGCCGATCGCTACGCGTACCAGCCCTACATCGGACTGTTCCTCATGGTTTGCTGGACAGTGGCAGAGTGGGGGGCCCACCATCGCATTGGCATTCGAGCCCTCGCCGCGGTGGCTGTCCTGGTGCTAATTTCACTGGCTGCTATTGCCCGCATTCAGCTGAGCTACTGGCGGGACAATGTGACCCTCTGGACGCACGCGCTCGAAGTCACACCTGACAACTCGATTGCGGAAACCAGCCTTGGCTTGGCGCTGGTGGACGAGAAGCGCTTCGATGAAGCGCTCCTGCATTACCGCGCCGCTCTGACTATCAGCCCACTTGATCCCGTGGCAAACATCGACGTGGGATATCTGGAAGCGAGACAGGGCGAATTCTACGCTGCCATCCAGCAGTACAAGACGGTGATTCGCACGACACAGAAGCCCGAGCTCAAGAAGAAAGCACTGATCAATCTGGGATATGTCTATCGCGAGCTCGGCGATATGCAGAAGGCACAAGAAAGCTTTGCCGCAGCCAAGGCGATGCAGCCGTAGCCGAGCTGAAGTAAACTGCACTTGCACCGGATGGAGTAGGTTTTTCATGCCACATCCGGTCGTCGATCCCGGCGGTGTGGCGCCGCCTTCGAAGGACATCCTCAAGATACATGGCGACTGCCAAGGACGAGATCCGGGCTCCGGGTCAAACATCCCCGAGTGGAATTGCGTTTGCTCCCAGAATAACGGCCGCCGCTTCCTGCGTAATCCTCCTCGCCGGGCTGGCCACCATCGCACGCTGCGCCTACATGACGTAGGCGGATCGAATCCGATTGAGATTTACGCGATCTTGAAGGACAGCCCAACTACAGCCTGCCTGGTAGGAACCGAGAAGTAGCTGCTACGTTGCAGGTGCAGCGGCGGCAACCGGCTGGAAGCCTACCAGCTTCATCGCACGCTGCGCTTCGCGCGCCTTCATGAAGTATTCCCAAATGAAGCCCGTTCGATAATTCTCGATCATCAGCATAGTGATGCCCTGGTCGATGCCGAGCACGTCGACATCGGTCCAACTGGTGCGCGGATTGAAGGCGTCGACGAATCCATACTTCTTCCACGCGCGCAGCCCATAGCTGTTGTAGAGATTGGCCAGGCACGCGATCGTCTCTTTGGGCAGAAACGGCATCGAGCCTCCGGGAGCGCACGGCACCACGGTCCCGTCGATGTAGCCAATCTCCGGCGGCCCACCCCAGGCCTGATACCCCAGCCGCGAATCCGACGCGGTAATGCCCCAAGTGTTGTCGTCGTAGTCGGGAAAACGCCAGCGCAACGACTCGCAGAAGAGTTTATGCGTGTAGGTCGCGATCGCCGAATTCTGAAAGTAGTTGGCGTACTGGTCGCGAACATTGCGAAAATCAAACCAGGCGTGCGAGTACTGATGCACGAACAGCGGATCGGCGCCACTGATCCAGCGGTAGCCTTCGAACTCCATGATGGGCCGGGAAAATGCATCCCAGGAAGATGGGGGAATATTGTTGGTCGGCGCGCCGATCGCCAGCAGATACATCATCATGAGTTCGCAGTAGGTATCCCAGCGCGCGCCGATAAATTTGTATTCCGGCGTCCAGCCCATGGCAAACGTCGTCCCGCCATTCAGCATCCAGCGCCAGTTCACGCGCCGGTAAATGATGTTCGCCAGTTCAGTGACCTTGGCATTGTTGAAGTATTCGCGCGCCATCAGCACGCCGCACAGCAGGATGGTGGTGTCGATCGGCGAGACCTCCGAGAAGTGCACGCGCTTCCCGGTATTCATGTCGAGGAAGTGATAGAAGAAGCCGTTCTGCTGATCGACCCGATCTACCAGGTGGCTCAGGGTGGCGACCACCCGCCCGCCAATCTGATGCGGCGGCAAGTATCCGCGCTTATGTCCGATGCATAGCGCCGCCAGACCAAATCCGGTGGCGGCAATGCTGGCCGTCTTGCGGTTGTCGGGAGTACCGTCAGCCAGCGCTCGATCGCGTACCAACCCGGTACGCGGGCTGGCTTCATTCCAGAAAAACAGGAACGCGCGGCTGACCATCTCCTCCAGCAGCTCGTCGTCGCTGAGACGCCACTCCGGGGGTACGGGCGATTGCTGCAGGCGGTTGCCAGGTAGCGAGAATAGATTGCTTCTGGTGAGGCAGGGAGATACTAGTGCGCCCTTCGCGATCAGCGAGAGCATTTCGCGGCGCGTTAAGTCTTTTTCCCGAGAGTTCGAAACTTCGGCACGGGACCTCTTGCCGTGCCCGGTTCTATCCAACGTTCTTCTGCCTGTGCATCGATCGATATACCGAGTTTATCTATCAAGCGCCTGATCAACAACCGGGGAAAGCCTTAGTTCAAAGCAGAAAGCGGCAGTTGTTCCCGAACCTCACATTTCCGTTTGCAATTCAGAACTGACCTGGCGCACGCGAGTTTCTGCCGTTGAGAGTTGCTCCTCGACGCCGTTTATGAAACTTAACCATGGGATGCTCCGGAACTCTAACCAAAGCTGGTGTACCCTATTTGACAGCTGCTTTTTCCCCTGGGCGGAGATTCAGATGAAGAAGAGGATGTATTTGCCTGGCTTGCTGGCGCTCGCATTATGCGCGAGCCTGCCGGCATCGGCTCATTCCCCCGGCGACCGCTGCGCTTGGAACGATTCCCGCCTAAGCTACGCCGGGTGGCTGGCCTGCGAAAACGGCGTCGTTGGACCCGGCTCGACGGCCGCGACATCGCCCACCGCCTTGGCGGCCGGCCGCTTCGCAGAACAGGACTCTTTGGCCCGGATGGACATCATCGGCAACTCCGGCGAGACCACCCCGGAACCTTCCTCGCTCATCCTGCTTGGCGGTGGCCTCATGGGAGCCTTCGTCACCATGCGCCGCGGGCTCACACGTTAGCTCTTCCGCCACTCGCCGGCAAGGTGAGGCAGACTGCCACTCGCTGTTTAGCGGTCCGACTTCAGCCTTCTGCGGTGCCTTAAGTCCCACTTTCGAGGGGTCGGCTCCCTCCCCCTGCCCACTTCCCGACCAGCCTTGGTTCTTCCTGGTAAAGGAAAATGCTGGGAACTCTGCTGCAAGAGCTTGCAGCGCACCTCCTCCGTGTCGAATTAAGATGCTGATTATTAATAGCTTAACATCGGCACCTCGATTGCAGGTGGTAGCAGGACGTTTGTGTGTTGTTCCGGTAAGGCAAGATGTAGGGCCAAAGGTAATTAAGCTCGGGCTTTTTGTTCGTGAGGAGTGGGCTGATTCGAGGGGCTCACACGTTTCGCGCGAATCGGAGGAGGATCCCTGATGAAGAAATTTGCTTGGTCATTTGGTCTGCTGGCACTTGCTCTATTGATAGGTCTGCCGGCAACGGCCCAAAACACACTGTACAGCAACCTCGGGACCGGAGGCAGCGTGTACCAGTGCTGCAGTGGCTGGACGGTTTCCGGCACCGGCGGTACTGGCACCAGCTTTACCTCAGCTAACGAGTTCGCTGCCATGGCCAGTGGCAGCATCTCCCAGATCGATATTGGTATTGGCTGGGTGCTGAGCTCGAGCGACACGTTCTATGCCGCTCTTTACACCGACAACGGCGGTCTGCCTGGCACGCAGCTCGGTTACTGGGGCAATTTGACCAGCAACACCGAATTCGGTGGATGCTGCGGACTGGTTAGCATCACTGGCATCAGTGGTATTAACCTCACCGCAGGCGAGAACTACTTCCTGGTGCTGGGCCCCATGAATGTCAATGACGACAGCTGGCTGGCCTGGAACTGGAGCAATACCGCCACCGGTCTGGATCTGTATTCCACCGATGGTGGAACTACCTGGAACTCCAATGGCACGCAGCCCCAAGGCGCCTTTGACATCATTGGCGGGGGCGGCGGCACCACTCCCGAGCCCTCTTCCCTGATCCTTCTGGGAACCGGCTTGATCGGAGCCTTCGGAACCATGCGCCGCAAGCTGATGAAATAAACGCGTCACAACGCATACAAGCCGGAGCTTAGCTCCGGCTTTTTTATTTGTCCGCCGGAACCCGCTTGATTCGCCCGCCGCCCGGCAGGGAATACCGTTCAAGGATTCGCCTGAAGTCCCACAATGTGGGATGCCTTCAATATTTTAGATTTCGGGATCGGGGACTGCGGTTCAGCCGGCGTTTTGTGCTTCCGGAGTGCGAGAGTTTGTAACCCGCTCCATGATCTCCTCCGCCAGGTTCAGGTAGGCTTCGGCGCCGCGCGAGTGCGGATCGTACGTGATTGCAGGCTGGCCGTGGCTCGGCGCCTCCGCCAAACGCACATTGCGGGGAATGGCGGTCTTGCACATCAGGTCGCCAAAGAAGCCTCGCAGCTCTGCCGCAACGGACTGGGCAAGATTCGTACGATCGTCGAACATCGTCAGCACCACCCCCTCGACCGCTAGCCCACGGTTCAGTTCGACCCGAATGCGATCGATCGTGTCCAAGAGTTCGGTCACCCCTTCCAAGGCAAAGTATTCTGCCTGCATCGGGATCAGGACAGTGTCCGCCGCCACCAGCGCATTGAGAGTCAGCAGGTCGAGTGCTGGCGGGCAATCCAGGACAATGTATTCGAATCGCTCCCGCAGCGGCTGTAGGGCATGCCGCAGACGATACTCGCGGTAGTCCAGCGAAACCAGCTCGATGTTGGCGCCCAGCAGGTTCTTGTGCGCCGGAATCACGCTGAGATTCTCAACTGCGGTCGCCTGGGTGGCTTCTTCAGCCGTGACTTCGCCCATAATGAGCTTGTAGGTGTTCGGCCGGTTCGGGTCGCGCAGAAAGCCGACGCCGCTGGAAGCGTTGGATTGGGGATCGCAGTCGAGGAGCAGCGTGCGCGCGCCATGGTGTGCGAATGACGACGCCAGATTGATCGCGGTCGTGGTTTTACCCACTCCGCCCTTCTGATTGGTGACCGCGATGATCCGTCCCATAACCCTCGTTGAGCAAGCTTAGAACGAGCGCTGCCGCCGGGCAAGGGACAGTCGTGGGCCGCGGCATATTTCCATAGGAAAAACTGTGCAATTCTCGCATATCCGCCCCAAACGCACTGATTCAGCAGCAGGTAGGGGCTCTTGCGACTTGTGGAAGGCCAGGAGGAAAACGCGGCTGGATCACCCGATTCAGGAACTCAGTCTCGATTCGATGCGGGGCGGGCCTTCAGCCAGTCGGCTTTCCTCAAAGATACGCTTTGCAACGGCTTTTGCTCTCTTGGTGACGTCAGACGGGGCAAGTGGGTTGAATTCAGAAAGACGCGAAATCAATTTTCTCTTGCTGCGCTACCTGCATGAGAATTGTCAGACCATGTTCCACGTGGAACAGACTCTGCTCCTCCCAGAGACTAACGTTCACACACCAACCTGCGCCCCCAACAGCCTGTGGGCGGCTGAAGTCTCGAAGCACGCGCAAATGCTCGCAGCTTTTACCAAACTAAGCCGGCGAGGTGCGGCAGCAAACGTCCTCTTATATCCAGTTCCGTGGTCAGGCTACCAGCCACGCCATCGTCAGTCCACGCTACTGGCAGTCCTGCCAAACACTGTGGAGACATGTGCAGGAACATGTCTTTAGGGTATTGAGGGCTTAGGGCAGCTGCCCGCGAAAACCTGTGGCCCTACAGCGGCCGTAGGGGCAGTTACTCATCCTCCCTTCTCGGCGCAGAACCATGAGCAGTCATATGAGGTCGGACTTCCGTTGTCGGCCGCTACATGACTTGATTGTTCCACGTGGAACATCTATCTCTGCTAGGCGAAGCATCACAGCGGACCAAGTAACGAGGCCGCTGGCAATGCGATAAACGATCGGTTCTGACGGGCGGGCCTTTCGACGCGCCGTAACCACTGACCCTTTGCCTCTCGGGCGAGGCGACACTCCACGCCAGCGAACCATTGCGTTCAGCCGATACGACACGGGCCAATCCCAACCTCTTTGCCGACTAAGAGTGTTCCCCCACTCGGACCCCAAGTGGAAAACATATATTGGCAGCCGACGTTTTCGGGAGCGAAAGTGGAGATGTCCATCGAGAAACCGATAGAGCTCCACGGCTGGAGTGGCAATTTCTAGCTTCGATCGCTCACGGCCAAGCCTAAGTCGGCGACTCACTTGGAAGATCGGCAGCGATGGAGTACGAGGTGGGACATAATGGCTTGCAACTCGACCTTGCATGGAGAACTGTGGCGCTGCGAGCGCAACGATGGCGATTCATCCGGAATAAAGATGGGAAATCAGGTGTTCCAATCTCTATGTTTTTTCTTCGCAACTTAAGTTACGACGTGGACATTGACGTCCGTCTCGTCCAAGTGATCGACTCGATCGGTAGATTGTGTTAGGGCCGGTGTGTCCAACGGCTCTGGATCGATTTTAGCCTATGCTCTTTGAAAACCCGTACCTCAACACAAGTTAACTTCTTTATAATCAATAATATACATATAAGTCTTTGCGGTTCGAGACTTTGCGGAGATCTCTGGTACTAACTTCTAGCGTTTTCCAGGCTTTGCAGACTGAGAGGGGCAGGGGGATATACCGGCAAGCGCCCTGCTCTCAACCTAAGCTTGCCGCGACTTCCAAGGCGGATCCTCAGGCCGCGAGCAGCATATCCCGGACGCCGCAACTCCGCGCCCTTCAGTGCTATGCTGAGCATGGTTTGATCGAATGAAGCGCCTTGTGGAAGAACCTTGCGTTGCGACCGGAACCGCCAGTGAGCCTCGCCGTACTCGCGTCAGATTTGTCGGCACGGCGCTCTTTATCGTACTGGTGCTCCTCACCGCTGCCGCAGGCGCCTTTTCCGGCTTCCTGCTGGTTTATTCGACCGACCTGCCGCAGGTTACCGAGCTCGAGCATTATCGGCCAGCGACGATCACACAGCTCTACGATGACCAGAACCGCGTCGTCGGGCAATTCGCTTTGCAGCGCCGGGTGATCGACGGTTACAACGACTTTCCCAAGGTGCTGCGCGACGCGCTGATCTCGACCGAGGATAAGGAGTTTGAGCAGCACTGGGGTGTCGATGTCTGGCGGGTATTCGGCGCGGCCTGGCGCGACGTGATGCTCGACCAGCGCGCACAAGGCGCGTCGACCTTGACCATGCAGCTGGCGCGTAACCTGTTTCTCTCGCCCGACCGCAACTTCCGCCGCAAAATGCAGGAAGTCATGCTCTCCATCCAGATCGAGCGGCGTTTTACTAAGCCGCAGATCTTCACGCTGTACGCCAACCAAATTTATCTTGGCCATGGCGTTTACGGATTTGAAGCGGGCGCGAATTATTACTTCAGCAAGAAGGCCAAGGACTTGACCCTTCCGGAAGCAGCCGTCCTCGCCGGCCTGCCTAA
Source organism: uncultured Acidobacteriaceae bacterium (assembly GCA_963819055.1). Taxonomy (GTDB): domain Bacteria; phylum Acidobacteriota; class Terriglobia; order Terriglobales; family Acidobacteriaceae; genus Bog-257. The sequence continues at coordinate 37,997 of CAWFUT010000018.1, read as the reverse complement.
GGCGCCGAATTACTACTCGCCGATCAACAGTCCCGAGCGTTGTCTCCGCCGTCGCAATCTGGTGATCAACAACATGCTGGAAGACGGCAAGATCACCGCGGCCGAAGCTGAACGGGCCAAAACCGCTCCGCTGGTTCTGAACCTGCAAGCCGAGCCCAACGACATCGCGCCCTACTTCGTTGAGGAAATTCGCCAGTACCTGGAGAAGAAGTATGGAGCGGAGCAGGTGCACGAAGGCGGTCTGCGCGTTTATACCGGGTTGAACCTGGAGATGCAGCATGCCGCGCAGCAGGCTTTGCACGACGGTCTCGCTGCCTACGAGCGCCGCCACGGATGGAAAGGCAATCCGGTGAACGTCGTCGCCAATGGTGATTCCATCGCGTCTTATCACCACGTCGATTGGGACGGAACAATCGCGGACGGCAGCTACGTGCATGCGCTGGTGACCAGTGTCGAGCCCATGGCAGCGACCATCAAGTTCGCCAACTACGAAGCGCGCCTCGGACCGGAAGAAATCAAGTGGACGAAGCACACGTCGCCGGAACAGTTTTTGAAGCCTGGCGATATTGTCTACGTCAAGGTTGACGAGCTGAGCGGAACTTCGAGCCGTGTGTCACTGGAGCAGGAATCCGGCGTGCAGGGTTCACTGATGGCGCTGGACAATTCTACGGGCGACGTGAAGGCGATGGTGGGAGGCCGCGACTTCGAGGAATCGAAATTTAATCGCGCTACGCAGGCGCTGCGCCAAGTCGGCTCGTCGTTCAAGCCCTACATCTACACGGCGGCGATTGATCAGGGCCTGACGCCCGACGATACCGTGCTCGACGCGCCGATCACGTTCAACACCTCCTCAGGTCCTTACACGCCGCATAACTACGATGGCAAGTTCGAAGGGGTTATCACGTTCCGTCATGCTTTGGCCGAGTCGCGTAATATCCCGGCGTTGAAGGTGACCGAGCGGGTTGGCGGAATCAAGACGGTCATCGATTATGCGCGCAAGTTCGGTATCACCTCGCCGTTATTGCCGTATCTTCCGATCGCGCTGGGCGCAGCCGACATCACGCTCGCCGAGCAGACTGCGGCGTTCACTACGTTTCCGAACGATGGCGTTCGCGTGGTCCCGCGCTATATCCGCAAGGTCACCGACTACGACGGACGCGTGCTGGAAGAGGACTATCCCGAAGTACGCGATGTAGTGAGCGCCCGCACGGCCCGCATCATGGTCAGCATGCTGCGCGAGGTGATCCTGCACGGTACCGGCTATCAGGCGAGCAAGCTGAACCATCCGCTGGGCGGTAAGACCGGCACGACGAACGACTTTACGGATGCATGGTTTGTCGGCTTCTCGCCGTCGATTACCTGCGGTGTCTGGGTCGGCTACGATGAGAAGAAGACCCTGGGTAACAAGGAGACCGGCGCAGTTGCCGCGCTGCCAATCTGGATGGACTTCATGCGGGTGGCGCTGAAAGGCCGCGAATCGGAGGACTTTGCCGCGCCTCCGCCGACGACGTCGAGCGCGGTCGCGCAGAAGGTCGACACGCCCGATGGCGAAGCGGGCGACACCGAGGCTCACTGATGCGCCGCTTCTTCAGCTTCGTTCTGCGCGCGTTGATTCTCGTCGTCGTCTTCCTGGCATCGTTCCTGACCGCCATGCGCTTCGCCATTCACGGCCGCAAGACTACGGTTCCGAAAATCATCGGGCTCTCGCAAAGCCAGGCTGAGCGCCTGCTCGCCGACAACGGGCTGATTCTCGATCAGGGCGGTCGCTATTTCAGCTCCGACGTTCCGCCCGGACGCGTGATGTCGCAGGTTCCGGCTGCCGGACTTCAAGTGCGTCGCGGATGGCATGTGCGCATTGCTGAAAGTATGGGACCGCAGCGGGTCGTGATTCCCGACCTGATCGGCAACAGTGAGCGCGCGGCGGAGATCAACATTCGCCGCCGCGGACTGGAATTGGGAAGCGTGGCGAACGCGACCATTCCGAACGCGCCACCGGATCAGATCATCGCGCAAAGTCCTCCGGCGAACGCCGTGAATGTTTCGGAGCCGAAGATCAGTTTATTAATGGCCGCCATACCGGATCCCGACTCCTTCGTCATGCCGGATCTGGTCGGCCGGAGCGAAGACGATGCCATCAGCGAGATCGTCAATGCCGGATTGCATGTACCGACGATCAACACCGAGACGCAACCAGCCGGTGTGCCGCCGGCAATGCCATCCGGAACGCGCATGGTGGTGAAGACAACGCCCTCTGCGGGGCAAAGAATTTTCCAGGGCCAGCCGATCGGGCTCGAAGTCACGCCGTGAAAGGCTGTTCTTCGCCAACCGGCTTTCGCTCTTCGCTCTTTCAATCGCGTGTCATCCCGACCGGAGCAGCGCCCGCTTTTGGCGCAGCGGAGTGGAGGGACCGCTATTGCCGGATAAAACCTCGCCCTTGTAGACCCAAAGCTGACGCGCCCTCCCCGCTAGATCAACGCCTTCGCCAACTCTTGCCACTCGTGGATTGGCAGGGACTTTGAGCCTGCTGAAAGCGCCTGGATGCACACATGATCCGCGCCCGCCGCGAGATGCGCATTGATCCGGCCGCGAATCGCGTTCACGTCGCCCCACGCAACGATCGCGTCGATCAGCCGATCGCTACCCTCACCCTTACAATCCTCCTCGGTGAAGCCGAAGCGCAGGAAGTTGTTGGTATAGTTAGGCAAGGTGAGATACAAAGCAAGAAAGGCGCGAGCAATCTTCCGCGCCCGCGCCGCATCACTCTCCAACACTACGGCTTGCTCGACGCACAGCAATGGGCCCACTCCCAAAATCTGTCGGGCCGATCTGGTGTGTTCGGGAGTGACGTTATAAGTATGAGCGCCGTCAGAACGCTTAGCAGATAGCTCCAGCATCTTCGGTCCCAGAGCTGCCAGTACCCGGTACATCGACTTGGGAGGGACAGCTTGATAGGAAGCTTTGTCAATCTCGTCGAGATACGAACTCATCTTGGCGACAGGCTTCTCGTACGCATGCCCGCGTTGCCTCTCAACCAGCGGAATGTGGCTTACCCCAAGGCCGAGGATAAACCGTTCGGGATAGGCTTCGCTCAAGGTCTTCTGCGCGGCCGCTGCGGTGACCGGGTCGCGTCCGTAGATGTTGGTGATTCCCGTAGCTACCACAATGTGGGATGAGGCCGACAGCAGCAGCCCGGCCTGTGTCAGCGACTCCCGGCCGAAGGCCTCGCTGAACCACACAGCGCCGTAGCCCAATTGCTCTAATTCGGCGACAGCAGCCTTCACTTTGCCGGCCGGCTGTTGCTCGAATGCTCCGGTCCAGATTCCGATCTTCTTCAACGGCGGCGATGCCATAAACCTTGCGGCCTCTCACACCTTCGATGACCTACACTCGAACTGCGATGGTGAATTTGTGAAGGCCACGAAATCGTCGAAGGCCAGCCACGCCGTTTCGATGACCTGGGGACCGAGTTAATACGAAACCGGGCTCATAACTCGGACGCGATGATTGCGTCCGCCTCAATCTCTACCAGCATCTCCGGCGAGATCATCGAGGTGACCACAACCATGGTCGCCGATGGACGGATGTCGCCGAACACCTCGCCGTGCGCTTTCCCTACCTGCTGCCAATGACTCATGTCGGTGATGAACATTCGAGTACGAATCACGTCCTTGTAAGCAGCGCCCGCCTGCTCTAGAACGCGACCAATGTTCTTCAGCGTCTGTACTGCCTGCGCGTAGACATCGCCTATACCGACGATCTTCCCGTCGGGGCCGGTCGCCACCGTCCCCGCGACCGCGACAAATGCGCCGACCTTTACCGCGCGCGAGAATCCGACGATCGGTTCGTAAGGGGAATTACCGGAGATGTTCTGGCGCTGCATTCGAGTCCTCCGCAGGAAGGGTGTCGCCGGCAAAAGCCGGCTCAATATCAGGATAACGGGTCAGGAGTACCGAAGTCTGAAAGGGCACAGCTTTTAGCTGTACCGCAGATCCCTTATTGCGGTTCCGCGAGACAGCCTTCAGGCCGACGAGCCGCCGCACCTCCCCAAGGGTTGCCTCCACACTTTGGCAGTCAACCCGCTACTCTGCTAACAAGTGTTGCAACGCGTTTTCTGGGACATACTTCAGCAGCAACCCTGGGGGAGGATGTCAGGTTTGACGGCAATTCAGGCGGCCTGGATCAGTTGTGCTAGTGAAGCGATTCGTGCGCACTCGGGTTTGTAGCAATGAACCTCCTGAGTAACGATGCGCGTGAGGAACTGTTTGCGCGCGTGGCGAAAGTGCGATATGAACTCGCATCAACATCTGATCAGGAACATGGGGAACGGAGGCTGCGCAGGCAAGGCTATGATCCCGGAATCGCATGCACTACAGGGCTTGTTTACGGAACTTGTACACGATCACTTCGACCGCGAAGTCGGCTTGCGCGATGCCGAAGTGCAGGACTACATCGCCAATGTGCTGAGTGAGTTTTGCGAGGTTGAGCAGCTTTACAAGGTGCGAAACGCCGAGGGCCGCGCGCTGAGCGATGTCGGCGAGATGCTGCTGGAGACGGATCCGATCTACGGTCCCGCTCCGTCGTTCGATCGGGAGCGCCAGGTGCGCAAGCACGTCGGCGACTACATCCTGTTTCTGTCCGGCATGTTTCCCGAGAGCATCAACCACTTCCGCCTGCGCCGGCAACGGCTGGAGAACTTTGTCGACTTCATGAAGGCCGGCAAAGAAAGTTATTACATCGTCTCCAAGTTCGACCAGTTCGAATATGCGCGACTGGCGCCGCTGTTCGCCAAATTGTCGAAGGAGTTCGAGTCGTGTGTTTACGGCTTGAACCTGGTGAAGGGTGACTTGGAAGAGATGCAACATCCGATTACGAAGCGAACGCAAGAGATCGTGATGTAGACGTCACGATCGCGAGAGGGCACGGTCCGAGCAGCCGTGCCCTTTTGTTTTCGCGCGATCAAAGGGCCTTCCAGCTCAGTCGAACAACAGATCCCTCCTCGGGCTGACGCCCTCGTCGTGATGACAATTCTGGAAAGGAAACCGTCTCGATGAAGGCGGGCATTGAGACCAGGTCGCGTCCTGCTGAAATTAATCTTCGTCTCAGTTTTCTGTGTAGGAACTACCACAGCTGCGCGGAACCCCTGCGACTTTCTGGAACTTTCTTCTATCGCGCTGTTAAGAAAAGTGAAGGCGTAGTTGGCGCGCGAACTTTCTACTTCATACGGGGTTTTCAATTCCGAAAGCACTTACAGCGGCCGCTGAAGCGAAGTAAGGATCGGAGGGATCCATGAAAAGCCAGCTGAAATTCGCATTGTTGGTGGCACTAGGAACGGGCGTACTCGGAGCGGGCGCGGCAGCCCAGGAGCAGCCGAGAAACATCGGCGCCCAGTCACAGGCGCAGTATGCGGCGTTTGGTCCCAATCAGGCAGGGCGTCTGCTGCAGGTGGATCGCCGACGGTGCGATGGTGATGGCGATCGGGACGACCGCGCCTGCTACCAGTATCAATATCCCGCGTACTACAGCAACGGGTACTACGTGACGCCTGCGCCTGCGCCGTATTACCGGTCGCCAGCCGGCTGGTATGACCGCGACGGACGTTGGCATGCTTATGACAGGGACCGTGACCGAGACCGCCGTCGTCACGATGATGACGATCGCCGGTAAAGCCCGTCCAATCGTAAGCAGGGTGTCCTGAAGATGTAGTACCCGCCTGAGACGGCGGAGGTGATGCGAGAAGCCCGGAACGGACTGGTCGAATGGGAGTCGGCCAGTTCCTCCTCGGGCTTTTTCGCGTGCGATACTAGAGGTGGAAGTTTATGGACCTCATCGCTGATCCTAAATCCGTCAAAGTTAACCTCACCACCGGTACCGGCGTGGAAATCGAGTGGAAAGACGGGCACCGTAGTTCGTACACATTTCCCTTCCTGCGCGATGCCTGTCCTTGCGCTTTGTGCAATGAAGAGCGCGAGAAGGAAGGCCGCCAGGCGGGCGATCCGATCAAGCCTGTCGCAGGAGCGCTGCCTATGTTCAAGGCAGCGGCCCGGCCCACCGAGGTCAAGCCGGTGGGCAAGTACGCCATCAGCTTCCATTGGAACGATGGGCACGAGCACGGCATCTATTCATGGACGTACCTGCGCGAAGTCTGCCCGTGCCTCGAGTGCAAGGCGCGCCGCGCCATGGAAGCGCCAACCATCGGCAGCAAGCCGAATTAATCAGCAACTACGGGCATTCACCACGGAGGCACGGAGTGCACGGAGTTGCTAAAATCAAGGGCGAAATTCGGCTCTAAGTTCCGCATTGAATTCGGTGGCTTCTCGTTCTTCTCTAATTCAATAACCTCTGTGGCCTCCGTGGTAAACATTCGTTTTCGAGTATCCTGAACTTTGTCCTCGTATCTATCCAAACTGAATCCGCAGCAGCGCGAAGCGGTCGAAACGACCGATGGGCCGGTGCTCATCCTGGCCGGAGCCGGTAGCGGGAAGACCCGGGTCATCACCTATCGCATAGCGCACTTGATCGACGGCATCGGCGTGCAGCCGGATTCCGTCCTGGCCGTCACCTTCACGAACAAGGCCGCCTCGGAGATGGCCAGCCGCGTCGATTCGTTGGTCGGCACTCGTTCGGTCACCAAGCCGCTGATCTCGACCTTCCATTCCTTCTGCGTCCGTACCTTGCGGCGCGACATCGAGACCCTGCAAATTGGCGGGAAGGGCTATCGCAAGGATTTCGTCATCTACGACGAGTCTGATCAGCAGAATGTCGTGAAAGCCGCGATGAAGCGGTTGGGTGTCGACGACAAGCAACTGACGCCGCGCAATGTGCTCGGACGAATCTCGTGGGCGAAGAACCACATGCTCGATCCGCAACAGGTTTATCTCGATTCGGCCGATCCGAAGACCGAGCGCATCGCCCACATCTACGAGGTCTATCGGCAGGAGCTGGCGAAGTCAAACGCGCTGGATTTTGACGATCTGCTGCTGTACGCGGTGAAGGTGCTGAAGGCGTCGAGCGAGGTACGCGAGCGCTACAACCGGCGCTATCGCTACATTCTGGTTGATGAATATCAGGACACGAACCGCCCGCAATACGAACTGATGCGCATGCTGGCAGGCGGCGAGCACAATGTCTGTGCGGTGGGCGATGAAGATCAGAGCATCTACTCGTGGCGCGGCGCCGACATTCGCAACATCCTCGAGTTTGAGCAGGACTTTCCGGAGGCGAAGATTATTCGCCTGGAACAGAATTACCGCTCGACGCAGAACATCCTGCAGGCTGCGTCTGCCGTGGTGGCGAGAAACGTCAAACGTAAGGGCAAGAACCTGTGGACCGACCGCAGCGGCGGCGCGCAGATCGGCTACTACGAGGCGCCGGACGGTGAAAACGAAGCGCTGTTTGCGGCTGATTACATCGCGAAATACTTGCGGCAGGGACATGCGGAAAACGGCGAGACTCCGCGCGCGGCGGTGCTTTATCGCACCAACTCGCAGTCACGGCTGGTAGAAGAGGCCATGCGCCGCTACCAGATGAAGTACCACGTTGTAGGAGGCTTTAGTTTCTACGAGCGCGCCGAGATCAAGGACATGATCTCGTATCTGAAGGTCGTGGGGAATCCCGACGATTCCATCGCCATGCAGCGGGTGATCAATAATCCTCCGCGTGGGCTGGGCAAGACCACGATGGAGACCATCGAGCGGATCGCCCTTGAGACCGGTACGTCGATGTGGGGGGCAATTAACGAGACCATTCGCCAGCAGCTGCTGCCGCCACGGGCGCTGTCGGCGCTCAACAGCTTTCGCGAGCTGATCGAGGATGGGCGGGCGATGTTCCTGGGGACGTTTCGCGAGCGCGTGGCGGCAACGTCTGCGGTAGTGGAGTCAGCATCTGACAGCGACGAGGATTTTCAGCACTCCATGGATTTTTCGCCGGCGGAGTTTGAAGCGGATGCTACGGATTTCTCTGCGGAGATGTTTGGAGCGGCTGACGCCGAGCTTCATTCCCCTGCCAACGACAGCAGGTCCCTCCACTCCGGCGGCCAAAGTCGGGCCGCCTCCGGTCGGGATGACAATCCTCAAGAGGAGGCATCGACGGCCTCCTCGAGCGGCTCCGCTCGGGATGACAATTTTATCGGTGGCGGCACATCTTCCGATGGGGATGACAATCGTATAGGGGATGGCAATTCTGAAAAAAGCGCGGCAACAGAAGAATCGCAAGAGCGGATAGAGGGCTTCCGCGCGCCAGGCGATCCGGCCTCGACCGCCGAGCTGTTGAAGTTTCTCATCGACCGCACCGGCTATATCAAGCTGTTGGAAGGGGAAGACACGCCTGAATCGCTGGCTCGCATTGAGAACCTGCGCGAACTGGTGAATGCGGCGATGGATTCACGCGATCGCGGCGAGACGCTGACGGAGTTTCTCGATCACGCCGCGCTGGTCAGCGACGCCGATCAATACGATGAGAACTCGCGCATCACGCTGATGACGCTGCACGCGGCGAAGGGCCTGGAGTTTCCGCTGGTCTTCCTGATTGGGTTGGAAGAGGGGCTGTTTCCGCACTCCCGCACGCTGCTTGCGCCTGACGATATCGAGGAGGAGCGCCGCCTGTGCTACGTGGGCATGACGCGGGCGATGGACACGCTCATCCTGTCGCGGGCACGCTATCGCCGCCGGTATGGCAGCGATATGCCGGAGGCCAGCGTTCCGTCGCGCTTCCTGGAGGAGGTCCCGCAGGAACTGATACAGGACCTCGGCTCACCGCAGCAGCGGCCGAAGACGACCTCCAGCAGCGATTACGGAAGTAGCCGTCACTATGCCTATGAGGACGAAGATCAGCGACCGCAGTACGGACGCCAGAAGACACCGCAACGCAACAATTTCGCGGGGCAGACGTACAACTCCATCGACAACATTGCGGAGTTCTTCGCCTCACGCGGAAAGAAGTTTACCCGGCCCAAGGTCGAGATTCCGGCATCGACGGGACGTACAGGATTCAAGCCCGGCCAGCGCGTGATCCATCCGAAATATGGCGAGGGAACGGTCTACAAGCGCGAGGGTGATGGGGAAGATGCGAAGATTACGGTACAATTTCCAAGATTCGGTTTGAAAAAGCTGGTCGAAAAGTACGCCCAATTGCAAAAGGCGTAAATCACGTTATTTAAGGAACGCAGAGTTCATGGCAAATACCAAGAGCACCACCGATAAGCTGGAACGCAAGAAGCTGAAGCGTACCGCTCGCAAGAAGGCGACGCCGAAAGCCGCTCGCACGCACGCCCGGGGCGAGAAGAAGCGCAAGGTCAAGAAGCTGGCGCGCGGCACCTCCAAGCGGTAACAGAGCTGTCAGCTGTCGGCCCAATGCTCTCAGCCACGTCTTAGAGCGCCCGCGGCTGTACCGCTGGAAATACGAAGCCCGCCCCCTATCCAAGGGAGCGGGCTGTTCTTTGTTCGAGGAACTGCCTGGCTGATTTCGGTTTCAGAGCTCGTCAATCGCTTTCGCGGCGGTATTGATCGCTTCTGAGATCATGCGGATCTGCTCCGCCGTCACACTCTCCCGCGAAACTCGCGCTACCACTGCGATCCGCAAATTGTGGAAAGCCTTCATGATCTCGGGTGAGCGTCCGCGCTCGAAGCCTTTTCCCGCCTCCTCCAGGCGCTCGAATAATGCCTCGACCCGGCGCTTGTTCTCCTCTAGATACGCTGTCCCTTCCGGGGTAACGGCGTACACCTTCTTGTTGTTCTCCGTCGAGGAAGCCGCCAAGCCCTCTTCTTCCAGCATGGTGAGCGTGGGATAAATCACTCCCGGGCTGGGCGCGTAACCGCCCGCCAGGCGCTCTTCCATGGTCTTGATCAGTTGATAGCCGTAGCTCGGTTGCTCCGAGAGCAGTTTGAGGATCACGAGCTTCAGGTCTCCGGCGTCGAACATCCGCTCGCGCCCTCGACCGTGACGATGCTCCCGTCGACCACCAAAGCCGCGCTCGAAGCGAGCTTCCGGCCCGCAGCCATGCTCGTGACGGCCGAATCCCCAGCCAGAATCCTCTCGTTCCCCACGGTGCTCACCACATCCGCGGCGATCGTAAATTCTAAAAACATATCCAGTCATTTTCTTTCTCCTTGTGAAATAAGATATATCTTAAGATATATCTTTTAGTCAAGGAAAACTGTCGGCTCTCCTCTAAAGTGCTCATTTTAAATAGACTACTGCAATAGGAAGTAATAAAACCCTACCAGTGCGGACCCGAAGGCGGTTTAAAGCTACTTCTTGCTGGGATTGTCGCCAGATTCAGGAGAGCTGGCGTGATTGGACGCTGCCTGGCTTGGCTGGGGCTGATCCAGGTTGACCAGTTGCGAGCCTACGGGCTGCTGCAGGGCGAACTGATCGTCGCGAAGCGGTTCGTTGATCACCAGCTTTTCGACGGTGAGCCGTATGGAGTATTCCTCTTTGGGACGATTAATCTCGATCACATCCGGGAAGCTGACTCCGTTGTAATCGTGGTAGGCCTGGTAGGTCGCTTCGGTCGCAATCGAGCCATTCTGGTCGTAGATGATCTGCTGGTGGACCGACAGATTCGTGCGGTCGAACACTACTTTTCGCGCCAGATTCCATGCCGTGCCGGAGCGGTGAATGACGTCGATAACGTAATCCGGCTGCTCCAGGGTCTTCTTCTTTTTCGGATCGTAGATGATCTCGGTGCCGTCTTCCATCACCGCGATATCGTTGTTCGGATCGATCTCGGGCAGCAGCAGCGCGTTATAGATAATCTGCGGCCGCAGCTCTTCCACCGGGTTGCCGCCGGGATGAATGATCTCGTTGTGACCGACGTAAAATTTGTTCTTGGCTGGAATCGACAGCTTGAACTGGTCGCCGTCGCTGACCATATCGAACGCCTTGTTACGAACGATGGGGAACAGTCCGATCATGCGCAGCATGTCCGGCTTCCGTACCAGGATGTAGCCCCGGATCTCTTCGAAGGAGGTGACTTTGCCTTTCTTTTCGCCGCCGACGGAGGTGGCAATATTGACGGTGGCGTTTAGGGTCTTGACCTTGGCGGCTTCGCTGTTGATGTAGTCGACCAAGTGCTGCCGACCGGCGGTTTCCAGTTTGGCGGTGCTGGTGCGGGTCTCCACTATGCGGGTGTGAAAGAGGCATCCGCTCTCACCCAACAGGAAGGCCAATATGCAAAGGGCGCCAAGTATTCTGGATCGAATCATAGAACCGGGGAATGGAACCGAGTTTCCTAGTATACGGCAGATGCGAAACCTTGGTTCCCGAGGAAGGTTACTACCGGGTCTTCAGCGTCTTTGTGCTCAAACATGCGGCCTGAGCCCAGGCTTAGACGTAACCCGCGACTCAGGAAAAGCCTTTTGAAGTGTCACACCATCGAACGGCGCTGGCTGGTTAGAACACCGCCCATTCAGACAGGCCCCTCATGACGCAGACTTAAGGTTAAAATGTCGGACACCCGGGAGTGGATGAATCGGCTCCCAGCAGGGGTGAAGCAGATGCCGCCAACCATCGGTAATGGAAAAATTTGTTACATCGAAATTCCCGCCACGGATGTCCCACGCTCGGCGGAATTCTACCAACAAGCCTTCGCATGGAGCATTCGCAAGCGCGGTGATGGCGCAACGGCATTTGATGACGGTGTGGGCGAAGTCAGCGGCGTCTGGGTGCTGGGAAGGCCGCCTGCCATGACACCAGGATTGATGGTGTACATCATGGTCGACAGCGTAGAGGCGACCATCGAAAAGGTGGTTGCCGCCGGGGGCGTGATTGTTCAGACGATTGGAGCCGATGCGCCCGAGATCACGGCGCGTTTCCGCGATCCGGCTGGAAACGTAATGGGCCTGTATCAGGAACCGGCTTAGCCCGTTGAGCGAAATCCGCCCGAAAATTAAGTGCGGATCGTGTAGAATGGAAGTGTGAGGGCCCGCTTCGGCAGGGCCATTGCACCGCCATTTCATTGACATGGCGGGTGCCGGTAGTCTATTCTTAGTTCTTTCGCAGTCCTGCGTTTGCCCGCCTGTAGGTCTTTAGCGCGTCCAGCGCCAGAACCAAGCGGCTCTTTCGCGGTTTTTTTCAAATATCTGGGAGAGTTTGAGATGTCAACCTATTTCCCCAAGGGGGAAATTGCGCGCAAGTGGTTTGTCATTGATGCAGATGGCGAAACTTTAGGCCGTCTGGCGTCACGTGTGGCGCGCATCCTCTCTGGCAAGGACAGCCCCAAGTACACGCCGTTCATCGACACTGGCGATCACGTGATCGTGATCAATGCCGCCAAGATCCACATTTCCGGATTGAAGGCGGACAGCAAGGTCTATCACCACTACTCGGGATTTCCGGGCGGGATGAAGTCCGAGGAATACAAGAAGCGCCTGCAGCGCAAGCCCGAGCAGATTGTGGAAGAAGCCATTACTGGCATGCTGCCGCACACCAAGCTTGGCCGCGCCATGGCCAGCAAGCTGAAAGTTTACCGGGACGACAAACACCCGCACACGGCGCAGAAGCCGGAAGCTCTGGCGCCGGCAAAACGCGCATAGCGCAACTTTTTTGGAAGGATTAAGGGAGCCTGTCTCCCGACGGATAAACAATGGCAGAACTGGTTCAGTACTACGGCACGGGACGTCGCAAGTCTAGCGTCGCCCGCGTGTTCCTTCGTCCCGGCAATGGCGAATTCAAGGTTAACGGCAAAGCGTTCGATGAACACTTTGTGACCGAAGCGCAGCGCATCATGGCGAAGTCGGCCTTCGTGCTCACCGAGACGGCAGGCAGCTTCAATATGACCTGCACCGTGAACGGTGGCGGCGTGAACGGACAGGCCGGCGCGGTTCGCATGGGCGTTGCCCGCGCGTTGCAGGAGTTCAATCCTGAACTGCGCCCCAAACTGAAGGCCGAAGGCTTTCTGCGTCGCGATGCCCGCGGCAAGGAGCGCAAGAAGTACGGCCAGAAGGGCGCTCGTAAGCGCTTCCAGTTCAGCAAGCGGTAAGAATCTGGTTGTCAGTTTGCCGTTGTCGGATTTTACCGACAACTGACAACCGGCGACTGACAACTCGCTCTTTGGTTCCGGGGGCGAGCAGTCAAGGCAGTTCAACCGGAACGAATCTTTCCCGCACTCGCGTGCGGGTGACTGGGAAAAGCAATCTGGAGCGCGAGTTTCGCGCAAAGGATGCAAGCCAACCGAGGAGGTAGCTTGGCAAATATCACGATGAAGGAGTTGCTCGAAGCGGGCGTTCACTTCGGGCACCAGACAAAGCGGTGGAATCCGAAGATGAAGGAATACATCTTCGGCGAACGCAATGGAATTTACATCATCGACCTGCAGAAGACGCTGAAGATGTTCAAGGAAGCGTCCAAGTTCGTGCAGGATCAGACCGCAGAAGGCAAGCTGGTGCTGTTTGTAGGCACCAAGCGCCAGGCGCAGGACGCGATCGCCGAAGAAGCGACGCGCAGCGGCATGTTCTACGTGAACTCGCGCTGGTTGGGCGGCCTGCTCACCAACTGGGTGACGGTGCAGAAGTCGGTGAAGCGGCTGAAGGAGCTCGACGAGATGGCCACGGATGGCCGCTACGAGCTGCTGCCGAAGAAGGAAGTCATCAAGCTGGAGCGCGAGCGTAAGCACCTCCAGGCGAATCTTGCCGGCATCAAGAATCTGAACCGCTTACCGGATCTGCTGTTCGTGATCGACTCCAACAAAGAGCAGATCGCGGTGAAGGAAGCCCGCAAGCTGGGTATCCCGGTGGTGGCTGTGGTCGACACCAACTGCGATCCGAGCGAAGTGGATTACGTGATCCCCGGCAACGACGACGCGTTACGCGCCATCCGCCTATTCGCGTCGAAGATTGCGGATTCGGTGGTGGAAGGATCCCAGGCTGCGACCGACAAGCAGACGGCAGACTTCTCCGCGGGCGTGCAGTACAGCGAAGCTGCGGAAGCAGCAGCCGCCAGCCCCGCGAGCGAAGAGGGAGCTGTTGCGTCGGCGGAAACGTCGACGATCGACGACTCCGAAGAGGTCAGCATGGAAGAGGTGCTGGGCCGCGGAGGCCGTCGCGCCGAAGAGAACACAAGCGCGTAAGCATCGACTCGAGTTTTACGAGGATCATCCGCCCGCGCCGCATCTATGCGCGGGCATTTGTTTTAGCTGCCGGCTATCAGCCGTCGGCCATCAGCTAAGACAGCACACGCAATAGTCAGTTCCGCCGCCGGTCAGCGTCAATGTCGTCGGCGGCAATATCAAATGTCTTAGCCGAGAGCTGATGGCTGACAGCCGACGGCCCAAAGGATTCCGAAAGATGAGCACTACGAGCGTGAACAACATTTCAGCAGCGCAGGTAAAGCAGCTTCGCGAAAAAACCAACGCCCCCATGATGGACTGCAAGAATGCCCTGACCGAAGCCAAGGGTGACATCGAAGCAGCCATCGTCGTGCTTCGCAAGAAGGGCATTGCCACCGCCGCCAAGAAGGCGACGCGTACCACCAGCGAAGGCTCGGTGGCCAGCTACATCCACGCTGGAGGCAAGATTGGGGTCCTGGTGGAAGTGAATTGCGAGAGCGATTTTGTCGCACGCACCGACGACTTCAAGAGCCTGGTGCACGACATTGCCATGCACATCGCCGCCACGGATCCGCGCTTCATTCGTAAGGAAGACGTGACGGCAGACGCTTTCGAAAAAGAGAAGGACATCTACCGCGCCCAGGCTGCCCAGACCGGCAAGCCCGCTCCCGTGGTTGAGAAGATCGTCGAAGGCAAGATGGCCAAATTCTATGAGGAGGTTTGCCTGTACGAGCAGCCCTTCATTAAGGACCAGACCATTACCGTTTATCAGATGATTGCGACGGTAGTCGGCAAGCTGGGCGAGAACATCTCGGTTCGCCGCTTCGCGCGCTTCAAGGTGGGCGACGTGGGCGAGACCATCGCCATCAGCAAGAGCGGCGAAGACAGTGGCGAGGCTGGTGTGCCTGTAGCGGCAAAATAAGCTGGCTGCGCTGGTCTGACAAGACAAGTAAGAGAAGGGCGGGAGCGATCCTGCCCTATTTTTTGTGTTTACAAACGCACTCGATCTTTACTGCAATGCACTGCCGCGCGTCTACAGCTGCGGCTTGGTCAGCATGACCTTGGTGATGCGAATCGAGTTGTTGCTGTCCATCTCGTAGCCCACCGTTATCGGCTGATTGGCATACGCCTTCACCGAGTTCGGATTGCTGATGGTGTAGGTGGCTCCGTTGCCGTTGAACGTTTTGCCGTCGGAGCTGATGGTCCCTGTCATCGTTTGATCAGTTTGCGAACTTGTGCGGGCGCTCTGATTGGATTGCGACTGCGCCGCCTGGCCATTATCGGTCTGCGACATTGGCGCTGTGCTGTTCTGATCGGGCGGTTGTCCCATGCTGGGGTTCGACGGGGTGGAAGGCGCTGTGGTGTCCTGGGCAATTGCCGGCAGGGAAATCACCAGAGCAACCGCTAAGACTGGCAGCATCATCTTGATCTTCATGGCACCTCTTGACGTTCCGTAAATTTCTCCGCTGGGTAGGAGGTACTAGTGAGACGGCATTTTCGGGAGCAGGGTTCGCTGGAGTCGGGAGTACCTGACGAAAAATGCCCGAGTCAGATGTTGCGTCGTTTCAGGAGGGCTTCGGACCTCTGATTTGCGACAGCCAATTCGAATAGGTATCTAATTGGAACGACGCCGTTAAGTTGGTCTTCGTCTCCTCCCTTTATCGCGATGCCGACAACGCGATTCTCGGAATTGAGCACCGGACCCCCGCTATTCCCCTTCATGATCGGCGCACTGATGTGAAACCTCCTAACGCCCTCGAACTTATATTGATGCACTAGGTAACCTTCGTAAATCGACGCTTCAGCTCCGCTGTGATGCTGAGGAAATCCGAGAAGGCGGATTGGGTCGCGTTGTCTGATCAGGTCATCGTCACCGGCCAAGAGGAACTTGGGAGCGGAAACGGAAGGAGCCTTGAGAATCGCAAGATCCAGCCTTTGATCGCGGGTTGCGACGGTAACCTGAAAGTGGGTTTCAAGTGGGTCGCTGGACGCAAAAATGAAAAGACTATCCGGATCACCTATTGCGTGATCACAGGTGACTAAGCCGACGTCCTTCAAGAAGAACGCAGTGCTCTGCAAATTGGTGGTCTTATCGATCAATACCCACAAAGCCCTCTTGAGCTCTTGCGAGTCATACTCAATGAATTCGTCGGGTTCACGAAGCTGGTAGCTCTTGTCGATGTCTCTGATATGAAGGTCGGCATATTGCCTGAGAAGTCGCCAATACAGTGGATTAGTATGTCCGCGAACGCTGCCGATGAACTCCACCTTTCCCCGCACGACGTTTGCAAAACAGGGTTGCTTCCCCCGCCGATTGCGGTGATCAAACTTGCTGGAGAACTCTTCTTGCGCCTTCGCGAGTCCGTATTTTTTCCAGGCGTGCAACATCGCTCGAACTTGCCGCACGAAACGCCTCTGTACATTCGTAAATCGATTAATCGTGAGGCCGGTAACCTCTTGGCGTTCATGGCGGGTAGAGAGCCTTAATTTTGCTGCATTGATCCTGAAACCATTCTGTTCTATAAGCTTCTGCAACTCGTCTCCGACCTGCAATTTGCCGCCTGTTTCTTCGGCGAACCGTGCCAAAGCTCTTGGAAAGCTCTGCGAATTGGTAGAAAAAGTTATGTCGTCTGCATAACGTGTGTATGTGGTGAAATAACGTTTCGCAATTGCTTTGAGGTCGCTGTCCAATTTAGCGGAAATCATATTGCTGAGAACCGGAGAGGTTGGTGCCCCTTGGGGAAGCAGCGAGGTCCGACAACAGAGATTCGCGACTATGTTGGCGGCCTCCCGGCCAAAGAAGTAAGGTTTGCCCCGAAGCATTCCGCGAATGCGACCGAAGTGAATCGTCGGAAAGAAGTTTTCGAGGTCTACGTTGAGCACGTATCGTGCTTTCACATGACGCTCGGCGTTGCTTCGAATAGATTTCCCAACGGCGAATCCGTGAACCGAATACCGGCCCCCATATAGCCGCTCCAGATACGGCAGAAGCCGTCGCTGTAGTTGTTTTAGTGCGTCTGATGGTGCCGCGATTTCACGCGTACCGCCCTTTTTCTTGCTAAGCCAAAATATTTTGTAGCGAAGACCGGTGCGTAGAAGAAACTTTAGATACCCTTCAGAGACCCCAAGGATTTTCGCTATATCGGCACGGGACTGTGGCGGGGGATAAGGCACTCTCGTCCAGAGCTTGGGTTAGTCTGTCCGATTCTCGCTTTGCGACATGGCGCAGACATAAGTGTATACCGTCGCGCCAGGCAGTATTCCTGCATACGTCGTCAATTCGGTTGCACGACAAACAACCAGTACCAATCGCGACAAACCAACCCAAGCTGTGTAGATGATAAATTGGCTGTCAAGCATACGCAGGTACCGCAGTTGCCATTCACTTCAACTGCCTTTTAATGCCTCCAGAAAAGCTTCTCCGTACTTTTCCAGCTTGGCAGGCCCAATGCCTTTGATCTGGGCTAGAGCCAGCAGGTTTCCCGGTGCGGATGCGGCGACGGCGAGCAGGACGGAATCGTGAACAACGCAAAAGGCCGGCACGTCCTGTGCTTGCGCTAACTTCAGTCGCAGTTTCTTCAGGCGCTCGAATCGAGTGAGGCCGGAGTGGTCCAGTTCGACCTCCGCCGAAACCGCTGGCTTGCAGCTGCCGGATCTCCGCGTAGGCCGGGAGCTCTCTCCCACCGGCGGCGGCGTTTTTTGCATGCGCACCTCTCCCCGGCAGACATCGCATCGGCATTGCTCAGGCACGCTGTCGTCGCCGAAGTACTCGAGGATGGTGAGCCGCCGGCAATCTCGCCGATAGGCGTAGGCGAACATCTGTTCCAGCTTTTGACGGGCATGGGCTTGCAGCATCATCACCTGTGCCTGCGTGATCGCCGAATTGTTCTCGCCGATCTTGTCGATGAAGAACTCCTGCGTATGCCGATCGCGCGGGCTGCAATAGAGAACGCATTGGGCCGGACGGCCGTCGCGTCCGGCGCGTCCCGCTTCCTGGTAGTAGGCCTCAAGGCTGGCAGGGATGTTGTAGTGAATGACGAAGCGGATGTCCGGCTTGTTGATGCCCATGCCGAAGGCGTTGGTCGCCACCACAACCGCGCCTTGAGCCGACATGAAGTCTTCCTGACTTCGCTTGCGGGAATCCGAACCCAAACCCGCGTGATACGCGCGAACCGTTCGTTGCGGAAACTTCTGTTGAAACAAGGCTGCCAGCTGCTCGGTCAACTTTCGCGTAGCGCAGTAGACGATGCCGCTGCCCGGCTGCTTGACGAGGCCGTGCAACAGGGCGGCATCCTTCTCGGCTTCGGTATCGAGCCTACGGCAGGCATAGGTGAGGTTGGGACGATCGAATCCGGTGACGTGTACTTTCGGAGTGCGAAGCCCGAGGATGCGCACGATGTCATTGCGAACGTTCGGGGTCGCCGTGGCAGTCAGAGCAATCGTCGAGGGCGAGCCTAGCTGCTCGCGCACCTCGCCCAGCCGCATGTATTCCGGGCGGAAGTCGTGTCCCCAAAAACTCAGGCAGTGCGCTTCATCCACCACCAGCAGGTTTGGCCGAAGCTGGGGCAGCAGCCGTTGGAAGGAAGGCGCCGCAAAGCGCTCGGGAGCGAGATAGAGAAGGCCCGTGAAATCGCTCCTAAGTTGTGCCAGCACTCGGGACTGCTCGCTCGCCGACTGGGAGCTGTTCAAGAGCAGCACCGGAACCCCGAGGGTCTGGAGCTGATGAACCTGATCAGCCATGAGCGAGATCAGGGGAGAGACGACGACAGTCAAACCCTTCAGCAGGAGGGCCGGAAGCTGGAAGCAGAGGCTCTTGCCCGCGCCGGTTGGCATTACGCAGACGACGTCATTGCCGGCGAGCACGTCCTGCACGATCTCACGCTGATGAGGACGGAATTCCGAAAGCCGAAAAACTCGCTGTAGGAGATCGTCGAGACTGTCCATTCTGGTGGCCTAGTCTAACTGTAATCGTTGTTTTGCAAAAATTGTGGTGCGGGTTACCAAAGTTTGCAGCTCGGCACCGCACCAGTTCGTTATTGGATAGCTCGAAGCAGGGCGCTCCAGCTGCCTGCTAAACTGAACATGTACTCTCCAGGTGGGAACGATCAAGCATGGATGCTCCGGCATACAAACGCATACTTCTTAAGATCTCCGGTGAGGCCTTGGCCGCCGGACAGGGTTTTGGCGTCGATAACCAGCGTGTCCACGAGATCGCTGCCGAACTGGCCGAGGTCCATAGCCTTGGTATTGAGATTGCCATTGTGGTCGGAGGTGGCAACTTCTTTCGCGGCGTAGCCGAGCAGGCCAAAGACATGGATCGGGTTTCCGCCGATCACATGGGAATGCTGGCCACGGTGATCAACGCATTGGCATTGCAGGATGCGCTGGAAAAGCAGAATGTTTTTACCCGGGTAATGAGTGCCATCGAGATGAACCAGGTGGCCGAGCCGTTTATCCGCCGCCGCGCCATGCGTCACCTGGAAAAGGGCCGCATCGTCGTCTTCGCCGGCGGTACCGGCAACCCTTACTTCTCAACCGATACGGCTGCCTCGCTGCGGGCCATGGAAATTAAGGCCGACGCGATCCTTAAGGCGACCAAGGTGGACGGCATCTACACAGCTGATCCGGTGCTGGTGAAGGACGCGACCATGTTCGACCACATCAGCTACATGGATGTGCTGCGGCTCGGCCTGCGTGTGATGGACGCCACCGCGATAGCTATGTGCCGGGAAAACAATCTTCCTATCGTGATCTTCAATCTCAATAAGCGCGGCAACATCCATCGTGTGGTCATGGGCGAGCGCGTGGGCTCGGTGGTCAACCAGGGATAAAGTCGCGCGATATCGCGAGCCTGCTGAAAACAAGCAGGGGCTACCCTCGATTTCCTGAACGGCTGCTGATTACGGGGTTACAATCGGTTTGTTCCCCGCTGAGCAAGCTATGGCTGAGCACGCGTACAGGCCATCAGAGGCGGTTCCGGTTTCTGGAGTCTACCGGGTCGAGCACAACGGCCACCGAGCAAGTCACGACGCAACCTTGCTGCAAGGCCAGGTTTTTCCGGCCTGTGCGGTTTGCGAGGATCGGGTACGTTTCACGCTCAAGCATCGCGCTCATGACATTCGTAACGACCAGGACTTTCCGGCCGGCAAGTAAGCCTGGCGTCGGCCCGTTCTCGGCCAATCCCGCAAGTTGTGCAACTCGCACTTCACAAACCGCTGAATTTAAGCTAAGTTTTAGCCAACAGTAAGCAAATGATGAACGGGGGTTTCCCCATGACTCTGCCGGCTCGCACCGGAAGCGCCGGATTAGGTACTACAGCACGGAACTGCGGGTCGCGGCGAAAGTCCGCATTTCAACTGCGACCGGGAAACGCAAAGAGCACGGGCCATAGCGGCGGAAGGCCGAACGGTGGCCGCCGCTATCGTTGTGGAGAAGTCGTCCGCCAATCCGGCATCTACGAAGTTCTGCATGATCGTGAGCACCGCGAGGCTCACGAGGTCGTCATGATCAGCGGCGAGAACTTTCCGGATTGCGAAACCTGCAAGGAGAAAGTACGTTTCCGGCTAGTGCGTACCGCGCCGTACATCTTCCAGGATGAGGACTTCGAGGAAGACAACTAGCTGTGAGCGATGGGCCGTGAGCCATGAGCTCAGGACTTACCGCATACGGTTGTAGCTTCGGTCACGTGCACCTGTTGCATTCGTCAGAAATCCAGCCTTCGTTCAAGGGACTCGCCGATGTGTGCCTCAGCTCAAAAGCTCACGGCTCATCGCTCACAGCTGGTCGCCGACAGCTGATAGCTTATAATCATGAGTTTGTGATCTCACTCTGAGGCGAACCGTGATGGCTCAAGTATCGATGGCCGCGATCCCCGCTCTAAAGGACAGTTTTGCGCAGCTCAAAACCCGCATGGAAAAGGCAGTGGAGGATTTCCGCAAGGAGATGGCCTCAACTCGAACTGGCCGGGCGTCCGTGCATATGCTGGATGGCGTTACCGTGGATGCGTACGGGTCGCAGATGCCGCTGAATCAGTTGGCGAACGTGAGCGCACCCGAGCCGCAGTTGATCACAGTGCAGCCTTGGGACGTCAGCTTGATAGGCGCTATCGAGAAGGCGATTCGCTCGGGAGACTTAGGTCTGAATCCGATGAATGATGCGAAGTTGATCCGGGTGCCGATCCCTGCACTGACCGAAGACCGCCGCAAGGACATGGTGAAGCATCTGCACAAAGTCCTGGAAGAACATCGTACCGCAGTCCGGAATATTCGCCGCGACGGCAACGACCTCATCAAGAAGGCGATGAAGGACAAGAAGATCACGGAAGACGAAGAGCGGGGCGCGCTGGAGCAGATCCAGAAGCTGACCGACGACGAGATTAGGAAGATGGAAGAGCTGGCGAACGGTAAAGAGAAGGAAGTGATGTCGATCTAGCTTGAGGATGGCTAGCCCAAATGAAGTCAGCCTCGCCCAACCGAAATACGTAGCTGGTTACGGCGCACCGATAAGGTGCGCCTTTTTCAAAGCTGCCAGGATCTCTGCTCAGGATCGAGTGTTGAGCCAGTTCGCTCAGCTGTTCGGGATGATCACCAGCGGGTTCTGCGTCAGATCCTTGCCAAACAGAACTTCCCTTACGGGCGACTGCAATTCCGGCATGGGCTTCGCCTGAAAGAGCTTCCGGCATTGCCTGGCCGTCCACCTGGCCCATGTCTTGGACTTCTTTCTGCGGGCGCTGTCGGTGGAAATCCCGGTTCCCGCATACATCTGGCGATACAGCTTGGAGAGGAACATGAAAGCGATTCTGGCCTTCAATGTCGGAGCGCAGGCTGATCTTTGCCAGATCGCGCTCCAGGTATAAAACTTGTCCCAGACTTTCTGAGTGCGTCTCGAGATTTCCTCCGAGGTCATGGAGGGATGGGGCGTGAACATCTTGGGACGGACTTCGATCGGGATCAACCAGTAGCGGGTCAGCGGTACATCACCGACGAAGACCGGATGGGCAGCCTGCTCTTTCTCCCAGCGCGCAAAGTCTACGGTCCCCGGAAACGGCGTCATCATCACGAACTGGGCAAACGTTACGCCGGCTCGCAAGGCCATGTCCACGGTTGCATCGAATGTCGCCGGTTTGTCGGTGGGAAGCCCGAAGATGAATGAGCCCAGCACGTGTACTCCGTGCTTCTTAAAGGTCTGCAGCTGCTTCGCCAAAGCCTCGCCCGAATAGTTGAAGTCCTTGAAGACAGCCTTCAACCCTTCCGGAGTGACAGCTTCGACGCCGACTAGAGCACCTTTGATGTTGGCCGCGCGCATGGCATCCAGATACTCGCCGTCTTCTCCAGCTTCCATGGTGATCTGGGTGTAGAACACCATGTCTTTCGGTAGCTTAGCCAGTTCCCGCATGAGTTCGAAGCGCTCCGCACGAATGGCGGTCAGCTCTTCGAACTTCGCAATATTGTTTTGCTCGCGGGCCAGCCGGAGATCAGTCAAGGTGACCGGGTAGAAGTTATCGTCCGCCAGCGCGATGAATCGGAAGCCGATCCTGCGCAAGTCGACGATTTCGTCGATCACGCTCTGATAGCGGCGCTGCCGGGGCTTCTGCCCATCGGTTCGCCACACACTACAAAACGAACAATGCTTGGGACATCCGCGTATGGTCTGCACCGACGCCCACATGTATTTGTCGGGTGGCAGGAGGTCCCAGCGTGCCGCCAGGAATTCGCTCCCCTCGATTCTTCCGCCTTCGTAAATACGGTCCGGCTCGCCAGACAGGCAATCGGTGACAGCTTTGCCCCAGGCAATATCGCCGTCTCCTTTAACTACGCTGTTGGCGGCGCCGCGCTCGAAAGGTTCTTCGGGAAACAAGGTGGCGTGAATGCCACCGTAAATCACCCTGGCTCCGCGCGCACGGGCCATCCGTCCCACTTCATATCCGCGCAAAGCATTCCCAGTATGGACACTTATGCCGACGATATCTCCTGGCAGAATGCTTTCCGGCACGATGGATTCCAGAGACTCATCCACCAGGATGGGGTCGCCGGCAATCGCTGGAGTCGCCGCGGCAAGCACAAAAAGCCATCTCGGCGTAATGACGGCGGTACCAAAGGAATTGTCACTGGGATTTACGAGATGAACGCGCATCGATCACAACCTCTCTCCGGTGCAACTGCGGCAACTTGAATCCCCGGGCAAGATACTTGCCAGGCTGCCGGTTGGGACGTCACCGAAGAGCGGCCATGCTCTCCGACAAAATCGTTGGGCTCTCAGGGTAACAGCTGTGTGACGCATAGTGGGCATAAAATGTCGTGAAATGACGCATTCGTAAGCTTGCGCGAAAGTCGCCTTTTGATATGTAGGATGCCAGTTGATGCGACGGAGGCTTGCACTTCGGGAGGCGGTGCAGCAACATCGTAGAGATGCTGCTCGATCTCGGAGACCTGCACATGCGGCCGTGGCGCAGGAGTGACCTTGATGCCCTGCTTCGCCATGCGAACAATTCGAAGATCGCTGCCAACCTCCGCGACCAGTTTCCCCACCCTTACACTCGACGCGATGCCGTCGACTATCTCAACTATGTCCGCGAAATGGATGTCCCCATGTCGTTCGCCGTGGAGTATGCGGGCGAGGCCATCGGTGGCATCGGATTTAAGCTGGGCGCTGATATTGCGCGGCTCAGCGTCGAGATGGGGTATTGGATCGGGGAGCCGTTCTGGGGACGTGGTATTGCGACCCGGGCTGTCCGGGCGAGTTCCGAATGGGCGTTCGACAGCTACAAAGTTGTGCGCATCTTTGCCACGGTCTTCTCGCACAATATCGCGTCGATCCGAGTGCTGGAGAAGTCTGGCTTTACCCGCGAAGGAGTCTTGCGGAGAAGCGCCATCAAGAACGGCGAGATCCTGGACCAGATTATGTACGCGAAGGTGCGATAAACCTGCATCGCGGCAAACATTCGCTGCCTGCTAGCATAGTTCCGTGGCGCCGCTCCTCGAGATCCAGAACCTCAGCATAGAATTCGCTACGGCCCAAGGGCTGGTGACCGCCGTCCGCGATCTCAGCTTTCACATCGCAGCCGGCGAAGTCCTGGGGCTGGTTGGCGAATCAGGTTCCGGCAAGTCCGTGAGCTCACTGGCCATCCTGCGCCTGCTGCCGCCGCAGGCTCGCATTCAGGGAAACATCCGGTTTCGGGGCGAGGACCTCCTCCGCCTGCCCTTACAGCAAATGCAGCACATTCGCGGCGCCGGCATCAGCATGGTCTTCCAGGAGCCCATGACCGCGCTGAATCCGGTAATGCGGGTCGGCGATCAGATCGCCGAAGCGGTGCTGGCTCATGCCGAGAACGGCAATGGCCGTATCAGCAAGGCCGAGGCCTGGAGCCACGCCGTGGAAGCCCTGCGCACCGTTGCGGTCGAAAATGCCGACCGCCGCGCCCGAAGCTATCCCCATCAGCTCTCCGGAGGTCAGCGGCAGCGGGTCATGATTGCCATGGCCGTGGTGAACCGCCCGTCGCTCCTGATTGCCGATGAGCCAACCACCGCCCTCGATGTGACGATCCAGGCCCAGGTGCTGGAGCTGCTGGCCGAGTTGCGAGAGAAATTCTCGCTGGCCATGCTGTTCATCTCCCACGATCTGGCTGTGGTCTCGCAGGTGTCGCATCGGATCGGAGTGATGTATGCGGGAAGCGTGGTCGAGATGGGAACGTCGGAGGACGTTTTTCGTAATCCCAGGCACCCTTACACGCGCGGCCTGTTAAACTCGGTGCCGACCTTGCGATCCGATCGCTCCAAGCCGCTGCAGACCATCGAGGGTACGGTTCCTGCCATTGCGGCGATGCCGCCGGGCTGCATCTTCGAGCCGCGCTGTAGCGTGCGCGTTCTGAGCTGCGCCGTTTCTCTGCCGCCTCTGGTCGAGGTTGCTCCGGGACACTTTGCTCGCTGTCCGGTGCTGGCGCGGGAGGCGAATTAATCCATGCGCCTGCTCGTGCTCAGCGACGTTCACGCCAACCTGGAGGCACTGGAAGCCTGCCTCAAGGCGGCTCCGGAGTACGACCGCATGGCGAACCTGGGAGACGTAGTCGGCTACAACGCCTCGCCTAACGAAGTCTGCGAGCGTATCCGCGCATTGAATTGTCCAGTGGTGCGCGGCAACCACGATCGCGCCTGCTCTGGTTTGTCGGACCTTTCGGAGTTCAACCTGGTGGCGGCGATGTCGGCGCGCTGGACCCAGATGACGCTGAATCCGGAGCATCAGGAGTGGCTGCGCAACTTGCCGGAGGGACCGCTGCTGCTGGAAGATTTGCCAGGCATCGAGCTGGTACACGGCTCGCCTCGCGACGAGGATGAGTACGTGTTGAACACACCCACAGCAGCGATGGACTTTCATCTTCCCGGCCACTCCGATGTCATCTTCTTCGGTCACACGCACGTACAGGGTGGATTCGCCTACAACGTCAAGGACGGCAAAACTCGCCCACTGATGCCGGCGTATCCGAACGAGGACCGAATCGCGGCCTTTAAGCTGCCGCTTCAGCGCGGAGAACGCTACCTGATCAATCCTGGATCGGTGGGCCAGCCGCGCGACAACGACCCGCGCGCGGCGTTTGCGTTATATGAAACGGATGGCAGGATGGACGCTAGTGTCACTTTCTATCGCGCCCCCTACAATATTCCGCAGGCGCAGGGCCGCATCACTGCCGCGAATCTTCCGGAGCGGCTGGCGACACGGCTCGCTCTCGGCCGCTAGGAACGGATGCCGTCAGCTCCCTTTCAGCGGCAGCTACTCTAAGGCTCTGCCTCGCATCGAATAAATTAGGGGTAAACTACAAGCCATGCCCATACGTCCTTTTCCCGGAAAATCGCGCTACCACTCGCAAGAATTTATCGGCGGCGCCATCACCAGCCACGATCAGGGATTTCTGGTTGCCAACGTAGATGGAGGCGCTCGCGGTAATCCTGGGCCGGCGGGATATGGCGTAGTGATCGAGGATGAGGTGGGACGGCCGGTGGCCGAGTTGAGCGAGTATCTGGGTCGCCAGACCAACAATTATGCCGAGTACTCAGGCCTGCTTTCGGCATTGAACTACACTCTTCGCCACGGCTTTAAGGCTTTAAAAGTAGTCAGCGATTCCGAGCTGATGGTCAAGCAGATCAACGGTCAATACAAGGTCAGCAGTCCTAGTCTGAAGGAGCTCCACGAACGCGCCATGCAGTTGATCGATCAGCTTGACTGCTTCGAGATCGGCCATGTGCTGCGTGAGAAGAACCGCGAGGCTGATCGGCTGGCTAATCTGGCGATGGACCGCGGGATCGCCAAAAAAGCTCCTGCCGTGAACGCGACGGATGTGGGCGGAGTCGCGTCAGTGGTACCAGAGCTCAATGGCGTGGTGCGGGCCGGAGTGGTGCAGTTCATGGGCACTCCGCTGCCCGAAGGAACGCTGGTGAAGATTCGCGCCGTCAAGCCTTGAGTAAGTCAAAGCTCGCCGGAACTTGCCGCAACTACGTACTTCTCGGAACATACAACGTAAGGTGCGCACGTCTTACTTGTAGGATTTCTGGCGTTCGTCCTACTTTTCCTACTCTTGCGTTTGTCCTACTTTTAAGAAAACCTGCAAGGGTCGGCATGTTCTGTGCGAATCCAATCGGGAACCCACTTCGGACACGACCCCGACGACACGACGATGCGGCGTTTAGTGTTTCTTTTGCCCCCCCAGAATCGAATTCAATGCGTCGCCCAGCGGATTGGCCTGTTGCTGCTGCTTCTGTGGCTGACCCGGCTTCGCGGGTTGCTGCTGTTGTTGCTGTTGTCCGCCGAGCAAGCCTCCCACGAGGCCACCAAGGTTGTTGCCGCCCTTACCGTTCAACAACCCGCCTGCGGTCGGCAGTAAGTTGTTCAGCTTCATCTTCGCGATCTGCTGCACATCGGGAGCGACCAGGGGATGGTTCATGTTCCCGGTAATGAGCACCGGCAACACCAGCTCGCCATTCTTGTTCGCCAACGCGGTGTTGAGATAGCCGCCCACTCCGGTTCCACCGACAGACTGGCTGAATCCCTTGTTCAGCACGGCGGTCACGTGCATGCTGAGGTCCTGATTGACCAGGTTGATGGTGCCCTCGGCCGCCATGGTGCCGATGTCGAGCGCGGCCTTGGTGTCGTTGGTTTGCGCCACACCGTTATGAATGTTGTAGCTGCCGCTCATTTGCGATATGGCTGTGTACCCCTTCGGAGTGACGCCGCCGAACTTGCCGATCTTCGACAGCTCGCCGGGCAAATCCAGTTTCATGATCTTGCCGTTGGCGAGGGTCATGGTTAGTGTGCCATTCAACGTCTGTGCTACATCTCCAGATGCCGGGGTCGAGAACGTCACGTTCGTTGTCGCTCCCAAGGTGCCGTAGAGCGTATCCTTCACCGATGAAACGGACGACAGCATCTTGTTCGCGTCCACGCCGGTCAGCTTGGCGTTGACCGCATAGGTCATTGGCTCGGGCCGGGTGTCGACCGTGACGCTGCCCGTTTCCTGGCCGCCAAAAACCTGCGAGGTCAGAGGATTGAGCTGAATAATGCCGTGATTCAAGGCAACATTGGAATGCACATTGGTCAGCACCGTCTGTTCATAGAGAATCGTGCCGACAGCGATCGTACCGTTGCCGGTAGCGGTTTGCAGCATGCCGGGCTGTGCCGGCTTCGCGGGAGCGGCATTGGCTGCCGGTACTAAGCTCCACGAAGCAGCGGCACGCTTCTGTTTCTGTGCCGGTGCTTTTTGCGGAGTCGACCCGCCGGTGATCTGCTCCAGTTCGGTCACGTTCAGCTTGTCGGCGGTCAGCGCGAAGGTCAGATGCGGCGCCTGGAAATTGGCGACACTCAAGTTGCCGCCGGCATTCGTCGAACCCAGCGAGGCCGCCAAGTTCGTGATGTTCACCGAGTTCTGGGTGAACTGCAGGTTGGCGTTGCGAATATTCAGCGGCTGCGTCAGAGATGGTGTCCTCAGGGACGCATTCTGCAAGGCTCCCGACCCGCTGAACTTCATCGCATCCGTGTTCTTGATAGGCCCGGTGGCATGAACGTCGAGTGTGATATTCCCGCTGCCGGTCATGCCTTCCGCCGCGCTGACTCCGTAGGCCTGTGCGATGTTCAGCAGTTCGTTGAGCTTCCCGTTGATGGTCTTGACTGTGGCATCGACGTTGGGCGAGACCGATGCATATTGCGTCAGCGTCATCTGCACTGCCAGGGACGTGCTGCCGGACGTTGCAGTGAAGTTGTTCGACTGAATCTGCTGCGGCGTCATGGTGAGGCTGATCTCGGGAACCTTGACGGGCTGCGGAATCTGCTTCCCGGTCATCTCCAGATTGCTGGCGCTCAGGTTTCCGTTGAAGGCCATCTGACTGGTCGGACCCTGCGCGTGCACGTTGGCTGTGATCTGTCCGGCAATGCTGGCATCGGGGCTGAAGGCCACTCCGAAGGCGGCAGCAAGCCGGGCAGCGTCCTGGATCGACGCGTTCGAGGTGCTCAAGTTCACATCAACGACGGAAGTGGCAGGATGTGTGTTCACCATGCCGTTGACGGAGAGCGGAGTCGATCCAAGTTTCAGATTGCACTTTCTGATCTGAATGACGTCGCTGTTCAGGTTGTCGGAAACATCGAAGTCAGCGGAGATGGGGTAGCCCACTTTCACCCCATGAACAATGGCGTTCTCCATTTTCAGCGAGCCGGCTGCGCTCATGTTGCCGTTGGCGTTCGTCACATCGGTCGAGCCGGAGATGACTGCATCCGTCCCAGCCAAGGCACTGGAATTCAGAAATTTCTGTGCCCCCGAAAGCGAGACCTCATTGAACTTCACGGTGCCCTTGAAAGGAGTACCGGCTAAATCGGCGTTGTTGATGGGCCCGCCGTCTCCGCTGATGCTGAAGGTCTGCGAGCCGCTGCCGGGAAGGTGAGCGGTGAGATCGAGCGAGAACGGCTGGCCGGGTGCATAATCCTTCAGGGTCAGATCAATGTGATCGTACACGGCGCGGAGCTGATGTTTCTGCAGATCCGTAACCGCGATCTGTCCGTCGGTAATTTGCAGCTTGCCCAGGGTCAATCCGTTGGAGGTGGAAGGCGCCGGCTGCGCGGGAGCAGGTTTCGCGGGCTGCGGTGGCTTCGTCGGAGCCGGGGCATTCGCAGGAGCGGCAGGAGCGCTCGCTATCGTGGAGAAGTTCCAGACACCCTGCCCATTGCGAATCAGTTCAATCGCGGGGCGCTTGAGCTCCAGGCTGTCGATCTCGATGTTCTTGCTGAGCAGAGGAAACAATTTCACGCTCAGATCGAGTTGCGAGACTTGCGCGAAGGGCACATTGCTATGGAAGCTGGGGTCCTCACCAATGGTGACGTTGCTCGCTTCAACTCGCAGCGGAAACACTCCCAGCGACAGTTCTCCCAACTGGACGGGGCGATTGAGCCGTTGCTGCAACTCGGACTGTATCTGCCCACGGTACTGGTTGACATCGATCAGGTGAGGCAACGCCAGCAGCGCGCCCAGGATGATGACGACGAGCACGACCACGACGATGACAAGTTTTCTCATGAGAGTACCCAATGCCGCGCCACTGCGCGTAAATCTTCAGCTCTGAAGCTACATCCGTCGTTTAGATAGAAGCCCCTTCACAGAAGTCAGTTGCACTATTTGAGTGAGCTTCGTTGTAGCAAGCGTCCGCGTTCTGCGGTTGAATGCGCGAGCGGAAACGCTATTGCCGGTCAGAGATGCTGCACGTTAACAAGTGGCGCAAGGCGGGAGCTCTTGCTCGGGCCGAACCGCAGCCCGCAAGGAGACTAGCCTAAAGAATAGTGACACGAGCGAATAGATTTTGAAAGCGCGTTTCGGCCACGGAAAAGATCCTAGGGTGTCGCGGCCGAGGGTTCGTCTTCCTCGGCGCGAATCAGACCGAATTTCTTCAGCTTGTAACGCAGCGCATCGCGGCTGATATCCAGCAGTTTGGCAGCGTGCGTTTGGTTGTTATTCGCCTGCGACATGGCAAGCTCTACCAGTTCGCGTTCGACCTCTTCCAGTGAAGTGCCACCATCGGGAATTTCCAGCTTCGGCAGGCTGCGGCCATCGGGTAACTGCTTGCCGGCGAGGGCGCCGTTGTGACCAGACGAAAGCTCGAACGCAGTATAGGCGGAATGCTGCTGCGCCACGGCAAATGGCATGTAGGCCGGCTCCAGTTCCGTGGCGTCCTCCAGGATCATGGCGCGCTCTACTGCATTTTTCAGCTCGCGCACATTGCCCGGCCAGTCATACTTAAGCATCAACTTGCGAGTCTCATCGGTGATGCCGGTCACGTTCTTCCGGAATTTTCGGTTATATCGACCAATAAAGAACTCTACGAGGGGCAGGATGTCTTCCTTGCGCTCGCGAAGTGGCGGAAGGAAAATCGAGATAATCGCCAACCGGTAATACAAGTCCTGGCGGAACGTGCTCTCGCGGACGGCGCGTTCCAGGTCGCGGTTCGACGCGGCGATCACCCGAACATCTACCTGCATGTCGCGCACGCCTCCGACCCGGCGAATCACCTGGTCTTCCAGCACGCGCAGTAGCTTGGCCTGCAGCAGCGGGGAGAGCTCGCCGATTTCATCGAGAAAGAGGGTTCCACCGTCGGCCATCTCGAACAGACCCTTCTTCATGGCCTTGGCATCGGTGAACGCGCCGCGTTCGTGGCCGAAGAGTTCGGCTTCCATTAACGTCTCTGGGATAGCGGAGCAGTTAATGGCGACGAATGGCTTGTCCTGTCGCCGGCTCTGGTAGTGAATCGCCTTGGCGATGAGGTCCTTGCCGGTGCCACTTTCGCCCTGCACCAGGATCGTGGTGGCCTCGCTGGTGGCGACCTTGTCGACGAAGCCCAGCAGCTCCGACATCTTCTGTGAAACGCCGATCACGTTGTGATAGCCGGTACGGCGGCGCACCTCACCGCGCAAAGACTCCACCTCGGAACGGAGGCGGGTCGTCTCCAGAGCATTCTTTACGGCGACTGAGAGTTCGTCGAAGTCCAGCGGTTTGCCGACGAAATCGTAAGCGCCAAGCTTCAGTGCAGTCTTTACATCTTCGAGTTGAGGATCGGCGGTGATCATGATTACGGCCCGCGCGTCGCCGGTTTTCTTGAGCTGTTCGAGAATCTCGATGCCGTTCAGGTCGGGCAGGCGCACGTCAAGCAGAACGAGATCAGGAGACTCGTTGTGGGCCACGCGGAGCGCAGCCGTGCCGTTGTCAGCCTCTAGTACGTGATAACCCCACTCTTCGCACTTCTGACGCAGAGACCAACGAACGAGCTTCTCGTCGTCGACAATCAGGACTTTTTCCGAGGGCATTGGCTCTTCTTCGCAATAGGTTACTACAGGATCACCAGGAAAACGCCAACTCTACCACCAAGGGGGTAGGTGGTGTTGGAGGGTAAACCAGCCCTGATCGAAAAAAATCATCCCTCTTGGCGACAGAATAATCAGTAGACGAAAAGGTCCGAGCGGATAACCAGGTACCCTCCTTGCACATCCAGTAATTTGGCGGGGTGGACTATGTGGGGACAAGCCTCTGCGCTGATGCAGATCATTCGGCAGACCAGCCCTTCGATCCCGGTACATGGGACCGGCGAACTTGCCGGTGTTGGCGTGACGCTCAAGATGGTTTGGTGGGTCGCCGATAAATCCATTGTGCAAAGATCGGCGCTGATTGCGGGATTGTCGCTTGCTCTGGGCGGAATCACCTTGGCGGGTATAAGCGAGTGGTCTGCCAGCCACGTTGATACTGCCGCGGCCGATGCAAGGCCTCAGCCTTTGATCGCCGCGTCCAGCTACAGCGGAAGCCGTATTACTGCTGTCCCGAGCCCAATGCCGGATGTTCCCGAATCCGGCGATCAGCTGTCCGCAAACTCAGCGGGATTCACCCTTCGCCACGACGTGCCAGAGGTGCGCCTGCAATTCACGGTGGCCGATGAGCGCGGGCGATTAGTGAATGATCTGACTTCAGGCGAGGTTCGCGTCTTCGATAACCAATCCCCGGTCGTGCACTTCAGCGCGTTCGAACGCGATGACGACCTTCCCCTCCAACTCGGGCTTCTCCTCGATACCAGCGATTCTGTCAAACGAATACTGCCCCAGGAAAAGCGCGCCGCAGTCGAGTTTCTGGACCAGGTAATGCGGCCCCAAACTGACAACGCTTTTGTCATCGCCTTCGGCGGGGAGTACAAGATATGGCAGCGGTCTACCGCGGATCGGCAACAGCTGATCGAAGCCATCGCTCAGGTGAATGAGCCGGGCTGGGGAACGCGCGTTTTCGATGCGCTATACGCCGCCTGTTCCGGGCAGGCGTCTTCTGGCGACAACGATAGGACAGTGCACCGCGCCATTGTCGTTCTCAGCGATGGCGATGACACGGACAGCCTACATACACTTAGTGATGTCATCGGCGCGGCCCAGCGAAGTGAAATCCAAATTTATCCCTTGACCATTCATTCGAGGAGGGTATTCACTCGCGGCGATCGCGTCTTGCAGCTTCTTGCCGATAGCACGGGCGGACAACTGTACGTCGCTCCTTCCGCTAAAGACCTGACGGCGGTGTTCGCGCAAATCGAACGGGACTTGCGGACACAGTATTACATCTCCTTTCCACCGCAGCAGCCTACCCCTGGCTATCACTCCCTTCGCGTTGAGGTACGAAACTCCAAGAGGCTCGAAGTGCACGCAAGACAGGGCTACTACGCATTGGGACAATAGCCCTGGCCCCCGCAATCGGCGAAAAGTAATCGGGTATACTCGTCGAACGTAGGGGGTACGGTGAGTTCGGTTGGCTTGCAACCTGGCGAGCAAGTGCATTCGCGTCCGGCTCCTCCGTCGGCGCTTTTGGGAGCCCGTCCTTACGTCCTTTCGTTCGTGCTGATCGTGCTCAGCGTTGCCCTTTACTATCCTGTCAAAAGTCACCCTTTCGTTAATTACGACGACAATGTCTATGTAGTGGAAAACCTGCACGTCCAGAACGGCCTGACCTGGGAGACAGTCAGCTGGGCCTTTAGCTCCTACGATGCCGGCAACTGGCACCCGATCACCTGGCTCTCGCACGCCCTGGACTTTCAGATGTACGATCAGGATCCCGCAGGACACCACCAGACCAGCCTGCTTCTGCATGCTCTGAACGCGGTGTTGCTCTTCTGGGTGCTGTGGCGTGCGACAGGCTATGCCGGACGTAGCTTTGTAGTAGCCGCGATCTTCGCCGTGCATCCCATCAATGTCGAGTCGGTGGTCTGGATTTCGGAGCGCAAAACCGTACTCAGCATGATGTTCTTCCTGCTCGCCCTGGGCGCGTATCGCTGGTACGCCAGCAAGCCGCAAATCAGCCGTTATGCCGTAGTCGCGGTCCTGTTTGCTTTGGGGCTGATGGCGAAACCGCAGGTTATCACGCTCCCCTTTGTGCTTCTTCTATGGGATTACTGGCCGTTGCGCCGCATGATAATCGGGAAAGGATCTGCCAGCGATTCCAGTTTTTCGCAGAAGAGCTTTCGCGTTCTTGTGGAAGAGAAGCTCCCGCTGTTCGGCATCGCCGCGGCCAGTGCGGTCATGACGATGAAAGCCCAGCGT
The DNA here is from genome assembly GCA_963819055.1 of uncultured Acidobacteriaceae bacterium. Lineage (GTDB taxonomy): Bacteria > Acidobacteriota > Terriglobia > Terriglobales > Acidobacteriaceae > Bog-257. The sequence continues at coordinate 4,372 of CAWFUT010000018.1, read as the reverse complement.
GCCGGAGGCGCCGTGCTCTCGCTGGCGTCCTCTCCGCTGGCGGTACGTCTCTCGAACGCTATCGTCTCCTACGTGAAGTACATCGAGAAAGCGCTTTGGCCGACGCGACTCGCGCCCATGTATCCTCATCCCGGAGAATCGCTGCGAGCCTGGCAGGTCTACGGTGCGCTGCTGATTCTGCTGGCCATGACGATGTTGGTCGTGGAACGGAGGTCGCGCCGGTATCTTCTGGTCGGATGGCTGTGGTTCCTCGGCACCATGGTCCCGATGATCGGCCTGGTGCAGGTAGGCCGGCAGGCGATGGCCGACCGCTATGCCTACCTTCCGCTGCTGGGCATCTTCATCATGATCTCCTGGGGCATTGCGGACTACGCCCAGGAAAAGCACCTTTCCGCGGCTTCCTTGCCCATGGCCAGCTGTGTGGTCATTCTGGCGTTGGCGGTCCTCGCTCATCGTCAGATTGGATATTGGGCTGACAACGTTACTTTGTGGACGCACACAATCGAAGTGACGGCCCCGAATTATGTGGCGCAGGACGATCTGGGCGGAGCGCTGATGACCGAGAACCGCCTGGAAGAGGCCATCGGCCACTTCCGCGAGGCTGCTGCTATTCATCCCGTGGACCCGATCAGCAACTTCAATATCGGATTCTACGACCAGCGGCATGGCGACTTGCCGAATGCGATCGAGCAGTACAAGAAAGCGATCATCCTCACGACCAGCCCGTCTTTGAAAATCCAGGCGTTGAACAACATGGGACTGGCGTATCGCGATCTGGGCGACGCCGATCAAGCGCGAGAATGCTTCGAAGCTGCGAAGAGAATGCAGGGACCTTGAGACCCCTCACGATGACGAGTGTGGTTGCGTTCGACTGGCGAGATGCAAGGATGGTAATGACAGCGAGGAGAACGGAATGACGTCGGTTGACCTGCAGCCTGCGCAGCAGAGTCAGAGGCCGTCTCATCCTCTGTCGCAGCGCGCCCGGATGTTTCTCCTAAGCCTGGTGCTGGCGATGGGGGTGCTCGCGATCTACTACCCGGTACACTGGCAGCCCTTTGCCAATTACGACGATCCCGACTATGTGACCGACAACCTCCACGTCAAAGCCGGGCTGCATTGGGAGACGGTAAAGTGGGCCATGAGGACTGGGGATGCCGCCAACTGGCACCCGATCACGTGGCTTTCCCACGCGCTCGACTGGCAACTGTTTGGCGACGATCCCGCCGGACCTCACGACGTCAATGTTCTGCTACACCTTATTAACGCGCTGCTGTTGTTCTGGGTCTTGCAGCGCGCCACGGGCTACGTCGGGCGCAGTTGGATGGTGGCCGCTCTTTTTGCGCTGCACCCCATCAATGTCGAATCGGTGGCCTGGATTGCCGAGCGCAAAAACCTGCTCAGCATGTTCTTCTTCCTGCTGACATTGGGCGCCTATCGCTGGTATGTGCAGAAGCCGAAGGACACTCGCTATGCCCTGGTAGCCGTGCTATTCGCACTCGGCTTGATGTCCAAGCCGCAGGTCATCACCTTACCGTGCGTCTTGCTGCTGTGGGACTATTGGCCCTTGCAGCGTTTCTCGTTCGGCGGAATGGCCTCCGTCCCTGAGGCTGCGACGAACAAAGGAATTCCGACGCGGCCGCTGTCCGCCCTCATTTGGGAGAAGGTTCCTCTGTTCGTGCTCTGCGGAATGAGCGCCGTTCTGACGATCCGAGCGCAGTCTGGCGGAGGAGCAACCAGCGGGTTTGCCCGCGGACTTCGCTTGGAGAACGCGATCGTCTCCTACGTGCGCTATCTTGGAAAGGCGTTTTGGCCCTCTTCTCTGGCTCTTTTCTATCCCTTTCCGCTGATCTACTACAGAATCTGGGAGGTCGTTGGAGCGGCGCTTCTGCTACTGGCCATTACCGTTGTCGTCGTTCTCGCCTATCGCAAGCGCTACTTAACAGTGGGCTGGCTGTGGTTCCTGGGAACGCTGGTTCCGATGATCGGCATCAAGCAGGTCGGCACGCAGGCCATGGCCGACCGCTACGGCTATTTGCCGTTCGTAGGCCTGTTTATTATGGTTTGCTGGCTGGTAGGAGACTGGACCGCTGAAATCCCAGCGCGCTTGCGACTTGTTTGGGTGTTGGCGGTCGTGGCCTTGGTTGCCCTTGCCGCGACAGCTCATCGTCAAGTCGGCTTCTGGAACGATCACACCACGTTGTGGACGCATACCCTGGACGTGACCGAACACAACTGGGTTGCGGAGAACAATCTTGGAACGACGCTGCTCAAGCAGGGCCGACCGGAAGAAGCGATTCCGTATTTCCGGGCAGCTTACATCGACTATCCCTACGATCCTAACTGCATCCTGAATCTCGGCATCTACGAGCAGTTACACCATAACTATCCGGGCGCGATCGAGTGGTACAGGAAAGCGACTGAGATCGCCCGCAATCCCCGCACGCTGTCGCGCGCCTTCAACAATCTCGGATATGCGTACAAGGCGAATGGCGATTTGATCAATGCACGCAACAATCTGAAAAAAGCAGTGCAGATCGATCCGGAATATGTGGGCGCCTGGATCAGCCTGGGCGTGATGGCGCAACGAACAGCAGACCTGCCTCTGGCGGTGGAATCCTACTCGCACGCGGAGCAACTCCATCCAACCGATTACGGATATCTTCTGCTGGCGGGAGCCCTGGACGCCAACGGGCAAAAGCAGAAGGCCGGCGCCGCTCGTCAGCAGGCCGAGCTACTGTCGAACAACCTCCGCGAAGCCCAGCAAAAAGCCGATGACTTGCTGCATCGCTAGGGCGAATGACTTAGCATTTGCCCATGCGGTCGCGCAGGACCAAATCGAGAGTGGTTGCACAAAAGCCCTATTCGCGAGAAAATGCCTCAACTTCGAATCCGCGCTATCCCAGCTCCGGCGCGGAACCAGGGCAATCCGTTCGGGGTAAGAGGGCCTCATGATACCGCAGCTCCAGCGGGAAACCACTGTTTCTTCATCGGGTACGCCGCACCCGTGGTCACCCGCCACGAAAATCGGTTTTCGATTTCTTTTCTCATATTTTTTGCTTTACATCGGACCTGGAGCAGTGGGCTCCCTTTCTTCCTATCAAACCACCGAACAAGTTAACGCAGGTTTGTGGAATCGCCTTTGGCATCCTCTCGTGCCTTGGTTTGCTACGCATGTCTTAGGTCTTAGCGGGAATTTTACGGAGACACCGAATGGCAGCGGCGACCAAGCATACGACTACGTGCTGATCCTCTGCATGTTGTTGGGTGCCGTCGTGATAACTGCCATTTGGTCGGTCCTTGACCGGAAGAGGCCGGACTACGCCCGTTTGAACCAATGGCTACGATTGTTGATGCGTCTGGTGGTTGGCTGGGCGATGCTCGGATATGGCGTGAAGAAACTGCTCGGTTCACAGTTCCCAACTCCCGATCTGGCGCGACTGATCGAACCCTTCGGTGCTGCCTCTCCCAAGACAATGCTCTGGACATTCATGGGAGCCTCGCCCCTGTACAGTTTTTTCGGAGGACTCGGCGAAACGATCGGCGGAGCATTGCTGATGTTTCCGGGATTAACCACTCTTGGCGCCCTCATCAGTGGCGCCATGGCGGCCAATATCCTCATGTTGAATCTTAGCTATGACGTTCCACGAAAGATATTTTCCGTCCACCTCCTGCTGATGTGCTTCATCCTGCTGATTCCAGATATGCGCCGTTTGGCAAATGTTCTGGTCTTTAATCGTCCGACGGAGGCTGCGCCGCAGGTGCCGTTGATTGACGACAAGCTACTGAACCGGGCCGCATTATTGACCCAAGTGATATTTGGTATTTACATAATTTGGCTGGCAGGCGGACAGTCACTCAAGGACGCTCGCGGGAATCGTGAAACGGTCCCAGCCCCAATCCGCGGGGTTTGGATTGTCGATGAATTTACGCAAGACGGAGTAGTGAGGCCACCGCTAATCACCGACGGAGAGCGATGGCAGACTGTGGTCTTTGACAAGCCTAACCTTCTTACGATTGTTTCAATGGACGGTGGTCGCGGCACTTACTTTATGCAATTGGACGGCTTGAATGAGGTCCAATTGTCGAATCTCACGGACCCTCGGCGTCGGGCTATGCTGTATCTGCATCCACAATCGGACCTACTCTATCTCGACGGCCAGCTCGACGGGCATTCCATAACCGCGAAGATGAAAAGAGTTGACTTGACCGATGAATCCAGATTTCCCCTTATGAATAAGGGCCTCCACTGGGTAAACCCCACGGTGGACGATCGGTAGTCTCGTGGATAGTCCCGCAAAAAGATGAACTGAGCCGCCGCAGGTTCGTTCTATCGTTGGTTTCGGCGGCGGCAGGTTGCAGACGCTCTCAGCAG
>CAWFUT010000017.1:0-15015 GCA_963819055.1 uncultured Acidobacteriaceae bacterium | reverse complement strand
AAGGGCCGCACCATGCAGCCCAGAAGTCGGCCAGCACGGGAACCTTCGCGTCGCGAACGATCTCGTCGAACTCAGCGGTGTCAACGTTCAACGGCTCATCAATAGGAGGCAGCGGAGACTTGCACGAGCCGCAGCGGCCAGTGTCGGCCAGGTGCTTTGCCGGAACACGATTCTTAGTTCCACAGGACTTGCAGGTAATGACCATGGTCAAGGCTCCGCTATGCGCTGCTCGCCCTTTCGCTCTTCGACAGATCCTTACTACAGGATGATCAATCAAGTTCGGGCGAAGAACGTTGAGAATGACTACTTCATATTTTCATCCCTATAGATGCGAAAAGACCCGCCCAAGCTTCGCCTGAAACGGGTACCCGGCTAGCCCGCTAGTCTGGCGAAGAGCGAAAGGCGAAAATCGTTCTCACTTGCGATACACCACCCCGCCCTTCATCACAAAGCTCACGCGGGTCACGGCGCTGATGTCTTTGGTGGGATCCCCGGGGACCGCCACAATGTCGGCATAGTAGCCCGCTTTGAGCTGGCCGATCTGGTCTGCCCAGCCCAGCAGCTTGGCGCCGTTCAGAAGGTCGGCCTGCAATACCGCTACCGGGCTCATTCCGTACTGCACCATCAACTCAAACTCTCGCGCCTGCGTGCCATGCGGGAACGGACCGACATCCGATCCGACCGCCATCGGTACGCCCGCAGCGAACTGCTTTTTGAACTGCTGAGCGTGGTATTCCTGCATCTTGCGTTCGCGCTCGCCCGCCGCCGGGCTTGATGCATGATCGGCAAAGTATTCGACAATGGCGAATGTCGGAACCGCGGGAATCCCCTTCTCTCGCATCAGGCGCATGGTCTCGTCGCTGAGTTGATCGGCGTGGTCGACGGACTCAACGCCCGCCTGCACAGCGTACAAAGTTCCGGGCTCGCCGGTGGCATGCACCGCAACGCGCCGCCCGGTACGCGCAGCTTCGGTCACTGCGGCTGCGAGCTGCTCTTCGGTGTACTGGTAAGGGGTGTGCCACTGGCCATCGACTAACGTGTCGCGGCCGGTCTCGTAGATCTTGGTGAAGTCAGCGCCCTGTTTCACCTGCTCGCGGATGACCTCGACGATCTCCTCGGAGTTGTTGGCACGGTCGGCATTCGAGAGCACGTGTTGTGCCGGGTTGAAGCGGTTGGCGTCCTCATGCCCGCCGAGAATATCGATAGCGTTGCCGCTGACGCGCAGCCGCGGCCCGGGGATCAGCCCACCGTTGATCGCGTCGCGGACGGCGGTGTCGGCGGAGCCTGCGCCTTCGGTACCCATATCGCGCTCGGCGGTGAAGCCCGCCAGCAGGTCGGCCTTCGCCGCTAACGTCGCCAGGATGGTGCGCTGTGGGACCGACTCTTCCACGGTTTGCAAGTCTTCCGCACCGGGATGCAGGAACAGATGCACGTGCGCGTCGATCAGGCCCGGCATGAGCGTCACGTCGCCGAGATCGATGATCTGCGCTCCGGCGGGAGCGGTGACACGCGGACCAACTGCGGCAATGCGATCACCTTGTACCAGGATCTCAGCGGGAGCGATGATCTTGCCGCTCTCGACATCGAGCATTCGTGCCGCCTGCAGGACAATGGCCGGTTGGGTTTGCGCGAGAGCGAAGATCGGCAGGAGAAGAATCAGAGCCAGGACCAAACTGAGTTTCTTCATGACGAAGGAATGCTAGCAGATGACGCTAACTGAGCCTGCTGGTGCACGCAGACAGCAGGTCCCTCCGCTCGGTCTAAAGACCTCGGTCGGGATGACAAATCCTTTTTGGGCCGGCGGTACTTTGAATCGGTCGCACCCATGTCGAATGATGTGGAGGTTTGCGCGACGGAATTATTGTGACGCGTCCCCCAACTGCTTCAGCTTGCCTTCGGCGCTGGCCTTGATGGCGTCGCGCTGCTGCTGTGTATCAGTGGTATCGGAGGCCAGCAGTTCCAGGGCTTTCCTCGACGCCTCGATCGCCAGGTCTTTCTGACCGGCGGCGACATACGCGTCTCCAAGGCTGTCGTAGACATTCGGCGAACCCGGATACGCTTCGACATTGAGCTTCATGATCTCGATGGCGCTTTTCGTGTCGCCTGCCTGGATGAACTCGTATCCAATCAGGTTGACCGTAGCTTCGGGAAGGAGGGTGGCGCTGGGATCCTTCTTGCGAGCCTCCCTCAGCATGGCCCTGACCTTCGCGGCCCCTCCCGGCTGATCGACCGTGCTAAGCGCGACCACCACCGGTGACGGCTTCCAAGCCTTCTTCGATGCGGGCGCATGTCCCGGCGTTTTGATAAGCGTGGTCACGTACCAGTCGGTGATCTGCTTCATGAGTTCGGGATGGGCCTTGAACATATCAGCGCCGTGACCGCCCGTCGTCTCATGCACCCATGTCTTTCCTGCATTTCCGGTGATGTTATACAGCCACTCCATCCCGACGACCGTTCCGGGGAATTCGTCGTCATCGGCAGCTGCGAAGAATTCCGGCGCAGTCGTGGAGTTGCGCAAAAACTCGCGGCCGTTGCGGTCGGTGGGGCCGGAGAGCAGCACTAGCGAGTGAACCTCGGGATGGCGAATCGCGGTCTGGAGGGAGTTGTTGACGCCACAACTGGCGCCGCCTACCCCAATCATGTCCTTGGTAACGCCGGGCTGCGATGTCAGGTATTGATAAGCGACATCGATATCCCCCGGCCACTTCGCCTGTTCCGCGATCAACTCCGGCTGCGTCGCTTTGGAAAAGGGCACACCGCCACTTTCGCCGAAGCCGCGAAGATCCACGGTGAGCAACATTGATGCCTGCGGCGGACAGCTGCTGGGCCATGCGTCCCAGACCCTGCGCTGGCGATTGCATTGGTGCAGGGATAAGCACACCGGGGCCGGGCTTGTCTGCAGAATAATAACTTGCCTTAAGAGTGGTGCCGTCTGACGCGGTCAGATCGACCGTGCGCTCGACAGCCGAGGCCATGGCGCAGCAAGCCACAACAAGCAGGAGTATCGCAAAGGTAGAGGTACGGCGCATGGGCGATGAGACCTCCTGGGAACGATACGGAGAGAATACTCGCGCAGCGGGTTAGAGTTAGCTGCTCAATGGCTAACGGCTCGATTTGAGGGCGAACTGCAGGCGAAGGTGGCGGCTGTCTAGTGCACCTGCGACGGCTTCAAGACCACCATGTTGCGCTCGTCGCCGGCGACAATCTGGTAAACGTCCTGACCTTGTCCGCCTGATCTACCGGGACCTCGCCTGCTTGACCTCGTAGCTGCGGCGATAGTGGATCGTCCTGCCTCTACAACAGTCTTCGCGTGGTAGCTGGCGAAGCCGTAGTCGGCGTCAGCGGGCTCGGGCAAATCGTCCACCGAATAACCGGAGGGAATCGTTATGTCGAAGCTGTCGGTTTCGAGGCCCATGCCGCTGAGTTCGAAAGGATACTCGCGCGGATGCTTCGTGGTAGCCAGGCCAAGAGTTTTGACGCCCAGCACACGAGGCCGCACCAGCAGAAGACCGCCGGCATTCTTGGCGTAATTGGGAGCCGTGAAGGAATAGATGATGCCGAAGGGTTGGTCCGTTTTGTTCAGGTTCTGCACGGAAGCATGGGTAATCTGGAAATTGGTCAGCGATGCGGACAGGATGTTTTCAATCGGCCGAATGCGGTCGCTGTCTTTCTCCGCTTGCCGAAGGCGGCCGCGCTCTGCCCAGGCCTTGTTGCCGTTGCGGACTTCGTTTACCTCGCCGGTCAGGATTCCATTTTCGTCGAGCTTGAGCTTCGCGGTGCGTTGAATGCTGTTTACCGACGGGGGCATCGTAGGCATCAGCACCAACTCTCCGCCGCCGGGACCGGCGAGCATCCGTAGCTGGCCTGAAGATGATTGCCCAGTTGCCCGAAAGGCGTCAGCTCATCGGTGGGATCGAAGATTAGCAGCCCTCCGTACTTGGGATGCGGCAGGATCGCGAGTAGCGACGGATCTTCAACATTGTCCGGCAAGCGAATCGCCACCACCGCGTGATTGAAGGCATGAGCGTTCGCAGGCGTGTCGGCATTGACGGCGCCTCGGTCCACATTCACCAGAACGTAGTACGCCTCCACGCCGATTTCGCGCAGCATGGAGATCGTAACTGTGGTCTTGTCTTTGCAGTCTCCGTAACGATGGGCGAAAACTTCGCTGGCGGCGTGCGGCTGCCAGCCTCCGATACCCAGCTCAATTGCGACGTAGCGAAAGTTTTGCTGTACGAAGCCGGCAATGGCCTGCATCTTGGCCAGCGTTGTGGGCTTTGCTGCCGTGAGACTGGCGACGGTTTGCTTCAGATCGGAAGAGGCATCAACCCGGGGCTTGGTGAGCTCGTGATACCACTCGCCCATCTGCCGCCAGTTGGTGAAGGTATTCGTCGCCTCGCCCGGAGGAACGAGATAGACGATCATCTGGCCAGCAACACCTTCCAAGGCGGGCATGTCATCTTCTTTGCGGATGCGCTTTACATTGGTCAATGACCACTGCCAGCGGTTGCCATTTTGCGAGGGCTTGCTCTCGGCGTAATTTGCCCACTTGGTCTCGTAGCTCCAGCCGGCCGGCAATTCAATGGAGTAGCGGGTATCCAGTACCGGAATAGTGTCTTGAAACTCCCACTGGTCCTGCAGGACCATGGGCTGCTCTTCGGTCTCGTACTCATAGCCGATAATGCTTCCCGGCTCGACCGCGGGTATTTGCAGCACTCTATATTTCACGTCGTTGATGAGGTCGCCACCGTCAACATCGGGCGCAACGTCGGCGGCGTCTTTCTCTTTGACTTGATAATCCTTGCCGCCCGTCGGAATGCACCAGGCGCGCAGGCTGGTGACCTTCTTGTGCGGTCCAAAGTCCACGGCAACGTATTCGTGGTGCCGCCGTGCCTCGGGACGGAGGATTCGATACGCCTCGCGTACCGAGATCTTCATGTTGTTCGCGGATTGCACGGTGACGTTCCGCTCTGAGTAGAGCAGAATGGCTTCCGTCTCTTCGTCGTGCGCGGGAACAGGAGCGTCGGCCAGCGCGTGCATCCACTGCGGCGCCTGATCGCCCGCCTGGGCACGCGGTGCGCACATCAGCAGCAACGCGACGGTTGCGATTGCGAACGCTAATCCGCTTAAGCTAGTTGCTGGCTGCGGCCACTTGCGCCTGTAACATGACCTGAGCATCGTCCCCAGTCCTCACCGCCTGGAAAAAAGAACGCACTGCCGGATATTGGGTGACGGGCAGGATCAGCACATCGACCCGTAATACGCGCGAAATCTGCAGCTCATCTTTGTTCTTCTCAGTTGTCAGCAGATACGAAACGGGTCCCCCGCCTTGTTTTTGCGGAGCAGGCAGGTTGCTGATGACCATGCCTTCCGGAAGTTGAAGGCTGATGGTATCGGTCTTCTGGAAGGGAAACTCAAAATAGACTGGATGCTCGCGTTCAGCGTGATCGAATAAGCCCTTCTCTGATGCCGAGAAGATGCCCACGGGCAGCAGCATGTGTTTGCCCGCCGCCGCAATCCACCCCGGTATCTTCACCGAGAACTCCGCGGTCATCTCCGTGGAAGAGCTCTGCCAGTCGGGGTGATTGGTCAGCTCGACCTCAGCTGCCGCGGAGATGTAACTCTTGACCAGGTCCTCCAGAAACTTCTTGCGCTGCTGATCGTCCTCGTGTCTTTCGTCGAGCCGCTTGGTCAAGGCTTCCAGGCCGGTGTAGACAATGGTCAGCCTGCCTTCGACGTCGCCCTCGGCGTTTACCTTGAGCTTGGCTGTGCGGATGATCTGAGAGGCAGAACTGGGCGGCAGCGGGGTCTGTATCCAGCTCCCGCCGTCCTTGTCGAGACGCAGACCTTGTACACCCGTCTCGCTCCAGGGCAGCAAACCAAAAGGTACGAACGCTGCTCCGGGATCGCAGTACATATCCTTCCCATTCAACTTCACCAAGGCTATATTGGCATCCAGCCTCGCTTCGTCCATCTGCGAGGGATCGAAAAAGTAGTTCTCGCGATCACCGACGTAAATCGGGTAGGTTTCGAATCCGGCATCGCGAGCCAGGCCCAGGTAAAGCCAGGTCAACTCAACGCCGGTGCCATAGCCGTGCTTCCACACGTCTTCAATATTCTTGTTGGCCTTGGCGGCCTCTCGCTTCTCTTCTTGCGCGGTCAAGCTGTACTCGTAAGAAGTATTGCGAATTTGCTGGACGCGGGCGTATAGCTTGCGCAGCTTGGTTTCCGGATCATCGCTCGGCGAAATGATTTGAGCGACGGCTGACTGCAATGCTCCGCGTTTACCGAGGAAGCTATTCACCTGCTCGTATCGCTTTTTTCCCACCTGAATCCAGAACTTATTTTTGTCCTGTTCGGGAGCTTCCCAGCTGTAAATGAAGTCGACCCGTGACTTCATTTCATCGGGCGGAGGCATGAAGTCTTCGTCATGAAATGCCGGAATATCGTGAGCTTCGAGGCGAATGATCTTGTCGGAGCCGGCGACTGGAGGATTGGTTCCAGGCGGCAAGCCTCGCCAGCTCCAATGAAGATTGATCTTTCCGTAGTCCGGCTGGTAACTCTTGAGCGAGAACCTCGCGAGCTTGGTAAACAAACCTTCATTTAAAATCCATCGCGAAGCGAAGATCCAGTTATCCGAATAGTCGTATGTGTAGTAATACTCGATGATGCTTCCCTTCTGCACATTCGGAAGAGTGATGACTTTGGCAAGGTAGCGAATTCCACGCGCCTTGACGATTGTCTTCTCGAATATTTTGCCTTCGTAATTTGTGATAGTCCCGTTGGGCGCTATCGATCGGGCGTGAAGATCGGTTACGTCATACGTACCCGCCACAAAGGGTATTTCCACATCGGCATAGCTTCGGCCCGCGTCCGTCAGGATCTTGATACGCATGTAGTTGTCTTGATGGGCGTCGCTGCGGTTATCGTTGCGGTCGACTTGCCGGTACAAAATGATCGCCGGTGCATTAGGCGCCGCCGGTTCGCTGGTCATGCTCAATTCTTGAGAAGAGACTGGCTGAAAGCCAATACCGGTACCGGCGCTGGCGGCATGGGGAAGCATCGCAAGAATGAGGCCACTGAATACGGACAACACAAACCGTTTGGGAAGCAGCATGGCGCGGTCCTTAATAGTGTTTGGCAAATCGAGAGACACGATCTGCAGAGGGAGACTGCTGCGATGTCCCTCACATCGGGGAGCGGAGCTTCAGACGATTGCTGGTAGTTGAAAGCAATTCCACTCTACACCGGCAGCGAACGCTGGAAATAGAGAAAATTGCACAATAAACCGGTAGTGAGGAGCCAGAATTATTATGGGAAGGATTACTGGGCAGCCAAAAGAAAAACCTTCCGACGACCTTGCATCGGAAGGCGAAATCAGTTTAGGAAGCGGCGCTCAGGCGGCGCGCTGCTCACCTGAGAGAAAGACGTCCTTCCCGCCGGAATCTTCCAGTACTTTGCGCGCGCTTTGGGCCGCGTGCACGCTTTCGCAATGGACCGAGATAAGGATGCGGCCAGCCTTGATCTCCTCTTCATAGCGCTTGGCCTCGATCTCGGGAAGGCCGAGGCCGATCAGACCTCCCGCTATGCCGCCTACAGCACCACCTACTCCGGCGCCGGCCAGGGCAGCGACGATCGGTCCCGCCGCAAGCAGTGGGCCCACACCGGGAATGGCTAACGTGCCAATACCCACCAGCCAACCCAGAGTACCGCCTACGAGCAAACCGGTACCGCCGCCGGCCATTGCGCCCTCAGGCGCCTTGGTGTTCTTCTCCAGCGCGAACTCTTTGTTCATGTCGCGATCGGGAAAGACCACGGAAATATCGTTGCTGAGAAAGCCCTCTTTACGCAGCCGGTCGACCGCCTTCTCCACATGCTCGCGGTCGGAATAGACGCCGTAGACCGCAGTAGGACGCGGCGAGCCGCTAGCAACATACGTGGCCGGAATATCGGCGCGGCTCACGCTGCGCTTCTCCCCCGTACGATCCCGCAACACAACATCGTGCACTCTCTGGCGGAAGGTGACGAGCCGGTTGCTGGGGCGCACACGGCCGGGGTCGGCATCGTAGCGCCAGGCCCTGCGGTAGTCCGAGTCATATCTTGCCAAGGCGTCAGTGGTGAGTAAGGTGTCATCGCGAAGCTCCGGTAGAGATTCGACGTCAGCCTTCCGCAAATTGGCATACAGGTCGTCGCTGTCGTTGTAGGCAAACACCTGATCGGCCGGGACCACAAAGCGGTGCGACCGCAACCAGCCGGAATCAATCAGCAGATATCGCAGTTCACCGGTGCCGTCATCAATCAATGCATCGTGCACCGTTCCCAGCCTCTCATGATCAGTACCGTAAAGATTGGTCCCGCGAATAGCATTGAGATAATCGCCTTCCAGATCGCTAACTCTTCTCAGCATGAGCCCTCCGTATATTGTTCGACATGCCAAGTAAGACCCTGGAGAATGTACGCGGGTTGTACAAAGAGTTCTGGATTCATAGTGAAAATGGGACTAACGTCGGTTTGTCACCGGGATGTGTGCTGTGCGTCACCTACAAAACCTGGTTAATGAGGGGAAATCGTAATTAGCAGAATTATCGCCTCCTCTTCGGTCGGTCCGTATTGGGCGTTTGGAACGGCGCAGAGGAAGGTTGGGCTTGCGCCTGGGCGCGCAATGGCTCCGTTCATTCAAGGAAGGTAGTTGTGTATGGGCGGCCACCGTCCTCGCTACTCCAGTAGCGTACCAACGGAAAAGAACCGGGTTCGTGGAAGCGATGGTTATGCGCGCGCCATCTTCGACCACGTACTGGACTGCATTACCCTGGCCGATCCTGCCGGCCACATCGAATACGTCAACGCAGCTGCCTGCAAGACGTTTGGTTATTCGCAAGAAGAATTCCTGCAAATCAGTATCCCAGACCTGATCGCTCCGGAAGAGGTGCCGCGTCTGTTGCAGATGATGCGGAGCAAGGGAATGGAAACTACCTCATACAGCGAATGGCGCTCCCTGCGAAAAGATGGCAGCTCATTCTGTGCGGAAGTAAGTGTCACCACCCTGAGCGACGGCCGTCTACTTGGCATTGGACGCGACATCACGGAGCGGAAGCAGGCTGACGCCGAATTGGAACGGGTGCAGCAGATTCTGGAAGCCTTCGTCCACTATGCTCCGGCAGCCGTCGCCATGTTCGATCGTAATATGTGCTATCTGCGGAGCAGCCGACAGTGGCGGACTGCCACGGGCTTGTCCGATGAACCCTTAGCCGGCAAGTGCCACTATGACGTTTTCCCCAACATACCCGAGCAATGGAAAAATGCGCACCGGCGCGGCCTGGAAGGAGAGATCGTCAAGGGAGAGACTGACTGGGTAAGGCCCGACGGAGTTCCCGTCCAATATCGCTGGGAAGTCCATCCTTGGGGAGATGCCGGCACAAGCACCGGCGGCGTCATCGTGCTCTTCGAGGATGTAACAGAAGCCCGCAAGCTGGAATCGCAGCTCCGCAATGCTCAGAAAATGGATGCGGTTGGCCGCTTGGCGGGAGGCGTGGCCCACGAATTTCGTAACGCTCTCTGCGTCATACTGCTGCAACTTGATCTGGCAATGGGCGAAGTTGCACCCGACAGCGAAGTCGCCTCCCATCTCCAGGCGATTCAGAAAGCTGCCCGGCGCGCCGGAACCATTACCGAGAACCTGCTGGCTTTCAGCCGCAAGCGGACTTTCAATCCGGAACCCTTCGCGCTGGACAGCTTCGTACAGGAACTGGGCAATATCGTGCGCCCCTTGGCCGGTGATCATATTCGCGTGGACTTACGCTGTAACACCGATGACGCCAAGATATTTTTCGATCCAATGCAGCTGGAGCAAGTGTTAATCAACCTGGTATGCAATGCCGTGGATGCCACAGCCTCGGCTGGGGTATTAACGATCGAAACCAGGCGGCAAGATGAAGAGCACTCCTCAGCCAAGACCAAAAACGGGAATCACCTGGTTCTGTCGGTTGCCGATACAGGTTCCGGGATCGAACCGGAGTGCCTGCCCCACATCTTTGAACCGTTTTACACGACTAAAGAGGTTGGCAAGGGCACGGGGCTGGGACTCTCGATCAGTTATGGAATAGTTACCCAAGGAGGTGGAACCATCGAGGTGGAGAGTGTCCCCGGCAGAGGCTCGCGGTTCAATGTATTTCTGCCGCTATACCCACGAACGTAGAACAGAAAGAAGCTGAGATTTGCGCAAGGATAGCGAGAAAGGAAAAAATAAGGGGCCGCTTCACCGCGAAGCCAGCCCCCTACCGGAAACGCGGGCAAATGTCTCGGCCAGACGCTCGTCGCGCTCCCTAGCTTGGTTATTGGGTGCTCGAGATTTTGCCAAGACGGAGTGGCGCAAACCCTTCATCAAGTGGCAACATCTCGAGCGGTCGCAATCGCCGCCTTATCGATCAGCCCCCATTTGCCAATCTGGCTGCGATCCAGGTTCAACGGGTGCATCAAGGGTTGACTCAATGCGTTTCCCGCTGGTTAGCACAATGCATCGATACTGTCACGGCTTTCAAGACCGGACTGCGTGATATCTTGGTGAGCAAAAGGTATTCGGGCAGAGCATTGAAAACGATGGGCTTAGTGAAGGATGTATGCAGAAAGTTAAGACCATAAACAGATGGAATGAGGGTATAATTCCTCGCGAGGCTGGTTCTTGACCGACACTCATCGGCTACTTCGATTCGGCGTGTTTGAGCTAAACCTCGGCACGGAAGAACTACGTAAATCTGGGACCATCATTCGTCTGCCTCCGCAACCCTTCCAATTGCTGGCCTTTCTCGCGAGTCGTGCAGGACAGGTTGTTACCCGGGAAGACATCCAGGAGCGGCTCTGGAGTGATGAGTCGGAGCTGGATTTCGAGCGGCGAATTAACCAGTGCATTAAGCAGATCCGCACTGCCCTGGCCGACAATGCAAATCAGCCGGTTTATATTGAAACCTTGCGCTTGCACGGTTATCGATTTATTGCTCCGGTGATTGCGAAAACGGTGGCAGCTCCTGCGCCTCGGGTGACGGTTTCCGATTCGTCGGGTCTGGAGCGTGATATCGCAGCCCGGGTGATCGCGCGAATTACAGAATCTCCCTCGCAGATCGGCCGCATTGTTGACGTGGTGAAGGCGAGGAGTGCTGCTACGGCACCCCCTCCATCGGCCGCAGCCGTCCCGGCCGAGCAGCCCTCCCGGCAAAAACTTTGGGTAGTAGTGGCCGTCGGCGCGGCGCTGGCCATTGCTGCGCTTGCCGGGTTTTTCTTCACTCACCACTAGCCAATTTTTCGCCTCCTCTGAGCGAAGAAAATACGAAAATAAAGATATACTTTGCTGCATGTCTCGTGGACAGGGATGGACTGATTCAAAAGTTACGGCCTTGCAGAAAGAAACCTACCGGCCGATCGAAACCCGGTCACACCTGTCGTCCGCCGAGCTTCGGCGCGAGATTAGCAGCCGTAATCTCGTGTTGGCCGAGGCGATGCCGCACGAGTTGACGATCGGAGAGGTTCCCAGCATTCTGTATCGCGACCTCGACGGCCACCACGCAAACTTCATCGCTGCTTCCTATCGCCGCATTTGTGCTTCTCCCGAGTGGCGGCTTCGTCTGAATAAGTGCTACACCGCCAGCAAGCAAGTGGCGCGACCGAAAGACCGACGCCGCCGGGAGCTGGATTGCGCCAACAGCTCTGACGCTCTCCTGATGAATATCTTCTGTTATCCGGGTGTCACGCGTAGGAGGACAGTGTGTCAGCTACTTGGGATTGAGCCGGGCGCGCAGCCACGATTCGGCGTCAGAACGCGGATGCCATGTACGGGCGGGCTTTCTGATCGCACCGAGATCGACATGGCGCTGGGGCACCTACTGGTCGAGGCAAAGCTGACGGAAAGCGACTTCCAAAGGTCACGCCGCGCCCTGGTCGATCGCTATCTGGATCTCGATGAGGTGTTTGAGACCGACGAACTACCTGCATCGAAGGACCGCTACAGGCATTATCAGTTGATTCGGGGAGTGCTCGCCGCCCACCATTGCGAGCGCTCATTCCTGCTGCTCTGCGATTCGCGGCGCGCCGATCTGGTGGAGGACTGGTACAGCGTAGTGCGCGCCGTCCGAAGCTGCGAACTCAGATCGCGGTTGGCGATTTTGACCTGGCAGGAACTCGCTGCAACGCTTTCTCCAAAGCTGCAGAAATTCCTGGCCGCCAAATACGGGATATTCCCCGCCGCATAAAACAAAGAAACATTTCGATTCGCATGCAGTCTGCCGACAGGTCGTTCTACCTGGTCAGAAACACGTCCTTGCGTGGAAACTTCTCAAATACCGATGCGTCCTGGGAGAAGTTCGTCCCGAGAATGTCGATGGGGTTTCCGGCGATCCACTGCGACAAATCAATCGTCTGATAATGACCGCTGTTGAATACGATAAGAATCCGCGCCTTTTCGCTGCCGACATTTTCGATGGAGTGACCAAAACCCTGCGGGATGTAGCCGACATCACCCTTGTTCAGTCTCTCTTCGCGCCAACGGCCATGCGAACCGAACAGCGTGACGTTGAACTCGCCGCTCAGTATGTATTGCCACTCGGCCGCATTCGGGTGCCAATGCATTTCGCGCAGCGCGCCCGCTTCCATCTCAAGCACAACGCCGGTCATGGTCGTTGAGATAGGAAACTGCGAGCCGTCCACTCGCCACTCCAGACCGCCACTGAAGACCTCGAACGGCTTTTGCGACAAAAGACTGTATTTGTGAGTCAGCGGCGGCCGCTTCCAGCCCTGCAACGGCGCGGCCGCGACGGGCGGTGGAATCTTGCCCTTGGCGAAGTAAACTTCATTTTTCGGAAAATTGTCGAAGCTTGACGCCGGCAGTCCAAAGTTTTTGGCAAGCAGCTCTTTCGGCGCATGGCCGATCCAGTCCGTGATGCTGAAGGTGCCGAACTCGGAAAAGTAACCGTTATCGAAAACGAGAATGAAGTGGCATGGCTTGTCGCCCAGCGTCTCGATGACATGGCCGTGGCCGCGCGGGAAGTACCAGATGTCGCCTGGGAGAAAATCATTGGTCTCGGAACAGCCTTGCGGATCGATCACCGTGGTCCGCACTGCGCCTTCGGTGACGAACGCCC
Organism: uncultured Acidobacteriaceae bacterium; assembly: GCA_963819055.1. Lineage (GTDB taxonomy): Bacteria > Acidobacteriota > Terriglobia > Terriglobales > Acidobacteriaceae > Bog-257. The sequence goes on along the minus strand of CAWFUT010000017.1, from coordinate 1,888 downwards.
ATTCCGCCGCCGTGGCGTGCCAATGAAGCTCGCGCATCACGCCCGGTTCCATGCGCATCGAGACACCCGCGATGCCCTTCGAGATCGGCAGCTGTTCCACTGTGGCTTCCTTGCCGTAGCTTCCTTCGAGTACGCGTCCCTCCGACTTTTCCAACTCAAACTTGAAGGTCGGAAGTTCCTTGGCGGAGGTAATGGGATCGGGAACATTGTTTTGGAAGCTATTGTGACCACCTTCGGAGCTGATGGGGATCCCGAGTGAAAACACGAAGTCTCCTGTCTGGCGTCAGACGGATAACGCCTTGCAATTTTAGGGGATTTAGAAAACGGAGATACCTTACCCGGGAGCAAGCCACAACGCAAATGAAAATTCCGGAACCCGTGAAACGGTTTTCCCGAGAAACAGCTTCGCGGTTACGCTTATGTGTGAAACTGCAGGTTCATTTCCTCTCGCAATGCTCGCCACCAGTAAACTTCTGCGGCGCAAAGGTTCGCTTCCACTCCTCAATCTGTTCGCGGGCATCCTTGACCGACTTTGAGAACCGGAGAGCAAGCTCGCGAATTCGCTCCAATTGCTTATATTCAATCGCTTCGGTCGGGATCAGTTCTCTTCCCACACCAATTGCGGTAGCTCCCGACAAGATCAAACTGGTCGCGGTCTGCTGATTCACGCCGCCAGCCGCAACGATGGGGATGTCGATAAATGATGCCTTGAGTGCCTTAACGTACTTGTCTCCGCCCACCAGGCACAAGGAAATACTTTCACGAAGTCGGATCCGGCGCGCCATGCCGAAAGCACCTCGGTCGGGGTCAATGCGCCGGGAGTACGGCGACTTCAGTTTTGGCCGCGAACTCCACGATCGCCGGATCGAACCCGGGAGCGGTAAGGAAGCTCGCCCCCGCATCGACGCACTTGCGCGCTGTCTCCACACTGCAGACCGTGCCGGCTCCTACGATCATCTTGGGGTGGTAGCGTACCAGGTGGGCGATCAACTCGGTTGCACCGGGAACGGTCATCGTGATCTCAACAATCGGGATGCCGCCCTTGGTGACGGCTTCCGCGGCGAAATGCGCATCATCGCCGGAAGAAACGCGAATGGCAGGGATGATCCCGACCTTCTTGATAAGTTCACAGACTTCTTCTTTTTTCATCAGTCACGATCCTTCTGAAGGGTCTACACAGGTTCGTTCACTTCCGCCGCCGGAAGCTGGTCGTCACTCCGCGCGAACCATACGTACAGAGTCGGCAGCAGAATAATGCTGATCACCAGGTCGGCAAAAAGCCCGCCCACAATAACGATTGCAAAGGGGCGCTGCGAGTCGACCCTCTTCCGTGAGAGATGGCGGCCGGCAGTAATCCCAACGTGGCAACCATCATCGTCATCATGATGGGCCGAAGCCGGAGGACTGCGCCTTCCACCGCCGCTTCTTCGATCGAATATCCGCGGGCTCGAAGCTGATTGATGTATTCCACCATGATGACGCCGATTTGTACTGACACTCCGAAGAGCGCCAGAAAACCGACGCCAGAAGACACGCTGAAATTTTGTCCCGAGAATAGCAACGCCAGCAGTCCGCCGATCGGCGCCATCGCAATGTTCGTCAGGATCAGCGTCGCCCACTTCAACGACTTGAACATCATGTACAGGATGATGTAGATCAACAGGATCGTGAGCGGCAAGACCAGCAACAGTCGGCGTTGGGAGCGCTTCTGGCTCTCATATTCACCGGCCCAGTCAATGGTATAGCCCTGCGGCAACTTGACCTGGGCGTTTACTTCTTGATTGCTTCTTCCACGGTGCTGCCAAGATCCCGGCCGCGCACGCTGAATTTCACTGCTACGTAACGGGAGTTCTCCTCGCGATAAATTTCCGAGCCTCCATCCACTTCC
>CAWFUT010000016.1:0-40715 GCA_963819055.1 uncultured Acidobacteriaceae bacterium | reverse complement strand
GAACCGTAAGGGTACAAACAGCTCGGGGATTCGGGAATTAGATCTTCAACCACTTCTGCGGCGGAGAACCGACTTGGTTGACGATTACTTAGATAAGGCGAGCCTAATCGTAAGCGATCCTCGCGAACCCGACTGCGCTGTATCGAAGCTTGAGCCGCGTGATCTTTCGCTTTCAAGCCTCAAGCAAATGCGCCTGAAAAGCTTTTCAGTACTAGTGGGCCGCAGCCGCTTGCGGCTCGAGTTCTACGGGCAGTTCCTTCTCTTCACCGGACTGCAGACGAAGGAACGCCGGTCGAGAGGGATCAGACGGATCGTGATAGATCCATTTCTTGTAGCCGCGGGCAGAGATTGTCAGGACGAGATATTTTTCCGGTGGAACTATGGCGTTCTTCATTCCAGGGCCGATGTGTTGCCCGCCGGAGTAGTCGCCATTCATTTCGTCGGAATCAAAGATCCTCCACCCTACCTCAAAATCCACTATGGGCTTTCCTGTGAATTTGTCCTTCACGCTGGGAAGGAGCACGCCCGCTTTAGGGCCGAGCCTCAACACAACGGTTGCCGAGGACTGGTTCGCCGATAAGGTGACCACTTCGCGTACGCTGGTGCCGGCAAAAGCGACATAGCCATCTTCCGGCTTGATTGCCTCGACGCTGATCTCTCCCATCGCTACGTGATCAATGTGGAATTGGCCCGCTTCATCGGTTGTGGCAGAGCAGTCGCCGCGCGATTCTTTGGATCCTGACGGCGCGCCTCGCATGTAGGTGCACACCTGTACGCCTTTGAACGGTTGCCCATTCGCATCAAGCACGGTACCGGTGATGGTGCCTTCGGGCTGGGGGGAATTTGCAGTCTGTGGAAAGACCGGCAGTGACGCAAGAAGCAAGAGCGTGAGCAACGTAGGTCGCATGAGCCGGAATTTCCTGGCTGGCTTCAAGAGCGGCACCATAGTACACCCGCCTCACGGTTCGCGACACTGTCCAACGGTTTGCGGCCGGGAACTAATGGTTAAAGGCTAGTAGCCAACCACCATGAAGTCCGTCCAAAAAAGAAACCCGCCCCTTACGGAGCGGGTGTTCAGGCCAACAGAGGAACTAGGAGCCGTTCTGGCAGATGCGGGTGAACGGGTAATTCTGGAAGCTGTACCAGCTGTTGACGGAAGTGCTGAGCGGCGCACCGAAGTAGCCGATGAACACTTCGTCCTGCATATGGTACGTGAAGCCGTGCAGCGTGTAGGGATAATCGCCGTAGTTGGCGGTGGTTTCCAGCGGATCGCCGACTTCCAGGATGCCGCAAGGCGTGTTGTTCTGGTGAGGCGTCAGCGGATCGTCCATCCACTCACTCACTTCGTGCGACAGAGCAGAAATGTCCTGCGAGAAGTCGCCCGCGTAGGTGATGTAGGTGAAGTGCGAGTACGACTGGCTGCCGTTAGCGCTGTGATAGCCGCCGATGCAGCATCCACCTGAGGTCAGGTAGGTGTTCGCCGTCTCGAAGATCGGGAAGGTCGCCGGGGTAATGTTGGCGTGCTGCGTCATGTAGTTGCTGATCTGAGCGTCGAAATAGTTGATGTCGACTTCAGCAACCTGGTGACCGAACGGGCTGCCGAGGTGACCGCTGCCCGACGGAACGTTCAGCGTCAGCTCAGGCAGAACGCTCACGTACGAGGTAGGTCCACCCAACAGGACGTGATAGTTGGGCTGGCCCTGCACGATGCTCCAGAAGTTGCCACGCTGGAAGGCATCGACGTACTGGGTCGTTCCCACATCTACGCCACCCTGAGTGTAGGTGGTGCTGGTGTCGAAGATCGGGGAGATGAGCGTGCGAGCCAGCGGGCTGCCGGTTCCACCACTGAGCGGGTCAAAGACCTGGCCGCCCGACAGAACGATCTTCACCGGAATAACAAAGGTGGTGATTACCGAGGCCTGGCCGGTGCTGGGATCCTGGCCGACCATCACATAGTTGTACGGCGTGCCGTTATAAGTAAACGAGCCATTCCATTCCTGCAGTGAGGCCGGGGACAACGGGGTGCCCGGTGCAGCAGGCTTGGGGGGAATTACAACGAACCGCGGCGTTGCTTGATCAGCCGCGAAGCTGAAAGCCGACAAGAGCAGAATCAGTGCCATAGCCTGGCACACGCCTGCAAAACGTGTCTTCATTAAGTTACCTTCTCCTCAATTGTTTAGTTGAAACGGTTGGCCTTTACATCCTCTAGCAGAGACACCCCACGACACTTGCCTTTCAGGCCGCCAGTCCGCTTCAACGGTAAACAAACTGGCGTGGTAGAGAGGTCAGGATGATGTGCAACAGAGTGTAGCAGTTCCGCAGCCACATTGACGAACGTCCGTTCACCTTTTCTCACTTCTGGCCGTCTCCCCTAACACAATGAAAATAAAATGGGTTATTGCATCGTTGACCCAGCATTACAAAATCGTCATCGGCAGTTAACGGAACTTAGTTGCAACTTTTTGCAGTTGCTGTAATACGAAGAGCAATAGTTTACGTTCACCCGGGATCGCCGGCAATTCGGTCAGGATTCTGTTGCAGCCTTGATGGGTCGAAGCATTGCATTCCGAGCATGTGAAGAACAGTTGCAGGACGGTGGGCCGGCTCGGCCAGCCACACCCAGCGAATGCCCTGAGAGAGTTGCAGTCTTGCCGGAAGCGCAGATCCTTTCGACTCCGGCGTCCTAAAAGCGGCACCGCCTCCGCTCGGGATGACAATCCGGACCAGAGGCGCGGTATCCCGACGGCGGTTTGTCGGCTGTGTGGCGCCGGAAATAACCAAGTTGTCATCCGAGCGAGGGAAAGCTCCGAGACGCACCTGGCGGAGGCCGGCAGGTGTAACCTCTATCCGCTTCTTCCAGTTGTCCGGTTCCTGCCGATTACGATTGATTAACCGATTAATTACAGAGAACGTATTTACAAATCACGCGGATAGGGGCACAATTTTGTCTGCAGTTAGGCAGTTCTGGGGGAGGGCTGCCTTCCGGGCGCTCTGCGGTTCATTCCGTAGAGCGCTCTCGATTTTTGGGCGGAACTTCACCTGCGGAATGGCAGCCGGCCATCGCATCCTGTTGAGGGCTATCGAGCGCCCCTGGCAACGCTTGCCAACTGCGGCTCACGGCGCGCCGCTTGCGTCCTGCAGCATCTCTCTGCATCTAATCTGCTATCGGGATGTTACGATGAAGAAATGGGCCCGCCGAAGCCTTTGGCGGGGCTCAATGAGCTCCCGCAGGAGGATGAATGGCAAGTAACGCAATTGTAGAAGTAACGGATGCGAACTTCGATCAGCTGGTGCTGCAGTCCGAGCAGCCGGTAATCGTTGATTTCTGGGCGACGTGGTGCGGCCCCTGCCGCGCGCTGGCGCCGATCGTCGATGAGGTGGCGCAGAGCTACAACGGCCGCGTCAAGGTCGGCAAGATGGACGTGGACAAGAACGCCGCTACTCCGCAACGCTACGGCGTGCGTGGCATTCCGACGCTGCTGGTTTTCAAAGGCGGCCAGGTGAAGGAGCAGATCGTGGGCTATGTCTCCCGCGACGTGATCGAGAAGGCGCTCGAAAAGAATTTATAGGCTTGCGGGAATTTGCAGGTGAAGGCGCGGCTCAGCCGCGCCTTTCTATTTGCGCCATATCCCACATTGTAGGCATCTCGACTAACGCCAGGATGAGCCGCAAAACCGACAGCTCATTCCTGGCGATCTCACGGCTTTCCCCCAAGCCGCTCGATTCCGCTGAGCTGGTTACTGGTTAGGATTGATGCGGGCGTGATCGCTGACTCCGTTTGCGTCCGGCACTACGGCCCGATCCGGCACGCCGACAGGGTTGGCTGGCTTGCCGCTGTTGGCCCCGGGCGCTATGGCATCGGGAGCGACGCGGTCACCGGTGGCGGCACCGACGCCGGTGGCGCCGGAAGATGTGGTGCTCACATGGTTGGGAGCAGCATCGGGAGAGATGCGTCCGGTATCAATGGTATCGGGTCGAATGCCGGTGGTCGGCGACATCGGGCCGGTAGCCGGCATTCTAGCGGCGGGGCCCACATGTCCTATCGCCGGCCCGACTCCTGTGGCGGGAGCCACTCCACGGCTCCGTTGCGCAAAGCTCAAGCTCGTGGCCAGTGCGAGCAACATTCCACAAATCAAGATTCGCTTCATAATCTGTACCTCCGCGAAATCGTTGTTTTGGCCTGCGGGCAGTCTGACATGTAACCCTGTCATGTCCGACTGTTGCAGGGACTCTCGCCCCCGCCCACGTAGATAGCAATGAGGTGGCCATAGGCTAAGCGTAAGAAACGATTGTAGTTGTTGCTCAAGCTCAAGTTGATGGATGGAAACTTCTACTCTTACTGGGCAGATTGCGCCAAGCCAGAGACGTAGAGGATGCCAGGACTGGCGCTCGCACCCCGGCAAGCGCAGCGATGTCCGCCACCACACTGCCGGAGTTCCTCAACAGCGAACGATCAGCTTCGACCTACTGCTTTGACGGTGGCTGCGCGCCATTCGAACCGCTGGCTGGGCACTTGCTGGTTCCTCTACCGATACCTTGAACGTCAATTGAAGAACCGCCCGCCACACCGCTGTTGTTTACATTGCCCGCAACCTGCACCGGTTCTCCCACATGCTGCGCCAGCTTTGAGGTGTTGGCGGTCGGGGGAATGTTTAGTTTGTACGTGGTACCGGCGGTATCGGTGATCGTGTAATTGGGGTCACTGCCGCCCAGGCAGCCCTGGGTGATAGGCGCGTCCGCCGCCGGCCCCTGCGACTGGGCCTGCGCTCCACCTGGCGTGGTGTTCTGGCCGGCGCTCCCGGGCATCGAGCCTTGCGCGCCGGGCATTTGCGAACCCGGGGAAGTGCTCTGGCCAGCGGGCATACCGCCGCGCTGTTGTGCCGCGGCCCAGCCAAGCGTCGCCAGTAGGAACAGAGCTGTTACCAAGGTCTTCTTCATCAGGGAAACCTCCATCCAGAGTTCTGCGCGGCTACGCGAGAGTAGGGCCGGCGCAGGTGGATACACGTTAGAGCGCCGTGATCCCTGTCGGTTTGCCTCAAATCGGCAGTGATTCCGGAACTCCTGCCGCAGTGTAATGCCCTGTGGCTGTTGAGAAGTCCCTACGCCAGACCAGCGACTCTGGGGACCCCGAAGACGGTGCGGGAATCAACCACTACCACGACAATTACGTGGGATATGGTACGGTGTTCCGCCTCCATGGTTTCCCGATCCGGCAGCTGTTCCTGGCCTTTGTTGCCGCACCCGGAACCACGATCGTCGCGCACGCATAGAGCACGGCCATGATGGTCCTGATGTGTGCAGCGGCATGGATTTGATGAAGCGACACGACGTCCGACAACGAATGCTGACGGTAAGCCGAGGCCATGAGGCCGCAACTAACGACGTTCCCTCCTTTTCGAAGGTGTTCCCGCTGAATGTCCCGGAATGCCCCGCTATGTCACTTTACTTGCGAAGGCGACTGGGGCAAGGTTAGCTGACCTCATCCATATCTGGGCTCTCCTATCTTGCCTTTTCAGACCTCCGGCCCCTAATTGCACGCAGAGGTGGAACATGTGTCACGGGCGGCAAAACGTCATTCGCATTCCAGCCGATACGGCAGTCGCGCTATTTTGCATGGTCCTGTTTGCTGCGGCAGCGCATACGACTCAAGCACAGAACACGACGTATGCGATGACGAACTCAGGCGTCTTTGGGACCTTGAATCTGAGCAACGGAACGTTCAACCAGCTCGGCAATTCTGCCATCCAACCGGCGGGGATGGCGGGCCTGGGCGGCTCGGTGTACGTGGCGCTGTATGAGGGCAGTACCTTATATCAGGTCGACCCATCGAACGGGAACCTGGCTACGCTTGGTACGGGCTCCACAACCTATTACGGATTTGGCGGAACGATAAACGGCTTATACGCGATCGGCACGGACGAAAATCTCTATTCCGTGAATGCGAGTAACGGGGCCACAACTTTGATCGGCCCCACAGGATTTCCCAGTGGCCATTCTCAGAGCTTGTCGGGCGGCCAAACCGGCCTGTATGCAGTTGTAAGTCTCAGTACCGGCGATGTCTTGTACTCTCTCGACACTACGACCGGTGCGGCGAACGAGATCGGCGATACCGGCATCACCGGCACTGTGACCTCCATTAGCGCCTACCAGGGTCAGTTGTATGCCTGCGATGCCCAAGGCAATCTATACAGCGTCAATATCATCAACGCGCAGGCCACTTTGATCGCGAATTCCGGCAAGGACATTTGGGGTATGGGAGCACCCACCCTCTCGCCCGTGCTGGCAGTCTCCTCAGCGAGTGGGGGATTGTGCGGAACCGTCAACCTGGCCAACGGACAGTGGACCCAGTTGGCCGGCGGCACGATTGTCGCCGGCATCGGGCAGTCGGTCAACATGTATGGCGGCGCATACCAGGGCAATACGCTGTATCAGGTGAACCCGGCCAACTGCGCCCTCACGGCTGTCGGCAATGGCACGGTTACGGATGGTTATCGGGATTTCGGTGCGACGACGGGCAAGCTGTATGGGGTTGGGCAGGATTCGGCTTCGAGTCTCTATTCCGTCGATCCGAACACTGGCGCGACTACCTTCATTGGACCGACTAACCTGCCTTTCGGCGGCGGCCAGGGTGTTTCGGCGAACTGTCCTGTGCTGTACGCTACGGCACAACCCAATGCTGACTCCGCTCTATACCTGATCAACACCACGACCGGTGCGGCACGCGAAATCGGCGATACCGGGGTCGGCGCGATCGACGCATTGGTATGTGAAAACGGCTCGCTGTACGCCGGGACCTTGACCGGCAACCTCTACACGCTCAACCTCACCACCGGCCACGCGACTTTCGTCGCAGCTACCCAGGGCCGCCTCTATGGCATGGCCTATCTTCTGTATGAAACGCTGACCGTGACCACCGCCGGCAACGGAACCGTCACCAGCACAGACGGATTCATCAACTGCCCAGGGACCTGCAGCCATACCTATCCCGCGGGCACGCAGGTCACTCTGAATACCACGCCCGCGCAAGGCTGGGTATTCAGTGGCTGGACGGGCGCCTGCAGCGGGGTTGGCCCGTGCAACGTCACCATCTCGCAGAACCAGGGTGTTACCGGCGTGTTCGTCGAGCCCGGCCACGGCATTCAGTTCACCTCAGTCACGCCATGCCGACTGGTGGATACCCGCGGCACTGAGGGTCCTTTTGGGGGGCCGGTCATGCAAGGGAACACAAGCCGTAACTTCGCGCTGCCGCAGAATCCAAACTGCAACGTCCCAGCCAACGCGGTTGCCTATTCTCTGAACGTTACCGTGGTGCCGCACATACCTCTGGGTTATCTATCGATCTGGCCCACGGGCGAAGCCCAGCCCGTCGTCTCCACCATGAACTCGCCCGACGGACGGACCAAAGCGAACGCCGCCATCGTGCCCGCGGGTACCAATGGAGCGGTCAGCGTATACGTCACCAGTACGACCGACGTCGTCCTTGACATTGATGGATACTTCCAGGAGCCCGGCTCCGGTACGTACCAGTTTTATCCGCTGACGCCATGTCGGCTGGTCGATACTCGCGGCCCCAACGGCCCACTGGGAGGCCCGCGTTTACCACAGCAACAGGAACGCGACTTTCCCCTGCTGATGAATACAACCTGCATCCCGCAAGGCCTCAACCCGGTCGCTTACTCGCTGAATTTCACCGTGGTACCCAACCCTGCTGGTCAGCGGCTTGGGTACTTATCGGTGTGGCCGGCCGGTCAGACCCAACCTGTGGTTTCGACTCTCAACAACCCGACGGCTACAGTTGTGGCCAACGCTGCCATCGTACCCGCCGGCGAAAATGGTCAGGTCGCGGTCTATGCCTACAACACCACCGACCTGGTAATTGACATCAATGGATACTTCGCCTCCCCAGGATCAGGAGGATCCTCCCTCTATCCGGCAGCGCCATGCCGTGCGTACGATAGCCGCAACAACAACGGGCAGCCGTTCAGCGGCGAACGGACGGTGAATATTGTCGGCAGCACGTGCGCGCCGCCAAGCAATGCGACTGGGTACGTTTTTAATGCGACAGTAATTCCAAATGGGCCGTTAGGATATCTGACACTGTGGCCCGATGGCGAACAGATGCCGGTCGTCTCGACACTGAATGCGCAGGACGGGGTTGCCGCCTCTAACATGGCAATCGTGCCCAACGTAAACGGCTCAACCGATGCATATGCCGGTAACGGGGGGACTCAGCTTATCCTCGATATCTCGGGATACTTTGCGCCGTAAGCACAAGCGGCGGGTCCGACGCCCGTGGCGTCCGAAGATGTTGTACTGACATGATTGGGAGCGGCGACGGGGGCGGTGCGGTCAGGGCCGACTGCATCCGGCCTCACCCGGCTCGCCGGCGACATGGGACCGATATCCGGGCCTCTGACGGCAGGACCGACGTGGCCTACGGCAGGACCGATGCCTCCGGTAGACGGTCCCACTCCTCGACTGCGTTGCGCAAAGCTCAAGCTCGTGGCCAGTGCGAGCAACATTCCACAAATCAAGATTCGCTTCATAATCTGTACCTCCGCGAATTCGTTGTCTGGCCTGCGAGCAGTCCCGCACGCAACCCTGCCATGCACGACTGTTTGCAGGGACTCCATCGCCCCAAGGTGTGTAGGTAGCAATGGCGTGGCCAGAAGGTAACCCATAGTAAAGATTGCTCTTGTGAATACTCTTTCGGCTCTCCAACCGGAAAGTTTTACGCTTGTCGGGCAGATTGCGCCCGAAACGGCGTTAGGCGGTCGAAGCGTTCCGGCCGAAATTCGGCCCGCGATTCAGGTTCGAAAGAATGGGCCAGGCAGCAGAATTGCCTTCCCTTACGGATCGGTGGATTTATAAGATTCCGAAGTTGCCCACATGGAAGACGATCGTTTACCGGGAGGCGCTCATGCAGCCGTTTCGTCGTGGACTTCTTGTCGTCGCACTCGCACCTCTCTTGCCCATCGCGATACAAGCGCAGACCTTCACCGTGCTGCACTCGTTCACTGGCGGGGACGACGGTGGACTACCGTCGGCTACTTTGACGTTCGATGGCGCCGGCAACCTGTACGGCACCGCGGCGGCGGGAGGCACTCAGGGGGCGGGCGCTGTCTTTAAGATGGCAAACACGCCCTCTGGATGGGTGCTTACCACGTTGTATTCGTTCACTGGAGGCGCCGATGGCGGGCAACCCCAGTCAAGTGTCATCTTCGGACCCGACGGCCGCCTTTACGGAAACACTTATGCTGGCGGCAACCAGGCATGCGGTGAATGTGGGACCGTCTACCGACTCAACCCGCAACCAAGATCGTGCGCTACGGCGAACTGCCCATGGCAGGAAACCACGTTGTACCAATTCTCGAACTTTTACGACGGAGAAGCAGCACCATGGGGTAATCTGAGTTTTGATGCCGCCGGAAACCTCTACGGCACGACCATTGCAGACGGTGGAATTGCTTACAAGCTGACTGCCTCCCCACAGGGCTGGAGCTACCAAATCGCCTACTCCTTCACTGATTTTTTTGGTCCTTATCAGCCGTACGCAGGCGTCCTCCCAGACACGGCAGGTAACCTTTTCGGGACTACCTACGCTGGTGGCGAGCCCATTTGTTACCGCATGCAGGACTGCGGAACTGTGTTTGAACTGAGCCCGGTGGGGTCGTCCTGGGCCTTGAAGGTGCTGCACGAGTTCGACGGCAATGACGGTGGCATACCCATAGGCGGCCTCATCTCCGATCGTCTTGGCAATCTTTACGGCGCAAATAGCATTGGTGTCATTTACATGTTGACGCCGACCGGTGGCAGTTGGTCGTTCAATACTCTCGGCGCGGTGCAGGGTACTTGTCAGTCGTATATCTTGGGTCCGTCTTGCGGCCCATGGGACACCCTCGCGATGGGCAACGACGGCTCCCTTTACGGCACCGCCTTTGCTGACGGACTCTACGGCTACGGCAGCGTCTTCAGGCTGACGCCTGCGAACGGAAGCTGGATCTACACCGACCTCTACGACTTCACCAATGGCGACGATGGAGCGTTCCCGACAGCGGGCGTGACACTCGATGACCAAGGGAATATTTACGGCACCGCAAGAACGGGTGGGGCGTCGGGTGCGGGGGTCGCCTTTAGAATTACGCCGTAGAAATCCTACCCGGAATCCTAACCACAGCCTGGCCCCCCGGCCCCCCTTTTGGCTTGGTTATGTGAAGATTCTTCGCGATGCGCGGATCGCTGGGGGGATTTGCATCCATACCCGACACTCGCAGACGATTTCCAGGCGCGCGGCCATAGCTGCGTCGCCGCGATCACCAACCTTCATCGCCGAGGCATGGAAGCGGTGCAGGTTGGAGACGCTGCTCGCGTAAATCGTGCTGTTCGTCCCTTACGGCGAGCCCGGCGCCAAAGTTTGAGGCTATGATGTACTGCAGCCAGCGCACCGCCCAGGCGCGTGGGACGCCTGCATCTCTCCGCATTTTCAGGATGCTGCATGAAGCTGTTCGCAACCAAGTCCGTCGAGACCCTGATGAAGGAATCCGAGGAGACCGGCGAGAACTGTCTGCGCCGCGCTCTCGGCCCGATTAACCTGCTTACCCTCGGCGTCGGCGCGGTCATCGGCGCTGGAATCTTCGTCATCACCGGACAGGCCGCCGCGCAGTTTGCCGGACCCGCCATCCTGATTTCGTTCGTGCTCGCGGGTATCGCCTGCGCTTTCGCGGGATTGTGTTACGCCGAGTTCGCCTCGATGATTCCGATCGCGGGCAGCGCTTACACGTATTCGTACGCAACCTTGGGCGAGCTGGTCGCCTGGATCATCGGCTGGGACCTGATCCTGGAATACGCCTTCGGAGCAGCCACGGTCGCGGTCGGCTGGAGCGGCAACCTGCGCGCGTTTCTGCAGGACCTGGGCTTCGGCTTGCCGCAGATGCCGCACTCCGACGTCACGCTCTTCGGCACGCCGGTTCACGTCACCTACGACTACATCAGCTTCTTGGTGATCCTGATTATCACGGCAATCCTGGTAGTGGGTATCAAGGAGTCGGCGAACTTCACCTCAGCGATCGTCTTCCTCAAGGTTGCCGTAGTACTGGTCTTCGTGGCGCTGGCGACGATGTTCCTGATGAAGCACAACTGGAAGCCGAATTACTGGCATCCGTTTCTGCCGCCGAATTCGGGCGAGCGCGGAATCTTCGGCTGGTCGGGAGTGCTGCGCGGAGCCGGCGTAGTGTTCTTTGCGTATATCGGCTTTGACGCTGTCTCGACCGCAGCCCAGGAGGCCAAGAATCCCAGGCGCGATATGCCGCTTGGCATCCTGGGCTCGCTGGTCATCTGCACGGTTTTGTACATCATGGTTTCGGGGTTGCTCACGCACATCGTGCCCTACTCGCAGCTCAATGTGTCCGATCCGGTGGTGATCGGGGTTCGGGTGATGGGGCAGCGCTGGGCGACGTTCCTGGTGGAGATCGGCACGCTGGCCGGACTGTCGACGGTGATGCTGGTAATGCTGCTGGGACAATCGCGCGTCTTCTACTCGATGTCGCGCGATGGGCTGCTGTGGCCGTGGGCCAGCCGCATTCATCCGCGCTTTCGCACGCCCTACATCAGCTCGATGGTCGTCGGCTTGTTCGTCGCGATCCTGGCGATGTTGATCCCACTAAGCATTCTGGACGAGATGGTCAGCGTGGGGACGCTGCTGGCGTTCATGCTGGTTAGCGCAGGTGTGATGGTGATGCGGAAGACGCACCCTGGGCTGAACCGCCCCTTCAAGACGCCGTGGGTTCCGCTGGTGCCGATCCTGGCAATCCTGTTTTCCGGGGCATTGATCATTGGTCTGTCGACGATGACACAGATCCGCCTGGTGGTGTGGCTGATCATCGGACTGATCATCTACTTCACCTACGGGCGCAGAAATAGTAAGGTGCAGCGTGCGATCGAAGAGGAAGAGATCAGCGGCGAGCCGGAAGGATCGATGGCGGATTAAGCCGCGGGACGGGAGGCCAGCAGCTTGGCCTTCACAATCTCGGCTCTCAAACGGCGGCGAGTGTCACGCAGCTCCATCCGAAGCAGGTAGGTATTGATCCTCCGAGTGCGCGATCTGGCGATTTGCAGGCGAGCCTTGCGGATCGCCTCCATTGCGACGCTGACCCTGTCCTGGAGCGGATCGGCCAATGGATCAGGCTTATCGGCCACGATGAAGTTCTCCCTGGCGAGCAACATGGCGTTTCCTCAACAGCCATGGGCAAAGCGGTGAGCTTTCAGTTCCCGTCTCAATTCAAAGATTTCCGCATGGGTCTGGCTGCAATCGTCTTTTGCCAGCAGGAACACCTGGTGATCTTTGCCTGTAAGCGCGAGCAGCCGTCCGGTGAGAGTAGAAAGGCGACTAGCTAATACCCATACCTTTTCTTCGAGATCCCTTCTGTCCTGACAATACTGACCGGTGACGTCCATGGCAGCTCCCGAAGTGCAAGAGAAGCCAGCCGGTCTCGGCGGTTTAGACAGCTCTCGGACCTGCAATGATTAGATGCCCAACCCGGGACTTTGCCAAGTGATCCGATAAGAAATCAGGCGTCCTGGTCCAGAGCTTCGCCGATCGACTGGACCGCAACCAGGTTTTGGACGGCGTCCAGAGTTTCAGCACAGGCCAACCGGGCGGTGGCATTCTGCCGCGCCAACTCAGCGTAGCGCCGACGGGCGAGAACACTCTCTTCCAAGGCGCGCAAGCACCGTTCCAGCAACGAGCCCTGGAACTTCCCGTCGCGTTCAGAAATGGGTGTCATTCCCATCAACAGATTGAGATTGCGCCGTAACGATTCGTTTTCCGCTAACAGCTTATCAACTGCATTGCGCAGTTCTGCGAGCTCGGATTTGACGGGTTCGCTGGGGCGCGTATATTCCCCACGCACCCATCCATCGATCTCTTCAGCGAAAGCGAGCACCCTGCCTTTTTGTCCATCTTTCGGGCGTCGCACAGGAAGACCTTCGCGCTCCCAGCGCTGTACGGTCCGAACTCCTTTTCCGAGATGTTGCGCGATCTCCTTCCAAGACGTCAGAGCACTTGTCATATCGTTTGCCTGCGGGAGGTTTTACTACTCCTACCAGGGTTGTGCATCGGCCAGCTCGCCGGGAACCCAAGGCCGCCGACACACTGAGGGTTTGATGCTCGGGAAAATAGCACAGATGCCTTTCCGATGGAAGAACTCGTTGCAGCAGCTGAGTAAGCGTTGCGACTGCAAATCGCGGGCGACGCCAAGCGCGCGATGGTACAATCGCCCGCATCTTCGTTCAGCGCCCGATTTAGGATGTCGCGCCGTGGCTACAACGGCTCCATCCTAAACTCTGACCAACGGCGCTTTCACAGGAGATCCGCGTGAGCACTGTTCCTGCGCTGCCTGCCGAGGAGAAGCCGCTATCGGAAGTCGAGCGTGTGCTTGATACCTTCGTTGCACCCACTAAAACCTTCACCGATTTGCGCCGCAGCTCGAACTGGCTGGTGCCTGCGGTGCTCTTGATTATCTCGACCATTGCCATGGTCTGGGTGGCCGACAGCAAGATCGGTTTTGCCAGGATCGTGGACAATCAATTGGCCATGCAACCCAAGGCGGCGGAACGGCTCGACAAGCTGCCGCCGGAAGATCGCGCCAAGCAGATGGAGACGATCATCAAGTTCAACCGTATCGTCTCCTATGCCTCGCCGCTTATCGTGATTGTCTACCTGATCATCGTAGCCTCGGTGCTGCTGGGCACCTTCAACTTTGGCCTGGGCACGGAGCTCACTTTCCAGCAGTGCGTTGCGACGTGCATGTACACCTCTTTGCCGGGAGTCATTAAGGCGCTGCTTGCCATAATGGTTATCCTGCTGGGGGCGACCGGCAATTTCACCTTTCAGAATCCCATCGCCAGTAATCTGAGCGGGCTGGTGGATCCGAGCTCCCACTTTCTGTATAGCCTGTTGACTTCCATCGATGTCTTTACGATCTGGACGTTGTTGCTGGCCGGCCTCGCGTTTTCTTGCCTGACCAAGGTGAAGCGCGGCACCTGCCTGGGGGTGGTCTTCGGCTGGTGGGCAGTATTTATCCTGGCGGCTTCCGGCCTAGGGGCGGCGTTCTCGTAAGAATTAAGTAACCGCCAATCCGGATTTCCGCATCTGTGGTGATTGGCTCCGGAGGAGGATGGATCGCCCCTTCCGGAGGGCTGGCGCGCGGTGGCGAACAGGAACGGATGAGAACGCGAGTTCCTGATATATACTTCGATTGTTCTCGTTTTAATACTTCCGCCGTAGGTTGGCGGATCGGGGACCGCTCCTCTTTCATATTCCCCGGAAGATTCATACTGTTGGTTTCGAGTCAGGCCACTTGTCGTGTCTAGGGAACAGGACTGAGTCGCCGGTGCTCTTAGATTTCATATCCCCGGCGCACATTATTCTGACCGCAGACCCCCAGGTTTGGCCATGGGAGGTGTGGCGTGGATCTATTTCTCATACGCTTCTTATTTGTCATTGTTACCGCACTATCTTGTTATGAACTGCAACCCCTCGGATTAAGCCGTGTTGCCGCGGCAGGTGTGGGCGTGCTCTTCGGAGCCGCGGTGGTGCTGTTCGAAATCCGCCTCCGCCAGGTAAGCCTGAAGCGGCTGATCGGTGCCGTCATCGGCAGCATCCTGGGCATCATCGGCGCGTATCTTTTCAGCCTGGTCATCCACAACAGCATCAAGCCGGGACCGACGCAAAGCTTTCTTCAGCTCTTCGTGATGCTTCTGATGGCTTACATCGGCCTGATCGTCGGCGCGGGTAAGGGTGAGCTGCTGAACCTGGCGGCGCTGGGCGGCATCTTTGGCGGCGAAAAGCAGGCGAAGCGCAGCTATAAGATTCTCGACACCTCGGTCATCATCGACGGGCGCATCGCCGACATCGCTGAGACCGGCTTCCTCGACGGCATCATCGTGATCCCGCAGTTTGTCCTGCGCGAGCTGCAGCTGGTGGCCGACTCCGCCGACTCCATGAAGCGCAACCGCGGCCGCCGCGGGCTGGACATCCTGCAGCGCATCCAGAAGATCGCAACGCTGTCGATTCAGATCGTGGAAGACGACTTCCCCGCCGTGCGCGAGGTTGACCTGAAGCTGATCGAGCTCGCCAAAGTTTACGAAGGCAAGATCGTCACTAACGACTTCAACCTGAATAAAGTCGCACAGCTGCAGGGCGTCGAGGTGCTGAACATCAATGAGCTGGCGAACTCGCTGAAGCCGATCGTGCTGCCTGGCGAGATCATGAAAGTCTTCATTCTGAAGGAAGGCAAGGAATACAACCAGGGTGTCGCCTACCTCGACGACGGAACCATGGTGGTTGTCGACAACGCCCGCAAGATGATCGGCAAGACCGTCGATATTTCCGTAACCTCCGTGCTGCAGACTACGGCGGGCAAGATGATCTTCGGCAAGTTCGACGAGCGCGGCATGAGCGGAACGCGGCCAGAAGTGCGGACCGAGCCGAGACCGATGGATCCCCGCCCGGATATGCCGCGGCCAGACGTAAGGAAGTCAGGACCAACGCCGGCAGCCGTGAGTGAAGGCGCGAAGCCGGAATAAGTGGCGCGGAACCCGAAAGGCTTTGTGTTCCTCGCGTGACGTTTGCTGTTGTCTGGGTGTCATCCTGAGCGGAGGCGTCGCCGCCTTTGCGATACCGGCGTCGAAGGACGCCTACCTTCACAAGCAATCTGCCCGAGCATAGCGGTCCTTCGACTCCGCGCGCCAAAGTCGGGCGCGCTCCGCTTAGGATGACGCCCTGAATGGGGGACAGGCGCAGGTTCGCAATGTAAAGATCCGTGATGCGGCCTTACTGCCTCCCCGGCACCTTTGGAGCGATCGCGTAATACAACTGCACCAGGACGATGAAGCCGATGCTCCAGTAGGTGCCGAATACGCACAGGAGCATGCCACATGCGTAGAGCGACTGCGCCACAACGATCCGTCCCTTGATCGCCGAAGTGACCTGCTCCGGGAGATCGTGCTTCACCAGTTTCTTGTCGAGGGCGCACAGCCAACTGAAATATAGGGTTGATCCCAGCAGAAAGATGTTGAGCCAATAGACCACCAGCGCCGTTCGATAACGCATGAACTCAGCCAGAAAAGAGGTCGAAAACGGCACCAGACAGACCACGGCAAGGAACGCCAGATGAATCCAGGAGAGGCCGCGGTCGCTGCGCTCCAGATGATTGAGTTGCGTCTGCTGGCCCACCCAGAAGATCCCCAGCGTAATGAAACTCATGCCCAGCACGAACAGTCGCGGCGCCAGCGTCACCAGCACCCGCCAAAGATCATGCTCGCTGCGCACCGCCTCAGCCGCAGGAGCGTGGATGTCCAGCACGAGCAGCGTCATGGCCACGGCAAAGATGCCATCGCTCAGCGCCGCCAGTCGCTCCACGCTGTGACCGGCAATGCGATCGTAGGGAATCGGCATAGGGTTTACAGGATACACATAGGAAGCAGTTCCCCACAGAGTCACAGAGACACGGAGGTTTTGGCCTCTTTTGCCAGAGCCGATATGGACGATGTGTCGAAGGGTTGGTTCGTCGTGGAAAAGCGGACAAAGACTTCTAAACTCTGTGCCTCAGTGCCTCTGTGGTGAAATGGCGTTTTTTGCCGCCAAAAGGCATACTAAAAAGAACGTCATGAACGCATCTACCAGTACCGATACCGAGGCACCTGTCATCAGTACGATCCGCGAGATCGGGCAGCACGAGGGCCAGAGCGTGACCATCCGCGGCTGGTTGTATAACCTGCGCGCCAGCGGCAAGGTCATCTTTCCGATTTTCCGTGATGGCAGCGGCATCATCCAGGGTGTCGTCGCCAAGCAGCAGGTTTCGCCCGAATTGTTTGACGCCATCAAGGGCCTGACGCAGGAGTCCAGCGTCATCGTTACTGGCAAGGTTCGCGCCGACCAGCGCGCCCCCGGCGGCTACGAGCTCGACGTCACCGACGCGCAGATTATGCAGCGGGTGAATCCGGACGATCCATACCCGATTACGCCCAAGGAACACGGCGTCGACTTCCTCATGGAGCATCGCCACTTGTGGCTGCGTTCGCCGCGCCAGGCGTCGATCCTGCGGGTACGCGCCGAGATCATCAAGGCGGCGCGCGACTTCTTCGACGATCGCGGTTTTACCCTGACCGATCCGCCAATCCTTACGCCGGCCGCCTGCGAAGGCACCACCACGCTCTTCCCCGTCGACTACTTCGAGGAGCAGGCCTTCCTGACGCAGTCCGGCCAGCTCTATATCGAAGCAACCGCGATGGCGCTGGGCAAGGTTTACAGTTTCGGCCCGACCTTTCGCGCCGAGAAATCGAAAACGCGTCGGCACCTGACTGAGTTCTGGATGGTCGAGCCCGAGGTCGCGTACCTGCAGCTCGACGGCCTGATGGAATTGGCCGAACAGTTCATTACGTTCATCGTGACGCGCTGCCTGGAGAAGCGGCGGCCGGAATTAGAGACGATTGGCCGCGACATCTCGAAGCTGGAGACGATCGCGACGCCCTTTCCGCGGATTTCGTATGACGACGCAGTGAAGATGTTGCAGGAAGGCCACGCCAAGGGCCTGGTCGAAAACAAATTCGAGTACGGTGGCGACTTCGGCTCGCCGGACGAGACTTACATCTCGTCGCAGTTTGATCGTCCTGTCATGATTCATCGTTATCCTGCTGCGGTAAAGGCCTTCTACATGGAGCCCGATCCGGAGCGGCCGGACCTGGCGCTCTGCGTGGATGTGCTGGCGCCCGAGGGCTATGGCGAAATCATCGGCGGCTCGCAGCGTATGGCGTCCTACGAGCTGCTGCTGAAGCGCATTCACGAACACGAATTGCCGGAAGAAGCGTTCAAGTGGTATCTGGATTTGCGCAAGTTCGGTGGGGTGCCGCACGCCGGGTTCGGCATGGGCATTGAGCGCGCGGTAGCGTGGATATGCGGCTTGGAGCATGTGCGCGAGACGATTCCCTTCCCTCGCATGCTGCACCGGTTGTATCCGTGATCGGATAGCAACGGTTCATCGGGGCAAGATACAAGCGTGGGTGCCCCGTTCTAGCCCATCTTTTGAGCTATGGCGGGAGGACATTGGGGGGAGAGCGTTTAGGGGGGTAAGGGGTCCTTCGACTCCACGCGCCGAAGACAGGCGCGCTGTGCTCAGGATGACACCACCTTGAGTGCGTTGTAGTCAGCTACCACAATGTAGGATTTCGAACCAGGAACGTTTATGGCGACCAGTCCGATCACCAAACCGCTGCAGAATATTGAAACCAAGCACATCCGCATCATCGGCGTGCCGCTCGACCTGGGCCAGTCGCGCCGCGGCGTCGACATGGGGCCTTCCGCTATGCGGGTTGCCGGCCTCGAGGCCAAGCTCGAAGCGCTGGGCTATGACGTCGAAGACGGCGGCAACGTCCCGGTCGCCATGTTGGAGACGGAGGCTGAAGGTGACCCTCACGCGAAGTATCTGACTGAGATCACCGAGACCTGTTCGGCGCAGGCTGAGCTGATCATCAAGACGCTCGAGGGTGGACAGATTCCGCTGACGCTCGGCGGCGATCACTCCATAGCTGCGGGCACCGTGTCCGGTGTTGCCGAGTTTTACCGCCGCAGAAATCAGCGGGTCGGGCTGCTGTGGATCGATGCGCATAGCGACATCAACACGCCTGACACTTCTCCCAGCGGCAACGTTCACGGCATGCCGCTCGGTGCTCTGATGGGTTTGTTTCAATCGCCGCTGACCGACCTGTATGGATTTAGCCCCAAGGTGCGTCCTGACAACTGTGTGCTGCTCGGCATTCGCGACGTCGACGAGCACGAGCGCGAAAACATCCGCAAGTCTGGCGTACACACCTTCACCATGCGCGACATCGATGAACGCGGGATGCGCGCGGTGATGGAAGAGGCCTTACGTTTGGTCGGCCGCGGTACCGTCGGCTATCACGTCTCGTTGGATCTCGACTGGATTGATCCTGAGGACGCGCCCGGCGTCGGAACTCCGGTATGGGGCGGCGCCACGTATCGCGAAGCGCATCTGGCGATGGAGATCATCGCCGACCACGGGCGTATGTTGAGCTTCGAAATGGTCGAAGTGAATCCGGTGCTCGACGAGCGCAACCAGACCGCCGAATTAGCGGTTGAGCTGGCGCTGTCGGCGTTCGGCAAGAAGATCATGTAATTCGGCTTCGATCATATGAGCTCGTCGTCAGTGCAACTCGAGTTCCCGCCGCTGCCGGAGTTGCGCAGCACCAAAGTCTTTGGTCAGACAATCAAGTACTACGATGTGGGATCGGGACCGCCGCTTCTGCTGATTCACGGCATCGGCGGCGACGCCGATGAGTGGGCCTTCTGCTTCGAGCCGTTCCGCCGATCGCATCGCGTGATCGCCATTGACCTTTTAGGCTTCGGTCGATCCGACAAGCCATTGATTGAGTACCGCATCGCGGGATTCGTTGAGGTAGTTGAAGGGTTCCTGCGCGATTTGAAGATAGAACGGGTCGCGGTGCTTGGGGAGTCGCTGGGTGGGTGGATCGCTTCGGCGTTTGCGCTCAAGTTTCCGGAGCGCGTGGACAAGCTGGTCCTGGTGGATGCCGCGGGTATTTGGGGCGATATCTCGGCCTTGCCGATTGACCTGCGTGTTTCCACACGTGCGCATCTGCGAGACGTGTTCCGGCTGGTCTTCCATGACAAACGACGGGCGACCGAAGCTCTGATTGACCTGGCTTATGAGCTGCATCTGGAGCGCGGCGACGGCTATACCATCGACAGCGTTCTTCGACACCAGCGAGACGGACGCGAGCGTCTCGACGATGTCATTGGCGAGTTAAGCGTGCCGACGCTGATTGTCTGGGGGGAGCAGGACGAGATGATCCCCTTAACGGTCGGCAGAAATCTGAACCGCCTCATTTCCGCTTCGAAGCTGGAAGTGATTCCGCAGTGCGGGCATTTGCCGGCGCTGGAGAAGCCTGGGGAGTTTGTGAAGGCAGTGCTGGAATTCCTGGGCCGGTAGGACCACAGATGCAGAGATCAATGCCCTTACGCCAGCCGGGGAGTGTCTCGATCAGTGGCGGAAAATGGCGGGATGGGACTTATGAATTTCTTATGTGAGCTTTGATAGGTTCTCTCCACTGCTCTAAGCCCCAGGGGAGGGTCCCAAGGCGTGGGCTTCCTCCGCGAGCAGCGGGAGGGGTTCATACCCCGAACCCCTCTACCAAAAGGATTGCCACATCCGGCAACTGCCCGCTGGCTCTTGCGATTTCGGACTGAGATAGTAGCGGAGCCGCTAGTCCCTGTTTGCCACTCGTGCTATTCTTCGCCTACTACTCTCAGGCCGCTCCTCAGCTGCTCTCAACTGGAGTTGCCGCCCCGATACCCTGGAGGAACCACCATGTCCAAGCGCATCATTTTCTGTGCCGACGGAACCTGGAACGACGCCGCCACCAACACCAACGTTTACAAAATCTTCAAGGCAATGAATTTCAGTGCCGCGCAATGTCCCATTTACGACGACGGGGTGGGGGCGGACGGCAATACGATTCTGCGGGTACTGGGCGGCGCCTTCGGCGAGGGTCTCGATCAGAAGATCAAGGACGGCTACACGCGCATCTCGCATCTGTATGAGCATGGCGACTCGATCTACCTGTTCGGGTTCAGCCGGGGCGCTTACACAGCGCGCAGCCTGGGCGGGATGATTGTCGCCTGCGGCCTGCCCACACAAAATACTGATGACAATCTGACGGCGCTGGCGTTTCAGGCTTATCGGGAACACGATCCGGTGAAGAAGCAGCCTCTGCTGGCGGCGTTGAAGCAGACTTACGCGGTTGAAAATGTCGACATCACGATGATTGGCGTGTGGGACACGGTGGGCTCGCTGGGGGTGCCGGCAATCTTCGGGGGCATCGACATGCTGCGCTACAATTTTCTCGACACCAAGTTGCATCCCAGTGTCAAGAACGCCTATCACGCGGTCTCCATCGACGAGCGGCGCAGCGAGTTTCCCGCAACCTTGTGGTCCGGATCGCCGGCGCCGGGGCAAACGATCGAGCAGGTGTACTTCACCGGGGTGCATTGCGACGTGGGCGGCGGCTATCCAGAGACCGGCTTGTCGGACATTACGCTGAGCTGGATGATGCGCAAGGCTGCTGCGCTGGGTGTGGACTTTGACACGACGGTATTTGCGCAGTACGCCGGCATCGACGCTAAACATGCGCTCGATCTGAAGCATGAGTCGTGGTCGGTGCGCTGGGGCTTTCCCGCAGCGCGCCAGATTGCCGACGATGCCTGTATCAGCAACAGCGTGCAGGTTCGTCTGCAACACGACTGCTCTTACCAGCCGCCGAACCTGAAGGCGAACGCGGGAGTGCTCCCTTCGGGTTGCAGCGTGGTTCCGGTGGTGATACTTCCCAATGCGATGGCAGCCGCAGCGAGCGGATCGAACGGATAAGCATCTTGCGTCGAGAAGTTCGCAGGGATATACAAATGGGCTTGAGTTTCCGCGAATGCCTTAGAGACTCAAGCCCAGATTTCGTTACATCGCTTTTGGCACGGTTGCGAAAGGCTCAACAGCAGATCCCTCGTCGGCCTGAAGGCCTCCTCGTGATGACAATAATAAGGGTTGCTTCGGCGCACCTGAAGGTGCGCCCCTTCAAAACGAGTCGGTATCGAGTTTTTCAGCAGCCTGAAAAGTCGTAGCCTGACACAAGGCACACGAAGTGGAGAGACCTAGTACGATTTGACGCGTTAGCTCAGCGCTACTTTACGACGGTGACCTGGAATTCGACCGGAATGTTGCGCGGAGGATAGCAGGCGCTGTGATCGCAAGCCTGGAAGCGCAGAGTTCCCTTCATGGGATAGTTGCCGGGGGCAGCGTTGGCAGGGGCTGTGATGAAGGCATCAATGGCGAAGTCGCCGCTATAGACATTCAGTTTCTCGTCGCCGGAGAAGGCGAAACTCACATTCTGCCCGGCGGGATATTTCACATCACCCAATGTTACCGGTGCGACTGGCTCCAGCTTAAGCACCGTGGGTATCAGCAGCGGCGAGTTCGGAGTGTGCGAGTTGATGTGGTATTCGGAGCCGACTCGGAAGGCGAGATCGACGTCCTTGGTCGCTCCAACGTGTACTTGCACATTGCCCACGGGAGCCATGATGACGTAGGGCTTGTCAGCCATGGATTGTGCCAGTAACGGTGCTGCGAAAAAGAAGGCAGAAAGAAACAAAAGGACAAAACGCTTCATCTAGGCACTCTCGTGTCGGAAGGGTCAGGGGCCACTACCTTGTGCTGGATTTCAGCCTGATTCTGCTGCACGCTGAGGGGCCTCAAGGGAGTTCCAGCGTCGGTTGCCAGCGTTTTTTGGACATCGTCTTCGATGTCCTTGCGATCCAGCAGGCCGGTCAGCTTGTCGACGATCGCGCCATTGCGTCCGATGAAGAAAGTTGTCGGCAGATACTGCACATCGCCGTAGTCGTCGGAGACCTTGTCAGTGCCGAGCAGCACGGTGTAATTCACTCCGAGTTCCTGGGCGAATTTCGCGATGGTGGCCGGTTCAGAATCGTCCATGGCGACGCCGAGAATGATTAACCCGTCCTTGCCGTACTGCTTCTGCAGCTCGACGAACCAGGGCATTTCAACTTTGCAGGGAGGACACCACGTAGCCCAGAAATTCAGCAGAACCGCTTTGCCGCGATAATCGGAGAGCTTGACCTTCTGCCCATCCAGGGTAAAGAGACTGAAGTCAGGCGCTTCCACACCCTTTATGTCGCCAATGAGCTTGAGGGGACCATGCTTGCGAGTGCGGTCGAGATACTTGCCGCTCGCCAGCATGGCGAGCACTGCCACCGTCAGAACCACGAACACCAACGCGTTTCGTCTCACAAAGATACCTTTACAGCGCGAACCGGTTTAAGAACCCCAGATAGCCGGAGAGCAGGCGCAGGTTGTTCAAGAAAATCAGAACTCCGATGGCGATAAGCAGTATACCGCTGAGGACCTCGACGGTGTGCAAGTGTTTGCGAAAACGCCCATAAAAGGCCAGAAAACGGTCCACTCCTAACGAGGTGAGAAGGAAGGGCACGGCCAGGCCCATGGAGTAGACCGCCAGCAAGACAACTCCTTTCATTACAGTCCCTTGAGCACTAGCCAAAACCAGAATCGTGGCCAGAATGGGACCGATACAGGGCGTCCAACCGAAGGCGAAGGCGAAGCCGACGGCAAAGGATCCGATTGCACTGGAGCTGCCTTTGACGTCATGCATGCGCTTATCGGCATAAAGTGCCTTGATTTTGAGTATGCCAGTTAGATGTAACCCGAAAATGATGACGATGATGCCCGCAACTTTCGACAGCAGGGAGTGATATTCGTTGACGACCTGGCCAACGCCGGTGGCGACCGCTCCCAGGGCGATAAAGACGACGCTAAAGCCGAGCACGAAAGTAATGGAGTGCAGCATCACCGTGCCCAAGAGGCGGCGCTCGGAGGACTGCAGCTCCTCCACGCTGGAACCTGAGATCAGAGACACGTACCCCGGTACCAGCGGAAGTACGCAGGGCGAAAGGAAGGAAAGGATTCCCGCCAGAAATGCAGCGAGCGGCAACGGCAGGTTATGCATAAGTCATTGTAACAACGCCAGAAGGGCCTTTGGTGTTACTAAAGTGTAACAATACAAGTCGGGCCAAGCTGGCTCAGCTCTGCTAGTTAGGACGCTGAAAGGGCACAAAAGTTACGCTAAAGTTTGAGAGTTCACCGCAATCTGTTTTTGCGGCAGAACGATGGTCGGTTTGCGCAGGCCCGACCAGGTTTCGGAGATGACAATCGAGTCCGAGGGATTGTGCGGATCGTATTTCACAGACGCCGGCAATCCGAGCCGGCAGGAGTACAGGTCGATAAATTGCCGCAGATGCGTGACGTCCTGCGAGGCCTCGTAGGTCACGCCGGCGACGTCGTAGTTGTACACCAGCAGGATCATCAACTGGCCGGTTTCGTCGTCTTCCAGTTCGAGAACGTCGATCACGTTGCCGTCGAGGATGCGTCCGCCGCGGGTGAGATCGGTGCGGCGTTCCTTTTCCAACTGCTCGGGAGACTTCTTGTTTTTTCGTGACAGCAAGGCGTAACCGATGATGGCTGCGGTTGCACCGAAGGCGAGCACGGGATAGAGCTTGACCGAGTTCATGGGGATACCGGTAGGCTTGAGATGAAGATAGCGGGAGAGCGGTCGCAAGGGAACAGGAAAATTGTGAACAAATTAGAACGCTTGTGCCGACGGACCTGTCACCCGAAGCAAATGCGGCACAGAATGAGAACGTCATCCTGAGCGCAGGATCGCGCCCGTTTGCGATCCGGAGTCGAAGGACCGCTGTAGCCGGATGAAACGCCGGCGTCCTACCCTCATTGCTTGGAATTGGCGAACAACTGGCTCATATGCTCGTGAAGAAATCGTGAAATAGGGGTCCTTGGGCTCCGCACCACCAAAAGATGGCGCTGCTGCGCTCAGGATGACACTTGTTCTTAGGACGGCTACGTGCGATCGATTAGCGGGTTGCGCAGCGTGCCTACACCTTCCACTGTGACCTCGACTATGTCTCCGGCCTTCACCGGGCTGACGCCTTGCGGGGTGCCGGTGGCGATCAGGTCTCCGGGCTCCAGCGTCATGACAGAAGTGATGTAGCGGAGCAGCAGATCGAGCGGGAATAGAAAATCGGACGTGGTGCCGTTCTGCCGCAGTTCTCCATTGACGCGAGTTTGCACGTGCACGCCCTTCCAGGGATCGAGGCCGTCGGCGACCACCGGCCCGACCGGGCAGAAGGTGTCAAAACCTTTGGCGCGCGACCACTGGCTGTCCTTGTTCTGGAGATCGCGGGCGGTGACGTCGTTCACGCAGGTGTAGCCGAGAATGTACGGCCGCACGTCGTCGGTCTCGCGCAGGCGGAAGCAGCGCTTGCCGATCACGACGCCTAGCTCGCCCTCGTAATCCACGCGCTCGGAGAGATCGGCTGGGCGGTGGATGGTGTCGTCCGGCCCAATGATCGAAGAAGGCGGCTTGAAGAAGAAGAGCGGCTCGGTCGGGATGGCGTGGTTAAGTTCCTTGGCGTGCTCGCGGTAGTTGCGGCCGATGCACACAATCTTTGTCGGCTCGACCGGAGCCAGCAGCCGGACGGCATTGAGCGAAAGATTGCTTTTTTCACCACCATCAAAGTCAGCGAACGATCCTGGTGCGCGGCCTAGCGTGCGCGCGATCGTCTGTCCTTCGATCAGGCCATAGCGAGCGATGTTCTGCTGCGAGAATCTGCAATATTGCACGATAAATCCTCTGATTATGTAGCCATATACCCCGAAGAGCGATTCAGTCAAACCTTCACGCGCCGCCCAAAAAGCAGATCCCTCGTCGGCCTGAAGGCCTTCTCGTGATGAGTCGCGACGCGCTTACTTGGCGGGCACGGCTTCGCTTGCCTGCGTCGACTGCGGACTCTCGTTGCCGCGCTGGTCCACCGCTGCTACGGCGTAAAAATACTTTTTTCCGGGCTCAACCGTTTCGTCTCGATAGGATGCCGTTTGCACTAACTGCGCATTGAGCTTCGCCGGTTGGGAACCCTCTACCCAACGATAGATGTTGTAACCGACAAGATCGCTTTCCATATTGGGCGCCCACGTGAGATCGATGAACGGCTTCTGGCCGACGCTGGAGAACACGGCCTGCAGTCCGGCGGGCTGTCCAGGTGGATAAATGTCTTTCGTAAACACCTCGACCAGCGGCGAATCTTCGCCTTCGACTCCGGCGTTCATACCTTCAGCACGCACCTGGCTCAGCGTGGTGATTCGATATTCGTACTTCTGCTCCCAGGCAAAGGTCTTGTCGAGGAACGAGCCGGTCGCCGAGGGATGGATGTCGTCGAGCACAATGTAAGCAGGCGCGCCCACCGGACGGCGCATGATCCGGTACAGATAAGTCACGCCACGCGGTGGTGAGGGCGGTTCCGCTCCTGACCAGGTAATGTGCACGCCATCGGCTTTCACTTCGGCGTCTACTTTGTCCGGCGCACCGATGGTAGGCACCACAGGAATTGCTACCTGGTTCGACAAGCCGGCGCTGCGCCCGTGAATGTTCTGTTCTTCGACGGCATAGGTGACAAACCCGGCTGGGTCCTTCATACCAAGTTGCGCTGGAAGCGTATCAACGAAATGGATGCGAACGTCGCCGGGCGGGCCTTCATTCTTCTGCTTCTGCGGAGCTTTGGCAGTGGGTGGGGTGACCTCGGCCACGACCTCGCATTTATCCATCAAGCTTGTGCCTTCGTGTCGGCAGATCAGCGTGGTGGGATTGCGCTTAACGTTGGTGCGGTCGGTGTTCTTGCGCGGTTGCGTCCAGTCGAGATCGACCTTGTTGCCGCGACGCGACGCGGTCAAGTCCTCCACCGGGCGCGCCAGATTGAGCGAAGGGAGGGACGGCGCTCCGGGAGTTCCGCACCCGCCGAGCGCAACCACCAGCAGAGAACTACTTATCAGGGCAAGCAGCCGTAGTTTCATGGAAACTAACAGGGTAACAAATCGCCGGAAACTTGCGGCCACCAGAAGGTGGTACGCTCGGCCATTGAATCGCGGCTGCGGCTCTGCGAGAATCCGCTCATCCACATTGTTGTCCGGAGAAGTCATGAATCGCGCATTAATCGCCTTCTGCTTACTGGCTCTTTCGCTGCCGTCGGCCGCCCAAAACAGCTCGGCGCCATCCAAAGCTTCCCCGGCGAAGACCGCAACTGCGGCGCCCGTCGATCGCGCCTATCTGCAGAGCATCTGGGATGGCTGGGCGTCGGCCGACATTGAGAAGCAGGGCCACTTCTATGCGCAGGGTCCCGGACACTTGTTCTTCGACGTGGCGCCGCTGAAGTACAACAGCTGGGAGGAATACAAGGCAGGCGTCGCTCCCTCGCTCAAAGATTCTCCCAAGGTGACCTACACGTTAAGCGATGACGTACAGATCCATCCTGCCGGGCCCTACACCTGGGTTGCGGGAACCCTGGAGATGGCGGGCAGCTCGCCGCAGGGCGAAGCGCAAAAGTTGACGCTGCGCTGGACCGCCGTGCTCGAACAGCAGGACGGCCGCTGGGTAATCACGCACGAGCATGTGTCGGCGCCGGCCGAGGCGCCGGGGCAATAGCTGCCCGTGTCGCTCTGCCAAAGTTTATGGTTGTCATCCTGAGCGCCGGCGCGGTTTTCCGCCGGAGTCGAAGCATCGCTATCGCCCGACGGATATTCACGGTTGTAGGGGTCCTTCGATTGCGATCGGACGCTTGCGCGTCCTCACTCCGCTCAGAATGACAAACTTGGTGGAACGCAGAGTCCTGCCGCTGTACGCTAACAGCAGGTCCCTTCCACCTCGCTGCGCTTCGGTCGGCATGACGATCAGTTCGTTGGCCACATCACCACAACAATTTCAGCGCAAACTGCACCTGGCGAGCTGTCGTCGATGTGCTGGTGATAGCGCCTGCCGTTCCCGATACTCCAGACGGCGTGAACACGATCAGGTTCGGTGTATTGAAATTGGCGCGGTTCAGGAGGCTAAAAATCTCGGCGCGAAACTGCAACGTCAGCCGCTCCTGAATACGAGTGTCCTTTACGGTGGAGAAATCCCAAGTCGCCAGGCCGGGACCGATCAGCGTATTGCGGCCGAGATTGCCGTAGAAGCCGCTGTTTGCCGGCGGAGCGAGAAAAGCCGCAGGGTTGAACCACTGGTTCGGATTGCCGGTGATGATCGAACCGGTAAAGTTCGGATTGGCGAACGGCCGCACTGGATTGCGAGTATCGCCGTTGTTGGAAGGGTTGTAGCTGAGCTGCGGTGTGAAGGGGAAGCCTCCTTGCAGCAGCACGATGCTGTTCACCGACCAGCCGCTCACCAGACCGCCGGTGAATCCGTTCCACTGATTCACGAATTGCTTTCCGTGACCGATCGGCAACTCATAGACGGTGCTGATGGTCGCGAGGTTGCGCACGTCGTAGGTGGCCAATCCCCAGTCCGCCTTGATGTCATAAGGATTCGCCACCAGTCCGGGCGCGTTCCCTGCTGTTGTCTGATTGAGCGAATCGCCGTCGTCCAGCGCCTTTGACCAGGTGTAGGCGGCGCGGAACGACAAGCCGTGACTGAAGCGATGATTGAAGTCCAATTGCAGTGCGTTGTAACTGCTGTCGCCGACCGAGAACCAGGTCCAGGTATTCGCCAGCGACGGATTCGCTTTCGGCGTTCCCATCGGAATGTAATAGGTGCCGGCAGGAACCGGCGTGCCTGCCAGGGGCGCCGGAAAGTTGGCGGGATAAACTGCGGGACATGGTGACGCCGGGCAGATCACCGGCACGGGCTCGTTCGCGTCCACGCCAATCAGTTCGTGATATCCGTGCGACCCCACATAACGAATCGTCAGCGAGGTGTTCGGCGTAATCTCCTGCTCCATGCCGAGAGAGTAGGAGATCAGCGTGGGCATCTTCAGGTTGGGCTGAACTCCGCCGGGAACCAGCAGCGCCTTCGCCGGAACCGGCGCGAGGGGATTGATCGGCAGCTGCGAGACCGGCAGCGCAGCGATGCTATACGTCGGATTGAAGGGCGCGTTCTGGTCCATACGATAGCCGAGCGCATCCTGCAACTCGTTGTACATTCCGAATCCGCCGCGCACGACGGTCTTGTCGGAGATCGGACTCCAGGCAAAGCCGATGCGAGGCTCGGGCAGGAAGTTGGCGTTGTTCGCCGTGAAGGCGTTACTGGCAATGCGTGGCTGGCTGGAGATCACGCCGTTCGGAAAGGTGTAATTGGCCGCGCGCCCGTGAGCTTCGTTCCATCCGGTCGAAGACTCACCGCGGAAGCCCAGGCTGAGCGTGAAGGTCGGGGTCAGACGAATCACATCCTGCGCATAGATGGCGGTGAACAATGAGCGCCAGTTCATCTCAGTCGCAGCGGGATCGTACAGAAACGAGCCGGTGGTTCCCTTCAAAAACGTTTGCAGGCTAGCGAACGTCGCCTGGCCATACTGGCTGAGCGCGAGCGTCTCGTTCGACTGGAACTGCTGCACCCAGGCGCCGAAGCTGAACTGATGCTTGCCATGCGTCCAGCTCACACGATCCTCGTAGGTGTAAATGTTGCGCGCGACGGTCAGATTGCTGCCGTTGTTACTGCCCGCCAGGCCGACCTGCGCCTGCGGATTCGAAGCCGCGCTGCCACCAACGACGACTGCGCCCACCGGGTCGCCCAACAGGAATCCGGGCACGCCGGCTGCAGGGGTTCCAGGTGTCGGCTCGCCGGTGAAGAAGTAGCCTGCTCGCGAATAACCAAAGCGCGCGACGTTCAATAATGTCGGCGAGAAGACATGGGTTTCTTCCAATGAGGCGACCTGCTCGCGCAAGGTCAGAATGTCTGTGCTGTAGGGGTTGGCGGTCGTCGGGGTGAAGTCATTGCCGTCGTCGATGGTGTAGACCGCCGAGAAAGTATCCTTCGATGAGAAGATGTGGTCGATCCTGGCGTTGCCGAAGTTCTCGCGAATCGTCTGCAGCGGGCTGCTGAACACCTGGGCAATACCGTTGAAATCAGGTGCATTGGCTGGGGGCGTTATCCAGAGGTTCAGCAGGGGCTGTACGCTGGGTGCTGCGGCGGCGCGAGAGGCGAGATCGGGAACAAAAGCAGCGGAGGTTTGATGGAGGTTCTGAATCAAGCCTTCATAGTTGGCAAAGAAAAATGTTTTGTCAGTTTGAATCGGGCCGCCCAGCGATGCGCCAAACTGATTCCGCTGGAAGGGCGGCGCCGAGCCCTGATCGAAGTAGTTGGGGGCATCAAGGGCATTGTTGCGGATGAATTCATAGACAGAGCCGTGGAGTTGGTTAGTGCCCGACTGGGTGACGATGGTGACCTGCGCACCCGGACGCATGCCATATTCGGCGCCATAAGAGTCGCGCAGCACATTGAACTCGCGCACGGCGTCGACCCCTAGCAGGTTTCCGCTGGCTCCGCCCGGCTGCATGTTGTTCTCAGCAGCGCCGGTGAACTCGACGCCGTTCAGCAGGAACAGATTCTGCTGCGGCCGGTTGCCGGAGACAGAGAAATTATTGCCGGTGCTGGAGTTCGAGACTCCGATGCCCCCGGTCTTCTCGGCGGTAAAGTTCACGACGCCGGGGTTGAGGGTCATCAGCAAGTCGTAGCTGCGGCCATTCAGTGGCAGCGCCTTCACTTCCTTCTCGCCTACCAATCCCGAGATGTCCTGTGTGGAGGCGTTAACTACGGGCACGTTATCCGTGACCTTCACCTGCTCGGTGACTTTACCGACCTGGAGATGCAGGTTGGCGGTGGCATCCTCGCCGACCACCAGAACGATTCCGCTGCGGATCTCTTCGGCGAAGCCGCTCTTGTTGGCGCTCAGCTGGTATTGGCCAATCGGAAGGGCCACGAACAGATAGCTGCCGCTGGCAGTGGTAAGGGTCGTTCGCGACAAGCCTGTGTCCCGATTCGTCGAGGTGACGGTGGCTCCTGCGACCGCAGCGCCGGTTTGGTCGGTCACTCGTCCAGAGAGACTGGCCGAAACTTGGGCATGACCACAAATCGAGAGAACTGCGCAAAGAAAGAGAGTTACCCAGGCCTGACGCAGGTATTTCAAGCACCCCTCCCACGTGTTGCGCCAACAACTGCGGGACAGCGGCCGCTGAGCGGTCGCGCTCCAACCAAACACAGTTGTCGGTCGCTCCTACGGTTCTATGCGGTTTAAATCGAGATATCAATGTATTATACGTCGTATGTGGATGGCAAAGGGGAACGGCGACGGGATCGCACATGAGGAAAGGCTGACACGGCCGATTGAGGCATGAGTTTGGGCTAGTTCCAGGTGACTAAAGGATATACGTGGCGGGATTGGCGATAATGGAAAGGACAAGGCTTGCTACCTTAGTCTTGCAGTTAAATGGTTTTGCCGAAGATTGTCGAATACTTGACCATTTCTCTAGCCTGCACTATAAGTTCTAAATTGGGCGAATTCCGGCAACGGATTTTCGACACCTTGGGCCGACATGAGCTTTGTTGCCAATCGTGATTACCTGCGCCGGATCCTGGCGATCTCAGTCTGCCTGGTGATCTTTCTGTTCGCCTTCCAGGTAAGACCCGACCTACATGGGAAGGGCGTACTTAACAAGCTCTACCCCCAGGATTCTCACAAAGCGCGCCTTGAAGCCAACTCGTTCAAGACTGCGCTTCCGGCGATTGTGGTGTTCTGGTTCACCGCCACGGGCAGGTACTATCTTTTGTTCCGCGGACAGCCGCTGGTACAAAGGGTGTTTAGCTCCCTGGTCGCCCATGATGCGGTCCTGCTGTATCGCAGGCAATTCGTACGTCCTCCACCCCTCCTTTACTCCTAGTGCTGGTTTGAAGCGGATGCGCTGCCCCGCAAACGTGCGTGGGCTGTGACCCAAAACGCTTAACTACGACTCCGGGGATCAATCTCTCGATGCTTTGCTGCGATCGATTTCGCAGGGAGCATTTGCGAGCTTACCAAGACAACCTGGCAGCGCGCGGCTCGATTCTCCGGACGCGAAGCTGGTGGTGATGGGGTCGGTAACGATGAATGCAACGAGGAGGAAAAGAAGTGCGAATCGCGATCGCTTCTGATGAGCAAGGAAAGGAAATCAGGGAACGGCTCACGGCATCCCTGGTATTGGCCGGGCACGAACTGGCCGATCCGGCACCGTCTCGGGCGGGCAGTAGCCCTTCCGACTATGCGGAGCAGGTTGCTTTGGTAGTGCTGCGCCATGATGCTGAGCGTGGAATCATCATCACCAGTCGGGCTGTAGGCGCATCGGTGGCCGCAAACCGTGTGCCCGGAATCCGAGCAGCGCTGTGTGCTGACGCGCAATCTGCGCATGTGGGAGCAAAAGAAGAGGGAATGAACGTGCTGGTCTTGCCTCTACCCTTGCTCCAGGAAGAGCATATGAAAGATATTGTGCGAGCCTACCTGGGGGCGACCCTGGCCGCCGTAGAGGTGGTGGGCGGACTGCCGCCGCGCCGCTTGCAACGGGTGTTCTCACACATCCAGGAAAACATCGGGCAAGAGCTCAGTGTCACCGAATTGGCGCACGTTGCCGGGATGAGCCAGTATTACTTCTCCAAGCTCTTTAAGATGAGCACCGGCATAACTCCGCACCAATACGTGATGCGCCAGCGGGTGGAGCGCGCTCAGGAATATCTGCGCGAATCCCGAACGGCCCTGGCCGATATTGCGATAAAGGTGGGCTTCGAAACCCAAAGCCACTTCACCAGTGTGTTCCGGCGGCTGGCAGGTGTCACGCCGAAACACTATCGCGAAATGCATCGGGCCACGATACATCACGACGTCGAAGCCGGAAAGGCCGCGACGGCAGCGTAAGCCGAGAAAGCTAACGTCCCACCCAAGCAGCGTCTTGGGTGGGATTTTTCTTGGGTGCAACACTAGATCAGATTTACATCGCGTCTGCTGTGCTGGCAGCGAGAGTTGCCGGCACAACCCGCTTAAAGTCCGCGAGATTCAATTGCACGCCGCCAAAATCGGGGTGCTCGTTGTAGTCCACGGTGAATGCCAGGTCGAGAACGTCGCCGGCCAGAAGAGGGTTCTCGGCGGCGCGTTCGGCCATGCGCCATCCCAGCACGTCGTGAGCGCGTTGGAAGCGGCCGCCATTGGCGTTCGGATCCGCCGGAATGGCCCGAAGCTTCAGGTGTTTCTCCTTCATCACGCGTGCCGGCTGTATAAGCTTTGCGTTGCGGACGACGAAGGTTGGTGTCTGATTGCCCACTCCGTACGGCTCCAGCTTTTGCAGAGCCAGCCAGAAATCGTGGTTGATCTCTTCCAGTGAAAGCTCGGCATCGTATTCCAGCTCGGGGATAAAGTCTTCCGCAGTCAGACGCTCGCGGGCGTAGGCATCCATGCGGGCACGAAGTTCGGGAATGCGCTCGACCGGAAGCGTACATCCCACAGCGTGGGAGTGACCGCCGAAACGGGTGAATAGCTCCGGGCAGGACTCCAGCGCCTCCAGCAGATGGAAGGCGCGGATGGAACGGCCCGAGCCATGTGCTTCCCCGTTCTCACAGGAGAAGACCAGCGCCGGGCGGTGGTAACGTTCGACCACGCGGGTGGCGCAGATCCCGATCACGCCGCGGTGCCAGCCGTCGCCGTCGATGACCATGCAGTAGGCATCCCGCATCTCCGGCGTGGAGTCGATCTTCTTGTGGATTTCCTCGACGATGCGCTGCTCCTCCTGCTGGCGATCGCCGTTCAGTTGGTTGAGCTCCATCGCCATCTCGGCGGCCTTGCCCGCATCCTTCTCGGTGAATAGCTGGATGACGCGCTCGGCAATATCCATGCGCCCTGCGGCATTCAAGCGCGGCGCGACGCGGAAGGCGATGTCGCCCGCGCTCAGAGGACGTGAACCGTCGAGCTGGCAGTTCGACAGCAGAGCCTTCAGGCCGGCATTCACCGGCTTGCGTAGACCTTCCAAGCCAAGCTTGGCGAAGACGCGGTTCTCGTCCACCAGGGGAACGGCGTCGGCGATGGTCGCGATGGCCACCATCTTCAAGAACGACGGCAGCAAACGCTCGCGGCCGCTCTCGACCAGCAGCGCTTGCGCAATCTTGAAGGCTACACCCGCTCCGCAGAGCGATTTGCACGGGTAGTCGCAGCCCTGCTGGTTGGGATTCACGACGGCCAGCGCCTTGGGCACCCCTTCCGCCTGCGGGAGATGATGATCGGTGACGATGAGATCGACGCCGCGACGCGCAGCTGTGTCAGCGGCGGCGAAGGCGCGAATGCCGGTATCGACGCTGATGATCAGGCGGATGCCGCGATCGGCGGCCTGCTCGATCACCTCATCGCGCATGCCGTAGCCTTCGCGAAGTCGATGCGGCACGTGGTAGTCGACCTTGCCGCCGCAAAGCTCTAGCGCGGTTTTTAGAATGACGATTGCGGTCGTGCCGTCGACGTCGTAGTCGCCGTAGATGAGGACGGTTTCGTCGCGGTCGATCGCGCCCTTCAGGCGCTCAACCGCCGCGCGCAGTCCGGTCATTCGGTAAGGATTGTGGAGATCTTGCAAAGAGGGTGAGAGAAACTTGTGGGCTTGTTCGCCGCTCTCTATGCCGCGAACCGCGAGGAGGCGAGCCATCCAGAGTGGCAAGTTAGTCGCGAGCGCCAGACGCTGTACTTGTTGAGGATCGGCGTTACGAAGGATCCAGCGCACGCTAGTGCTCGTCGTCCTGTTCGCCGTCGTCGATAGCCATGCTACCGAAATCTTCCACCAGATCGAGCAGGTGCTGATAGCGCTCGTACCACTCGGTGGTCGCCTCAAAGAGAACATGATGCCCTGGTGCGGCCAGCCCAACTGAATGAAGCCGGTCTTGCCGATGTAGTTGCGCAGCCAGCGCGCCTCGTCCAGGTCTTCGTCGCTGGGGAAGCTGGCATGTTGCAGCCGCTGTACCAGGTAGTCGAGTTCGTCGCGCTGGAGCACCTCTTCGTCCATCGAGAGGAACTGCGAGCCTGCCTTCTTGGCGAGTTCGACGAAGTCCTTCCAGCTCTCGGGATTGTCTTTGGGATCCCACATGACGCTGTGCACTTCTTCGGTCACATAGCCCTGGAAGCGGCTCAGGCCGTGGCCGAGGATGAAGGCGTTCATGTCGTCTTTCAGACTGGATAGGTCGTCGGACATAAGCACTTGGGCGGCGCGAAAAAACGACGCGGCGAAAATCATCATACTCCGATGGCGCTGGTCAGACACAGTGACTCGGGCCAAAATCGTCCGGCGCCGGATCAGCTCTGGCCGCTGAAAGGGGCCGTAATCTGTGTGTTAAACTAAAGTGTTTTCCCAGTCGTCTCGAACTCGCATGCTCTTCTCTAAAGAATATGTGGGCTATCTGGCCCGCGAAATCACCAACAAGCTGGTCGAGGGGGAGTTTATCGAAACTCCCCACAAGGCAGCCGTCACAGAGCGGGTTAATGCTGCTCTGATCGACGAACTGACCCTGGAAGACCGGATCAACGACGAAGTCCGCATTATCCTCGATACGTACTCAGACGAGATGCAACGCAGCGGCGCCAACTACCAGGAGATGTTCAAGAAAATAAAGAACGAACTGGTACGGAAGTATAAGGCGGTCTTATGAGAATAAGCCGCGAGAAGATCAATAAGCTGGCCCACGCCGTGGCCGACACCCTGGCCGACATCGAGGATGTCGATTTCGTCGAAGATCGCAACAGCATCCGGCTGGAGACCCGCCGGTTACTGGAACTCCTGATGGCTCAAGAGGCTAAGATCGATGCTGCCGCCCGGCAGAAGATCGAAAGCCAGCGCCGCACCATTCTGGAAGGCTCGCAGGAGTGGGACATCCTCTACCGGAAGTATTACAACGAGGAAGTCAAGAAGCTGGGAATTTAGGCGTCCGGTCTGCTCCAGACATACGGTCTCGCCGACACGTAACAACCCTTGAGAAACCGAAGACCTTGTCGCCGCTCCGCGGCTCCAACTTGCAACGGGATTTCTACGCGGGGCTTGCGCCCCGGGCTCACCCCATAGCCGCCGCTGCGCGGCTGGAGTGGCTTAGTGACCCTGCTCTAACCGCTTGAATCATCACCACTCACGCCTTTCCCCACACGAACTGCTCTGTCGCTTCGGAACCCTTTTCCCGGAGTGACCTATGTCACTTTTCGCGGTGATTCCAATCACGGCCCCTTTGCCCATCCTGAGGCGAAACTTGGATGTAAGAGAGTGAGGGCCGGAGCCATGAGGTTGCACCCTGCCATTTGCAGCCTGGGCCGAGGTAAAGAGGTGAGCCATGTTGTTGGCGTACCGCCTGGTTAAGTTAATTGAAAGCCATTCCGATGGGCTGGCGCGCAGCCTGCAAAACCGCTACCGGCAGTGCAGCAAGTGTTCGGCTTACGTCAACGTGCCGGACCGCGAACTGACCGACAAGGTCTATGAGGTCTATCACCATCTGGGCGAGTGGCTGCTGGGCAAGACGGAAGCCGACATTGAACAGCGGTACCTGGAGATTGGCGCGCAGCGCGCGACACAGGGAGTTCCCCTCAGCCAGGTGGTTTGGATGATTTGCCTGGTGCGCGAAAACCTGTGGGAGTACCTGCAGAAACACGCGGAGCTGGAGCGTCCGGCGGAGATCTTCGGCGAGCTTGAACTGCTGGAGATGCTGGACAAATTTTTCCATCTCGCCATCTACTACGCCTCGCTGGGACATGAGCGAGCCACGGCCGGATATTCGGTCAGAACACAAACAGTACCTGCCTAAGAAGGGGCATGATTCATGTCATGGATCGATCAGTATCGCAGCAAGCTGGTAACCGCTCGCGAGGCTGTGAACTGCGTAGGGTCGGGGATGCGAGTCTACATCCACCCCGGCTGTGCCGAACCGGAAGCGCTGGTGGAAGCCCTCATGTCGCGGGCACCCTATGTGAAGGATGTCGAGCTGATTCATCTGCTGACTCATGGCACGTCACCCTACTGCGCGCCCGATATGGCGGAGAGCTTTCGTCACAATGCGTTGTTTGTGGGCGGCAACGTGCGCGAGGCTGTGAATGACGGCCGCGCCGACTACACGCCCATTTTCCTGAGCGAGATCGAGGCTCTATTTGAGAGCGGTGAGATGCCGATTGACGTAGCTCTCATTCAGGTTTCGCCGCCTGATCCGCACGGCTATTGCAGCTTTGGCGTCGGCGTGGATACGACCCTGACGGCAGCGAAGAACGCCCACAAGGTTGTCGCCCAGGTGAACGCGCAGATGCCGCGCACCTATGGTGACAGCTTCATTCACGTCAGCAAGATTGACGCGATCGTAGAGTTATCGCGGCCGTTGTGCGAATTGAAGGCTCAGAAGAGTGACAAGACCTTCGAACAGATTGGCGCTCGCGTGGCCTCGCTCATCGAAGATGGAGCGGTCTTACAGTGTGGGATTGGAGCGATTCCCGATGCCATTCTGCCCGCCCTGATGGACCGCCAGGATCTCGGCATTCACACCGAGCTGATTTCCGACAGTGTGATTCCGCTGATTGAAGCCGGAGTCATCAATGGCCAGCGCAAGAATCTGAAGCCGCGCAAAATTATTCTCGGCTTCGTGCTGGGCACGCGGAAGTTGTTCGACTTCATCGATGAGAATCCGGCGTTCGAGTTCCACCCTTCGGCCTACACAAACGATCCCTTCCGCATCGCTGCTAACGAGCGCATGGTGGCTGTCAACTCCGCCATCGAAGTGGATCTGACCGGCCAGGTTTGTGCCGAATCGATTGGATCGCAGTTTTACAGCGGATTCGGCGGGCAGCTCGACTTCATTCGCGGCGCGGCTCGCTCCAAGCACGGCAAGCCGATTATCGCCATGCCTTCGACTGCCAAGAACGGCACCGTATCACGCATCGCGCCACGGTTGGCGCATGGGTCCGGTGTTCTGACCGGGCGGGCCGACGTGCATTATGTGGTCACAGAATACGGAATTGCCTATCTGCATGGGCGCACGATCCGGCAACGCGCCCAGTCGCTGATTGAGATTGCTCATCCCAAGTTTCGCGACGAGTTATACGAGTACTGCGAGCAACAACGCTGGTTTCAGCGCAACGCTTACGAAGTGGAAATGCGAGGGTAACAAATGTCATCGCAACCGCGCGGTAATGTAATCATCGATCCCGAAGAATGCAAGGGCTGCGGTTTGTGTGTGGACTCATGTCCTCCTGAATGTCTTGAACTGGCGCCCGAACTCAACCATTACGGTGTGCATGCGGCACAATACAGCGGCGAAGACTGCACCGGCTGTGGCGCCTGCTTCTACTGCTGCCCCGAACCCGGAGCCATCATCGTGGAACGCCTGGCGTCGCCTGCGAAGACGGCTGCTCCCTGCGTCCCGCAGAAAGAGGAGGCCGCTCATGCGCCAGCTGTGTAAAGGTAATGTCGCCATCGTGAAAGGCGCGGTCCTGGCCGGATGCAAAGCCTTCTACGGATATCCCATCACGCCCGCCAGCGAGATTGCCGAGTATGCGGCGCTGCTGATTCCCGAGGTCGGCGGAACTTTCTTGCAGGCCGAAAGCGAAGTGTCCGCGATCAACATGGTTTACGGAGCTTCGTCGGCGGGACAGCGTGTGATGAGCGCATCCTCCGGACCCGGTCTCAGCCTGATGCAGGAAGGCATCTCGTATATGGCCGGCGCTGAACTGCCGGGCGTGATCGTCGATGTGGTCCGCGGCGGTCCGGGATTGGGCAACATCGCGCCCGAGCAGAGTGACTACTTCTGTGTCGTGAAAGGTGGGGGCCACGGCTGCTATCGCAACCTGGTTCTGGCTCCGGCTTCCGTGCAGGAAATGTTTGACCTGACCGTGCTGGCCTTCGACCTGGCCGATCGTTATCGCAATCCCGTGGTCATCATGACCGATGGCTATGTTGGCCAGATGATGGAGCCCCTGGAGATCAAGATGCGCGACATCGACCCGCCCGCGAAGGATTGGGCGGTCAAGGGCAATGCAGAGACGAAGAAAAATCTCATCAGCTCCATCGTGCTGGAGCCCGACGATCTGGAGCGGCACGTACGCAAGCTGGAGGCGAAGTATCAGCTGGCGCAGGAGTTGGAAAGCCGCTACGAGAGCTATCTCACCGAGGACGCCGAGATACTGCTGGTGGGCTTTGGTATCGTCTCGCGTGTACTGCGGACGGCGGTGGACCAGTTGCGCGCCCAGGGCATGAAGGCCGGGTTGTTCCGTCCGATCACGCTCTGGCCCTTCCCCTCACGTGAGCTCTGCGAGACAGCCAAGGATGTGAAACAGGTGCTGGGAGTCGAATTGAGCACGGGAATGATGGTGGAAGACGTAAAGCTGGCGTTGAACGGTGCGGTCCCGGTGGAGTACTACGGTCGCGTCGGCGGCAACGTACCCAGCGCAGAAGAGATCACGGCGCAAGTGTTTGCGCGCATGGCAGCCCACGTATAGCTAGCCCCAACAAGCGCAAAAGGAGCGCTTGCCGGGGACCCCGGTTGAGCGTCAACCGATAGGAGAAAATTGTGGAAGGCTATCAGGTAATTCACGAAAAGTCGCCCGCGTTCTACGACAAGTACGAGCGCAAGGCTGAGTTGCAGCAGCAAACGCATTACTGCCCAGGCTGCGGACATGGCGTCGTCCACAAGCTGATTGCCGAAGCGTTGACTGAACTCGGCGTGCAGGACCGCGCCGTGCTGGTCAGTCCGGTGGGCTGCTCCGTTTTCGCGTACTACTACTTCGACGTGGGCAACGTGCAGGTAGCGCACGGTCGCGCTCCTGCTGCGGCCACTGCTCTCAAGCGCGCCAATCCGGAGTCCATTGTCATGGCGTACCAGGGCGACGGCGACCTTGCCGCCATCGGCACCGCCGAGATCATTCACGCCGCCAATCGGGGCGAGAATATCTGCGTATTCTTCGTCAACAACTCCGTCTACGGCATGACCGGGGGCCAGATGGCGCCGACCACGCTTGTCGGCCAGAAGAGCACGACTTCTCCGTGGGGGCGTCGCTCCCACAATGAAGGACTCCCGCTCCATGTGTGCGAACTTCTCGCTGCGCTGGAAACACCGACCTATATCGAGCGTGTCGCTTTGAGCGACATGAAGAACATCATGAAGGCCAAAAAGGCCGTGAAGAAGGCCCTTCAGATTCAAAAGGACGGCGGCGGCTTCTCGCTGGTGGAATTCCTCTCGCCCTGCCCGACCATCATGAAGATGGATCCGGTGGTGGCGCGCAAATGGGTAGCCGATACGCTGGTGAAGGCCTTTCCGCTCGGCGTGTATCGCGATCGCAAGCCCGAGCTGCCGGTGGACGCCATCGTCCCTGTGAAGACTATCGCACAGGCTCTGGATGCCGAGGAAGGCACATCCGGCGAGCCCACCATAAGACGTCATCATCACACTCGCGATCTGACGGTGAAGATGGCCGGCTTCGGTGGCCAGGGCGTTCTGCTGATGGGACAGCTGCTCGCCGAGATGGGATTGCGCGAGCATATGGAAGTCAGTTGGCTGCCGTCTTACGGACCCGAGATGCGCAGCGGCAGCGCGCATTGTCATGTCACGCTGTCGCACGACCGCATCGGCACGCCACTTATCTCGCAGCCCGAAGTGCTGGTAGCCATGAACGAGCTCTCGCTGCACAAGTTCGCAGCGACGGTCGCTTCTGGGGGACTGATTCTCTACAACAGCAGCAAGCTGCCGGAAGGCTTCAGCGCTCCCCAGGCGCGCGTGATTTGCGTGCCGGCCTCCGAAGTTGCAGATGGGTTGGGATCGGCCAAGGTCGCGAATGTTGTCATGCTCGGCGCCCTGCTGGAGGAGACCGAATGCCTGCCCACAGAATCGGCAATCAGTGTCCTCGAGGAAATTGTGAAGAATCCCAAGCTGCTCGAGCTCGATCGAAAAGCTATTGCGGCCGGACGCGATTACGTCGACACCAAAATCGAAGTCGGCGCGGTGTCGCAGCCGGACGGGTATTCGTACTAGCAGCTATTAGCCATTAGCTCTTAGCCGTTAGCTATCAGCAAACAACTCGTCGCCTCCGCTTTCGGCGGAGGCGTTTTTTTAGGTGTCATCCTAAGCGCAGGTGCGCTTCTGTTGCGCGCCGAAGTCGAAGTGCCTGCCCCGAGCGAAGTCGAGGGGACCCCTATTCTCGAAGTCTCCTCACATCCCGACGTGACTTCCCTCACTGCGCGGTTCCCCTCGTAAGGTTT
>CAWFUT010000015.1:0-77496 GCA_963819055.1 uncultured Acidobacteriaceae bacterium | reverse complement strand
CCACGCCAGCAGCAACCCCGCGATTGCCGACACCAGTCCAAGAACGAGATTCTCGAACAGGACCTGCCGGACAATGCGCATCCGGCCAGCACCGAGGGCAGTACGGATAGCCATCTCGCGCTGCCGTCCAACGCCGCGCGCCAGCAGCATGACGGCCACATCGACGCAGGCGATCAACAATACGAACAGCACGCCCGCCGCCATGATCCACAGTGCCTGGCGCTGCTCTTGGCCGGTGACACGCAGGC
The DNA here is from genome assembly GCA_963819055.1 of uncultured Acidobacteriaceae bacterium. Classification (GTDB taxonomy): domain Bacteria; phylum Acidobacteriota; class Terriglobia; order Terriglobales; family Acidobacteriaceae; genus Bog-257. Next base: position 77,248 of record CAWFUT010000015.1, on the reverse strand, counting down.
TCAGCGGCATCACGCGGGCAGTGCGGCCCTTGTCGGTATCCGGATTGGCCTGACCGATATTAGCGAGCACATGGTTCATGTCCGCTTGGGCCTGTTGGGCGGTCAGGCCTGGCTTCAGGCGTCCGACGACCTGCAACCAATGGTCACCACGTGCGGTGCGTAGCTCCTTAGGAATTCGCAGCGGCGTGTAGATGAGGTTTGGCGTACCGAGAGGAAAGCGGAAGCCGGCAGGCATAACCCCGACAATCGTGTAGGGGAAGCCATCGATGTGGACGGACGAGCCGACGACACTCGGATTCCCGCCGAAGTTCTGCTGCCAGCCTTCGTAACTAAGGACGGCAACGTTGTTGCGGCCATCCTGCTCTTCGCCAGGGAGGAAGGTGCGTCCCAGCAGAGGCGATACACCGAATACATCGAAGAAATGGTCGCTGGTGGAGGTGTTGTGCAAGTGGACCACTTGCGATCCAGTGTCAAGATTCACTCCGGCAAACTGGCTGAAGCCGGCGAGATATTCGAAGCTCTGATTCTGGGCTCGCTCCTCCACATAGGCCGGCCACGATGCCGGCTGAATGTAAGAGGCGGCGGCATGGGTCTCGACAAACAGAATGCGATCGGGATCATGGAAAGGTAGCGGCCGCAGCACGGTCGCATAGATCACGCTGAACATCGCCGTTGCTGCGCCAATGCCCAGCGCCAGCGTCAGAACGGCGACCGTGGTGAACCCGGGAGACTTGCGCAATTGCCGCAGAGCAAAACGGAGATCCTGGCGAATCGTATACATGGAGCTCTCCCCCAACGAAGCTGGGACGATAGACGAAGCTGAGCTCGGATTAGTTCCCGGAAATGTATAGCACGGAAATGGCACGATTCCGCCAAAGGCAGCCTCGCGTGGCCATTTGACAAGCCAACGCGCTGCGCCGCACAGTTGAAATAGTGATGTCCACTGCAAGTCCTGTTTCTTCCTGCCAGCCAGGTACTCCTCGCGACGCCAATCGCCAGCCCGACTTCGACATGCCCAGAGGCGCAAAACGGCGCGCATCCTGCCGTGGAAAACCAGCGGCGGCATATATGCCTCTTCGGCCGCCTCGACGGAACACCAGTGGTGGCTGTGGCCGAACCTGTTGAGCCTCGATGCACCGCTGATTTCCGTGCTCTGGATGCAGCTGTTCGCCGTATCCGCGCGAGTTCATATTTCGCCTTTTGTGACCTTGGCGCTCGCGCTGGTGGTCTGGCTGATTTATGTTGCCGACCGTTTACTCGACGGATTGCGAGCTGATCCGCAGACGCTTCTGTCGGCGCGACATCAGTTTTATCGCGTCCATCGCAAGCTGTGGTTTACCGCCCTCCTCGCCGTTCTGGCGCTGACCTGCTGTGTCTGTCTCGAACTGAACGCCCGGATGCTGGAATTAGGCACCCTGCTGATGCTGATAGTCGCAGGCTATTTCGCAGTCGTGCACTGGATATGCTTAAGGTGGCGTCTGCGCTTTCCCAAGGAAGCAGTCGTCGCTCTTGTCTTCGGAGTCGGCACCTTCTTTCCGGTCTGGATCTATGCGCACCGATCGGCTGTTGCAATGACAATTGCGCTCCTTCTCTTCATCACGATCTGCTGGCTCAACACGACCCTGATCGAATATGCGGAGTGGGTAAGCGTACATCAAGGCAGTTCTGAGATGCCGCATGTGTCGACGCTCGCCGCCGGGCGGCACGGGCTGGAGGTCGCCGTGGGGGTGGCGATCGTCGCATGCATCTTCGCGCAGATGAGAACCACCCAGGCGGTGCACTCAGTATTGCTGGCTGTCTCACTCAGTGCGCTCTCGCTCGCCGGCTTGGCCTATCGCTGGCGGAGGTTTTCCATGAACACGGTACGGGTTTTGGCGGATGCGACGCTGCTGACGCCCGGCGTCGTATTGTTGTTCCTGCACAGATAATGCACCGACAAGAAGAAATAGCGATTCCCGTACTCGATGGCCCGTCCGCCGCTGCTTCCACCATTACGGCTTCGCCGACGGAAATAAAAACGATTGACTGCGATCTCATCGCACCCTGGTATGAATCCGTGGAGCATCTGTGCTTCGGCACGGCTCTGGAGCGGCGCAGAAATGCCTTTCTCGGCGATCTGCAGGGTGTCCGCAGGGCGCTATCCTGCGGTGAGGGCGATGGGCGATTCACGGCGGCATTGCTTCGTGCCAATCCTCAAATTGAGGTGACGGCCGTGGATGCCAGTCGCAAGATGGTGGAGTTAGCTACTCGTCGGGTTACGAGAATGGGGGCTGCGTTACGAGGGCGGGCCGAGTTTCACTGCGAAGATCTCCACAAATTCAATCCGTCACAGCAGGCGCATGATTTGATCGCGACCCATTTCTTTCTCGACTGTTTCACAACTGAGGATGCAACGGCTGTGATTCATCGGGTCGCAGATTGGGCCGCTCCACGCGCTCGCTGGATCGTTTCGGAATTCTGCCAGCCGCCGACACAAGTAGGCGAGCTATGGACGGGAGCAATCATTCGTAGCTTGTACGCGGCGTTCCGCGTCACCACTGGGCTGCGAGTTACGCACCTTCCCAACTACCGTCCGGCTCTGCAATCTATCGGATTCAAGCCGCGCAAGCAGTTATACGCCTGCGGCGGATTACTCGTGTCGGAGCTGTGGGAACGGGGCTAAGGGCAGTACTTCTTCACCACAGAGGCACTGAGAGCACGAAGAAATCGAGAACATCTATGTGCCTAAGTGGTGAACCGCCTTTCGAAGCCTTCTATTTGCCTGCTGCCTCGCTCTGCGGCTTCCAGCGCAGCACCGGCTTTCTGGCTGCTGCGGTTTCGTCCAACCGCGAGATACGCGTGTTGTGCGGCGCCTGCACCAGGATCTCCGGATTCTGCTCGGCTTCCTCGGCCACTGCTTTCATCGCATCGATGAACTGGTCCAGTTCTTCCTTCGATTCGCTCTCTGTGGGCTCGATCATCAGCGCCCCGTGCACCACCAGCGGGAAGCTCACTGTATATGGATGGAAGCCATAGTCGATCAGCCGCTTGGCGATGTCGCCGGTCTTCACGCCTTTGCCGGTCTGCTTGCGATCGCTGAACACGACTTCGTGCATGGTCGGCGTGTTATATGGCAGATCGTAAACGCCCTCCAGCTTCTTGCGAATGTAGTTCGCGTTCAGCACGGCGTCCTCGGTGGTCTGGCGAAGACCGTCAGGGCCATTGGCCATGATGTAGGCTAGCGCGCGCACGTGCATACCGAAGTTTCCGTAGAACATGCGCACGCGACCCACCGACTTGGGACGGTTGTAGTCGAAGCCCAGCGTGCCATCCGGCTTGTCAATGACAATCGGCGCCGGCAGAAACGGCTCGAGAATCTTCTTGCAGGCCACCGGTCCCGATCCCGGCCCACCTCCACCATGTGGAGTAGAAAACGTCTTATGCAGGTTCAGGTGCATGACGTCAGCACCGAAATCGCCCGGCCGCACCTTGCCGACGAGGGCGTTCATGTTCGCGCCGTCCATGTAGAGTAGCGCGCCCTTGGCGTGCAGCACGTCGGCGATCTTGTGGATCTCCTGCTCGAAGACGCCAAGCGTGTTGGGATTAGTCAGCATCAGCGCGGCGACATCTTGGTTGACCTGCGCTTCCAGTGACGCGACATCCAACATGCCGGCAGCATTCGACTTCAGGTTTTCGACCGTGTAGCCCGACATTGCCGCCGTTGCCGGATTGGTCCCGTGCGCCGAGTCCGGGATGAGAATCTTCTTCCGCGGATTGCCGCGCGACTCGAGATAGGCGCGGATCATCAGGATGCCGGTGAACTCGCCGTGCGCGCCGGCCGCCGGCTGCAGGGTGATCGCGTCCATGCCGGTGATCTCGATGAGTTGCTCGCTCAGCATCTTCAGAATCCGCAGCGCGCCTTGGCTTACACGCTCCGGCTGATACGGATGCGCCTCAGCCAAGCCCATCAGCCGCGCGACATACTCGTTCACCCGTGCGTTGTACTTCATCGTGCACGAGCCCAGCGGATACATGCCGTGATCGACCGCGTAGTTCCAGGTCGAAATACGTGTGTAATGCCGGATGATTTCGATCTCGCTGACCTCAGGCATCTCCCCCAAGTCCTCGCGAGCCTGGTCGCCCAGCAACTCAGCAGGGTCAACGGCAGGCACATCGAGCGGCGGCAGCTTGTAAGCTTTCTTGCCGGGTGACGACTTCTCGAAGATGAGGCCTTCGTTCTGGCTGATGTGGGTGGTGGCTTTGGTGATCTTCTCGTTCAGGTTCACAGCGCCACCTCCTTCGCCACGGCGTCGATCGAGGCTTTTGCCGTGGTCTCGGTGCAGCACCACAGCGAGGCGTTTTCCAGCTCGGGATAAAACTTCTTCAGCGGGAAGCCTCCGATAATTCGTTGCCCCAGCAAATGGTCGTTGATGGCGTAGGGATCGGTCTTGGTTTGAATCACGAATTCGTTGAAGCGCGGTACGCCCTCGAACAGCAACGTCGCGCCGCTCTTCTTGAACTGCTCCGCGGCGTAATGCGCCTTCGCCAGGTTCTGTGTTGCCAACTCCTTCATGCCTTCGCGGCCGTAGATCGTCATGAAGATGCCGCACATCAGCGCGACCAGCCCCTGGTTGGTGCAGATGTTCGACGTGGCTTTCTCGCGGCGAATATGCTGCTCGCGCGTCGACAGCGTCAGCACGAAGCCTCGCTTGCCGTTGCGGTCGCGCGCTTCGCCGACCAAACGCCCCGGCATCTGTCGAACAAACTTGTCGCGGGTTGCGATCACACCGCAGTACGGTCCGCCGTATCCCAGCGGCACTCCGAACGACTGCGCCTCCATGCTCACGATGTCGGCCTCGGCTGGCGGCTTAACGATGCCCAGCGACACAGCCTCGGCGATGGAAACGATCAGTAGCGCCCCCTTCTTGTGCACGATCTCCCCGATGGCCTTCACATCTTCAATCGTGCCAAAGAAATTAGGAGACTGGATGAGCACGCCGCCGGTTTCATCGTCGATCGCCATCTCGAGCTCTTCCAGATCGACGCGGCCATTTTTGCCATAGCCGAAGGTCGTGATCGGCATGCCCTGATAGCGCGAATACGTCGTGATGACCTCGCGATATTCAGGATGCACGGTTTTAGCCACAGCGCCCTTTGCCCGTCCGGTGATGCGCGATGCCATCATCAGCGCTTCGGCGGCGCCGGTCGAGCCGTCGTACATGGAAGCGTTGGCGACGTCCATACCAGTCAACTCGCAGATCATTGTCTGGAATTCGAAGATCGATTGCAGCGTGCCCTGCGCGATCTCCGGCTGATACGGGGTGTAGGAGGTGAAGAATTCTCCGCGTGAGATCAGCGAGTCGATGACGACCGGACGGTAGTGCGAGTAAGCGCCGGCGCCGAGAAACATGGCGAACCCCTGGGCGCTGTTGGCAGCACGCTCGCGAAAGAACTCCACGATCTCGCTCTCGGCGTATTGCCGCGGGATCTTAAGGTCACCCTTCAGGCGATACTCCGCCGGAATGGCTTCGAATAGGTCGTTAATCGATTTCGCACCGATCTCGCTCAGCATGACTTCGCGGTCAGATTGCGATTTAGGAAGATAGCGCATGATTACCTGTAGCTTTCCTGGGCGACGTTGGATTAAGGATGTAGAATCTATCGCGTTTCTTGTGTCAGGGCACGTCTTCAGACGTGCCGAAGTAGTCCTCTAATGAATTCGGGCTTTAGCCCCTGCCAAGGTGTCGCAGGGGCTAAAGCCCTGACCTTATCAAGCCCCTATTTGGCACGGCTGAAGTCGTGCCCTGACACAACCGAACTCGCCAGGGTCAATCAGTGCGCGCCCTCTTCGGCGATGAACTTCTCGTAGTCGGCGGTGGAAAGCAGTCCACCCGCCTCGTTCGGATCCTTCAGCTCGACCTTGATCATCCAGGTCGCGTTCGCATCTTTATTCACCTGCTCGGGCGCGGTGTTCAAAGCCTCGTTGATGGCGGTCACTGTGCCGGAAACCGGAGCGAACAGGTCGGAGACAGCCTTCACGGACTCAACCGAGCCGAAGGTCTTGCCGGCCGAAATCTCCGAACCAACTTTCGGCAGCTCGACGAAAACGATGTCGCCGAGCGAGTTCTGCGCGTAATCCGTAATACCGATGACGCCGGTCTTACCGTCGATCTGCAGCCACTCGTGCTCTTTCGTGTACTTGTAATCCGCGGGATAAGCCATGAACTGTCCCCCCTCTCAGCACCCGACGGTGCATCGGCAAATAGATTGGATGATGACTGCTCAAAAACGAACTAGGACTGCTTTCTCGGACGCTTATAAAACGGCGTCGACACAACTCTGCACTTCACCGGCAAACTGCGGCACTGCACCGAAACTTCATGACCGACCTCCGCTTGCTCGACGGGAACATAAGCCAGCGCAATGTTCTTCTTGAGAAAAGGTGCATACGATCCACTGGTGACGTAGCCGATTTCCTTACCCGCTAGATCAAAAACTTTGTAGCCGTCTCGGGGAATGCCGCGTTCAATCGACTCCAGACCAACCAATGTCCGGGTGATCCCCTTGAACTTCGCCTTCTCCAGTGCAGTGCGGCCCACGAACTCGCCCTTCTCCATCTTCAGAAAACGATCAAGCCCAGCCTCCCAGACATTGATCGTGTCCGATATTTCGTGGCCGTAGAGCGGCAGCCGGCCCTCAAGGCGTAGCGTATTGCGCGATCCCAACCCGCAAGGCACAATGCCGAATTCCTTTCCCGCTTCCAACACTTCATTCCATACGCGGGCGCTGGTCGCCTCGTCGGTGGGCACGTAGATCTCGAAGCCATCCTCTGCCGTGTACCCAGTGCGCGCGATCAGGATGCTTTTCAGGCCGCACACCGTCCCGTGAGTGAACCAGTAAAACTTCACCTTCGATAGATCGGCGTCGGTCAGCTTCTGCAGTGCGTCCACGCCCTTCGGACCCTGAATGGCGATCTGCGTGTAATTGTCGCTCAGGTTCTCGACCTTGCAGTCGAACTGGCGCGTGTTGTCCGTGACCCAGTTGACGTCTTTCTCGCGGGTGCCGGCATTGATCACCAGCATGTAATCTTCTTCGCCCATGCGGTGCACAATCACGTCGTCGACAAAGGTTCCTTCGGGATACAGCATGGCCGAGTAGCGGCACTGTCCGATACCCATACCCGCCGCGTCATTCATCGTGATGTGCTGTACGGCTTCGAGAGCCTGCGGGCCGGAGATGCGGATGTCGCCCATGTGGCTGACATCGAAGATCCCGACACCATTACGAACGGCGAGATGCTCCTTCATCAGTCCGCCGACGGAAGGGTATTCGACAGGCATATCCCAACCATTGAAATCAACCATTTTCGCGCCCATCTGGCGGTGAACGGCGTTCAAGGCTGTCTTGCGGACTGGTGCGGCCACCTGGGTATCAGAAGACACTTGGAATTCCTTTGGCGCACAGAACGCGCGGTTGAGGTTGGTCCAACCCACAACGGTAACACGCGCGATTTTCGGCGGTCAACGGAGCGAAAACCGAGGGCCGCCGCGAGCTACTACTCGCCTGGATCACGAAATAGACCTCGCTCGCGACCGGTGGTTCGGACAGGTTTTCCGTCCTTCCTCGCGGGTTGAATTTCCAAGGACTTGACTGCCCTCTTGGCTGCCTGCTTCTTTTCGCTCACATTATCAATCTCGTGCGCAAGGGCTTGTCCAGACTTTAGACGGTTACTAAAGGACAATTTCTTCCCGTTTCAGCATTGTCCTTTGGTGCACAGCCCATCACAGACCGCGATGGTGGCCCCGCCCGAACATGAAGGAGAAGTCATTCTTACCAGGGCCCCTTCCCATGCGGACTTTTCCCGACGCGGTATCCTCAAATCATTTTTATAGCGATTCAAAGCTTGTCATAAGCGCCAGTATCGTGCTGGCTGTCCTTTTTGCCTGTCCCTGTGCTCTCCGGGCGCAGGACGGTTCCACGTCTCTGCAAGGCATAATCGAAGACAGCTCCGGCGCACGTATCGTCGGGGCCGCAATTACCATCTCCGATCCGAGTCGCGGGCTACGATTAAAGACCGTAACCGATGGCCAGGGCACTTTCAATTTCGGAATGCTCCCTCCCGGCCGTTATGACGTAACCGCCTCCGCCCCGGGCATGGCGAGCCGGGCCAGCCGAGGTGTCGAATTGCTGGTGGGAGGAGTTTCCGTCGTGCAGTTGCGATTAATGCCGGCTGCGCCCACGCAAACCATAACGGTCTCTGCCACCCCGAGTCCGGTGGAGACGCAAACCGGAGCCGTGTCGAATGTAGTGACGCAGAGCGCGATTCAAGACCTGCCGCTCAACGGGCGGCGCTTCACTGACCTGGCGCTGCTCTCCCCGGATGTCACCCAGGATCCGCGCGGGCTCACGTCGGATTCGAATGGTGATCTTTCCGTCGGCGGCGTGCGCGGCTTCCAGAACAGTTTCCTGGTCGACGGAACCGACGACAACAATTCGTTCTTTGCGCAGGCGCGTGGCCGCTATCGTGCGCCCTACCAATTCAGCAACGAAGTGATTAAGGAGTTTCGCGTTTCCACGAACTCGTATAGCGCTGAATTGGGACGCGCGGGTGGTGCAGTGTTCAATGTCGCCACGAAGTCAGGGACCAATGAGTGGCACGGCAGCGCGTTTTACTTCCTGCGTGATCGTAGCTTCGATGCCACCCAGCCCTATGCGCCCGATCAACCGAACGATCGCCAGCAGCAGTTCGGAGGAGCGTTGGGTGGACCGATCCGCAAGGACCGCATCTTTTTCTATGCCGGATTCGATCAGCACCTGCTAACCGTTCCATCGGTTGTTCAATTCGCGAACGGCGCCAGCAGCATCGTTCCTCAGCCGGGCGACTACGACTACAAGGACCAGCAGCTCGTTTCTGCTGCGGCGCGGCAGCTGACGGGAATGGGCGGGACCTATCCCACGATCATGCAGGGCAATGCCGGATTCGCCAAACTCGATTTCAATCTCTCGCCGAAACAACTTGCGTTTGTGCGCATCAGTACTTCGCAACTCACCGGAACCAACAACGTTTTCTTCGATCCTTCCAGTCCGATCACGAACTACGCGGTGACGGGCAATGGGACCGAAACAGTGCATACCGAGAGCGTGGCCGCCTCGCTGATCAGCTCATGGACCAACAACCTGGCGACGAATCTGCGGGTGCAGTTCTCGCGGGACCTGCAGCAGTCGACCGCTAACTCTGACGATCCCTGGACTAAGATTTACAACCTGGTCGCAGGGTTTGGCGAATCCAGCATCCTTCCCCGGAACACACGTGAGAATAAGCTGCATATCGCCGATACCGTCAGTTACGAGCACGGCCGCATGCACTGGAAGTTCGGCGGGGATTTTCTCCCAGCCTGGATCTATAACTACTATCCCTACCTGTTCGGCGGTGAGTATTACTTCGACAACATCAAGGTTAACCCGTGGACCTTCGCGCCGGAGAGATATGGCGAACCGCTGACGCCACTTCGCGCCTATGCGCATGACGTGCCGCGTTATTACATGCAGGACTTTGGAAATGCTGTCTCTCATCCAAATTCAAGGTCGTACGCGGCCTTTGTACAAAACACCTTCCAGATGACCCGCAACTTCACCTTGAATCTCGGCTTGCGCTATGACTTGCAGAGCTTCGAGCCCGGCGAACTGCAGAGCAATCCGCTGTACGCTCCCTCGGGAAAGATTCCGACCGACCTGAACAATTTCTCGCCGCGCATCGGATTTGCGTATTCAACCGGAGATCGTCATTCGACGGTAATCCGCGGAGGCGCCGGAATTTTCTATATGCAGATTCCGTCGATGTATGTTTCTCAGGTAGCGACCGACAACGGCCTGCAACAGACGCAGCTCTTTCTCGACCTCATGCAGCCGGCGCAGGCAGCGCTCTTCCCGAAGTATCCGGCGCCCCTGGTGAATTGTCCGGCCGGGACGCTAGTATGCACGCCGCCCGCAGCCTTGGCACCCTATCTGAGTACGCAAATCTCCGCCTTCTCGGCGGATTTCCAAACACCCCACACCGAGCAGGCGAACGTATCCCTTCAGCGTGAACTCGGACGGAATGTAATCGCAACGGTCAGCTATACCTTCGTTCACGGCTTGAACGAAATCCGTTCCCTGGATAAGAACTTGCCCAAACCGGTCATTACTGAGTACCCCGTGTTCAACGATACCGGCTCTGTCTATCTTGGCATGTATGATGTCGCGTCATTCACGACGTGGCAGACTACGCCGTCGCTTACGTGTCCCTATCCGCCATGCCTCAATCCGCTACAGCGCCCCGACCCGAAGTTGGGGGCGATCAATTCGTTTGAGAGCGAATCGAGCAGCATCTACAACGGCATGACAATCTCTTTGAAGCGGCAGATGAATCATGGCATGTACTTCCAAGTTGGGTACACACTGGCCAAGGCGATGGACGATGGCCCAGACGCGCTGGTTGTGGGACGGCCTGGCAATGTGCAGGACGCTTATGCGACCTCGCTGGAGTGGGGGCCGAGTGTTACCGACCAGCGCAACCGCTTCGTGGCGGCGTGGGTAGCGCAGCCGAAGTTTCAACTCCAACCAGGAAACTTAAACAAGCTGCTAAACAACTGGTCTGCTTCCAGTGTGCTGACTACCGGTTCGGGCCGTCCGGTAAATGCGACGATCGCGGGCGACCCGAATGGCGACGGCGATATCTACAACGATCGGCTGCCGGGATATACCCGAAACGCATTCATCGGCCCGGACTATTTCAGTACTGACATGCGTATCACACGCAGCATTCGTTGCGGCGAACGCATAGTGTGGAACCTGATGGTCGAGTCGTTCAATGTATTCAATCGTACAAACGGGCGGGTGGATATCAGTGATGACGGCTTCTACAATTCGGCGGGCCAATTTGTTGCGTACACCGCGACAGTTGGCCATAAGGTTTATCCTGGGCAATTCCTGGTGAATTCGAAGTTCTTAACGCCGACTAACGCCTATGCACCACGGCAGGTGCAGTTTGCGCTAAGACTCAGTTTCTGAGGACGATAGGGTGAGAATCTGCTTTCGTGCCGGTCCCTAAGGGCACCATACAGCGAAAGTCTTCGCTTGACTTCTTTGTAGAACCTAGGGATAACTACATACTGTCCACGTGGGACGAGTTTGGGGGTGTTTCCTGTTTGGCGGAAGTCCGCATTCAAGAGGGTGAATCTGTAGATAACGCCCTACGGCGCTTTAAACGCAAGGTCCAGCAAGAGGACGTGATCAAGGAGGTAAAGCGTCACTCCTACTACCTCAAGCCGGGTGAGAAGCAGCGCCTGAAAGAAGCATTGGCGCGGAAGCGTAGCCGAAAAAAGGCTCGTAAAGAGCAGGACTAATTATAGGTAGGCCGCCGTTCCGATGGCGGCCTTTGCCTTTCCGTTATGGCTGGAATTTTTTCTTAGTCGCATCGCAGTTATATCCGTTGTGCCATGCAGTTAAGCATGGTGGGCCGAACCCAGGGAGGTGTACCTGAGTACCGGAATTTGCGACTGCCAGGTTGAACGTTCAGTCCGGTTTCTCCTGTTAGCTGCAATTCACCCCCTCTGTGTACTTGGGAGTCGCGGGCTGAAGGGAGCAACTCTCCATGGAATTCCAGGATAAGGTTCTGAAGTGTATTGACTGCGGCGCTGACTTCGTATTCACAGCGGGAGAACAATTGTTCTTCCACGACAAACAGTTCAAGAACGAACCCAAACGATGCAAAGCCTGCAAGGCGAAGCGAGCCGCCAGCTTGGGTACAACCACCCCCGGTAACTATCCCAAGGTGGAAACCCGAACCAACTGCTCTGAGTGTGGCAAGGAAACTACCGTTCCCTTTAAGCCCACACAAGGCCGGCCGGTCTTTTGTCGGGAGTGTTTCCAGCAAAAGCGGACCAGCGCAGCCACTGCCTGACAACGGATGCATTCACCCGGTAGCGCCCGCCGTTCCTGGTAAGGAGACGCAGGAAAACCTGTGTCCGCGGCGGCGACTTGCACTATGCTGGACAGGGGTCTCCGGGAAAACAATTGCGCGTCCTCGCTAAGTTCTTGTCTCTTCTTGTAGCGCTCACAGCACTCTGCTTGGCTGGCGACAATCCGGCATTCTCCGGCACCGTAACCTGGACGCCCCAGACCATCGCTTCCGGATCGCCGTGCCTGTTCAAGATCAACATGCCGACGGAAGCTTCTTCTCTGGTGGGGACATGGCAAGGGCAGCCTTTGTCTTTCATGCCGACCGAGGATCGCCGCGTCTGGTATGCGCTTGCGGGTGTAGATGTCGAGGCCAAGCCCGGCAATTATGAACTGGCCCTGATCGCCACACTGCCGGACGGAAAGGTCGAGCGCACCCAGCGCGAAGTCGTGGTGAGCGCCGCCAAATACAAGACTGAAATACTCCACGTTCCACAACGATTCGTGAAACCCGATCCTCAAACTTTGGTTCGCATTGAAGCCGATCGGCAACTGAAAAAGACAGCATTCGCGCAGCAGTTACCGGTGCCGGAATGGTCGGGCCGCTTCGAAGTCCCGGTGAACACTGAACCTTCCGAGGGATTTGGAACGCGGCGCACCTTCAACGGTCAGCTCGCGAGCATTCACAAGGGTATGGACTATCATGCAGCGCCCGGCACGCCGGTGTCAGCCGCCAATGCCGGAGAAGTGGTTCTCGCCGCGCCTCTCTTTTATGAAGGCAATTGCGTCATCATCAACCACGGCCAACAGTTTCTGACCATCTACATGCATCTTTCGAAGTTGTTGGTGAAGGAAGGCGACAAGGTGGAGAAAGGCCAGCAGGTTGGTTTGTCAGGAGCGACCGGTCGGGCCACCGGCCCACACCTTCATGTTGCCGTGCGCTGGCAGGGCAGTTATCTCGATCCTGCGCAACTGTGGACATTACCATTGCCGATCCTGTCGCAAACGAAAGATGCGGCAGTGAGCGGTAAATAGCACCGCGCGTTTCAGTCGATCATTTTCAAAGACATCTAATCGGCAGGTTTTCCGGCGGCGTGCCGCTCGGCTTTAGTGCTCGGGACTGGAGCTTTCTTCGCGCCCTTCTGCGCCAGCATCTTCTGGTCTTGGTGTGTAATGAGCAGCGCTTCCAATTGCCGCAGTAGTTCATCGGTGTTGACGGGCTTGACCAGCAGCGATTGCGCACCCTTGCTCTTCCAGTCATTACCCAGCGAGGGATAAGCGGTCAGAAGAGCGGTCGCCGGATCGTACGGCTGCTGGCGGGCGGCGCGGATGACGTCGTAACCCGAGGTCTCGCTTTCCATCCGCATGTCGGTGATTACCATCTCGTAGACACCACTCTTCAGTTTGGTCTGAGCCTCTTTGGCGGAAGCAGCCGTGTCCACTTCAAAACCGTTCATCTCCAGAATTGCACGGAGAGTCAGAAGAATGGCCAGCTCATCGTCAACCAGCAGAATGCGACGTTTCATGGGGAACTCCAGGAGATGCCACCTCGCTAGCGGTGGAAGGTTTGGATGCCAGCTACTCAGGCCAGGGTTGCTGCCTTTGTTTCGTTTCGCATCTTTACGACTGTTAGGGTGATCCTACACCCACTCTGCTCGTCAGGTAAAACTCAGGCGCATCATGGCGCTCGGTATAATCAGTTGGTGGCGACCTACCACGTTGAGAATTTCGGCTGCCGCGCTACGCAAGCGGACGGCGCGTCCATCGAGCGGCAATTGCTCGAGCGTGGATTACTGCGTGCCGGCTCCGCCAACGAAGCCGAGGTCGTCGTTCTCAACACTTGCACGGTCACGGCATCCGCCGATCAGGATGCCCGTGCCGCGATCCGTCGCATCCATCGGGAAAACCCCGATGCCCAGATCCTGGTTACGGGCTGTTATGCGCAGCGCGCGCCGCAGGAGATCTCGGCGTTAACGGGCGTCAGCCTCGTCGTCGGCAACTCGCACAAACACGAATTGGCAAACTATGTTTCCCCAGTCAGTCGGAATTCGGGATTCGTACCGCTTTCACAGATCGGTGGCTCGAAGGTCATCATCGGTGACATCTTCGCGCATACCGAGTTAGTCGCGGCTCCAGTATTCGATGGCGAAGGCTTCGACAAGACGCGTCCCAACCTGAAGGTCCAGGATGGCTGCAACAACCGTTGCTCGTTCTGCATTATTCCCTACGTCCGCGGGAAAAGCCGCTCGCTCAAACTCGAGCAAGTTCTGCCTGAAGTAGACGCCCTGGTGGCCAAGGGTTATCGCGAGATCGTGTTGTCGGGTATCAACCTTGGACGCTGGGGACGCGAGCTGATACCTCGCACAAACTTCGCCTCGATGCTTCGCGCGATCCTCGAACAGACACAGGTCGAGAAGCTGCGCATCAGCTCGGTCGAGCCCATGGACTGGACCGACGAAGTAATCGAGCTCGTGGCATCCTCACCACGCATCTGCAAGCACGCGCACGCGCCGCTGCAGTCGGGCAGCGACAAGATCCTGCGCGCGATGCATCGCAAGTACCGCCCCTGGCATTATGCTGATCGCATCGAGCGCATCCGGCGCGCCATGCCCGATGCAGCGATTGGTGCTGACGTCATGGTCGGCTTTCCCGGCGAAACCGACGAAGAGTTTGAGCAGACGCGAGCGTTCATCGAACGACTGCCGTTCACCTACCTCCACGTGTTCACCTATTCGTCGCGGCCGGGCACGCCGTCGGCGGAGATGGCGGAGCAGGTTCCCGTACAGCTTGCGCGGGAACGCAATCGGGTGTTGCGCGAGCTAATCGCAAAGAAGAAGAGGGCGTTCATGGAGTCATTCGTCGGTCGCGAAGTGGAGGCGATTACGCTGACGCAGTTCGACGGCGAGTATACGGAAGCGTTGACGGATAACTACCTCAAGCTTCGGCTGCGCGGCAGACACGATTCAAACCGTCGCGTGATGGCGACAATTCGTCAAACTGGAACTGACTCCGTGGTTGGCACGTTCGTCGCCTGATCGAACTAGAAGTGCGCAGGCTGAAACATCCCCGTGAGTTCGGGTGGATCGGCGAGACGTTCTTTGAAGCACGCTCCGTGACAGAACCATACTTGCCATTTGCCACCGGCGGTCTCTACGGTAACGCGACAAGGATCAGTCAGCCCCGTTTGGATCTCAAGTCCACAGAAGCAACATGGACCCAACTTTACTTTCCTCTCATCCATAACTTTTGAACTCGCTGGATTCGTCTCTGCGACTTTTCTGATGACGTTCTAGGAACTTTTCTGCCCGCAACCCATGCTATACTTCTCATAGAACAGCAGTTACTGCGGAGGACTGTATCGATAAACGTTTTATCCGCACGAATGATCGCATTCGTGCCCGCGAAATTCGCGTCATCGACGACGAGGGAAATCAGCTCGGCGTCATGGCGCCGTTTGAAGCACTCAAAATTGCCCGCGAGAAAACCCTCGATTTGGTAGAAGTTTCGCCCACCGCGCAACCTCCTGTTTGCCGCATCATGGATTACGGCAAATACCTGTACCAGCAGGAAAAGCGTGAGCGCGAAGCCAAGAAGCATCAGCACCAGATCACGGTCAAGGAAGTGAAGTTCCGCATCAACGTGGACGATCACGACTACGACACCAAGAAGAACCACGTGCTGCGCTTCCTCGCCGAAGGTGACAAAGTGAAGGCCACCATCTTCTTCAGGGGACGCGAGATGACCCGGCAGAGCCTGGGCCGCGGCATTCTCGATCGCCTGATCCAGGACTTAGGCGACAAGGCGGTCGTGGAGTTTCGGCCGCGTCAGGAGGGCAACACCCTACACCTGATCCTCGCGCCGCCGAAGGTGCAGCCGGGAGCCAAGCCGACAGCGCCTAAGCCGGGAAAGAGCACCGCGCCGCACCAGCAGCCGTCGGCACCACCGCCGCAACAACAGCGCTAAGCAAAGTATTGGTTTGCGAAGCCTCAATGTCGGGTGCGAGTAGCTGAATCCACGCATTTTGTGTTGTAATGGAAAGACGTTATGCCGAAGCTAAAGACACACAGCGGAGCGGCGAAGCGCTTCAAGAAGACAGGTACCGGCAAAATTAAGCGCGGTCACGCGTTTAAGCGCCACATCCTGACTTCCAAGGGCACCAAGCGCAAGCGCCAGCTCGATAGAGATACGATTCTGGATAAGGCGGATCAGAAGAAGATCGAACGGATGATCCCGTATTAGAATCAGGCATTTGCCGCATGGTGCGGCACCCGGCATCGGCCATCAGGCTACGACGGGCAACAGCGTGTGAAGAGGCTTTTCCGGCCCCTCTGGAATTAAGAGCGCGGTCAACTTCTTGCCTCCAGCCGCTTACAGCCCTAACAAGCGCAAAAGCGGCGCTCGTCAGGGATCCCGGTTTCAATTCCTCAGGAATTGCCGGGCATCAAGAAAAGGAGCAGCAATGCCTCGCGTAAAACGTGGTACGAAACGCCGTGCACGCCGCAAGAAGATATTAGAGCGCGCAAGTGGCTATTTCCTCACAAAATCGAAACTCTACCGCTCAGCAAAAGAGTCGGTAGAACGTGGACTGAAGTTCGCCTACAGCGGCCGCAAGCAGAAGAAGCGCCAGTACCGCTCCATCTGGATCGTGCGCATCGGCGCTGCCGCCAAGCTGAACGGGCTGAGCTACAGCGTATTCATCAATGGTTTGAAGAAGGCCGGCATCGAACTGGATCGCAAGATCCTCGCCGATCTGGCGGTCAATGATCCCGCCGGGTTTACGGCGCTGTGCAAACAGGCGCAAAGCGCCACGGCATAGCCACCCGGTCTCAAAAGCAATTCGAAGTTACGACACGGGCGGCCGAAGGGCCGCCCATTGTGTTTCAGGCCCGACCACTTTCCTGACGATATCGCCACCATGTATACCGTACCCAAACTCGACGATTACTCCCCGGAAGCGCTGGATCGTGCTGTCGCGGACCTATTCGCCGCGCTCGACTCCGAAACGTCGGCACTGCAGAACGAACCCGACTGGAAGATGTTTCGCGATCGCTGGCTGGCCCGCAAGAACGGCGTTCTAACCCAGGTCAACGACACTTGGCTGAAGGCCGCGCCCGGCCCGGCGAAGCGCGAGGTCGGGCAACGCGTTAACCAACTCAAAGCTCGCGCTGAAGCCGCCATCGAAGAGGCGCAAACAAAACTGCATGCCTCATCCTCCGATTCCAAGCTTGCAGCCGAGCGTCTCGACATCACCCTCCCCGGCATCCAGCGCCCCATCGGCGTCAAACACCCGGTGCTGCGCGTGATGGACGAGATCGTTGCCGTCTTCAAGGCGATGGGTTATTCCGTCGGCGAAGGTCCCGAAGTCGAGACCGACTATTACAACTTCGAGTCGCTGAACTTCCCTCCGAACCATCCGGCGCGCGATACCCAGGACACGCTGTTCATCGCCGGGCAGGAGCAGAAGCCGTCGCGCGACCGCCTGTTGCTGCGCACGCACACCTCGCCGGTGCAGATCCGCACCATGGAAAAGCAGAAGCCGCCGGTGCGCATCGTTATTCCCGGCAAGGTGCACCGCAACGACCCGCTGGACGCGACGCACTCGCCGGTCTTCCACCAGGTTGAGGGATTGGCGGTCGACGAGAACATCACTTTTTGCGACCTGAAGGGCACGCTTGACCACGCCATGAAAGCTTTGTTCGGTTCGTCGGTGAAAACGCGCTTCTACCCGTCGTTCTTCCCTTTTACGGAGCCGAGCGCCGATATGCAGGTGAGCTGCATCTTCTGTGGCGGCAAAGGCTGCCGAAAGTGCAAGAACAGCGGCTGGATCGAACTGTTAGGCTGCGGAATGGTTGACCCCAACGTCTTCGACTTCGTGAAGGACAACGGCTACGACTCGTCGAAGATTTCGGGCTTCGCTTTCGGCATGGGCGTCGAGCGGATAGCGATCCTGAAGTACGAAGTGGAAGAGATTCAGTTGTTCTACGAGGGCGACGTGCGGTTTCTGGAGCAGTTCGCATGAGAATCCTACCCGCATGGTTGCGTGAGTTTGTCGATGTTCCCGCTGACGACCGTCAGCTTGCCGAAGATCTAACCTCGGCCGGCATCGCCGTGGAATCCGTCGAGGAAGCGAACGGTTCGACGTTCTATGAGATGGACCTGACCACCAACCGCGTTGACGCCATGAATCACTGCGGTGTGGCGCGCGAGGCGTCGGCCATCTACAACGTTGCGTTGAAGCCCGTGGAGCCCAGGCTGCCCGGAACCGCAGATTCCTCCGCTCCGGCGTCCAAGGGCGGGAGGCCTCCGGTCGGGATGACAAGTTCAGCGGAAGCGTTCTTCCCTATCGTGATCGAAGATGCGGAGGGCTGCGCTCGTTATACCGCCCGCCTGGTCCGCAACGTGAAGATCGGTCCGTCGCCGGAGCTCGTCGTCAAGCGGCTGGAACTGCTGGGTTCGCGTTCGATCAACAATGCGGCTGACGCCACCAACTACGCGCTCAATGAACTCGGGCATCCAACGCACGCCTTCGATCTCGACCTGCTCGAGGGCAGCACGATCATCGTCCGTCGCGCCCGTGACGGCGAGGTGCTGAAGACGCTCGACGGCGTCGACCGCAAGCTCACAACCGAAGATCTGGTTATTGCCGATGCGAAGAAACCGGTCGCGCTGGCCGGCGTGATGGGCGGCTTCGACACCATGATCAGCGAGCGGACGAAGAATGTGCTCATCGAGTCAGCCTGGTTCGACCCAGCCACGGTCCGCAGCATGGCCAAGCGTCACGGCATGCATACGGACGCCTCGCATCGCTTCGAGCGCGGCGCCGATTGGGGCGTTACGCCGCTGGCGTGCGACCGGGTGGCCGAGCTGATTCTGCAAAGCGCTGGCGGCGAACTTCAGGGCGAGCGCGTTGATGCAGTCGCTCGTACTCCTGAACGTCCACTGATCACACTGCGCGGTTCTGAGGTCAAGCGCAATCTCGGCATCGATATTCCTCCGGCCGAAATCGAGCAGATCCTCACGCGCCTGGGATTCGGCGTGACGACCGGAAAAGGTGGCGGGTATTTCGTTCGGGTCCCGACTTGGCGGCTGGATGTCGAGCGCGAAATCGACCTTCTGGAAGAGCTGGCGCGCATTTACGGCTACAACAAATTTCCTAACCGGCTGCCCGCTTTCGTCGGCGCAGTGGTCGAACTGCCGGATGAGCCGAAGAACGCCAAGGTTCGTGAGACCCTGCTGGCGCTCGGCTACGACGAGTCGATCTCGATCACGTTCATCTCTGAGGCCGAGTCTAGAACCTTTGGATCACGTCCAAGCCAAGACGGCTTGAGTGGGGCGCCCGAGCCACTCGCCTTGGCCAACCCGCTGAGTGAAGAAGCGGGCTATATGCGCACTTCGCTGTTGCCCGGCCTCCTCAACATGATCAGCTACAACCTGAACCGCGGGACTAATGATGTCCGTTTGTTTGAAGCAGGTGAGGTCTTCGAGAAAAAGAGTGACGGCCGCGATGAAAGGCGGCATCTCGGCCTGGCAGCAACCGGCGATGTGCAGCCAAAGTCGGTCCACTCGGCAGCGCAGCCATATACGTTCTTCGATATGAAAGGCGACATCGAGGAGCTGCTGTCCGCTTTCCAATATCGGTCGATATCCTTTGATACCGACGTTCCTGGTTTTTTCCATCCCGGGAGGGCAGCACGCGTCGTCATGGACGGGCAGACTGTCGCTTACTTCGGGCAGTTGCATCCCGAGCAGGCCGCGGTGCGCAAACTTCGGCAGGAGGTTTACCTCGCAGAGGTGATGCTAGACCAGCTTTACCGGCACGGTCTCAGAGAGCCGCGTTACCAGCGGATCTCGAAGTTCCCTGCTGTCGGTCGAGATTTCTCTTTTGTTTTCGACGATGCTGTCAAATTCGAAAAAATCAAGTCAGCGATCGAGTCGCTGGGATTCGCCGAGCTCACGATGTTCACTCCTGGGGAGATCTATCGCGGCGAAAAGGTTGGTGCCGGCAAGTACTCGGTCCTGCTCCACTCGGAGTTTCAGTCGAAGGAACGCACCCTACGCGATGATGAGGTTGCGCAGTGGTCGTCGCAGATTATCGCGAAGCTCGAAGCACTCGGCGGGACACTTCGAGCTTAGTGAGCAGGTTCACCAGCCTTCGGCTTCGCTCAGGGCAGACTGCGGGGCTTAGGGAGCCCGGAGCGCCGCGATAGCAAATATGAAGCGCACGTGTTCTCTGATGAAGAGGCTGTATGGCGGAGAAGTCAAAGTCGCCGGACTGGTATCGCGATATTGTCGCCAGCTACGATTCCGTGGCCGAAGAGTACGCTTCTCATTACTTCAATGAACTTTCGAGCAAGCCGTTCGACCGCTCGCTGTTAACCAGATTTGCTGAATTAATACCGGAGGGCGGGCAGATCTGCGATCTGGGTTGCGGCCCGGGCCATGTCGCCCGCTTTCTCTCCGAACTTGGAGCCGACGTTCTCGGCGTCGACATTTCGCCGGCGATGGTCAAGGTCGCAAGGCGACTGAATCCCGGTCTCGCCTTCGAGCAGGGCGACATGCTTAGCCTTCAATTTCCAGACGCCAGATTTGCCGGCATTGCTGCGTTTTACTCGCTGATTCATATTGATCGATCACGGGTGCCGCAGGCGTTAAGGGAACTGTTGCGCGTGCTAGGTCCCGGAGGCTATCTGCTTGCCGCCTTTCACGTCGGTGAAGGTGAGATTCATCGCGAAGAGTTTCTAGGTCGAAGCGTCAGCTTTCACGCGTCGTTCTTCGGTATTGAAGAGATGACGACGAGTCTGGAACAAGCGGGTTTCAGGATTGAGAAAACTCTGGACCGCGGTCCTTATGAGTTCGAATATCCGAGTCAACGGGCCTACATTCTCGCACGCAAGCCAAGCGTTCCTTTCCTCGGCAGCGGAAAAGCAGATCTCTCGTCGGACTGAAGTCCTCCTCGTGATGACAACCTTCGAGGTTGGTGCAGGTATCCGGATGCCCGCTCCGAAGTCGCTTTCAGCGCTTGCGATGCCCGGCGGCGTTGCACAGTCAGGTTCGGCATTGCGAAAATCGCTTCACAATCGCAAGTTGCACAGTTTTGCACATCATCTTCTGCGATATACTGCGCTCGAAACACTAAACTCTTTCTTTCAAGGTCGCGTGAATATGTCAGCAAACGCAGTTGAAATCGCTCCCTCTACCGCGGATTTCAAATCGCTGGAAGAAAAGATTCTGCGCACAATTGAACTGCTGAAGTCGGCGCGCGAGGCGAAGGCCGTCGCGGAGCGCGATGCCGGGCGTCTGCGTGAGCAACTGAATGAGCGCGAGGAAACGATTGAGGCGACGCGCCACGAACTGGTTTCCCTGCGCCGCGAGCGCGAAGAGGTTCGCAGCCGCGTGGAGAAGATGCTGGGCCAGATTGAGTCTTTGACGGAAGAAGAAGGATGAGTGGGGTGGATGGTGCATAGTGGCTAGAATTGTCACCTCTTGACGTTCTGTCCACTATCCCCCAGCCACTGACCACTTCCTGGGAGGTTCGTTTGAGTCAAGAAAGCGGCAACGGGAATGGCAGCGGCAACGTCCGGGTCGATATCTACGACCAGACGTATCATCTGCGCGGCTCCGATACGGAGTACATCGCGCAGTTGGCTGAATATGTGGACAACAAGATGCGCCTCATCGCCCAGCAGGCGGCGACGGTGGATTCCCTGCGAGTGGCCGTTCTGGCCGCGTTGAATATCGCCGATGAATTGCATGTTTTGAGGCGCAAGTACGATTCCATCGCCAGTGACTACAACGAGCGGGCAGGACACCTGGAAGGTGCGCTAGACGAGGTTTTACAAGAAGGACGCCGGGCGGGATAGCCTCGGCCTTCGGAGGCGCTGAGCGGGATTAGTCGACGACGCAAGCGCCTTATCGCGACACTCGCTTCCAATGCCAGGGCTACCTCAACACTTCAGAGTTTTAGCACGTTATTCGCCAATTATTTGCCTCCTGCCCCTTGTCATCTTCCCTGCTTTTCCATAGCATCTGATCAGTAAGCCGGCCTGCAAAGTTAGTGTTGGTGGTCACCGTTTTTTGAACCAATGCTCAATGAACAGGGAGCCTGACTCGTATTCGGTTCGGTGTGCAACGTTCCGCCATGCGGAAATGCCTAAAGAGCTGCGGCGGGTTCCCACCGTATAATGCGGGTTCATTGACGGCCCACCGTTACACGGCCCCGCGGGTCGGCTCTTTTCTTTGGCCTTGAGCCTGAGCCATTAGCTCTGGGCTTGTCTCGACCTCTTCGAGTTCCTGGCCTTCCTTCGTCGGGTTTCGTGCAAACGAATCTATGCGCCAAGGCTTTTTCCCACGGCTCATGGCTCACACTTCCTAGCCGTGACTCGACAGCCGATAGCCGAAAGCCCATCCGGATGAAGCGCCAAACGGCTGTTTGCATCTAAAATAGAACTGTGTTTCCCCGTTTAGTTCATTTTGGCAGTTTCAGCATTCCTACCTACGGCGCGATGGCCGCGCTGGGCCTTATCTTTGGCCTTTTGCTCATCGTTAAACTCGGCCGCGAGCAGGGCCTCGATCCCGACAAGCTCTGGAACCTCGGCATCATCGCTATCTTGTCGGGGATTTTTGGCGCCAAGCTCCTGATGATTCTCGTCGACCTTGGCTATTACACCTCTCATCCCGCTGAGATCTTCACGCTCGCGACGTTACAGGCCGGCGGCGTGTGGTCGGGTGGCCTTTTGCTGGCGCTCGTTATGTGCATCTGGTATATGCGGGTGAACCGCCTGCCCGTGCTGCGCACGTGTGACACATTTGCCCCTGGCCTGGCGCTGGGACACGCCTTCGGCCGCGTAGGATGCTTTGCCGCAGGATGCTGCTACGGCCGCGAAACCCACGTTCCCTGGGCGGTGACGTTCAGTAATCCGCTGGCGCATTCGGTGAGCGATACGCCGCTGCACGTGCCGCTGCACCCCACCCAGCTTTACGAGATGATCCTGGAGTTGTGCAATTGCGTTTTCCTGGTGTGGCTGATCCGGCGCAAGAAGTTCGAGGGCGAGATCATCGGCACGTACATGATCACCTACGGCGTCGGCCGCTTCTTCATCGAGTTCTTCCGCGGGGATGAAGGCCGCGGCAACAATCTGCTCGGATGGATGAGCGGCACGCAGGTCATTGCGATCTGCCTGGTGATCTTCGGCGGGCTGCTGTGGATGCGGCGTCCGACGCAAAGCGCTCCGGTGGCGCTCAAAGCCGCGCGGTAGGTATTCGTTCACCACTGAGGCACGGAGTTCGCGGGAGGAGTCTTTTCTTCCGTTCCTTCGTTTAGCGGTTCTTACACGTCGACCACTGTTCTCCTTTGCTGTTTTGACCTGGGATTTGTTTATTCCCAGTGCCGCACTGGTGAATGTGTCTTGTTGTATGCTCATCGCGGATGCCTGCCGAACGTTTCCCTGTCACGATCCTCGTTCCCTCCGACGCCGCTGGTCAGCGCCTCGACCAATTCCTGGCAGGCGAAATCCCCGATATCAGTCGTGCCCGCGTGCAGCAGATGCTGGCCGACGAGAGAGCCCTGGTAAATAACGCATCCGCAAAATCGTCAATGAAACTTCGTGGCGGCGAGCAGATCACAATCCTGGGCAACCCGCAGCCGCCGCCGCTACGCGCCATCGCCGAGGACATTCCTCTCGACATCGTGTATGAAGACGATGATCTCGCCGTGGTCAATAAACCGGCGGGCATGATGGTTCACGCCGGCGCAGGTGCGACGGAGGACGAACGCAATCGCGGAACGCTGGTCAATGCCCTGCTCCATCACTTCGCTGCTCTTTCGGAGGTGGGAGGCGAGTTGCGGCCCGGCATTGTTCATCGACTGGACAAAGAAACCAGCGGCCTGATCATCGTCGCCAAAAATGACGTTGCCCACCGCAAGCTCGGGCAACAGTTCTCCAAGCGCGAGATTAAGAAACGTTATACCGCGCTGGTTCACGGCTGGCCGGCAAAAGAACAAGGCACCATAAATGCTCCGATTGCGCGCGATGCAATACGCCGCATCCGAATGACAACGAAAGGGAGTGGAGGCCGTTCGGCTCTGAGCCACTACGCGGTGCGCGAAAGAATCTCCTCGATCTACGGCAAGTTCGCGCTGCTTGATGTACGGATTGAAACCGGCCGTACCCACCAGATTCGCGTGCACATGGCGTCGATCGGGCATCCCGTGGTGGGGGACAGTCTGTACGGCGCGCCCAAAGAACTGAAGCGGGCGAACGTCAAAGTTCCTCCCGGCACACGAGCAACGATCACGCTTGAGCGGAATTTCCTCCACGCAACCGCCGTCGAATTTAAGCACCCTCGCACAGGACAAGCCATAGCCCTTGAAGCCCCGTTGCCTGAGGAGTTGACCACGTATCTTCAGCGACTACGCTAAACCACAAAGCGCGCTCACGGCAGCGTCGTGAACGTCAGGTCGCGCATCGATCCAACGTTGCCCGCGCTATCCACCGACTTCGTGCGGAAGTGATACGTCGTCTTAGGCTGCAAGCCGGTAAGCGTTACCGAATGCTCGAGCGTCATGTTCTTGTCCGTCGGCGACATCTGACCGTAGGACGTCGTCTTACCGTAGATCACCTGAGTCGTCGCCAGCTTAAACGTACCCCAAAAAATGGTCGCGGTCGTGCCGGTAATCGTTCCTGCCTTGCAGCCCCGGAAATAATTGGGGTCGCAGTTCACCTTCTCGCTGATCGGCGGCACTGTATCGGCGTAGGGCCCAGTGTAGGGATTGTTCTCGGGCAACACAGTCGAATTGTTGATGCCCTTGCGGAAGCGCACGTAGTCGAAACTGAACTCGAACTGCTGGCTGAACTGTTTGCCACTGAAGGTCGAGTAGGGATCGTCGAAGGCATGCTCGAACAACTGATCGCCACGATCACGTACTTCGTTGTCGCCGGTCTGCAGCCAATACCACGCGTAGGCTACGGAAACCAGGTTGTTCAAATTCGTAAACGAAAGATCCGGATTCGGTGGCAGCCGGTAGCGGTTGTAAATGAACATGTGCTGTTTGGGCAGCCAATAATATTTCCCCAAGCCATCGAGAGCTTCTTTGATGACCGGTATCACGCGATAGTCGGGATGGCCTTCGGCCGCGTTCAACTCATACCAGTGGATGAGGGTCTCCATGGCCAGGCCCGCCATGAAGGGATGCGCGACCCCGCCTTCGCCGCGGGCGATGATGTTCAGGTTGCCCATAATCTTATCAATGTTGCGCTGGAGTAGCGGCCACCGCGGGGCTCCGAGCATCTCGTCCGTCATCCAGGCATTGCTGCGGTAAGAATTCTCGCGAATGCCCCACGGATCGACATTACCCACGCCAACTCTCTGCGGTCCGACCGTCGCGAGCATGGAAATGGCCTTCCGCATCACGTCGTCATGTGTGCGCAGATAGTTCATCGCCATGCCGTATGTAAAGGTTGAGTAGCCGGCCATAGCGGCGTTATTGGCGACCTGCCAGTTGGCGTAGGGACTAAGCAGGTTGATCGCGCAGTGCTGCCACATCGCGTGATTAGGATGGCCAGCTGCCGCAGTGTAGGTGTCAATGTTCTCGAAGGTGCGCCCGCCATCGTAGAACCAGGCATCGCCCGTCCAGCCCCAGTTGTCGACGAAATTGCCTGCAACGTTCTGCTCATCGCGGTAAGCGCACCATTTCTTGCCCTGCTCCACCATTTGCTTCTCCCAGGTACCAAGGCCGGGGATGGGCGTCGTGGTCAACTGCGGACGCGCAGGCGCGGTAGCGGGCGGCAGAACCGTAAACTCGTAGGTGCCCGTCTTTCTTTGCCCATTAGTTTCGAGCGTGAAGGTCACAGAATACTTGCCGGGCACTGTGTTCGCCTGGGTACGCAGCCGGAACGTCATGTCGCGGATGTTGTTGTTCAGATCGTTGCAATATCCAAGATTGCGGCTGCGATCGGGAGATTGCTCATTGGCATCGACGCCGCTGGCGTTGTTCCAGGTGCAGGAAAAGTGCACGCCGATCGTGTCCGGACTTCCCGACGCCGGCCCAAGCGACTTCACCACGCCGTCAGTGTCGTTGTTGTACCCACCGCGATTGATGACGTACAGATTGTCGACCGGCCCCGAGATCAGGATCGATTGCACCAGAAAGTACATGTCGTGACCGGCGTAAACCTTGTCCGGACCGAGGGTATAGAAGTCGAACTTCGGTTCTCCAGAAGTGTCGGTCGGGCGTGTCCGCATGGTGATGAACGGGTTCTTACCATCCGGTGTTTGTGGACCCGGAGCCGTCGACAATTCGCCCTTGCCGTCCAGCGACGCAACGTAGATGTAATACTGCCCGTCATTGTTTTTCGGATTATAGGGAACTAGCCGGTCGACGGTGACTCGATGGGCGGTAACCAGCGCTTTATCCGGCGCTTCCGGGGCCCAGCGTTCGGGCTCGTAATCCGTGCTGCGGGCGATGACCACTTGCGAGCTGCTGGGGTGGGCCGTGGTCCAGACCACATCAACCGAGGTCTGCGTCACGTTCTCGAAGTGGATGTCGGTGATCTCGTGCGGGCGGCCGGTGCTTGCCAGGGCAGACGAGCTCAACAGCAAGGCTGCCATACCGCAAAGTACGCCAGGGCGAAGAAATCCGAGTATTTTCATGAAGTAAGAAGGTGCTTTGTGACCGACAAAACCAGTGTTCGAGCGTCTAAAGTCCAGGCCGCCCGCAGGGGAGCTCAATTGAGCAATAGACGTGCGGCCAGCTTAAAGGTAGCTTGCTAGAAACGGTTCGCAAGCTGGCAGCAGCTATAATAAAGCTTCGCATGAAACTTTGGTTGATTCTGCTATTGTCGGCGGCGTTGCCGTGTGGGCTCGTCGCCCAGAACGCGCAGCAGCAGCTCCCTAACGCGCCTTCGACCTCGAAGTACCCGCCGCCTCTCCCAACTCCGCCGCCGCCCGCTCCGCCGGCGCAATCCGGAACGCAGCAATCAACCCCTTCTGCGAATAATCCGCAGAGCACTTCCGGTTCGTCCACAACAACCGGGAACAACGGTGCTCAATCCAACGATTCGAGCAGCAGCAAAGCGAACGGCGCGGGGGATGGGGCATCGACTGGAGCACCTTCCGACTTACCGGACGACACGATTACGACGATCCGCAAGCGGGTTGACGAAGTGAACGTCGTCTTCACGGTCACCGACAAACGCGACCACTTTGTGAAGGACCTGACGGAGAACGACTTTCGCGTTGTCGACGACAACAAGCCGGCACTGAGTATTCGATCGTTTAGCCGGCAGACCAACCTGCCTCTGCGAGTCGGTTTGCTGATTGACGCGAGCAACTCGGTTCGCGACCGCTTCAAGTTCGAGCAGGAAGCCGCGATCGAATTTCTAAATCAGATTATCCGGCCCAGGTACGATAAGGCGTTCGTGATCGGCTTCGACACCACACCCGAGGTCACGCAGGACTTCACTGACAGCCCCGAAAAGCTCTCTCACGGCGTGCGTATGCTGCGCGCCGGCGGCGGCACGGCCATGTATGATGCCATTTACTTCGCCTGCCGCGACAAACTGATGAAGGAAGATAACGGCGTGATGGCGACTCGCCGGGCAATCATTCTGCTGAGTGACGGCGAAGACAACCAGAGTCGGGTCTCGCGCGAAGAAGCGGTTGAGATGGCGCAGCGTGCCGAAGTCATCATCTACGCCATTTCCACAAATACCAGCGGATTGAAGCTGCGTGGCGACAAGGTTCTCGAGCACTTCGCAGAGCAGACCGGCGGCAAGGCTTTCTTCCCTTTCAAGATTGAGGACGTAGCCAACGCTTTTACCGAAATTTCCGACGAACTGCGTAGCCAATACGCCATCGCCTACAAACCCGCCGACTTCACCGCGGACGGAAAGTACCGCAGCATCCAGATCATCGCCGACAACAAGAAGTATCACGTGCGCGCCAGGAAGGGATACTACGCGCCCAGGCAGTAGAAAGCGGTTGTCGGTTGTCAGTTAGGGGTTGTCAGTTTGGCTCGCCGTGCTCTACTCGTCGTGAAACCCAAGATCTTTTTCCCAGTGCCATCCCGACCGGAAGTGCGCCTCTTTTGCGCGCCGGAGTCGAAGGACCTCTATCATCACCACATTCTCGCCTGGCAAGCCCTACCGACGAAGGCGGAAGTCTGCAATGATGCTTTAATGATTTAGGTAGAACTTACTGACAACCGACAACTGCTTTGTCAGTGCACCGTCTTTGTTTTTCGCGACATGTAATCCATCAGCAGATACTGCCCCAGAGTATAGGGCGTGGTGAAGTAGGCTTTGCCGCGGCACATCTCAGTGACCTTCTGCACAAACTGAATCAGGCCGTAATCCGAGGCGAGCATAAACGTATTGATCAGCACTCCGGCCCGCTTGCACTTGGAAACTTCCTTCAGCGTTTCGCTCACCACCAGTGGATCGAGCCCGAACGCGTTCTTGTAGATGCGGCCGTCTTCGAGGGTAAGCGCTGACGGCTTGCCATCGGTGATCATCACGATCTGCTTCATGTCTTTGCGCTGCCGCTGCAGGATGCGCTGTGCCATGCGCAGGCCCTCGCGGGTGTTGGTGTAATAAGGCCCGACTTTCACGCGCGCCAGCTGCGAGAGCGGCAACTCTTCCGCCGAATCGTGGAAGAGCACCAGCGACAGCGAATCCCCGGGATACTGCGTCTTGATCAAGTGCGACAAGGCCATCGCGACTTTCTTCGCCGGCGTAAAGCGATCTTCGCCGTAGAGGATCATCGAATGCGAGCAGTCGAGCATAAGCACAGTCGCACACGAAGACTGATACTCGCACTGATGCACCTGGAGATCGCTGTACTCGATATTCAGCGGCAGCCCTAAGCCTTCGCGTTGAATTGCGTTGGACAGCGTCGCCGTGATGTCGAGATTGATGGTGTCGCCGAATTCGTAGGTCTTGGAGGCGCCGCTGGCTTCGATACCGGTTGCGGTATCGCGCGTATCGTGGCGTCCAAAGCTGCTTTTGCCGAGAGAGCCGAGCAGATCCCGAAGGGCACGGAAGCCTAGAAAGTCCAAACCCTTATCGGTGATCTCGAATCGTGCTTGTGATTGTGCGTCGCCAACCTGCCCGCCCGCAGTGGAAGAGCGGGAGGGATCGTGCGGCTGATCGACGGTGATGTAGTCCTCCTGCTCCATGCGCTCGATGAGCTGGTCGAGGAGTTGCTCGAGCTGCTCGCCACTCATGTTCTCGATCTGCTCGCGCATTTGCTCATCCAGCATGTCACTGTTGAGCATCGCCTCGGCAATGGCCTGCCGGAGGTCTTCCAGGGTCTGCTCGGCGTCGTCCATGTTGAAGGAATCCATGTACTGCTGCTGGAAACCGCTCTGCAGCAGATAGTCCGACAGAGCGTTGAGCAGGTCCTCCATGCTCATCTCGGAGGCGGGCTCGGGAACGTATTTCTTGTATTTGATGAATCTGGCCATAGTCAGGAACTCGCCATGAGCCATGAGCTCTGGGCTGTGAGCTAACTCGGGTCGCCTTAGCTCACGGCTGATGGCTCACAGCTGACGGCTAATTAAACGGCCTTCTTTGCCGTCTGAACTCTTTTTCTTCCTCTTCTTCGCGGAAGTTCTGCTTCTCGCGCTTCGGCTGCTTTTCGCCCGCGGTAAACATTCGTTCTTCGCTACGGCCGATCTTCTTATGCGCGTGCAAGCCTTCGAGAATGAATTCTGCTCCCGAGACCAGTACTTCCGACGGCTCTTTGCCGCTCAGCCCCAACCCACTCAGCTTGTCGAGCAGTCCCTGGATGCCGCGCAGCTTGTGCAGCATCTCCTGCGCACCCGACGAGTCGCGCAACTGGATCTCGCCGCCCAAATCGAACCACTGCACAACTTGATTCATATTGTTATTGCCGTGAAAGTATTTGTCGTAGGAGCGGGCGACGGCGGCCCGAATGATCTCGCGCACTACGCTATCTGCGCCCTTCAGCTCGCCTTCGTATTCGAGTTCGAGCTTGCCCGTCATGGCCGGCAAAGCCGCGTAGATATCGCCGATGCGTGGCACGACCAGCTTTTCGCCCGAGCGAATCGCGCGTCTCTCGGCATTCGACACCACATTCTCCATCACGCTGATGGGCAGACGCTGACTCACGCCGGAACGCTTGTCGATGCGCTTGTCCTCGCGCGCGACGAAGGCAATCTGCTCGATCACCTGCCGCACGAAGTCAGGGACTTGCAGTTGATAACCGTCGCGACTGGTCCAGGCCTCCTGCGTGGTGATGGTGATCGCTTCGTCCACAGTCGCCGGATAATGAGTCCGAATCTCCGAGCCGATGCGGTCTTTCAGCGGCGTGATGATCTTGCCGCGGGCGGTGTAGTCCTCGGGATTGGCGCTGAACACCATCGCTACGTCGAGTGGCAGACGTACCGGGTAGCCCTTAATCTGCACATCGCCTTCCTGCATGATGTTGAACAGACCAACCTGAATCTTTCCCGCGAGGTCAGGCAGTTCATTGATGGCGAAGATGCCGCGATTGGCGCGTGGCAAGAGCCCGTAGTGCACTGTGTATTCACTGCTGAGTTCGTGACCGCTCTTGGCGGCCTTGATGGGATCGATATCGCCAATCAGGTCGGCGATGGTCACGTCTGGCGTCGCCAGCTTCTCCACATAACGATCGGGCGCCGACCAGTACGCAATCGGCGCATCGTCTGGATTACTGACTACCAGTTCGCGGCAGCGGCGGCAGATGGGATCGTACGGGTTGTCGTGAATTTCACAACCGGCCAGATACGGCGTCTGGAGATCAAGAAGCGTGGTAAGGGCGCGCAGGATGCGGCTCTTGGCCTGACCACGCAGCCCCAGCAGGATGAAGTTGTGCCGGGAGAGAACCGCATTGATGATCTGGGGCACGACCGTATCCTCGTATCCGACGATGCCCGGAAAAATCGGTCCGTCTCCGCGCAACCGGCCAATCAGGTTGTCGCGCATCTCGTCCTTTACGCGCCGGTGTCGCATGCGCTCTTCGGAAAATCGTTCGCTGCGGCGGAGTTCGGCCAGAGTCTGTGGAAGATTGCTCAAGGGCTGGATACCTCCCGGTCACCTCCGCCCCCTTCACTGCGGCGGATGTGACGAGTACGAATGTCCGTATTCTACGCCTATGCAGATCACACGCGCGGGTGACCGTGGTCACTCGCAAAGCGGTCTCCAGTTGTGCGGAGAAAGCGATTGTTCCATTAGAAGCAATTCGGGTAAGCAACGATGCGGAAAGTGCAGCGGCTGGCGCAAGCAAAGCCAGGAGAGAACGGCTTATCCCTTTCCCAACGGTCTTATGTCAGGGTCTTCGACGATCAGTGGGTCTTCGCCGATCACTCTGGGGTGCGTTCGATCGCCGCCGGAAACACCGGAGGAAGCTTCGGATCCGCTCTGCGCGAGCAAAGCGGCGGCAGTTGGATCGACGGCCCGCAGCCTAAGGTCGCGTTGTGGGAACGGAATCTCGATACCGGCTTGATCCAGCAGGTCCATGACGGCGAGAGCCACCTCGCTTTTCACCTTCACGGTATTGCTCTCCTGCATCACCCAGAATTGCAATTCAAAGTTGAGCGAGCTGTCGGCAAACTCCTTGAAATAGACCGCGGGAGCAGGGGAGGTCAACACGCTCTCGTGAGCGGTGGCAGCCTGTTCGAGCAGCTTCGACACCAGATTTGCATCGCTCCCGTATGCCACACCTACGGGTAACTCGACCCGGCGGAGCGATTCCGACAGGGTCCAGTTGATGACCTTGCCGGAGATAAAGTTGGCGTTGGGAATGATGACCTCGGCGCCCTGAAATGTCTTGACCGTGCTGGAGCGAATGCCGATCCGGGTTACTTTACCGGTGGTGTTGTCGATATCAAGGACATCGCCGATGTGGATCGGTCTCTCAAACTGCAAAATTAGGCCAGAGACGAAGTTGTTGACGATGTTCTGCAATCCGAAGCCGACGCCCACACCCAATGCGCCGGTAAGAACCGTAAACTTGTTTAATTCCACTCCCCCAGCATTCACAGCAAAGAAGAACACCAGCACCAGCAGAATATAGTGCAGCATCGAAGCGATCAGTTCGGGCAGCCCGCGGGACAGATGGAAGTGACTGAGTAGTTCCTCGCGCAGCAGAAAGCGAACGGAACTGGAGATGCCATAACCGACCAATAAGATTACGAAGAACCCGAGGACGCCTCCCAAGGTGACGCCGGCCGAACCTCCGGCGATACGAAAATCGAGCACAGCGTCGACGCCTTTACCAATCCAGTCGCTCAGGCCGAGGAGGTTGACCGTAACGAATAGCCAAATCAGGACACCGCTCCACTGAAGCACCCGCGGCACCCAACGCACAATGCCGTCGCGATGCATGCGGACGAGTGCCAACCGCTGGGCTCCCGGCAGATCCGCGCCTTCCAGCAGCAAACGCGTGAAAACCTTGACTCCGGTTAGCACGCTGATCGCGATGAATGTGCTGTAGATGCACAATATGCCGAGAAACTGTGACAGCTTGACGTAGCCGAACAAATTGGCGAGCAGAGACGTTCCTAATACCGCGACACCGACGCGAATTCCAAAAATGCGTAACCACGTCATCCGGCCGGTGTCATCCGGCCGGGAGATTCGTTTCGGACGTACCAGAAATGCGAAGATCGCGAACACCGCGACATTCGCAAGAAACTGCATCTCCCTCTTGTGGGTTGGCGAAAATGAGATCCATGCCACAAAAGCATTGAACGTATACACGGCGGCGATGCAGTACAGCAGCAAACGGAAACGCGGTCGTATGAGGCGTGGCAGCAGAATCAGAATGGGGATGAAAGAGGCCAGGATGACCAGGCCGACCAGGGACAATGGAGCGAGCGGCGCCAGCAGGTATGCAGCCAGCAGCGGTGGCAGCACTCCCAGCGCGATCCAGTGTCGCGCAATGTGCAGCGCCTCAGCCTGCTCCTCGCTCTCCGGAAGCCTGCCTCTCGTCCTGATGTTAAGCTGATGGGAACCAAGCAGACATAACACAAGAAAAATCAGCAGACACACAATCGCGCCGTTAGTTTGAGCGACGAAGGCGCGAATGCCCATCAGCCGATTCGTCGCTGTCTGAAACAGCTCTCTGTTTTCGCCCACCTGCCGCCGTTGTTCCACCTGCCACAGTGGCAGGCTATCGCGCTCGAAGATGCGGCTGTCGGCATGCTCGCGGGCCTTCTGCAGACGGTCCAGCACGTCAATTGCGAGCTGGTCCTGGCTGGCGCCACGGATCTGCAGGTTGACGATGACGCGCAATTCATCCTGCGCATACTTTGTAACCCGCTGCAGTTCGCTGACTGACTTCTTCAGGACGTCCAGAGTGGGCCCGAGGTCGGGCGTGGATTCGTTCTGCTGCAGGGTCTCGTTCCATACGGGCTGTTCCACTTGCAACTGCTGCACGCCCGCCTGCGCAGCGTTCGCCCATGCCAGCAGCTGATTGCGAAGGTCGCCGGTTTCCTTCTGTTTTGCCCGCCAAAAGTTTTCCTCTTCGCGCAACTCCAGGCTGCTAGGCGTACCTCCCAGCAATTCGTCGACTGCTTTCTGCCGGGCTTGTAGCGCGTCGTCGCGCTCATCCAGGGCCGCCTTTGCTGAATCCACTTCTTCTTGCGTGGGCAGCTGATCGGTAACGCCGCGCAGAGTGCGCTTCAGATCTTCGGAGCGAGAGGCCACATCGGGGAGCGGGATCGCTGTTGGAGGTACGGGGGCTGAAGCGACAGGCTGACTCGGCGCAGGGGCGACCGGCGCCGCCGGTTTCGATTGGCCTACACCGAGAAGAGTTTTGACAGAGGAGGGTGTCTGCGCGACCGCCGTCGCGCTTAGACATACCACAACGGCGCACAGTAGCAAGATGTGCGGCCGACCATGGGCAAACCGAGCCCTCTGCGAGGGGAGCTGGAGCATCCTCCCGTCATTATCGCCTAAAGGTGCAAGGTTTGAACGGATTCCAGAGGCGCTCGGCCTCAAGCGCCATCCAATTCATCCAGCATACCCTCCATTTCGGCGAGAGCATGTTGATTGCGGGTGCGGCTCGCTGACTCAATTCCGCGTTGTAGCATCGCGCGAGCTTCATCTTTGCGATCAGCGCGCGCCAGCGTCTGCGCAGCCATGAAGTAGCCGTTGGTGTAGTCGGGATGAGAAGACAGCAGACGCTGGAATTCGGCCAAAGCGGCGTCGGTGTCGCCTGAGCCGGACAATTCCAGCCCAAGCGCGTAGCGAGCGAAAGCATCGTCAGGATTGGCAGTGAGAAGCTCTTTCAGGGCAGCTACGCGGCTGTCATCAGGCATATCGGCTCTCCAGGCTTTGATCATCGCATGAGGGGGCGAAGCTTTGGAAGTACGCCCTGCTGGATGCAGAAGGGTATGACCGTTACAATTGGCATTACTTCGAGACTCGCGAGGAAGCTGTGGCCTGCCCCTTTTTCATGCCCGAACAACGAATGGAATCTACATGGCCGTTTCCGCAACGTCTTCCGCTGGCTGCCGGATGGTCCGGCAGGTGTACGGCTCCCGGGCACGATGGAGTCCATCCCTCCGAGGGCGAACTCAAATCGGGATGCAATCTGGGCTACGCGAAGCATTGCACGCGACTACCCAAGGCCCGCCATGCCGATGCAGTGCGTTTCGCGCTGGGAGAGGAATGCCATGGCGTCCTGCGTGTGCGATTCGCGAGCGAACTGGCCTATCTGCCTGCGAGCAGTGGTGAGCTTCTGTATGAAAAATCATCAGCGACATGGCTGAGCAAGCATGAAGATGCGCGCGTGCAACGCATGGCCGAGTGCTATGTGCAGATACAGCTGGAGCGACGCGCCAGCCCGGAGCCTGAGCCGTGTCCTCGCCCATAAAAGATATGAACGACACTGAAGGCAATTTGCGACCGAGGCCGGTGAGCGAGTCGAAATCAGAGATGATCGAACTCGTTCTGCCGAACGACACCAACCCGCTGGGAGCACTGCTCGGCGGCCGACTGATGCACTGGATCGACTTGGCGGGAGCTCTGGCCGCGCATCGTCACTCGCACTCTTACGCGGTCACTGCCTCCATGGACCACATCGATTTCCTGGTGCCGGTGCATGTGGGCGACATGGTGATCCTGCAATCGGCAGTCAATCGCGTTTTCCATACTTCCATGGAAGTCGGTGTCAAAGTGCTGGTTGAAAACTATATTTCCGGCACTCGTCAGAAAGTGGCGACCGCCTATCTAACCTTTGTTGCCGTGGATCGTCATGGACGAAAGCTGGAGGTCGCGCCGGTGATTCCAGAGACAGAAGAAGACAAACGCCGCTACGAAGGAGCACTGCGCCGTCGCGAAGCTTCGAAGGTCGAGCGCGAGCGGCGGAAAGCGGCAAGAGGATGAGATTGCGTCATTTCGTTGCTGTATGCGCCGTATCCCTAAGCTTCCTGATCGGCGCCGCCGCTCAGGAAAAGGAAGCGGATCAGAAGAACGCCGGCAGTCAGCCGCAGACCGCCGAGAAGTCGGCGACGCTCAAGCCGGCGGCCGAAGCTCCCAAGAGCAACGAAGCGCAGAAAGAAACCGCGCCCATCGTCACCCACCACGAAATCCATGTGGGCGGGCGGGTACTGCATTACACGGCAACCACTGGGTTGATGCCGATCCGCAACAGCGAGACCGACGAAGTCGAAGCCAATATGTTCTTCGTCGCCTACACGCTGGACAATGCCGGCCCGAACCGTCCTCTGATGTTCTCGTTCAATGGAGGCCCAGGCTCGGCGTCGATCTGGCTGCATATCGGTGCAATCGGGCCACGGCGCGTGAAGATGTTGCCGGACGGCAGCATGCCTCCCCCGCCGTTTGAGTTGATCGACAACCAGCAGACCTGGCTCGACCAGACCGACCTGGTTTTCATCGATCCAGTCGGAACCGGCTTCAGCCGCGCCACCAAGAAGGACTTCGAGAAGAAGTTCTTTGGCTTGAAAGGCGACATCTCGTCGGTAGGCGAGTTCATTCGCCTCTACCTGACGCGCTATCAGCGCTGGACCTCGCCACTCTTCCTCGTCGGTGAAAGCTACGGAACCACTCGCGCCGCCGGTTTGAGCGGATATCTCATCGACAAAGGCATCGCGCTGAGTGGTGTTGTGCTGGTTTCCTCGGTCTTGAATTTTCAGACGCTGGAGTTCTCACGCGGTAACGACCTGCCCTACGAGGTATACCTTCCCAGCTACACCTCGACGGCATGGTTTCACAAGAAACTGCCGCCTGACCTGCAGCAGAAAGATCTGCAAAGCGTATTGCGTGAGGCGGAGGAGTTTGCTTCCGGACCTTACGCGGCTGCGCTTGGCAAGGGCGATAACCTCAGCCCGCAAGAGCGACAAAACATTGTCGACCAACTCGCGCGCTTTACCGGTCTGGACCGCAGTGTCCTCGAAGAGAACGATCTCCGCGTCAAGCAGTGGATCTTCTGTGGAGAACTCCTGCGCCATCAGCGCTTGATCGTCGGGCGTCTGGACAGCCGGTTCACCGGCCCGCTCTCCACCGGTCCTCAGGGAGATTTCTACGATCCGACGATGGCGGTGATTCGTCCACCCTTCACTGCGACCTTTAATAACTACGTGCGGGCTGATCTCGGCTATAAAACTGACGTTGAATACAGCGTGCTGGAAGGGCTGCCGCACTGGGATTGGGGATCGGCAGGGGAGGGATTTCCTGACACTAGCGAATCGTTGCGGCAGGCGTTCGTCAAGAATCCATACATGAAGCTGTTCGTTGCGTCAGGCTATTACGACCTGGCGACGCCGTACTTCGCTACGCAATACACTCTTAGCCACATGAGCCTGGAGCCCGGGCAGCACCAGAAGATCACGCTCGGCTATTACGAGGCTGGACACATGATGTATCTGCGTAGCGACTCGCTGGACCATCTTAAGCAGGATGTGTCGGGATTTCTGGGGAATGCGTTGAAGTAAGGGCGGACCAGCTATCTTCCCTGCACTTCCTTCTGGCCGGCGAAGCGGTAGGTAATCCCGTTCCAGTCGTACGCGTACACGGTATAAATCACATCACCGTCCTTTCGAGAGCGTGGGACACTCACCGCAATGATGCCGTTCGTGGCGTCGGCGGCCGCGCTTCCAAAATCGGTGTCGCAGAAGCCGATGCCGTCAGGCGGTTGCTGCACCGACCATTCTTTCTTGAACTGCGTCGGCGAGAACTGCCGAAAGACCGTGATGGTCAGACAATTCTTCTCGCCCGCATACGTTACGAACAATACGTCATGCCGGTCGGCCAGACCCTCCAAATCAACGTTCGCGATGCGCGAGTCGTCGTCCTTCTCGTCTCCGGCATTGGCGGCCATCCGCGACATTTTGTGAATCACGGAGGGATCCAGCCCGGTCCTCTTCGCCCACTTCTCGTCGTCGGCCCGATGAACTTTCTTCCAGTCTTGGGCTACAGCACTGCCGCACGCGCCAATCAGAAAACAGGCGAGACCATATCGACAGAAGTGAGACAACCGCAGACGCGCGAGCCTGACCTGATGGCCGTTCATTTTGCAGGAAAGCCAGTCACGAACTTGCTTTGGCTAATTGCTGACTGCCAATTGCCGGTTTAATCGTAGCGCTCGAACACAATTTGCTTACGGTCCCAGCCCATCTCTTCCATCAGCATCTTGCGGTTATGATCCACCATGTCGTTCAGGCCGCAGATGTAAGCAATCATATCGGGATGTCCGCGGACAATTTCGCGCACGTGGTCCTGGACATAACCGCGGCAGCCCTGCCAATCATCCTTGCAGCGACTGAGTGTGCAAACGTAATGGAAGTTGGGATGCTCGCGGTCGATCTGCTCGAACTCTTCCTTGTAGTAGATGCCGTGTTCGTAGCGTGTTCCAAACACCAGCCAGATGTGCCGATCCTGATTGCGCTCGGGCTCGGCAAAGAGCCATTGCACCATGCTGCGAAAGGGCGCTATCCCCGTTCCGGTGGCGATAAATACGGCATCGTGCTTTGGCTCGCGCATCACGAACAGACCGTGCGGACCGTGAAAGGTCACGTCGGTCCCCACCTCAATATCGCAGAGCCAGTTCGACATGAAGCCCTCTTCAACCCGGTTGAGAACGACATCGAAGGTACCATCTGTTCGCGGCGGCGACGCGATCGAGTACGCGCGGGTGTGCCATTTGCCGTCCGGACGTTGCTCGCGAATCGAAACGAACTGGCCGGCCTTGAAGGGGAACTGCTCCATTTCATTCACCTTGAACTCCAGATGTTTGGAGTCAGGCGAGATGAGGATGGACTTCGTCAGTTTGGCGGTTAGGACTTTTTTCTGAAACTTTGTTTGTTCCTGAGGCTCGGTCGTCATGTTCAGCATTTGCCGGGGGAGTGATTCCTCACCCAAGAGAGTCGCATTCCCTTGCCAAAATTGCAAAGTACATTTTGAACCGGCTGAAATCTGGCTGCATTAGGCGCAAGAAAATCCCCGGCTCGGATATGTGAACCGGGGCATGAATTCTGCGTTTCCCCGACCTAGACCCTTGCGGGGGTTGGAAGCAAAGCAGCTAATTGTTCCAGCCTCACGCAGTCAGAGATGCCCGCTCCGGCGCGGTTCGCCAGTACCGTCGACTTCGGACCACCGGGCTCGCCCAGCGAATCGACCACGAATTCAGCTTCGCTGAAATCCTCGTTCGTCGTGTACTCGCTAACCGTTACGATGACCGGGATATGAGCGGCATACGCCGCCAGCATTCCGTTTCGCGAGTCCTCCACTGCAACGCACTGTTGTGGTGCCAATTTTAAACGTTCCAGTGTCAGGTTATAGATGTCGGGTGCAGGCTTTTTCTTTGGGACAATGTCACCCGACAAGACCAGGAACTCTTTCGCCAGTTCCTCGCCTACGGCGCGACGAAGCACCGCCGCAACAGCGTCCGGGGCAGAAGTGGAGGCGACAGCCAGCTTCCATCCGGCGGCGCGGGCTTCCTCGGACAGGCGTTTAATCCCCGGCCGGGGAGGGATCTGTCCGGAGTTGATAATCTGCTGGTAGATCGCCGTCTTCTCTTTGTGCCAGCTGGCCAAAAGGGCCCTGCGCTCTTCCTCCTTCTCAGGAGGAGTAAAGTGCGCGCGGAAGTCGGCATCGTGGAAGAGGCTGGCCATGCGCTCTTTGCCTCCGCCGATCTTCAGCTTCACACCATACTGCTCTTTCGACCACTGCCACGGAATCCCCATTTTCTTCCACATCTGGTTGAAGGCGACCAGATGGCCGTCGGGCTCCGTGTCGCCCAGGACGCCATCGCAATCGAAAATCAACGCTCTATCCATGGGTGTGTACCGCCATCTCTGCCTTGCCGGCACTGCCGAAGACCGTCATGAAGCGCGCTATCATTGGCAATAGCTTTTCCTTAACGCCCGCCATCAGCTTCAGTGGATCGTGCTCCTGCGGCTTGGCGTCGAGATACTCACGATAAGCGTCGCAGTAGGTAATTTTCAACATAGTCGAGATGTTGACCTTGGCGCAACCTTCGGCGATCAGGCGCTGGAAGACGTCGTCGGCCAGCCCCGTGCCGCCGTGCAAAACGATAGGAGTTGGATGGGCCTTGACGATCTCGCGCACCCGCTGAAAGTTGATCTTCGGGGCCGATTTGTAGAGGCCGTGAGCGGTTCCAATTGCGGGAGCAAAGGTGTCGATCCCGGTCTGTTCCAGGAACTCTACACACTTGTCCAGCGGAACCAGACCTCCCTCTTCGTCGCTGCCGACGCCATCTTCCACACCCCGCACCGCTTCCAGTTCTCCCTCAACCGCAGCGCCAACCTTCCGCGCCATTGCGACCACTTCCTTGCACTGACGCAGGTTGTCTTCGTAGCTAAGCTTGGACGCGTCGAACAAAACTGAATTCCATCCCGCATCGAGGCAGATCTTGATCATCTTTACATCGGGGCAATGATCGAGGTGCAGGGTTGCGGGAATGGAAACATGAGACGCCATCTCCTCGAACATCCGCTGGATGAGTTTGGCGCCAAACATCTTCACGGTCTTCACCGACACTTGCACTATCACCGGAGACTTGGCCTGCTCCGCAGCTTCCAGCACGGCCGCCATCGTGAGGTCATTCACGATATTGAAAGCGGGCACACCATAACGCTCCTCAAAGGCAGGGTGCAACAGTTCCTTCATCGATACGACAGGCATGATTTCTTCTCCCAGAAGAAGGCCTTTGTGCAAGGTGCAGCAAAGGCCTCCGGAAAACGAAGTACCACCTCTGTTAGAACACCCTCCACGGGATCTCGGCCGGAGCTTCGATCAGGTGCTTCAACTCGGCATCCAGCCGGATCAGGGTCAGCGAGAACCCTGCCATTTCGAGTGACGTGCAGTAGTTACCAACATAGTTGTGCACGACATTCAGTCCGCGATCCTTCGCACGGCAGGCGGCGCGGCGGTACAGCAGGAATAGCTCGCTGGGAGGCGTTCCGCCCAGACCGTTGATCATCAGGCCTACATTGTCGCCCTTCTCGAACGGCAGATCACCGGCAACGGCCTCGAACAGCTCGTCGACCACCGCATCGGCCTTCGGCAGGGGTGCGCGGCGACGGCCCTTCTCACCATGAATGCCTACGCCTAGTTCCATCTCGCCATCGGCGCAGGTAAAGATCGGCTTGTCTTTGCCCGGAGGCGTGCAGCCGGTGATCGCGACGCCCATGGTGCGCACGTTGCTGTTCACCTTCTTGCCGATGGTGACCAACTCCTCCAGCGAAGCGCCTTCTTCATTGGCGGCACCGCAGCACTTGATGGAGAAGAAATTGCCGGCCACACCGCGACGACCGACTGTATAGGCGCTGTTCATGACCGCGACATCGTCATCCATCAGCACCACGCCGATCTTCATGCCTTCGGCTTCGCACATTTCGCGAGCCATGTCCCACACCATACGATCGCCGGAATAGTTGTTGACGATGTGCAGGACGCCTTTCTTCGAGTTCATCAGCTTGGTGACCTCGAAGGGAAACTCGGACGGCGGAGCCGCAAACACGTTGCCGGGACAGGCTGCATCGAGCATGCCACGGCCCACGGCCATCACATGCGCCGGCTCATGTCCGCTGCCCGATCCCTGGATGATCGAAACAAAGTTGTCGTCGGGACGATCGGCGCGGCAGAGGCAGTTGTACTTCGCAATGTATTTCAGTTTGTCCTGGTTTGCCATGTAGATGCCCTGCAGCATCTCGGGCACAAAGTTTGCCGGATCATTCATGAATTTGTTCATGTATTGCTCCTCTTTCAAACTAGAGTATTAATGCGGTTAGTTATCACATGCTGCGCGGGCACTGCTCACGCATGTGCGGCTGCGAGTGTTTCTGCGGACTCCAGTTCCTTCACGATGGCGGCGGCCATGGTGGCGACCGCAACAATCCCGGGATCCAGCGTTCCGATCGTTCTCTCCCCAGCGTAGGAAGCCCGGCCGCGCTTTGCGACCAAGCCTCGCGTCCCTTCTATCGCCGCCGTAGCCGCGTC
The DNA here is from genome assembly GCA_963819055.1 of uncultured Acidobacteriaceae bacterium. Lineage (GTDB taxonomy): Bacteria > Acidobacteriota > Terriglobia > Terriglobales > Acidobacteriaceae > Bog-257. The sequence continues at coordinate 35,864 of CAWFUT010000015.1, read as the reverse complement.
GGAGGCAGCGTGCAGAGCCCCTAGTACGTCGTCAGGGTCTTTCTTGGAGAGCTCTTCGATCTTGTCAATGGCCGGAATGATGGCGTCGAGCAGCGTTTTGTCGCCCGCCGAGGCTCCGCCCCGTGCCCGCATTCCTTCGACCGCATTCCGTCCCATCGCCACAACATCGGTGAGGGTCAGAGTCTGCTTGCCTTTCGCGGTCATGCCTGCGCGCATGAAAGCTGTTCCCCAGATCGGACCAGAACAACCTCCGACATTGGCTGCGAAGATCATTCCGCACTTCAGGAGCAACACTCCGATATCGGAATGATCGATTTTGTCGAACTCGGCCTGAATCGCCTGGAAGCCTTGAGCCAGCGATTTGCCGAAGTCGGCATCGCCCATCTCTCCATCCAGGTCGCCGAAATATTTTTCGTTGCTGAACGCGACGGCTGCCATCGCGAGCACTGCGTGCTCCACGTCTGACAGGCTGATCACACTCTTTGGCATGAGATTCGCCTCAATTTAAGATTGCATTACTTGTGCAGCCATACCGCTTGCGGCTTCGAGTTGAGCACAGTCGATGTTCGCGATCACCAAGTCACCGTGCTCGCGGAGAAGACAAGCGCCTGTCGTTTGAATAACCGGCTCGCGCCGGTGAAATTTCGTGCAAACGAGAAAAAGCCGCCCTCCGAAATCACGTTGGCAGACGGAGGACGGCTTTATCTACGATGTCTTTGCCGCAATAAAATTCTATATACGAACGATCTGGCTACACAAAACATATATCCACAACGCGAGAGAAAAAGCAGTGGAAAGTTCCGATTCGGAACGCCACTCGCGGCTACAAAATCCAGAGCGAGGGCTCGCTGACGGAGACGGACGTGATTCCCTGCTTCACTAATTCGTCGATCTGGCTGAGGTAATGGACCAAGCCGCAGCCAATCACAGGCAGCTTGGGGCGAGCGGCACGCAACATGGGTAGGATGAAAGGAGCTGCGATGGCCGGCAACAGTTCGATCACGTCAGGCAAAAAATGTTCCAGTGAACGAACGCTATTCGAGACCGCAACCGAGTCGAGGGCAAATGTTCTTTGAAAAGCCAGCAACCCGTGCGAGCGCGCGGTACGAAGCGTGTCCTGGTGGGTGGAGATAATTCCTGCCACACCCGCCTTCGCCAGAAACTCGATGGCGGCTGCGTCTCGCGCGAAACCTGCCAGCAGATCCATATTGGCGATAGGCAACTTGCCGGCGTCTCTCAGCCGCAAGGCCAGATCGCCAATGATCAAAGGCGTGCCAAAGAGAAGAAAAGTGATCTTCGACGGCGACGCGCAGGCAGCCGATAGGTTGTCTACGCTGCGGAGCGAGGGAATGACTCTGGACTGTTGCAACCACGCGTAAAGCTCATCCTGTATCAGCGGTCGCTCATCCGATTCGGAGGCAGCCATGCCCTCGCGCGAGCCCGGCTTGATCTTACCGTTATATCTCATAACTCGATATTGCGAAGCCAAAGGAGTAGTCCTGGGGCCGACCTGGTTTGCCCCGCTACCTAATTCATACCTCAAGTCCGGCTTTTCCGGGTTGTGCCCTCATCACATCTCGGACGGTTAGATAACCTTGACACGCAAAACCCCAAGTGCCATGTTGAGCACGCGGTAGAGCCCTAATACAAAACCGCCCTGCGCCATCGTCTTCAGCACGATTTCGCCGGGCGGTTTTTTCTCGCTTCCAGAATCGCTGTGAGCTCGCGCCGCACTTTCCGTCAGGAGCATCTGTCATGCCCACAACGTCGGAAACCCCTCCCGGAACCATGCCCGCCGCAAATGAGCTCGAACACATCAACTCTGCCTTTCAGAATATCTTTCCCGCACCGAGCCGAGGCCCTCACAGCCGGGCATCCACGGAATATCATCAGAACGTCCAATGCAGCCTTTCCACGTTAATCGGTTCGGCCAGCGCCGATCATCGCGTACGAGTGATCCAGGGTGATGAAGACTGTGTCAGCAGGGCTTCGCATCTGCCGCTTTCGTTTGACGCCTTCCGTGATCTGCTGCCGTGGACCGAATACGTCGGCGCCACACCCAACTTCCATCGCGTGATCGATTACTTCGACGTGCCTGCGGGTGAGTTGCCGGCCGGCTTCCGGGTTGAACTCAAGTTGGAAGCGGATCGCGTTTTAAGGTTGGAACTGGTACGGGACATCTCCTACGGCAAGAATGGGAAAAAGCGTCCCACCAACGTTCTGTTCTCGGCGGACACGGCCAATCCCTACGAGGTCGAGCCGATCCGAAATCTGGTATGCAATCTGACTTGTAATCCCGGCATCATCTACGACCTATTCATCAACAACCCGAAAGCGAACGTAGATCGTCTGTTCCAGAACCGCGATGAAGTGATATGCGAGTTGGGCAGGATCCTCGGTCCCGGCTGCGATATCAGTGTCGAGCTGAACAATCCGTTCGCCACATCGGAGCAGGAGATTCTCGACGAGGTCTATCACTTTCGCGAACTGCTCTCCGAGTACCGGGTCGTCATCAAGGTCCCGCATACCGGGCCAGTCAACTCGGAAACCATGGGGCAGTTGCTGACCGGAAACAAGAAGTTCGGAAGGCGTTATGACCAGGTAGAGACCCGCGACGCTTTTCACGGACACAACCTCGCTTTGCTGCTGCATGAGCATGGCTTTCGTGTGAACTTTACGCTGATGTTCGAACCCTACCAGGCGCTGCTTGCGTTGCAGGCCAAGCCGTACTTCATCAACTGCTTCATCCGGCACCGTACGTTTCAGTCCGAAACGATGAAGCGACATCTCGATCTGTTCGCGGTCACGGACGAACCCAAGCATCTCGAAGATCTGCGAACAATGCTGATCGACAAAGACTATCTTTCGCCCGAAGATGCCGAACTCGATTTATTCAAGGTGAAGCAGAGGGCCGAGCACATCCTGCGCTATCGGCAATTCAATTCCCCGGAGGGATCGGACGGACTCGACGCCGTCCGCCACAATCTGCGACTGTTGCGCAACGTCAACCTGCCGGATACTCGGCTGATCCTCTGCAGTATGGAGGGCGAGAGCAATTTCCCCGACATCGATAACCTTCTCGCCCATCCCCAATACGAGGACGTGATGGACAGGATAGTCGTGACGGCCGAGCCGAACTATCTAGCGCAATTCACGACCAGCAATCAGGTGATCTCGTATCAGCGGAGGTTCTTGAACGCCGCCAAAGGGCAAAGGTAGCAGCTGTATTCCTCTAGGGAATGGGCAGTGAGAAAGGCTGCAACCAGCAGCGAAACGCGAAGGGTTGGCTCGCGACCTTAAGGTGAAGTCCGGGTACCCGCGGCCGCGTGAAGAACGGCCCGTCATGAAGGCTTGAGTTCCACTAGCGCGAGCGCAATCCGACCGTTTGCTCTAATTCCTGGAAATCTGGATCTCCCTGAAGGGGAGTCAGCGCTGGATTGACTGCAATGTAGATCATGTACGGATCGTGGTTGCGGTGAGCATCCTCCAGAGCCGCCAGCGCCTTGGTTTTGTCGCCGATCATTAGATACGCCTCGACGGAAGTGGGAGACGAACCTGCATACTCTTCGGGATGGTGAAAGTTTCCGCCCGTTGCCGCCATCGTCTGAAAAAGCTTCTGGCGATCACTCGATAAATGCTCGATGTCTTGCGCGATCAGTGGACGCCCCGCCAATTGCGAATTCCTGACCATCTCTTCGATCTCGCGGTGGTACATCTGGCGCTGCCGGAAATACGCAACCAACTGATAATGGACGGGCAGAAAATCGGAATCTGTGGCCAACACTTTTTGATACTGCGCATATGCCGCGTCGTACTGGCCATCGAGGAAGTACGAGAAGCCCAGGTCGGTGCTGATCGCCAGCGACAAAGGGTCCAGATCCAGAGCTCGTTGTAGCTCGGCCGCTGCCTCTTTGTGCCGGCCCTTCGGCGTGAGATATAGATTGCCGTACCAATGATGGGTTTGTGCGTCGTTAGGATTGAGCTCGAGGGCGCGGCCAAATTCTCGTTCCGCTTCCCCCCAGTTCCAGTTCAAGACGCTGACGGCCGCCAATGAAGTGTGGGCTTCGGCCAAACCATCGTCCAGAGCCAGGGCTTTGCGGGCGTCCGCCGCGGCCTCTACTCGCCAGGAGTCGCCGCTGCCAAATAAAGCCAGCAACGTTTCAGCATCGGACAGGCCCGCGTAGGCAAGGGGGAAGCCAGGATCCTTCAGCACGGCTTGACGGTAGTATCGGATCGCCTCTTGCAGCGCCTGCTCATTCCTACGCGCCGAAATGTAACGGCCGTGCAGGTAAAGATCGTAAGCCTCCGGGTCGTAACTTCGTGGAGCAGTCAAGCGGTTGCGTTCCTGTTCCGTCAGCTTGAGGCGAACCTCGTCGGTGATGGATTCGGCGATCCTGGCTTGCAGAGATAGGGCGTTCCTAACATCGCCCTCATAAGACTGCGCCCAGATATGCCGGTCCGTGCTGGCTCGAATCAACTGTGCGGTGATACGAACCCGGTCGCCGTCGCGAAGCACCGAGCCTTCCACCACTGCATCCACGCCAAGTTCACGGGCGATCTGCGGCAAGGGCTTATAGGTCCCTTTGTATTGCAACACCGACGTCTTTGAGACGACCTTCAGTTCACGCGCCTGTGCCAGATCGGTGATGAGTTCATCGGTCATCCCGTCAGCAAAGTACTCTTGGTCAGGGTCGCTGGAAAGATTCTGCAGAGGAAGCACGGCGATGGAGCGAAGGGGGCGGGAAAAACCGGGGATCCATCCACCGCGCCATGCCAGAAGCAGTGTGCCTATCAGGAGCAGCGCCGCCAGGATTAGCCATCTCTTTGAAGACAGCCGAGACCAAGCGACCAACGGAGGGGCATCGGGCTGCTCGACCTTATCGCCGGGCGCTTCGAACGCGGGCAGTCCGTTGGGGTCGACTCTCTCGGGTCCTGACCTCAGCCACTCGTTGAGCTCGTCCTCGTAAGCAAAGACCGCTCCTCCCCTTTGTCCAGGCAAGCGATGGATGGGCAGGCCGCGGTCGCGCTCCCAGCGTTGGACAGACCGAACGTCACGACCCAGGTATTGCGCGATGGCCTTCCACGAGTCCAGCCTTCGTCCCGAGCTGGCAGCAACCTGCTCGCTTCGTCCGACTTGTCCGGCCGAGCCCATGTTTTCAACCCGATGCCGCTCGTCTGCCGTGATTTGTCGTTGCCTGTCGTCTTCCGCCACTTGAGGTCGGCCAGCAGGAACAGTTAGCTTGCAGCCACAGTAGCGGATCAGTCTACGGACAACGCCCGACTGTTGCGATCCGCACGATCACGCGAAGGAAAATGCTCATGTCAGCCCAGAACGGGGATGTCTCGCGCGGATGGCGAGAAGTATAGCAAAGCCGAGCCTCTCCTTAGGAGGAACTATGGGCAATCTATCGTGGTCGATTCTGCCACGGTGTCATGACAATTCTCACGCTGAGACTGCGCCCATTTTCCTCATTAATTTGCCTCGCATCCCCGCAGAAGAATAGTCGAGCCGCGCGAAACCGGAAGGGACAGGGAATGGAGAATCCCAGGTTGTTAAAAGTGGCTTTCAGGGTTCTTGTGCTCAGCGCTGCGACGGCGATTGCCTCGTCGGCCCAAACCTTGACTACGCTCCACTACTTTGCAGGACACCCGAACGACGGTGCTGATTCCTACGCCTCGGTAGTGCAGGGCGGGGATGGCAACTTCTACGGGACAACCGAGTCTGGGGGAGCCCACAATGACGGCACGGTCTTCAAAATCACCCCAAGTGGCACCGTGACTATTCTGCACAGCTTCGCGGGAAACTCCGACGGCAGGGAACCTACTGCCGGGCTCATCCAGGGCCGCGACGGGAATTTCTACGGGACAACCCAGGATGGTGGGTCAAACGGCGCCGGCACAGCCTTCAAAATCACCCCCGGCGGAACCCTGACTACCCTGCATACCTTCGACCCAGGCCAGGGTGATGCCGGGTACGCCTACGCCGGCCTGATCCAAGGCAGCGATGGAAATTTTTACGGCACCAGCACAGCTGGTGGAACCCAACACGGCAATGGCACGGTATACAGAATCACCTCAAGTGGGAACGTGACCGTTCTGTACAGCTTCGCCTGCACCGAGGGCTGCGCTCCGTACGGCGGTTTGGTGCAGGGCAGCGATGGGAATTTCTACGGAACAACCCGTGACGGCGGGACCAACGGCTTCAACTATGGCACGGTTTTCAAAATCACTCCCAACGGCACTTTTACTTTGCTGCACACCTTCGAGGGCAATGACGGCGGCGACCCTTACGCCGGCATGATCCTGGGCAGGGACGGAAACTTCTACGGCACAACTACTCTTGCCGGGGCCCACGGCGGCGGCACCGTCTTTAAAATCAGCTCCAGCGGCACGCTGACCACCGTCTATAACTTTTGTCCAGGGGGATATCCCTGCGCTGACGGCAGCGCCCCTTACGGCGAGCTGCTTCAGGGCAGCGACGGAAACTTTTACGGAACAACTTACCTCGGCGGGGCCAATAATGTTGGCTCGATCTTCCAAGTCACACCCCAAGGCGCGCTGACCACTCTGCACAGTTTCAACGGAGGTGACGGCGCGGCCCCTTATGCCGGGCTGGCACAAGGCACAGACGGAAACTTCTACGGTACAACCTCGACCGGCGGTTCCAGCGGCGACGGCACCGTCTTCCAGTTGACGCCACCACCGATTCCCACTGGCACGGTTCTGACGAGTACTCCGAATCCTTCGCACGAAAGGCAGAACGTCACCTTAACCGCGACGGTCACGGCGCAGAACGGGTCAACCCCGACGGGCAATGTGATCTTTGAAAGTGATGGCACGCAGATTGGTACGATGGCTTTGAGCAATGGAGTGGCGACGCTGAACTACTCCAGTCTGACCCTCGGCACGCACAGTCTGGTCGCCATTTACCAGGGCAACAGCAGCTATGCCGGCAGCACGTCCAATACCGTGCAACAGGTCGTGGAACTGCCCGCCACTATCACCACGGTCACCAGCACTCCGGATCCTTCAACCGTTGGACAGTCGGTGACCATCACCGCGACGGTCGGCCCCTCAGGACCTCCGCAGCCGACCGGCACGGTCAGCTTCACATCGAACGGTACGGCGATCTCCGGCTGCACGAGTGTCGCGCTGTCGAATTTGCTAACCGCAGTTTGTACGACGTCAGCGTTGCCGACGGGTACGGACGTCGTTGTCGCCAGCTACTCCGGCGACGGCAATTACTCGCCCAGCCAGGGTTCGGTGGTGCAGATCGTGAATCCCATACCCACGGCAGTGAAATTCGTGACGCTGCCGCCGTGCCGCATCGTCGACACCCGCAATCCCAACGGAGCTTTCGGCGGACCGCCCATCTCAGGACACAACTCTCGCTCCTTCCCGCTGGCGCAGAGCGGAAATCCCTGTGGCATTCCCTCTGACGCTCTCGCGTATTCGCTGAATGTCACTGTGGTGACGACGGGCCGTCTCGGCTACTTGACCATCTGGCCCACGGGCGAAGGTCAACCCATCGTCTCGACGATGAACTCGCCCGATGGACGCACGAAGGCCAACGCCGCAATTATTCCCGCAGGCACGCCTGACGGTGCAGTCAGTGTCTATGTGACGGATACGACCAACGTCATCCTCGACATCAATGGCTACTTCACGGAGAGTGGCAGTGACACGCTGGCGTTTTACCCACTCAATCCGTGCCGCGTCGTTGACACCCGCGGTCCCGATGGCAATCTCGGCGGACCGTATTTACAGGGCCATCACGAGCGTGACTTCCCGGTGCTCGAAGGCAGCTGCGGATTGCCCGGCGATGCGGTCGCCTATTCCATGAACTTCACGGCGCTGCCGAAGGCCTCGCACCTTGGCTACCTGACGGTGTGGCCTGCGGGAGAACAACAGCCGCAGGTTTCGACACTGAACGATCCCACGGGAACAAACGTCGCCAATGCTGCACTCGTATCCGCCGGTACGAACGGCGCCATCGCCACCTACGTCACCGACGACACCGACTTGCTGATCGACGTCGACGGCTACTTCGCTCCGCCGGGTTCGGGCGGCCTGTCGTTCTATGCCCTGACCCCGTGCCGCGTGCTCGATACCCGCAGCGGCGGAGGCCAGCCCTTCCAGGGAGAACTCACGGTCAATGTGCGGACCAGCCCGTGCGCGCCTCCCGCGACTTCGGAAGGCTACGTTTTCAATGCCACCGTGATTCCAAACGGACCGCTCTACTTCCTGACGCTTTGGCCGGACAGTCAGCAGCAGCCAATCGTTTCGACGCTGAATGCCCAAGACGGCGCGATAACCTCGAACATGGCGATCGTGCCCAACGTCAACGGAAAGACGGATGCATGGGCGCAGGGCTCGACCCAGCTGATCCTGGATATCTCTGGATACTTCGCGCCGTGATGATGATGTTCAATTGACTGGCGCCGCATTTCGAGTTGATTGTTCCAGTGATCGAACCCCTCCACTGGCAACGCTGGGAGGATTCGGATGCCCAGAACTTGTTGGAGCCGACGATCGGACTTGAACCGATGACCTGCTGATTACGAATCAGCTGCTCTACCAACTGAGCTACGTCGGCCTTGGCGGAACCCTGGGATTGCCTTGCACTGAGGCGATCTCTGGTGGGGTGGCTGTGTCCGATTGTAAATGCCACGGGAGGTTACCGTAAAGGGACATCGGGCCTGGTTTTCCACTGTTTTCAGTGCTTTTGCACTTGCTTGCCGCCTGCCATCCCTCCGATAATAGTGACAAGCTCTGCTGGTGACTCCGAGCTTACATGAACCTATATTGTCGAGCGGACGTCCTTCGGATCTTGCACATCACGGCCAAGCAACTGGTTGGCTGGCAGCGTGCTGGACTTGCTCCTATTTCCGAGACGTTCACTTTCTACGACCTTCTTCAACTTAAAAAGATTCGCGACCTGCGCGCCAAACGGGTGCGTCCGGCCGTCATCCGCGAGTCGCTTCAGGCCATGCAGAAGCAGGTTGCCGGCATGGAGAATCCGCTGCTTGAGGCCAGCGCCTTCACGGTCGGATCGCGTATCGCCTATCGCCATCAAGGCCACTCGGTTGAGCCGATCGCCGGCCAGTTCATCATGGACTTTGGACCGGTTGGCACGGTGGTTTCTACTAATACCGTTGTCACCAATAACAAAATCAAGCCAATCGCCGATCTCGAGAACCTGGGCGAGCTCTTCAGCCACGGCATCGCGATGGAAGAACACCCCGCGACGCACGACGAGGCGATTCGCACCTACCTGCGCGTGCTTGAGATCGAGCCGCAACACGCCGCTGCGCACATCAATCTGGGTACCCTGTATTACAACCGGCAAGATTTCGCGTCGGCCGAGAAACACTACCGGGCTGCCGTCGCCGCCGATTCCAGATATGCCTTGGCCTACTTCGACCTGGGAAACGTGCTCGATGAAACCGGCAATGTCGATGAGGCGATCGCATCGTATCGTACAGCCATCCAACTTGCCCCTACTTACGCGGACGCGCATTACAACCTGGCCTTGGCTTTCGAACGTAAGGGCGAAGCGCGCCAGGCATTGCAGCATTGGAAGATCTACCTCAGGCTGGACAACACCGGACCATGGGCGGTACATGCGCGCAACCAGGTGGCTCGCATTTTGGAAGGCGACAAGTTGAAGATCGTCTATAAGAACCAGAAGTAACTCCGACGTAACCTGTTCAATTCCCTATCGATAAGTGCTGGGCCGAGCCGTCACACGTGGTTGTCGCGCGGCCAGTTGTTCAGCCGACACAATCCCCACAATTCGCATCCCACTATCCAGAACAGAATTCCAGGTGAGGCAGCGTGGTAAGACTGAAACGCAAGGCTTATTTCAGCCGTGGCGGAGTTATTGCTTTTTTTGCGGTGGTATTAGTAGGTGCATCGTGGGCAGCGCAGACCGCGCCATCTCAAAGCAGCCTGATCCTCGGGCATCTGAACCAGGCCATCAGCTGGTATCACCGGATCGCGGCTCTCGATATCACCTCAGGCCAGCCCAGCGATTCCCTGTATCTTGAGAACGCCCGCAGTTCGGCCGCACAGGCTCTACAGTTGGCTTTCCAATCCGCATCGGCGCAGGCGATATTGCTGGAACAACAAAAGAAGAGTCCCGCCGACGCCAACAAAGCGGCCGACGCCTCACAGCCCGCGGATCAACAGCAGAGTATTACCAAAGCCTTGGCCGGCACAGCCGGTCGCATCTCGGAAATCCAATCACAGATCGCCGGCCTGGATGATCAGATCGCGAAAGCCACCAGTAAGAGGCGTCAACCGTTGATCTCGCAGCGCGATGCCCTGCAAGGTGAACTCGATCTCTACAAGACGATTCAGGATTCGTTGCAGAGGATCGCAGCCGTCGCCAACAACGAAAGTACGGGCAGCGGGCTCTCCGCCCAGCTCGCTCAACTGAAGCAGTCGGTGCCGGAGGTATTGGCGTCGTCGAAAAAGCAGACCCAGGTTCCGGCCTCGCAGACTTCGAAGTCCATGGCAGCTGACGATGCTGGGCTTTTCGGCAAGACATCGATCCTGCTCAGTGAGATGCGCGACATGCACGAGATTGATCAGCTGATGGACGAAACCAATCGCCTGAGCACGACCGCCGACAAGTTGGAAACTCCGCTGCGCGACTCGCTGCGGAACATGCTGCAGCAGGGACGCGACATTGTAAATCGGCCGGACACCTCTGACCCTGCCGAAACGGTCGCGACCCGGCACGATTTTGCGACCTTGACCACCCAGTTCAAGCAAGTCGCCGATATCGCCGTGCCTCTGCGGCAGGAGATTATCGTCCTCGATCAATGTCACGGCGAATTGCTGGAGTGGCGTAGCTCCATCAGCGCCGAATACAAGCGCGTTTTGCGTTCGTTGCTGCTGCGGGTCGGCGGCGTACTGCTAGCCCTGGCCATCGTGTTCGGATTGGGACAGCTGTGGCGGCGGGCCACGTACCGTTACATCAAGGACGCACGCCGGCGGCGGCAGCTCACCCTGATTCGACGCTTTGTGATCGGCTTCCTGATGGGCCTGATCATGGTCGGCGGCTTCATTACTGAGTTCAGCTCGCTGGCGACCTTCGCCGGATTCCTCACGGCCGGCATCGCCGTCGCCCTGCAGACCATCATCCTGTCGTTGGCGGCTTACTTCTTCCTGGTGGGACGCTACGGCGTCCGCATCGGCGATCGCCTGACCGTCTCTGGGGTTACCGGTGACGTGGTGGAAGTTGGATTGGTCCGTTTGTATCTGATGGAGTTGGCTGGCACCGGCATTGATCTTTATCCCACCGGCCGCGTGGTCGTGTTCTCGAACTCAGTGATGTTCCAGGCAGCGCCGTTCTTCAAGCAGCTGCCCGGTACAGCGTACGCTTGGCACGAGCTTGCCGTCACGCTCGCGCCCGGCACCGATTACGCCAAGGTGGAGCAGAAGATACTCGACGCCGTGAATTCCGTGTTCGGCACCTACGAACACAGCATCGAGCGGCAGCACGCACTCGTAGAACGTATCCTCGATACATCGGTCGCCAGACCTGAACCCCGCGCGGTACTGAACCTGGTTCCCACCGGCGTGGAACTGACTGTGCTGTTCCCGGTCGAGATTCTGCACGCCGCCAATATCGACGATCAGGTCACGCGCAAGCTGATCGAGGTGGTGAACAGCGATGCCGAATTGAAAGCTGCCGTCACCGGTTCTCCGCAGCTGCGGGCTCCTATCAAGGCCTAGCGCCATGCGGTTGGTCTTTCTGCGGAATTTATGGGACGATGGCACGACAAGCTCAAGCGCAGCCATTGGAGGTCGACGTGAAGCGTCAAATTACCATGTGGGCGGGCGCAGGATTTCTCGTCGCAATCTTCTGGGCGATTTACTTCTTTCCGACCGCCGCCAACATCATTGCGAATCACCCTGGTATCTGGGCTCTCGCATGTCTCACGTGCCCCGTGCTTTTTGCCAGTCTTCATCTCGGTATCGGCGTTCCCATCTACTGGGCGGTTCTGGCGAACGCCGCAAGCTACGCGCTGCTTGGACTCGCCATAGAGGCTTATCGCAAGCAGGCACACCAGACCAATTAATCACCGTGCTGTCTGCTTGCGCTTCACCCACTGTGCGATATCCTGTACCACTTCGTCTGACACGTGTCCCACAACCGAATAGTCCGCCGGTGATCCCGGCCCCGAACCTTTCCCCGTCATGAACAGGTGAGTCAGCTCGGGATAAAACTTGAACGTCGCGCGCGGATCCTTTGCCAGAGCGGCTTTCCAAAGGTCGTAATCCTGAGTGGTCACCTGATAGTCGCGTCCACCCTGCAAAACAAGAATCGGAATCTGTAGCTGCGCCGCGACTTCCGCAGGTCGATAATCCCGCAGATCCAGGAAGTAGGAGCCGGGTATCTGTATCCCGAGAACACCTACCGTGCTGTCTGGCTTCAGCGATGGACTCTCGATCTCCGCCTTCGCGTGTTCGGCAGCCTCGATCTGCTTTTTCATCTCCTCGCTGTTGCCACCAGGCAGACTCGCCAGGTACTTCAGCTGTTGCACGATGACGTTTTCCAGCGGCTGCGCCGTCCCCGCGGCGATGATGATGCCCGCAACCTGCTTGTCCGCGATTGCGATCCTCGGCGCCAGCATCCCGCCCAGGCTGTGTCCCAGAACATAGATGTGGTTGCGGTCGATCTCCGGCCGCGCTGCCAGCAGGGCTACGGCCGCTTTCGCGTCTTCCGTCGTCTCCTGCTTGACGGTAAAGGGCACGCCGGGCTGCAACGATTGCGCTCCGTACTGCTTTGTGCGTTTCACATAACGCAGGACGGCAACGTTCTCGCTCGCTAATCCCCAGGCCAGGTCCTTGAATGGCTTGTTACCGCCGATGGTCTCGTCCTGATCTTCAGGGCCGGATCCATGTACCAGCACCAACGCGGGAAACGGTCCTTTGCCGTTGGGCAGGGTCAGCGTGCCTGGCAGCTTCCAGTCTCCCGCTTGCACGGTGACATCGACTTCGTGAAACGCGTTTGGCTTGGCATAGTCCGGAGCCGACCAACCTTGCTTCCCATCGGGTGCGATCGAGCCGGGCAGCATGCGCATGCCGGCGATCCGATCCTGCGAGTCAAAGGTCAACTGCAGGTCGAAGACGTCGTCCTTGAACTTGCAGGTGACCAGCACGACGCTCATGCCAGCCTGATCCTCCGCGTGGGTTCCGAGAATGCGCTCGAACGGCCCGGCTTTCTCGATCAAAGCATCCCAGACGGCGGATAGCCTCTCCACGGGCAACGCGCTTTGCATCTTGTCGTTGAATTGCGACTCCACTTTGCTGAAATGACGCGCAACCAGATCATTGACTGTTTCCACACCGAGTTTTTCAGGATCTGGGCGCTGCATTTGTGCTGATGCAAACATGCCGCAGACGAGTATTGCGGTCGTAACCGCGGCATGGACGATAGGACTCATTAGGTAACTCCTCAACCGATCAGTGTATACTGTATACAAACACTATACATATAGCAAGCTAAATCGATGCATGGTAGCAACTGCTCGGAAATTGTTGAGGATATGGGAGCGCGCGAGCATTTTCCGCCCCAACCCTGGGTGGGGTAGAATCGAGGGTTTCGTACCCCACGACAAGGAACGCCATCATGTCTGAAGTTACCGCTCAACACGTCGCTCCGCCCGCTCCCCTGGTTTCGCTGACAGAAGATGAACAACTCTTTCGCGACACCGTTCGCCAGTTCGCCGATGAGAGCGTCCGACCGCACGTCAAGAAAATGGATGAGGAAGGTGTCTTCGAGCACTCACTCATCGACCAGTTCTTCGAGCTGGGCCTGATGGGCATCGAGGTGCCGGAGCAATACGGCGGCGGCGGCGGCACGTTTTTCGAGGCGATCCTCGCGGTAGAAGAGTTATCGCGCGTCGACCCCTCGGCTGGCGTCGTCGTCGACGTGCAGAATACGCTGGTCAACAATGCCCTGCTGCGCTGGACCACCGAGGACCAGAAGAAGCGTTACCTGCCGCGCATGTGCAAGGACACCGTGGGCGCCTACGCGTTGAGCGAAGCCAGTTCGGGCTCCGACGCTTTCGCGTTGCAGACGCGCGCCGAACTCAAAGGCAGCGAGTACGTGCTGAACGGGCAGAAGCTGTGGATCACCAACGGTAAGGAAGCCGGCGTCTTCATCTTGCTGGCGACCGTCGACCCTTCCGCTGGCTACAAGGGCATCACGGCCTTCATCGTCGAGAAGAACTTCCCGGGCTTTACCGTTGGCAAAAAAGAAGACAAGCTCGGCATTCGCGCCTCCAGCACCTGCGAGTTGATTCTCGACGACTGCCGCATGCCCAAGGAGAACGTGCTGGGCGAAGTCGGCAAAGGCTACAAGATCGCGATCGAGACGCTGAACGAAGGCCGCATCGGCATCGGAGCGCAGATGTTGGGCCTGGCGCGCGGCGCCTGGGAATTCGCGGTGAAGTACGCCCAGGAACGCAAACAGTTCGGCAAGAGCATCTCCGAGTTCCAGGGCATCCAGTTCCAGATCGCGCAGATGGCGACAGAGATTGAAGCCGCTCGCATGCTGCTCTACAACTGCGCCCGCATGAAGGACGCCGGCATGACCTTCCTGAAGGAAGCGGCCATGACCAAGCTTTTCTGCTCGCAGGTGGCCGAGCGCGTCGCTTCGCTGTGCGTAGAGATCTACGGTGGCTACGGCTTCACCAAGGACTACCCGGTGGAGAAGTTCTTCCGCGACTCGAAGATCGGCAAGATCTACGAGGGAACGAGCAACATGCAGCTGCAAACGATCGCCAAGCTGGTGATGAAGTAAGGCTGTGGGCAGTAATCAGTTGTCAGTAATCGGTAGTCAGTTGTCAGTTATGGACGAACTGCTGATGATCCGAAAGAACCACGAGGGTGCCCCGTTCTAGCCCGACTTTGGCTTGGGCGGGCTTTTTCGTTGACTCCACTGCACCGGTCCCAAAAGACTTCTCTGCTACTCTCGATTTAACAATTTCCTTAGTCCTCCGGGTGGTATCCTCGCCCTAATCCCAGGTTTCACGGTGCGTAGAGAACTCAAGAGCGGAGTATTGCCATGCGCGTGAAATCTTTCAGCCCGATTCTGCTCCTATCCAGCCTGCTGTTCCTGTCCCCGACAGCGTCAGCCCAGGGAAATCCCTGTAACGGAATCACCCTGGGACAGGAAGGTAGCCTGAACGGCTTCGTCCCTTTCCCTGCCAGCAGCCTTTGGAACACCAACATCTCCAATGCCCCGGTCGATCCAAATTCCGGGGCGATCATCAACTTCATCGGAAGCAGCACACCGCTGCATCCTGACTTCGGCTCAGGCCTTTACCAGGGTCATACGTTTGGCATGCCCTACATTGTGGTACCCGCAGCCCAGCCGTTATCCACCATCCAGTTCACCGCCTATGGCAGCGAAAGCGATCCCGGCCCGATGCCGATTCCCTTCAACGCCCCCATCGAGGGATACCCCAATCCCGGCGCCGGCACCGACCGTCATGTGCTGGTACTCGACAAGGGAAACTGCTGGCTTTACGAGCTCTACTATGCCTACCCGCATGGCATCCTCCTCTGGTCCGCGGCTTCTGCCGCAGTGTGGGACCTCGAGGCGAACGAACAGCGGCCCTACACCTGGACTTCGGCGGATGCTGCCGGACTGCCTATCTTCCCCGGACTGGTTCGCTACGATGAGGTTGCGGCCGGCCACATCAACCATGCCATTCGCATGACGCTCCAGTACAGCAAGCAGGCCTTCACTCCGCCTGCTTCGCACTGGGCGGCAACTTCCTCCAACCCACTCGCGGCGCCTATGGGCATGCGCGTACGCCTGAAGGCGAACTTCGACATCTCCGGATATCCGCCGGAAGATCAGGTAATCCTCACGGCGCTTAAGCAATACGGCGCCATCATGGCAGACAATGGCACTTCCATGTTTATCGGCGGGACCACCGACTCGCGCTGGAACAACGATCACTTGCAGTCGATGCGCAGCGTAACCGCCTCGGACTTCGAGGTGATCCAGATTTCGCCGCTTTACACCCCCCAGAACATTCCGACCGGTCCAAATCCAACCATTAACAGCTTTACCTCGACTTCTTCCGGTGGTCCTGGACAACCCGTAACCTTGAGTTGGACTGCGACAAACGGGGAGTACTACATTGTGTCACCTGCGGTAGGAGCGATACGCGGCACCAGCGTCGTGGTCAGTCCCCGCGCAACGACAACGTACACGCTGTACGCGACGAACCAGTACGGTCGCACAACCGCCACGGTGACCGTTAATGTGCCGTAGATCGACGGGTTCTCGCTGGCCAGCGACTTAAACAGGGGTGCCCCCGTTCTAGCCCGGTTTTGGCTAGGGCGGGGACTTTCGCCGATACCGGCAGGATCTTACAGCACTACCCCTTCCAGCGGCGAACTCGCGGTGGCATACAGTTTCTTCGGCATACGTCCGGCAAGATAGGCCTGGCGTCCGGCCATGACGGCGTTCTTCATCGCCTCGGCCATCAGCACCGGATCCTGTGCGCCGGCGATGCCGGTGTTCATCAGCACCCCGTCGACCCCGAGTTCCATCGCAATCGCCGCATCCGATGCCGTGCCGACTCCCGCGTCGACAATCAGCGGAACATCGGTAATGATTTCACGCAGAATGCGAATGCTGGCCTGATTCTGCAGCCCCAGACCGCTGCCGATGGGCGCTCCCAGCGGCATCACAGCCGACGCGCCCGCATCAACCAGGCGCTTAGCAACCACGATGTCGTCCGAAGTGTAAGGCAGAACGGTGAAGCCCTCTTTCACTAGCACGCGCGTCGCTTCGATGGTCGCCTGCACGTCTGGAAAGAGCGTCTGCTGATCGCCGATGACCTCGATCTTCACCCAGTCGGAAAGCCCGACTTCGCGTCCCAAACGCGCCGTACGGATAGCTTCGTCGGCGGTGTAGCATCCGGCGGTATTCGGCAGTAGAAAATACTGCTTCGGATCGATGAAGTCCAGCAACGACTCCTTGCTGCGATCCAGGTTCACACGACGAAC
The DNA here is from genome assembly GCA_963819055.1 of uncultured Acidobacteriaceae bacterium. GTDB lineage: Bacteria > Acidobacteriota > Terriglobia > Terriglobales > Acidobacteriaceae > Bog-257. Next base: position 18,818 of record CAWFUT010000015.1, on the reverse strand, counting down.
CGCAACCGTGACCATCTCGGCGCCGCTGGCTGCGATGGCGCGTGCCGTCTCCTGGCCCGACTTGTACTTGCCCGTGCCCACGATCAGGCGCGAGCGAAACTGCCTGCCTGCGATAGCGAATGAGTCCATGCACATATTGTAAATCGCGGAGGAGAAGGCGGATCTGTGGCAGGCAAACAATTCCCTGAAGGTCGAGCACTAACGCTCGGGAAGTATGGCGTGGTCGAGGCACTGGCGGTGGGAGCTACCTAACGCGAAAGCGACGCTCACGCAGGCCTTCCAGGATTTGCGACGCCATGGTGGCGGCGTCGGCGGTGTCGCAGACCGTGAACCTCTCTGGCGTCGCCAGGAACATCGCATAGAAGCTGCGATACCTCTGGTAGTCGGATATGACACCTTCGCTGCGATTAGCCGCTCGAAGTTCGCAAGTGTCCAGGCTCGGCAATAAGACCACGAAGTCAAGCGGCGTATCCTTCAGAATTTTCATGGCAATCGGCAGAAAATCGGGCGGGATAGAAAAGTCGAGCACCACGTCGTAGCCGGAGCGCGCCAAAGGCAAGGCCGCGGCGGTCATCGAACGCAAGAGGATGGGAAAATTATCTCGCCTGCCGAGGCTTCCGGTCTTGGTGAGAAAAGACCAGAAAACATCGCCTTCGACGTAGGCGACTTCGCCCTGCATCAGTGACACCAGTTCACGAGCAACCGTGGTCTTGCCTGCACCGATCGGGCCCGACAACATAATCACGGATTTCATGTCGCCTCACCTTCGTCCCGAGCATAATACGTTGCAGTCAGCGCCCTCGCGAAATCTGCTCACTGACCACGGTCCAAGTTTGACCCACTTTCCTGCACCCGTTGCCATGCCGAAACCGTTGACAACTTCACGTTTCCCGGCGCAATATCTTCCTGCTGCGTAGGGCGCATCGGTGCAAATCGAAAGGGCAACGCCCGCCTACCACATGTGAATACCGCTGCGCCTATGCCGAACCTCGAAAACCTCAAGAAGCAAGCGAAACAGTATCTGCGTTGGCATCGCGAACGCTACTATCCCGTCGCGGCCACCATCCGCACAAGCCTGCCCCGCTTTCGCGGTCTCAGCGACGTGCAGGTGCTGGAGGCGGATTTCAAGCTCGCCGACGCGCAGGAACTTGTGGCGCGGCATAGAGGTTTTGAATCCTGGCAGGCGCTCAAATCAGGAGCTGATGCCATGACCGAAAAATCCGCTGCCCCGCTTCCCGTTCTCACCTCAACCGCTGCCCAACTGTTCGTCGCCGATATCCAGGCAGCTTGCGATTTCTATACCGGCAAGCTCGGCTTCACGGTCGACTTCATTTACGGCGACCCGCCGTTCTACGGACAAGTCAGCCGTGATCAAGCCAAGCTTGCTTTGCGGCTGGTGTGTGAGCCCGTCTTCGCCGGCGACGTTCGCGAGCGCGAACAACTGCTCTCCGCTGCGCTCACCGTCGCTACCGCAGACGAGATCAAGCAGCTTTTTCTGACGTATCAGGACGCGGGAGTGCGCTTCGATCAAACCCTGAAAAAGGAACCTTGGAGCGCCAGGACCTTCGTCATCCTGGATCCCGATGGAAATCGCATTCTATTCGCTGGTCCAGCGGATTGACGCGGCCGCGGCAAACGAGAGTTGTGGACGGGTAGACCGAGACATGCCAGCCACGCGGTATTAGAGCGGTGGCGCCTGTGCCGGGCTCCGTTGTTCCCCACTCGCTCTTCTTCCGGGGAGTCGGGAGCGGCGGGATGTCTTGCTTTTATTCGCGGTTAGAGATTGCTTAGCTATGGCTCCTGCGACCCCTTGTTGGCGGCGTTGCCGACGCTGGAAGTGCGTTGCTCCTCGCTCGTCGCTGTCGAATGAACGCCAACCGCGAGTGCGACTTTTTGCGCCTCTTTCAAATTGCTCTCGAGCGTGGGCAGCGTACGGCTCGCCCAAACATCCCCTTGCGTCGCTTCCTGTTTGAACCGCGCTGCGGCCGTCTGATTATCGTTCAGCATCGCCTTCATATAAGCCTGGTCGAACGCCGCGCCCTGCAGTTGTGAGAGCGTTTCGAAAGTGTCCAGATGATTTGGATCGAGTGTGTCGGGCAGCACCACGATCTGCTGGTAGGCAATGTTAAACAAATCCCTTTGCGCCTTGCCGTAGTCGCTCAGTATCTGCCGGGCGAACGATTTCACCTGCTCGTTTTGCGCGTTTTGCAGCGCCAGGCGTGCGATATTTATTTTCGCCATGGCATCCTGCGTCGCTTCTCTCATAAATTGCGGGTTGGCCGTTGGAAACCCGCTATTGCCGTATTGGTCGCGGCCAGTCGCTTGAAATACGTCAATGCCGTGTTGGTTGCGGTCAGCCGTGTGAAATACCTCGTTGCCGTATTGGTCGCGGCCAGCTGTGTGAAAGACGTCATTGCCGTATTGGTCGTGGTCAGCCTTGTGAAATACGTCATTGCCGTATTGGTCGTGGCCCGCTTGAAATACGTCTATGCCGTGTTGGTCGCGGTCAGCCGCGCGAAATACGTCATTGCCGTATTGGTTGGCCTCGGCCACGTCGCTTTGCGCAAAGCCAAGTGCCGTCAACAGCAGCGCTGTCGTTACGACCATCAGACCCCGTCCCAAGAAATTCATAACCGTTACCCCTTATAGAGAAACGTCGCAATAGGAACTAGCCATAGCCTGCGTAAAACTCTTCGGACAGCATAAATCTTCTACTACCGCGTTGTCGCTGTTCATTTGATCATTCTCGTTCCGGGCCACACCGCAACGCCCGAGGGGACGCGCCCGTCTCCGCCTCACGTCCACGTCCACGCCCCCACAAACTAATTAAATGTGTTCCAACACAATTCCAAGAATGCGCCGTGTAACGCAAGGTTCAACAGGTACCAATGTTCCCGCTCCAATAGCCAACCCCCGCGCCCTCGTTTGACCCTCTTTCCCGCAGTTCCCTACAATCGAGGATTCCGTACTCATACAGGACGAATTCATGGCGCTTGAGCTTTTCAACACGATGTCAGGCAAGGTCGAGGAGTTCCATCCGCTCGAAGACAACCTGGTCCGCATGTACGCTTGCGGCCCCACGGTCTACGACTACGGCCACATCGGCAACTTCCGCACGTTCGTCGTCGTCGATACGCTGCGCCGCTTCCTGAAGCAGAGCGGCTTTCAGCTGAAGCACGTGATGAACATCACCGACGTGGACGACAAGATCATCCGCAACGCTGCCCGCGACGGGGTGACCGTGCAGGAGTATACGAAAAAGTATCGCCAGGCCTTCCTCGAGGATGCCGACTCTCTCAACATCGAGCACCCCGAGATGCTGGTGAATGCGACCGACCATATCAACGACATGGCACACTTCATCGCCGTGCTGGTCGACAAGGGATACGCGTATCAAACCGATGACGGATCGTATTACTTCCGCATCGCCAAGTTTCCGGAATACGGCAAGCTGTCGAAGAGGGACTTCGCCGGCATGGCCGATGGCGCGCGCGTCGACGTAGACGAGTACGACAAGGACAACGCCCGGGACTTCGCGCTGTGGAAGGCGCCGAAGCCGGGCGAAGCGCAGTGGGATACGGAAATCGGCCCGGGCCGGCCGGGCTGGCACATCGAGTGCTCGACGATGTCGATGGAATATCTCGGCGAGAGCTTCGACATTCATGCCGGCGGCGAGGACCTGATCTTCCCGCATCACGAAAACGAGATTGCGCAATCGGAGGCGATGACCGGCAAGCCGTTCGCGCACTTCTGGGTGCACTCGCGCTTCTTGCTGGTTGAAGGCGAGAAGATGGCGAAGAGCGCGGGCAACTTCTTCACCGTCCGCGACCTGATCCTAATGGGCCACAAGCCCTCGTCGATCCGCTTTCTGCTGATGTCGGTGCCCTATCGCAAGCAACTCAACTTCACCTTCGACGGCCTGACTCAGGCGGCGAACTCGGTGGAGCGGCTGCGCAACTTCAAGCTGCGGCTGGAGAGTTCGCAATTCCCCGACGGCAGCAACGAGAAGATTGCCGGGATCGCTCAGAAGACCTCCGACCAGATGCGCGCGGGACTGAGCGACGATCTGAACACCGCGCAAGCGCTGGGCGCGATCTTCGATATGGTGCGCGATGTGAATGCCGCCGCCGACGCGGGAGAAGTTCGCAAGGAAGATATTCCCGCGCTGCTGAAGGTGTTGCAACGGTTCGACGAAATCTTCGCTGTGTTGAAGGATGACGACGCGGCGAAGGTCCGGGCCACGGTCGAATGGGCGAAGCAGGAAGGGCTGGAAGGCAAGATCAGTCCGGAGACGGCTGAGTTGGCGAAAGCAGCGTCGCTGTCGGACGAGGAGATCGAGAAGTTGGTCGCCGAACATTCGCAGGCGCGTAAGACACGCGACTTCGCGCGCTCCGATGCAATCCGCGCGCAGCTGGCCGAGAACGGGGTCATCCTGGAGAACACGAAAGACGGCGTGCGCTGGAAGAGGAAGTAAAGACAGTTGTCGGTTGTCAGTTGTCAGTTCGCCCTTGCGATGGCAGCCGCATCATTACGATGCAGCGCTGCATGGCGCGGCAGACGATAGCTCCGCCCTTCAGGGCGGGGTGGGCGTTCGACAAAAGTCCGCGGTCCCTTTAGGGACGGCAGGCCGACACGGAAGGAGCGCTCATGGCGCTGTACATGGTGATTGAGCACTTCAAGAACGGCGATGCCGTTCCGGTTTATCGGCGGTTCCGCGATCAAGGCCGCATGGCTCCTGACGGTCTCTCTTACGTATCGAGTTGGATCGACGAGAAGATGACTCGCTGTTATCAGATCATGGAGACCAGGAACCGCGCCCTGCTCGACCAATGGATCAGCAAATGGAGCGACCTTATCGACTTTGAGGTTTTTCCTGTTTTCACGTCGAAGGAAACTGCTGAGAGAATCTCGCCGCGGCTTTAACGCCGATTAACGTTTTCCGACCGTGAAGGCTTTGATCACGATGTCATTTGGCTGATTGCCCACCGGGATCAGCGTGACCAGCGCGCGATCGGCGCTGATCTTCGAGTTGTCGCGCGTCTTGACCGTCCGCACCACGGCGACGTCGCCCGATCCCGAATCCAGTACCAGCAAGTGCTCCTCATCGGGTGTCAGCGCCAACGCATCGGGATGGCTGCCTACCTGTACAGCGCCGATCACTCGCCCTTCGTCGATGGCATAGACACTCACCGTGTCGGAACCGAAGTTGGTCATGTAAAGCAGGCTGTTGTCGGCGGTGACGACGCCCTGGGATGGGTTGTCGCCGATGAGATAGGTGCCCCCGACCTCGTTGGTCCCGGTTTCGACAATCGAAAAATTGTTGCTGTTGAAGTTGCTGACGAACAACTCACCGCCATCCGGTTTCAACGTCAGGCGTACCGGTAGCTCACCGACATCCATAAACGTCAGTAGGCGATCGGTTTTCAGATCGACGGACGCCACCTGGTTCGAACCCGGGCAGGCGACAAAAACCTTGCTGTTGTCTGGCAGGATCACGAGGTCCTGCGGCTGCTGACAGACCCTCACCGTATCCTTCACCGCGAGCTTGTCGGCATCGATGATCGAAACGGTGTTGTCGACGCGATTGCTGGCTACCACCAGCTTGCCATCGGGCGAAACCCTTGCCATCCCTGGCGCTCCGCCGACCCGAATGGTTGCGATGACGACTCTCTTCGCCAGATCGATGACCGACACGTTGGCCGAGCCCGCGTTGGCGACATAAGCGCGCTTACCGTCGGATGAAACTGAAAGGTAATAAGGCTTTGCGTGAACGCCGATGGTCGAAACCACCTCGTTCGTCTCGGCATTGATGATGCTGATGTTGCTGGAGTCAGCGTTGGCAACATAGATCTCGTTGCGAGTGGGGCTGGTGGCGACCCCGGTCGGGCCGACGCCGACGGCAATCGTCTTCACATTGTGAAGCTGCAGCAGATCGATGACGCTGACTGAGTTGCCCTTACCATTAGTCACGTAGGCGTACTCATGGTAGCCGGGAGCGACCGAAGCACTGTTGTGACAGGAGGTCGCGGTCAGTGCGAGCGCGAAGAGTGCAAGTACTCCCCCGCCGCGCCATAACCGCATCTTGCTCATCAGCGAGCGGCAGCCGTTCCGGCGTTGGTTACAGCCGGGCTGGGAGGCCGCGCGCCCGGGTTGGCGACCGGATCGGCAATCGAGCGGTTGAGCACCTTGGCGATTTGTCGGACTTCGTCCATCAGTTGCTCGAACTGCTCCGGATAGAGCGACTGCTTGCCGTCGCTCAATGCGCGATCGGGATCGGGATGGACCTCGATGATCAGGCCATCAGCGCCGACGGCGACTGCGGCGCGCGACAGCGGCGTAACCTTGTTGCGCTTGCCGGTACCGTGGCTGGGATCGACAATGATGGGCAGATGGCTCAGCCGCTGCACGGCGGGCACGACGCTCAGGTCGAGCGTATTGCGAGTGTGATCGGCGAAGGTGCGCACGCCGCGCTCGCAGAGCACGACGTTGTAGTTGCCCTCGCTCATGATGTACTCGGCCGCCATCAGAAATTCTTCCACCGTGGCCGACATGCCACGCTTCAGCAGCACCGGCTTGCGGGCGCGGCCGGCGCGCTTCAGCAGCGAGAAGTTCTGCATATTGCGCGCGCCGATCTGGATCATGTCGGCATACTGCTCGACCAACTCGAGCGATTCGTTGTCGACCGCTTCGGTAACGATCATCAAGCCAAAGCGATCGCGGATGTCGGCAAGAATCTTCAGGCCGTCGATGGCCAGGCCCTGGAAAGAGTAGGGAGAGGTGCGCGGCTTGTAAGCGCCGCCGCGGAAGAAGCGCGCTCCGGCGCGGGCGACGTGCTCAGCGGTCGCGAAGGCCTGCTCGCGGCTCTCGATCGCGCACGGCCCGGCCATCACGGCTACTTCAGCTCCGCCGACAGTCGCCTCGGAGTTTGGGAAGCGGACGATGGTGTCCTCTTCCTTCACATCGCGGCTCACCAGCTTGTAGGGCTTGCTGACCCGGATGACCTCCTGCACGCCCGACATTTCGTCGAAGGTGCCGGGATCGAGCTCCGTCTCGTTGCCGGTAATGCCGATGGCCGTGCGCTGCGCTCCCGGGATGGAATGCGCGCGAAAGCCGAAACCCTCGATCTTCTGACAGACGCGCTTCACCTGGTCTTCGGTGGCGTGCGCCTTCATCACGATAAGCATGGGGAACCCCTTGTAATCGCCTAGTGTATCGTTCCGAGGGCAGCGCGGCAATCAAAGCCACAGCTTTGTGGTGGTCGCGCTAGTTCGCTCGCCGGCAACTCAGCCTTGCATCATCTCCAGCAGTTTCAGGACGGTCGCCCAGTTCCGTCCGGTGCCGATGGTGGACAGCTTCGCATCGAAGTAGGCGTTGGTCAGCTTGGAGTTCCCCGCGCCATTGGGCAGGTACAGATAGATCTCGCTGCCGGCGACGCGGAACTCATCGCCGGGTGAGCGGTTGGGATCGAGTTTGCTGATCGCGTCAGATCGCGGCGCCTCTGCAAGAAACATGACGTGCAGTGTTGGCTCGGGCTTGCCGGCCTTAAGGAAGGGATTGTTGTGCACCACCTGTACCACTTGCTCCCGGCTGCGCAGAATCACCGGCGCCGGGAACCCGAAACGCGATTCGATCTTCTTCTCCAAGGCCGGACGAAGACCCCTGAAGGTAGCATCGGAGCAAGTGAAGACAGCGTTGCCACTCTGGATGTAGGTGCGCACGCTGTTGCACTTGCCGGCCGTGAAGACCTCGACCAGTTCCTTCATCGGCAGCTTATGCTTGCCGCCAACATTGATGCCGCGCAACAGCGCAACGTAGGTATTCGCACTCATCGATTATCTTGTAGAGGATTCCGGCTGCAGCCGGCAAGCAGCGAGTTCGGGCTACGCTATGCCTCTCGGCTGGCCTGCGGCAAGCGTGCGCATCGGGATTTCACGTCCCTCACCAGGGCCAAGTGCCCAGAATTCCGTTCCACTCATCTGGGTCTGGCGCAGGATACTCTTCAAATTCTCTACGGCTTCATTGTCACCGTCGTCTGCTAGAGCAAATGTGCCGAAGTGGCTTGCCACACTGATCCGCGACCCTAAGGCGAGATGCGCCTCGACAGCGTCCTGCGGCGACATGTGTACTTCGCCCATGAACCATTCCGGACGAAACGCTCCGATCGGAAGGATCGATAAATCGAGATCAGGAAAGTGCCGCGCAATCTCATCAATATGCGGCCCCGCGCCCGTGTCTCCGGCAAAGTACAGGGCTTCCTCGTCGGTCTGCAGAACGAAGCCGCACCACAGCCGCCGGTCGCGATGAAATGGAGTCCGCCCGGAGAAGTGCTGCGCCGGAACCGCCGTGACCCACATATCCGTGCGTGCCGCAGCTTCCTGCCACCAGTCGAGTTCCACGACGTTGCCGATACCGTGTCGGGCGAGAATGCGCCCGTTCTTCAGTCCTGCATAGATCGTCGGCCTATGCTCCTGCGCCAACCGCTGCAGCGTCGGCAGATCCATGTGATCGTAGTGGTCGTGGCTGAGCAGCACCAGATCGATGGGCGGCAGATGATCCAGGGGAATTCCCGGAGGGTGATGACGCCGCGGGCCCGCCCAGGAGACCGGACTGGCGCGCTCCGACCAGATCGGGTCGGTGAGGACATTTAGGCCCTTCAGTTGGATTAAGAATGTCGAATGATTGATGAACGTTACGCGCAGGCGATCGGAACGTTTCGGAGGTAGAGGCGATGGTGAACCATCCACGCGAACCCGCCACTGCCCTTGCTTTCGCGAAAGCAGCCAGCGCAACAAAGCGCCAAATCCATGGCGTCGCGGGATCAGGTTGCGAAATCGTCTACCGTCAAAATGAGAGGGGAGCATCTTCATTTTTTCAGCGACCAGCCAGATTGTTGCCGCCATTATACCGATGCGGCCAAAGCAGAAGAAGCTTCTACGTACCTCGCGGATAACTTTCCGGCTTCGGAGCTCGGTTTGTCGTAACTTGGCGCGACGCGACTTCGGGTCGCGGCAATCGCACGGTTTTTCACAGACCCAGAGCCCTTCCTACGGCTGATCCCACAAGTCTGCCCTTAGTGTGTTCGCAACTCGCCCGGCTGTGGTCTTTCAGAAACCCTCATAGTCATTGCCAGCGGCTCGCAAACCCGTCACAATCGAATTGAGCCCTATAGTTCGGCTGCCCCAGCGGCTGCCGTCCGCCTTCACCAAATCCATGCCACTTCTTCAGAGCACGCGGCTGAAAAATCAATTTTGGACTGCACCCAATCAGATCACCCTGCTGCGATTGATCTTTATTCCCTTCGTCATCATGTCTGTCTTCGACGGCGATTGGCGATGGGCGCTGGGTCTGCTGATTGCCGCGGCTCTCAGCGACGCCTTGGACGGACTGCTGGCCCGAACCCTGCACCAGCAGACCTTATTGGGCCAATATCTTGATCCCTTGGCCGATAAGATGTTGTTGAGCTCATTGTTCCTTGTGCTTTCGTTCGTGAAGAAGATTCCGTGGAAGTACAGCGTGGTGGTCTTCAGCCGCGATATGGGTCTTGTCGCCACCGCCATCGTGCTTTACGCCACCGTCGGCTTTCGCGATTTTCGTCCCAGCATCTTCGGCAAAATTAATACCGCTTGCCAGATCGCTGCCGTCTTCTTCGTTGTGCTTTCGCAGGTGTTACAGAGCCCCTGGGTGTTCATGATGGTGAAACTGTTCCTATACGCCACGTTCACATTCACCACAATCTCCGGTGTGCATTATGTCCTCATCACCGGACAGCGGCTGCGCAAGCTGCAGCCCAAACCCGCCGGTTAGCAGCTCACGTCATTCCGGCCTTATCATCGTTGTCCGCAGGCATCCATATCGCGTGAATATCCGAAACAATCCTCGTTGGCAGGTGATTTTCGCGTTCGCTCTGGTCTATGTCTTCTGGGGCTCGACCTACCTGGCCATCGGCATCGCCGACGAAGAGCACCTCCCGCCCGCCGTGATGTGTGCCATACGCTTCCTCATTGCCGGTCCGCTGATGCTGGGCGCCTGCGCCGCACTGGGCCGTACCGTTCGCATCACCTGGCGCGAAGCTTTGAGGCTGGCAACCATCGGTTGCCTGCTGCTGGTGGGCGGTAATTGCGGACTCGCCTGGGCCGAGCAGTGGGTGCCTACCGGCTTCGCCGCTCTGCTGGTCGCGGTCACGCCAATCTGGTTTCTGCTGCTGGAAACTTTCGTCTTTCGCGGCGACCGTCTGTCTGGCCGCGGCGTCTTCGGAGTGGCGCTGGGAATCGCCGGCGTCGCGCTGTTGTTCTGGTCTCGCTTTCACGATCGCAGCGCGTTGGGGATCATGCCTCTGCTGGCAGCCGGCACATTGCTGTTCTCGTCGTTCAGTTGGTCAGTAGGTTCCGTGTTATCGCACAAGTGGCAGATGAAGGTCGACCCCTTCACTGCCACGGGATGGCAGATGCTGTTCGCCGCCATCGGCAATGCGATAGTAGCACTGCTTAGCGGAGAATATCGCCACATCGTCGTCACCCAGCGCGCCATGATGGCCACGCTCTACCTGGTGGTCTTCGGATCCTGGGTGGGCTACTCGGCCTACATCTGGCTACTCAAGCACGTTCCGACAGCAAAGGTCGCAACCTACGCCTACGTCAATCCCCTGGTCGCGGTATTCCTCGGATGGCTATTGCACAGCGAGCGGCTCGACGCCTTCATGCTCGGTGGGACTGTGATCATCGTCATAGGCGTTGCCTTGGTGACGACCGCAAAGGTTCATGATGCCGGCAAAGAGGTGGAAGCAGGCACAGTGCCCGAGTTGGAAGGCGAGGTATGAGGAAGGCAGAGCGTGAGGAGCTCGAAAAAGTACCTACCCGCAAACGAGTTGTCATCCTGAGCGAAGGGAGGACGTGCATCGTCCGACCGCAGTCGAAGGGCCCCTATAGTCCCTACACCCTTCCGTGTCCTCCGTGCCTCCGTGGTGAAAATCGCCTCTAATGCGGATGCCGCTCCGGTTGCTCATCCTCCCACTCCAGAAATGCGCGGAACGCCGCGCCGCGATGGCTGTACCCGGCTTTCTCTTGGGCGGTCAATTCGGCGAAAGTCTTCTCAATCTGGGGGAAATAAAACAGCGGATCATAGCCAAATCCATTCGTCCCCCGCTCGGCGCGCAGAATCCGCCCTTCGGCTTTGCCGTGAAATGTCGCCAGCGTATGCCCGTTGCGAGCGGCGGCAATCACGCAGATGAATCGTCCGCTCCGAAACTCGTCGGGAACTTCATGTAGCTCGCGCAAGAGTCGCGCATTATTCGCCTCATCGTCGGAGTTACCTGACTCGTCGTCGGGATTGTGCTCGTCGGCGGCGTAGCGAGCGGAGCGAACTCCCGGCGCACAGCCCAGCGCATCGACTTCGAGCCCCGAGTCGTCGGCAATGACGATCTCGCCCTCCGCGTGCTTGCTGTAGAACTCGGCTTTCTTGCGGGCGTTCGCCTCGAAGGTATCGCCGTCCTCCACCACCGACGGCAACGACGAGAAGCCGGGCAACATTTCGATCTGCACATTGTGTGCCGCGGCCGCGCCGATCAGATCGCGGATCTTCCCCGGGTTTGAGGTGGCAACCAGTACACGCTTCAAAAGTCCTCCTTTGCCTTCAGCACTCAGAATTCAGACTTGAAGTTTATTTGAAGGCGCCGATCCATCCGTCCGATGCCGAATTGGAGAGGCTTCCGCTTTGTTAGCTGAAGGCTGAATGCTGACGGCTGCATGCTTCCTTATCCAATTCCGCAACCCTTTTTCGTCGTTCACCTACATTTAACCGCACCTTCAAGCGCGATTCACGTTGAACCGCTATGAAGGTTGAACCTCAGAGGCCACGCCTGAGGAACAGATGAGGAGAACTATGCGTCAGTTTTTGGCAACAACGCTAATGGCGGCCATGACCTTCGGCCCGCTGACCAACGCGAACGCCGCCCAGGCAGCTCCGGCTGCCAGGCCGACCGGTGGGCAAACAGCAACTCCCATCCAACACTTGGTGATCATCTTCCAGGAGAACGTTTCCTTCGACCACTACTTTGGCACCTATCCCATGGCTTTGAATCCTCCCGTAGGCGAGCCCCGATTCTATCCTTCGCCTTTCACGCCGACGGTTAACGGCTTCACGCCAGCGCTGTTGAACCTCAATCCCAACCTGAATCCCGCGAATGGCGCGGGCGCAGCAAATCCCTTTCGTCTGGATCGCACGCAGGCCTGGACCAATGACCAGGATCACGACTACGGTCCGGAGCAGGCTGCCTTCGACGGCGGATTGATGGACCTGTTTCCGCTCAGTGTCGGCACTGCTGGGCCGCCGCCCAATTATGGTCCGCCGGTTGTTCGCACCACCGGTTTGACGATGGGCTACTACGATGGCAACACCGTCACTGCCCTTTGGAACTACGCTCAGAATTACGCGATGAACGACAACTTCTACGGAACCACGTTCGGCCCCTCCACGCCGGGCGCTTTGAACGTAGCATCCGGCCAGACCAACGATGTGATTCAGAACATCGATTCCGATTACGCTCTGGTTCCCGATGGCAATGGTGGGTACACGCTGGTCAGCGACACCGATCCGGTTGGGGACGTATGCTCGGGCAGCTCGCAGGTTCAGATGGGCGGCCAGAACGTCGGCGATCTGCTAACTGCTGCGGGAGTGACCTGGGGATTCTTTGAAGGCGGGTTCGACCTCACCATTACCAATCCCAACGGCACGACCGGCTGCCACCGTTCGCACACATCGGCATTCGTTGGTACTCCCAAGGCCGATTACATTCCGCATCATCAGCCCTTCCAGTACTACGCCACCACTCAGAACCTGCAACACACGCGTCCCACCTCGGTCAGCATGATCGGACACAACGGTGACGCAGGCAATCACCAGTACGACATCCACGATTTCTTCGACGCCGTGAATGCCGGCAACTTCCCCGCGGTCAGTTATCTGAAGGCGCCGGGCTACCAGGATGGCCATGCCGGCTACTCCACCCCGCTGGACGAGCAGCAGTTCATCACCCAGGTCGTCAACTTCCTGCAGACCAAATCGGAGTGGACGAGCACCGCGGTGATCATCACCTGGGACGACTCTGACGGCTGGTACGACCATCAGATGGGCCAGATTGTCAATCAATCGCAAAGCCCGCAGGACATGTTGAACGGTACCGGCTTCTGCGGCCACGCAGCGCCCGCTCTTGCAGGCGTCGACGGCCCGCACGCTCAAGGCCGCTGCGGTTACGGTCCGCGTATTCCGGTGCTGGTCATCTCGCCCTTCTCGCGCCCGAACTTCGTGGATCACACCATGACCGACCAGAGCTCGGTGGTGCGCTTCATCGAAGACAACTGGCTCAGCAGTCAGCGCATTCCTGGATCGTTTGACGCCGTTGCCGGCCCTCTAAACAATATGTTCGTGTTTGGCGAGCCTTCACCAAAGCGTCTGTTTCTGGATGAAAATACTGGCGAAGTGAAAAATCACTAACCGCCCCGGTGGTGCGTGACTTGCCGGCTTGATGTTTCTGTAGGATTACTACCGGGCAGAGCTGCCTCGTTGCGCTGGCAACGTTAGCTGCTCTGCCTTTTTCCTTGTTCTGTAATCTCGACCACCGGAATGCTGGAATGACTTCACGCCGTACGTTTCTGAAGCAGTGTTCGAGCTTGGCAAGCGGGCTGCTGTTGACCCGGGCCGCCGCACTCGAAGCCATGTCGCATCCTGCGCCCGTTGCGGCAAATACTCTGAATGTAAGCGGGCTGCCGACGTTCGTTGATCTGCTGCCACTTCCCATCGTGGCCAAGCCAAGCGGCCTCCGGTCGTTGCCTTCCTCAACCAAAACCAAGCTGCCGTACTACCGCCTGGCGGCCCGTCCGGTGGAAGTGAAGATCCATCGCGACCTGAAGCCAACCCGCTTCTGGTCCTACGGCCCTTCCGTACCCGGACCGACTCTCGAGCTGCGCAGCGGCGAAGAGGTTCTGGTGGAATGGGCAAACGAACTGCCCGAGCAGCATTTCCTTCCTATCGACTATCGTCTGCATGGTGCCGATCACGGTAACCCGCAGGTGCGCATTGTTTCGCACCTACATGGGGCGCATGTAGCGGCCGACAGCGATGGCTATCCGGAGGACTGGTTTACCCCGGGCAACTCGCGTCTCTACCACTACACCAACCAGCAGGACGCGGCCACGCTCTGGTATCACGACCACGCCATGGGCATTAATCGGCTGAACGTTTATGCCGGACTTTTCGGCGCCGCCTTCATTCGCGACAGCTTCGAAGAGAATCTAAATCTGCCCGGCGGCGCCCATGAAGTGCCGCTGGTAATCTTTGATCGCCTGCTGACGCCGGACGCCAGGCTCTACTATCCGGTGTCTGGAAATCCGCGTGCCCCGTGGGTCGCCGACGTAGCCGGGGACGCCATCCTGGTAAACGGAAAGCTCTTCCCCTATCTCGAGGTCGAGCCTCGCAAGTATCGCTTCCGCGTTTTGAATACCTCGAACTCGCGCTTCCTTCATCTCACTCTGCAGAATGGACTCGGCTTCCACCAGATCGGTAGCGACCAGGGGCTGCTGCCGGCGCCGGTCGCGCTCAAGTTGCTGACGCTGGGTCCAGCCGAGCGGGCCGACATCGTCGTCGACTTCAGCGACAGCCGCGGCGAGCAGATCGTACTGAAGACCGACGCAATCACAGTAATGCAGTTTCGTGTCTCGTCCAACAAAGTTACCGACAACAGTTCCCTTCCGGCGCAATTGCGGCCGGTGCCGAGGTACCCGGAGTCGGAAGCCAGCAACACACGTTTGCTTACGCTCGACGAGTACCAGGGCAAGGCCGACGAATCTTTGATACTGCTGCTGAACAACAGCTATTGGCACGATCCCATCACCGAAAAACCTGCCCTGAACAGCACCGAGATCTGGACCTTCCTCAATCCCACCGACGATACCCACCCGATCCACCTGCACAACGTGCGCTTCCAGATTCTCGACCGCCAGCGCTATGATCCTTGGACTTACGGGACAAAGCAGGAGCTTCGCCTGTTGGGCCCACGCATTCCACCAAGCCCCGGCGAGGACGGCTGGAAGGACGTCGTCCGCGTCGCCCCCAAAATGGTGACCCGCATTATCGTGCGCTTCGAAGGCTACAGCGGCCGCTACGTGTGGCACTGCCACACCCTGGAGCACGAAGACAACGAAATGATGCGTCCCTACGAAATCGTGCAGGCGTAAGCGCTAGTGCCCCTCGTTCGCGTCCTGACTTTGAACTCTAACGTGGGTTCATCCCTCCCCTGTACAATGGCCGAACGATTCGGCCCATGAACATCCAACATGCTCGCCTGGAATTCCCCGCGCTCCAACAGCAGGTCTTCCTCGACTCTGCCTGTGTCAGCCTGGCCCCGCAACGCACCGTCAACAAGCTGCGCGAATTCCTCGACATCGCCGCGTTCTGTCCTTCAGGCTCATCCACGCAACATCACATCGACATGGACACCATGCGCAGCGCCGCGCGGCCGCAGATTGCCAAGTTAATTAACGCCGACGAGGACGACATCGCGCTGGTCGAGAGCACCACACACGGTCTCAACCTGGTGGCGAACGCGATTCCGCTACAGCGCGGCGACCGCGTCATCATCTCTGACCTGGAGTTTCTGGAAGTTGCGTTGCCCTGGCTGCAGAAGCGCGACGAAATCGGCATCGCCATCGACGTCTTGCCTAATCGCGAAGGCAAACTACTGGGAGAAGATGTCGCAGCAGCGATCACTCGCGACACTCGCATCGTCGCCGTCAGCTCCGTTCAGTGGAACAACGGCTTTCGCTGCGATCTCGATGCGCTCTCCCGGCTGTGCCGCGACCGCGGCGTGTTTCTGATCGTCGACGCTATCCAGCAGGTCGGCGCGATTCCCCTCGACGTGCGAAAGACCCCGGTAGACGCGCTGGCTTGCGGTGGACACAAGTGGCTGCTCTCGCCCTTCGGTTGCGGCTTCCTGTACCTCAGCAAGGAATTTCGTGCCAAGCTCAAAGCGCCCCTGGCCGGATATCTCTCCGTCGCCGAACCGGAGGACGGCTGGGGAACGTATTTCGGCACGCCGTCAATCTCGCCCGTCGGCGACTTCGAGTATGTACACTCAGCGCGTCGCTGGGAGAATGGCGGAACGTCGAACTATCCGGGCGCGATCGGCCTCGCCGAATCTATCGGGCTGCTCAACGAGATCGGTATCGAGCGGGTCGGCGGGCACGTGCTGGCGCTCACCGATCACCTGATCGCCTCGCTGCATGATGCGAACATCAAGGTCGTCACTCCCGAAGATCGCCGCTATCGCTCCGGAATTGTCACCTTCTCGCTGGATACTCCCGCGGAAAATGCCGCCCTCATCGACTTCCTGCGTGAGCGCAAGGTGCTCGTCTCTCTTCGCTACACCTCGGACGTAGGCGGGGTGCGCGTGGGCTGCCATCTGTTCAACAACACCACCGACCTCGATCATCTGGTGGAGCACACGGTGGCCTTCATCCGGCAACGGGGAAAGGCGCGAGCCTGATGGCAGCCGATCCTCTGCCGATCCTTGCGCCCGAACGCAACGCTGAAGCCGTTGCCAACGAGCACGGGCTGGCGCGCAAACTGACCGAACGCCAGATGAGCATGATCGCGCTCGGCGGCGCCATCGGCACCGGTCTCTTTCTCGGCAGCGCGCTTGCCGTACGCACGGCCGGGCCGGCCGTCATCCTCAGCTATATCTTCACATCGATCATCGCACTGCTGCTGATGTATTGCCTCTCGGAGATGGCGGTCGCGCATCCTGCCGCCGGATCGTTTGGCGTGTACGCCGATCTCTACGTCTCACCCTGGGCCGGCTTCGTCGTGCGCTACACCTACTGGGCGGCCCAATCCATCGCACTCGGCGGAGAAGCCGTAGCAGCGGCCATCTACACTCAGTGGTGGTTTCCGAACACGCCGGTGTGGGGCTGGGTGGTGGTTTACTCCGCACTACTGATCTGTGTGAATGCCAGCAGCGTCGGCGCCTTCGGCACCTTCGAATATTGGTTTTCGACGATTAAGGTGACCGCCATCGGCGTCTTCATCGTGCTTGGCGCCGGAGTTCTGATCGGCGTACATCAGCAGCAGCCGCTTGGCCTGGCGAATTTCCACGCCCACGGCGGCTTTCTGCCGCACGGCTGGCTGGGCGTATGGATGGCGCTGGCATTCGTGATCTTCAGCTTCATCGGCACCGAGATCGTTGCGGTCACAGCAGGCGAGGCGAAAGATCCTGAACGTTCCGTGCCGCGCGCCATGCGCACCATGCTGCTGCGGCTGGTGATCTTCTATGTTGGCGCCATCACTGTGCTGGTCGGGCGTAATTCCGTGGACCGAAATTCAGCCGGGACAGAGCATCACGGTCAGCCCGTTCGTTCGCGTCTTCGACGTGATGCGCGTGCCCATTGCCGCGCAGATCGTGAATTTCGTAGTGCTGACCGCCGCGCTCTCGGGCATGAACTGCTGCCTGTATCTGGCCACCCGCATGATCTTTTCGCTGGCCCGTGGAGGCTATGCTCCGGCGATGCTGGGGCGCGTCTCGCGCCGCGGAGCACCGATACCAGCCCTGCTGATGTCGGCCTTCGGCTTGGCGATCGCCACCCTGGTCGCGATTCTGTTTCCGGGCTCGGCGTATGTGTACATGTTCGGCATCGCGCTCTTTGGCGGACTGTTTGTCTGGCTGATGATCTTCATCACGCACCTGTTCTTCCGCAGCAAATGGGAGGCGCAAGGCGGGCGCATATTGCCAGTGCGGATGCCGCTGTTTCCGGTGACCACGATCATCGGCGCGCTGGCCGTGCTGGCCATCATCATTTCCACGTGGTGGGTGGAAGGCATGCGTCCGACGATGGAGTCCGGGATTCCGTGGCTGATTGCTCTGAGCGCGCTGTACCTGGTGTCCAAGCGGCGGAAGAAAAGGGCGTCGCTTTAGCCGGGGGTGGCCACTCCCCCAAAAAGATTGTCATCCTGAGCGGAACGCCTGCTTACCCCCAGAGGTTGTCATCTTGCGCGAGGTAAGGTCGCTTGCGACCGAACGCAGTCGAAGGACCGCTATCGCCGCAAGGATTCCTCCCCCGCGATCAAAAGCAGATCCCTCCTCCGGCTGAGCCGTCGTCGTGATGACTAGGAAGGGGAGATTATTTGGCCCCAAGGTTTATACTTCGCGCTTGGTATTTCTTCTCCGCGAGGCGCTATGAAACACCTCTTCGGCATTCTCAGCTTCCTCTTGCTCGCATCTCTCCTTAGCACGGCCCAGAACATGAAGCCCAACACGCAAGCCAATGCCAGGTTCTCCCAGATGTCCGACGAGTTCGTGAAGAACTCGCTGGCTCTGTCTCCGGTCAGCGCTTCGCAGGCCGGCTATCACAAGCACACCGATCCCAAGACCGGCAAGCCATCGACCTGGACGCGCAACTCGACGACGTGAGCGCCGCCGGCGTGGCAGCGCAGCAAACCTTCTATCGCGAGTGGCGCAAGCGCTTTCAAAAAGAAACGCCCATCGACTCGCTGAACCCGCAGGATGCCGCCGACTTCCGCCTCATCGACGACCAGATCGGCCTGAACCTGCTCGAGTACGACACCATTCAGAACTACAAGCACAATCCCACGGTTTACGTTGAGTTGCTGGGCAGCGGACTATTCCTTCCGCTCACGCAGGAGTACGCCTCGCAAGGAAGTGCGCGTCGGCGACGTGATCTCGCGCATCGGTCAGATCCCGCGCTTCCTCGACCAGCTAAGTCGCAAGGCCATCCAGACCAGCAAGACGCAACTGAACCAAGGCAAGAACAAAA
>CAWFUT010000014.1:0-47562 GCA_963819055.1 uncultured Acidobacteriaceae bacterium | reverse complement strand
CCAGCTACGTGCTGGTCAGGAGATTTCCAGGCGCAAAGAAGTGGCGCGGCTGTACAGGGAGTTGCTCGCCGGGGTTCCGGGCATCGAGATCCCCGCCGACATTCCCGAAGCTGAACCGACTTGTGCGTACTTTCCTGTCCTGGTGGATGCCGCCCGCTTCGGAATGACGCGGGACATGCTTTTCGTGCTGCTGCGGGAGTGCAATGTCTTCGCGAGAAAATACTTCTACCCGCTGATTTCGGAGGCATCGTGCTATTCAGCTTTGCCGTCGGCGGCTGAATCCCATCTGCCTGTGGCGGAGCGCGTTTCGCGACAGGTGCTTTGCCTGCCTATTTATGGATCGCTTGATCTGCAGACGGTGCGGCTCATCGCGGAAATGATTGCAGAAGCCGCAAGCTGATTCCCCCGGTTGGCTTCAGGACGGCTGGTGGTCTCCAGCGGCGCTTTGCACGTCCCATGCTTCTTCCGCCCTTGCAAGCTGCTTAAAGGTCAAGCCGGCCCAGGCAGAACACAGCAAGCCGAGTAATGAAGTTGTGACGAATACCCAGGAGTGCAACAGCAGGGCAAACGCCAGCGCTCCGGCTGAAGTAATTCCCGCCAAACCTAACGCCGCCACTGCAAAGAATTCGTAAGTGCCAATCGAGGCGGGAGCTGCCGGAACAGCCAGTCCTAGTCCAATTACTGCAGTGACCAGCAACGCATACGGGAGGGAAATCGACAATCCTAGTGCTTTGGCCATCCCCCATACGCATCCGGCATCGGTAATCCAGACGAGCAAAGTGAGCGCCGCCAAGCCTGTCATCTGCCCTATCGAATTCACGCCCCTCAAGCCTTCGTTGAACGACGCGAGCAACCTTGCCGCCTGGTCGGCCACGAAACCGAGTCGGAGTGCGCGGAGAACAGAATGCATGCGTGCGAGAAACCACTCCATCCTCGTCCGAAAGATATAAATCGCTACCAGACCGCCTCCGAATAGCGCCATGGCCGCAACCGCCAGAATCAAAAGCCACCTCGGAGGGTCCAGGTAAAGACACGCGACAAGTATGATCGCGAGCAGAGTCAACCCGTCCAGGACTTTTTCGACGGCCAATGTGCCCAGCGCCACGCTGCTGCCCGCCAACGATGGGCTGCGCGAGATGAGCACACAGCGAGCGACATCTCCGGCTCTTGCGGGAACAAGATTGTTGATGCCGGTTCCGATAGCGTAGGTGCGGAAGGTAGGCCAGTAGTCCGGCCGTATTGCCGTGGGAAAAAGTAGCTGCCAACGAAGAGCGCGAAAAAGATAATCCAGCGCGAACATGAGCAGCGGCGTCAGGAGAAAGCGCGGGTCAACATTTCTGAGGGTTTGCCAGGAGTCGCCTAAATTTACGCGCTTCAGAAGCAAGCCTAACAGGCACAAGCCGAGTAAGCCGCCAACTACCGCACTCCGAACTTTGCGTTTGCCCAACTGCGCCGCCCTTCGCCGCAGGCCGGAAGACATTGGATGCGCCGCGGACTAGGCCTTTCGCGACTTGAGCTGAACTATATCACTGAGGTGAATGGGTATCTCTAGCTGCAATACGGTCGGGGTAGTTGGAACCAACGTAGAAGTGTAGAGGAAGGGACGACGGCCGGATCGCCCCGTGCGGGTTTAGCTGAGATTGCTGGCGATCTTGCTGAATTCAGCATTGATGGACGAGGCGATGGTACCCATCCCAGCCAGGGCACCAAGAGCGATGATCAAGCCAATCAGAGCATACTCAATCAAGTCCTGGCCCGATTCATCTTTGTGCAGATTTCTTAGAAGTGACACGTTAGGTTCTCCTCAGTTGGATTTGCACTACCTAGAGCCCAATTTGTCTGACATTATAGTGGCACTGTAGAGCCATTTTCAATGCCAATAAGTGGCTTTTTGGCACCATTGTTGCCAACTTCCCCGAATATAATCGCAATTTTTCGACATTTTTTCTGCTAGGCGGAGGTCATCGCTCGAGCGCGCCGCTGGTGACTCCAGAGTGGGCCTGAGTTATGGAAGTACAATGGCCGCCTGTTGTACCTTTGACTCCGGCGGCGGACGCGGTACGCTGTTATGTTGGGTCAGGTGTGTCCAACGCCGCCGCAAGAATAAGGGTGGCGCGCGCTCTTTGAAAATCACGTGCGAGTAGCCAACGCTCGGCATGATTACATCGCGAATCGATTCGAGTGGCCATAAGTACTTTATCCTCAGTACTTTACTAATAAGCCTTTGTGGTTAAAGACTTTGCGGGTACTCGCTACCTAACTCCTTCGCCCGGAAGATTTAGGAAGGTGGGGGGAGCGGGGTATAAGTGGATGGGAGTTGGGCGTCCAAAACTGGACGTGTCCATGGCCCGAGCAGCTTCCGACTTGTTGAGGGACTAGCGCAGGTTTTCCGGTATTTCGGATTCGTCTAGAATTCGAAACTCCGCAACTCTTGCGCTTCCGTGAATCAGGATGTAGCCCTCGGTCCCAGCGGGTATGGGCCGAGGTTTACTGAAAACGTATCCGGCCATCTTATTGGTGGTTCCGATCACCTGGGTTCCCTCACTGCCGCACCGATCTCACCGTGGGTGGCGCGGCAGGGCCGGTCGCAGATGGCAAGGAACGCCGGAATATTCAGCGGCCCGTAGACTTTGAAGCGGACAGCCACCTGGCCTGCGCCTTCATCCTCGACGGTCCAATAGATCTTGGGAAGTTGCTCACTCTGTTCCTTCGCCGGGGCGCTGGTTTCGGCCGCGCGCACAGTGCTGCCACCCAGCTTCTTAGACTTCTTGCTGCAGAGTAGTTACCTGGGCATTCAACGCACTGATCTGATTTTCGCATTGCCTGGCTGCCAGTCCTTCGCAGCAGCTTGGTCCTCCGCGGCCTGGCGAGATTGGGCGAGCTGGGCGGCGGTTCTGCGCTGCTGCTGTAGGTCATACCACTGCACAGCACTCCCAGCACACTGGCGAGGGTCATGACTTTGGCGAAGCGGTCCTGCACAGGGCCACTCAGCTTCAGGTTGAGGGCCATCGCGGTGACACCGATGGCCACCAGGAGCGGGAGAAGAATGACGAACAGAGCCACATGCCGTCGTTTAACATTGCCTGTTTGTGATCTCGATAACGGGATTCTGCGCCCTCGAGGGGCTCACGTCAAGAAAAGGTGGTGGGGTCGCTACACGGACGTGCCAATTTCGGCAACCTAAGCAATGAACTTGAACGGTTAAGCTTGCTACGACTCTTACCTCAGGGCTTCTGGAATCTCGGATTCGCCGAGCGCTCTAAAGTCCGTTACTTTCGCAGAGCTCGGCTCGACTATAACAAAGCCTTCTGAACCGGCTTTTACTGGCCGAGGGTTGCGAAATACGTAACCGGCTATCTTGCTCGTAGCGCCCACGACTTGTGTTCCTTCATTGCCAGCGCCAATTTGACCGCTAGTGGCTCTGCACGGACGATCACAGATAGCAACGAAGGCCGGGATATTAAGCGGTCCATATATCTTGAACCGAACCGCGGTTTGACCCGAACCTGTGGTGTCTTGGGTCCAATAGATCTTGGGCAGTTGCGCGTTTTGCTGCTTTACCGTGGTTGCCGCAACTGCAGGTTGCGGGCTATTCCCCTGATTAGCAAGCTGGGCTTTCAGGCTATTTACCTGCTCAGTCAACGTCTTGATCTTCTCTTCGTAAACCTTATTCTCCACACTGTTCCAGGCGGCCTCGGCCTTTTGGCCGACCGCCGTTTGGCGTGCTTGCGCGAGTTGATCCGCAACCGTCGTCTGCTGCCACCAGATAACTCCGCTGAAAAAGAGCCCTATAACGAAGGCACCAGCGAGAAGCCTCATCGCCCGATCCTGTTCGGAGCCTTCTGTCGGCAACTTCAGAGCGAGCCCGGTACATCCGAGTGCAACTAGAATCGGTATTAAAACGACGAACAGACGGAACATTCCCTCGTCTCCAACCTTTACCGTTACCGTTTGCATTGATACCGGGATTCTGCTCTGTGGAGGAGCCCACGTCAAGAAAATGCCAATATTCGACCCGGCGTTCGTTAGATATGGCGTCCGTTGCTCAATTCTTTGCGCGGCATCGATCGCATAAAGTGATCGGCTTCGCCTCCGAAATAGGCAGGTGGTCGCATCCGAGGATCTGCCGATCGGCGGACGGCCACGACCGCTGGAGAACCGGGTTTCAAGATTTCGTGTGCGCTTAAGTGCTTAACGATCTTCATTCAGTGAAGTGCCAACCGCCCGCGATGACTTCGTTGTGCTGGGCAAAACAACAAGCTCATCGCGCATGCATTTCTGCATGACAACCGGCACACAATGTAATCAGATTCTGCTCCGAATCGCTTCCCAGATGGTGCGAAACTTAATGTGGTGCACCTCCAGATTTTGCATGCTGCCGCAGACCTGGCATCGCCAGCGATCGCGTTCGAGAACCTGCCGATGGAGTTCGTGGTATGCTTCCGGACCAAGCCGCACTCTCGGTGGCTTCAAAATTGGTTTGCTCACGAGGCCCGGCCGCTAATTTCCGAGAGAAAGTTCCCCTTTTGTGTCGCGGGTAGCAAATCGTAATAGCGGGACAACGACTGTAGAAGAACTTCTGGATTGTTGCCGCGATGGCGGCGCCCGCCAAAAAACGCAAACGAAAGGCAAGCGATTTTCACTCGCCTCTCTCCGGCCCCACGGCCTCGTTATCCGAGGCCCGGAGACCCCAGAAGCCGCACTTACGTTGGTCATTAATCCGTTATGTTGGCAACAATAAGTCACGGAAATCTCGCGATGTGACTTGCACAGATTGGAGTAAGAACATGGCGGACAGTAGAGTATTGGCGCTGTATGCCGAAGAAGATAAGATCACACAGGTGTTGCGGCGATTCAGTGAGCCGCGCTTAGCTGATTACCCTGCTAGGTTTAGAGCGGAAGACCTACAAGATGCCGATCGACTCCGTCGCCGCCTCTGTGCAATAGAAACTGAGCTCGATAATCTCGAACACTGCTCCTGAGGTCATCGCTCCGCTTTGCAGATGTTGCCATTCGCGTTGCAGATAACGGCCGAATGAGACGACTTGTTCCGCTTTAGACGCTTAGCCAGCCGCACAAGTTACTGAGTCGATTGAGACTGTCACATCCTTGTGTAGTTGTGGTCATTGACAACCTTTCGCTCGGGGTGAAATTGTTTGGCTACTCTGGCGCATTCCCCAAACGAGTGGAAAGGGGGCCTGTGATGAGATCTGTCATACAGAAGGTCATCTTCATCACCCTGCTTTCGTCCTGCCTGGCGCTGGCGCCCTCGGCTGCAGCGCAGACTTTCACCACGCTGGTGAATTTCACCGGGAGCAACGGCGGCAATCCTCAGGATGCTCTCGTACAAGGCAGCGATGGAAACTTCTACGGGACAACCTATTATGGCGGCCTCATCGGCTCCGGCACGTTCTTCGTGATGACACCCCAGGGAAACCTCACGACGCTTTACCAATTCGCAGTGCACGACGATCTCTTCGGACCCAGTGGGACTCTGGTGCAAGGCCACGACGGAAATTTCTACGGAGTATCGGGGGGCGGCAACTACAACGCCGGCGCGATCTACAAAATTACACCGAGCGGCGCTTCGACCCCGCTCTACAGCTTTTGCAGCCAGCAGAACTGCCCTGACGGCAGAGAGCCTGAGGCCGGACTGATACTGGCCAACGACGGCAACTTCTACGGCACGACTGTTAGCGGAGGGACGAGCAACAACTGTGGCCTTGGCTGTGGAACGATCTTCAAGATTACACCCAGTGGAGCGTTCACCCTGCTCCACACCTTCATCGGCTCTGATGGGTCCTACACGGCTGCACCGTTGGTGCAAGGCAGCGATGGATACCTGTATGGCACCTCGTGGCTCGGCGGTGCTTACAACTGGGGAACGGTCTTCAAAATGAGCCTGAGCGGCGCCTTCACATTGTTGCACAGCTTCGACATCTCTGACGGTGCGTGGCCTGAATCCGGGGTGGTAGAAGGAAGAGACGAAAACTTTTACGGCACAACCGCAATGGGCGGCAACACCGGCTGTGAGACCGGCGCGACATGCGGCACCATCTTCAAAATCACTCCCAGCGGCACGCTGACCACACTGCATAGCTTCAGCGGGCCTGACGGCTGGGCACCCGTCGCCGGACTGGTCTTAGCGTCGGACGGGAACTTCTACGGCACAACCAATTCGCTAGGAGAAAATGACGGCCACTGCTCTGGCGAAAGTTGCGGAACGATCTACAAAGTTACCCCCGACGGCACACTGACTACGCTACACACCTTCGACGGTACGGACGGTTGGTTTCCTAATAGCCTTCTGCAGGCAACGGACCTAAGCTTCTATGGCACTACCTTCTACGGAGGAAATAATCAGGACCAATGTGATCCAGATGACGTCGGCGGCTGTGGAACGATCTTCAACCTGTCAGTGCCGCTGCCCACTTACTACGCGCTTACGGTTTCCATCAACGGCAATGGAACCGTGAGGAGCACCGATGGCCTCATCAACTGTCCCGGCACGTGCTCGCATTCCTATCTCGCCAATACAGCGGTAACACTGAATGCAGCTCCGGCGCAGGGCTGGACGTTCAGCGGCTGGAGCGGCGCCTGTAGCGGAACCGGTCCTTGCAACTTGATCATGACCCGCAACCTGTCGGCAACCGCCACGTTCAACCTGCCGCCGAACCCGGTGCAATTGGTTACGGTGACACCGTGTCGTCTGCTGGACACGCGGCAGAGCGGTCCGATTCAAGGCGGGACCTTTGAGACCTTCGATCTGGAACAACTGGCACAACAACAGGGCTGCGCCGATCTGTCCACGGCTTCCAGCTACTCGCTCAACGTAACGCTTATTCCGCAGAACAGCGCGCCGTTGCACTACCTGACCATCTGGCCCGCAGGCGAGAATCGCCCCGGTGTCTCGACCATGAACTCACTGGACGGCCGCATTAAGGCCAATGCCGCGATCGTACCGGCGGGTACGAACAGCAGCGTAAGCGTCTACGTGACGGACACCGCCAACATCGTTCTAGACATCGATGGTTATTTCGCGACGCCCGGCGCCTCGACCTTGCGATTCTTCCCGCTCATTCCTTGCCGCGTGGCTGACACACGCAGTAACAACTTTCCGCAAGGCCTGGGCCTGCCACATCTCTCGGGTGGCGTACCACGGAATTTTCCGGTGCTCTCCAGTAGCTGCCAGATACCAGCCAACGCGCTGGCGTACTCTTTGAACTTCACCGCAGTGCCCTATCCGAGCGGTTCAGGGAACCGACTGGGTTATCTGGAAGTGTGGCCAACCGGGCAGGAACCGGAAAATCCGGTATCGACGCTGAACAATCCGACAGGAACGATCGTGGCCAACGCGGCGATCGTGCCCGCCGGCACCAACGGCAACATCACCGCCTACGCCAGCCAAGAAACCGATCTGGTGATCGACGTCAACGGTTACTTTTCTACGACAGGTCAGAATGGCTTGTCTCTGTACGCCACCACTCCCTGCCGCGTCTTCGACACGCGCCAGGTTGGGAACGGACAGCCGTTCAACGGAACGCTGAGCCCTCCGGTCGACGTGGTCGACAGCGGGTGCGGCGTACCAAGCAGCGCACAGGGATATGTCTTCAACGCAACCGTCGTGCCTTCGGGAGGCCTGGGATATCTGACGTTATGGCCGGACGGTCAGGCTCAACCTCGAGTGTCGACTCTGAACGCTGCGGACGGAAAGATCACATCCAACATGGCCATTGTGCCAAACGCCGGTGACGGCAAAATCGACGCGTATGCAGCCGGGCTGACGCAGCTAATTCTCGACATCTTCAGCTATTTGGCACCGTGAGGGCAACATAACGGGAACCAGATACCCACAACCTTTCGCATTACGTCCAGCCACGCTGCTGAATATTGACAGGTTAACAAAGTAGCGGACTATATCGTGCGCCATCGTGATGTCAAGACAGACAGCGATCTGCGTTGTGTTAGACACTCCGCATTCTTCGAAATAAGGTAGTCCGCAGGGTCTACAGGGGCATCCTGTTCTCCTGCGGGTCACAACGTTCTCTGAGGAATGCTCAGAAAGACCTGCGGGCGTCAGAGCGGGCACGCGGTCGTCTCCCGGACAATCCCGCATCGGCAGGGCGTCGGAGCGCGTGTAACTTGAGAACTTGCTCAATGTCATGGACAGCGGTTTTGGGAGTCCGTAGAGTTTAGTTAAACGAAGTGGCGCAAAGTGGCCTCTAGTGATCCTCGGCCAGAGGATTGCTGGAGGCCGTGCTCTCATGGCGCACTGGCCAAGCGGCCCGCTAGTCTCTCAAATGCACCTGTGCGCGACATTCAGCGCACAAGGTGATCAGGTTCTCCTCGGAATCACTTCCACAGTGGCTGCGGAACTCTAGGTGATGAACTTGCAGGCGCTGCATCCTGCCACACATCTGACAGCGCCAAGCGTCACGCTCGAGAATTTGCCGATGCAGTTTGCGATAAGCCTCGAGGTCAAGTTTGACCCTCGACTGCTTAGAGCGGGTCTCGTTCACGAGGCTCTACCGTAAGTGTAAGAGCAAACACACGGTTGACAGATTAGTCCGCAGCCAGCGTGACTTCACGACTTGATCCGCAGATTCTCAGGCGGTCAGTCTTCGTTACTTCGTCCAGGGCGGATTACTAATGGGATGCCGGTTAGCCCGTCATCCACTCGCGATCCCATTGGCGATGACCACATCGGCGTATAGCCGACTTCTCCTCCAAGTGGATCGTTTCCTGATGGCAGACAAAGCGACCAATTGTCAGGCACTCTGGCAGTGAGTGCTATGGATATTGCGCTAACTCACTTTCAAATCGTCGCGCAAGTCCCTTTCGCTGATTGACTTGTCCTCCCTCCGGCCCTAAGATTCCAGCCTGATGATCGGCCGGACGATCTCGCACTACAGGGTCATTGAGAAGCTGGGCGGCGGCGGCATGGGCATTGTCTATAAAGCACAGGACACCCGCCTGGACCGCTTTGTCGCCCTCAAATTCCTGCCCGAAGACGTAGCTCGGGATGCGCAAGCCCTCGAGCGATTCCGCCGTGAGGCGAAGGCCGCCTCGGCTCTGAACCATCCTGGCATCTGCACCATTTACGACATTGGCGAGGAAGGCGGCGAAGCTTTTATCGCAATGGAGTTCCTGGACGGTGTGACGTTGAAGCACGCCATCAACGACCGCCCTATGGACATGGGAATGCTTCTCTCACTGGCCATTGAGATTTCGGATGCGCTGGATGCCGCGCATGCCGAGGGCATCGTGCACCGTGACATCAAGCCGGCCAATATCTTCGTCACCCGGCGAGGGCACGCTAAGATCCTGGATTTCGGCTTGGCGAAGGTCGTCCCGGCGGGATCTGCGCGCAAGGCTGCGGCCGTCAATACCATGACCCGCACGGTTGACGAGCAGCATCTGACCAGCCCCGGCGCGGCCCTTGGCACCGTGGCCTACATGTCGCCTGAGCAAGCGCGGGGAAAGGAGTTGGACGCGCGCACCGATCTTTTTTCTTTTGGCGCCCTGCTCTATGAGATGGCGACCGGCCAGATGCCTTTCCGCGGTGACACTACAGCCGAGATCTTCGACTCCATCTTGAATCGCACTCCCACGCCCGCAGTGGGTTTGAATCCTGATTTGCCGGCGGAGCTGGAACGAATCATCAACAAGGCTCTAGAGAAAGACCCCGATTTGCGCTGCCAGTCGGCAGCCGAGATTCGCTCCGACCTGAAGCGGCTGCAGAGAGATTCGAGTTCGGGACGAATTGCGGCATCAGCCGCTAACCTCGGCATCCACCCGCCCGCACCGTCTTCCGGTACCGCGGTCGCGATTTCCTCCGGCACGGTTGCCACCATGGCGCCCACGCCCCGGCCTGCGAATCGGCGATATTTTGTGCTGGCAGCATGTGCCGCAATCTTGCTGGCCGCATTCGCGGCGTATCGCTTCTGGCCCCGCACTACCGCCCGCGTCCCGGGGAAAGTTACCCAGATCAGCCATTGGAACAAGGCAATCAGCGACCCAATGCTCTCGCCCGACGGTCATACCATCGCATTCTCATCTCCTGCGGGCGGCGTAATCCAGATTTTCGTCATGCTCACTTCCGGAGGCGAACCGCTGCAACTGACGAGCGATGAGGGCGACAAGTTCGTACAAACTTTCTCTGCCGACGGCACCGAGATTTACTACTCGCGCAACTTGGGACGGGCCGACATCTGGGGAGTCCCGACTTTGGGCGGTAGTCCCAGACACGTGTTGACCGCTAGCCTGGTGGCACCCTCATTCGATGGAAAGTGGCTGTTCTACGTCCCGGAAGGGAGCCCTGCAATTTATCGCTCTGCGTCCACGGGATTGGGCGGAGAGGAAATCTTCGAGGCGAATGGCGCGCAGCTGTTTCCACAACAAATCATTCCCTATCCCGGCGGCGACGACCTTTTGTTAATCTCGGGTGCGCCCTTCCAGGACACCAGGCATCTGCAGGACATTCATATCGGAAACCATACCGCGACCGACCTGGGCACCGTCACCAGCAGTGGCATCCTTGCCTGGGATCAGCCGGGAAAATCGCTGCTGTTGAGTCATACCGAGAACGGCATCAGGAATCTCTGGCGCTACGACCTGCGCGACCGAACTCTGACCCAGTTGACGTTTGGCTCGGGGCCGGATTCCAGTCCTATGGCAAGGCCCGACGGCCGAGGAATCTACTACGTTAGCGGAAAATCTGCCGGATTCCTGACCACCTACTACACGCAAACCAAAGAATCGGTGGATATCTCTGATCAGACCGCAACTCAGCCGAATATCTCGCCGGACGGGAAGCGGGTTATGTTCCTTGTCACCACCGGCCCAAAGCAGCAGGAGTTGTGGATCTCCGATATCGACGGCAAGAACAAGGTGAAAGTGGCTTCGTCGGAAACCTTGTCGACAGGCCCCTGGTCGCGTGACGGAGCTCAGTTTTCTTTTGCCGATTTCACGGGTGGCCCGGTCAAGCTCTATATCGCCGGCGCCGACGGAAGTAATATCCGTCAGGTTCCGTGGAACGGGCTTTATGTTGGGTCATCCGCTTTCACCAGCGACGCAAAATCACTCTATTTGGCTACTACCAAGCCGCAGCAGCCTTTACCGCAGATCTGGAAGATGGGCGTCGATGGCTCAGATGCCCACGTCATCACCGAATGCGGGTTCGTAGGGGACATCACCTCAGATGACAAGTACCTGCTTACCATACAACCCTTCGAAGGCATCGGCCTGTATGAGGTGTCGCTTGCCGATAACAAGTGCACGAAGTTGCTTCCCGACGTGGTGACGTTCGGAGTAGTTTTTGCACCCGACGAGAAATCATTCTTGTACGCCGTCGCCTCGCGCGGTTCCGTGACGATTTACCGGCAGCCGTGGAGAGATGGGAAGCTGACCGGACCATTACAAGTGGCATTCAAGGTTCCGTTTGCTTTCAGCATCAGTTATGGCGGAAATGGGTACGATTTTTCGCGCGACCTCTCAACCATCATCTATGCGCGTCCGGGCGGGCAGCAGGACCTGTATTTGTTGAGCACGCCCTAATTACATTCGCGACTGATGCCGATCTCGCCCGCACCCGAAGTTGATGCCTACTAAGACCTCCGTAGGCTCTGGAAGGACGCCGATCCGGATATCCCGATTTATTGGCGTTGTGATTGCGACGGGAGGTGTCGCGGCTAGCTCTCGGGCGCATTGTCGCGCAGGTTGATACAAAGCCCGGACAGACGTGGGTGGTGATGAGCGGGTGGACTGACGGCCAGCGCGTCTCGGTCGCAGTCTTCGGGCTGGAACCGGTGATCGCTACTCCACCGCGAGTGCCTCGCTTGGCAATAACGAGATCGAGACACAGATCATGATCGCGTGCCTCTGAGAAGTTGCCCCGTGAAGCCCGCGTCATGGCAACTTAACGGGTAACGGCCATTCCGCTCTGTTGGAAGTCCGCCCGGCAGCCGCACAAGAACGGCTTGCCGACAACTCGTCCAAGTGACTTTCCCGAACGAGACTTCTGGCCCGCGTCGACACGATCAGTTCGCGACCTCCGGTCGAGGCGACAGAGCGAGGGCAAGGACTTTCCCTGCCCTCTAAATTCCGAGTCGCTTGACTTCGGAGGTGCAGACTAGGTCCAATCGCTATCTACTAGGGGATCCTGATAGGCCTGCCGGAGTAGTTGCAAATCCATGGCCGCGGATCCACTTTTCAAGCTGCTTCCTGGAGCTTTCAGGAAGGGCAACTTTTGCCACCCCCGCGCCGCTACTCGAGGCGTAGACTGCAAAATTGCCTTCCCCGGTTATGGGCGTCGCCAGATAGGCATGAAGTTCGCCGGTGCTGATCTGCGAGGCAAAGCCGACGATTTGTCCTCGAGAATTGATGCTGCATCCGTGCATCAGATACAAAGGCGAGTTTGGCGGGATGAGACTGTTCAGGTCGATCATTACTCCGTTCTGCCAGAGAAACGCCCTGAGATTTCCGGCGGTATCAATCGAAACACCAGTAGCCTGGGATCTGTTGTTGATTCCGGTTGCGGCGCTTGTCACATCTCCAGGCAAGGTCCCCAAATCGCGGATGACGTTGCGCTGCCATAGAAAGGCGTGCTGGAACTGATCGCCGGTCAAATCTGAGGCGCCCACGATCTGCTCCAATGCATTGATTGCGAAACCGGCGTTGTTGATCCGCCCCCCAAGATTGCCGAGATCAATCGGTATCGCGCCACCTCTCCGCCGCAGTAAGGCGTGCTGTGGCTGGAAAGGAACACCGTATCTCTGATCGTAGGCGGCGCACGTTCCCGACCCACCCACCACATCGCCCCTGTCATTGATCCCGAAGCCAGCTCCGTCAGGATCGCCAGGGAACACAGAAAGCGCCTGAATTCTGCCTGCCGTCCAGACTGCAGGCCGGAATTGCAATACCTGAGGTCCCGGGCAGTTGGGGTCAGGAGTACTGGTTTCGGCCATTCCTGCCATCTGTCCCTGGTTGTTGATGTCGCTGCCCTGGGCGTTATTGCCGCCTAGCGTCGAAAGCGGCATCATCACGCCGTTCTGCCAAATAAAATTGAGACAGATAAGGTTCGTGCCCAAACCACAAAAGTCCTCTCCGTTCGGATCGGAAATCCCATTCTCGGCCAACCCCGTAGCCTGAGCTGCTCCGCCGGGACCAAAAAGCGCCTGGCTGTTCGGGCCGCCGAGCGTCCCCATGTCCGTCATGACGCCGTTCTCCAAGAAGAAGCCATGCGTGACCTGGTCACCAGGCGTGGTGGAAAGTCCGTCGATCTGTCCCTTGTCATTGATTGCGAAAGCGATGCTGAAAGTCCCACCCAACGTGCCCAGGTCGGTCACGATGTAGCGGGAAACTTGGCGTGATTGTTGTTGGTCCTGCGCAATGACCTGCATTACCGGCAACGTGAAAACGCTTATCACTGCGATCCACGCTAACATTCTCGATTTCATACCTTGTCCTCCTTAGAGCGCCCGGCAAAATATTGCTGAGTTGTCGCTCTCATATAGGTAGGCGCAAACAAGGGAACAGAACTATCATGCAGGCATATCTTTTCTGGCAGCGTCCGCTAACGGCTGAAGAACTCCAAGGCATTCGCAATGGAGAAGTTGTCACAACAGCACGACGATGAGACCCGAACGCCCCCCGTGGGCGAAGTGAGCCAGTTACTTCGAGCCTGGAGCGGCGGCGATCGAGCCGCGCTCGATAGCCTTACCCCCATCGTCTACGGCGAACTTCATCGCCTCGCCGCACGGTATATGAGGGGAGAACGCCCCGGACATAGCCTGCAAACGACCGCCCTGGTCAACGAGGCTTACATGCGTCTGGTCGACTACAAGTGCATGAAATGGCAGAACCGTGCTCATTTCTTCGCAGTTTCCGCGCAGTTGATGCGACGCATTCTGGTCGATCACGCGCGTCGCCATAACCTGAAGCGCGGCGGCGATAGGCTGCAAGTTTCCCTGGACGAGACAGCACTGGTGGGCGATGGCAAGGACGCGGATCTAGTTGCACTCGACGATGCGATGACGGCGCTGGCACAACTCGATCCCCGCAAGATTCAGGTGGTCGAAATGCGGTTCTTCGGTGGACTCAGTGTGGAAGAGACAGCCGATGTCCTCAACGTATCGGCCGTGACGGTCATGCGCGATTGGAGCTCGGCCAAGGCCTGGCTCTATCGCGAACTCACACGCAAGGGCTCCGATGGATAGCGAACGCTGGAAGCAAATCGATAGCCTGCTGCAGTCCGCGCTGGAGCGTCCGCCCGAGGGGCGCGAGACATTTCTGCGTCGAGCATGCGGCGGCGATGCGGCGCTGGAGCACGAAGTACGATCTCTGCTCACCGCGCAACAAGAGGCTGAAGGATTTCTGGATCGTCCGGCTATCGAAGTGGCTGCGCGCGCACTCGTTGCGAACGGGCACAGGACTGCGGACGAGAGTGCACGCTCGCTTATCGGACAGGGGGTCTCGCATTACCAGGTAATCGAAAAGCTGGGTGGCGGCGGGATGGGAGTGGTGTACAAGGCGGAAGATACCGACCTGGGTCGGTTTGTCGCTCTGAAATTCCTGCCTGCAAACCTCGCTCAAGACCAGCAAGCATTAGAACGCTTTCGCCTTGAAGCCCGGGCGGCCTCTGCACTGAACCATCCCAACATCTGCACGATCTACGAAATCGGTAAACACGATGATCAGTCGTTCATCGCCATGGAATTTCTGGAAGGGATGACGCTGAAGCACCGCATTGCGGGCCGTCCGATCGAAACTGAGGCTCTGCTGGCGGTCGCTATCGAAATTGCAGACGCACTGGACGCGGCTCATGCCGCGGGCATTGTCCATCGCGATGTGAAGCCAGCGAACCTTTTCGTCACCCAGCGTGGGCACGCGAAGATCCTCGATTTCGGCTTGGCCAAAATTCTTAGGTCCGATAGCGTTGGCACCCCTCTGTCGACAACGGAGACCGCTCTCACCGATCAGGGAACGGCCTTGGGAACGGTCGTCTACATGTCACCAGAGCAGGTCCGGGCTAAGGAACTCGACGCCGCGCTCCGACCTGTTTTCCTTCGGTGTCGTGCTGTACGAGATGGCAACCGGGGTATTACCCTTCCGCGGTGAAAGCACAGGTGTAATCTTCGAGGCCATCCTCAATCGGACTCCCACCTCCCCTTTGCGCCTCAACCCCGATATGCCCGCCGATCTAGAACGGATCATAGGCAACGCCCTGGAAAAGGACTGCAACCTGCGCTACCAGCATGCCTCTGACATGCGCGCCGACTTGCAACGTCTGCAGCGAGACTCGGATGCAGTTACCCCGGTCACCACCGCTCCAGCGGTAGCCGGAGCCAAGAAAGTCTGGACATCAGCTCTTCTTGCTGTAGCCGTAGTGGCATTCTTGGTTGCTGGTTATTTCTACTTACATCGCCCAGCAAAACTCACCGATAAGGACACCATTGTCCTCGCCGACTTTGCCAATTCTACGGGTGACCCAGTCTTTGACGGAACGTTGCGGCAGGGCCTGTCCGTACAACTGGAGCAGTCTCCTTTTCTGAGCCTGGTTTCGGATCAGCGTGTTCAGCAGGTTTTGCGGCTTATGGGGCAGTCGCCAGATGCGCGGCTTACACCAGAGCTTGCTCGCGATCTTTGCCAGCGGACCGCCAGCGCAGCGGTGCTGGAAGGCTCGATCGCAAGCCTAGGCAGCGAGTATGTTCTCGGGCTGCGCGCAACCAACTGCCATACGGGAGATATCCTCGGTGAGGAGCAAGTCCGGGCCACCGGCAAAGAACAGGTGCTGACGGCGCTGGACAAAGCAGCAGCCAAGCTGCGCGAGAAATTAGGCGAATCGGCCAAGAGCCTGCAGGTCTTCGACACGCCGCTGGAGCAGGCGACGACTCCGTCGCTGGAAGCGCTACAGGCCTACAGCCTGGGACGGAAGATGTTTTATGAGAAAGGGAATGCCGCCTCCCTGCCCTTCCTGAAGCGGGCGGTTGAACTCGATCCGAATTTCGCGTTGGCGTACCGCGCCTTGGCAGCTGCATATGGGAATCTCAATGAGGAGATTCTGTGTGCCGCGAACGCCCGCAAGGCCTACGAACTGCGCGACAAGGTGAGTGAGCGCGAGCGCTTTTTCATCGAGGCGAGCTACTACTGGTACGCAACCGGCGAACTGGAAAAAGCAATGCCGGTGTACGACCTTTGGCAACAAACTTACCCGCGAGACTACTCGCTTTACGTACACCTGTCAGAAATCTCTAAAATCCTGGGCGAGCTGGAAAAATCATTGGACAACGCGCGCGAGTCGATACGACTCGAGTCAAATCGCGTGAATAACTACGAGCGCCTAATCGCCGCCTACATCAACCTAAACCGGCTGGATGAGGCGGAGGCGGCTTTGAAACAGAGTGAGCAACGGAACCTGGAAAGCGAGGGTCTTCGGGCGCTCCGCTATCGATTGGCCTTTCTCAACGGGGATGCCACCCGCATGGCGCAAGCCGAATCGGAGGCGGTGAGCAAACCAGGAACGGAAGACCTGCTGTTGGCAGCGCAATCGGACACCGAGGGTTGGTACGGGCGACTGAACTCCGCGCGCGCATTCACGCGGCGTGCCATGCAATCAGCCGAGCGTAACGACGCCAAGGAACTTTCCGCTGCCTATCAGGCCGAAGCCGCGTTACGCGAAGCAGAAGCCGGTCAGGGAGAAGAGGCACGTGCCGATGCCGGCGCAGCCGTGAGACTTGCCGCAAACCGCGACGTCCTCGCAATCGCGGCCTTGGCTCTGGCCCGCGCGGGCGATCCGGTCGCGGCCCAGAAGCTGGCAACCGAACTCGACAAGACCTACCCCGTGGACACGATCGTACAGAGGTATCGGCTTCCAGCCATCCGAGCGGCGATTGCCTTGCAGCGCGGGGATCCCAACCAGGCTGTCGATCTCTTGCAGGGGACTACCGCGATAGAACTGGGAGACATGGGCTATCTGGTGCCAGCCTATCTGCGCGGTCAAGCCTATCTCATACTGCACGATGGCAAGGCGGCAGCTCTGGAATTTCAGAAGTTCATCGACCATCGCGGATTGGTGGCCAACCTCCCTTTGGGCGCACTGGCCCGTCTCGGCCTGGCTCGCGCGTACGCCATGGTAGGCGATACTGCCAAAGCTAAAGCGGCGTACCAAGACTTCCTCACGCTCTGGAAAGGAGCCGACCCAGACGTCCCCATCCTGAACGAAGCCAAAGCAGAATATGGGAAGCTAAAATAGCCCCAAATACTGCATCCTTGCGGAACCTGGATTGAGTGCTGCGCTCGTCCCGGATGAATTCACCGGCGCCCGGAAGTAGAACCTCACTTGACGTAATCAGCACATTGCATGAACTTGTGGTTTGTCGTCAAGACAAGAAAGATCCACGGAAAACCAATTGGTGATTGTGGATCTATGTCTCCCAACGCGACGTTGGCCAGAAACCGGCATGTGGGAGATTACTCCCGGGACGTGGGCATGCATCCGGCAACCGCATTGGCACCGCCACATGGACGTAAAACGCCCTTCTCGTAGATCTGAATGCCGCTGGTTGCTTCGGCGTCAGGTAGCCGAAAGTTTGCAACATCCGCTTGCTGCCGATTCTCAACCCGCACCGAAGAAGGAATCGGATACCGGGAGCCGACCAGGCAACAACTGTAGCGGCGAAGCACTAAGGCCTACCATGCCAGCAGTTTGTTGGCATCGCCGAGAGGTCCGTTTGGGGTGCTTGCCCAAAGAGTTAGAGCCTAACTTCCCAGAAGGGGACTTCTGGCCCGCGTCGAAGGGAGCCGCTCTGGCCCAGCATCGTTTGCCGTTCAGTTCTTCTCGCCAGCAGCGGGCAGTAGTTGTGAAATCGTTTGATCAAGCACTCTGATCGTTTCGCGTGACGGATCGAAATTGGTGGAGGCGATTATCTGCTTTATATTTTCAGCAAGCCTCTGCTGGAGGTCGCCGCCTACAACCTGAATAAGGGCTTCCTCTAGCGCTATCACATGCGCGCGTACCAGCAAGAGATTTCTCTCCTGCTCAATGAGCAACTGCAAGAGACC
Source organism: uncultured Acidobacteriaceae bacterium (assembly GCA_963819055.1). Taxonomy (GTDB): domain Bacteria; phylum Acidobacteriota; class Terriglobia; order Terriglobales; family Acidobacteriaceae; genus Bog-257. Next base: position 29,502 of record CAWFUT010000014.1, on the reverse strand, counting down.
TACAAGCTGCATATCGCTTAATGGCATAAGGACACATTCCTATATCATCGCCGCCGAGGAGGATCTCTGGGCAAACAAAGGAAATTATCAACTTGCGATCCGCATTTGTCAGTGACCTTTTGGCGCAGCGCGCACTCGCACATGCCGTCCCGACAAGCAGAATCTCTTGCACTCTCCTCATCAGACTTGTGGAGCACTCCGCCACCCGTCACACGGAACCGAAACAACCGTCAAACCAAAGCCTGTTTCCTGATCGATTCACTAACTTTTGACCTTGGCTGGGCTTCTGCGCGTGTGACTTTCCAAGAAGAGGAATCGCCATGGAAGGCCGACGGCTCCACGTCTTCACAAAGGCATGAGAATCAGCGGGGCCGACTGGTCCGCGTTCATGACGCATGTCAACGCGACCCTGGACCACTTCGGCGTTCCTACGCGTGAGCGAGGCCAGGTAATCGCCTTTGTCGAGAGCACCAAGTCTGGCATGGTAGAGGCTTAGGTTGGCGGACCCGGGATTGCTCCTACTCACCATGTCCGTTGGCCACAGACTCACAGGCAGTTGTGACTGGGGTCACTGCGTGGAGGTGCGGAATTTGGCATAAGCGTTGCATCATGAATACGGGCGCGCAAAGCCTAATCCTGAAAGCGTCCGATGCTCTGAACGCCTGTCTTGTCGAAATAGGGAAGAAGGGGCACTTTCCTGTGACAAGCACCTTGTTTCGTGAGGACGGCGACAATGCCGGCGTCTTCCTTGTGGTGAGCGGCAAAGTGTCCTTAGGTATGACGAAGATGTCCGGGCTGGATCGGCTCTTCGGAAGCGGGTCGCTGCTGGGCTTACCCTCCACCTTTGCCGGACGTCCGTATAGCCTGAGCGCGATCGCGGTTACCGAAGCAGACGTAGTGCACGTGACGCAAGGAGACTTTCTCACCCTGATGCGCGAGCGACCGGACTTATGCGGCGAAGCAACAGAGATACTGGGCCGGGAGATGACCTTCATCCAATCGGCGCTGGCGGAGCGTCTGAGGCAGACCGCATCCGCGAGAACCCTTGGTGGTAGCGTAGCGGTTTTGTAGAAGGCGCCTTCGGATAACTCCCACCACGACTCTAAGACGAGACAACGGGGGAATATGGTCTACCTAGGAAGCCTCGTCGCTACAACAGTGGCCGTAGCCATCGCTGCTACTTCTCACCCAACACACGCGAACGAAGCATGGCAGGGGGCGGGGTGCTGACGCCATATGGTCTGGAGATCGTAGAAAGCTGCCTGTCCTGCAAGATGCGGGCAGAACATATCCTTTGCGACCTGCCGCCAAATGCGCTGAAGGCGTTCGACTCCATTAAACATACCACCGCCTATCCCAAGGGTTCTGTTCTATTCGTCGAAGGCCAGGTGCCACGTGGGATTTTTGTCTTGTGTGACGGGCAGGCAAAGCTGTCCATGTGCGCGGCCGACGGCAAGACTCTGATCCTGCAAGTCTCGGAGCCAGGAGAGGTGCTGGGCCTGAGCGCCGCCGTGAGTGGCAAGCCTTACGAACTGACGGCAGAGACCATGGAGCCGTGCCAAATCAGCTTTGTAAGGCGCACAGACTTTCTCCGCTTTCTCACGGATCACAGCGACGCCTGCTTCCGTGTCGCCGAACAACTGAGCACCAAGTACAACTCGGCCTGCCACGAGATTCGCGCCCTTGGACTTTCGCATTCCGCCGTTGAGAAGCTCGCCAAACTACTGCTGGACTGGAGCGCAAAGGATGGGAAGGATACTAAGGCCGAGCCGCGCCTAACGCTGGCTTTCAGCCACGAGCAAATCGCGCAGATGATCAACACTTCGCGTGAAACCGTGACTCGATTGTTTGCCGAACTCAAACGGCGGCAGATTGTGCAGGCCAAGGGCCCAACATTGCTGATCCGCAACAGAGCGGCACTGAGAGCCTTGGCCAAGACCCAGCAGGAATACCCGAACCTGTGAATCCATAGTTGCTTTGACCTTCACGGCGAGGAGTTAAGCCGATGCCCAGCAAACTGCAATTCTGCAATTCACTATTCCGCACCATCTTTGGCGTGGCAACGGCCATTCTGGCGACGGTCATTGTGTTTGTACTGATAGTGTTTTTTGCGCCCACCAAGATCGGGCTGGACAGCCAATGCTCTCTACAGTTTTCGAAAACAAAGGGAGGGAGCAAAGGCTCTACCGACTGGACCTCGACATACTTCGTTTGCTGAAAGGAGAAATGGCGATTAACTTAGTAGGTTCGAAGTGTGCATGGCTGGTTGTTGCAACGACCACGGCTTGCTTGGCCCTTGCCCTGAGTCTGAGCGCGCAGGTGAAGACAACAACTACGAAAGCGACAGGGAAAGCTACTGTCGTAACCAAGGTCCAAAGTGGTGAAGTCGTAACCGTCTCGGGCAACGACCTGGTAGTCAAGATGGCGGATGGCACTATCCGTCATTTTCAGAATGTGCCCGAGAGCGCCAGAGTGAGGGTGGATGGCAAGCAATTCGGCATTCACGATCTCAAGCCGGGCATGAAACTCCAGCGAACCATCACCACCACAACAACTCCCATGACCATCACGACCGTACAGACTGTTAAGGGGAAGGTTTGGGCAATCACTCCGCCGCTGAGCATGATCCTGACCCTCGAGGACGGCAAGAACCAGCAATTCGAGATTCCCGACGGTCAAAAGTTTAACGTGGATGGACAGATGGTCGATGCTTGGGGCGTGCGCAAGGGGATGACCATCACCGCCACCAAGATCGTGGAGGAGCCTGCCGTTGAAGTTACGCAAAAGAAGACGCTGACGGGCGAGGCTGCGCCAACACCACCGCCCGCGGATGTACCGGTCCTGGTCGCGGAGGGGAGCGAAGAGCAGGTGCCGACTCCTGCAGCAGCAGTAGCGCCAGAGACCGCAAGTGGCTTGTCGACGACGTGGGTGATCGGGTTGCTGGTTCTTCTGGTGTTGGCTGCGGTGACCGGGTGGTATGTGATCCAGAAGCGCCGCTCGCGTTCATGATAGTCGAATGCACTTCACGGGGAGTTGCCCGTTTCCTGGATGTTGGCAGAAACGGGGTTCGGGGAGGGAGATCAGAGCGCGAGCAGAATTCAACAGCAGCATACTTCCTCGAAGCCGACTTCTGCCCCGAGTCTACCGGACTCCGTCCTGACACATACATTCAGAGTTACCGTTACTCGGGCGGAACCGGCTGCGGAGTCCTGCATCCGACGAGAAAGATGCAGGAGTGAGATCGTTAAAGGCTGCCGCGGGAATTCTCGACTGCCAACTTGACGTGTAACGCCCTACTCGCCAGCGAGCGTGGGTAGGCTCAGGCCAGCCGCGATGGGGGCGGCTGGAATGAGCAGACACGCCAAGGGTATATGCCCAAAACCAAAGCGTCCCAAGACTAAACTCGGTCTTCCTGATCTGGATCACAGCAAATCGGCGGTTCTGGACAGCCTTCGGTCACCCGAGTCCAAACGTGGGTATCGGCACGCCATTGATGAATTTATTCAGTGGTACTGCTCCGAGCCACGACTTTCGTTCAACAGGGTTGTTGTTACCCGCTATCGCATATTCCTTGAGAATCGACAGCTTGCGGGGGGAACGATCAATGGACGACTCGCCGCTGTACGGCGGCTCGCCTATGAAGCCGCGGACGCGGGCCTGCTCAGTCCGGAACTCGCTGCTGGCATCCGACGTGTGAAAGGTGCCAAGAAGTTGGGTGTGAGGCTTGGGAACTGGCTCACAGCCGAAGAAGCCCGTCGCCTCTGGCAGTCGCCAGATGCAGACACCCTCAAAGGAAAGAGGGATCGGGCTATTCTCGCCGTCTTGCTGGGGTGCGGACTTCGACGCCGCGAGTTGGCTGATCTGGACTTCAGGCATTTGCAACAACGCGAGGAGCATTGGGCGATAGTTGATCTCGTTGGTAAAGGCGGGCACATCCGAACCGTTCCTGTACCCGACTGGGTGAAAACGACTATCGATGAGTGGCTGGCGGCAGCCGCGATTTCGGCCGGGAGACGTTTCCGATGTGTCTGTCGAGCGGGCAAACACTGGGGTGATGGCGTAACAGAACGATTAGTCTGGCACGTCGTGAAGCAATACGCGAGAAAACTCGGACTTGCCCAGGTGGCACCGCATGATCTGAGGCGTTCGTGCGCCAAGTTGTGTCATGCTTCGGGTGGAGAATTAGATCAGATCCAATTCCTTCTCGGGCACGTCTCCGTGCAGACAACTGAACGCTATCTCGGCTGCAAGCAGCGGATTCGTGGAGCGGTGAACGACTGCATCGGTATCGAACCCTAGCCACGGCTCCCGCTCCAATGGAGCGGGTCGCCGACATCTCGTCCAAGTGGTTCGGCCCGCCGACAGAACTGACTCCACGCCAGATCCGTACACACATGGGCGTTTCTGGTTCCTAATACAGCCACATCTCCCGCAAGCCGACTTCGGGACAACTTCCGGAGCCAGCTTCCGGTGTGGATCGCTGTTCAGCAGCCGACGAGTCCCGTGCCGAACCGCAATGCGTCAATAATTGCCATCGAGAAAAGGAATGCAGCTATCGCACCACGAAATTCGCCTATAAGCTTCTTTGGAGATCGAAATGTCGGGGTCGGCGCGGCGTGTTGCAGTCCCGGCATTGAAGAAGATCACGAGGGCCTCGAGAAGTATTTCCTACTCCCAGCGAAACACCTTCGCCGAGAGCGCCGTGCACACGAGAAACACCAGGGCCAGTGCTGCCAGGTCGCGCGAGTGCGCCCACCATGCGTCACCCTTCCAAATCCCTTCGAGCAGTGACACCGCGTAGGTTAGCGGCACAACTCTTGCCACTGCATGAGCCGCTGGCGGCAGCGATTCAACCGGTACGAACAGTCCCGAAACAGCGAGCATCGGGTACATGATTGCAGCGCCGATCGGCTGCGCAAAGCGCGCTGTGGGAACGATGCTGGCGATGAGAAAGCCGATCGACAGAATGCTCCAGGTGCTTATCAGAAGCGCCACTGTAAATCCGAACAACGGAACATGAAGGCCGACTGGATAGTAGCGTTTGCCCACCAGTATCATTAAGACCAGCGTGGCTGCGCTGAGCAGCAGCTTGACGATCACGTGGGCAATGAGTATCGTCTGCGGGCGCAGCGGAGTGGCGCGGAGTCGTTTGAGAATACCTCCCTCGCGGTAGATCGAAATGATCGTGACCAGCGACAGCACCGCGCTGATGGCGATCAGGACCGATGCAAGCACCGGCAGACCGACGCTCATAAATCTGCTGGCACCGGGTGATGACGCCGCGTCGCTGCGGCCGAGCAATCCGCCCCCCTGCAAGGAACACCAACACGGGGATACCGATCGTCCCGACCGCCCCCAGCGGTTCGCGGAGGAATATCTTGGTTTCGATCCATGTCAATTTCCACAGTCCACGCATCATAACGGTGAAGCCTAGTCGCGAATCGAGTGACCGGTCAGTTTGAGAAAGACGTCCTCAAGGTTAGGGAGAATCGTGCGGAAATCGGTGACTTGGATCCGACTCTCGGACAGACAATGAATCATCTCAGTGACGAGATCGTCGCCGCGACCCTGAATCGTGATCTGCGAGTCGCTGCAAACGACCGACTCAACTCGCGGGATGATTCGAAAACGCTCCGCAGCACTTCGATCGTCCGTGGCGAGGACAACGGTTCGCTCGGGGCAATGCCGGTGAACCAGACTCTCCGGACTGTCGATGTCAATTATGCGTCCGTGTTCGATAATTGCTACCCGGTCGCACAACCGCTCGGCCTCCTCCATGAGATGAGTGGTTAGGAAGACCGTCTTGCCGCGCTCGCGGATGCCGCGTACCAAGTCCCAGATGGCCCTTCGCGCCTGCGGGTCAAGGCCCGTGGTCAACTCATCGAGAAACACCACCTCCGGATCGTTGATCAGCGCGAGCGCAATGAACAGTCGCTGCTTCTGGCCGCCAGAGAGGGTCATGAACCGGGCATTCCGTTTATCGATAAGGCCAAGCTGTTCGAGCAATCGTTCGCCGTCTATCGCATTCTTCCGGTAAAGGAAAGCCCACAGGTCTACCGCCTCCCACACTTTGATCCGCTTCTGCAGCTGAGCCTGCTGGAGTTGAACCCCAATCCGATCTTGCAGCTTGTAAACGTCGTTAAAGGGATCAAGACCTAGCACCGAGATAACGCCTCGATCGGGCGTGCGCAGACCCTCGATGCACTCCATTGTCGTAGTCTTTCCCGCGCCGTTGGGCCCGATTAAACCAAAGATTTCACCGTCGTTGACCTCAAACGATACCTCGTCGACCGCCACGGTGGAGCCGTAGGTTTTCCGGATTGCAGAAACTTGAATGACTGGGCGCATGGTCGATTGCAAGAGATGCTAGATTTGCAGAACCTGAATGATGGCCTGTTGCTCGGGACTTAGTCTAGGCCCTGATAACTTCGATAAACAAGTGTTCCCAGCGGCCAGAAACGCCGTCGATAAAGCGAAGTACCGGGTCCTGAACCGGATTATCGGCCGGCATAAAGCTGGCCAACAATGGGCTTCTGGGACAGTACTCCTGATAAGTTGGCCAGTGTTTACGAACACTTTACCTTTCATCTGATTTCATAACAATGTCGGCCCCTCGACCACCGAGTAGACTTTGGTTTGTCGAAGACCCAAGGCTCGGGAGGAGGGAGCCGATATGTGGATTATAGGTGTGGACTATCACCCGAGCGTTCAGCAAATCGCGTTTGTAAATAACGACACCGTAGAATGCGGTGAACGACGACTGAGTCACAGCGATGGAGAAGCGGAGAAGTTCTATCGCGAGCTGAAGGCAGCAGGCTGCAAGGTGCGAGTGGGGATGGAGGCGACCGGACATGCGCGCTGGTTCGAGCGGCTGCTGGCGGAACTGGGGTTCGAGCTATGGATCGGAGATCCGGCGCAGATCAAGGCCAAGCGGGTGCGAAAGCAGAAAACGGACCGCCTGGATGCCGCACTGCTGCTGCAATTGCTGCGGGAAGATCGCTTTCCTCGGGTGTGGGTACCCAGTCCGGAAAATCGAGATCTGCGTCAGCTACTGTGGCATCGCCATCGGCTGGTACAGATGCGCACGCGGATCATGAATCAGCTGCAGGCCGTGGCCATGAATGAAGGAGTACGCCGCAGGGCGGCGCTATGGAGCAAGTCGGGACGAGCCCAGTTAGAGTCGCTTCCGCTGGCTCCATGGGCGGCACGGCGCCGGCACGACTTACTGGAGCTGCTGGATCGATTGAACCCGACAATCGAGGAGTTGAGCGCAGCCGTCGAGCAGCAAGCCCAGCAACGGCCCGAGGTGTTGCGCCTGATGACGCATCCTGGCGTGGAACCTATTACCGCCCTGGCCTTCGTGCTGATTATCGACTCAGCGGAGCGTTTTGCTTGTGGCAAGCAGATCGCCAGCTATGTCGGGCTGATCCCTTGTGAAGACTCCAGCGCCGATCGGAGGCGGCTGGGACATATCACCAAGCAGGGCAACTCTCTGCTGCGCTTCCTGCTGGTGGAGGCAGCGCAAGCTGCGGTACGGCGCGACCCCGACTGGCGGCGCTGCTATACCCGCCTTGCGATGCGACGCGAACGACGGATTGCCAAGGTAGCGATGGCGAGGAAGCTAGCCGTGGGTCTGTACTGGATGATGCGCAAGGGATGGAATAACGAGCAATTGAAAAAGTTCGGTTCGTACGCGGGAGAGTCCAAATACGGCCATGGTGTGCAGTAAATCACCGCCCATCTGATTGGACCTCCCGCTCCCTCATCAGAGGGAGTTCGAAGTGGTAATCATGATCGCAGTTGTGACCGGAGAGATGGTTGGGTCGGACTGAGTGCCGCCCGAAAGATTAGACGCGAGCCTGGGTCGACGATGGTGAGTTTTCCATGAGAGCGAAATGGCGCTCTCCTCGGAGAGACGGGAGCAGTGTGCTCAAGAACGCTCTTGACACACCCAACATTGTTAGAGATGGCCGTATAACGCCCAACCCGCTTTTGTCTCAACCCCTCTCAGGGAGTTGGGCACGTGGAAGCGTAGCCGACTACACGTTCAAGTAGATCCGTTCGAAACGACAACCTGTAGGGTCTTAGTGGATGAAGCGGATTGTGTGTCCACACCAAAGCCATTTTGTACCGCGGTCGTCACTCTGCACGCAATGCATCGACAGGGTTGACGGCAGCGGCGCGGCGCGCCGGCAGATAGCTGGCCAACAGCGCGGCTAGGGACAAGCCGCAGACGACGGTGACGTAGGTTAAGGGATCGAGTGGGTTGATGCCGAACAGCAGAGATCGCATCAGCTGCGTCAAGGCAGTTGCCGCGCAAATTCCGATGACCAGTCCGAGTCCCGTCATTGTCAGTGCTGAGCGCACAAACATCCAGCTCAATTCAGCCTTAGGCGCACCCAATGCCAGCCGGATGCCGATTTCTCGCGTCCGCTGCGAAACTGCATAAGAGATCACGCCATAGATGCCAATGATGCTCAGAGCGAGCGCCATGGTTCCGGCAATCGCCAGCATCGCTAACGTGAACGACGTCCGTGCCATCGACTGGCTGTAAATGTCCTGCATCGTGCGAGTCGAGGCAACAGGCAGGCTCGCATTCACCGACCACACTGCCTGCCGCACCTGACTAAGGAAGCTCTCATTCCCAGCACGGCTGCTAGAAATGGCAAACGCGATTGAGCGCTCCGTAGCAATCGCGGGCTCGGGGCTGTATGGGTTCTTGATCATCGTCGGCCAGTAAATGGCCGAGGGAGGTTTTTCGTCCACGCCAGAATGGTGGACGTCCTCCACAACTCCGATCACCTCTTCCCACGGTGTAGTAGAGAACTGACGCATTCGCTTGCCGATGGCGGCCGTAGCTGAGCCCCACGACGCGCGGGCAAAATTCTCGGATATGATCACCTTCGGCCGGAGGCCATAAATATCTGTCCAGGTGAAATCACGACCGGCGACAAAGCGCGTCCCCATCGCATGTAAATAGCCCGGAGAAACATAATTGAAGAGCTGCAAGGGCGGTTCCACGCCTTCGTATGCTCTTCCTTCGACAAGGATCTGATCCCAGTTTGGATCGATGCCTTCCATCGGCAGGGCAGCCGCGAATCCAACCGACGAGACTCCCGGGATTGCCGCAATCTTGTCGGCGATATCCTTCTGGTTGCGCGTCACCATCTGTGGATCGGCGATGAGTGAGTCTGGAATCGAGATGCGCATGGTCTGAATATGCGCCGGATCGGCAAAGCCGGGCTCAACATCGCGGAGCGCCATGAAGGTGCGGATCATCAGTAAGGCGCTAACCAACAGTACCAATGCCATCGCTACCTGCGCGACGACCAGCACCCGTCGAGAGCTCTGACGCGTACGACCCGCACTAACCGTCCGACTGGTGGTTCCGATCGTCAGTGAGAGACGCGATCGAGAATATTTCCAAGCCGGAATGGATCCAAAGAACAGACCCGAAAACAGCGCCAGGAACGAGGTTAAGGCCAGCGAGCGTCCGTCGAGGGCAATCTCGGTCAGGCGTGGCAGATCGCCGGGACCGACCGCAACGAGCAGTCGCAACCCGGCCCACGCAATGCCAATGGCGAATATGCCGCCTGTCAGACCGAGCGCAATGCTCTCCACGAGCAATTCGCGTGCGATACGTCCGCGCCCGGCGCCAAGCGCTGCCCTGATTGCCAGCTCGGGTTGGCGAGACTCCGCGCGAACCAGTAGCAGATTCGCTACGTTGGTGCAGACAATCAGCATCACCAGCCCTACCGTTGCCATCACCACCCATAGCACTCGGCCGACGTTTCCGATCACCTGCTGCTTGAGCGAGTGAAAATTCGGCGTGATCCTCCATCTCTCGTAATAGTGGGGATTGGTGCCCGGGCCGTTCGACCAGGAGTCCATCCATACCGGTATGAGACGAGTGACATCGGCATCGGCCTGCGTGAACGAAATTCCCGGTTTCAAACGGGCAATGCCGTCGTAGCCGAACGGCGCCATTTTCTGGTGGACGGGATCGAGGGCAAGAGCAATGAGAAGGTCAAAATCTTCGTCGACCATGCGGAAGCCGCGCGGCATGACGCCGACGATCTCCAGCGGCTGTGCGTCCACCTGGATGGTGCGGCCGATTACGTTACGATCGCCGCCAAACCGGCGCTGCCAGTAACCGTAGCCGAGGATTACAGTTCTTGCGCCACGCGGATCCTGATCTGCCAGCGTCAACCAGCGACCCATAAAGGGCGGAACGTCGATCGCCTGCAGCACGCCGTCGCTCACCAGCGCCGTCCGAACCTCCTCCGGCTGGTCAAGGCCCGTGACGTTCGCTCTTTGCAAAGTCCAGATGCCCATCGACTCAAAGCTCCGGCTGTACCGCGAGAAAGTGAAATACATCGATGGCGAAAGCTGTAGTCCGTTCGAAAAGCTTGCCAAGCCCCCCGCACCCGGAGCACTTAGCCACAGTGCCGCCAATCGGCCTGAATCCGGGTACGGCAGCGGTTTTAGCAGTACGTTGTTGATCACACTGAAGACCGCCGTGTTGGCGCCGATGCCGATGGCCAGCGTCAGCAGCACGGTGGCCGCGAATCCTGGCGACCTGCGCAGTCGACGAAGGCTGAGCTTGAGATCGGTGAAAATCGACTCGACAGGCTGCCATTGCCACTCTTCGCGGCTGCGCTCCTCGATCACTATCGGGTTGCCTAATTCGCGGCGGGCCTGCTGCTCGGCGCCTTCGCGGCTCAGGCCGTCCTCCATCAATTCGTCGGTTCGCTCCTCAAGGTGCTCCCGGATAGAGACGCAGAGATCTTCATACCGCCGACGTCGTCCGAAGATGCGATTGAAGGCCTTCATGCAGGACTCCTACGCTGTGGTCGTCGCCAGTACGCGCGTGATCCCAGCGAACATTCTTTCGAAACTCGCGACCTCGTGCTCCAGGTGCCTGATGCCGGCCTTAGTCAAGTGGTAAATGCGGGTGGGACGCCCCTTCGCGGATGTCCCAGTCTTGGATTCAAGCCAGCCTTCCCGCAGCATCCTTTGCAAAGCGGGATAGATCGAGCCTTCTTCCACCGGGATCAGATCGTCTGATACTTGCTTGATGTGTTTCACCAGTGCATAGCCATGCATGGGCCGCAGGCGCAGCGATTGCAGGATCATCAGCTCGAGAGCCCCAGGGAAAAGATCCCGATGTTGTGGATTCTTTGCCATCGTCGTTAGTCTACCCAAAGATACCTATTTTTACAATAGCTATTTGCCAAAAGCCCAATTGGTCCGTCGGTTGCGATAAACACTTCGTTTACGCTGAAAAGTAGCTTGCAGACTGAGATACATCATGCTGAGAATTCTGGAGCAATTAGGCTGGTTGTTCGCAGCACGAATGGAGCAACCGCAACGCTTGGCCTGAAACGGATAACGTTTGGTTGCGAGATGAAGAAGTCATGTATCAACTGGAACAGTACGAAATACTGGACTCCTCTCAACTTGACGTAAAACGGCCTACCCGCTGAAGTGCATCCCGAGGATTCCGTCCGGTTGCTCAGCAAACAGGAAATTATGGGGTTTGGGCTCGCAAAATCACTTCACGCTAATACCCCGGTAGATTGAGTCTGTGAATGCCCGGCGACCCACACAGCAGGAGTAAGGTCTGGAAGGCACCGGATCGGGATATCAGCAAGCCCAGGGAGAACCGCTGCCAGGTAGTCGCGCACTGGGAGTTTCAGCCTGCGGCAGGTTTCCACGACCGAGAGAATCGCTGCAACCTTCGGTCCCGCCTGTGGGCTGCCGATGTGCAACCAATTCTTTCGACCAAGAGCTACCGGACGCATGGAATTCTCCGCCAGGTTAGTGCTTAGCTCTAGTTCGGTGTACTCCAAGAAGCGGGTGAGCTTCTTCCACAATGCGAGCGCGTACTGGCAAGCCTTGCTGAGTGCGCTGGAAGGCAAGGCAAAGGACTGCGCTGCTTCGATCTTGCTGCGAATGTCGTCGAGAAGAGGTCTCGCTGTTTCCTGACGCCGGATATGGCGCGCCGCTGTAGTCAGCACTTTGCGGCGAGCTTCTGCATCAACAGCAAACAGTTCGTCCATTTGAGCCACAATCGGGGTTGCAACTTGGTCTCGGGGATTTAGCTGCACCGCCTCGAAAAACTGCCTTCTGGCATGAGCCCAACAAGCCGCATGTACCATTCTCGTCCCGCCGATCTGATCGTAGGCCGTATAGCCGTCGGTTTGGAGAACGCCTTCAAATTGTCCCAGGAATCGCTTCGGTCCATCCCGTCCGCGACTCAAGCGGAAATCGAATACCACGCTCCCTCCGGGGCGACTGTATTGCCAGAGGTATGCTTGATGGTTCTTGCCTCGGCCCTCGCGTGTTTGCACATCGCCTGGGGTTTCATCGGCCTGTATGTAAGTTCCGGTGATCAACTCTCGCCTCATCGCGGCGACCATAGGGATCAGTAACTCGCCGACCTTGAGGACCCAGCCGTCCAGCATTGCTCGGCTGATTTCCAAACCGAGGTCCCGTTCCAGAATCATGCTCTGCCGATGCAGCGGTGGCCACGGCACGGTCGAGTTCCCGACGGACCGAGTCGGCGGGGGCGTCCGTGGTCGAGATGACGAGCGTGATGACGACCATGGCCACGCCCGTGCCCAGAGCGAGCACGTCGAGGCGAGCCGTCGTGTGGCTGACGAGGGCCGCCGCCCAGGATGCAAGCTGCCCATCCGCGAATCCGATCGCGCACCACAGCGCTGTGAGTGCCGGCCCGTTCGCCGCGCCGGCTCCGGCGACCAGCGCAACGGGCACCAGCAAGAGCACGCTGGCGGATGCCGTGATGTCGGGTGTGAGCGGGGAGAGCATGGTCACCGACAGCCAGTACTGCGCAAAGCCGCCGAGGACGAGGAAGACCAACGAGCGACACGATCATCCGTCGGCGTTCGAGTAGCACGAGCGCCGCGAGCGCCAGAGCAAGCGGAGCGATCGATAACCACAGCACCCGGGTCGGCTGGGCCCACTGGTAACCGAGGACCTCGGCGAGCGCGCCGGCGAAGCACACGTAGCCCACGACGACCGCGTACCTCGCGAAGGGATTGGCGCGCGTCGGCCCAGCCCCTGAGGTGTTGTCGTGCGACACGGGTGCTCCTTGCAGTGCGAAGTGACTCGCAGTCTTCCACTGCATAGAAGGGTCTACTAGCCCGTCTTTCGGGGGCGTCCGATCGGACGGCCGCGCTGGGCCGTCCTAGAACAGTGTGGGTTCCGGTTCGTACTGGGCGGCCGGACGCAGCGCGCGGGAGCGCACGGTGCCGGTCGCGGGATCTTCCTGTCCCCGGGTGAGACCGTGTTTTCTCGCCAGCGGCCGAAACCGGTCCGCCAACCACTTGCGGTACTCCTTTGGCGCATAGGAGCTGAACTTGTACATCGACTCGTACCGCTCGACCAGCTCGGGATGCTCTGACGCGAGCCACTGCATGAACCACTCCCTCGTGCCTGGCCGCAGGTGCAGCGCGGTGTGCATGACCGCGTTGGCGCCGGATGCCGCCACCCGTTCGAGCGCCGCGTCGAGGTGCGCTCTGGAGTCGGTGAGGTAGGGCAGGATCGGCATCAGGAACACCGTGACCGGGAGACCGTGCTCGCGGGCGGCGGTGACCGTCGCGAGCCGCGCCGCCGTGCTCGGAGTACCGGGTTCGACGGACTGCTGGAGTTCGTCGTCGTAGACCGCGATCGACATCGCGAGGTCGACGGGAACCCGCTCGTTGGCCTCGGCGAGCAACGGAAGGTCGCGACGCAGCAGGCTGCCCTTGGTCAGGATGGAGAACGGCGTGCCGCTCTCCGAGAGCGCGCCGATGATCCCCGGCATCAGCTGGTAGCGCCCCTCGGCGCGCTGGTACGGGTCGGTGTTGGTTCCGAGAGCCACCGGATGCCGTCCCCAGCTGGGTCGTGCCAGCTCGCGTCGCGAGCACGTCGGCGACGTTCACCTTGACGATGATCTGGCTATCGAAGTCCTTGCCCGCGTCGAGCTCGAGATAGGTGTGCGTGTTGCGGGCGAAACAGTAGACGCACGCGTGGCTGCATCCGCGATACGGATTGATGGTCCAGCCGAACGGCATCGCGCTCTGGCCCGGCACGTGGTTGAGCGCCGACTTGGCCAGTACCTCGTGAAAGGTGATGCCGGCGAACTCGGGCGTCTGCACCGTGCGCACGACATTGCTCAGTCGGGCGATGGCGCCGAGACTGCCGAGTCCTGGCAGGGTCTCCGCCTGCTCGCTCGCCAGTTCCTGGCCCTGCCATCGCATGCACCCATTCGAACATATGTTCGATAGGCAGTCAAGGGTCCACGCGCGCCGAGAAGGCGCGACGAGTCGCCGTCAGCGCGCTATTTCCAGCACCTTGGCGGTCTCGCCCATGGTGCTGGCCGCGCGCTTCGGATCGTCGGAGAGCTGCGAGACCGTAGGTCGGAACCATGGCGACCAGCTTCGGCCGCCAGGCATCCATCCGGTCGGGGAAGCACTTCTCGACCAGCCCGAGCATGATCGGCACGGCCGTCGAGGCTCCCGGCGAAGCCCCGAGCAGCCCGGCGATGCTTCCGTCGGCCGCCGCGATGACCTCCGTGCCGAACTGGATGACGCCGCCCTTCTTGGCATCCTTCTTGATGACCTGGACGCGCTGGCCGGCCGTGATCTTGTACCAGTCCGCTCGGGTCGGCGTCCGGGAAGAACTCCAGAAGCTGCTCGAACTTCGTCGACGGGAGTGCCGTCGAGCTGGCCGAGCAGATATCGCACCAGCGGGAGGTTGCTCGCGCCCGCGGCGATCATCGGGATCAGGTTGTGCAAGCGGATGGACTTCAGGAGGTCGAATGGGCTACCCGATCTTCAGGAACTTCGGGCTGAAGCCCGCGTACGGTCCGAACATCAGGCTCGCCTTGCCGTCCACGATCCGGGTGTCGAGGTGCGGGACCGACATGGGCGGTGCGCCGACGGAGGCCTTGCCATACACCTTCGCCTGGTGCTTCTTCACGAGCTCCTGGTTGTCGGTGCGCAGGAACTCGCCGCTCACCGGGAACCCGCCGTAGCCGCGGATCTCCTTGATGCCGGACTTCTGCAGCAGGTTGAGCGCGTATCCGCCCGCGCCGACGAACACAAACTTCGCGTCGTAGAACTCGGGCGCGTTGCCAACGGTGTGGCGCGTGATGATGCGCCAGGCGCCCTTGTGCCGCTTGATCTTGGTGACCGCTCTCCTCGAGAATCAGCTCCGCGCCGCTCGCCGTCAGGTAGTCGAGAAGCAGCTGGGTGAGCGCGCCGAAGTCGACATCCGTTCCCGCGGCCATGTGGTCGCGGCGATCGGCTGGTCCTTGCGGCGCCCCGGGATGAGCAGCGGCGCCCACTTGCGGATGACCGCCGCATCCGTCGAGAACTCCATGCCCGCGAACAGCGGATGATCCTTGAGGGCCTCGTAGCGCTTGCGCAGGTACTCGACGTTCTCCTCGCCGCAGACGAAGCTCATGTGCGGTGTCGAGTTGATGAAGGCGGTCGGGTCGGGCAGCGCTCCGACCGTGAGCAGGTGCGCCCAGAACTGGCGCGAGACCTGGAACTGCTCGTTGACCTTGACGGCGCTCGAGATGTCGATCGAGCCGTCGGCCCGCTCGGGCGTGTAGTTGAGCTCGCACAGCGCGGAGTGGCCGGTGCCGGCGTTGTTCCACGGGTTCGAACTCTCGAGAGCGACAGCTGACAGACGCTCGAAGATTTGGATGTTCCAGGTCGGTTCAAGCTGCTTGAGCAGGGTCCCGAGGGTGGCACTCATGATCCCGCCACCGATGAGGGCAACGTCGATGGGTTTGTTCACCTAGTCAGTTTAGGCCGGTGAAGCTGTGGGCGCCGGTCGGTAGGACGGCCGTGCAGGGGCGGCAAATCGCCCTCTTTTCGCCAGAAATGAGGCGATTTGCCGCCCCTCACGGGTGAGCTAGAGGGACTCGGCGACGAGCTCCGCGATTTGGACGGCGTTGAGGGCCGCACCCTTGCGCAGGTTGTCGTTGCTGATGAAAAGAGCGAGGCCGCGATCATCCGGCACCCCCTCGTCTTGTCGGATGCGACCGACGTATGACGGATCCTTGCCGGCCGCGTAGAGCGGCGTCGGGATGTCGAGAAGCACGACACCCGGCGCATCCGCCAGCAGCTCCTTCGCGCGCTCCACGGTGAGGCTCGACGCGAACTCGGCGTTGATCGACAGCGAGTGTCCGGTGAACACCGGAACGCGCACGCAGGTTCCGCTCACCAGAAGTTCGGGCAGCTCGAGGATCTTGCGGCTCTCGTTGCGCAGCTTCTTCTCCTCGTCGGTCTCGAACAGCGCCGTCGTCGACGTAGTTGCCGGCGTACGGCACGCACGTCGAACGCGATCGTGTCGGAGAACTTCGACCGCCTCGGGAAAATCGATCGCCGAACCGTCGTGGACGAGCTGGATGGTGTCCTGCGCGATGGCCGCGCGCGACTGCTTCGAGCAGCTCCTCGCCGCCGACGAGCCCGGCACCCGACACCGCCTGGTAGGTCGACACGATCAGTCGCCTGAGCCCGGCCTCGCGGTCGAGCACCTTCAGGACGGGCATCGCCGCCATGGTCGTGCAGTTCGGGTTCGCGATGATGCCCTTGCGCGCCTCCTCGAGGGCGTGCGGGTTCACCTCGCTGACGACGAGCGGAACGTCCGGGTCCATGCGCCAGGCCGACGAGTTGTCGATGACGACAACCCCCGCGTCGGCGAAGCGCGGAGCCTGAACCTTCGACATCGTGCGCCCCGGCCGAGAAGATGGCGATATCGAGCCCGGTCGGGTCGGCGGTCGCGGCATCCTCGATCACGATCTGCTGGTCCTTCCACGGCAGCCGTCTTGCCCGCGCTGCGCTCCGAGGCGAAGAAGCGGATCTCGGCGACCGGGAAGTCGCGCTCCTCGAGAAGCCTGCGCACGACGGCGCCGACCTGGCCGGTGGCGCCGACGACGCCGATGCGAATCCTGCTGCTGAACTCATGCTGTTTGCCTCAAAAATCCGGGTGCGAACGACTCGTTCGTCAAAAAACGTGCTGGCGGCCAAGTTTACGGTGTCGAAACCGCCCACCCGCATACTGTGAACACGATGACTAACCCCGACAATTCCCGCACAGCGCGCCCGACACGCCAATTGCGCCAGGCGCGCGAGGGCACGCTGCCGCCTGCTCCGGTTCGCTGGGGCATCCCGGATGCCGTCGTCGCGCTCGCGCTCGGCGCCGCGATCGTCTTCGGCAACTTTCTCCTCGAGACGCAACCGTGGTTTCCCCGCAGCGATGTCGCGGCCGTCACCACCTCGATCGTCTTCTACGGCATTGCTCTTCGCTTTCATCATCGGCGTCTCCCGCCTGCGCGGCCTCGGCGGCCTTCGGCGCGATTTCGGATTCGAGCTGCGCTGGATCGATCTGCTGATCGGTGTCGGCATCGCGATCGTCTTCCAGGTTCTGAGTGTGGTCGTCGACCTGTTCGGTGTCGATGTGCTTCACCTTCCGATGCGACACCAGCAACGTCGAGCTTCCGAAGATCGCTCGGCCTTGCCGTCTTCTATGGGCTCGCGATCGTGTCGTTCTTCGCACCCGATCGTCGAGGAGCTGTTCTTCCGGGGTCTGGTCATGCGGGCGGTCCGCAACGTGGTGATCCGCCGCGCCCGATTCGAGAGTGCGAAAACGACCCGACGTGCAAGGGGGTGAGCATCCTGATCAGCGCGCTTGTGTTCGCGGGCGGCCACCTCTACGAGGCACGCAACCTCACGATGCTGTTCGACCTCGGGGTGTCGATCTTCATCTTCGGCCTCTCATGGCCGCCGTCGACTCGCGTACGCGGGCGGCTCGGCCCATCCCTGATCACGCACATGCTCACCAACGGATTCGCGACCGTCGTGATTCTGAGCGCCGCCCAGCGTTAGGGTCGCCGACGACCGCGTCGATCAGCGAGGGCGACGCACGCAGCGAATCGTCAGCGGCCGGTGCCGCCGTGAACCTTCGCCTCTTCTTCTCCGTCGAGGTCGAAGGCGGAATGCACGACCGCGACGGCGCGCTTGATGGTGTCCGCGCGGGTGACGACCGAGATGCGGATCTCGCTGGTCGAGATCATCTCGATGTTGATTCCGGCCTCGAACAGCGCGGTGAACAGTTTCGCCGAAACGCCGACGTTGGTGCGCATCCCGGCACCGACGAGCGACAGCTTGCCGATCTGGTCGTCGAACTGCAGGCTCTCGAACCCGATGTCGCGCTTCGGGCGGCCTCGAGCGCCGACAGCGTCGCCGGGCCATCCGTCTTCGGGAGCGTGAAGGAGATGTCGGTGCGGCGAGGTCTCCGTGCGGGACACGTTCTGCACGATCATGTCGATGTTGGCGCCGGAGGACGCGACCACGGTGAAGATCTGCGCGGCCTTGCCGGGGATGTCTGGAACGCCGACCACGGTGATCTTGGCCTGGCTGAGATCGCGATCGCAACATCTGCGTTCTGGATGAGGTTGCCTGTTGGGTCCGTTACCCCGCCGCTGATCGTTGCATCCGTGGACTGACAAAAAGCTAATGAGGGGATGAGACATAAACTCAGAAATGCGATCCAGCGTTTCATGCAGCTCAGCTCCGGGGGGCGAGAGTGGATTGGGTACACTCCGTCTACGGATGGCCGCTCAAAGCTGTACCAATACTCTTTTCTGATTATGGATGATTCGATGCGATCTGGAGATAGGCACGAAGAAGTGGTTTGCCTGTGGGCTTGTTGCTTCCTCCCGGAGGTTCGACGGTCACAAACACCATGTTCAACCGGGCCAGGGTCTTGGGGTCGTTGCACCGGAGCACCCATCTGTTGTGACTGTCATCCTGATAAAACAGCCCCAGGCTCACGGGCGGCCGGTCGCTGCCGCTTCCCCATACTTGAAAGGCTGCGTCCCTTTCAAGGCCGCGTTGCTTTTCTAGATCAAAGCCATAAAACACCAGGGAGCTGTCCTTGGTGTAAAAGATTCGGCCAAACGGCTTAGCGGTCTTGCCCGTCTCCGTCGTATCGAAGATATCGGCGATATACAGATTCCGTGCCCCGATCAGGTCCCGAATATCCCGGTCGTGCGACAAGAAATCTTTGTCCAGAGCCAGCATCCGATCCTTGTCATTGAGCGCGGTGTCCGCTTCATCGAGGGATACATTCAGCGCTTGGACCTTCGCCTCTAACATGGCAACTCGTCCGGTCTGCTGGTCTGCGCCGGCTGCAGCCGATGTCAGTTTGGCACCCAGCGTTTGGATATCCGACTGCGCGGTAACAAGTTGCTTACTTAAGGCGTCCCTGTCGGAGGCAATTTGTTCGCGTTCCGCCTCTTCCACCTGCAACTGCTTGCGGAGAGTGGCGGCTGCCCCGTTTGAATCAAGAGCGTGGGCTTCTGCCGCAGCCAATCGTTGTTGCAGCCGTGTAATCAGCTGCTGGGACTCCGCCAGTTCATGCTGATGCTGGACATCCGCAGTAGCATCTTTCACCGGAACGGAAGGTCTCGCCGTTGGAATGCTGGGAGCCGTGAGTGCCGTTTGGTTCTTCTTGCCGCGCGCAAAGTGGACACTCGCAAACGCCACAAGAAGCAAGAAGCATGCGGCAAGCCCTCCAAGGACCAGTCGCCATGAGGACCTCTCCGGAACGGACGGCGCAGGCTGACTGGAGACGACATGTAGGCTCTTCATCAGTCGCTGTTCAGCGTCGTCAAGCGACGACGCCGATTCGACCGGAGCCGCTTTCGACTCGCCGGCAGCGGAGGCAGCCATCGCCGGAATCACATCTTTAGCTATTTGTTTGTATTGCTCGAAGGTGCTCCGGCATGAGTCGCAGTAGGCGAGATGGACCTGCAGCAATGCCCATTCTTCATCGGAGATTTCTCCAGAGTAGAAGAGGGCACAGAGGGCAACAAACTCATCATGAAGTTGAGGATTCACCAGCTCAGATCCTCTGCGGTGCAAATGTTTGTTAATTCTCTCATTCTAAGCACGCTTTTGGGGAAACAGGTTTGAGCGAAGCCGGTCCAGCGCTCGATAATAATGATGCCGCACATTTCCGATCGTTTGGCGGGTCTTGTCCGCGATCTCCCTGAAGCTGTATCCCTCAAAGAAATGAAGCTCCAGCGTTTGCTGCTGATCCGGGGTGAGCTGCCCTCTCAGTTTGTCTAAAATCGCTTTGCCGTCCAGCCGGTCCGTCGATACTTCCTCAGCGATGGGTCCTAGCCGTTGCTCATCCAGTGCCTCGAGCTTGTAGTGCTGCCGGTAGCTCAGATATCTTCTCCGATCGATGGCTCGGTGGTAGGTTACCTGAATGATCCAAGATACTGCGGTTGACTTCCGAGAATCGTAATGCTTCGCACGCTCAAAGATGTACAGAAATACTTCCTGGCGAAGATCGTCTGCTTCTGATTCGTCCCGAAGAATTCTCCAGGCCACGTTGAAGACAACACGGCCATGACGGCGAAAGAGATAGCCAAGGGCATCCTTCGAACCGCATCCGACGGCCTTGAGCAATTCTTCGTCGGAGCCCTGGGCTTCAGGTCGTTCTAACGGCTGAGACGCGATAGCTTCAGCTGTTGGGCGCTGGGGCTCGGGTAAGATACTCGGCTCTACAAGAGCTTTCGTAAGTTGGAGCGCAGCTTCACTCATCGCAATCCTCGGCAAAAGTTAACTTGATACACAGCTACTAGGAGACCCGTGGGACGCAATTCATGTTTGACTCATAACCCGTAGTATTACTCGGTGTACTGAAGTTTGGTATCTAGCCACACTCACATTGTGGCTACTCTACGGAAACTGTTCGGGAAAAGACTTCGCGCGTTCCGCAAAGAGCGGAACATGACGCAGGAGGAATTTGCCGAACTTCTTAATATATCGGTGGATTTCCTTAGCCTATTGGAACGCGGCCTGAATGCTCCTTCCTTCGAATCCATTGAAGTCTTCTCTATTACCCTCGGCATTCCGGTAAGAGACTTCTTTGATTTCGCCCCGGAAAAGTCTGCTAAGGGGTAGTTATCACCCAATGTATCGATACTATAACCCGTAGTAATACTCGGTGTCATTAAGCAAGACGCTTCACCACACTTTGAAGTGTGAAGCGGATAGAGCCAGTTCAGCCTAACTTCGGGATTCGGATCAAGAAACTGCGATTCGACTCAAACCTGAGTCAGCAGGAACTGGCGGATCTGTGTGAGGTGTCCGTGGATCAAATCGCGAATATCGAGCGTGGGAAAAACTTTGCGGGCGAAACCACCATTTCTATGCTCGCGGATGCGTTAAAGGTTCCCCAGCCGGCTCTCTTCGACTACTCCGAAAATGAAGCCTTCGTGAAGAGCGGAGGGATGAAATGGCGTGCCAGTCGAAGTTCAAATACCGTGCAGATGAGGAATCGCAAGCTTCAGATAACGGTCCGTCGTAATCGTAACCGATGAAAAAATGCCTCTATCACCCGACCTGCAACGCTGGAGCAAGCATGTGGACGGGTAATAGCCCAGCTTCGCGAAGAGCAGGGCTCGTCTCAGATGGATCTTGCGGTCGCAACAGGTTACAGCCTTCGTTACATCGGGGATGTCGAACGAGGCGCTAAGAGCGCCACCTTACGAACCATGAAGGACCTGGCGACTTTGCTGAATCTGCGCCTCGGGGACCTCATCTCTCGCGCCGAACGTCAGTTGCGTTATCGCGATAAAGAGAATCGGACCAGAGTTCACAACCCAAAACACGTCGACAAAACTCGCTAAGTCTATTTATCGTCGTCTTCGACCCTGAGACGATAGACTTCCGGGGTTTCGATGAGAAACGTCGTCTGGCCCGCCAACGCCAGCAGATCGTTATCCCCGCTGACGAGCAGCTCGGCCCTGCCACTTTGAGCCAGGTCAAGAAACGGCTGATCCTTTTCATCCCGGCAGACTTGAGGGCATCGCGTCACGTGCTCGACGATCTCGCAGTACGGCAGATAATGAGCCAAAAACTCTCGCCGGTCTTCCAGGGAGAGCCGAAACTTCGGGTACAAAAGAACTCGCGTCAGTTCTGCTGCGGTTGCCGAAGAGATGAGCGGTGTACAGCCACCCTCCTGCCAATGCTGGAGCAGCCAGGACAATCGGCGATTCGCGAACACGAGGGCTGACACAACGGTTGTGGTGTCAAACACGACGCGGCGACTCAAGCCGTTTCACGCGCCCAGGATACGGCATCGGACACGTCCTCTTCCGTGATCCCGAGTTGGGCCAACCGTCCACGAATTTCGTCGATCCGGCTTTCTCGCAGCGGGCGCAGCACAATCGTCTCGCCATCCGTGCTCACGTCGAAGTATTCGACATTGCCGAATCGAGAGACCACAGTCTTCGGAAGGGTGATCTGGTTCTTCACTGTTTTCTTCGCCAGCATAGGCCTCCTACAAGGAAACAAGGCAACAAGGAAATCCTACCATAATTATCTGCCCCGGTTTCCCTCTGGAAGAAAGCACGCGGAACGGAAGCGATGCAGCACCTTACCATCTTTTTTTTCCACAACTTACAGCATAATACTCAAGTTGTACGGGAGGACTTGGGAGCTATTTTCTAATCCACTGTCATTGCGCCGGGGAGGTCCAAGCCCGTCGGGTGGGAGGACATAGGCGCTCCTGCCATGCAGGAGCAACGTCCGGGGCGGGAAAGACGGGCGCAAGAAAAGGAGCCTGCTGGTTTGCAGGCTCCTCCAGCAAGGGCGGAGGCTATGCGGCCTTCGCCTTCTTCCCTGCTTTGGTGGGCGGCTTGGCAGCATCCTTCCTCAACGCGTTCCCCTTCTCTTTCGCAGCGAACTCCTGCTTCACTTTAGCCGCGATGGCGTCTGTGTCCACCTTGTACGCGGCGGCTGCCTCGCGGAGCACCTGGGCCGTGTTCTGCCGAGTCGTTGCGTGTAGGATGGTGATCTCGACCAGCAACCCGCCAATGGCGCTCTCCTCCACACGGCGCAGATAAGCGTCAAACAGCTTCGCAATGGAGTCGCTGTCTTTGGCCTTCTTGACACCGCGCTGCCGGGCAACGAGGGCGAGACGGTTTTCGTCGAGCAGCGATGCCAGCCGCTCGACAACGAAGAGCAGGTCGCGTTTCATCAAGCGCACCGGGACGGCTGCGCTGATCGCGGCGAGGGTGCGAAGGCCGATGGTATGCGCAATCGCCTGTTCCTTGCGCCGCTTCTCCTGCTCGGCTTTCGCCTTGGCGTTATCCGCGACCTTCTGGGGGTTCCGCTTGGGATGATGCACCGGGCAGGTTGGCTCGGTGCATACCTTGCGCAGCTCACCCTTGTCGATACCCTCCGAAACGATGGCTTCGGTGGTGAATCGGCAGGTCTTGAACTCGGGTCGCGTGGCCTCTTGTTTGGTGGTGGCTTTCTCCGTCCGGATTTCAACGTACTGGTTGCGCGGAAGGGTGGCACTTCCCTCCTGCTGCCGCCCATAGGCCGTGCTGATTTGCACCAGCGTGGGTTTGGCGGCGACAGCCTTCGCAACATGCGCATCCACCTTGGCTTGATAGCAAGTCGGCGCGGTACACGCGTCCAATTTGCCGAGATCGGAGAAGAGCAGCTTGTTATGGCCTGTCCGCTTGGAACAATCCACGCAACTCCCCACCTCCGGCACAAGCTGCGCATCCCGCTCATCGAACGGGGCGAGTTTGAGGACGAGCAGGACATTCGACTCGATCCAGAACTGGAGACTGCGGACAGGGAGAAGGATGCGTTTGGCCTTCTGCCCTGCCCCGCTCCAATCCTCTTTGAAGCAAGCGGCGAGCGCCTGTTCCTGCTGGCCGGGCTGGAGCTTCGCGAGCAGGAGCGCGTGGCCGACGCCGATCTCCTCGCGGTAGAAAGCTTCGACAGCAACCTCTCCAAGCTCGGTCAGCTTCAAACGTTGGGCGACATAGGACGGCGCTTTGCCAACCTTCGCCGCAATCTGCTCGATGCTGTACTTCGGTTCCTCCAGGTCGAGAAGTGCTTTGAAGCCCTGCGCCTCCTCCATTGGGTGAACGTCGCGGCGCTGGAGGTTTTCGATAAGCTGCGCCTCCAGCACTTCGGCATCGGACATCTGCTTGATGCGGACAGGGACGGTTTCAGCCTCGGCGATCTGCGCGGCGCGGTAACGCCGTGCGCCAAAAACAATCTCGAAACTGTGCTCATTCAAGGGACGAACGAGCAACGGCGAGAGAACGCCCTGGCTGCGGATGGTTTCAGCTAACTCCTGCAAGCCGCTCTCCTCGAAGATGCGGCGCGGGTTGGTGGTGGACTCGGAGAGCACGGCCAGCGGAAGGTCGCGGTACTCGTTAGCATGGGCAATGGTGGTGTTCATGGTGACGGCTCCTTTCCAGCGGTTGCACTACATGGGGTTGTGGAGCGAACGCGCTACCCTGTGTCCGCTCCGTTGGCGGGAAACTCGGGTCTAGCCGCGTATGTGCTGGTTCGGGTTGAAGACTTCCGCGAAGCCCTGTAACCGCAGGTTGTTGTCCCACGTCTCGGCAAAGCGGACGTGCTGCTCGTGCAACAGCACCACATGCACATAGCGGCCGCGGACGATGCTGCGGCTCCACTGCTCGACGGCAACGTAATCGTTGCGCCAATACCAAGGGTCTAGGTGCGCTCCCCCGGCGAGACCCAGTTCGAAGCACATCTCCGGGTCACGCATGAGGTCAGCGTTCTGTTCGCCATAGTGCGCAATGGAGAGGGCCGGAAGTCCCATGGGGCCGGACTCGTCCATCGCCTCGATGACAAGCTCCATGTGCGGAGGGTTGTCGATCTTGAGATACAGGCCGGGGTGCCACCCACCGGCCTTCTTGAGGATTGCGAGGATGGTCTGCATTAGGCCACCCTCGCCAGTTCTGCATCGGGCGTCGTCTCGGGTGCAGACGGCTGCAATGCGGCAAGGATGACGGCGGAGGTCTGCTGGATCACCTCCAAGCTCTCTGTCAGCAAGGAAGCGTTACCGTGGTACAGGTGGATATAGTCGGCACTGGCGGAGCCAGCTTCCAGACCAACAGCTTTGCCGACCACAAAGGCAATCGCCTCGGCCTCTGTCTCCCGCACGACTTTCGTCGTGGTGGTACGGCGCTCGGCCTTGTGCAGCATCTCGTGCGCCAGCTCATGCACCAAGGTGGCGAAGGTTTCCGCCTTCGATTGGCCGGGCAGGATGGCGATCCGCCCGCCATAACTCATCCCGAGAGCGGGTGCAATCGTCTCGCTAAAGACAAGCTCGATGCCCTGACGCTTGACGAAGGAAACGAGGCGGTCGTGATTCTCGCCCACATCGCCGCAGATTTCACGCATAGCCGGAAGCTCGGCGCCTTCGGTCTGCTCTACATCAAAGACATAGGCATTGCGGAATCCAACAAGAACACGCGTGTTCTGCCTGGTGATGTCCTTCTCGGCTTCCTCGTTCTTCTTGCGCTTGATGCCAACGATGGGAGCAAGAATCCGAATGCCCTTCTCACCCTTCTTCACCCTGCGACCAAGCTGATTCCACGACCACATTCCGGCAACACGGGTTGCGTTCGGCCTCTGCCGCGCAATTTCCAAGACGTTACCGAAGGAGTAGTTATGGAAGCGGCTCATCGCGTTGAGATAGGCCGTAAGCGCATCGCTGCGCCCTGCCTCCAACTGAGCGATTAACTCTTTCACGTTGGCGGCGATGACGTCCTTGGCTGTCTGCCGTGGCTGCGGCTCCTTAGGGTTTGGGGTGGTTGGGTAGACGGGGGTGGTGGTGGCGACTCCGGTATGCATGGGTGCTTCCTCCTTTGGGCTGTTGCCTTTGCTCGTCCGCTCGCAAAGCGGCGGCATGGCACATGCCGGACGCCTAAGTGGCGAACGCGGGGGTAGCAAGCGGAAAGGTCTTCGAGCGGAGCTTTTTGGGGGGGACCGCGCGCAGCGTGGGGGAGCCAAAACCCGGAGGGCGAATGGCCTTGCAGCGCGCGGGGGGCAGAGCCCACGAGGGAGGTTTGGTTTCCTATGCGCGTGCGCAGCACGCCGGTCGATGGGGGAAGGCATTGCGGGAGGGAACGTTCCGCTCGGATGGGCAGCGGAGGACGGCTACGTCGGCTGCAGCGAGGGAAGGTGCGCCTTCTCTCTCAACAGGGTTTGGGAGGAGACGGGTCAGGAGAACCTGGGATCATCGAAGGGGAATCGGTCATCGGCAAGATGGATGCAATGCTCAAGTTGATCGAGGGATTTCTTCCTGGCTTCGCGCCCCTTTTGGTCTGAAGCTTCTGTCACTCCATCTTCTTTTCCATCAGGCAGGTTTGCCGCAAATGGACGTGATGACCAAGGCGCACGGTAAGCTATTAAGCGATGCCCAGCGAGCTGCAACTGCCGTTACCGCACGATTACGAGCAACTGCTCGGAAGCTTAAGACGCGCATCCGCGCGGCGCAGGTACGCGCGGCACTGGCGGTCAACAGCGAACTGGTGACGCTGTACTGGTCGATAGGCCAGGAAATATCATCGCGCTTCCAAATCGAAAAGTGGGGCGGTAAGATCGTGGACCGGCTGGGGCGGGATTTGCGGGCAGAGTTCCCCGGCATCGAGGGATTCAGCCCACGGAACCTCCGCTATATGAGGAGCTTCGCGGAAGCATGGCCCGACGCGGAGATTTTGCAGCAGGTTGCTGCAAAATTGCCCTGGTTCCATAACTGCACCCTGCTGGACAAGGTGAAGGCCCCGGAACAACGTCTCTGGTACGCCAGAGCAACCATCGAGCATGGCTGGAGCCGCGCCGTGCTGACACACCAGATTGAAAGCGACCTCTTTGGCCGTCAGGGACGGGCGCTCACCAACTTTGAGCACACGCTCCCCTCCGTACAATCGGAGCTGGCGCAAAAGATCACGAAAGACCCCTACATCTTCGATTTCCTGACCCTGCGCGCGGCGGCCCAGGAGCGCGAGCTGGAGCAGGGGCTGCTGCACCATCTCCGCGACCTGTTGCTGGAGCTGGGCAAGGGGTTCGCCTTTGTCGGCAGCCAATACCACCTAGAAGTAGGAGGCCAAGACTTCTACCTAGACCTGCTCTTTTATCACGTCCACCTGCGCAGCTGGGTGGTGATTGATCTCAAGATGGAAGACTTCCGGCCCGAGTTCGCCGGGAAGATGAACTTTTATCTGTCCGCAGTTGATGACCTTCTCCGTCATCCGCAGGATGCGCCGAGCATCGGGCTGATTCTCTGCCAAGGCAAGAACCAGACGGTGGTGGAGTACGCGTTGCGTGACACGGCCAAGCCCATTGGCGTTTCGGAATACCGCATCACCCGACAGTTGCCGGAAACCATCAAGGAGAAGGTTCCGTCCATCGAAGATTTGGAAGCGGTCGTTGCCAAGCTCCGCAGCGAGGTGGAGGCGATGCCCGCAGAGGAAGCAACGGATGCTGCCGACCTCGGCTAGCATCCGCTCACGGTCGCCGGGTCAGGCTCTCGCGCCAGTCTCCCTCATACCCAAACAGGGATGCCCTTTCGCTTTCAGCAAACCAGAAATCGGTGAACGGTGCGACATTGGGCGACTTGAACCAATGGGCCGCCCCGTTGGCGTCCACGGCCCACCATTGCGCGGTTTTCGGTGCGGACTTCCAGTCAACATCGGGGTGCATGTAGGCATTCTCTCAAATCGGAGGCGCCTTTGCCTCACCCCGGCCCGTTCTCACCAGTTTGGAACGGCTGGGCGGACTACTTCCTTCTCGCTACTGAGTCGTCGGAGCCCACGAGACGTGACTGGCTGAGACATATCATTCACTTATGGCGCAAAGCGCGGTGAAGATGGGTTCCAGCAGTGAGATTGATGGCCGATCTACGAGGCCTTGTGGCCGACCATGGCTTGAATGTCAGCGCTCCCTGTCTCGATAATGTTTGCAAGGTCGTCGTTGGTCCGCTTCAAGACCAGACTGTGATGCACGCGCTCCTCGACGCCGCGAAGAAACAGCGTGTCCTGGTCCTCGTCGCTGACGACCAGTCATACGACCTCGGTATAGAAGTCACGCTGCGCGCAAGGTCCCGAACCGTGAAGGTCATATGGCTAGCACGCGTGATCTCGAACGGCGCTGGCCAGGTTGTCTTAGGCATCTCTGTCATCTTGGTGCTCCTCTCTCCTGTGTTTATCCGCATATGGGCATACCAATCGCGGAAATCTGCGTTGCCCTCATGATCGTGTCAGCGGGCCTGGCTGCTGCACACATCCTTGCGCTGGGCTGCTCATTCTGCTGATAAGCGTGAGCGCGTCCGTGTCCAGCAGTGTCATCTGCTGTTCCCCAACCTGGGCTAACTGACAGAATGCGCTAAATTGCGCTTTGATTTCCTTTGAAAACGCGGCGGGGTATGCGAGCGGCGAATAGCGTATTTCCCTACGCATTCGAGGCGAAGGTGCAGGAGGAGGACCTCGACTCCTGCCGCGGGTTCGGCGAGCGGAGGCCGATGGCGGGATGAGGGTGCAGGGAGAAACCAAAGCGGGTTCTCCCTGCCGCAATTTCTGAGGTAGAGACAACAAAGCGGCCCCGGGCGAATCCAGGACCAAGGGCGGAAATCCTAGGCTTCCTTCTTTCGGGCTGTCTCTTTCTCTTGGGGCGATTTCACCGACGCGGGTTCCACTTTCCCGGACGCCTGGGTCTTGGTCTTGACGGCCTTCGGCTCCTTGGGAGCGAAGGCCTCCTCCGCTTCGGTGAGCAAGTCAGGCTCGTTTTCCCGTGGAATGCTGACGTGGTCGGAGAGGACGAGGCGCAGAGCGAGGCTGGTTAGTTTCTCTTCCGCGGTACCCTCCAATGCGGACAGCACAATCTCCTCGTCGGACTGTTGAGCATTCTCCTCGCCGTTGGCGAAGGCTGCGGCAACGTCCTCAAGGTAGCTGTACGGGTCTATCTGAATCAACAAACGAAGAAAGACACGCATTTGGGGCGTGCTGAAGGTTGCCGGGGCCTGCTCCAGAATGCGCTCGAACGTGCTGCCCCGCGCCTTGCGCTGTTTCTCGCGACGGGTATGCTCAGCCCAGTATTCCTTCTGTTGGCGTTCGAACTCGGCTTTGCGCTCCTCCTCCTTCCGTTCCTGCTCGGCCTTGTACTCCGCCATGCGCTGCTCGTGTTCGGCATGGCGTTGCTCTGCCTCTTCCTCCGTCTCCTGTTCGGGAGCGGGAGCCGTTGCGGCGGCATAACCTGGGTCATCGCGCATTGCGTTGAATATTTTGTCCGCCACGCGAACTTCATCTTCCACAGCCAGATGGGCATCCCGAATTCTCCTCCGCCATGTGCTTTCCCATCACCATAGCCATTGCATCGTTGTGGGGTCGCGCGGTCTGTAAACCGTCGACGTAGCGGTTATACATACAGAAGTCGGCTGCGATAAGAACAGCGTTGTGGATGTCGAGATCGGAGGCGCCGTGCTGGTGTGCCTGATCGACTAGCTGTGTGGTGATCCGCTTTCCATCGAACCTGCAACTGCTCCGCGATTGCAAGGAGTGCCTTCAGCGTTTCAGAGATCCAGGCAGCCGTAGAGCGCCACTCGCGGGATCATCCATCGAGTGCATTTAGTGTG
>CAWFUT010000013.1:0-132711 GCA_963819055.1 uncultured Acidobacteriaceae bacterium | reverse complement strand
AAGCAACGTCAGTATGGAGTTCAGGAACCAGCCCCGAACCAGCAAGATGAATGCAGCACCCGCTCGTCTGCGCCGGGATGGGGGCTACCTGCTGCTGGCCATCATGCTGGTGATGGCGGTCATGATCATCGCTGCCACGGCCGCGGCGCCACGCGTGGTGCAGCAGATGAAGCGCGACCGTGAAGAGGAGATGATCCATCGCGGCACCCAGTATGCGCGCGCCATCAAGGCGTTTTACAAGAAGAACGGCCGCTATCCAGCCAGCCTCGACGACCTCGACAAGGGACAGGTTAAATATCTTCGCCAGCGCTACAAAGACCCGCTGACGAAAGATGGCAAATGGAAGCTGCTGAACTATGGCGACATCGCGACCCTGCTGAATGCCGCTGCGCCGGGGACACCGGCCGCGGCTCTGGGTACCTTGGGTGGTGGCAGCGCCACCAGTCCAGGGTCGACATTTTCCAATTCCGCCTCACCCACCGGATTTTCCCAAGGCGGCGCGTTTCCGGCGCAGCAGCAACAGCAATCCCAACAGCCGGGTGCGGTCACCGGCGGATTTCCCTCGAACTCCGATGGTGGCGGCAACGGCGAAAGTACGCCCGGCGGTACTTTCGCGGGAAGCAACACGGGCAGCGACCAGGGATTCAGTTCGAGCAGTAGCAGTCAGTCGACAGGATCGAACCAGCCGGGCGGCACCAACAATCAACCGGGCGGAACGACCTTCGGATCCAACTCCAGCGGCAACGGGCAGAGCTTCGGTGGTGGTGCAATTGTTGGTGTGGCCAGCCTGAGCAAGGATCCTACGATCCGGATCTACAACAAGAAGAAGACTTACAACGAATGGCAGTTCATCTATAACCCCATGATGGATCAGACCAACGTTCTGTTGCAGGGACCCTATCAGCCGACCACGATCGGTGGCAGTCAGAACATCGGCACGCCGGCCAGCCAGATGAACGGACAGCAGCAGAGTCAAAGCCCCTTCGGCCAGCAGAACAACAGTGGTTTCGGTCAGCAAAACAACAATTTCGGACAACAGAACAACGGCAGCTTCGGTCAGCCCACGCCCATGCCGTCTTCCTCGCCACAGTAGTTCTTACGTTTGCGAAACTGGCCGCGCGCTCATAAACTCGACTGCGCGGGTTTGAAGTCATCCCTCGCATTCTTCGTGCTCCTATGAGACTTGTCACTTTTCTGGATAACTTTGCGCGTCCGCATATCGGTGCGATTTCGAAAGACGGTCGGATCGCCGATTTGAATGCCTCCTATGCGCTGCGTCGGCGAGAGTCGGCGAGCAAGGCCGCGGCGGATTCATTGCTGGCTGCTGACATGCGTGCGCTGTTTGACGGGGGCGATCGCAGCCTGGATATCGCGCGTGCTGCGCTGGAGTTTGTCCAGTCGCAGCAACCGCAAACAGGTGTGGATGGCGAGCCGATTTTTTATCGCCGCGAAGAGGTTCGATTGAAGGCGCCGATTATGCCGAAGAAGTTCTTTCACACTGCCGGCAACTTTCGCGAGCACCATCATGAAGCCCAAAAGGCCGGATTCTCGCATCCGGTGCTGCCGTGGATCATGTTCTTCCAGAACGTCGATGCCATCATCGGGCCGGATGAGCCCGTGATCTTTCCGCCGCATCTCACCGAGGAGCTTGATTACGAGCTGGAACTCGCAATCGTCCTGAAGAAAGCTGGAAAGCACTTCACGGCCGCCGAAGCCAACGATTACGTCGGCGGCTTTGTCATCTTCAACGACATCACCGCCCGCGACATTCAACGCAACGAGATGAAGTCCGGCGTCTTCAGCTTCTGCAAGGGGATCGATTCGTTCTGTCCGCTTGGCCCTCACATCATTACCGCCGACGAAATTAAAGATCCGCACAATCTCGCGATGGAGCTGCGGGTGAATGGCGAATCCCGTCAGCGCTCGCACAGCAGCAAGATGTCGGTCACGATTCCGGAGATCCTCGCGCACTATTCGGCGATGGGTTACAGCGCAGGCGACGTGGTTTCGACCGGCACCGTCTCCGGTGTGGCCGCGTTCAGCGCCGATCCGAAGGCATGGTATCTGAAGCCGGGCGACGTCATGGAGTGCGAGATCGAGGAGATCGGTATCCTGCGCAATCCCGTGATCTCGTGGGAAGAAGCGTATGGCGAGAAGCCGCCCGCAGCGGCTCGATCGGAAGAGGTCGTACGATGAGAAGCGAACTGGCAGGCAAGGTATGGACGAGCCAGTTGAACTCACGGCCAGACGTGCGCCCGACCTTTGATCACTCGCGTACGATTCGTTTCTACGACACTACGCTGCGCGACGGCGAGCAGACGGTAGGCGTCATCTTCAGTCCGCAGCAGAAGCTGGAGATTGCCAAAAAGCTGGACGAGCTTGGCGTTGGACGCATTGAAGCCGGTTTCCCCAAAGTTTCGTCGGAGGATGGCGAAGCTATTTCGCTGATCCTCAAGGCCGGCCTTAAACACTCCGAGGTCTGGGGCTTCGCGCGCGCCACTCGCGGCGATGTCGAGGAGTTGGCCCGTCTCGGGTTGCAGGCTGCGGTGATCGAGATTCCGACCAGCGATATCAAGCTGAAGGCTTACGGCCTCACGCGCGATGAAGCGATTCGGCGAGCGACAGAAGCCGTGGGCTATGCCAGTCAGAGCGGAATTCGCGTCGCCTTCTTCGGCGTGGATGGCACGCGCGCCGACCTCGACTTTCTGATGCGCATCTATTCCGAAGCGGTCTCCGCCGGTGCTAAAGAAGTGGTGCTGGTCGATACGATCGGAGTCTGTACTCCCGAGGCCGCCGAGTTCCTGGTGAGTTGGACAAGAGGTCACATTGGCGACGAGATTCCCATTCACTGGCACGGTCACAACGATTTCGGCTTGGCAACGGCCATCGCGATTGCGGCGGTACGCGGGGGCGCAACCTGGGTTCAGGGCACGATCAACGGCATGGGGGAACGCGCGGGCAATGCCGACATCGCCGAAGTCGCGCTGGCGTTGCAGTGTCTCTATGACGTGCCTGTGGAGATGAAGCTCGAGCGTATTCGCGAAGTGTCGGAGCTGGTGCGTCGGGCGGGAAAGTATGAGTTGGAAGGTTGGAAGCCGCTGATCGGTGACAACCTTTTCCGGCGCGAGAGCGGCGCGGTCGCCAGCCAGTTCCACATGCCCGAGGCAATCGAGCCTTACTCTTCCGACCTGGTGGGTGCTAAGCGGGGGATCGTTCTCGGCAAGAAGAGCGGGCTGGACAGCATTCGTCTGAAGGCGAAGGAACTGGGAATTGATGTGCCGGAGTCGCAGCGCGCCCCGGTGCTGCAAGCGGTGAAGCGGGCAGCCATTGCCCACGGGCGGCTGCTTACGGAGGAAGAGTTTGTCGCGCTGGTGCGCGAATCGGCGGCAGCGGATCAATCCAAATAGAAAAAGGCGGCTTCACCAGCCGCCTTTAGATCACTCAGGAAAAGCTACTGCGCCAGGACATGTGTGGCCTTATCGCCTGCGAAGGTGATCTCTTGCAGGATGTGATCGTTACTGGCGTTGACCGTGAAGCGCTGTGCCGTATGCTCCGCCTTCGCCTTCAGAGGAACCAGGTTGCAGTTGGTCTTGGCTTCCGCTTTGCCATAGGTCTGTTTGAAGATCATGACATGGGTCTGGCCATTCATTTGATGAGTGACGTTGTACTGGCCGGCCGGTAGAAGCGTTCCTCCGACCAGGGTGGGCGCTGTGAACTCGATGGTCTGCTTTTCGGCGATTCCCATCGCATTCGTATTCGCCATCGTGGCGGTGCAGGCAAGTAACAACATAGCTGAGATGAGGATGGCGATCGTCTTCCTTTGAAACATACAACCTCCGTGAAAGCCCGCGATTACGCGAGCGTATAAAACCACTTCCAGCCTAAGCGCCGAGGCACTCCTACGCCGTGAGACAAGTCACAGGCGGCTGTGAAGTGGTATTCGCATGGGATGGCCGAATAATTCGCAGCCCATGGCGCGCTTGCGAGATCGGCTACATTCCCGCTTTGATCGGTCGTTTCAAATCAGTTCCCGCCCAGATGCCAATCCTCATGTCCCGCCCGGTCCCGCCGATAGATGTAACCGAGAGAACTGAGTAGGTACGTCAAGCTGGCGGACAGACGACCTCTGACCACAGCTTGCAGGGAGGAAGGATACCGATGAGCCTACGAATACTTCGCAATCTGCTGTGGGACGAATCCGGTCAGGACCTGATCGAGTATGCCCTGGTGGCTGCAATCATCGCTTTGGCGGCCGTGGCTGCCATGAGCACCTTGGCCAACAACATCAGTAACGCTTTCAGCGCGGTGGGAAGCAAGCTGGGCAGCTCGGTCGCTTAGCTGCCATCGACGGCTGCAGCATATTCGCTGGTCGCCTGATGTTTTGGAGCACACCGGGATCGGCCGGCTGCCGATTCAAGCAGGTGGCCAGGCTCAGCGCCGGAAGTGGTTGCGCGCTGCAACCGGTTCCGGCAACGCTGAGCGGCGCCGTCGTTGGATCTAACCGCCATGTGATTTGAGATGACAACATGAACTCCCGTCGCTTACTGATCGCGCTTGTGCTGGCGCTGCTTGTATCGGGCGCAGTGACCTACGTGGTAAGCCGGAAAATTTCCAGTCACGTCGCAGCCCATCCGAACACCCAGCTTTATGTTGCGGCGGCGCATGCGCTGCAGGCTGGAGATGTCCTCAAACCGGAGGAGTTGGTGCTGGTGGACTGGCCTACCTCGCTCACATTGGCCAAGCCGTTTACGAAGATCGGCGACCTGGCGGGACGGGCGGTGATTTACCCGGTAGCAGCGTCGCAGCCGATCCTGGAGGATTATCTGGCTGCGCCCGGCTCCGGCATTGGCATCACCACCAAGATTCCTGAAGGCATGCGCGCGATCTCGGTGAAGTCGGATGAGATTGTCGGCGTCGCCGGATTCTTATTCCCCGGCTCGCATGTAGATGTGCTGGTCACCTTCCGCTCCGACGGCCTGCCTACTCCCGCAACCCAGATCGTCTTGCAGGACGTGGAGGTGTTGACGGTGGGGCAGAAGCTGCAACCCGATCCCCAGGGCAAGCCTGACACGGTCAGTGTGGTGACGCTGCTGCTGACGCCGGAGGATTCGCAAAAGCTGGTACTGGCTTCGAGCCAGGGAAGCGTGCAATTTGTATTGCGCAATGGCGCCGATCACACGCAGATCGATGCGGTTCCGGTACAGATTGCGCAGCTGGCGGGGACGCGGCCATCCGCAATTTCGGCGGGAGTAACGCCGCGACGTACTCTGCCGATGAAACAGGCGGACGTAGTCGAAACCATTCTGGGCGACAAGCGGTCGACCAAGAGCTTCGAGTAAGCGATGACCTCCCGGGCGCAGCGAAGAGCGATTGTGTTTGCGGCTGTGCTGATTCTGGTACCGCCCGCGATGCGAGCCCAGAGTTCGGCGAGTACTTGGTCAACAGCCAGCTCGCCCATGGGATCGGGTACCACGGCAGCGCAAGCCGCAACCACGGCAGCGCCGGCCGGCCCGGTATCCGGTATGGCAGAACCGGCGGCGCCAGCATCAACCCAGCAGCATCTGGCGCCGCTGGCTCTTAGAGCAGACGCGACCGGCAACGCTGCGGCTTCTGCGGAACAAGCTTCTTCCGCTTCAAGTCCTTTGACCTTGCACCTGATCGTTGGGCGCTCGTTCTTTCTGGACTCAGCCGAAAAACTGCGGCGGGTCTACGTCAGCAATCCCACGGTGATGGATGCGATGACTGCCAGTCCTTATGAAGTTGTGATCACCGCGAAGCTGGCCGGCACCAGCAGCCTGGTGTTGTGGAACGCGAGCGGTACACCGACGTTGTATACCGTGCTGGCTGATGTGGATGTAGCCGG
This sequence comes from uncultured Acidobacteriaceae bacterium, assembly GCA_963819055.1. Lineage (GTDB taxonomy): Bacteria > Acidobacteriota > Terriglobia > Terriglobales > Acidobacteriaceae > Bog-257. The sequence continues at coordinate 126,848 of CAWFUT010000013.1, read as the reverse complement.
ATTGCGGGAGTCGCTGGCCCAGGCGCTCCCCGGCGATCACGTTGCGGTGGCGGCGCAGCAAGGCCGCATTCATCTCACCGGCGTGGTGGATAGTGATGCGGCTTCGGAGGAAGCGGCCAAGCTGTCGGCGATTTATTCCAAGGATGTAGTGAACTCGCTGGTCGTCGACCCTCATCATCTGCCGCAGGTGCAGTTGCAGGTACGGATTGCCGAGATCGATCGTTCGAAGCTCACTGAGTTTGGCATCAATTTTTTCAGCCTGGGCAAGAACAGTGGAGCGGCGACTACCGGTCAGTTCAGCCCGCCGTCGTATCAGACCCAGAGCGGCAGCAATACCGCGGTCATCAGCGACTTCCTGAATCTCTTCTACTTTAATTTTGACCATGGGTTGGGAACTACGATTCGCGATCTGCAGACCAAAGGCATCCTGCAGATCCTGGCCGAGCCGAACCTCACCACCATTCATGGCCGCACCGCGCGCTTCCTGGCCGGAGGGCAGTTTCCGTATCCCATCGTGCAGCCGGGAGGCGCGGGCACGGTGCCGACCGTAACCGTGCAGTTCCAGCCTTACGGGGTGAAGCTGGAGTTCACACCCTGGGTCAATTCGGACGGAACCATTCGGCTGCGGGTGGCGCCGGAGGTCAGCGCGCTCGATTACACCAACCAAGTCGTGATTGCCGGATATGTGCTGCCGGCACTGTCGACCCGCAGGGCGGAGACCGAAGTCGAACTGAAGGATGGCGAGAGCTTTGGCATCTCCGGCATTCTCGACAACCGCACCACGGACAATCTCAGCAAAATGCCCGGTATTGCCGACATACCGATTCTGGGGCAGCTGTTTCGTTCGAAGAACCTGAACCGCTCGACCATGGAACTGGTGGTCATCGTTACCCCAAAGATTATTGAGCCATTGAACGAAGCGGCTGCGCCGCAGACCGAACCGCCGGCGATGGCGGTGCCGTTCCTTCAGCAGCAGACGTTCGATCGCAATCTTCCGAAGAACTGAGGAGCGACTGTGGCTGCGTCATCTCAAATCCGAGAGCACAACATGAACAGCAGTGAGATGCCGAGCGCTGCCGGGGTCTGTGCCGCCACCTTGTGCGTCGATGGCGATACCGTGGATGCGGTCCGGCAGGCGGTGGTTGGCGGCAAAGGTGTTTTTGCCGGAGGCCTGGACAATTACTCGGGCTATGAAAGCGATCCTCTGGTGCTGCAGAACTTGCAGCGGGCCGAGGTGCCGGTGTGGGTCATCGGCTTTGACCGCGACCGCGCGGCCGCGATTGGGGCGTGCGGCGCGATCCAGCAGGCATCGCATGGCCACTGCAGCCTGATTGCGGTCTCTGACAATGCTGACAGCGGCCTCATTCTTGAGGCTATGCGTGCCGGTTGCAGCGAATATCTCACCCTTCCGGTAACGGTCGCTCAGTTTGGCGATGCCGTCGAGCGCTTGCGTCTACGGCTCAATGCCCGCAAGACGATTGTCGCCAGGCCGACAGGGCGCATTGTGGCCATGCTGGGTGTCCGTGGAGGAGCTGGCACCACCACGTTGGCGGTTCACCTGGGATGCTTCCTGGTGCGGCAGTACGGTAAGAAAACTCTTTTGCTGGACGAGCACCGCCGCCTGGGCCACGTCTCGCTCTACCTGGGCGCAGAAGATGCCAACTACCACTTCTACGAGTTGGTGCGAAACATCGGACGGCTGGACGAGAGCCTGCTGCAGGGCTTCGTCATTCATCACTCCAGTTGTCTAGACATTCTTCCGTCGCCGGATTGCTTCGACGATGCCGCCAGCGTTTCGCTGGAGGATATACAGCGCGCCATTCGCTTTCTGGGGCAGAACTATGAATTCGTGGTGATCGACTGTCCGCATGGCATGCACAACCTCAGCCTGGCCACCATCGACTGCTGCGACGAGTTGTATCTGATCGCCACCCCGGATGTGCCGGCGCTGCGCGATCTGTCGCGCTGCATCGACAGCTTTCTGCAGAGCAACGTGCCCCCGGAGAAGATCAAAGTCGTAATCAATCGCTATTCCTCGGATGGGGCGCTGGGGCTGCAGCAGATCGAGAAAGCCATCCAGCAACCCATTTCCATCACCATTCCCAATGCTTCGTCGGATTTGATTCGGGCGATGAATACGGGCAGTCCGGTGCTTCCCGAGCGCAAGTCCGAATTCACCAACCAGATGAAGAGATGGGCGGCCACGCTGGTACCGGGTGCGGAACAGGAGATCCCCGAACCGAGGCGAAGGTTCGCTTTTTGGAATGGACTGTGACTTGTCAGTATTACCGCGTTAAGGAGGATCCATGGCGGAAGCCGCGCTTGCAGTTCCAGAAAGTCATCTGTCCATCGAGAACGGACGGGCCGCAGGCTTGCTGCCGGCACGGGCGCAGGAGGTCAAGTCCGGCGTTCATCGTCAGCTGATCGACAAGGTCGACCTGGAAAAGCTGCTGTATTTGCAGGACACGCGCAGCCGGCAACAGTTGCTGAATCTGATCCTCCAGCTGGTGGCCGATTGTGGAGTGCCGTTAAGTGCGGCGGAGCGCAACCGGCTGGCCAATGAGGTGATGGACGAGGTCTTTGGCTTGGGACCGCTGGAACCGCTGCTGCAGGACGCAACCATCACCGACATCCTGGTGAATACGGCGAACGCCGTCTACGTAGAGCGAGGCGGCATGCTGGAGAAGACCAATGTCGTTTTTAAAGACAATCATCACTTGATGCACATCATCGAAAAGATCGTTTCGAGGGTGGGCCGCCGGGTGGATGAGTCGTCGCCCATGGTCGATGCCCGTCTTGACGATGGTTCGCGCGTGAACGCCATCATTCCTCCGCTGGCCATCGATGGACCCATTTTGTCGGTCCGCCGTTTTGGCTCCGATCCGCTGGCTGCCGAGGATTTGCTGAACTATCGCGAACTCACGCCGACCATGATGGAGGTGCTGCAGAAGGCCGTAAAGGCGCGTATGAACATCGTGGTTTCGGGTGGTACCGGCGCAGGCAAAACGACACTGCTGAATGTGCTCTCCAGCTTCGTCTCGCCGCGCGAGCGCATTGTCACCATCGAAGACTCCGCCGAACTGCGGCTCAAGCAGGAGCACGTGGTTCGTCTGGAGTGCCGGCCTCCCAACATCGAAGGTAAGGGCGGAGTGCGCCAGCGCGAGCTGCTGATCAATGCTTTGCGTATGCGGCCCGACCGCATCATCGTCGGCGAGGTGCGTGGCGAGGAAGCGCTCGACATGCTGCAGGCGATGAATACCGGGCATGACGGCTCCATCACCACGGTTCACGCCAACAGTCCGCGTGACGCCATCTCACGTATCGAGACCATGTCGTTGATGGCTAACCTGCACTTGCCGGAGATGGCTTTGCGGCAGCAGATCGCATCGGCCATTCAGGTCATTGTGCAGGTGTCGCGCATGAGCGATGGCATGCGCCGGGTGACCCACATCTCGGAGATCACCGGCGCCAGCGATCAGGTCATCAGCATGCAGGACATCTTCCGCTTCGAGAAGCGCGGCCTGGGCCCGAATGGAAAAGTGCTGGGCCGTTTCTATGCGACGGGTATCGTGCCCAAGTTCGCCGAGAAGCTGCAGTCGGCGGGGATCGCGCTCGATCCCAGCCTGCTGAGCTTCTCCGAGGAGGTCTAGCGGAACGCCATGTTTCTAGCCGGGTTCATCTTCGCTGTGGTCGCGTTGATGACGTTTGCCATCATCGTTCTGCTGACACGTCCTACGACTGTCGAACGCGCCATCGAAGAGCGTATCGCGAAGCTGTACGGCTCTGCGGACCCGAACCTGGCCGGGAACGACGAGGGATCGCAGCTGGTCAAGCTCACCCGGCTCAGTCGTATTGCTTGCGTGGACTGCTTCTTGCAGCGTTGTGATTGCGCGCATCGCCTGCAGTTGCTGATCGAGCAAGGGGAAAGTACCTGGAGTGTCGGCAAAGTGCTAAGCGTGTCAGCTGCGCTGGCGGCGCTGGGTTATGCGATGGGCTGTTACACCCTGCCGGGCATGACCCTGGCGTTGCTGCCAGCGCTTGCGCTGGCGGTTTCGCCACTGCTGGTTCTGCGCTTCCGCAAACAACGCCGTCTGCGGGAGTTCAATCGCCATCTTCCTGAAGCCATCGACCTGATGAGTCGCGCGCTGCGGGCGGGACATTCGCTGGCGGCGGCGATCGAGATTGTGGGGGAAGAATGTCCGGAGCCGGTACGCACAGAATTTCGTGAAGTTTATCGCCAGCAGAACTTTGGATTGCCGGCACGAGATGCCCTGGTACAGCTTGCCAAGCGCATGCCCATGCCGGAGCTCGGCTTCGTCGTGACCGCGATGCTGTTGCAGCGCGAGACCGGCGGAAATCTGGTGGAAGTGCTGGATCGCACCGCGGGAGTGATTCGCGAGCGTCTGCGTATTCAGGGCGAAATCCGTATCTACACGGCGCAAGGCCGCCTGACGGGATGGATCCTGACCATCCTGCCGATTGCCATGTTCTTCCTGCTGGGTATGGCGAACCGCGGTTATACCCGGGTGCTGATCGAGGATCCTACTGGGCGGAAGCTGATCTATACCGGACTGGCCCTGATGGTGGTGGGAGGGCTGGCAATCCGCAAGATTGTGGATGTGAAGGTATGAACGGCACGAGTCCGGTGCTGATAGTTAGCGTGATGCTGACGGTCTTCTGCGCACTGGCGACGGTGCCGGTGGTTTTGGCTGTACGTTCCTCGGAGCGAGCCAAGCGTGTGCTCCAGGTCATTAAGGCTCCACAGCGTCTGCAGGAAGAGAAGCCGCCGGTGGTGGGTAATCCCTTCAGCCGAATTCTACTGCGTGCCGTGCACTTCTTGCGCACGCGCCTGGGGTTCGAGCAAAACGAGAAGCTGCGTCAGAAACTTCTCTCTGCCGGACTGCGCGATCCGGCGGCCGTCGACACCTACTTTGCGATTCGCCTGATTGGTCCGGTGCTGGCGATTGTTGCCGGTACCTTCATGCCGCAGAACACGTTGTTCTGGATTATCGCTTTGATGGGGCTTGCCTATCTTGCCCCGGACGCCTGGGTGCAACACCGGGCGCGCGGGCGACGCGAGCATATACGTCTAGGCCTGCCGGATGCGCTGGACTTGATGGTCGTCTGTGTGGATGCGGGGCTGGGTATCGATCAGGCGCTGCTGCGGGCGGGGCAGGAACTCGCCTTGAGCCAGCCCGAGATTTCGCAGGAGTTCAACCAGATTAACTTCGAGCAGCGTGCCGGCAAGCCGCGCATCGACGCCTGGCAGAGTATGGCGGAGCGCACGGAACTGGACACGGTCAAGAGTTTCGTCCATATGCTGGCGCAAACCGACCGTTTCGGTACGCCGCTGGTACGGGCTTTACGGGTTTTTGCCGATAGCGTACGGCAGAAGCGGCGCCAGCAAGCGGAAGAGTTGGCTGCGAAGACTACGGTCAAGCTGATTTTTCCGCTCGTGCTGTTCATCTTTCCCAGCATCTTCATCGTGATGCTGGGGCCCGCGGTCATTCTCATCTCGAAGAGCCTGCAAGGAATTTTCAAGTAGTCGAACTTCAGTACCAAGTCGGAGGGAGGAGAGCAATGGACACAGTTACCGTGGTTCGGGTAGTGGCGGCAACGCTGGCGGTCGTACTGCTGGCAGTCATGGTCATGCGACGTAAAAGACACGCGTAAACGAACTTTCGCAGGTCACATGCAAAGCAATGCAATTCCCATGGCGGCGCTATCTTTCAGGAATGGAGGAAGCGCCGTCCAAATCTTCTGGCTGCCGCTTTCATCCGTTGTGCGCTCGTGAATACTGCGAAATTGCCCACCCGCTCAAGGCAATAAACATCGACCAGGGATAGACCCAGGTAGCGATCAAAGGCAGCTCCCACAGCTTGAGCGCCGAATCGCGAACCAGAACGTCGGCGGCGCTTAGGCCGATGCCGGCGGCGAATCCCGTTGCCAAAACGATCCACGTACATCCAGAAAGCAACGCATGGAGTTGGCTGCCCGTGCTGATCCGCGGCGCGTTCTTCAGCAGCCACAGAGCGGCGGGCAACAGGATGATTTCGTTGTAGATCAGAAAGGGAAATAGCAGTTGAAAGGCCGAGATCGAGAAGCTCATCGCAAACAGAAAATCGGATTCCCGCCATCGGTAGCTGACGCCGATCACGGCGCAGAGCAACAGCGTTATTGCGGGGACCACGAAGTGTCCGTGCAGAAGATCCAGCAGCAGCGGCTTGCTTCCGGCATAGTGCGAATAAGCGCGAACGGTGGCCAGCCAAGGACCGACCCAGCCGGGCAGAAGCATTTCGGAGGCGACCACGAGCGCCGCGGTGGAGCCTCCAAAGGCGATCAAGAACGGTCTTCGGTCGCGCCACTTCGCCAACGCCCAGATCGAGAGCGGCAGCAGGACACCGATCGCTATATGGGGTTTTGACATGCAGAGCCCGGCTAGAAGGCCGGCCCACAGCGGGCGGCCCGAGCGCGTCCAGTAGACCGTGACCGCCAGCAGCCCGGCGATCAGCAGGGTTGGCTGGCAGAGTTGCAATCCCAGGATGACGGGGTAAGCCGAAAACGTACTCAGCAGTACGATCACCCAGGCGAGGTGGGAGAAGTTCCAGTGCAGCGTCCACAAGCGGAGAGACAGAATGGTGAGGGCGATGGCTCCAAGCAGGGCGATCGAGTGCGCCAGCGGAAAGGGCAGCAGTGCAAGCGGAAGAAACAGAAAGACGAAGTAGGCAGGATAGGCAAAGCGCTGCTGGTTGACTTGCTTCGGAGCGGCTCCACTTCCATAGACTGCGATCTGGATTGTCCGGGTCAACTCCGGACGATACGGGCTCTGCCGGGACAGGAGTATTTCACGGCAGCCGATCCATTCGGGATAGAGTCCCAGCCGGACGGTAGGTGCTCCAGCGCCGAGGGCGGGAGGCGCAATCACAAAGGCAAAGTAGTAACTTGATGCCAGGCAGGTCAGGAGCAGTGCAAGCCTGCAAAACGTACTCGACCGGACGTTCTGCGCCTGTGTCGTCATAGAAGCTCGCTTTTGAACGGCTACAAAGCGTCCGTCGTCTAAGACGTTTTGCGAAGAGAGGCAGCCTCACTGCAACCATCGGTACCCGGGGCAAACTTCTTGAGCAGGCGAAATATGATCTAAGTTAGCGCCACCAACATGCTACTTCCAAGGATGGTTATTGGTGGGAGTTGGACAGCGTCTGGCTACCGATTCCTGCGTCAAGGTAACCACTTCATAGGGAAATGTTCATCTACAATGTGCAATTCCTTGCATGTTGAAAATCTCAACTAATGCATTTAAAGGCAAATTTGCGGAATTAAGATTGCAATGTGGAGAATTGAGGTTGTACTCTGCCTGTCGGCAGTTGTTCGTCTGTAACGTTCAACCGTCGAAGGATGAGTAACTTGCTCCCGAAGGCCGTTATCGAGTGGGATGCCGTCGAGGAGACTGTGGTTACGGCGTTTGCATCAGGCAAACGGCGAAGGTAGGGGTAATCACACCAATTGGCGGAGTTGGTTGGTCGTGTTACCGGCATCATGGTGGGAATTCCGAGGGAACTCTGTCGCGCCACGCGGAGCAAGCCCGGCCCAGAATTTCTGTATCTGCGCCTTTAAAGTTGCGACCGTTGGAAACAGAAGTCTCTCCGTTGCGGCAGGCGAAGCCTTTTCGGCGCTGCTACCGTATGCCGCAACTGTGGTTCCCGGATCGAAAGCCGAGTGTGGTTTGTGTATTTTTAACCGGTGACCTTTGGGGAGGGGATATGCGTAGGGTGTTGTTGGTGCTGGCCTTGTTGTTATGTGGGACCGTCGGTGCGTTCGCGCAGTCCCAAGAGTATCAGTTCCTGGCGTGGAGCGGCGGCAACTGGACGAATGGCTATCCGTACTATATAGAACCAGTTGACGGTCCTAGCACTCTGATTTATGCGGTAATGTGCGACGATTACGTCCACGGTGGTCAGCCGGGCGATATTTGGGACGCGAACACCACGAATCTGGGCTCCGGAATCATCCCCCTTACCCGATTCAACAACATACCGGGCCCAGCCTCGAACTACGCCCTTGGACTCTATGACGAGGCCGGCTGGATCCTGCTGCAGACCCAAACACAGAACAGCAGCGAGTGGAAATCGATGACCTATGCCGTGTGGCATATCTTCGATCCCAATTCACCCCTCTTCGGCGACGCGGGGACATGGCTCAATCTCGCTGCTGCGGAGAAGCAAATTGGATTTCCGGGCGTAGACTTCAACAAGGTTTACATTCTCACCCCAGTCGACCAACGGGATCCAGATCCGAACAGCATGCAGGAGTTTATGTACATTGGTGCGGACCCCACCCAGCAGGGCTCGCAGTCGAACCAAACTACGCCCGAGCCGGGGACGTTCCTGCTGCTAGGCTCCGGCGTGTTGGCGATGCTTGGAAAAAAGTTCTGGAACTAGGCCTGTAGCCCGGAACGGATGTCCTTCCCCATAGTGAAAGACGCTCCCTGGAACAAAGACGATCTTGCTCCAGGGAGCGTTTCCAGTCATAATTGGTCGTGCACGCATACTCGCTCCACCCTGATTGCGCCGAAACGCTGGCGTACGGGGCTCCCCTAAAAATCAGGGGACTTTCGGAGCGTTCCCAGCGGCACAAATCCCAACCACAGAGGAATCGATGTCGGCAAAGTACATCTTTGTGACCGGCGGTGTCGTGTCTTCGCTTGGCAAGGGCTTGGCGGCTGCATCCATCGGCTGCCTGATGGAAAGTCGCGGGCTGAAAGTAACTTTGCAGAAGTTCGATCCCTACCTCAACGTCGATCCTGGAACCATGTCGCCGTTCCAGCACGGAGAAGTCTTCGTTACCGATGATGGCGCCGAGACCGATCTCGACCTCGGCCACTACGAGCGCTTCACCCACAGCAAGCTTTCGCGCGATAACAACTGGACGACAGGCCGCATCTACGAAACCATCATCGCCAAAGAGCGGCGCGGCGACTACCTCGGCAAGACTGTGCAGGTCATTCCGCACGTCACCAACGAAATCAAGGGCGCGATGAAGAAGGTGTCCGCCGACGTTGACCTGGTCATCGTCGAGATCGGCGGTACGGTGGGCGACATCGAATCGCTGCCGTTCATCGAAGCCATCCGCCAGATGCGCCAGGAGCTGGGCCGGGAGAACACGCTGTTCGTACACGTCACGCTGGTGCCGTACATCGCTGCCGCGGGCGAGTTGAAGACTAAGCCGACGCAGCATTCGGTGAAAGAGTTGCTCAGCATCGGAATTCAGCCCGACATCCTGCTCTGCCGCACCGACCGCTTCCTCTCCAAGGACATCAAGGGAAAGATCGCGCTGTTCTGCAACGTCGAGAACGAAGCTGTGATCACGGCAAAGGACGTGGCTTCGATTTACGAGGTGCCGCTGGTCTTCGCGCACGAACAGGTCGACAAACTTGCGCTGAAGTATCTCCACATTGAGACCAAGGAGCCGGACCTCAGCCGCTGGGAAGACATCGTGCATCGTGTCTACAACCCGAAGGACGAGGTCACGATCGGCATCGTCGGCAAGTACGTCGAGTACGAAGATTCCTACAAGTCGCTAAAAGAGGCGCTGGTGCATGGCGCGCTCGCGCATAATCTGAAGCTTTCGGTGAACTGGATAGAGGCCGAAGGTTTGGAACAGAAGGACCAGACCGTGCAGGCGCAGCTGGAGCACGTCGACGGAATCCTGGTGCCCGGCGGCTTCGGCAAGCGTGGCATCGAAGGCATGCTCAAGGGTATTCAATATGCGCGCGAGAACAAGGTACCGTATTTCGGTATCTGCCTGGGCATGCAGACTGCCTGCATTGAGTTCGCGCGTAACGTATGCGGGCTGGAGCAGGCGAACTCCAGCGAATTCGATCCGGCGACCCCGCATCGCGTGATTTATAAGTTGCGCGAGTTGCGTGGCGTGGAAGAACTCGGCGGCACCATGCGTCTGGGCGCGTGGACCTGCAAGCTGGAGCCCGACACGCTGGCGCGCACGACCTACGGACAGAGCGAGATCAGCGAGCGCCATCGCCATCGCTACGAGTTCAACCGTGAGTACGAAGGGCCGCTCACGGCAGCCGGACTACGGATCAGCGGCGCGACGCCTGACGGAACCTATGTCGAGATCGTAGAGCTTCCCGATCATCCATTCTTCCTGGGCTGCCAGTTCCATCCGGAGTTCAAATCGAAACCGCTCGAGCCGCATCCGCTGTTCGCGGCTTTCGTGAAGGCGTCATACGAGAACAAGCTGAAACGGCAGCAGGTCCGTCACGAAGTGGATGTGGAGATGTTTCACCGGCCGGAGAAGGTGAAGGGCTAGCGCTATCGAGTTGTCATCAAGATGCTTTAGCGGAAGGAGGGATCTGCTTCTCGCCTCGGACAAACAGATCCCTCGTGCCAAAGCGCGGCGCTCGTGATGACAATTTGTTGTGCGGCAAGGGTTTGATAGTAGCCAAACTGCCGTCCGGATTTCGCTGCAAAACTCCTGTTAGTCGCATTAAAGTCTGTTTTCAGCCCTGCATTTTCTGGCACAATTAGCGGGTTGCGAGGTGTGCCATGCGCAATCTGTCCCTCCTGCTTTTTGCAGCCCTGTCTTCTGCAATCCTGTCGGCGCAAATACAAACGCCTAATCCGGAAGATACACTTCACGCCCCCGACGGCGGCGCCCGCGAGATGATTATGAGTATCTCCCTCCCGCCGGTCACAGGCGCTCCCTTTCAGGCCACCGTCAACACACAGTGGACCAAACACCTTCCCGACGGCAGCACTTCGGTTCTGACCAACCATCGCTTCGTCGCGCGCGATGGCCAGGGACGCATTTATCAGGAGCGGCGCATGTTTGTGCCCGAAGGCAGCGACCGCGAACCACGCGTCAGGCTGATCGAGATCAGCAACCCGGTAACTCACACCAAGTATTTTTGCGATCCCTCGCTCAGCAGCTGTGAACTGCAAAGCTATAACGCCCCGATTGCGGAAGCCGTGCTTCCCGTCGGCCCCATCGGCGACGGCAAGCGCGAGCTCAGCCGGGCCAGCCTGGGCACCAAGACCATCGAGGGCGTCGAAGTGATCGGTACACGCGAGACTGTAACCATCGCTCCCGGCAGCCCTATCGGCAACACGGCGCCCGTCGAGGAGACTAAGGAGTTCTGGTATTCGCCGAAGCTGGGGATCAACCTGCAAGTGACGCGTCTCGACCCCATGCATGGGGACCAGGTTTTCACGGTCACCAGCATCACGCTCTCCGAGCCGGATGCGCGGCTCTTCGTGTTGCCCGCTAAATGCAAGGTCACGGACTTGCGGACAAAGCCTGAGACTGCCAGTACATCTGCCCCAGCCCGTTGATGTACCATCGCTTCTTGGCCCATTTCTTTCAGGTCGGCGATGTAACCATCGGCGGAGGCGGACTCTTCCTTATCGCAGGACCTTGCGTCATCGAGAGCGAGCAGCACGCGCTCAAGATGGCCGAAGCGATCTCCGCCATCGCGCGCGAGAAAAAACTGCCGTACATCTTCAAGGCTTCGTACGATAAGGCCAATCGCACCTCGATTCACAGTTTCCGCGGACCCGGGCTGGATGAGGGTTTGCGGATATTGAAGAAGGTGCGAGATGTTGTCAGTGTTCCCATACTGACCGATGTTCACGAAGCTGCGGACGTGCCGCAAGTAGCCGAAGCGGTCGACGTACTTCAGATCCCGGCGTTCCTTTGCCGGCAAACCGACCTGCTGGTTGCGGCAGGGAAGAGTGGCCGCGTCGTCAATGTGAAGAAGGGCCAGTTCGTTTCGCCGTGGGACATGCGTCATGCGGTGGAGAAAGTTCGCGACTCCGGTGGCGAGCACGTTTTTCTGACCGAGCGCGGAGCCAGCTTCGGCTACAACAATCTGGTGGTCGACATGCGCTCGCTGGCCATCATGCGAAAGTTCGCGCCGGTGGTTTTCGATGCGACGCACTCGGTGCAACTGCCTTCAGCTAACTCCGGCGATGGGGCAGCCGTCAGCGGCGGTCAGCCGGAATTCATCCCTCTTCTCTCGCGCGCCGCGGTCGCTGCTGGCGTCGATGGTGTCTTCATGGAAGTACACGACAACCCCTCACAAGCCAAGTCCGACGGCGCTAATGCGCTGGATCTGAAGCAGCTTCCCGCAGTCCTCGATCAGTTGATCGCGGTACATTCAGCGTTGAAGTAATGAGCGTAGTTCCTCGCGATGGATTCGAATCGAATCCACACTCCGATAAATTGTCATCACGAGCGCCGTGTTTTGCCTCGAGGGATCTGCTGTTCCCTAGCCGGCGGAAAGCAGACTTCATCCTGTTTTTCGCCATGTGTCAGGGCACGACTTCAGAAACGCGGCGCTGAAGCGCAGCGCTACCCGAACCAGTCATAACCCGGCATCCCGTCTCGGAGGTCTTCCGATCCGACGCCCATCCGCATGCGATAGCATTTCTTATGATCAAACTCGTCTCGCATCCGCGTTTCCTCGCCATCTACTCAGGCCTCCTCACCGTCGCCCTGGCCGTCATCATTCTCGCCGGCTTCGCCGAATCGCATCAGAAGCAAGCTTTCGACGAGATCACGGTCCACCGCATCAACGTCGTCGAACCCGACGGCACGCTGCGCATGGTCATCTCAAACAAGACCGACTTTCCGGGCATCATCATCAAGGGGAAGGAAACGCCGCATCCGGATCGCTCGACAGCCGGCATGCTCTTCTTCAACGATGAAGGCACGGAGAACGGAGGTCTGATCTTCGGCGGCAGCAAAGACAAGAGCGGCAAAGTCACCAGCTACGGCCATCTCAGCTTCGATCAGTACGAGCAGGACCAGGTCTTCAGCATAGACGCCGAACAGGAGAACGGCGATCGCACCTCCGAGCTGCGCATGATTGACGAGCCCGACTACCCGATCACCGAGGACCTGGCGGCAGCAGCGCGTATTGAGAAGCTCCCGAAGGATCAGCAGCCAGCGGCTTGGAAGCAATTACGGGCCGGCAAAGGCCGCGCGCAGACGCGTATCCTGCTCGGCCGGCTTGACGATCGTTCCGTTGCGTTGCGCCTCAAAGATGTCGAAGGCCGCGACCGCATCGTCGTCCGGGTCGAGCCAGACGGAACGCCCGCTCTGCAATTTCTCGACGAAAATGGAAAGATCACCTCGCAATTGCCTGCGATCACGAAATGAGGCCTGATTGTCGCACCAGGTAACTCATTACATCGATGTTAGGCGGCTTGTTTCCCAGCGCTCGAATCATGCCAATGATCTGGCCCCGGTGCATGCTGGAGTGGTTCACCACGTGCCGCACCAGTTGCCAGCGCACGTAAGGGTAAGCGACGGTCTTAGAGATTCGGCAGGGCAGCGGCTGTGCGAGCTCTTCTTCCGTTGTCGACTCGAACCAATCACGGAGTGCGCCCGCGACTTTTTCACAACCGCGTTCCAGTTCTTCGAAGCGAAACTCCGCGGGAATCGGAGCGACGCCGATTTCGTGCAGTGGAGGAATCTTCCCGGCTGCCAGGCACTCGGCCCAGAAGCGCTCGGATATGTAGAAATGATGCAGCGTGCCCAGAATGCTGCTGTGCGATACGCCCAGATCGCGGTTCAAGTCGGCCACCGAAAGCGGCGTGCAGGCCTGCAGCAACTCGCGTGTCGCCCAGGCAGAGTATTGCAAGTCCAGATGCACCACTTCCTTGAGCTTGTCCATGGATGGTGAGTGTACTCCCGTTGTTAAGCAAGCTGAGTGTCTGCACCAAGTTAGGGGCAGCGCTGCGACCCATTTCAGGCAATAGATTCAATGGTCAAATCGCGCCTTTAACTGGCTGAAATACCCCTTTTAGCCGTAAAATATTGGGAGTTTCCCAGTTGCTCGCTATCCTCTCGATAGGCCTGAACTGACCGCAGTACCACTGTGTCCAGCTGACTTGCTCTGTGTCACCCCGAGCTGCGGACCATACTTAAGGAGTTCGACATTGCCCAATCATCGCTATCTGTTTACCTCTGAGTCGGTAACAGAAGGTCATCCGGATAAGATCGCCGATCAGATTTCCGACGCAATCCTAGATGCCTGTCTGAAAGAAGATCCCTACAGCCGCGTAGCCTGCGAGACCCTGACCGCAACCGGTCTGGTGGTTATCGCCGGCGAAATCACTACCAAGGCTTACGTTGATTTCCAGACGCTGGTGCGCGGCGTCATCGCCTCTATCGGTTATGACAATGCCCTCTACGGCTTCGATTCCAATACCTGCGCTGTCATTTCCAGCATCAACAAGCAGTCCGGGGACATCGCCATGGGCGTGGATACCGGTGGCGCGGGCGACCAGGGCATGATGTTCGGCTATGCCACCAACGAAAATGAGAATCTGATGCCGACTCCCATTTTCCTGGCGCACAAACTCTGCGAGCAGCTGACTAAAGTCCGCAAGAACGGCACCCTTCCTTACCTCCGGCCCGACGGCAAATCCCAGGTCACCGTGGAATACGACCAGAACCACAAGCCCGTGCGCATTGACGCGGTTGTGATCTCGAGCCAGCACTCCGAGACGGTTTCGAACGAAGATCTCCGCGCCGACATCCTGAAGCATGTGATCCAGGCTGCGCTGCCCGAAGCGATGCTGGACGAGAACACCAAGTACCACATCAATCCGACCGGACGCTTCGTCATCGGCGGACCGATGGGCGACACTGGCCTGACCGGACGCAAGATCATCGTCGACACCTACGGCGGTATGGGACGTCACGGCGGAGGCGCCTTCAGCGGCAAGGATCCGACAAAGGTTGATCGCTCGGCCTGCTACATGGCGCGCTACATCGCCAAGAACATCGTGGCTGCCGGACTGGCGGAGCGCTGCGAAGTGCAGCTCGCTTATGCCATCGGCGTAGCTGACCCGGTCAGCGTCCTGATCGACACCTTCGGCACCGCAAAGATCGATGAGACGAAGATTGCTGAGCTGGTTCGTGCGACCTTCAAGCTGACCCCGAAGGGCATCATGGAGTCGCTGAACCTGCGCCGTCCTATCTATCGCAAGACGGCTGCCTACGGCCACTTCGGCCGCAACGACGCCGACTTCACCTGGGAAGCAACCGACAAGGCTGCGGCGCTGCGCGAGCAGGCGGGCTTGGCGGGCGCTGGCCAGAAGACGGCCAAGGCCGCGAAGTAAACGGTAGAGCGGGCCTTCAGGCCCGCGTCCCCGTCGCAAACAAGGATCAAAGCCGGCTTCAGCCGGCGACACATACGGTGTCCAGTGACAAGTTTCGGGCTGAAGCCCGCAACTTTCAAAAATTGACTACTTGACGCGGGCCTGAAGGCCCGCTCTACCTAGGAGATTATGTCGACCACAACCACACGCGTCGCCGGCGATATCGCCAACCTTGCCCTTGCCGATCTTGGTAAGAAGCGCATTGACTGGGCCAACCAGTCGATGAAGGTCCTGCAGATCATCCGCAAGGACTTCATCAAGAGCCAGCCGCTGAAGGGCATCCGGGTTTCCGCTTGCCTGCACGTCACGGCTGAAACCGCCAATCTGGCCATCACGATGCGCGACGGCGGCGCTGAGGTTGTGTTGTGCGCCTCCAATCCGCTATCCACGCAGGACGACGTTGCGGCTTGCCTGGTGAAGGATTACGGTATTCCGGTTTTCGCGATCAAGGGCGAGGACAACGACACCTATTACTCGCACATCATGTCGGCGCTCGACCACAAGCCGCAGATCACCATGGACGATGGCGCTGACCTGGTCACCATCGCGCTGACCAAGCGCACGGATGTTCTCGACGGCGTGATTGCCGGCACGGAAGAAACCACGACGGGCATCATCCGCCTGCGCGCCATGGCGAAACAGGGCGTGCTGCGCTACCCGATCATCGCGGTGAACGATGCCGATACGAAGCACCTGTTCGACAACCGCTACGGCACCGGCCAGTCGACCATCGACGGCATCGTGCGCGCCACCAACTTCCTGCTAGCAGGATCGAAGTTCGTGGTCGCCGGCTACGGCTGGTGCGGCCGCGGATTGGCCAGCCGCGCCCGCGGTCTGGGCGCTGAGGTCATCGTCACCGAAATCGATCCGACAAAGGCGATCGAGGCCGTGATGGACGGCTACCGCGTGATGAGCATGGAAGAAGCCGCTAAGATTGGCGACGTCTTCTGCACCGTTACCGGTAACAAGAGCGTGCTGCGCAAGGAGCATTTCGAGGCGATGAAGGACGGAGCCATCGTTTCCAACTCCGGCCACTTCAACGTCGAAATCGACATCCCGGCGCTGGAGACCATGTCGTCGTCCAAGCGCACCACTCGCAACTTCGTCGAGGAGTACTCGATGAAGGACGGCCGCAAGATCAACCTGCTGGGCGAAGGCCGCCTCATCAACCTGGCCTCGGCCGAAGGTCATCCGGCGTCGGTAATGGATATGAGCTTCGCCGATCAGGCGCTCTCGGTTGAGTACCTGGTGAAAAACCACAAGTCGATGGAGAAGAAGGTCTACGTGGTTCCGGAAGAGCTCGACAAGCGCGTGGCCAAACTGAAGCTGGAGTCGATGGGCATCAAGATCGACCGCCTGACTCCGGAGCAGGAAGAGTACCTGGCCAGCTGGAGCGAAGGAACGTAAACCCAGTTGTCAGTGGCCGGTTGTCAGTTGTCAGTTAAGATGGTCGGTTGACAGTCAGAGGCAGGGTTGAAAGGGCACGGCTTTAGGCGTGCCGAAAACCAACCAATAATTTCCGGGGCTTTAGCCCCCGAAACCAGGGCGGCAGCGATGCCGCCCTTTTTATCATCTGCCGTCGCCACGGGTGCGACTAGTCACGGAAAGACGGTAGAGCTGGCCTTCAGGCCAGCGTCCGGCCGTCTCTTGCAAGGGTGTCATCCTGAGCGCAGGCGCACGTCCTTTTCGCCGGAGTCGAAGGACCCCTATCGTCGCAATAATCCTTCACCCATTCAGGATTAGGCGGCTCGAGGTTGCTCGGCGGAGTGAAGGTAATGTGGCTATAGCGGTCCTTCGACTTCGTTCGAACGCTTCGCGTCCTCACTTCGCTCAGGATGACGCCGGCTGAGAATTCGTTGTGAAAAGCTCAGAGCCCACAGCTCATAGCTCATGGCTCACAGTCGCTTTCGCGCTGCTTGCGAACGCCATCACCACTGCCATCCCGGCGATCCCCACCATCAGAAACACGCACGGAGGCCAGCCGCCGGCCACCCACGTCCAACCGGTGATCGTCGCTCCTAGACTTCCACCGATGTAATAGAACGTGACGTACAGCCCCGCAGCCGACGATCGCGCCTTGCCCGCGACCACTCCAGTCTGCACCGTCCCCACCGCCTGATAGATGAACACGCCCGAGGAAGCCAGCGCCAACCCGACGATGATCACCGGCAGCGAATGCACCAGGGTCAGCAGGAGTCCGACGGCGGCGAATCCAAATCCAATCGCCGAAGTCACACGAATGCCGTAGTGATCGAGGCTGCGGCCGGAGAGCGGCGTGACGATCAGGCCGAAGAGATAAACGAAGAAGATGCTACCCAGTTGCGCGGAATTCAGATGATACGGCGGAGCGGCCAGATAAAAGTTGGCGTAGGTGAAGGTGCCGACCAGGCAGAACAGTGCAGCAAAGCCCATGCCGAAGACCGCCAGCAGTCGCGGATTCCACAGGTGTCCCTTGGCGTGCGAGATCGAATGCCGGATGTGCTCGGCGCGCACGAAGTTTTTCGCCACCGGCAGCCAGCGTTGCACCATGATTGCGCCCGCCAGGTTTACGAGACCGATGACGACGAAGGCATCGCGCCAGTCGAGGTGGTGAGCAACCATTCCGGAAATAAACCGCCCGCCGAAGCCACCCAGCACGGTTCCGGTGATGTACGAGGCCATGGCGCGGCCGACGTAGGCTCCGCGAAACTCTTCGCCGATGTAGGCCATGATGACCACGATGACGCCGGGAACGAAGATGCCCTGCATGAATCGCCAGAAGATGAGCTGGTGCAGATTCTGCGAGGTAGCCGCGAGTAGCGTGGGCACCGTCAACGCATACAGCGATGGGACGATGACTTTCTTGCGGCCGATCGACTCGGCGAGCAGGCCGATGAACGGTGCAGTGAGCGCGACAGCGAGAATAGTCGCGCTCACGGTGAAGCTGACGGCGATCTCCGAGGTGTGATACAGCCGTTGCAGATAGGGAAGCAACGGCTGCGTGTCGTAGACGTTGAGAAAGGTGCACATCCCTGCGAGCATGCAGGCGGCGATGGCCACGCGGGAGGGCGACCGCATTACGAAGTAGGCTTCCCAACTTGTATCGTCACTGGCGTTGCTGAAATGCCTTCGGGGTTGAATGCCTTTCCCGGCTTCGAACTTCTGGTCATTACGTACGAGTCGTTCTGCAATTGATATGTAGTTATGGTGTAGTGTTGCGGACACCACACGCATTCACCATCGTCATTGCTGTCCCATAGCTCGAATTCCCCTGATCCCTGTAAGAAGGTCAATCGCCCCTCGTAAGTATTCTCATTGAACAGAATCCGATAATCCCCGTCAATACAGGCGAAGATCAGGAATCCAATCCCCGATCCATCTCCCGAAACCTGCAGAGCAATCGCAATGACATTCCGGTTTTTCGTATCCCTCACTTTGCAGTACGCGAGCAGCAGGGCATACCCGCCGGCGTCCTTCATGGTATCGCCGAGCATATAGCTTTTTACTATCTTCCCGCTTTGTACAATCGCAAGCACCGGCAGAGGATTCACCTCGTCACGGGAGGAGTTATACAACACAATCTGCTCTCCATCCTGAGACAAATTTGGAGTGTCGATCCGCAGTACCGTCGCCTCCGCCGGTAGCAGTGAACGCAACTGATCAGGGATTTTGACTTTCCGCGCGGGGCCGGAGACTTTACCGAGCGGTGTCATCGCACCATCTTGAAGATTACAGCCGCTGACAGCAAACAACTGAGCACACGACGCGAGGATTACTGCACCTAATGCGATGTGTGTTCTCATAGACAAACTAGTGTAATCCCTTTATTCCCTCTTCCCAGATCGCTGTCGCCCTTCAACTCTGGCATATGCTTCAGCAGCTCCCAGGTACGCTCATCGCTCTTGCGCCAGTTCTCGCCGAAGATGCAGTCGCGGATTTCCTTCTTCGCCGCCATCTGCCGCAAGGTTGCTTGCAGGGCGAAGCGGAGGTCACCACCGACGCCCGATGAGCCGTAGCCATGCACGATCTTCAGTACCTTGAGCCCGGCCTGCTGGGCGGCGTGAATCTCGGTGGTCAGGCGAGCGCGGGCCTGCTCGACGCTGGGCATGCCGTCTTTGAGGATCACGGTTTTGATGGTGGCGCGCATGGCAGGCGTTGGAGGAAGTATGGAATAGGGTTAAGGTGTTTAAAAGAATATACGACTCTCTGTTTAGGAATTGTCGTCCCGAGCGAAGCTGAGGGATCCGCGGTTAGCCTGCGGTGGAATGATCCTGCGTGCGCGACGAACCGCAGGTCCCTCCACTCCGGCGGGCAAAGTCGGCCCTCCTCCGGTCGGGATGACAAGTTCAAAGTGAGTGCAGGCATGCTAGGCGGTTGCAGGTCCTTCGACTACACGTCCGCCCCTCCGGAAAGTCGGCGGAGCAAAAGCAGAGGCGGACGCTGCGCCCAGGATGACGCCGGCAGGAGAGCAGCGATGAGAGCCTGAGCCCGGCGCGTCCCCCGCTGAGCGGGCTGCCCGCGAACACGATATCATCTCTACCGCGGGGAACTCGATGAAGGAAATCGCTGCTTGGGCGTTGGAGACGGCAAAGCTGCGGGGCGCATCGCTGGCCGAGGCGCGCATTGTTGAAGAGCGCAATCGTTCGCTGGCGACTAAGAATGGCAGGATCGGCAACGCTTCCGATGCAGAGTCGATGGGCATCGGTATTCGCGTGGTCGCCGATGGGGCATTCGGCTTTGCGGCTACCGACGATCTCTCCCGCGAGAGCGTACAGCGTTGTGCCGCGCGGGCAGTCGAAATTGCCAAAGCTTCGGCCACGGTGAAGTCGCAGGAACTGCACCTGGTGCCTGAGCCTCCCGCCAAAGCGGATTGGGTATCGCCTTGCCGTATCGATCCCTTCTCCATCTCCATCGAAAAGAATCTAGAGCTGCTGTTTGCCATCGACGAAGAGCTGCGCAAAACCAATGGCGTCACCCTGGCGGAAACCAACATGAACTTCCGCCGCTACGAGCAGTGGTTCTTCTCCAGCGAAGGCGCCGAGATCCACCAGACCGTCGTCAGTTCGGGCGCGGGCTATGCAGCACACGTTTTCCGGGGCGCCGAGATTCAGAAGCGCTCGTATCCCAACTCCTTCGGTGGGCAGTTTCAGAACAAAGGCTACGAGCTTATCGACGAGCTGGCACTGATGAAGCACGTGCCAGAGATTGCCGAACAGGCGGTCGCGTTGCACTCGGCGGATCAATGTCCGGAAGGCGCTTACGATGTCGTGCTCGACTCTTCGCAGCTCGGGCTGCAGATCCACGAGTCGGTCGGCCATCCCATCGAGCTCGACCGCGTGTTGGGTATGGAAGCAAATTTCGCGGGCACGTCGTTTCTCACGCTCGACAAGTTGGGCACCCTGAAATATGGCAGCGACATCGTAAACGTAGTTGCCGATGCGACCGAAGCC
This sequence comes from uncultured Acidobacteriaceae bacterium, assembly GCA_963819055.1. Classification (GTDB taxonomy): domain Bacteria; phylum Acidobacteriota; class Terriglobia; order Terriglobales; family Acidobacteriaceae; genus Bog-257. The sequence continues at coordinate 106,234 of CAWFUT010000013.1, read as the reverse complement.
CACGGACCCGGGCTCGGGACTTTCGCGTACGACGACGAAGGCGTGGCCGCGCAGTGCACGCCGATCATTACCGATGGACTCTTTACCGGATACTTGACGTCTCGCGACACTGCCGAAGCGATGGGCGCATCGCGCAGCGGAGGCTGCCTTCGCGCGGAAAGCTGGAACCGCCTGCCGATCGTACGCATGACCAATGTCAGCATCCTGCCGGGCCCATCGCCGTTAACACTCGAGCAATTGCTCGCCTCCACCGAGCGCGGCGTGTACATGGAGACGAACCGGTCCTGGTCGATCGACGATAAGCGCTACAACTTCCAGTTCGGTTGCGAGATTGCCTGGGAAATTGTAGGCGGCAAGCGTGGACGCATGCTGAAGAACCCCTCCTACTCCGGCATTACGACAGAGTTCTGGAACTCGATGGATGCCATCTGCTCACGCGATGAATGGACGCTGTGGGGTACGCCTAACTGCGGCAAAGGCCAGCCGCAACAAGTGATGGGCACGGGTCACGGAGCGGCGCCGGCACGGTTTAGAAATATAAGCGTGGGAACAGCCTACAAAGGAAGTTAAGCGGTCAGGACTCAGCGTTCAGGCAAATCGTAAGACAGCAACATGACGACCTACGGTCTATTGCCAGGTTCTGTTGATCTATCACCACCATGTCGATTCATCGCGACCCTGTCTGCTAATTGCTAATGGCTGAGTTCTGAATGCCGAATGCTGAGTGCCGAATGCTAACTCGCGATCACGCTGCTTCCATCTTCGACCGGCTTCGCAAGCTCACCACCGCCGATGAGATTGAGTTGCTTATCTCCGGCGGGCAGAGCGCGCTCACCCGCTTCGCCAACAACACCATTCACCAGAACGTCGCCGAAGAAGAGCACCACATCTCTGTGCGGGTGTCGTTCGGTGGCCGGACGGCGCGCGTAACCACCAACAAACATGACCAGGATAGCTTGCGCCGGGTGGTGGAATCAGCCGAAGCGCTGGCGCGGGTGCAGCAGGACGATCGCGACCTGTTGCCGATGCCCTCGACGGAAGAGGTTCAGCAGAACGCCAGGCATGCCGGAGCCAGTGGGGTCTGCCGGTTCTTCGACAGCACGGCTCGACTCACTGCAGCCGATCGTGCCGGCGCTGTGGCGCAGATGGTCGAGCGAGCCAAGAAGCATGCGCTCACGGCTGCCGGCATCTATGCCACCGCCGAGTCAGCCGAAGGCATTTTCAACTCGCGTGGGGTGGCAGACTGGTACGAGCAGACGCAGGCCGAGGTGTCGATCACGATGATTGGCGACACCTCTTCCGGCTGGCAGAAGGCCAATTCACCCGACGCCACCGTTCTCGACCCCGCAGGCCTGGCGGAGATCGCTGCGCAGAAGGCCATGGCCTCGCGCAATCCGGCCGAACTGCCACCGGGGAAATATACGGTCATTCTCGAACCGGCTGCCGTTCTGGATGCCGTAGGGTTCATGTTTTGGGACTTCGGAGGCTCCGCGCTCCTGGAGCAGCGGTCGTTCCTGAACGAGCGAATCGGCACGCAGCTCTTCGGCGAAAACATCACGGTCTGGGATGACGTCTATCACCCGCTGCAAACCGGTCTACCCTTCGACGGCGAAGGGATGAAGCGACATCGGCTCAAGTTAATCGACAAGGGCGTGGTGCAGAGCGTGACTTTCGCACGTTCCAGTGCGGCTCGTGTATCGCGGTCGGAACTCGCCGGTAACGTGGGCATTGTTACCCCCACCGGACATGGATTCTCTTTGCCAAACGACATTGTCGAGGTGCCCTTAAATATCGTGTTCGAGGTTGCGGATTCGGCGAAACGCAAGACTGTGGAGGAAATGATCGCTGGCACCGAACGAGGAATTCTGGTGACTCGCTTGTGGTATATCCGCGAAGTGGATCCCTACGAAAAGATGCTCACCGGCATGACGCGGGACGGAACGTTCCTGGTCGAAGGCGGCAGGGTCCGGAAAGGCTTGCGGAACTTCCGCTTCAACGAGAGCCTCATCCAGATGCTGCAAAATGTGGAGTTAATGAGCGAGCCCGTGCGATCCTCAGGAGAGGAGTCGATGGACATGGTGGTTCCGGCCATGAAGGTCCGCGACTTCAACTTCACGGAGACAACCAAGTTCTGAGAATAAAACCGTCAAACGAAACCACTTTGGGCGGCAGTAGTCGCCAGTGACGATACTTTTGTGCCATTTCGTCACGAAATCTGAGCACTTACTCAAAAAAAGTTGATCGGTAACTGGGATTTGATGGTACTTTAGTAACATCCTGAGTAGGATGCCTCCGCAGTATCGTGTGGGGTACACGATCATGTCTGCTGGCCACCAGTTTGATTTTCGCAATTCGATTCGGTTCCCATTGCATCTCCAAGTTACGTTGAAGACTCCGGCTGGGGAATATCACGCAACAACCACAGATATTTCAGCGGGGGGAATTTCCTTTCATATTGACGCTACGATCGAGGTAGGTTCGCCAGTCGAATTCGCTATTGAAATGCCGATCGACATGTTAGGCACCACCCAGCCGGTTGAAGTGCTCTGTGCCGGGCGGGTAGTGCGCTGCTCTGAAGAGGATCCGGGACAAAGTGTCGCGGTGGTGATTGATGAATACCACTTCAAGAGGGTTTAGCGGTCCGAAATGGACGGGGCGGTCTGCCGGTCGAAGTAAGGCCGCCGCCGCCCTTGTCCCGTCGTCTGCAAACGGGGAGACACCGGCCACGCCACAGACGGTCCGCATCATCCTGGCCGATTCAGAGGCCATCTTCCGGGTCGGAATGAGCAAGATCTTTGCCTTGCAGGAGGATCTTGAGGTCGTCGCCCAGACGGAGACCCTGGCGCAGACGCTTAACGCGGTAGCCAACACGCCATCGGACGTCATTCTCTTCGAGGCCGGACTCTCGCCTAATCCCGCCGACGCGATCAGTGAAGTGGGGCGGCGCGCAGTTCCCGGGGCGAAGTTGATCATGGTCACTCAGCGCGCCGGCGAGCAGGAGACGGTCGACTATCTTCGCCGGGGAGTGCGCGGCATTCTGGCGCGAGCTGTATCGCCGGAACTCCTGGTGCGCTGCGTCAGGAAAGTCGCTGCCGGCGAAACCTGGCTCGACAAGCAGGGCGTTAATTGGGTGATCGAGGCCTATCGCACGCAGGCGCTACAGGGAACCGCTCCCCAGCGGCAACTGCGCCTCAGCGAGAAGGAGATGATGATCATCAGTGGCGTCACCCAGGGCATGAAGAACAAGGACATTGCCCGCGAGGTGAAGACGACGGAGCAAGTGGTGAAGAACTACCTGCGCAAGATCTACGACAAGCTCAACGTCGCTGACCGCCTGGAGCTTGCGCTTTACAGCATGCATCATCGCCTTCTGGACGGGTACGTCTTCCCGAGCTCCGAGAAAACCGAAGGGCCTGCGGAGAATAAGCCTCCCCTAGAGGAGCCGCTGCCCGGTCCGCAAGAGGTGAGCCCGACCTCAAGCGGCACCGCGTCAGCCACAGCGGTCGGCCAACAAGCGAAACAGAAGCACGCCTGAATTTCTACACCGAGTTGTTCCTGCCTTGCGGTTGCGCTACTGTAATTTGTTCTCTATTTCTCTCCGAGGCTAATCATGCGCACCATACATCTCTCAGTTCATAAATCTCTGCTCATCTGCGCGACGGGTTTCCTGATGATGGTCCCCTTGCTCGCGCAGACGCAGCCGACCTTGTCGCCCGAACTGCGAAAAGGAGTCGACGACATCGCACAGCAGGTGCTGAAGACGACGGGCGTACCGTCGGCGTCGGTCGCGGTGGTGCAGGATGGCAAGATCGCTTACGTGCAGGCCTATGGCTCGGCCCGTCTCGATCCGCAGATGGCTGCCACGCCTGCAATGCGGTACAGCATCGGCTCCATCAGCAAGCAGTTCACGGCGGCGGCGGTGCTGATGCTGGCACAGGAAGGGAAGCTGTCGCTGGACGACACGGTCTCGAAGTACATTCCGGGACTTACCGAAGGCGACAAAGTCACCATCCGTGAGTTGTTGTCGCACACTTCGGGATACCAGGATTTCTGGCCGCAGGATTATGTTCCGCCGCTTATGCTGAAGCCGATCAACGCCGAGCAGATCATGGATATATGGGCGCGCAAGCCGCTCGATTTTCAGCCCGGAACTAAGTGGCAATACAGCAACACCAATTACGTCATTGCCGGAGCTATTGTCGAGAAGGTCTCGGGCAAGTCGCTCATGGACCTTCTGACAGAGCGGGTGTTCACGCCGCTTCAAATGAAATCGCTGACCAATACCGATGCGAACCGGCTGCCACCAAGCGATCCGGGAGGCTACTTCCGATACGCGCTGGGTCCGCTGCATCCTGCGCCGAAAGAGGGTCACGGCTGGATGTTCGCTGCGGGCGAGCTGGCCATGACGCCGGAAGACCTTGCCAAGTGGGACATCTCGATCATGGACCAGACCGTATTGAGTCCGGCCTCGTATCGCGAGATGGAGACCGAGATTGTTCGAAGGGATGGTGTGGGAACGCGCTATGGGTTGGGCGTCTTTGTGACGGACAACAGTGGCCATCGCGTCCTGGAGCATGGTGGCGAGGTCTCAGGCTTCGTGGCCGAGAATATTGTTCTGCCCGATGACAAGATTGCCGTGGTGGTGCTGACAAATCAGGACGCCTCCGAAGCCGCAGGCGGCATTGGCAAACAGATTTCCACACTGCTGTTGAAGGCGGCCACTCCGGCGGATCCCAAGGCCGACGAGTTGATGCGTAAAGTTTACGATGGCTTGCAGCAAGGTAAAATCGAGCGCTCGCTCTTCACCGACAATTGCAATGCCTACTTCAGCGAGCAGGCTTTGAAGGACTACGCCGACAGCCTCGGTCCGCTGGGAGCGCCGGAGGCATTCACCAACTCACGAACCGCGCTGCGCGGCGGAATGACCGCGCGAATCTACAACGTGAAATACCCTAAGAAGGATTTGGTGATCATCATCTACCAGATGCCGGATGGGAAGATCGAGCAGTACTTGATTGCGGAGCAGTAGCTGCCATTCTGCAAAAAACCAAGAGCGGCTGCGAAGCCGCTCTTTTCCTTGCTAGATTGTGTCCTGAAAGCTACTGTTTCATCGCTTCAAACTTCATCGTCGTGCCTCGCATTTTGTCATCGCTGTCAATCTTCATAGTCTTTCCGTCGGAAGTGACGGTCGACTTGCTGACACTGATGACCTTGCCATCGCGCCGATCGGTTTCTTCGAGCGTGTCCTTACCCAGCATCTTGACGGAGACCGTGCTCACGCCCGGGTCGCCTTTCATCGGAGCCTCCGTCCCATCCATCTTGGCGGTATAGGTCTGACCGGTGAGCGACGTCATCGTCAACATATCCCCATCGACCTTATAGGTCCAGGTGATGGCGTTGTCGGAGAGACTTTCCATTTTTGTGTTTCGCCACGAACCGGAAACGGCGTTTGATCCTGCAGGCCCTTTGGCTACGCGCATCGCTTCTCCCTTTCCAGTCACGGGAGCCGCATTCGTGTTGCTGGAATCGGTGAAGTCGTAGGTAAGAGTTTTTCCGTCTGGGGCGACGGTAACCTTGGTTGTAGCCACAACCTTGCCATCTTTCTTGTCTGTCTCTTCGATCTCATGATCATTGACTACCTTGATCGCGACCGTGTCGTAATACGGGTGTCCAGAGACTTTCTGGTCCTCGCCGTCGGCTTTTATTTCGTAGGCGGGGACGCAGCTCTTACATGCGTACATCCCATTCTGCAGAAGATAAATATCCGGCTTTTTAGGAAAGTCGACTTTATTCATGTCGACCTTCCAGGTACCGTCAAAAGGACTCTGCGCAGCTGCGAGCAGCGGCAACCACAGGATCCCCAGGATAAGGGCCCGCGACCGTCTCCTCATCGAAGCCTCCTGTAAGACATCTATTAATTTCCGGTCGCAAATTATATAGAACCGCTACGAATTGACAACTCACGTTTCGGGCGGAGGAGGCGCCAATGAGTGGTGGCGCAAGAATCAGGCCTCCGCGATGGAGGCCTGAAGCTTGCAACCTTGCTTGAATCTCAGTGGCCGTCGAGGCAGCCCCTCTGTCCACTAAGGTTGGGATAGCCCGTACCGTTGTTGTAGGCGGCATTGGACCATTCACCCTGGATCTTCCACTGCGTACCATTGGAAAAGGTCACCAGAGGAACGTTGAAGGTCCACGCACACTTATCGCCATTTTCCTGGCCGCTGGAGTCGTACCACGCACCCGGGCTGCTGGGATCGGTACGCGCTTCAGACAGTTCGTGTCCGCTGACGTTCGCGATCGCTGCCAATCCTTGTGAGTGCAAACCGGATCCATCCTGCGGATCGCAGCCCGCGTCGCCGTCCAGCTTGAAGAAGAAGGCGAACTGAACGCGATGGCCGCCGCAAGTGCCTTCGCTGTGCCAGGCACAGTAACCCGCCGTGCCACGGGTCTTATCAACGTAGACCGGATAGTATCCGTTGCCGGTAGGATCGGGGTTCGTAATCATCTTGCAAACTTCCGCCAGGATCGCGCTCGCGTTGCCCCCACCCGTCGACGCCGTAGTGTCAACGTAATGTCCGGCATAGCTTAGCGTGGGTCCAACCGTACCATTCGAGCCGGTATATTCGTCGCTGGTCTTCGAGTAGTTCGAGTTGCCGAAGCCTTGATACCAGCTATCCATGCCGGTGATCTTGTCGCCGCTGTAGTTTGCCCAGCTGGTTCCCCAAAAAATCGCGGTGGCGTTCGCGGTCGGCATGATCACGCCGCCGTGATACGTCATGTTAGGACTACGGCGCGCCATGGGCTGCTGATGCTGCATGATTTCCTGCGGTGTGCCCTTCGCCCACTGAATTCCAAGCATAGGCGGCTCGCCGCTGCTGATGCGATTCGCAGGTTGGACTTGCGTGTCATTCTGACCGAAAGCGAGCATGGATACCATGCAAGCGACGAGAAGGATGAACGGCTTTCTCACGTGTTCCTCCGGTTGGCAGATTGCCTGAGGTGAATTAGGCCCGAATGAAGAATGGGCCGATCAAGCCGCGATTTGATTTTTCCCTGCCACGACCCCCGTCTGGCAGGCTGATAAATTTCAGTGACGATAAATCGCAAAGAAGGGGTTAGTCAAGAGCTGATGGCACAAATCGAGCAGCGCTGACCGCTCTTTAGTTCCTTAGAACTAAGCACTAAAGTAGTGTAATGGGCGCGGACTCGGCCCGTTTGCAAACGCACACCGCGGCATTGCTAGTCACAGTTCGGAGCGGGGCGTTGCGACGCGGTTGCATCCTGGGCATTTTGGATCGACGCGGGGTTCATACACGTCCCTGGGTCCGGCGTATGCGTCGCCATGGCACGAGCTCCTGGAGTTCCGTTCATCACAAGGTGAGGTGTGGGCGTGCTGGGGCTACTGGAAGAGTTGGGCTGCTGATCAGTTGACGTGCCAGTCTGCGGCGTGTTCGCAGGATTGTCTGCCGGGGCTGAATTTTCCGTGTCCGGCGTGCTTCCGCTTGTGCCCATCTTCGAGGTCGAGGGCCGCGCGTTCTCCTGGCCGGAGGCGCCGGTGGTTGAGGTCGTGCTGTTCTGCTGATCTTGAACCGTGGTGTTGGGAACGGACTGTTGGGAGCGCCGACGCTGCGTCGAACTGTGGTCGGCGCGGCCGGCCTTGCTGGAGCCATTGCTGCTGTTCGTGCTGTTTTGTGTCTGCGCCTGTTTGCTGGAGTTGCTGGAATCCGAAGCTGGGGAAGTGCTCTGCGCCATCGTCAATCCCAACCCCAGAAGAGCCATGGCTGCGAGGTAGATAAGCTTCGTCATGTGAGTGTCTCCGCCCGGACGTGCCTGTGAGGAATGCTAGCTTGTGCTAGTTAGACGAGCGGGGAAGGTTGGGTGGTTTCACGTCTAAGGTGAAATAGTTTTCCATCCGGCGGGGCTAGTGGCGAAGCGTGGAAGGCTGGCGCAAAAGAGAGTGTCCGAAACTGTTAGCTCACTTGGTTTCAGCTGAATCGGCTGGGATGACTGTCGACTTTTCTGCCACGCTATTAGCGCTGTCCTTATGGCATTGGCACTTGGTCATGATGGCTGAACGAATACGGCCGCGCAAATCGTCAGGCAGTTCGTAAAGGTGGGAGTCGCGATAAATCTCGATGGTCATCTTCGTCGTGTTGCAAACGACATAGCAGTTGTGGCACCACTGGAGGTGATCTTCCAATTCCGCCCTTGTCTGGGCGTCCATCGAGTCGTCCAGGTAATCGGTGAGCTCTTTCAGAAAATCAGAGCAGGTCACTGTTTGCCATCTCCACCAGTACGATTTTTGAAGTACCTATTCAAGCGCTCTCGCAACTGCAGCCGGGCACGAAGCAATCGGGACTTCACTGCCGGAATGCTCAAGTCCAGGGCGTCGGCTGTTTCTTCGGTCGAGAGCCCTTCAACATCCCGCAAGACAAACACCGTGCGGAAACTCGGCGGCAATCCCTGAATCGTCTTGCCCAGAATTTCCTTCAGTTCGCCCTGCGTATAAAGCTGCTCAGGATTTGGAGCCCAGTCCGCGACCTCGCGCGGCATGGAATCCTCTTCCGTCTTGATATCTTCGTCGAGCGAAACCATCCGTTCCGGCCGACGGCGGCGCAGGCGCATCAGCGCCTCATTCACCGCGATCCGGACCAGCCAAGTATAAAACTTGGATTGTTCCTGGAAGTTACCTAAGTTCTGGTAAGCCTTCAGGAACGCATCCTGCACCACATCTTCCGCGTCTTCGCGGTTCTGCGTGATGTGCTGCGCAATGCGAAATACATTGCGGTCGTACCGCCGAACCAGTTCCTCGAAGGCGCTGATGTCGCCGGCTTTCGCCGCATGAACCAGGGTTAATTCATCGCCAACTGGTTCTGCTACTTTTGGTTGGATGGTTCCCATATCTATGCAGATTCAGGATTTTCGGCTCAAAACGGAAAAACCCGGTTCCCCATTGTACCCATGGAAAGGGGAATTCGTAAAACCGGCGCACATTTTTGTGCCCGAACGGCGGATCCCGCCGATACGGCTACATGCTCTGGTGGAGCTTTGCAACGAGCATAGGATGCCCTGGGCAGTTCGATGTCACAGTCAGGAACCGATTGTGTCAACGAATCGTCATACGCCACTACGTCGGAGGCTTGCAATCGCGCTAAACTGCAGGAAGTGAGTTCCCGTATTCGCCTTCTCGTCGCCTTAGCGCTCGGCCTGCTGGTCGTTATCGGCAGCAGCCTCGTCGCGCAGGATAGCAGCACCACCCACAAAAAGAAATCCTCGTCGTCCTCCAGTGGCGCCCACAAGACGACCACCGCTAAGAAGTCGCCTTCGCATCATTCGCGCAAAAAAGTGACCGTTGCCCGTGCCCACCGCATGAAGCAGACGTTTGTCGCTTCGAATGATCTGCGGCCCATGGCGCGGCAACTTGTCGAATTTCGAACGCCCGCCGCATACACCGGGGTTGAGAATTACGCTCACACTCACGCCGGAACGGAAGCAGGCGCGCTGGCATGGTTCGCTGTCGGCTATGCGCATTATCTCGACGCGCAGTATCCCGCCGCCATCACCGCACTCCAGAAGGCTCAGCCGCAGATCGGCGAGCTCAAAGATTATGTCGCCTTCTTCATCGGCAACTCGTATGTGCTGAGCAATGCTCCCGAGGAGTCGCTGGCGTATCTACGCGACTTCGGCACGCGGTTTCCGGACTCGCTTTACGATCACGAAGCAACCATCGCAAATGCGAAAGCACTGTTGGCGCTGAGCCAGCCGACCGAAGCCATCCGTCTGCTGGAGGCGCACCGCGCTCCGGCTAACGCCGAGACCGAATATTACCTCGGCAAAGCCTACGTGCAGAACGGCCAGGCCAAGACCGGTGCAGAGATTCTGCAGCGTATCTACTACGAGTACGCCACCAGTTATCTCGCCGATGCAGCCTACGCCGACTTAAGAAAGATTCCGCAGGAAGAATCGCTGCCTTCCGTCACCTATGGTCAGCACCTGAAGCGCGCCGACTCGCTGTACAAGGCCCGGCGCTGGGGAGCGGCGGCTGACGAGTATCAATACGTGGTCGACCTTTCGCCGCCGGGCAAACAATCGGACGGCTTGATCGATCTCGCCAACTCCTACATGAAGGATGGGAACACGCGCAAAGCGAAGGATGCCCTGGATCGCGTTCCCGACGACGGCAGCGAAGCCAGCGCAGAGAAGTGGTACCAGCAGGCAGAGATCGCGCGCAATGCGAACGACGATGGCTCGTTGCAGAACATCCTCGAGCACATGCGGTCGAGCACGCCGAAATCGCCCTGGCTGGAAGCAGCGCTGATGAGCGCGGGCAACATGTATCTGCTGCGCAAGGATTACGACAAGGCGATCGATTACTATCGTGAGATTCATGAGCGATTTCCTGACGGCAATAAAGCCGCCTATGCGCATTGGAAGTGCGCCTGGCTGACCTATCGCCAGAACCGCCGCGACGAGGCCAAGAAATATTTCGAAGAGCAGGTCGAGTTTTATCCCGGGACGAATGAAGTACCCAACGCCATGTACTGGCGCGGCCGTATGGCGGAGGACGATCGCGACTACGGCGTCGCGCGCGCCTATTACCAGAAGCTTTCGTCGCGATATCACAATTACTACTACGCGGTGCTGGCGCGCCGACGCATGACAACTTTACCTGCTGCTCCGGCCGTTACCGTCGCTTGCTTGTCGCATGTTTCGTCAGTGGCGGCACTGGACCCGGTGTCGCAGATCACTGTTCCACCGGAAGACGATCTGCACTACAACCGTGCCAAGCTGTTGGAGAACGCTGGCATGACGGACCTCGCTGTGCATGAATTGCAGGCGGGCAGCTCAAGCGGACCGAGCTGGGAGATGCTGGAGATCGCCAAGATTTACACCAGCGGCGGGGAGTACTTCCGCGCGCTGCAAGCGCTGAAGCGCGCCATTAGCGGCTACTTTGCGATGGATGTTGATGAGCTGCCGTCACCATATTGGCAAGGACTATTCCCGCGCCCGTACTGGGACGCTCTGCGCAGCTACTCCGAGGCGAATGGGCTCGATCCGTATCTGGTCGCGTCATTGATTCGCCAGGAATCGGAGTTCAATCCCAGTGCTATCTCGCACGCGAATGCTTATGGCCTAATGCAGCTGTTGCCGCGGACCGGCAAAGGCGAGGCAAAGAAGGAAGGGCTGACGCACTACAACACCGACTCGCTGCTGGATCCGGCGACCAACATCGAACTGGGAACGCGTTACTTCCGCAGCATGGTCGACCACTTCGGCGGCCAGGTTGAATATGCGCTGGCCGCCTATAACGCCGGCGCGGACCGAGTTGAAGATTGGCGAGCCTCAGGGAATTACCGCGACGTAGAGGAGTTCGTAGAGTCGATTCCGTTCACCGAAACCCGCGAGTACGTGCAGGCCATCATGCGCAACGCCGAAGTCTACAAGAAGGTCTACGGAACGCCGTAAGACCTGCTACTTCCTCGCATATTTCCGGGCGCCCATCAGGTGAATGGATATGTATGGTTCATCGCCGATCACCCAGCTGTCGTGACCAGGCGCAACGTAAAAGAGGTCGCCAGCTTTCATTTCTCTGACAGTACCGTCCTGCATGGAAAGTCCGGCTTTACCCGACACAACAATTCCTACATGTTCGACCATGCAAAGTTCCTCGCCCTTTGCCTTGCCAATGTGCTCCGACCATCGCCAACCCGGCTCGTAGCTTGCCCGGCCAATTATCATGCCGCCGACATTAACGATTTCGAATTTGCCTTTCTCAAATGTCAGCGTTTCATCAGGCTTTTCAAATTGCTTCAATACCACGTTGTCGAGCATCGCTGTCCTTTATATTTCAGTTCTTGCCGTACGCTTTCAGAAATCCGCACTGGGCCTTGACCTCGCACTGCAGCATGTCCTGTGCCAGCAGATTCCAGCCGACAAATCCGGAAAAGACATGATTCTCCGACTGCTCGGGCGTGGGCGCCAGGCCCGCTCCGGTTTCGGCGTCGTAATCCTCGTGCATCGAGCCCCACTTCTGGATGTCGGCCACCACCATCTTTCCCAAAATCTCCGACAGTTCCGCTGCTTCTTTGTCGAAGCCGTAACGCTTCAGAGCGATGTAATTCATGTAGTTCGCGTTGATCCAGATCGGCCCCTGCCAGTTGGAATAGGGAACGATGATTGCCGCATTGTTGTAGTCCGGGTCCTGCTTCGACAGGCTGCGAATACCATAAGGCGCGAGCATGACATCCTTGTTCAACATGTATCGCGTGATCATCGCCTTCGCATCTTTCTCCCGGAGGATGTCGTCGATCAGCGGAACAAAGTTTGAGTAGCTGATGCGCTTCACCGGCTTGCCAGTGTCACGCCGGACGTTGTAGAACATCGCCTCATCGGCGAACCACATGTGCTTCAGCATTGCAGCTTTCAACTCAGCAGCTTTCCTGCGGTATTCGGTGGCTTGATCCGCATAGCCTAGCTTGTCCGCCAACTGCGCCATGGCTTTGTATTCGCGATACTGAAACGTGCTGATATCAGTGGCGAGAATCGCGCTCTTGTCCTTGGGATCATTGGTCAACGCGACGTTGTTATCGGCGCCGGAGGAGATGGCGTTCTCCCAGAAGAACAGCCCGTACTTGGGATCGAACTGCGTCTGCTCGCGATAAACGATGACCTTCCGCATGTTCTCCCAAATGGGCTTCACCCAGGTGTAATCGCCCATATCGTCCGAGGCGATCAGCGCGCCCTGCGCGAGGAACGGTTTCATGGCGAAGCGTCCCATCAGCGGTCGAGGGCCTTTGGTCGTGATGCAGCCGACGACGTATCCGTCTTTATCAATGGCGCCGGCAAAATCGAGCACCCAGTACTTCAGATATTGCGGCTTGCCCTGTTGCGCCAGATGCGAGCCGATGAAGAAGCCGTCCCAGTCCCACATCTGCTTGTAGTAGCCAGCGGGAATTAGGTAGTCATACTTGATAAAGCCCTCCGCGGGGCGAATGGATTGCGGCTCCAGCTTGGCGTAAGCGGTAGAAACCTGATCGAACGTTTGCGCGAGGTCGGCAGGCTTGTTAGCGGCGTTGCACAGGCCGGGCAGACACAGTGTGCAAAGCAGAAGACATCGAAGCGCTCGGAGAGTCATGGATTGATTGTCCCAGATTTCGCACTACCAGACACCCGGCAGCAGACGATATCGCACCTTTTCCTGGTACTCTTTGTAGCCGGCCAGGCTCTGCGCCAGGAATTTCTCTTCGTCAAATAGTCGCCAGATAATCGCAAGAGCCAACAGGGCTGCGCCAAGCAGACCCCAGTACGAGCCTAGCGCGAGCGGGATTCCGATCACGTATAACATCGCGCTCGCATACATGGGGTGGCGCACCAGCGCATAGGGCCCGGTTGAAATGACCTTCTGGTTTTCAGCAACTCCTACGGTTGCCGAAGCGAATGTGTTTTCGCGGAGCACGAGGAAAACGAGATACAAACCCACCACAACCAACCCGTCGCCCAGAAGTTCTACGATGAGAGGAACCGACAGTCCTGAGAAGCGGTAGTTCAGCGCCGGTATAACAAGAAGGCTGACGAAGCCTAAGGAGGCGAACACCATGGCGATCTTCTGCGTCGTCCGCTTTTCAGCCGTAGGCCCTCCCTTCATACGCCGCTCCAGTAAGGCAGGATCGTTGCGAAGGAGGTAGATCGAGATCAGTAGGGATATTGCAAGGTACATCGCAAGATACACCCAAGCCTGCCAGTAACGGATCGTGCCGGCGCAGACGAACAGCAGCGACCCCATGGCAATCGTAAGAACAATGAGGCTAACGAGGGTTTTTGCCAGCAGGCTTGTCATGATTGATCGCCGGCCCGGGCGCCGCCCCTTACAGGACGGGCGGGATTACTCAAGCGTACCGATTTATCTAGCTTCCAGTGTCATTGGCTTGGCGTAGCCCGTCATCTCCAGGTAGCCAACGCCCGTTATCGCTGTACCGCTATGTGTTCCGGTGATGTCGATCGCACCTTCCCAATACGACAGTCCGGCGCTGCTGCTGCTCGCCAATTCCTGGGATGCGAGCGGCGTCTTGAGTTGTAGCTCCAAGCCGAACGACGGTATGTTCACCTTCCACGCAATCGGATAGACAGCTTTCGTGATAGAGCTCGTGTAAGTCTCGCCCGTTGGTGTCATCGAGAAGTCACGCACGCTGAGATACGTCGACTTGCCGCCGGCATCGACGTAGGTTCCTGACGAAAACGGATCGACGCCGCCGTCCTTGTGCCGCAGGCGATAGAGCATGAGCTCCGTGTTGTCGGCCAACTGCAGGCTAAGCCAGTCCCATCCCACTTCGTCTTTATCCAGGCCGCTGCTGAAGAACTCGTGGTCCATCCACGAGGTGCCTTCCACTGAGTAAGACCTGCCATTCAGCTCGATCGTCCCGCTGGTCAGCAGGCGCGTAAAAGAAATGTAATGCGAAGCATTGCCCGCGCCCGCTCCTTTCCGGCTGGTACCGTTTTGGCCATGAATGACCGGGGGCTTGCGGGAGGTCATTGTGAGCTTAAGGGAAAACTCGCTGGTAATCGCCTGCAAACCTTGTTGGCCGTTTACCCACTGCACCTTCCAATTGCCGTTCCAGACACTCTGCAATTGCAAGCTCGCGCCTGCCAAGCCCGGACCTGCGCGATTCAGACGCTCAGTGTGATAGAAGTGTGCGCCGTCCAGATCGCTCAGGGCCAGGTGCGCTAGATAAAGATCGCGCAGATCCCAATCGCCGGTCTTCTGCTCTTCGCGATTCACGCCTTGCCGGAAGAACGTCAGCTCAAAGCCGAAGCGGTGTCCGTCGACAGCTTTGAGGTTGCCGGTGTAGTACCACCACTCGGTTCGGTAGTCGGAATGATCGAAGTGATCGCGCGGAAATTCGTAGCGGTATCCCGGGAGCGCCTGCTGATACTGCGCCGCCGTGGGCAGCACTGCGAGGAGAAGCAGCAGCGCCAGAGACCTACTCCTCATGCACCACCTCAATCGGGTTGAGAGAGGTCGCTATGCGCGCCGGATAGAACCCGGCCAGCACGGTGGCAATGTACACCAGGCTCAAGGCGCCGAGCAGCACCGCAACCGGCCAATGAAAGCGGATGGTCCAGCCGAAAGACTGCTTATTGATAACGAAGATCAGCAGTAACGAGAGCACGATGCCAAGCGCGAGTCCGGCGATATTGGCCAGCAGTCCGATCAAGCCTGCCTCAACCAGAATCAACTTGCGTATCTGCGAAACGGCCGCTCCCAGGAAACGCAGCAGACCAAGCTCGCGGCGGCGATCGATCACCAGCGCGAGCATAGCTCCGGCAATTCCGATGACCGCCACGATGACCGCGACAACTTCCAACGCGTAGGTGATAGCGAAGGTGCGATCGAAGATCTGGATCGCCTGCTGGCGAAGACTGCGGTTGGTGAAGATCACCAGGTTGTGTCCGGCGGCCACTTTCTCAACCTCGGCGCGCACCTCATCCATGCTCGCCCCAGGCTCAACATAGATCGCCATATTCGAGATCGCCGGGTCGTGCAGGTAGCGCAAGGCCCGCGAGCGGTCAATGATCATGAAGCCTTTTTCCGAGCCGTAGTCGTAGAAGATATCGATGATGCGGAACCGTGCCCGCGCATTGCCCAAAGGAAGTGTGATGTAGTCTCCGGTGCGCAGGTGATGCTTGTTCGCGAAGGGCTCGCTGATCATGACATTGTCGTCGATGCGAAGCTTTGCGTTAACTTCCTCGGTGGAGCGGCCCGAGAAGAACTCCACTTTGCCCAGAGGGTGCGGACCAAGGGTGTCGCCGACGCCGAGGATTGCCGGTAGTCCCTGATAGCTCACCTCGTATTCGCGGAAGCGGTCGATACCTGCCACACCGGGCAGCGCGGCCAGCTTCTCCGAGAGAGCAACGTCGAGAGTGGGGTGACGGTCGGCAGATGGATTGGTAGCGGGCGCGACAAACAGATCGGCTTTGAGCTGATTGTTCATCCAGACCTGAACGGTCTGACGGAAGCTGCCGACCATGATGCCGACTGAGGTTGTCATGGCAATCGCGGTCGAGAGCGCTCCGACTAGCACGGAGGTTCGCCGCAGAGAAGCTGCCAGACTGCGGGACGCAAGCATCGCTTCGACGCCTCCGATGTGGCGCAGCACACCGGAGGAGATCGCCGTCAATCCGCTGACCAGCGCAGGAATCGCGAACGCCGATGCCGCAATGAAGAGCAGAGCAGCGGCGTATCCGAAGAAGGGCTTGCCTGCGATGGCCGGGACGAAGGAAGCCGCGGCGCCTGCCAGCGCCAGTCCCAACGCAATCCAGAGGTCTCGAATCTTGTGGACACGCGCTGCATATTCGCGCTCACCTCGAGCCATCGCCTCAATCGGCGATACCAGCGACGCTTCGCGTGCGGGCGACGCGGCTGATGCCAGCGATACACCGACTCCAATCGCCATGCCCAGAGCCACTACTGCTGGCGTAAGGGCGATGGGAGCAGGAGTGCTGCTGACGTAAAGATTGTCGACCGTCGTCGCCAGCAGGCGTACCGCGCCAACTGCCATCAGCCTGCCCAGCACGATACCAACGATGCCGCCGACAATTCCGAAACAAGCCGCCTCGCCGAGAAAGGCCATGAGCACCGAGCCGCGGCTGGCGCCGAGGGCGCGAACAATGCCGATCTCCGGCCGGCGCCGCACCACCGACACCGATATGGTGTTGAAGATGAGGAACGCTCCCACCACCAGCGCGACGTAGCTCAGGATGCGCAGGTTCCAGCGGAAGGCGCTGAGCATCTTGCGATTCTCGTTGGTCTGACTGCCCTGGCGCTGCAGTACTACGCCGGCGGGGAGCACAGCGCGCATCCGCTGCTCCCATTGTTCGAGTGCTGGCGCGGAGGGTACGGTCAACAGCACGCGATCGACACGGCCATCGCGATGCAATGCGCGTTCGGCGGTTGCGATGTCCATCAGCACCAAACCACCGCTGTTACCGGAATCTTTCAGAACGCCGCGCACGGTGTAGGGCTGAATCGCGTCGTTAAGCTGGAGTTGCAGAGTGTCGCCCGTCTTGACGCCCAAATGCGAGCTGACCCAGACATTGTTCCCTCTGAACGTTTGCGCGAGGTCTGCAGTATCTGAGCTACTGCCTGCGGAAATGCTGAGGCCTTCCGGATGGTCGGCGACCAGATCAAGGCCGATCAGCGGAACCGTCTGCCCCGTGGAGCTAATGGTGGCGAAGTCGTCGATACGGGGCTGAACTTTGATCGGGTAGGGCAGGATCGCCAGGGCGCCGACGGCGGCATCGGGTACTCCTCCGACTGCGGTGACTTCCAGGTTCGAGCTGCCGGTAAGAGTCTCGATGGAGGAGCGAAACGATCCGGCTGCGGCATTGCCCGCCAGTTCGATGGCCAGCACCACGGCGACTCCCAGCGCGACAGCGAGAACCGTCAGCAGCGTGCGAGTGGGTTCGCGATGCAGAGGCCGCACGATCAGCCGATAGAAGATGCGCAGGCGCGACGTCATTGCACGAGGACCTCTTCGATCCTGCCATCGCGCAGCTTCACCACTGCATCGGCGATGTCGGCAGCCTCGAGGCTGTGGGTGGCCATGAGGATTGCTGTCTTCTGCTCATCGGCAATGCGGCGGAGAAGGCCCAGGATCAAGTTGCCGGTTTGCGTGTCCAGATTGCCGGTGGGTTCGTCGGCCAGCAGCAGCTTGGGGCCATGAACCATGGCGCGAGCGATGGCCACCCGCTGCATCTGTCCGCCGGAAAGCTGATGTGGCATGCGCGCCCCAAGACCGCCCAGTTCGACCAACTCCAGCTTTTCGAGAGCCCGTGCGCTGGTATTGGCTGCGCCCGCCAGCAACAGCGGCAGCTCAACGTTTTCCAGTACCGTTAAGGTATTCAGCAACTGAAACGACTGAAAGACGAAGCCGACTTTCTCGCGGCGCAATCGGGTGAGGCCATTCTCGTTCAACTCAGAGGTTGAGATGCCGTCAAGCAGGACCTGCCCGGTAGTGGGGAAGTCCATGGCCCCGCCGAGGTTCAGCAGGGTCGACTTGCCGCAGCCGCTGCGACCCACCAGCGCAATAAAATCGCCCCGATTGATATTGAGCGATACGCCGTTCAAGGCGTGCACTGCCTGCCCGTCCGCGACATACGTTTTCGTGACATTCTGCAGCCTGAGTAATGCGGCAAGCTCGGACGGCTCCGTTATCGACGGCATTGCAGACTTGGTTTGGCTCAGGTCCATCGGGTCTTGGTTGTGACGATACGATTATTTCACTTGCTTGGATGTCATCGAGCAATGCAAGGATAAACTGGTTGTACGGTTTTCCTCACAGGACAACACAGACGCATATTTTGTTTTTCGACCTTGCGGCATGGATGGCATAATGAGCCGCGCTCCTACATCGTGGGGTAGATCATCAAGGTGCGAGGCCGAGTTGCGCGACGGACAAATCAGCCGATGCCTGCGACCGGCGCTCTTTATCTGGATGGTCGTCATTGCACTAACAGCGGGCGCACAGGCTCAGTCGATCGGCACGCTCACGCCGCCGGAAACACCTACGATCTTTTGGCCGCAAGTCGATGCGTTTGTCGGAATCACGCCTTCCGTGGGCTTCATGTTCCTGGCTGCGGGTACGCCCGGCGCGGACGGTACTCATCCGGAATTCGTTCTCGGACCTAACCTCGATATCGCGCTGTTGAATTTCCTGACTCACCTCAAGACCAGTAATCCGGAGCGCAGTAAATATCTGACATTTCGAATCGGTTACCGCTATGCCAGGAACCTGTACAAGCGCGAAACGAGCGCAAAGAACGGCGTTCTGGAATTGACCCCTCGTTTTCCATTGCCCTGGGGCTTCCAGGTTGGCGATCGCAATCGAGTCGATCTGCAAGGACTTGCCACTCGCTTCAATTGGAATTACCGGAATCGGCTGTCGCTATTGCGCAGTATTCCGGTCGGTAAATTCGCAATCACGCCGTACGCACAGGCCGAAGCCTTCTACAACTGCAGCCTGGGGGAGTGGTCGCAGTATACCTACACCTTCGGCGCAATTTCGAAACTCACGCCAAAGATCGAAGTGGACACATGGTACAGGCGCAGAACCAGCCTCACGGAACCGGCCCTGCGCGCCAACCTCACAGGAGTGAAGCTGCTGCTCTTTCTTCACCGGGTGGATAACTGAAACGTGATTCTTCTCTTCCGGGCGCGCTGCAAGCCCCGACGATAGAATCAAACGATCAGGTGTACAGATATGAAAGCCGCAGTTCTCGTCAGCCCCGCGCCCATCACGCAGCGGCCTCTCCACATTCAAGACGTAGCGAAACCGGGGGTCGAGTCTGGCCACGTGCTGTTGAAAGTACGCGCTTGCGGTGTTTGCCGGACAGATCTGCACATCGTGGAAGGCGACCTCACGCCGAAAGTAGAAGACGTGATCCCGGGTCATCAGATTGTCGGCGAAGTTGTCGACGGAGCGACGTCCGACCTTCCACTCGGTAGCCGCGTGGGTGTTTCCTGGATCGGCGGGACGGATGGGACGTGCTGGTATTGCCGCCACCGGATGGAGAACCTTTGCGATCAGCCGACGTTTACCGGCTACACGGTACCTGGCGGTTATGCGCAGTATGCTGTGGCGCGCGCCGACTTCGTATTTCCGCTACCCGCCGAACTCGACGACCTTCACGCGGCGCCGCTGCTGTGTGCGGGCATCATTGGGTTTCGTGCATTGCGAGTCGCCGGCGTTCAGCCGGGCGAGCGCGTTGGCTTGTTCGGCTTTGGAGCCTCGGCCCATCTTGCGATTGAAGTGCTGCACGCCTGGAAATGCGATGTGTACGTTTCCACGCGAGGCGAATCGCATCGCAAGCTTGCCGAGTCATTAGGGGCAAAGTGGGTGGGTGCTGAAGCTGACAAGCCGCCCGTCGAGCTGGATCGTGCAGTAACCTTCGCGCCCAGCGGAGATGTGGTTGTCGCGGCGCTGTCGAGTTTGCGCAAGGCCGGCATCGTCTCGATCAATGCGATCCATCTGGATCGCATGCCGGAATTCGATTACGACAAATTATTGTGGGGAGAACGGCAGATCCGCAGCGTGGCCAACATGACGCGCGCCGACGCTCGCGATTTTATGAAGATGGCTGCCGAGATTCGTCTTTGGCCGACGGTGACATCGTTTTCGCTGGATCAAGCGAACGAAGCTTTGCTGGCGGTGAAGCAGGACGCCATCGATGGAGCGGCCGTCATCCTGCCTTAATAGAGCGGCTGCAAGCACGGTGCTGTGCCGATCCCGTCCTTCGCGTACGACTTTAGCCGGCCCGAAGGTCTGTTTCGCCGACTGAGGTCGGCTGCGCAGTCCGACAACGTTATTAAATGCACGCCTGAAGACGGGCTCCACCCCATACCGCCCACCAGCGCCTGCCGTCACACAGCACGGTCGTCCAAAGCAAATAGGCTTTACCCTCTGCCACATTGCGCAGAAGGTAAAGCCCACAGTTGATTCTCGTTATTGGGCTCGTCAGAAACCCGCGCCCTAATACAAAGCGTCTGGCTAGCCTACTGAAGCTTCGCGTAGTTCGAATTGGTGGTGGTTACCTGAATCTGCTTGGCAGTAGCGTTCAGGACGGTCTGCTGGGCGTAGTTCGTTCCGTCAGGCAGACTCGCCATCTGGACCGCCAGAGAGACCGCATCCTTCGGATCATCCATATAGGTGTTGACGTTAATGGTGGCAATCTTTTTCGCAGCGGTATCGAAACCGACCGTCATCTGATCTCCCGGCTTGGCGTAGTTCTTGAAGACTAATTGAGTCAGGTTCGATCCCATCGTCTTGTCGATGGAGACGTTATGGTGAACCATCGTCTGCTGGATGAGCTGGGGATTCGGCGGGACGTACATCGAGAGCAGACTCTGTACCTGCTGCATGTAGTCCTTCATCTCGTCGGTCTTCTTCTCAACGATGCGGCCACGGATGCCTTTTTTCTCGGGCTGTTGCTGCTGCTCGCCCATCGGAATTTTCTGCACCTGGCCGTTTGGTCCGTAGGAGCA
Source organism: uncultured Acidobacteriaceae bacterium (assembly GCA_963819055.1). Classification (GTDB taxonomy): domain Bacteria; phylum Acidobacteriota; class Terriglobia; order Terriglobales; family Acidobacteriaceae; genus Bog-257. The sequence goes on along the minus strand of CAWFUT010000013.1, from coordinate 85,197 downwards.
CTGGAAAACGCGCTGAGGTTTCTGCTCGCCCTTGAGCGTGATCTGCTGAGTTTCGACCCACTGATAGTGGTGCAGTCTCTGTTTGTTTTCCGCAGCCGACTGCTTCAGAGCCGCCAGCTTCTGCTGCAGTTCGGGGTTCGATCCTCCGCCCATCTGCGCGAAGGCGGTGATGGAGAGTCCGGCCAGCAGCACCGTACTGCACAGGGTAACGAGGGCCAAAGGTTTGGAGGATACTTTGTTAATAGCGGTGTGTTTTTTGCTCATGGCAGCTCTCCAATGGAAGGCGAAATGCTGAGTTCTCCGCGCGCCCGATTGGGTTGCATCGCGCTTCAGCAGCTCTTAATGTCGGGGCGTACAACTATTACAGACCCGATCATGGTTTGGCCACATTTTTTTCCACGGTCGTTAACGGAACGTCCTTGCTTTGATCGCCCGGCCGCGAGGTGAACGAGGTCAATTGCGCCTTTCCGAAATAACTCCAGACTTCAGCGAAGTAGTACTTGCCATCGCGAACGGCAAAGATGATCTTCGAAGGAGTATTCTTTCCCGCCACGGCAGTTTGCAGGAAATACAAATCCTGCTGCGTCTTGCCATCCTTGCTCCGCAGCAGCACATAGGTTGGCGCGATGATATTCAGAGTGTACTGGCCAGCGGGCAGCTCGTTTCCGGCGAGGTGGAAGTCGAAGGGAATGTCGGCGGTTCCGCTGCGTGGAGGTTCTTGAGTGAACGCTGTCCCACACATGAGAACGGCGAGTAGAAACAGGGAACAGTACGCCAGCCAGCGATTTCGGTTCATCTGCTTTCACCTCATCTCGGTTGGTGGAGATACTGCAGCCACCGGTCGGGTTATTACTGCAACTCGCAGGGAAATCCGTTCAGCTCCAGCATACGGCCTTGCGAAGGGTCCCAGTACTCCGCTTGATACACCACAATTCTCAGCAGAATGAGATTGGGGTCATCCAGTCCGGCTAACAACCACACCTTGTACTCCGGCTTCCACAATTGCTTTGCCTTGCCGCCGTTGCGAACCAGCTCGCAAAAGCCGCTGACGGAAACATAAAGATTTCTCGCGTGATCCGTGAAGGCGAGATTGACTCGCTGGATCGTCCTGACGGCTTCGACTTTTTCGGTGTTGCTGGAGGTGAGGAACCAGAACGCACCGGAGTCGTCGATTGGCTGTGCCGCCATCGGACGGCTGTGCAGCGACGAATCAGGACGGACTGTGGTGAGAACTGCCGTGGGTATGCCTTGGATCAACTGGTTCAGCTTACTGATGGCATCAGTGGGAGCCATGGAAATTCTTCATCCTCCTGAGAATCACGATCGCGCCGGCAACCCTCATTCAGCGGCGGCCACCAGATCTGCCGCGACGTCCTCCGGCTTCCAATCGTTTCCAGAGTATACCTTGACCACTTTTCCATCCGCGCCGATCAGTACGGTTTGCAGGCCGTGCACAATCTGGCCATCTTTACTGTTATAAGACAAGCCGAAAAAGTCGGCAGCCTTTCTCACCTGCTCAGGCGAGCCCGATGCGAATTGCCAATGCTCGAACTTGGGATCGATTCTTCCAACGTAACGCTCGCCGTATTGGCGCAACACTGCAGGCTTGTCGTTTTTCGGATCGATGCTGATGCTGAGCAGTTGCGCCCGGTCGAAGGCATTCGGATTCTGTTGCAACTGCTGCAGAACTTTGCCGAAGTTGTTGCTCATGCGCAGGCAATAATCCGGGAAGGGACAGTGGGTGTAGATGAAGGTCAGCAGCAGTGGCTTGCCACGAAAATGATCGAGGTGAATCTTGTCGCCGTCCTGGTTCACCAGCGAGAAATCCGGGACCAACTGGCCAGGCTCGGGAAGGTGCAGTTGCGTGGTGCCGTCAACCGCATTGTCACTGACCTTGGTAAAGGTGATGTCCTGTAACTCGGCGTGATCGCCCAGGACCAGCGTCGCGCGAACCTGATCGCCCGGTGCGATGGCCTGGAAGACCCAGGTGTCTTTGCTGCCGACGAGGAAGGGCATGGTCATGCCTTTCATCAGGCCGGGGACATCGTGGTGTGCGATGGTTAATTGATGCTGTGCTGGATCGACGGCGACGACTCGGCCATCGAGGGGATATCGTTTGCCTGCCGGCTTATGGGCGCAGGCGACGAACACAAGGGAGAGCATTAACGCGATGTAAGTTGGGATCGAGCGAATAGCCATCTGTGAGTATTTTAGGTCAGGTGGTGGATTGTCTCACTACAGAGATTGACATCCTGAGCGAAGAGAGGACGCGCCAGCGCCCGAACGCAGTCGAAGGACCCCTATATCCTGAGAGATCTGATCCGGCGGTAGCGGTCCTTCGACTCCGGCGCAAAAGCAGCGCCTGCGCTCAGGATGACACCAAGGAAAAGGGCGCACTCGGGTGCGCCCTGTCTGCGAATCTTGTCTGCGAATATTTGCTGCGAATGTTTCGGTGAATCGTTCTACATAATCGCGGTTGGCGGCGCCGGCTCATCCGGACTGCCGGCGTTCGCCAGCGGCACGCGAATCATCACGACTGCCAGGATTACAAGCACGATGAATCCGGAAATCACGTTCGGATGCTCGAAGATCACCGGCAACGGCCATTGCTTGTACTTGAAGATGGCGATGACAATCCCCATTAACGCCTCGCCCGCAATAAACCCTGAGGCCGTCAGCACGCCCGCATTTTCTACCCGAGCCTTCTGCGCTTCGTTGAAGTTCTTGCTGTCGCGCATCTTGTCGGTCGCCCAGCGAATCATGCCGCCGAGGAAAATCGCGAAGGTCGTTTCCAGCGGTAGATACATGCCGACGGCGAACAGCATCGGGCTCTTGACCTCGATCATGATCAGCGCAATGCCCATCAGGATGCCGACAACGATCAGCGGCCAGGCCATCTCGCCGCCGACGATACCGCGCGAGAGCATGGCCATCAGGCCGGCTTGCGGTGCAGGAAGCTGGCGGTCACCGAAGCCGATTCCGCCGCTGTTGATGTTGGCTTGATTCAGCAGCAACAGCACCGGCAGGAGCGCGAAGCTGGCGACGGTAACGCCCATGAAGTCGCCAATCTGCATCTTGGAAGGCGTGCCGCCCAGAATGTGTCCGACCTTCAAATCCTGCAGCATCTCGCCCGCGACAGCGGAGGAGATGCAAACCACCGCCGCAACGCCAAGCACTGCGGCGACGCCGTGCATGCCGGAGACGCCCATCAGCACCATCAGAATTGCGGCAATCACCAGCGCTGCCAGCGTCAAGCCCGAGATGGGATTGTTCGACGAACCGATCATGCCGACCAGGTTGCCGGAGACAGCGGCGAAGAAGAAGCCGACGATCAGCATGACAATCGCCGCCACAATTCCCGGTCCCCAGGAACCGGCATAGCTTTTGTAGAGGAAGATCATCGCGATCAGAACAATGCCCAGTCCGGTAAAGACGAACTTGGCATTCAGGTCGCGTTCGGTGCGAGCCGTACCGGCGTGCGCGGCGGCCGACTTCTTCAAATCCGAGACGGCGCGCGCCATGCCGATGCCCAGGCTCTTACGCATGCGGAACAAGGTAAAGCAGGCGCCGACCAGCATGCCGCCGACGGCAATGGGCCGCACGATAAAGCTCCAAACGGCTCCGGCTTGTCCCGCCCAGAAACCGGTGTCGGGAATGGTCGTGCCTGCCGGCGCGAACTGCGCTACCAGGGTCGGTCCGCCAAGGAACAGAATCAGTGGAACCAGCAGACCCCAAGCGATCACGCCGCCGGCGAAGTTCAATGACGCCAGCCGTGGTCCAATGATGTAGCCGACGCCGAGGTACGCAGGGCTGATGGCGGGCGCCGAAACCGTAGTCACTGCGCCGGCCGGAAGCTTGGGAGCCGTTGCCGTGCGTCCCATGCGCACGAAGCTGGTGCCAATATTGCCGACGTTCACGATGAAGTCACGGCTCGGACTGAACAGGCTGAACTGCCCAAGCAGATAGACCAGACCACCGAAGCCCATGTTGCCGAAGAGAATTTTGGCGGCGCGGCTGCCCTGCTGTCCGGCAATGTGGATTTGCGAGGCGGCTACCGACTCGGGGAAGGGAAGCTCGGGATCTTCCACCATCACTCGACGAAGCAAGGTCACGAAGAGAATGCCCAGGCCGCCGCCGAGCAACATCAGGATTGACGACTTCCAGTAAGCATGTTCGAAATCAAAAACCGGCCACGCGCCGGAGATAACGAATGCCGGGATGGTGAAGATCGCTCCTGCCGCTACCGACTCACCGATGGAACCCACGGTTCGGGCGATGTTCTCTTCGAGGATCGAGCCCTTCATCAGCCGCAGCACGGCCATGCCGATAACCGCCGCCGGATAGGTGGCAGCGATGGTCATGCCGGCGCGCAGGCCGAGGTAAGCGTTCGCGGCGCCGAGGACGACAGTGAGCACCAGACCGAGCAGCACGGCCCGGAGTGTGAACTCGGGCATGGTCGTGTTATCGGGAACGTAAGAGCGGAATTTTTTGGGGGAAGCTGTGGTTGTGGTGGTGCTCATGTTAAGGGCAAACCTCGGGCTGCGCACAAATTATAGCGACGGCGCAAGTTAGCACGCCAGAGCTATCGTACACAAGTGCAGCACATGGCTGGACCAGCCAGTACAATACTTAATCTCGGGAGGAGATCGACATCCGTGGACTACTTACTGAAGACCGAGCCTACTGTATATTCGTTTGCCGATCTGGTTAAGGAGAAGCAGACCATCTGGGATGGCGTCACCAATCCTACGGCGGTCAAACATCTGCGCGAGATGAAACCCGGCGATCGCCTGGTGATTTATCACACCGGCGACGAAAAGAGCGCGGTGGGAACCGCAACCGTGGTGTCCGTCGAAATTGGTGATCCGAAGACTCCGCAGGTGAAGATCAAGGCCGGTAAGGCAGTCGCCAAGCCGATGACGCTGGCGGAGATCAAGGCGCTGTCTCTCTTTGCGGATTCGCCACTGGTGCGCCAGGGAAGGTTGTCGGTGGTACCGCTGACGGCAGCGCAGTTTAAGCGACTGGCGGGGGAATAACCTGGCCGCGTCGATGAAACCTCGATGAATCCCCCGGCGGAACCCGAACCAGCATTGCGCCTGGATTCCGGAGCACATATAATCGTGGTGTCGCGGTGCTTTGGGCCGGGACTTCGGCTCCTCCGCACCGGCGATTCGGTCCTGTACCTGCGCAGCGAAAGCGCTATAGGACGGTTGGAGGTCGTCTTCAGCAGTCGTGAGACGCTAAAGCGAAAGCGACGAGAACCGCGCGCCCCGCAACGTGCAGTGGTTGTTGCGGCCCTCGAAACCCTCCTGCGTAGTACTTTTTCCGTACTCTTCCCCTCTGATTGCCGTCTGTGTAGCACTCCGCTCACTAATATTTCGCGAATTCCTGTTTGCGAAGAATGTCTCGCCGAGATCCACCCAGTGCGCGCGCCGCAGTGCATCCTGTGCGGTGATCGCCTGGCCAGTGCACAGTTGCTGATGGGCGATGGCCGCTGCGTCCACTGCCGCGACGACGAGCCTGCCTTTGACCGTGCTCTTGCCTTCGGCGAATACCAAGGGCCATTGCGCGGGCTAATACACCTGCTGAAGTACGAGAACGTAACTCCGGTCGCCGGCCCCTTGGGAGAAATGCTGGCGCAGACGATTTCCGAGTTGCTGCCGGCATCCAATACCCAGCGGCCGCTGCTGCTGCCGGTGCCGCTGCACAAAAGCAGGCGGCGCTCACGTGGCTTCAATCAGGCCGAGTTGATCGCACGTGCCGCGGCGAAGCACTTGGCCCAGAAGTTTGAAGTTTCATCGTCGCTGCTGGTCCGGCATCGCGAGACCATCTCGCAGGTGGGACTCAGCCGCGAAGAGCGCATGGAGAATATGCGCGACGCTTTTCGTGTCGTCGACCGGCATCGGGTCAAGGGCCGCGCCGTGGTTTTGGTCGATGACGTAATGACCACCGGTACCACATTATCAGAGTGCGCTCGCGTGCTGAAGAGCGCCGGTGCAGAGCGAGTTTGGGCGGCTCCCGTGGCCCGCGCCTTTCAGGGCGCCGATCTGCGGGAGCCTGTCGATGGCAGTCTACTGGAGGAAGTCGAGGCGGTTGAGGTCGCCTCGGTATAAGGGCTATGTCGAGTTCGGTTCAAAGCGCAGCGTCCCGATACGGAAAGTCCCTTGCCGGCTGTATGCACCATGCCCGGATCGCGACGGATCCGGAAGGTCCGCAGTGGGCGGCGATGCACGCGCCCGTGCTGGTGCTGAACGCCTCCTATGAACCCATCAATGTCTGCGCCGCGCGCCGTGCCATCATCCTGGTGCTGAAGGGCGTAGCCATGATGGAAGAGCAGAACGGACATATCCTTCACGCCGCGCGCGTGAACATGCGCGTGCCCTCGGTGATCCGACTGCTGGAATATCGTCGCATTCCGCACCAGACGCGGGCACTGTCGCGCAAGAACATCCTGCTGCGCGATCGCAATACCTGCCAGTACTGCGGCAAGGTGCTGGCCGCCGGAGAGTTGACGCTGGACCACGTGATCCCCCGCTCTCGCGGCGGCGCATCGACCTGGGAAAACCTTGTAGCCTGCTGTCACACCTGCAATCGGAAGAAGGGAAACCTGCTGCCCCATGAGACCCATATGCGATTGATGCGCGAGCCGCGTCCCTTCAACCTGCACACTAGCCGTCACATCATGCGCATGATGGGCCGCTCGGACGCGAAGTGGCAGAAGTACCTTTTTTACTAGCTTCGTCGTAGAACGACACAGTCGCCGCCACAGACTGAGATCGACCCTACGGGATCCACCCTCAGTGCCAAAGGTCGGCATCGCGGTACTCACTGCAATTTCCAATCAAAAAATCGTTGCTGGCGCTTTTTTTGCGAAACATCAACAACTTACATGGACTCGTCGGTTACCGTGATGGAACTTTAAATGCATTTCCATGTAGCTGGTCGTCTATCTGCATCTCACTTCCAGATGCTTATATTCGCGGCACTAATCCACGCGCGGGGAATTCGGAGATTGAATGGCAGATAACACGCTGGATCTGATTGTTGATGATTTGCGGAGTTCCGGCTCCAAATATTTCCCGCAGCATTCGGAAGTGAAAGCGGTTCGCGTAGTTGGACATACGCCGAAGCCGGATCATTATACCTACGAAATCGTTGTCGACTTCGCCGACGCCACTGAGCGCGTGAACGCGAAGCTGTATCGCGGCAAGAGCGGGTCGAAGGGTCCTCAGGAGCTTGCCGGAAAAGAAGCGCAGAACCTTCAGTTCGCCCACCAGACGTCGGAGAAGCGAAGTCTCAACGGCATGCCTCGCCCCGTCGGCGATTTCGCCGATCTGGGAGCGGTTGTCAGCACCAAGGTCAACGGACTACCGCTGCAGAGCATCATCATGAAAGCGGCGCTGCTGCCCGACGATGGCAATCACCATCTGCTCGAGAACGCTGCCCGCCAGGCTGGCGACTGGTTGCAGCGATTTCACAAGGCGACTGCGGGAATGCCCGCTGCAGTCGATGCAGATGCGGTGATGGTGGAGTTCGAGAAGCTATGCGCCAAGGCGCGTAAAGACGGACTGCCTGCGGACTCGACCGACGCGATTCTAGCCAACGCCAAAGGCGTGCTGAGCCGGCACAAGAAACCGCTGCGCTCGTCGGCGCTGCTGGAGGATTTTATCCCCTTGAACGTGCTGGTTGCGGAGAGCGGAGTCGGATTCTGCGAATTCGCAAACTTGAAGCAGCAAGGTGGTTCGCTGCATGATGCAGCTATGTTTCTGGCCGCAGTGGAAGTGCTGGAGAAGTATCCCTTCTGCAATCGCGACATCACCTCGCGCGTGCAAGACGCGTTCGTGGAATCCTACGGAGTGAGTGCGCAGGAAGAAGCGCTGCTGGACACGCTCAAGATGAAAATCCTGCTGCAAATGTTCGCGCAGGGACGCCTGGTCAAGGAGAGTGCCGAGCGCAAGAAGGTGATGTGGGCAAACGTGATGAAGCGTTTTATCCAGCAGGCGGCGGAACGGTCGGCGGCAAGAGTGGCGTAAAGCAGCAATCAGTATTCAGCAATTAGCATCAGCCCGTGCGCTCAATTGAATATTGTCATCCTGAGCGGAGGCAGCGTGCTTTTCGCCGCAGTAGTCGAAGGATCTGCGGTACGTCGGCAGCGGCAACAATCAGCCCTTTTGACCGCTAACTACTGCTTCGGCGCCGGTTGCTGCGGTTGCGTCCCGCTGCTGGGCTGACTTCCACCTTCGTCGCCCTTCGACAATTCCTGCCCCTCATACGTAATCTTCGACTTGGCGCCGTACCGCTTGTAGTTTTTGTACTTCACGATGTAGCGCATCTTCACGTCGCCGTTGGAGAAGTGTAGCGTATCCTCGGCGTAGGTATAAACCGGGAACCAGTAAACATTGTCGACTTGCTGCCGCCACGTGGTGTACTTCGGGGAGAGATTTTCCTTTTCCGGGTGCTTAGCATTGTGCACCTGCGGAACCGTTTCACCATAGGTCTTCACGATCTGATAATCGTGATCGTCCACCCAGATGCGACCCTGAAAATAACGTTCGCCTTTCTCCATCACCTTGGGAGCGATGTCGAAAACATACGTCCCCAGCTCATCCTCTTTTTGCTTGCCGACATACAGTATCTGGTACTTGCCGATATCGTCGCTGGTGAGAACAAAAGGCAGGCGATGGCGAATGTCGTCATAATCGGACTGGGTCATGGTCACCCTTTCCAGACTTGACTGTGGCGCGAACGTCACTTCTTCGATGCGGTGTCCGGCGTTGTCGAACAGAATGTCGCTGACCTGGTGATACTCGCCATCGACGGTGTCGCCATCCAGCGTTTGGACTTTGACATCCTGCGTATAGGTGTACTGCTCGCGCGCGGTCTTGAACTGCTTTTCCTTCGCGGCAAATTTCTGGATGATCTGGTCGACCGTGATGCCGGTAGGCTGCGACGGATCGAGCGGTCCCTCGCCACGGTCATCGGCCACGGCCGGAACGGTCAAACAAAAGGCAAATATGGCTAGAAGAATGGGAACCAGCCCGCGAAACTTCATGGAATCACCTGTTTAACTATTGTATTCGATGCACGCCGCCTAAGGGGAACGCAGCTCACTACCGTAACGGGTCCGTGCCATGCCTACCACTTCCTGTGCATTCGTGCCGTTTAGCCGCGCTATTGGTTTGACGCAGTACCGCCGCTGCCGTTTAACATGGTTTTTACGTGCCGACACCCGATCCCAAACAGCGCATCAGCGTCATCAACGCTCTCCGAGCTTTCGCCGCGCTGGCGGTCGCCTGGGGACACTTTGTCGCCGGGCAGGGGAAATGGCTGGGTATGTCGGGTAAGTACGGCTACCTCGGCGTCGATATCTTCTTCGTCATCTCCGGATTCGTCATTCCCTGGAGCCTTCACCGCACGCGCTACGGTTTCCGGGACTATCCGCGCTTCCTGCTGAAGCGCAATGTGCGACTTTATCCTCCCTATCTGGCGTCGATCGCCATCAGTATTCTGGCGACTAACTTCATTCTGGTGCCGCTGTTCAAGATTCCGCACATGACCGTCACCAGCCGCGATCTTCTGCTCCACTTCGCCTACCTGAACGACATCTTCAAGGTGAAGTGGGTGAACGTGGTGTATTGGACGCTGGCGATCGAGTTCCAGTGGTACCTGCTTGTGGGACTCGTCATGCCACTCCTGGCGAGCCGCAACCGCTGGGCGCGATTCCTGACGCCGACCGCGATGCTGCTCTCCTACTGGGCCATCCCCCGCGATCGGCTCATCTTCTACTACCTGCCCGTCTTTTTGATCGGGGTCTTCGTCTTCCAGTACCGTGCCGAGATTATCGGGCGATACGAGATGTTCGGTTTCATCGGGGTGATGGTGATGGCGATGGCACGCAACACGGGCTACCTGGCGCCTCTGGTCGGCGTTCCCACCGGACTGCTGATCGCCTTCTCCACCTTCCACAGTCCTCGGTTGGACCGCGTCGGCGACATCAGTTACTCGCTGTACCTGCTGCATCTGCCGATCGGAGTTAGCGTCATCGGCATGATGTCGCACTGGATCCCGTATTCCAGTTGGTTCATCGGCGTGCTGGACGTGATCGGCATTGCGGCATCGATGTGGGCGGCGTGGATCATGTACCAATTCATCGAAAAGCCTTCGCAGGAGATGTCGTCGGCCATCAAGTTCGCGCGACGACAGAAATCCTCACCTCAGCCAGTCATAGTCGCCGCCGCGGATTGAAACACCCACTCATTCCAAGGCCGGAATGAGTAGGGAACCCGAGTTGTAGGTCAGCGCTGGCGAAAAACCTCCGCAATTCCGTTATCTTCAGAGAGCACGATCAACCTCAAAGCACAGATGACAGATGAAGGAGCAGCAATGTCCGGCAAGTCAGCATTACAAGATCAGAGCGGACCGGCAGTACCGCCCGACGACCTGAGTCGCGAACTGGTCGCCGTCGAGGTGGATGGCAAACCTCACATCGGCATCGTGGGAGATACGTATACCATTCTTCTTGCCGGCAAAGACACCGCAGGCCGCTTTTGCCTGGTCGACATGCACGTCCCTCCTGGCGGAGGGCCGCCCCCTCATCGGCATGACTTCGAAGAGACATTCACCATCCTCGAGGGTCAGCTGGAGGCGACCTTTCGAGGCACGAAGCGCGTGGTGCGGGCTGGGGAGACAATCCATATCCCAGCTAACGCTCCGCATCAGTTTCACAACTCGTTTTCCGAGCCAGTGCGGATGCTCTGCACTTGTTCTCCGGCGGGGCAGGAAGAGTTCTTCCTCGCGCTGGGCGTCCCGGTTGCGACCCGCACCACGCCGCCCCCGAAGCTGGATGAGGCTGCGGAAGCGGCGTTCCGGGCGAAGGCCGCGGCGCTGGCTCCGAAGTACCGAACCGAACTGCTTCGGGAGGCGTGAGGTGATGTCGAGTGGATCGTACGCCGGTACGCCCGGTGCCCCATGTTCGACTTCTTTTGGCTAACCTGGGTTCTTCGCCTCATAACCAACCCAGGTTAGCGTCCAAAGGCAGGACGCGAATCTGGGCCACCAGTTGGTTCGACCCGTTCTGATTTCGAGGACACCGGTCGCCGGACTGTTACACTATGGGGTTTTTGTAGCTGTCCCGATCCCTGCCGTTTCGATGCGCCGAACTAGTCGTGCCTGTGGAGGCCTCATGCTACGTCGTCTCGTCCTGTTCCTGATCTGCTGTTCTCTCACCGGATTCGCACAAGCCAAGCGTCCTTTCACCTTCGAAGACATGATGCAGCTCAAGCGCATCGGCGAGCCTAGCGTCTCGCCCGATGGCAAATGGGTCGCGTTCAGCGCTGTCGATGTCAACCTGGAGGCAAACACGAAGACGCCGCATTTGTGGATCGTGCCCATCACGAGCGGCGATGCCAAGCGGCTGACGCCGGAAAGCGGCTCGGGCGAAGATCGCATTCGCTTCTCGCCTGACGGCAAGCGGGTGCTGTTCGAGTCGGCGAAAGATGGCGGCTCGCAGATCTACGTGCAGGACTTCGACACTGGAAGCGGAGCGCTGACTGGCGACGCGAAGAAAGTGACGAGCATCTCGACCGAAGCTTCCGGCTCGATGTGGTCGCCCGATGGAAAGAGCATTCTGTTTGTCTCGTCGGTCTGGCCCGATTGCAACGATGACGCCTGCAACAAGGCGAAAGACGAGGAGAAGGCCAAGTCGAAGGTGAAGGCCAAAATCTTCACCCAGCTGATGTTTCGTCACTGGACCAGCTACTTCGACGGCAAGTACAGCCACCTGTTTCTGGTGTCGGCTGAGGGAGGGGTTGCGCGCGATCTGACGCCCGGCGCGCACGACGTTCCGCCGTTCTCGCTGGGAGGTCAGGATCAGTATTCGTTCTCGCCTGACGGCAAAGAGATCGCTTACACCAGCAACATCGACGAAGTTCAGGCGACGAGTACCAACAGCGACATCTTTATTGTTCCGGTCACAGGCGGAACGCCGAAGAAGATCACGACCAATCCCGGAAGCGATTCGACGCCTCTGTATTCGCCAGACGGAAAGTACATCGCCTATCGCTCGCAGCTGCGCGGCGGATATGAGAGCGATCGCTTCCGCCTGATGCTGTATGAACGCGCGACAGGGAAGATCACCGACGTCTCACCGAATTTCGATCGCTGGGTCGATTCGATGTGTTGGTCACCGGACTCGAAGACCATTTACTTCACGGCGGAGAACGAAGGCGAGGCGCCGATCTATTCTGTAGATCTGACTTCCAAAGCGCCTTATCCCTGGGTACTCCTTGAGGGATTCAATGACGGTCCCACACCGACGCCCGATGGAAAGCGATTGGTCTTCGATCGTATGTCGATTGCGGCGCCAAACGAAATCTACATCGCGGATGCAGCCTTCACTGCGATGCCTGTGCAGACGGAAGAGAAAGGCAAGTGGAAGGGACATACGCTTCACGATGAGATCGTAACTGGGATGCCGAGCAAAGCTAGAGCTTTGACGCATCTCAATGAGCCGATTCTCTCCCAGATCCAGATGCAGCCACTCGAGTCCTACTGGTTCAACGGCTCGCTGAAGGACAAGGTTCAAGGCTTCATCGTCAAACCGCCGAACTTCGATCCCAGCAATAAATATCCGGTGAAGTACCTGATCCACGGCGGACCCGAAGGAGCATGGGGCGACGATTGGTCGTATCGCTGGAATCCCGAGCTCTTCGCCGCAAATGGTTACGTCGTCGTGATGGTGAACTTTCACGGCTCGACTGGTTACGGACAGAAGTTCATCGACGCCATCAATGGCAATTGGGGCGGTCCGCCGTACCAGGACCTGATGCTCGGACTCGATTACGCCGAGCAGCATTATCCATTCATCGACAAGGACCGCGAATGCGCGCTGGGCGCCAGTTACGGCGGATACGCGATCAACTGGATCGAAGGCCACACCACGCGCTTCAAGTGCCTGGTCTCGCACGACGGTATGTTCAATACCATCTCGGCCTACGGCACGACGGAAGAGCTATGGTTCAACGAATGGGAGTTCAAAGGCACGCCGTGGACGAATCGCGCGCTCTACGACAAGTGGTCGCCGGAGATGTTCGCCACCAACTTCAAGACGCCGCTCCTGGTGGTCCACGGCCAGCTTGATTATCGGCTCGATGTGTCAGAAGGTTTCCAGCTCTTCACCACCCTGCAGCGGCTGAAGGTTCCTTCGAAGATGCTGTACTTCCCGGACGAGGGTCACTGGGTGCTGAAGCCGCAGAACGGCCGTCTGTGGTACCAGACGGTCAATGGCTGGGTCGATCAGTGGACGAAACCGTCAGCTCAGTGACGCTTGAAGTACTGCACAGCGCGCTCGTGAGCTTCGGCTTTCTCGCGCGTCGGGAACGTTCCGAGATTTCTGCGCTTGCCGGTTTTCGGATTTTTCTTGCGTGAGTAGAGGCGGTATTGTCCAGAAGATAGTTTGCGGATCATACCTGTTTTGATGACGGACCGAGGGCGAAGGGAAGCCTGATTTTGTGGCCCATCCGGCCGGCGTAACTGCCCGTCGCAATGATCCTAGAGGATCTCGTCGTCGACGCTTTCCGGAGCTTCACGAACCACTGACTCTTCAAGCCAGCAAATACGATTACGACCCTCGCGTTTGGCTCGATAGAGAGCACGGTCGGCGTGGGCGATCAATTCTCCGCGTGAGATCTGGGCTGAAGGGAACAGGGCAGCGATGCCAATGCTTACCGTCTGCTGCTGGTCAAAGGGCGATGCTTTGTTGACGATGTTGAGGTCGGTTATAGCGCTTTGTAGTCCGGCGGCAACGGTTCCGGCGCCTTCCAAATCCGTGTCAGGTAACAGGACAATAAACTCTTCGCCGCCATATCGAGCCACAATATCAACGCTGCGGTGCAATTCTCGTCCCAGCGCTTTTGCGATTTGCACCAGACAATCATCGCCGTAGACGTGGCCGTGCGCATCATTAATACCTTTGAAGAAGTCGAGATCGAGCATCAGGACAGCGATCGGTTCATTCTTGCGCAGCGCGCGCTTCCACTCCGCTTCGAAAGCGTCAGAAAAGTAACGCCGATTCGGTATGCCGGTGAGCGGGTCAAGCATCGACTGGCGTTCGAGCTCGAGATTGGCTGCCTTCAGCTCCTTTTCTTTGGTAAGAAGCCTTGCCTGACCCAAGAGATAACTCACCTGGATGACGCCAGAATGGAAGCCTTGGACAATCAATAGCAGCAGAATTGTGCCGACGCCGAAATAGAAATGTTCACGAGCCACCGATACCGCCAGCGCGAACAATGTGCAGGTGATGATCATCGGGAAAAGGCTGCGTAGCAACAGACCTGCCCGGTTGTCCAGATTGCGTCGTGCGGTCATCTCGTGGTGAACTGGAGCGCGCAGCGCCTGCCATCCCATAAACAGGAACGGCACGCTCCACAGCAGCTCGAACCAACCTCCTTTGGGCAGCCGTGACACCAGCGCCAGGATCGAATCGTGGGGAGGCTGCCAAGCGGAGCTGGGATAGTCGAGAAATACTTCGACCGGCAGATAGATCCAGAGGGTGGCACAGAGTAGACGATTGCGTTGGCGCTCTTCCTGAGTCGACCAGGTCAGTAGTCGAATGCTGGCGGCGACGGCGAGCAGGAGGCACTCTGTCCAGTAGATTTCGTACAGCGCAACGGCAGAGTTGGAGGGCGTCATCCGGAAGATGCGGATGTAGGTGAGCACTGTCGCTACGGCGGCCTGAAACAGGTTTACGTAGAGCGCGCCCCGGCGAGATTCGGCGTCATAAGTGTTCGAGATGGCCAGGAGAAAGGGTATTTCCGCCTCGAAGAACAACAGGTCGGAAACATCCGCCACTGGCTCGAGATTCCAGTTGTTCCCGGAAAGCCAAGTGAAGACAGCTTGAGCGATTGCCCAGATGAAGAATCCGATGGCAATCCACAGCCACGCTGGCCGTTCGCGTTGCCGCAGTTGCGTGCTTCGCCACACGCAACAAAGGCCCGCCACGAAGGCCATCGCTGCGGTACAGCTGTTTGAAAACAGAGCTTTCCCGGAAAACAACAGAAGCAGACAGGCATGCAGGCCGAAGACACCAAGCAGTGCTCCGTACAACAGACCGCGTTCGCGAAATGGCCTAGTTGTGCTTATTCGATCACCATGTAAGTGTCAGTACTATGTTAATTGAATGAGCCGTTCTCTCAATAACACTTTAGTAGCCATCCTCAATTAACAAAAGAAACAATGGGGCGATGGAATTGCGGTTGTAGAAGGGTAAAGTCTTAAGTAAAATCCGTTGCTCTTGAGAACCCGCCTCCCGGATTTCACACCCGCTCCAGTCCGAAGGAAGGATGCCGATAGGACGAAGAGGTGAGTAAACAAAGCCTAGAATGCACGCATCTGGGGCGTGGAAATTCCGAATCGAAAAGTCTCACATTTCGTGGCGTGCGGCGTCTGCATCCTTTAGAATGAGGCCGCATCTAAAGGTTGAGTATCATTCACTCAAGGACTCATATGCCTAACGAAAATAAAGATTTATCAACGCCAGAGCCTGAACTTCGTGACGATTCGGAAGGCGCGCGGACCTTGCCGGTGTTGCCAGTGAGGGATACTGTCTTGTTTCCGCATGCAGTATTGCCGTTGACGGTTGGACGCGAAAGCTCGGTGCAGTTGATTAACTCCCTTGGCGATGACAAGACCATTGTCGTCGTGGCCCAGCGTGAAGCGCGCGTAGACACACCGCAGCCGACCGATCTGTTCGCGGTCGGCAGTCTTGCCGTGGTTCATAAGGTTGTCCGCATGCCGAACCAGAGCCTATTCGTCTTCGCCGAGGGCCTGGAGCGCGTGAAGGTAACCGAATACACGCAACTGTCGCCATTCATGCGCGCGACGGTGGAGTCGATCCCCGAAGTTCCGGTGACCAAGAATTCCGAGATCGAAGCGCTGCAGCGCAATGTGCTGACGCTATTCCAGCAGATCGTCGCCGGCTCTCCCACGTTGTCGGACGAGCTGTCCACAGTCGCCGGCAACATCGACGACGCCGGTCGCATGGTCGATTTCATCGCGTCCTCGCTGCCGTCGCTCTCAACCCGCGATAAGCAGGATGTGCTGGAGACGCCCGATGTACAGGTCCGTCTGGAGAAGATCAACCAGCACCTAGCCAAGGAGCTGGAAGTCCAGCAACTGCGCAACAAGATTCAGAGCGAGGTGCAGGACCGGGTCCAGCAAACCCAGCGCGAGTATTACCTGCGCGAGCAGATGAAGGCCATCCAGAAGGAGCTGGGTGAGCAGGACGAAACCACGCGTGACACCGAAGAGCTACGTCAGAAAATCGAATCCGCAGGTATGCCAGACGATGTGAAGAAGGAAGCGTTGAAGGAACTCGGCCGACTGGCGCGGATGTCGCCGATGGCCGCCGATTATGGCCTGACGCGCAACTACATCGAATGGCTGGCGGTGCTGCCCTGGCAGAAATCTTCGGGCGTCGACATTGATATTCCAAAGGCCAAGGAGATTCTGGACACCGATCACTACGATCTGGAGAAGGTCAAGAATCGCATCTTGGACTACCTGTCGGTGCGTCGTCTGAAGCCCGGAATGAAAGGCCCGATCCTTTGCTTTGTCGGACCTCCAGGAGTCGGCAAGACGTCGCTCGGCAAGTCGATTGCCCGCGCCCTCGGCCGCAAGTTTGTCCGCCTGTCTTTAGGCGGCGTGCACGACGAGGCTGAAATTCGCGGCCATCGCCGCACTTACATCGGCGCATTGCCCGGTCAGATCATGCAGGGCATTCGCCGCGCCGAGACCAACGATCCCGTTTTCATGCTCGACGAGATCGACAAGGTTGGGCGCGACTTCCGCGGCGATCCCGGTTCGGCGCTGCTCGAGGCGCTTGATCCGGAGCAGAACTTCAGCTTCCGCGACAACTACCTTGATGTGCCGTTCGATTTGTCGAAGGTGCTGTTCATCACCACGGCCAATATGCTCGATCCCATCGCGGAGCCGTTGCGCGATCGCATGGAGATCATTGAACTGCAAGGCTACACGGAAGAAGAGAAGGTACACATCGCATTCCAGTACCTGATCCCGCGGCAGATCGAAGAGAACGGGATTACTGCCGATCAGATCGAGTTTCCGGAAGAGACGATCCGCTTCATCGTCCGCCATTACACGCGCGAAGCAGGTGTGCGTAATCTGGAACGGACCATCGGAACCATTTGCCGCAAGCAGGCGCGCCGCATAGCGGAAGGCAAGACTGACAAGCTGGTAGTCACGCCGGAACTGGTGCAGCATCCCGACATGCTGGGCGGAATGAAGATCCGCACCGAAGGCGAAATTGCCGAACGGACCAAGCGAGCGGGTGTTGCGGTGGGTCTGGCCTGGACGCCGACCGGCGGCGATGTGCTCTTCGTCGAAGCAACCAAGATGAAGGGAAAAGGCGGCCCACCGACGATCACCGGTCAGCTCGGCCAGGTGATGCAGGAGTCCATACAGGCTGCATATAGCTGGGTTCGCTCGCACGCCAAGGAACTAGGGATCGACGAGGGATTTTTCGCCGATCACGACATCCACATTCACGTACCCGCAGGAGCGATCCCCAAAGATGGTCCTTCGGCGGGTGTGACCATGGTGACCACCCTGGTGTCGCTGCTCACCGATAAGCCGGTGCGTCCGCTGACGGCCATGACTGGCGAGATCACGCTGAGCGGGAATGTGCTTCCCATCGGTGGTATCAAAGAAAAGGCACTGGCCGCCAAGCGTGCGGGTGTCACTGACATCATTCTGCCGGCCGAGAACCAGCAGAACGTTGAGGAGGATCTGACCCCGGAACAACGGCAGGGCTTGAATCTTCATTACGTGAAGACTATCGACGAACTGCTCAGCATCGCACTGCCAACCTCTCGTGATGAGGTCAAGCAGGATGCCGAAGTCCGCGAGCAGGTGCTGCAAACCGTCCCAGTCGGATAAGACGAACTCAACATCAAACACAACGGGCCATCGTGAGATGGCCCTTTTACCTTGCCCGAAGCGCTCGAACGAACGCAATTCAACCTGAAGAGCGCACATTCCGGTGCACCGCCGCAAACTGTCTTATTGTCATCACGAGGAGGGCTTCAGCGCGACGAGGGATCTGCTTCCAATCTTCCTTGAGGCCCGAAAAAATGAAGGTCACTTCATTCCTCATCCTTTTCTCCCTGCCTCACCTTCCACAAAATCTGCCGATACATCCCCAGCCAGAGTTCAGCGTCGTCGGACGATACATTCAGCCGTCGCACCATGCGACGCACGCGCTCTTCGGTCGATGTGACGGTGATGGGATTCACGTACCCGCTCGCATGCAGTACCTCCAAAAGCACGCTTGAAATACGTTCTTCCTCGCCGGCATTCGCGCGCTTTTCGCCGTCCTCACTCTTTGCCGAAACTGCTCTCTCCGAATCGCGCACCAGTTCATAGAGGCAGACCGCAACCGATTGGCCCAGATTCATCGAGGGATGTTGCTCACGCGTCGGTACCTGCATGAGCCAGTGGCAGTGACTTAGATCGTCATTCGAGAGGCCTGTCTTCTCAGCTCCGAACAGCAACGCGACTCGTCCGGCAGTAAGTTCTTCCCTGATTAATCGCGCACCGTATTCCAGCCGGCGCAAGGGGTGCTGCAGCTCTCGATGGCCGACAGCGGTCGTTCCAACTACTAACGTGCAGTCCGCGACGGCTTCCGCCACGCTCTTATATTCCTGGGCGTCCGCGAGGAGCGGCGCTGCCGCCATGGCCGATCGGGCTTCGCGAAACGCCATATCATAGGGGTTCACCACCCGTAGCTGAAGAAAGCCGAAGTTACTCATCGCGCGCGCGGCTGCGCCGATGTTGAGGGGATTGCTCGTTTCCACCAGGACTACGCGCAAGTAATTCGTTTGTGCCGGCATTTTCAATCAGTGTAGTGGAGCCCTCGTCTTTGCGGTATTCGAGGTAGCTGGCTTTAGGCAACGCCGGGCGCGAGTCCATGCGTCCAACCCCAGAGCAGTGTCAGAATTATGCGAAATTGTCTGTTTACCGTAGCAGGGTTGTGCTTATTTTGGGTTGCGCAGCTCTCCGCTCAAGCCACCAAACCTGCGCCTCCCACGCCCATCGACGCCAAGAAGGCGGAGCTGGGCGGAAAGACCTGGGATCCCTTATGGGACAAAATTGTGGAGCAGTCCGTTCCTCCCGAGATGCTCTCCTCGCGCGTGCCACGCGATGTGCGAAAGTTTTGCCCACGCTTCTACACCATGAGCGAGACCGATAAGCGCGTCTTCTGGGCTTATTTCTTCCAGGCATTGGCGGGCACCGAAGCCGGCCTGAACCCGACGAGCCGCGTCCGTCACTCCGAGCCGGAGGTGGCAGTAGTCGATCATGTCACCCACAAAGCCGTGCGCAGTGAAGGACTGTTGCAGCTGACCTACGAGGACGCAACTCGCTACGGATGCGATTTCGATTGGACGCACGACCGCGAATTGCCGCTGAGCGATCCGTCCAAGTCTATTCTGCAGCCGAAGAACAATCTCGAATGCGGTGTGAAGATCCTCGATAAACAGATCATCACCCAGCACAAACCACTGATTTCCCGAAAATCGTACTGGTCAACCCTGCAGCCCGGTACCGTGCCCTATCACACCTTCGTAAAGCAAATGATCAATCCTCCGGCTGCGTGCGAGGCGCCCGTGCGGGCTCCGAAGTTGAGGCAGGAGACGACCGCCTCCGTACACGAGGTGGCGGACGGCAGCGGGGATTCCAAATAGTGGAGGGCAGGTGCTCTGCCAGCTGCGACCCGACGCGAGGAATGGGAGACTGCGGTTCCGGTCAACTTGCCGCGACCGGCGATGCTCATTACAATAAATACACCAACCTCGCAGGCGCGTAGCTCAGTTGGTTAGAGCGCTACCTTGACACGGTAGAGGTCAGGAGTTCGAGTCTCCTCGTGCCTACCATTTCTTTCAATCGGTTGGCGACAAACCGCCGAAATCTCAACCCACAATCCAAGCCATCTATTTCACCGGCACAGCCAAGGCTTTCATGATCTCGCGCGCGAGCTCATCGGGGACAAACTTTGCGACGTATCCATCTGCTCCAACCCGATTTGCGTGTGACTCGTTCGCCGATCCGGATAAAGAAGAATGAATAATGACGGGGACGTTTTTCAGGAGATCGTCTTCTTTCAACTGCCGTGTCAATGTAAATCCATCCATTTCCGGCATCTCCAAATCGGTCAGGACCATCGCTACTCTCTGTCGAATCGGAACGCCTGCGCTTCGCGCCTGCTGCCCTATCCCCTTCAATCGTTCCCACGCCTCCTTTCCGGTCTTGGTGCCTACGAAGGGTAGTCCAAGCCGAGTCAGAACAGTCTCGATCTGCCGACGAGCAACGCTTGAGTCATCCGCATAGACTATGACCGAGCCCTGAGGGAGTTGGATGGATGGAGTTAAGGTCACCTCTTCTCCACTCTTGAACCGGGAGGGCAAGGCTTCACGGAGAATGGACTCTACATCCAGAATAAGGGCCAGGCGGGCATTCTCTTCTTTGTCATCGAGGCGCGCCAAGCTGGTTACCAAAGCGCCCGCTGCAGACTTTTCGGCGGAAACAACCCGTCCCCATTCGAGTCGAACGATTTCCTCCACCTCCTCTACCGCAAATCCTTGAACCGACCGTTCGTATTCCGTGACCAGCAGGATGTTGCGTGCGGCGGGCTTGCAGCCCACCACCGAAGGAAGATCGATCACCGGGATGATCTGGCCGCGTATATTGGCCACCCCAAGAACATGCTTCGGAGATCCAGGCATTGGGGTGATCGAAGGCATGATCAGTGCTTCGCGTACCTTGAACACATTGATGCCGAAGATCTCTTTCGTGGATGAGTTCTGATCTTCTCCCAGGCGAAAAATCAGAAGCTCAAATTTATTCGTGCCAGCCAGTTTCGAGCGTTCGTCGACTTCCTGCAGCACTTCACTCATGGCTGATCTCTCCCGTCTCCCCCCCACAGAGGGCTGCGCTCAGAACGTCCAGCTTGCTGAGAAGCTCTTGCTCAGACCGTGAGATCGCCGCACCCTGTCGTATAGCTTCCTCATGGTTCCCCGCCTGCAGCGCAGCGCGAATATTTCGCGCAGCCAGGTGAAGAGCGGCGTGGGGACTTTCGACATCCTGGAAAGCAGCGAGCTGTCCGAAAGATTCCCGCCCGATTCCGTCGTACCACCGCGAAAACCTGCACTGGTGGTGGTCAGGAACCTCTTCGGCAATCGACGGCGTGCGGTTATTGATTTCAGCTACGATGTTGCGGACGAAGATCTTGGTTTCATTTTTCGCGGAAGCCAGAGTCATCCTGGCAACCAGAGTGTGCAGGGACTGGACTCGCTCACTCAGTGACAGAGTGACCGACTCAGCGCCATGCGCAGTTTGTTCGGCACTGTGGCTGGTCTTTTCAATCGATCTGGCGGAACCGTCGATGTCGGCTATATTGCTTTGGACTTCTTCGGTAGCCTTCTGAACTCTCTTGGACAAATTGCGCACCTCATCGGCGACCACGGCAAAGCCACGACCATGTTCTCCGGCCCGTGCCGCCTCAATCGCGGCGTTCAGAGCGAGCAAGTTTGTCTGATAGGCGATCTCACGAATTGTCTGCGCGATCCGGCCAATGGCACCCACCTGCGATATCAGGCCTTGGGAGGCTTTCCGGCTGTCGGAAACAGACTGAGCAAGTCCGTTGAGCGTGCCGCCCACAGCCTTCATGGCCTGTTCTGTCTCGGTGGCCACGCCCATGAGAGAATCGGCATTCTCTGACGCATCTTTGCTTATGCTGGCAATCACCTGTTCGGCCAGCTTGGCATCGCTGACGTTGCGCCAGGAAGCATGAAAGGCGATGACTTTACCTTGTGGGTTGCATACGGGCGTGAAGCCGAGAGTAAACGTGACCCCGCCCAAGGCCAGCTCGGTGTTATGTTCCTTCGCCGTATCAGCCGCCAGAGAACGAAAGATACTCCGGATGCGTTCCGGATCTTTGTGAAACTGATGAATGGATCGTCCCATGGCGGTGCGCACATCCGCTCCCCGAAGGCTGGGATTGAGCCGTTCGTGATTCAGATGCATGACCTCGATGGCGGTTCGGTTCATGTAAAAGATGAGGTTCTCCATCTTCTCGTCGGCTTCGCAAAGCATCTCGAGGCTGGAGAGGGGTTCGAGCAGTGTCCGCGCGTACTCCAGCAGCCGCTCTCTTTCAGCGCCGTTCGCGTGCTGTTGCCTGACGGCTGGGACCGTCAAAACGTGGCGACTGAGACTGGTACTCAAGTACCTGCGGTCCGGTCCCGCGGGCCGGCGAGTTTTCTTAGCAGGGCTCGCGTTTTTTTTGGCGCGCAGGTTGTTGCTGATTACGGTACTGGCCATTTACTTTCTCCTTCAGCGAGAAACCGCGGTCCCGACAGTCAGTCCGTCGAACCAGTTCAAGAAGCGTTGTACGTTTTCGCCAGCATAGATTGCTCCGTGCTGCGGACAGAGGAAGTCGATATCGAGCTGACGAACCCGGTCGATCCAATCTTTCTTGGCTTCGTTAGAAGACATCCAGCGTTGATGAAAGAACTTGGCGTGTTGCATATGCTCATCGAATGCCTTGGCGGATTCTTCCCCCTGCCGGCCGCCTACCCAGGCGCTGTGACCCGGTGGAAGAAGAGCTGCGCCTACGTCGCCGCAGAAAAATACTTTGGCTTCAGCATCGTAGAGATGAAAATTGGCCGAAGCATGCAGGTAGTGCGCTGGAATGAATTCCATCCTTTTACTGCCTATGACCATCGATCCGCCCTCATCGGGTATACCGATCAAGTCGGCATTCAATGCGCCATAATGGCGAATGAAATCTTCCCACAGAGTCGGCACGTGCCATTGAATTCTGTCATTGCACGCATTCCAGAGCGGAAGGCTGGAAGCGACGTCCGGATCCTGGTGCGAAACAAATGCCTTGGCCACGGACGAGGGCGGCACAACTTCCGCCACCGCGGCCAGGACCTGCGGGAATATCTCAAACCCCCCGGGATCCAGAATCGCGCTCTGTCCGTTGGCTTCCACCACATAGACGTTTGAATCAATCACGCGTCGTTCATCCTGGTCATATAACACCCACCAGCGGTGATTGCCCGCTTCAAATACTGCTGCTGCTTTCATGCAGTACCTCCTCCAGTTCACCGCGGTACTTCCAGATTGCGTCTCTCACCTTGGCCACCGCCAGGCCCATCTCATGAGAGACTCGCATGAGGGGAGCGCCGCTTTGTGCCGAGAGCGCCGCTTCAATACGACCATTCGTCACTACGTATTCCTGCTCCGCGATGCCTTCCTGCAGCCGCACCACCGTTTCCACCAGACGGCGCAGGATGGTAAGTCCCTCCGCATCTTCTGCATCCATGTCCCTCTGCCAATTGCCTTCCGATTGCCGGAGGAAAGTGTGGGCACTCTGGACATTCCCCAAGCGTTGCGCAGCCCGGCGGAACATGTCGGTATAACCACGATCCTGCAAAATGCGCATTTGTATCCGGACCAGCGGCGCAATTGACTGCTGTAGGGGAGATGCGGCTTCCTTCAAATGTCCCGCCTGTTCTCGAAATGCTTGGGCCACCACACCATAACTGGCAAGCTTGTTGCCATGCCGTTTGACCAGCACCATCGCATTCAGAGCCCGGCGGTCTATCTCATGCAGCGAGTGTTCGATGATGCGCCGCGTGCGAAACGACGCGTCCATGATCCTCATGATGCATTGAACGTCCATCAAATATCTCCTTCCGACGCGACGGAGGCGGCCGCACTCAGTGCGCTGGCGTCCAGGATCAGGACGACATTCCCTCGTCCGGAGATGGTGGCGCCCTGGTAGAGGTTTCGCCCCGTGAGAAAGTCGATGGGCTTGACCACAGAATCTTCATTGCCCATGACTTCCGACACAACGAAGATGCCGCGTTCCGTCAGTACTCCCTCCACCCTCTCGGCGCCTAGTCGAAGCGGCCGATCCTGCAAGACCGCGCCAAGGTCGACCAGCGGAACGGTGCGCGTCCCGTCCACTCGATAGGTCACCCGCCCGGCTAGCCTATGGACACGATCTTCTTCAAGATCCGTCAGGCCGTCGATGGCCGAGATCGGCAGCGCATAGATGTCCTGTCGAACCCTCAGATAGAGCACCGGCAGGACAGCTAAGGTGAGTGGGAACTCCATGGCGATGCACGTTCCTTGCCCTGGATGGGTGTCAATCGACAGGCGGCCGCGGAGCCTGTTCGTGGTTTCCTTCACGACGTCCATGCCGACGCCGCGTCCGGACAGGTCAGAAGCTTGCTCCTTGGTTGAGAACCCTGGTCGGAAGATGAGTTCCAACGCTTCCTGCTCGGAGAGATGGGCGGCCTGCTCAGCAGTAAGGATTCCCTTATCCAGAGCTTTCTGCATAAGGAAGCGCCGATCGATCCCCTTGCCGTCGTCGGAAACCTCGATGCGGACCTTATCCCCCAGGTGGATTGCAGAGACGCGGAGTAAAGCCGTGGATGGCTTGTTGGCCATGGTCCGAACTTCCGGTAACTCGACACCATGATCCAGACTGTTGCGTACCAGATGAGTCATCGGACCCGACAAGGCGTCAACCACGGCTTTATCGATCTCGACATCCTCACCGATGATTTCCAGGCGTACATCCTTACCTAGCTGGCGGGAGACGTCCCGGACGACCCGAGGCAATTGTTGAAAGAGGCGTTTGCAGGGCTGCATACGCAGACGCATCACCGTGTTCTGCAGATCGTTGACAGTCAGATCGGTCTCCCGGGCAATGCGAGACATGTCTTCGTCTTGCTTACCCAGGCTGGCTACTGCGGAAATAAGACGATTGCGCAGCAGGACCAGCTCTCCCACTTGGTTCATGACCGCGTCGAGCCGATTCGCATCAACTCGTAACGAGGTCTCGACAAGTTCAGCCGCTTTGGCGGGCGCTGCCAGGGACGGTTCTCTCACAGCTTTCCCGGGCCGCGAGGTTGCAATTTGCTGCGCGCCCTGGACCTCCGCCACGGCTACGTGCGGCGAGCTATGAAGTTCGGCCGGGGCGGCCTCTTCCAAGCACCTTGCCGTCGCAGCGTCCGGTCGCCCGCATGAGGAGGACTCTTGGCCCCGCTGCTTAGGACCGGCAGCTATCTCCGTTGTGCACGTATTATCTTCCTCGCGAAAGATCTCTTCGACTGCGCGAACCGGGTCTGGCGCGATGCTGACGCCTGGGTTGGCGGGATCGGATGTAAGTGAGGCAAGAGCCCTGATGACCCCGCTAAGATCGGCCGGCCCAGCTTCCGGCTCCCTTTCCTCCGCCAGTTCGCGCAGCATTTGCTCAATGACGTCGATTCCCTTGAGCATGGCGTCAATCCTCGCGGAGTTGATCGGTAAAGTATGGGAGCGCAATTTATCCAGAAGGTCTTCAAGGTCGTGAGCCCATTCAACCAGATGATTGGCCTCGAGGAAACTGGCGCCGCCCTTGATGGTATGAAACGCGCGAAAGATCGACGCCAGAACCTGATCGTTGGCTGGATCCGCTTCCAGGCGAAGGGCGTCTTCTTGGGCTCCCTGCAACAGCTCTTTCGATTCGATGAGATAGTCGTGCAAAATCTCTAAATCCATGACTATGGCTTCCATTCCTTGCCAGGGCACACAGTCCCGTGGACATGGTCTCGCGGCAAACCAAAGATCGCGCACGACAGACTAAGTGCTGCTGCCCCTTACGCCACAGAAACCTACCTTGCTCGCTTGCACGCCTTAGCCCATTCCTACTCTGAACTCGTTAGGCAATTCCAATGATTGGTGCTTTGCTGTGCCGCGCGTAATTTCTGCAATACATCAATCTCCCCCGCGCTGGGCTGCAGGGCAACCGCTACGCTCTGGTAACCGATTCCGCCCTACAAAAATTTTCGCAAAGCTTGATGACGTTTCTGTCCGGCGCTTTGCGCAATGTGAGGTAAAGGATTTTTCCGGATTCTGGGTGGGCCAAGCGATTGGGGCAGTTGCCGATCCTGGGGACAGCAAGAGAACTCCCGACGAGAAGAGCTGAGGATGGAAGGGGCTGAATAGCGCCAGGCCACTACTCTGCGAAAAGCAATTACCAACCATGCCGACTGTAAGCGGCTCAGCCGTCCAAAGCGGTTGCGCCGATGCCAACCAGAGGAGAGACAGTATGCGGAATAGCGGCTTGCGGATAAGGTTCTACATCACGGTTGCATTTTGCGTAGCGATGACCATTGCCTCAGCTGCGCAGACCTTCACCAATCTGCACAACTTCAATGGCAGCGACGGAATGAACCCTTACCGCGAGTGGCTCGTGCAGGGGGCCGACGGCAACTTCTATGGCACTACCGAGAAGGGGGGCGCGGACAACTACGGAGTCGTCTTCAAGATGACGCCCGACGGCACCGTCACACTGGTTCACGACTTCGTCGGCACCGATGGCGAGTACCCATCAAGCGGTCTGGTGCAGGATGCGGCCGGTAATCTCTATGGCACAACGCGCTCGGGCGGTCCAGGCCCCGACCCTGGCGTCGTCTATAAAATCACGCCACAGGGAACGTTTAGCGTCCTCACCGGAGCGGGCGGCGGTGTGATCTACGCACCGCTCCTGCTGGCCGGCGACGGCAATCTCTACGGCGTTGCCTACGGCGGTGGAAATGACGGCACCGCGTTCAAGATCGGCGCAGATGGCAGCAACTTTCGGGTCTTGTACACATTCTGCTCGCTGGCCAACTGTGCGGACGGCGCACACCCATTGGCCGGTCTGGTGGAGGCCCCAGACCACAATTTCTACGGCACCACAACCTATGGAGGAGCCAACGGGAATTATGGAGTGGTGTTTCGGCTCACGCCGGATGGCGCCTACACCGTGCTGCACAGCTTCAGTGGCGCCAGCGACGGCAACAGCCCACGTGGCAAGCTGCTGCTGGCCAGTGATGGCTATCTATACGGCACGACCAATCAGGGTGGGGCAGGAGGTGGCGGCACAATTTTCAAGATCAGCCCGAATGGCAGCAACTTCAGCGTTGTCTTCGCATTTTGCAGTCACAGTTGTCCGGCCGGAGCGAACTCGGAATCCGGGCTGATCGAAGCTTCGGACGGCAACTTTTACGGAACTACTGCCGGTTTCGGCCAGTACAACCATGGCACCGCGTACCGTCTCACGTCCAACGGTCAGGCGAACTCTCTTCACGATTTTTGCAATTGCGGCGACGGCAGCAGTCCTTACGGCGATCTGCTCCTGGCCAGCGACGGCTTCCTCTACGGCACGACATACATCGGCGGAGCCAACAGTGACGGCACCGTCTTCAAGTTGACCGGCCCGCCCGTGATCTCGACCGCAACAACTCTAGGAACTACGCCGAATCCTTCGCACGAAGGACAGGCGGTCACAATGACCGCGACCGTCCAAGCGCAGAACGGTTTGACGCCGACCGGCACCGTCATCTTCAAGAGCGACGGCGTGCAGATTGGCTCAGGCACTCTGAGTGCCGGCATTGCCGTGCTCAACTACTCAGGCTTGCCGATCGGCACCCACAGTATCGTAGCGGTCTATCAGGGAGGGGGAGGCTTCGCGGGAAGCACCTCGAACGCCGTGCAGCAGGTGGTGCAACTTCCGCTGAGTACAACCACGGTAACCAGTACGCCCAATCCTTCCGTCGGCGGCGGACAGGTAACGATCACCGCGACCGTTGGCCCATCCGGACCTCCGGCTCCAACAGGCACCGTCAGCTTCACTTCGAACGGGAGCGCCATCTCCGGATGCACGTCGATCGCGCTGAACTCCGGCGAGGCCGCTTGCATCTCGTCGGCGTTGCCGGTCGGAACAGATGCGATTGTCGCGGCATATTCGGGCGACAGCGACTACTCGCCCAGCAGCGGCAGTGTGACGCAGATTGTCAACCCTGTTTCATCGCCACTGCAGTTCGTCGCTATCGCTCCCTGCCGCGTGGTTGATACTCGCAATCCTAACGGCGCATTCGGCGGACCGGCGATTCCGGGCAACAGCGCGCGCGCGTTCCCGCTCTCGGAGGGCGATAACCCTTGCGGCATTCCCGCAACCGCGGCCGCCTATTCGCTGAATGTCACCGTCATCCCGCAGGGGCGCCTGGGCTATCTCACCATCTGGCCCACCGGCGAAGGCCAGCCCACAGCATCGACGCTCAACTCGCCTGACGGGCGCACGAAAGCCAACGCAGTGATCATTCCAGCAGGCACGCCGAGCGGCTCGGTGAGCGTCTACGTTACCAACACGACCAACGTCGTGCTCGACATCAACGGCTACTTCATCCCGGCTAACGGATCGACACTCGAGTTCTATCCGGTAGCGCCATGCCGCGTCGCCGATACCCGCGGTCCCACTGGTTCGCTGGGCGGACCTTCACTCGTCGGCGGCCAGGAGCGTGACTTCCCGGTGCTGAGCAGCAGCTGCCTCCTGCCTAATGCCGCGGCAGCGTATTCGCTCAACTTCACGGTCGTTCCCAAGAATGGCGGGGCGGTGCGCTACCTGACGGTGTGGCCGCAGGGTACGGCGCGTCCCATGGTTTCGACCCTGAACGATTCCACAGGTACCAACGTGGCGAACGCGGCGATCGTGCCGGCGGGCAACGAGGGCGGCGTGGCTACCTACGTTACCGATGACACCGACCTGATCATCGACGTGAATGGCTACTTCGCCGCACCGGGCACAGGTGGCTTGTCGTTCTATGCGCTGACGCCTTGCCGCGTGATCGACACGCGTGAGAACGGTCAGCCGTTCCAGGGAGAATTGACCGTCCAAGTGGAAAACAGCCCGTGCGGACCGCCCGCCACAGCACTGGCCTACGTGTTCAACGCGACCGTGGTGCCACCCGGGCGGCTCGGCTATCTGACTCTGTGGCCGGATCCACTGCAGCAGCCGACCGTCTCGACGCTGAACGCCGCCGATGGCGCCATCACTTCCAACATGGCGCTTGTGCCCAACGGCGACGGCAAGACGGACGCATACGCATCCAGCCCCACCCAGTTGATCATGGATATCTCAGGGTATTTTGCACCGTGAAGGCAGCGTGGCACGAGGACATCCCGCACTGCTAGCGGGTGTGCGAACATGCCGCGACGGTTCGCGGTCCGATGAGCAAATGAGAGGTCGCCGGCTTCAACAACTCGCGAGTGGTCTGTAGCAGAATAATGCTCATCGCCCCTCCACAGCGCTGCTCGCCGGACCTCTGGTGATCCGTCTTTTACCTTGCTGCGGAATCTGAGGGGGCACTGCAGCAATCGGGGCGAATGGGCTATAAGTAAGGCGTGAACCCGAATCCTTCCACGACAGTCAAAACGGCGCTGGTCACCGGCGCGTCCAGCGGCATCGGTCTGGAGTTGACGCGGCTGTTTGCCGCTGATGGTTATCGCCTGGTGCTGGTGGCGCGTAATCGCGCAGCGCTCCACCAAATTGGGGAACAGCTTCAGTCGCAACATGGCATTGAGGTGCGCATCTCGCCGAGAGATCTGGCCCATCCGGCATCGCCCGCAGAACTTTATCAGGAGTTGCAGGAGGCTGAGATTGCGGTCGATGTGCTGGTGAACAATGCCGGCTTCGGTGGTAGTGGGCCATTTCTCCAGACAGACTGGCATCACGAGGCGGAGATGATCCAGGTCAACATCGTCGCCCTGACTCATCTTACGAAGCTGTTTCTGCCACAGATCGTCGGACGCCGCGGTAAGGTGGTGAACGTGGGCAGTGTCGCGGCATTTCTGCCCGGACCCTACACAGCAATCTATTACGCCAGCAAAGCATTCGTGCTGCACTTCAGCGAGGCACTGGCGGAGGAATTGAGCGACACCGGTGTGACCGTCACGTGTCTGTCGCCCGGTCCGGTGGAGACCGGGTTTCAGAAGCGTGCACACGCGGGCGGCAGCAGCCGGGCCAACGCTCCTCTCTACATGGATGTTCAGGAGGTCGCACGCGCGGGATACGAGGGGATGAAGGTTGGCAAACGCATCGTGATTCCCGGATGGAAGAATCGTTTGCTCACCGAAGCTCTGCGACTGGTTCCTCGCGACACGGTTGCGAAGGCTGTAGGGCGTATGTACAAGAGCAAGAAGTGATAGTTGTGGCCGAAGCAACGCACGCCGGACTTTTGCCTGACGATCGGCGAGAAGCCCTGGTCTTACTTTGTGGGACTTAAGGCATGGAAGTGTTCGGCTACGAGGCCGCGGACTTCTCGACCATCCTGCAGGCGCAGGGCTTGAGCTGCCATCTCTTGCAAACGAGCGATCTCCAGGCCACGGAACAACGCCTTGATCTCCGCAGATTGATTCGGTCTGACGCTCAAGCTGCGAATACCGAGGCCGGCGAAGATGGCTGCGGCCAGCGGGTCCGAGGCGGCGTCTCCGCAGACGGAAACATGCCGGTGTCGCGACGCAGCGCCTTCCACTACAGATTTCATCAGAAGCAAAACAGCGGGATGTAAAGGGTCCTGAAGATCGGCGACATTTGCGTTGCCGCGCTCGGCAGCCATGGTGTACTGCGTTAGGTCGTTGGTGCCGATGCTGAAGAAGTCGAGGTCCTCGGCAAGTTGGTCGGCAAGAAGTGCTGCCGACGGTACTTCGATCATCACACCGCGCTGGATCGGCCAGGCGTGCGGGATGTTGCCGGCCTCAAGTTGCCGATGCGCTTCGTCCAGCAGTTCCAAAGCCTGTCGTGCCTCCCGGACTAGCGCGATCATGGGGAACATCAGCCAGATCTCATGACCGACGCCGGCGCGCAGAATGGCTCGCAGGTGTGGAAGGAATAGCTTCGGAGATTGCAGCGATAAGCGAATGCCGCGCGCCCCCAGATAGGGATTGTGCTCCTCCGGTTGTGGCAGGAACGCGAGGGGTTTATCGGCTCCGACATCCAGCGTGCGAATGATGATCGGGCCGGTGATCGGTTCGCAAATCTCACGCAGCGCATTGACCTGGTCGTCCTCGGTGGGCGCCTCTTTCCGTGAGAGAAAGAGGAACTCGGTCCGCAGCAGACCCACTCCTTCGGCGCCGTTTTCCGCAGCGATTCTGGAGTCGCGGGCGTTACCGACGTTGGTGAGTATTTCCATACGAACGCCGTCGAGCGTGACGCTGGGGTCGGTACGTGCGCGCTCGGCTTTCTTTTTGCGCTCAAGTTGAAGCTGCATAAGTTCGTTGAGCCGGGCTCTGGTCGGCGCATCGGGATTGATCCAAAATTCGCCGGTCGAGCCATCTATGGTGACCAGTTTGCCGGCGTCGGCGGCTCCGATTCCACTGGCACCAACCACCATGGGAATTCCGAGAGTCCGTATGAGAATTGCGCTGTGCGACGTTGCGCTGCCTTTGGCCGTGATCACGCCCAGCACTCGCTTCGGGTCGCAGACTGACGCCTCGCTGGGCAGCAATTCGTCGGTAAAGAGAATTGCGGGCGTCTCCGGGCAGATCGGCGGATGGGCGCTGATCCCTTTCATCTGGCGGAGAACACGTTGCGCTATATCCCGGATGTCGGTAGCACGCTCTCGCAAATAACTGTCGTCCATTGCCGCATACTCGGCCGCGAGTTCGCGAGTGACATTTGCCCAGGCGCGAGTGGCCGACAGTTTGTCATCCTGTATCGATGATTGGAGCTTCTGCAGGACTTCAGGATCGGAGAGAATCAAAGCCTGCGCTTCGAGGATCGCATTGGCGCCGGTCGGGCTTTTCGTGCGCTGTAGCTGATCGCGAACGGCGTCCATCGCGGCCGTTAGCATCTCCATCTCCGCCGCCGGTCCGGCTGGGGGAGCGTCATCGACGCTAACCTCTAACCCCTGCAAGGCGATCAGCGGACCAATAGCGATGCCATCCGAACCAGGGAAGCCGCGCGCTTCAGTCGGCGGTGTCGAAGTCACTGCCCTTGGTAGAGGTTCAGCCTCGATGTTGTCGCCGAAGTTGGCGGCGGCAAGATCGCGAATGGCCAGAAGAGCGGTCTGACAATCCGTGCCCCTGCAAACGACTTTGATGCGATCACCCTTGCGAACGTTGAGGAGGGAGAGGCTGGTGAGGCTGCGGGCGGAGGCGGGAGCGCGATTCGTGGACAGATTTGCGATCTCTACGATGGAAGAGAACAGGCTGGCAGTCCGTACTAACGCAGCTGCCGGACGAGCATGGAGCCCGTGCTGATTGTGAACTTCGAGCACGAGTTCCACAGTCTCGTCCGGCGTTCCTGTCAGGGACTGCGTGGCCACAGGGGGGAGCTCTGCGGCACTTGCAACACCTAATTGCTCTCGCTTAGCGGCGAGACCCAGCTCGGCTTCCTGGGCAACTTGCTCGAGCGTTCCGCCCGCTTGCGCTCTCACTGCGGCCGCCACGGCGCCTTCGACCAGCGGTGCAGGGCAGAGGCGAATCGGACACTTCGCGGCGTCGAACAGTTCCAGCGCAGTCTCAGCGCTTAGGACGGCGCTTCCCAGATCCATCAGCACCAGCACGCCTTCGGGGCAAGGCAGTTCTTGCAACACCTCGGAGATGTGAACCGCGTCAGTCCCCAGCTCGTCGTGATTGTCACCAACCCCACCGGCAACCGCGATAGGGAAGCCAGGAACCGTCATCTGCAGGACCAACTCCCGTACAGCTTCGGCCAATTTCTTGCTGTGCGAGACCAGGACCAAGCCGACCATACGCGCGTTCTCCGCTGCTATGAGCTAGCTTCGCACGCTGCTCGCAGCGCCTGCAACAGAAGCCAGCTCGAGGTGGCGCCGGGATCCTGATGACCAATGCTGCGTTCGGCGAGGTAGCTGGCTCGTCCTTTACGTGCCTGCAGCGGAATCGTCGCTTCGGCCGACTTCTGGGCTTGCTCGACCGCGGCATGCATGGCCGTGGTCACATCGCCGTCGGGCGAAGCGCGATAAGCGTCCAGCGCCGGGGAGAGTGCGTCGACCATCGTCTTGTCGCCCAACTGCGCTTTGCCGCGACGCTGAATGTCGGCCAGGCCTTCCGTGAGCACTTCGCCCAACTCGGCCTTGCTCAACTTCTCTTTGCCAATGGACGCTTTGCTGAGAGCGAGGAAGAAGCCTCCGTAAAGCGGCCCGGCTGCCCCGCCGACCGAAGACAGCAAGGTCATGCCGACCAGCTTGAAGAGTGCCGACAAGTCCGTAATGGGTCCAGCAGCGTCGAGCTTCTTGCCGATCGCTTTGAAGCCGCGCATCATGTTCTCGCCGTGATCACCGTCGCCGATGGCAGTGTCGAGTTCGGTCAGCATGGCTGCGTTTTCAGAAATAAGAAGCGCGGCCGTTTGGATCCACGACCGCGCATTTTCCACACTTAAGTATTCCATGACGTTTGTCTATTGGTCTCAGCCCCAGCGCAGTGCTGGAGTGTCGACGGGAGCGTCCCACAGCTTACACAGTTGATCGTTCATGCGCAGCAGCGTGATCGAAGTTCCAGCCATTTCCAGGCTGGTGATGTAGGAGCCCACCAGGTTGCGGACAACCTTCAGGCCCTTCTCCCTGGCTATTTGCGCTGCCTTACGATAAATGATGTAGAGTTCGATGAGCGGCGTGCCGCCCATACCGTTGACGAAGAGCAGAACCTCTTCGCCTTTTTTGAAAGGCAGGTCGCTGACGATGGGTTCCATCAGCATCTCGGTGATCTCGTCGGCGCTGGCGATTTTAACGCGCCGGCGTCCAGGCTCTCCGTGAATGCCGATGCCGAGTTCGATCTCGTCATCCGGCAACTCGAAGGAAGGTTTGCCGGCATGCGGCACGGTGCAGGCGCTCAGAGCCATGCCCATGCTGCGGCCGGTATTGCGAATCTGATCGCCGAGCGTCTTGATCTGAGCCAGAGTGGCTTTCTGTTCGGCCGCCGCGCCCAGCAACTTCTCCATCAGCACAGTCAGCCCAACGCCGCGACGTCCGGCGGTCCACAGGCTATTCTCGACCGCGACATCGTCGTCGGTGAGGACGCTTTGCACGTCGATGCCGTCGGACTTCAGCATTTCGGCGGCGAGCTCAAAGTTCATGATATCGCCGGTGTAGTTCTTGACGATGTGCAGGATGCCGGCGCCGCCGTTGACGGCCTTGCTGGCTTCGTACATTTGATCAGGAGTAGGGCTGGTGAAGACCGCGCCCGGGCAGGCTGCGTCGAGCATGCCTTTGCCGACGTATCCGCCGTGCATGGGTTCGTGGCCGCTGCCGCCGCCCGAGACCAGGCCGACTTTGCCCTTTACCGGAGCATCTTTGCGCACGACGTAATTGGGATCGTAGTTGATGCGAAGACGGTCGCCGTGCGCCGCCTCCATACCCTCAAGCGCCTCGCGCACGACCTCCTGAGGGGAATTGATGAGCTTCTTCATGACACCAGTATGAACTAGCTCTGGCACTGGCTTACCTCCTCTGCGAATGCAGAATATTTCGAGTTGAGGGGTTGTGCTTTTCTGCGGCCGGCGCCGCTCCGAAGAGCGACGCCAGCGCGAAGAGGTGGTTCTCACCGATACCCGGTGCGAACCCTAGTACTTGATGAGGTGAATGCTGGCTGCGGCAATGGCGCCACCAACAAACGGCCCCACGATCGGAACCAACGCATAACCCCAATCCGACTTTCCTTTACCCGAGATAGGTAGCAGAGCATGAGCCAGGCGCGGACCAAAGTCACGAGCAGGGTTCATGGCATAGCCGGTCGGACCGCCGAGGCAAAGACCAAGCACCCAAACCAGCATGCCCCACAGATAGGGAGCGAAGCCGGGAGGTAACCCGGTCGGAGAAACGGCCGAAGCGCCAAACGCGAATCCTACGCAGATCAGCGTGGTGGTCGCAATGATTTCGGTCATCAGGTTTTCGGGGATGTTGCGAATGGCCGGGCCGGTACAGAAGATGCCCAGCTTGGCTCCCTGGTCCTCTGTAACCGACCAGTGAGGAAGATAGACCAGCCAGGTCAAGGTAGCGCCAACGAAAGCGCCAGCAACCTGCGCGCCCCAGAAGGGCAGGACCATCGCCCACTTACCGGTTAAAAGAGCCACAGCGAGTGTGACCGCGGGATTGATGTGCGCGGCGGAACTTCCGCAGGCGATCGCCGTGAAAATTCCGGCCATCACCGCCAGTCCCCACCCGGTGGTGATCACGATCCAGCCTGATCCCTCGCCTTTCGACTTCTTGAGCAGGACGTTGGCTACTACGCCGTCGCCCAGCAGGATCAGCACCATGGTCCCCATGAATTCGCCAAATATTGGACTATGCATAAGTCAGTCTCCTTGCCGTTATTTTGCGGCTGCTGCGAGTTCCTTTTCGGGTTCTTCGACCGCGGGCGTTTCTTCTACCCAGTCGAATGTTCTGGTGACGGCCTTCTTCCACAGCTTGTATTCGGAATCGCGCTTGGTGGCGTTCATGTTCGGCTTCCAAGTCTTGTCGACTGCCCAGTTGGCGCACAGGTCGTCAAGGTTCTTATAGAAGCCAACCGCGAGGCCGGCTGCATAGGCAGCACCCAATGCGGTGGTTTCATTCACCACAGGCTTTACGACAGCCTTGTTCAGAATGTCCGCCTGGAACTGCATGAGCAGGTCGTTGTTGACCATGCCGCCATCGGTGCGCAGCACGTCGAGTTCGATCCCGGAATCGTTCTTCATAGCGTCGACCACTTCGCGAGTCTGGAACGCTGTGGCTTCCAGAACGGCGCGAGCGATGTGGCCTTTGTTGACGTAGCGGGTCAGACCAGCGATGACGCCGCGAGCGCTTGCCTTCCAGTAAGGAGCAAACAACCCGGAGAAGGCCGGCACGAAGTAGACGCCGCCGTTGTCTTCCACAGTCTTGGCGAGAGCTTCGATGTCCGAGCTCTTGCTGATCATGTTGAGGTTGTCACGCAGCCACTGCACCAAGGCTCCGGTGATAGCTACGCTGCCCTCGAGGGCATAAACCGCGGGCTCTTTGCCCAGCTTGTAAGCCAGGGTGGTCAGCAGCCCGAATTCCGACTGCACCGGTGTGGTGCCGGTGTTGAGCAGCAGGAAGCAGCCGGTGCCGTAGGTGTTCTTGGCCTGGCCAGGCTTGAAGCAGGTTTGTCCAACCAGAGCGGCCTGTTGGTCGCCCAAGTCGCCGGCCACGGGAACGCCCGCGATGGCGGTTACCTTCGCGGTGCCGTACACTTCGCTGCTGGAGCAGATCTTCGGCAGCATAGCCAGAGGAATTCCGAACACCTTCGTGATTTCGGAGCTCCACGCCAGGGTTTCCAGGTTCATCAACTGGGTGCGGCTGGCGTTGCTGACGTCAGTAACGTGAATACCGCCGTTCGTGCCGCCCGTGAGCTGCCAGATCAGATAAGTATCGATGTTGCCGAACAGCACTTCACCGGTCTCCGCCAGGGGACGGACGCCGGGGACGTTTTCCAGGATCCACTTGATTTTCAGTCCACTGAAATAGGTCGCCAGGGGCAGTCCGGTCTTGCGGCGGAACTGATCCTGTCCGCCCAAACGGGAGTACTCGGCCACGTAATCGGCGGTGCGGGTATCCTGCCATACGAGTGCGTTGTAGACCGGCTTGCCGGTCTTCTTATTCCACACCACCGTGGTCTCGCGCTGATTGGTGATGCCCACTCCCGCGAGATCTTTTGCGGTGAGATTCTTGGCCTTCAAGGCTTCTGCGATGACTTCCTGGGTGCGAGCCCAGATCTCTTCGGGGTTATGCTCGACCCAGCCCGGCTTGGGATAGATCTGCTCGTGTTCCTTCTGGGCCGTCGTGATGACCCGCCCGGAACGGTCAAACACCATGAAGCGTGTGCTTGTGGTGCCCTGATCAATTGCTCCAATGTAATTCGCCATCATTTCCTCCTGCCCTCCGCCGATCACGTGAATCAAAGAGTGCCCCCTCGATTTTCTGCAATGCATCGGAGTGGCTGTTCATAATGCGTTTCCAGCACGTCCCGCGTTTAGAACGTAACCTTCGTCCGGAATCCCAGCACTACGCCTGTCGGATTCTGAGGATTCGCTCCCAGCTCTGCATACCACTGCACTACTGGCTGGATCATGAAATATGGGGTTGCCTGGAACAGATAGTTGACCTCGAACGCTTTCTCCGAACCCAGCACCGGCGCGCCAAGGAAAGACGACGCATACGCTGCGCTATAGGCATCGCTGACGTGGCTATACGACAATGCAAAAGCAACAGAGTCTTTCTGCCGGCTCGGGATCGGGCCGTTGTAGACAATTCCAGTGGTGATGTTTTTGTCTACGAAGTTGTAGGTGGCATTCGGTGATCCGGCGTAACCGAAGAAAGCATCCAGTCCGCTGTTCGCGCCGGCTTTCGGACGGTAGACCGCCTGGTTCGCCATGATGTACATCACGTAGTTGCCGGTGTAAGGCGAGTAGAAAAGCGGGACCGGATTGAACGGATTGGCAAACTTGCCGCCGTTGTAGGTCGATCCAAAGGCATAGTGGCCGGGATAGTATTTGGCCTTCGCAACCTTACCGCCCTGCTGGCCGATGTCAAATCCAACTTCGTCGCTAAGGACGCCGGAATCGTGCTTCACAAAGTGGAAGCCGTTGGGATCCTGCACGTAAGGATTACGGTTGCCCGAGGTGTAAGCCGCCTTAAAGTACATCCACTTGTAGGGTTTGACTTTCAAGGCGAGGCCAGGGCCGGAAGCCGGATCGAACGAGGCATAATCGTTGAAGCGATTGCCGAAACCGTAGTCGATCGGCTCCATCAGGAAGCTGCCGCCATAAGGCTGCAGACCGTATTCATCCATGCTGGCAAACTGGCCGAACCTGAACTCAACTTTGTCGTTCAGCATCGCGTACTGCAACCAGTAGGAGTCGAGGATCTCGGTGCGTGCGCTGACCAGGCCGCTGGGGTTAGAGATGCTACCCAGGTAGTTGGCGCCGAGGTTTGGACCGCCCTGCCAAAGGCCGGTGACGTGGAAGGTGAGACCGTTCCAACCTGCCAGTTTTCCGAAGTCAATGTCCATGGTGCCGCGGACACGATTCCAACCTGCAGCACCAGTTTTGATGGCTGCCTGAGGGGTGTCCAGGAAATCGGCAACATAGAAGAAATCAAAGGTAACGCCGTACTGCTCTGCCAGCTTGGTGCGCTCGCCGCCCCAATCTCCCAGCAGATATTGCTGGTTCCAGAACGTCTTCTCCACCGGGGGAGCAGGAGCAGGAGTCGCTGCCGGAGGAGCCGCTTGATCATGGCCCGGGCCGGTTTCGATTCCTTCTTTTTGAGCTAAGGCTGGTAAGGCGAGTGAGAGCAGACAGATTAGGATGAGGAAGGTAAGGAATAGGTGTTTGCTTGTATCGAATCTGTGAAGCTGTCTGGACGTCGACATAGCTTCTCCTTTTGATTTGTGCGGTGTGCGATGTGCAGGAGGAAATGAAAAGGCCGTCCGAAGCAAAAAGTTTCCTTGTTCTCGCCCAGTAGGAAACTTGTAGACTTCGGACGGCCTCTCTATGTCTCTGCCGCGCGATACCAATTTATTGCTTCGACATAGTGCTGTCTGTGACCCCTGTCGCTGGAAGATGTGACGAAACGCCAAAACACGGTTGGCGGCAGGCCGGCGACACTCGCCTTCCCAGAGAAGGAGCGCGGCCCGCGCCTTTCGCCTACGCTACCCAGAGGCGATAGTCACTGACGGAGACAGTATGGATACCCTGGTTAATAAGGTCTTCAATTTCCCGAAGGGTGGTGATCAGGCCTCCGGCAATGACGGGTAGGGTGGGATACATCTGGTGCAGCCGCTGGACGATATGCGGGGCGGCCATGGCCGGCAACACTTCCAGGGCATCGGGCATGAACTGGTCCAGACTGCGCAGGGCGCTCTCGAGGGCGGCGGAATCGAGCAG
Source organism: uncultured Acidobacteriaceae bacterium (assembly GCA_963819055.1). GTDB lineage: Bacteria > Acidobacteriota > Terriglobia > Terriglobales > Acidobacteriaceae > Bog-257. The sequence continues at coordinate 46,412 of CAWFUT010000013.1, read as the reverse complement.
GAAGGTTCGTTTGATGGCAAATAAGCCGAAGTCGCGGGCGGCTCGTAGCGGTTCGGGGTGAGTGGAGATGATGCCTTGCACCTGCCGATGCGCCAGATACGATACCGCTGCCTGGTCCCGCGCGAATCCAGCTGCAAGATCGATGTTGATGATTGGCACCTTGCCGGCCGCGGCCACCCGTGCCATCATCTCGGCGGTGTTCTCCGGATTTCCAAAAAGGAAGTAAACGATTTTTCCCGGGGCGAGGCTGCTGGGGATGAGAAGTTCCGGCGAGCGCACCGCTGGGATGATGCGAGTCTGCTCGAGCAGCAAGCCAAAACGGTGCATGCTCTCGCGGGCACGTTGCTCCCGGGAATGGCTGCCATGATGATTGCCTGGCTCCGCGACGGCTTCTTCTATTTTTCCGGATTCGATTCTGGTTGAGGTGAACATGTGGTCTCGGCTACCTATTTTTGTAGCCGGGCCATGACACTTTCGGCTGTGATTTCAATCACAGAGGGAGCGGACGTCTGCCACTGTCAGCGAGCCCTCTGGGCGTCAGCGACGCTTCAGATCGAGACGGTTTTCCGTACCAGCCAGCAGGCGCCGGATATTCTCGCGATGCTTAACGATAATCAGCAATGACGCAGCGATGAGGAATGGCAACAGCAAGGGGCGCTGCGCCGGCGACATCATGTTCCCAGCGATCAGAGGAAACAAGGCTGCCGAGGAGATGGAGGCGAGTGAGGTATAGTGCCAGACCGCATAGATGGCGACGTAAAGGACGATGGTGATGAGCACGGCCCACGGCATCAGACCCAGGAAGGCGCCCATCGCGGTGGCCACGCCTTTGCCGCCCTGGAACCTCAACCATATCGGAAATACGTGTCCTACGATTGCCAGCAGGGCACACAATCCGGTGATGAGCGCAATCGCCTGAGTTGAACCATCCGTCATGTATTGGCCAATCTCCCTGGCGATGACCACCGCGACCAGTCCTTTCGCGGAGTCGAAAAACAACGTCCAGAGACCGAGACTGGGCGCCACTCGGGCGACGTTGGCTGTACCGATGTTGCCGCTGCCGGTCTTGCGCACGTCGACACCGCGAAAGACTCGCAGGAGCACCAGGCCAAATGGTATGGAGCCCAACAGGTAGGCGATGATTCCGGCCACAAGGCAGGCGAGTAACATTCGTGCGCTCTCAGAATGATGGAATACGAATAGCAAAGGAAGACATATTATGCCGCATTGAGACGTGCAAGAAAGCATGCTGTCCGTTGGGGGTGGATTAGCCGAAACTTACTGGCGTACTCGGCCGGGCCGGTGGCGCCCGCCTTAACACGCTCCTAAAGTTGAAAAGCGGAAGCCTGGTCGGCTCAAGGCCATCTCGCCGAGAAGACAATAAGATCGATAACGGCCCACCTGAAAGTGCACTCCTTCAATGCTACTCGCCCTAGGGCTATTCAGCAGCCCTTGAAGGCACGCTGCGGCGAAGCTCACGTGAACACTGAAACGCGGGTTGATGGCAGGAACCCAATAAGTCAATTCGCGATTCGCGGCCTTAGCTTGTGCTGCGCCCGGCCGCGGCGCGCGAGGCTTGATATGCCTCGTACAGAATCTCCGCCGGGTGCAGCGTGCGCACCCCAGTTCCGTGTTCGATCTGCATCTGGCAACTTCCGCACTCGGTTACGGCCAGGTCGGGCTTGTACGCCAAAACGCCACGGAAGAGTTCACGCCCAATGTCCATCGAGATCGTATATTTCTCTTTTTTGAAGCCGTAGGTTCCAGCCATGCCACAGCAGTCGGCCTTGATCTCCTCGATCTCAACTCCGGGCACGGCGCGCAACAGTTGCAACCACGGTCGTCCGATGCCCTGAGACTTCATATGACAGGGCGCGTGATATGCGAGCCGGTGATGATTGGTTGCAAAGTTGGTATTCAGCTTGCCGGCCTCTTGCAGGCTGACCAGAAGTTCGGCGAGATCGTAGGTTGCAGCGGAAACCTTCTGCGCGGCATAGGACAGGGTTGCGTGGCCGCTGAGGAGATGCGCGTAATCTCCTTTCAAGGCGTATCCGCAGCTGGTACACGCGGTCACGATCAGAGCGCCGCGATCGACAGCTTCGACCAGTTCTGTGACATTCCCCTGCACGCAAGCGTCCAGCTGCGCGGTGTCGCCGTTGGCCATCGCCGGCATGCCGCAACAAATGTCAGACGCAACGTTCACGGAGAAGCCATTCATCCGCAACAGATCGACGACCATCTGTCCCAGCCGCGGATTGTTGTAGCGGATATAGCAGCCGGGGAAGAACAGGGCCGCAGTCGAGCCGTGATTGCCAAGCCGAGGACGGATCGGGGCCGAATAGTAAGCCGGGAGCTTCCGCTCCGCCGTCATCTCGCCGACGGAAGACATCAGCAGTCGATTGACCTTGAGGTTCATGACGGCATTCGCCACCGGCGCGATCGTCGAGCACAACTTGCCGAGCGTGCTCGGCCTGGCCAGCCAGTGATCGCGGAGCGCCGCGCGGCCGCTCTTGACGTGCTGCGCTTTTCCCTTGGCGATCAGTTCGGAAACATTCACGCCATGCGGACAGGCGACATCGCAACGGTGGCAACCCAGGCAGTACTCCACCCAGCGCGAGTCGCTGGCGATGCCTTCGCGGCGGAAGCGTTCCATGTCCGGACCAAGAGCTTTGGGCCCGGCGTAATCGGGATAGACCTTCGACACCGGACACACGGCGTTGCAGTCGGAGCACTTTACACAATTGTCGAGCTTCAGATCATCGTCCCGCATACTGCACTCCTTGTTTGCTCGCCAGCATTCCTGCCTGGTGTCCGGTCAAGACGGAAATCGCATTACGATGCCGCGGATCAAAATGGCCCAGCAGGCTTCCACAGCCGAATACGTTGTCCAAGTGCGAACCGTAGCCGGTGAACTTAGCCATCTCGGGTTCCAGCAGGTTCGAGAATCGTCCGCAGGCCAAGATGACGATATCGGCACGAAGCTGACGAGGCCGGCCGGGGGTATCCAGTTCAACGGCGACGCAGTGCTGGCCTTCCGTGCACAGCTTGCGCACCGGGAAACCGACAGAGATGTTCACGCCGAGCTGTATAAGGCGGCGTTCCAGCCGCTGCAGTAAACGTAAGCCAGGCACCGATGGGGGTAGTGTTGCCAACTCGCACACCGCGCATCCGATGTCTTCCTCGAAGCAGACAATGTCCGTGTCATTCGATTTCACGCCCAGAATGCCAGGCACGATCAGCAACTCCGCATCTTGAATTGACGGCCTCAAGGCCCGAGCCGCTGCAACGCGATAGTCGTTATCGCGATCGATATGGCTGGCAACTTCCAGCGCGGTGAGGGCATGCGTGGGATTATGTGGCAGCGTGACAATTTCGCTTCGATACGAAGTCGTCAATCCCATTCGCTGGCAATGCGATGACAGCCGCTCAGCCACGAACCTCGCGTCGAAGCCCGGCAGGTTGGCAATGCCCGCAACCAGCACCTTGTTGAAATTTTTCGGGTCGGCTTGCCACAACCAGCGCGGCGCTAGCGACACTTCCTGGAAAGTGCCCAGGATTGTCGGAACCAAGTGCCGCTCGCCCGCGCCTCCGCTGTAAGCACAATCGGCGGAAGCGGTGAGCTCAAGAAAGAAAGAGACGGCCGTTTCCATCCGGTCGTCGATCAAGCCAAGCTTCGCACGGTCCTGTCCGTCGAGATCAACGCAGCCGGAACCCAGCACGAAATTTCCTGGGCCCTTGCTGACCAGCGTCACTCGCGAACCTTCCGTGGCTGCCGTGGCGGCTGCCACGATGCCCGACAAACCTTCGCCAATAACAAGCACCTCGCACCCGTTAGCGCTCACGGCTTGCCACCTCATTTCCGTCCGATACGTTGCAGGCTGGTTCGAAGAGTTCTTTGCTGAGGCCGAGTTGCTCGGCCTGCTTGCCGTCCGGAACCCAGGCCTGTCCTTTCCAGCGATCCTGCAGGTAGGTCTGCAATAGGTCCGAAGCTTCGTCTGCCGACCACTTTTGCTTCTGATATCCGGCCAACATCGCCTTGTAGCCGCAGAAAGTGCCCTGACACGGGCCAAAGCCGAGCCGTGTTCTCCTGCCAACGTCGCCGATGCTCAGCGCCGGAACCGCACAGGATTCACCCAGCGCCATGTCGAGCTCGGCACGCGTCACCAGCTCGCATTCGCAGACGATCTCCGCCAGCAGTGGATTCGCATGGATCGAACTCACCACCTGCGCCAGCTGAGAGCCCAGGCGGCGGCGCGCCTTCTCGACTGCCGCAGCCGGCAGGAGCTTCTCGGCATCGTGGATCACTTCTACCTGCGCCGGCTCCTGCAGGGGAGTAGTGTCGGTCGTGCAAGTTTCATTTACGCCAAGTTTCTTGCAGATCAAGTCGGCAGTGGCTTTCCCCATCAGCCGATACGTCGTGAGCTTTCCGCCTACGATGGAGATAAATCCGCCCACTCCTTCGGCGGTCTCATGGTCCAGCAGGGCGAAGTTCCGGCTGATTTCGCGTCCGCCCGCGCCCGCAGCACTCTTGGGCACATACAGTGGACGAGCGCCAGTGAAGATGCGGAGCAGCCGCGCTTCGGCGAGCACCGGAATGAGCTCGATGCCCAGTCCCAACAGCTTCTGCACTTCTTCAGGTGTAACCGTCAGGCCTTCCGGGCCGGGCACGGTGATGGAGCTGGTGCCGAGAATGCAGACTGGTCCGCAAGGTACCAGAATGTCGGCGTCGCCGGGTTTGCGGCAGCGATTGACGACGCGATTCACCAGGCAGTGATTGAAGATCAGTAGCGCTCCTCGATCGCAGCGCACTGGCACTTCGACTCCCGCGAGGGCGGCAACCTGCTGCGCCCATCCGCCGGCGGCGTTGACCACGATCTCGCATTCGATAGCGTCTTCTTCGCCGGTTCGGGTGTCGCGGAAGCGAACGCCTTTTACCCTCTGATCTGCGGTCTCGATGGCGATGACCTCGGAGTACGTCCGGAAGCGTGCGCCTTTGTGGACGGCAGCCTCGACGTTCAGCAGCGTCAGCAGAAAAACGTCAACGTGGCCGTCAGGAATCGTGTAAGCCTTCACTACGTTCTCCGGCAGATTAGGTTCCAGCGCCAGAGCGGACTCGCGTGAGAGCTCTTCGATCGGTATGCCAATTGTGTGACATCCTTCTGCCCAGGTCGAAACGTACTGTGGATCGTCTTCAGGCAGGTGTACGAACAGGCCCCCAGTGGAGTGAATGCAAGGTGCAGCGACCTTTTTGAGGATCATGTTTTCGCTGATGCATTCCTTCGCCGCTTCCGCATCCTTTACGACGTAGCGCCCTCCGCTGTGCAGGAGTCCGTGGCAGCGGCCGGTGGCTCCGTTGGCCAGGTCTTTCTTCTCCAGCAGAACTGCGGAAATGCCGCGCAGCGAGAGGTCCCACAAGAGACCTGCACCGGTGGCGCCGCCGCCGATGATTACGACCTGTGTCTTTTCCATACGAGTCGGCTCCGCTTCTGAGCTCCGTCCAGATGCAGCGGAAGTTCGGCGCGAGGCAGTTTCTTGCGCGCTGCATTAGGAGCTCGGGCGAGAACATGCTGGAGGGGAATAGGACGCCGGATCCACAAGGGAATGACTCCGGCTGGATGGAATCAGGAGAGGCCTCAGCTCACTCGAATGAAGCTTTGAAGTCAGAAGTAAGAGTGCAAAGCCGGGTGGGCTGCCGCATAGAACTCCATCCAGGGCATCCTTCCGGGCCCCAAAATCTTGTTCTCGTTACCCGCGAACAGCCACCGCCGTTGGTTTCTCGCTCACTCTCCAAGAAGCGGTGCTACAACAGTGCGATTATCCGCTGCACGTATTTGACTGTCGGTGACGCTCGTCACAGCACGGCTGCTTATGTTCAACGGAAGAAAGAGAGGTATTACTGGTGAAGCTCGCGGTGGAATTCTCCGATGCAGTGATTGCAGATACGTGCCGAATCCTTCGAGATCATCGGGTCCAGTTGGTCGGGCCGCCGGCCACAAAAGCTGCAGCTTTCCCCAGCGGATATCTCATCCAGATACTTTTCGGCCTCTTCCGGAGTGATCTGCGCATCGACCCAACAGGCCGAAACCCCCGGATAGGTAATCTCCGCATTCTTCTTCGCATCTGCGACTGACTTGCACCCTGCGGCCCCTAACACGTTCCAATCTGCACCGCAGTGGAACAAGAGTACTCCGGAGCACGACGCCGTCTGGCAAATCGCCAGACGTGGAACCGGGCCGATTTCTTTTCCTCTGAAATATCAAATATGTTCGACCGGAGTGTTTGATCGAGTCGCGCAGGACCGCAAACGCGAGGACACGAGTGTAATCCAGCGCTGGCGGCGGTGACAGGGGATCTTGCTTCATTGACGCATCGTAGAATCACGCAGTGACTGCCTCACGCGTGAACCATATCCCGTGCCGGTTTCGCGTGCTTCAGCAAGGCCTCTAAGACCGCTTTCATGAATGCCGGCAGATCATCAGGTTTCCGGCTGCTCACAAAATGGCGATCTACTACAACCGCCGAATCTTCAAATACCGCGCCCGCGTTAACTAAGTCGTCCTTGATGCCCGGGCTGCCGGTCACGTGTACGCCATCGTAGACTCCGGCGGAAATCGGCATCCAGCCTCCATGGCAAATCGCTGCCACCAGCTTTCCGGACTCATGGAACTGCCGGATCAGCGATTTCACCTTATCGAGGCGGCGGAGCTTGTCAGGCGCCCATCCGCCCACACAGACTACGCCGGCAAAATCCTGTTCCTCGACATCGGCGATAGCGGCGTCGCTGGGGCAGGGATATCCATTCTTTCCCATGTAAACCTGCTTGGCTTTCGGTCCCGCAACCACCACGCGATAACCGGCTTCTTCCAGTCGGTACTTGGGATACATCAACTCCATGTCTTCGTACTTTTCCTCGATGAAAATGAGAATGGCAGGAACAACATTCTTGTCAGTCACAGCAATCTCCCTCTCTTAATCTGGATTGTTCATTCGCTGCTGAGATTCTTTGAAAGGGCGCGGCTTCAGCCGCGCCGGTTGATGCGAGCATGGCTCGGGCCTTAGCCCCTGAGGTAACTCGCATTTTGTGTAGCACGGACGAAGTTCCCTCAACGGCTAAAGCCAAACAAGATCGCACCCTACGGCACACCTGAAGGTGTGCCCTTTGAAAACGCCTAACATCGACTATTTCCACAGTCGCTTAGCCGGGCGGTTCCAAAGCGTGCCGTCATTTATGAACGATCCAGAACAATGGTACGCAAAATTGGCACGCCTGTTTGTGACGTCGGGGAGAATTATTCGCGGACGGGGCGCATCTTTGTCTGAGGACGGACGCGGGAGCGCGCATTTCGGGCGGCGACGCGATGCTGTTTTGCAGCCTGATCGATCTTGTTCCAAAAGACGACAAAGTAATCGACAGCTGATACTACCGACAGAACCACCATGCCCCAGACCGTGATCCTCCCAATCCACTCGATCGGCAATGGAAGATAAACGTATCCCAGGCCGATATCCCCTACCGGCCACTTGCGTCCAAGAATGCAGGCGAGCACGGCGACGATCTGCACGCCCATCTTCCACTTTCCCAGATCGCGTGCCTGGATGGTGAACCCTTCCGCGGCGGCAACTACGCGCAGATCGGTCACCAGGACCTCTCGCCCGATGACCACGACGGCAATCCATGCCGGCATGAGTTGTGGATTGAATTGCACCAGCACAATGAGAGCCGAGGCGATCAGCAGCTTGTCGGCGAGAGGGTCGAGCAGCATGCCGACCCGGGTGATCAGGCCATGCTTGCGCGCCAAATATCCGTCCAGCCGGTCGGTAATCGCTGCCAGGCTGAAGACCGCTGCCGCCAGCAGCTCCTTCTCGCCATGAACACTACTGATGAGATTGGTAGAAAGGATCCAGATCAGCAGCGGCACGCTGAGGATGCGGGAGATCGTCAGGTAATTCGGTACGTTCACCGCAGGGAATCCTCTCGTCAAAGTGGCGGGCGGCAGTTCAGTTATAGCACGGCTGTTGCCCCCAACGCAGGATTTGAGAGGGTTGCCGATCGGCTATTCCTGGCCTGCCGTCTCCACGTCCGGCAGCAGGAGGAACCGGCGGTGCGGATGCCTGATCTCGTAGAAGATGTAGCCCGTCAGCATCCAGAAAAATAGCGGAATGAAGGCACGCCACCACATGCCCTCGGGAATACCTGGCTCAAGAACGCTTTGCGAGGGATTCGCCGGGTCAAACGCCGCCTGGACCTGTGCGCCTTTGGGGTAGGCCGTCTGAATTTGACGAGCACCCTCGGCGTGATAAAACGCCGGCATCAGGTAACGAATGCCGCTGGAACGATACCTTTGCCCGCCCACCTGGTATTCGTAGGTCAGCTCGGGCTGCCACCATCTCCCCATGTTCGAGACACCGGTGCTGACGTCGGAAGAGGTTATCGTCACGGGCACGGTAGGCCAACGCACGCTCTTCAAACAGAGATAGAAGTCGGTGCCCAGGCTGAGCGTTAGCCATAACGCAACGCTAGCAAGCCCGAGAAGCCCAATCAGGCGACCTTTGGTTGCTGGATTCATAGCACGAAAAAGAATGGATGCGACGACCCCACAGTACGCCGCAAGATCCCCAAAATATTTGAGTGATTTTGAGGGCTCCCGCTGAATTTTGCAACAGCAATAACGAGGGGTCGTTACCCAGGACGTTACCTGGCGTCAGGAACGTGAGTTGGGCTCACCGAACGTCTGTAGAGAAGACGTCCTCATCCGGGCAAGTCCTTTTTTGGCAATCACATTCACCAACTTTTGTTGTACTTCAGTCCATCCCCAACGGGGCTAGACTAGGATCAGAAGAAGGAGCCGTGAAGAAATGTCTCGCGTAATTGAAGTGACGGAACTCGCCCTTAGAGATGCCCACCAAAGTCTGTTGGCCACGCGTATGGCGCTGGAAGACATGGTGCCGGTCTGCGAGGACCTCGACAACGCTGGTTATTGGTCGCTGGAGTGCTGGGGTGGGGCGACCTTCGATGCCTGTATCCGCTTCCTGAACGAGGATCCCTGGGAGCGCCTGCGCACCTTCCGCAAGCTGCTGCCGAAGTCACGCCTGCAGATGCTCCTGCGCGGCCAGAACCTGCTGGGCTATCGGCACTATGAAGACGGCGTGGTGGAGCGCTTCGTCGACAAAGCGGCCAATGCCGGCATGGATGTCTTCCGCGTTTTTGACGCCCTGAACGATCTCCGTAACCTGCGCACCAGCATCGCCGCGGTCAAACGTACCGGCAAACTTGCGGAAGGAACCATCTCGTACACGACTAGCCCGGTCCACACCACGGAAGCCTTCGTGGTGATGGCGCAGCAGTTGAAGGAAATGGGCTGCGATTCCATCTGCATAAAGGACATGGCCGGCCTGCTGAAGCCGCAGCCCGCCTATGACCTGGTCAAGAACATCAAGCTGAAGTGCGGACAGGACACCCTGGTCCACCTGCACGCCCATGCGACCACGGGCGTCACACTGGTTTCGTACATGAAGGCCATTGAGGCCGGATGTGACATCGTCGACACCTCGGTCAGTTCGATGTCATTGGGGCCGGGACACAATCCCACCGAAGCCTTGGTGGAGATGCTCGAAGGCACGCCCTTCGAGACCCGGCTTGATCTGAAGCGGATTCTGCGCGTGCGCGATCACTTCGCGAAGATCCGCCCGCGTTATCGCGAGTTCCTCAGCGAGTTCACCGGAGTGGATACCGAGATCTTCAAGAGCCAGATTCCCGGAGGCATGATCTCGAACATGGAAAGCCAGCTGAAGGGTCAGGGAGCGGCTGATCGTCTGCAGGAAGTTCTGAAGGAGGTCCCAGCAGTCCGTAAGGATGCGGGCTATCCTCCGCTGGTCACGCCTTCCAGTCAGATTGTCGGCACGCAGGCCGTCTTCAACGTTCTCATGGGCCGCTACAAAGTGCTGACCGGCGAGTTCGCCGATCTCATGCTCGGCTATTACGGGAGCACGTTGGGCGAGAAGAACCCCGAGATCGTGAAATTGGCCGAGGAGCATGCCAAGAAAGGCGTGATTAACATCCGGCCTGCGGATCTGCTGAAGCCGGAGTGGGAGCAGTTGCGCACATCGGCACTCGCGATCGAAGGCTGTAACGGCAGCGATGAAGACGTGCTGACCTACGCGATGTTTCCGCAAGTGGCGCCGAAGTTCTTCAAGACGCGTTCGGAAGGGCCAAAGAACCTGGGCAAGGATCCGAGCGCAGTTAAGCCCGTCCCTGTGCCGCCGCAACCCGCTGAAGCCGCGCACACTCCACAATCTCCGCATAATTACGTCATCACTCTCAATGGACAGGAGCACAGAGTCACTGTTGCTCCTGCCAGTTAAATGCTGAACAAGTAGCCGAACAAGGAAGAGAGAAACATGCCGGTATCAGCGGAAAAGACAGAGAAAGGCAAACCGCAGGCGAAAGCGCAGGCAGACCGCGTCGAAACCTTACGCAAGAATCGCGAGCGCATTCAACTGGGCGGCGGACAGGACCGAATCGATAAGCAGCATGCCGCAGGCAAGCTAACGGCACGCGAGCGCATCGACAAGCTGGTCGATCGCGACAGCTTCCAGGAAGTGGGATTGTTCGCGCAGCATCGCTCGACCTACTTCGGAATGGCGGATAAAGAGATGCCGGCCGATGGCGTGATCACCGGGTGCGCAACCCTGGACGGCAGGCTGGTCCATCTTGCCAGTCAGGACTTCACGGTCGCAGGTGGCGCTGCGGGTGAACTGCACTGCCAGAAGATCGCGGACATGATGCAGATGTCGCTCAAGACCGGTAGCCCGTTCGTCCTGATCAACGACTCCGGCGGCGCGCGGGTGCAAGAAGGAATCGACAGCCTGTCTGGCTATGGCCGCGTCTTCTACAACAACGTGGTTCTCTCAGGAACGGTCCCGCAGATTTCGCTTATCTGCGGTCCCTGCGCAGGCGGTGCGGCCTACAGTCCGGCACTCACCGACTTCATCATCCAGACGCTGAACTCGCAGATGTTCATCACCGGCCCGCAGGTCATTAAGCAGGTGACCGGCGAAAGCGTCACGGCCGAGGCGCTGGGCGGCCCGGGCGCGCAGATGAACATGTCGGGCGTGGTGCACCTCGTCGCGAAAGATGACGAGGAGGCAATGTACCTATGCCGGCGTCTCCTAAGCTTCATGCCCTCGAACAATCTGGAGGATCCGCCCCGGCTTGCCTACCAGTTGCCGATTGAAGACGACGCCGAAATGAGCGGCCTAGTGCCGGACGATCCGAAGGTCGGCTATGACATCCGCACCGTGATCGCGCGGCTGCTCGATCACCAGGACTTTCTCGAGATTCAGCCGGGCTTCGCTCCAAACATCGTGGTGGGCTTCGGACGTCTGCAGGGGAGACCGATTGGAGTCGTAGCCAATCAGCCGGCCGTTTCAGCAGGGGCGCTCGATATCAATGCCTCCGACAAGGCTGCACGGTTTGTGCGCTTCTGCAACGCGTTCAATCTCCCACTGCTGACCCTGGTCGACGTTCCCGGTTTCTTGCCGGGCGTGCAGCAGGAATATGGCGGCATCATTCGCCATGGCGCGAAGATGTTGTTCGCCTACTCCGCGGCGACGGTGCCGAAGCTTACGGTGGTTCTGCGGAAGGCTTATGGCGGCGCGTATCTCGCCATGTGCAGCAAGGACCTGGGCGCCGACCGGGTCGTGGCCTGGCCTACAGCGGAGATCGCAGTGATGGGCGCTGAGGGTGCGGCGGAGATCGTCTTCCGCAAGGAAATCAGCACGGCGAAAGACAAAGCGGCTAAACGGAAAGAGCTGATCGGGATCTATCGCGAGACCTTTGCGAATCCGTACGTCGCGGCAGGGCGGCGGCTAGTGGATGACATCATTGAGCCGCCGAACACCCGCAAATATCTGGCGCTGGCGCTGGAAGCGCTGCACGCCAAGCGCGAGCTGCGCCCGCCGAAGAAGCACGGCCTGATTCCGTTGTAGACGGCTGAGCGGGAAGCAGTGAAGCCGTCCTGAAAGAAGTGTCCGCCCCATTGAGGCGACAGCGGTCATGAAGTCCATTGAAGTGTGTCGTACCGGCTGAATTAGGGCGTCGGCAAGCTTTGGAGCAGCAAAGAACCGGCCGCGCAGCGGCGGCAATGAATTTAGCCCGGGGCGCAAGCCCGGGCCAGGCGCCGACGAAGGATGTGAGCCGCGTAGCGGCGGCAGCAGTTGGGAGTGGTCATGGAAAAGCGGCAATTAACAATCGATCCACATATCGACAGCGAAGAACTGCGAACTCTGGAGCGCCAGGTTGCCGCGCTCGCGGAAAACGTCGAGCGTCTGCAACAGCAGATGGCAAAGCAGGCGAAGGTGCTCGCCGAACTCTCCCGGCGCGTCATGGAACCAGGCCCGGCAAGGCAAACGTCGGCAGCCCAGGAGAACCCGGTCACCCCTGACATTCTGGCGATCATTGCCGCCGCGGTGAGCGCATTCCTGGGCAAAAAGATTCGCATTCGTTCCGCGCGAATGCTGCAATCGCCGTACGAGATCGTCAATCCCTGGTCGCAGCAGGGCCGGGTGAGCGTGCAGGCGTCGCACTTGTTACGTTGAAGCGGTAAGGATCAGGTAGCAACACTCAGGGTGGTGTGAATTGAAGCTGAAGATTGGCATTGACGGCAACGAATATGTAGTCGACATCGAAGTTCTGGAAGATGACAGCGCGGGCCCCGTTTATCTGGCGCCTCACGGGCAGCCTACCACTGTACAGCCAGTAACCGTGCCTCACCCGCAGCCGGCGCTCCCGCAGCACGGAGAACGTAAACGAGGCCAAGGTCTGCCGCAGTCCGGTCGCCGGAGTTGTAGTGAAGCTGAACGTGCAGCCGGGGCAGACGCTTCAACCCAATGACTTGATGATGGTGCTGGAAGCCATGAAGATGGAGACCAACATCACCGCGCCTGTGGCCGGCAAGATCAAGAACATCACTGTCGCGCAGGGCGATGGCGTCAAGGTCAACCAGATTGTCGTGGAATTTGAATAGCGGTCCGCGGCGTTGACCCTTACCAGTCGGAAGCGAGTCCGACAACTCCCCAGCCAGCGCCCATTCCAGATCACGCATCTGCTCCCCGTTAAGCTTCTGACCGTCTCGCGTGAGATAGAACACGTCGTGGGCAAGCGGTCCCTCGGTATCGATCAGCGCCACCTCGATACTGCAGCCTTCGTCCGACAATCGCCCACTGATGGTGTGCAGCAGGCCCGGACGATCCTGCGTAACGATCTCCAATAGCGAATTGCGCACGGAGCACTCGTTGTCGTGCCGTATCCGCGTCTCCACTGTCAGTTTTACCGCTTGCCGATCGGCACGCAGCCGCGATTGCAGGAGTCTCTCCAGGTTCGCTTCCCCGGTCAGAATGTCGCTGACCGAGCGCTGAAGCGCAGCCGCTCGCTGGGATTCAGTTCCAGGGTACGAAAGCGGTCTTTGAAGTAGAAGCTGTCGACGACCACGCCGCTGCCGTTGCTGAACGCCGCTGCCTTCGTAATGTCCATTCCCCAGCCGTAGAGGATACCGGCGATCGTACGAAAGAGCCCAACGCGGTCGCCGGTGACAACGGTCAGTTCGTACTGGCCCGAATGAGGTAGCAGTTGCAGTTGTACCGGGTCGACCGCCAGCCGCGTTGCCATCCTGAAATGTTGAATCACTTGTTCGCGGGGATGCGAGAGGATGTAGCGCTGCGGCAAGCCTTCGAGAAACTCCAGCACCTCGGAGCGCCGTAGTGGCTGCAGCGCAACAATGTTCTCGACCGTCTCAACCGAAGCTTCGGCTGCGACTCGCAGGTTGTCGGCGCTGCGATCGAAATAATTCGCGGTTGCCGTATACAGCCGCCACAGGTTCTCCGCCTTCCAGGGTGTCAGGGCCTCGGGATTCACCGCCTTGATGTCTGCCAGCGTCAGCAAGGTCAGCATCTTCAGCCGTTCGGGCGTCGCTATTTTCTCCGCCAGTTCCGCTACGGTCGCGGGATCGTAGATATCGCGCCGCCGCATGGTGGAAGACATCTCCAAGTGGCTCGCCACCAGGAAGCAGACCGTCGCGGCTTCGTCCTTCGAGAGTTGCAGCCGCTCCACCGCAGCCTGCGTGAACTGGAGGCTGCTGTAGACGTGATCGGAGCCTTCCAGGCCTTTGCCGGTGTCGTGCAGCAGCAGCGCCAGGAACAGCAGTTCGGGATGTTCGATCTCCGAAAGTAACTGGGCGAAGGGCCGCAAGGTCTCATCATCCGTCTTCAGATGGTGCAGCACCTCAATCGCCATCAGCGTGTGCTCGTCGACCGTATAGCGATGATAAAGATCGCGTAAGACGAGCAGATTGATGGCCTCGAACTCGGGAACAGCATGGGTCAGCAGGTTAAGGGAATGCATGGCGCGTAGCGCTTGGGCAGCGTGTGGCAGCGTGAGAATCTCCCGCAGGTGTTGCCACAGGATCCGATCCTGAGGCATGGTCTCGACGAGCCGCTGATGAGCGTCGCAGATGCGGCGTTCGGCCTCAGCGCTCAGCACCACACCATGTTTGGCTGTGAAGACAAACAGATGCAGGACGGACGCAGCTTCTCGAGCGTCCGCAGCCTGCTGAAAATAGACGCGGCCATCGATGACTGAGAACTCGGAGTTGGAGATGCGCGAACGCCAATGCTGAAACGATCGATACAGCGACGATCGCGCTTGCGATACCTGGCTCAGCAATTGCAGGTTGCTGCGATATACAGCCTTCGCATGGCCGAAGTACAGGCGCATCCAGTCGGCCGGGGACACCGGACCGAATCCCGTGCCTATCCCACGGCGTGCGAGCTCCTCCTGCGCCGTCCAGTGAAGGTTGTTGTCGTCGCGGTTGTGCGCGTAGTGCAGGTAACAGCGTGCAGAAGAGAGAAACTCGATTGCCGCCGGCGTCGCATCCCGCGCATCGCTCCGGCGAGCAGGCGCTTCTGGCTTCCCGCCCGAGGTCAGGGCGATGATCATCCCTATCCACTGCGAGACGTGGCAGTCCCGCAATCCTCCCGGCCCATCCTTCAGGTTGGGTTCCAGGTGAAATATGGTGTTACCGAAGCGGTGATGACGCGCCTCGGTCATCTCCGACAAAGTTTGCAGCAGCACATCGGACTCGCGCGCTACCAGCTCAGGCAACTTCGCCTCGTGCAAACGCTCGAATAGCGCTGCGTCCCCGACGAGAAAGCGGCAGTCGAGCAGAGATAAGGTGAACTCGAGATTGTCCTGGTTAAAGCGAGCACAATCGGCAAGGGTACGAGTGGAAGGACTTACTCGCAGACCGCAGTCCCACATCTCCTGGCATACGGCGCTGACGCGTTCCTTGATGTGCTCGCGTGTAGCTTCGTCTTCGGTGAGGAACAGCAGATCGACATCGGAGTGAGGAAACAGCTCGCTCCGCCCGTAACCTCCGACCGCAACCAACGCAATGCCGGAGTGCGGCGGCGAAGAAAAATGCTGATCCCACAATGTCAGAGCTAGCAAGTCAACCAGGCGCGTACGTTCGCTGAGCGAGTTCAGTCCCAGCCCGGTCGCCTCAAAATCGCGGCGAACCTTATCGAACTCCTGCCGGTAGAAGCTGCGTAGCCCACCAGCAGCGACGGCGCCCGCCAAAGGATTTCCTGAAGCGGGCAAGTCCGGCGGCTGCGGCTGGCTGCTCATAGCGCATTCTCGCCGCGTTCGTCGTTTCGGATGCGGATTGCGTCATCGATCCTCGACAGAAAGATCTTGCCATCGCCGATCTTGCCCGGTGCGCAGCAGCCGTCGTGATTGCGGCTGACCGCTTTATCGACCATCTCATCGGGAATAACCGCCTCGATCTTCACCTTGGGCAGGAGATCGACCGTGTACTCGCGGCCACGGTAAAACTCGGTGTGGCCCTTCTGGCGGCCGTGACCTCGCACTTCGATCACGGTCATGCCTTCTACACCAATCTCGATGAGAGCGTCTTTGACAGCGTCGAACTTCGCGGGTTGAATCACGGCTTCCAATTTCGTCATAGTTGGCCCTTACGGCATCGAGGCTTCCCAGTAGTAGCCTTCCTCGCCATGTTGCGTCAGGTCGAGACCCTGTACTTCGTCTTCGGCGGACACTCGCACTCCCATAGTGAAGTTGACCACCTTGAGAATCGATGTAGGTGCCGACCACGGCCAGCACAATCGCGATGCAGACGCCCGACTGCCTGATTTCCGAACTGGCGGAAGTTGCCGTCGATCATGCCGACGGGAAGCGTGTGTCCCTGGGCATCTTTGAAGATGGGATTAATGGCGCTGGTGGCGAAGACGCCGGTCAGCAACGCGCCGATGGTTCCCCCGGCGCCGTGCACGCCGAAGGCATCGAGCGAGTCGTCGTAACCGAGTTTCGCTTTCACGACGGCGACCATGGCATAGCAGAAAACGCCGGCGATGAAGCCGATCAGCAAAGCCGACATCGGCCCGACGAATCCGGCGGCAGGCGTGATCGCCACCAGGCCGGCGACCGAGCCGGAGATCGCTCCCAGCACGCTGGGCTTGCCGTTGCGAATCCACTCCGCTACCGCCCATCCAATCGCCGCGGTGGCCGCCGCGAAGTGCGTCGCGACAAATGCGCTGGTGGCCAGACTGCCCGCGCTGAGAGCGCTTCCGGCATTGAATCCAAACCAGCCCACCCAGAGCAGGCAAGCGCCGATAAAGCTGAGTACCACACTGTGGGGCGGCATCGGCTTCTTTGGGAAATCCGACGCGCCTTCCCAAATAGAGCGCGCACACCAACGCAGAGACGCCCGACGTGATGTGAACGACCGTACCGCCGGCGAAATCGAGAGTGGGAAAGCGGCCGCCGAGGCTCGCATTCAGCAATCCACCCTTGCCCCACACCATGTGCGCCATCGGAGCATAGACCAGCAACGACCACATTGCCATGAACAGCAGCATGGCGCTGAACTTCATGCGCTCGGCGAAGGCTCCGCAGATAAGCGCCGGCGTGATGATGGCGAACATCAACTGGTAGATCATGAAGGTCTGCTGCGGAATGGTCGCGGCGTAGTCGGCATCGGGTACAGCGCCGACCCCGTGCAGGAATGCATGCTCCAGGCCGCCGATGAAGCTGTTGCCGGAGGCGAAGCAAAGGCTGTAGCCGATGATCGCCCACACCACGGTGATGAGCGCCATCATGGCGAACGACTGCATCATGGTGCCGAGCACGTTCTTTTTGCGTACCAGCCCGCCGTAAAAGAGTGCCAGCCCGGGCCCGGTCATCAGCAGCACCAGCGCAGAGCACACCAGCATCCAGGCGTTGTCTGCGGAGCCTTTGGCATCGGCGATCTGCTGCTGTAACTGTGCGATCGTCGGCGCCACCGGTGCCGACTGCGCAACCAGGGTTGCGGCCGTGAACGGCACGATCAGTAACGGTAGAAGCTTGTGAACCAACCGCATGCAGTACTCCCAATGAAGGATGTGAACGCTTGAACTGCAACGAGTCTGAGGAGCGCCTGGCGCAAGCAAGCGTCCTCTGGAGAGAGAGTCCTAAGGGTTTCGCCACGGCAGGTGAACTTGCCGTGTAACGGTGATATCCGGTTTTGCGCCTGATGGGAAATTCAAACTATTTATGCGGAGTATTAGTTTCGATTATCATTCGGAAACTCGGTACCGCGGTGGACGGGCAAGTGCTTGTGTGGGAAGAATATGAGCCCGACTTGCGCCAGAGAGGCAACGAAGGGCAATTCCGCTGCCATCAGCTATAGACAGGCGGAGTATTATGCTGGACAGCGGGGCGTGGAGGTGAGTGGTGTTTCGAATCATCACCGTAGAGCGTGAGTACGGCGCCGGCGGAAGCCTGGTCGCGGCCGAACTGGCTCGCCGAAAGGGGTGGCAGCTCCTCGACCAGCAGCTCACCTGCGAGATCGCCAAGATTGCCGCTGTAGAAGAAAGCGCGGTTGCCTGCCGCGAAGAGAAGTGCGATCCACTGCTGCACCGCCTGGCAAAAGTTTTCTGGCGGGGAAGTTACGAACGTTCGCTTCCGATCGGCGACGATAAGATATTCGATGCTGATGAACTGGTAGAGCTCGCGCACCGCGTGATCGAGAAGAAATCTCAGGAAGGGAACTGCGTCATCGTTGGCCGCGGCGCTCCCTACATCCTGCGGGCCCGTCCCGACGCCTTCCATCTCTTTGTGTACGGCTCCCGCGAGAGGAAAATCGAGCGCCTGGTGCGGCTCAAGATGAAAGAGAAGGATGCGGTCGAGATGGTCGACACGATCGACAAGGAGCGTTCCGCGTTCGTTCGCAAATATTTCAACGCAGAATGGCCGTGCCGCCGCCTCTATCACCTGATGCTGAACTCCGACAGCGGTGTTGAGCACGTGACCAACACCGTGCTGGCTACGATGGATTCCCTGGAGCGCGAGGGCAAAATGGAACCTCCGGGACGGAGTGTGCAACTCGACCCAGTGCGTCCGACGGCTGTTTAATGGTTCTGCTAACCTGCCGCTCCGTTTCTGTAATGGTAGCTTTCCCAGCTTGTCCTTGTCACACCAGCAGTGTGACGGCTGTGCTTGCGCCTTTTTTCTCCCCGCATAGACTGAGCCTAACTGAGGTTGCCTGACCGTAAGGAGGTAGCCTGAATGCTGAAGGTTCTTCCCCACGAGCCCGCAACGGATTGCGGAAACCCGGACCACATACTATTGTGCAGCGCTCCTTTGCGTCGCGCGGAAGAGCCGACAGCATTGCCCCGTCCTGATCAAATCACGTAACCGCGGAGCGCAAATCCGCGTAGCTTTTCAGGAGGCCGCCATGCCGCTCAACAAAGTCAAAGCATTCCTCGACGTTCACGGTACGAAGTATGTTGCGATTTCCCACTCCAAGGCCTTCACGGCGCAGGGCATCGCGGCAGTCGCGCATATCTCGGGAAGGGAACTCGCCAAAACCGTCATCGTGAAGCTGGACGGCGATCTGGCGATGGCCGTGCTGCCTGCCTCCTACCAGGTTGACTTGGAGGAACTAAGAAGGCGCACCGGCGTTCGTGCCGCAGAGTTGGCCACCGAGCGTGAGTTCAAGCAGCACTTTCCCGACTGCGAGACCGGAGCCATGCCTCCCTTCGGAAACCTCTACGGCATTCCAGTGTATGTCGACGAAACGCTTTGCGAGGACCGGGAAATCGCATTCAATGCGGGCTCGCATTTCGAGCTCATCAAGATGGCATATGCCGATTTTGAGCGATTGGTGAAGCCGGAGGTGATGGATTTCTCGTCGGCCCGTGCGGCCCACGTATTGGTGTGACGAGTGTGACTGGACGAGGCGACGCAAATCCAAGCATCGCGTAAGTGAATGCTGATGCTGCGCGGCTTCGTCCAGCCCTGAGTTCGCAGATGCGGCCTGTGACCGGGAGCTTAGAGCGCCCCGTTCTGCCTGTCTGACCCGGAGTCGGACAGGATTGCCATTGCGGCGAGGGTCGCATCTGCCCATAGTTTTTGTCTATACCACAATGTGGTATACGATCAATAACAGCAACTCGCCTGGTGAGTTGCTGCCCCTGTTGTCTTTCCCGTTTCAATTCGGAACACGTCACAACGTCTGTTGATTCCAAACAAGATGCGGCCCTGGGTTTGACCCTGCTCCGCTCCGCATGCGATAGTACGGTGTTTCACGAATTCGTAACTTTCCTTTAATCGTACGTTCACACTGCATGGATCTCCCGACAGTTGAGTCAGCGAATGGAGCCCGGTAATGGTTCGCCTGATCCCGCGCGAAACCAAGTTCTTCGACATGTTCACAGAGGTGGCGGACAATCTGGTGGCAGGAGCGAAGGTTCTTTCGGACTGCCTTCATCATTACGATTACGAGCGTCTGCCTTCCGTGGTGGAAAAGATCAAAGAGATCGAACATCACGGCGATGAGATGACGCACCGCATCCTGATCAAGCTCAACCAGACGTTCATCACTCCTTTCGATCGTGAGGATATTCACGCTCTCACCTCCTCGCTCGATGACGTTCTCGATTTCATCAATGGAGCCAGCGATCGCCTGCTGACCTACAAGATCA
Organism: uncultured Acidobacteriaceae bacterium; assembly: GCA_963819055.1. Classification (GTDB taxonomy): domain Bacteria; phylum Acidobacteriota; class Terriglobia; order Terriglobales; family Acidobacteriaceae; genus Bog-257. The sequence continues at coordinate 26,378 of CAWFUT010000013.1, read as the reverse complement.
CGCAGCCGTCGCCTTCCGCCAAAGTGCTGGCCGGAATCATTCTGAAACAAACGCAGGAGCTGGCCAAGGCAGTTTCGCTGCTCAACAAGAACGGCAAGCTCCTGGAAAATTGCGTGGAAGTCAATCGCCTGGAGAACGAGGCCGATCAGGTCAGCCGTGAAGCCATTGGCCGATTGTTTGATGGCGGCTACGATCCGATCACGCTGATCAAGCTCAAGGAGCTTCTGGAAATCCTGGAAACTGCCAGCGACAAAGCCGAAGACGTCGCTAACGTGCTTGAGACCGTAGTCCTGAAGAACGCTTGAGGCGCTACACCGTGCATTACGTGCAAAATCCAGCTCAGGACGGTTGCTCGTGAGTGCTGGCACGATCCTCCTCATTCTTACCGTCCTGACCGCCCTGATTTTTGATTTTCTGAACGGCTTCCACGACGCGGCCAACAGCATTGCGACGGTAGTTTCGACGCGAGTGCTTTCTCCACGCATCGCCGTGGCCTGGGCGGCTGCGTTCAACTTCCTGGCTGCTTTCCTGCTGGGTACTGCCGTGGCCAAGACCATTGGCCATGGCATGATTCAACTCGACATCGTCACTCAGTACGTGGTGCTGGCGGGCCTGGTTGGTGCCATTGTGTGGGACGTGGTGACCTGGCTTCTGGGACTGCCGACTTCTTCCTCGCACGCACTGATCGGTGGTTACGCCGGCGCAGCCATGGCTCGCGCTACCATCTTGCACGGCTGGCGAAGCGCTCCTTCGGTCATCATTCCGTCCGGCTGGACCAAGACCTTGCTGTTCATTGTGGTGGCGCCGCTGATGGGACTGGTCCTCGGCTTCGGTTTCATGGTGGCGATCTCATGGATCTTCCGCCGCAAGTCGCCGCGCCAGGTAGACACACTCTTCCGCAAGCTGCAATTGGTTTCAGCTGCGTTTTACAGCCTGGGGCATGGCGGCAACGATGCGCAAAAGACGATGGGCATTGTCGCGGGTGCACTTTATACCGCGGGTGTGATGAAGCAGAGCGACTTTGCCGCCAACTGGGGAAAGTGGCACTGGCCGATCATTTTGGCTGCGAATATCGCCATCGCGCTCGGCACATATTTCGGCGGCTGGCGCATCGTGCACACCATGGGCTCAAAGATCACGAAGCTGAAGCCGGTAGGAGGATTCTGTGCCGAGACCGCGGGCGCCATCACCCTCTTCGCCACGGCGCTGGCCGGCATCCCAGTCAGTACCACGCACACAATTACCGGCGCGATTGTCGGCGTCGGCACCACTAGCCGCCTGTCGGCCGTACGATGGGGCGTAGCCACTCGTATCGTCTGGGCCTGGGTGCTTACCATTCCCGCCTCGGCTGCGGTGGCCATGCTGGCTTTCTGGTTGATCCGGATGTTTAATCCCACAGCGTGAGAGTCCTGGTTTTGAGGCCTGCGGTAGCGTAAATTCCTACCCGTACCGTGTAAGAACTGCGTGCCGACTTGAACTTTCTCTGGCCTCCGAATCGCAAGAATTGCAGGATTTTTCCCCTTGCCGTAGCTGGTTGACCACGTGCAAGACAGTTTGCGGCCTCTTCCTTTGCAACCAGGCAGTCTTGCGTGCCGTCAGAAAGGCCACCGGGCCCCGCTTTACAACGAACTCCCCACCGATCCTCGCAGTGTCGACGCCGAAGCGGCGGCAGGACCTTGCTGCCTGTCTGCCGAAGCGCGTCGCTCTGTCAAAACAAAAGGAGATTGCTTATATGCAGCTGAATAGCTCGCGCCGGCTCTCTGCAGTCGTGAGATGGGCGGCATACTTGTTGGTAGGGGGAGCTTTTGTTACCAGCTCAGCCTTCGCGCAGGGCACAGGATACTGGCACACCAGCGGCAACCAGATTCTCGATTCGAACGGCACTGTGGTCCGGATCGCGGGCGTCAACTGGTATGGCTTTGAGACTACCGACGAAGTGGTACATGGCTTGTGGGCGCAGGATTACAAGTACATCCTGAATGCTATCAGGAGTAACGGGTACACCGTGATTCGTCTGCCGCTCTCCAACCAGATGGTGGAGACGCCGATTGTTCCCACCAATATCAGCTATTCCAACGGGAGCGGCCCTATCAACAACGATCTGCGTGGCCTGAATTCGCTACAGATCCTCGACAAGATCGTTGCCTATGCCGGGCAGATCGGCTTACGAATCATTCTGGATAATCACCGTTCCGAAGCCGGTAATGGCGCTGAGGCGAACGGCCTCTGGTATACGACGCAGTATCCGGAGAGCGCCTGGATTCACGACTGGGTGTCGCTCACGCAACGCTACCTGAACAACTCTACCGTGATTGGCCTGGACTTGCGCAACGAACCGCACAACGACCAGAGCGGGGGGTCGTGTTGGGGCTGCGGCCTTCAGGCGTACGATTGGCGGCTGGCAGCTGAACGAGGCGGCGATGCTGCGCTCGCTGTCAATCCCAAGCTGCTGATCTTCGTGGAAGGCACCGATTGCTACAACAGCGATTGCGACTGGTGGGGCGGCAACCTGGAAGGCGCGCAGTCGTATCCAGTAACACTGAACGTCGCGCACCAGTTGGTGTATTCGGCGCATGACTACGGTCCGAATCTCTACCAGCAGAGCTGGTTCAATAACAACACAACGTACCAGAGCCTGGTGGCTGTGTGGACGCGCTTCTGGGCGTATCTCAGCTTGAACAATGTTGCTCCGGTATGAGTGGGCGAGTTCGGCACCACTAACAATGCCAGCGATATCGAGAGCAATGTCGCGGGATCGCAGGGCCAGTGGTTTCAGAGCATCGTAACCTTTTTCCAGAACAGCCCTCAGCTGGATTGGACGTACTGGGCGCTGAATGGCGAAGACACTTACGCGCTGCTCGATAGCAATTACGACGCGACACCGGTGAGCGCTTTGAAGCAGCAACTGCTGGCCAGTGTTCAGGCACCTGGTGGCGGAGGAGGCGGGCAGTGTCAGAGTGTTCCCGCGGCTCCCACTGGGCTGGTTGCGACTGCCGTTTCGTCCAGCCAGATCAACCTGAACTGGAATGTCGTGGCTCCGCCGCAGGGCTGCAGCCTGGCGTATAACGTTTATTCCAGCACCGTCCCGACGTTTCTTCCAAGCGCGCAGAACCGCATCGCAATCGGAGTTGTGGCGAACAGCTTCTCCAACACCGGCCTTCGTCCCTCGACTGTTTACTACTACATTGTCAGAGCTTCGGATTCGGTAGGTGAGTCCGGCAACTCCAATCGCGCGTTTGCCAAAACACAGGCGGGCGGCAGCGGCCTGGGTTGTCATATCACCTATGTCGATCAGAACGACTGGGGGAGCGGATTCACTGCGGCCGTATCGATCAAGAACACCGGCAGCCTGCCGATCAACGGCTGGACATTGACCTGGACCTGGTCGGGCAATCAGCAGATCACGCAGTCGTGGAATTCGGTCTACACGCAGAGCGGACAGAACGTCGCGCTGACGAATGCTTCATGGAATCCGACGATCAATCCCGGTGCGACTTTGAACGGCATCGGCTTCAATGCGAACTACAGCGGAACGAACAATAGTCCGGCTGTGTTCTACGTCAACGGAACCTTGTGTCAGTGAGCGGACGCGAGTAAATTAGCGCTCCCCGCCTTGTTCGTGTCACCCGGACAAGGTGGGGAATTCCAGCGCAGGCCTGTTTGCGTTTGTTGCCTCTGACGCTGTCGCATAGTGTGCGACAAATGTTCTTTCCACCTTCTGTGAATCTGTGTATCCTGAACCCGCGATCCAGCCTACATTGACGTGCTTGCCAACTGCTTTAGGCGGGTATGGGACGGCAGCTTGCGTCAATTCATGCGTGCGCCCTGTACTTACGTAAACCTGGCGGAGCGTGCACCGGAGTAGTCTTGCCATTCCAAGATATCGGGAGGTGGCGGAATGTATATCGCCAACGGGCCACGAAGGCACATCTCGAGTGCCCGGCCGCAGTTTGATCTTGTAAACAGCTGTCGAAGGGCGCTCTCGTTTTTTCTGAGTGTCAGCGTAACTTTGAGCGTCATCGGTCTGGAGGGCTGTAAGAAGTCTGAGACGACGCAGTCGGGCCAGGCGCAGCAAGGCCAGCAGGGCAACGCTCCGCAGACCCAGGCCGCCGTGCCGACCGCCGACCAACTGTATCAGTTGGTGGCTCCGATCGCGCTCTTTCCCGACAACCTGTTGGCGCAAGTGCTGGCCGGCTCGACTTATCCCAACGAGATCAGTGCAGCCTATGCCTGGCTGCAACAGAACTCCAGCCTCAAGGGGCAGCAACTGCTCGATGCCGTCAACGGGCAGTCGTGGGATGCAAGCGTCAAGGGCCTGACGCAGTTTCCCGACGTGCTGAACCAGATGGCGACGAATCTGTCCTGGACTTCGGCCCTCGGCGACGCCTATTACAACTATCCGCAGAGCGTGATGAATGCGGTGCAGGTAATGCGCGGGCGGGCGCAGCAGTCCGGCAATCTGAAGAACACGCAGCAGCAGACTGTGTCAGTGGAGAACCAGCCGCCCGGACAGGCGCCTCCGCCTCCGGCTGACTCCAACGCGCCACCTCCGCCGCAGACGGTGATTGTCCAGCCTCCGCCGCAGACTATCGTCATTCAGCCCGCGCAGCCTGATGTCGTCTACGTACCGACCTACAATCCAACGGTTGTTTATGGCGCTCCGGTAGCCGTTTATCCGGGTTATTCCACGGGCGCGATGGTTGCTACCAGCCTGATCTCTTTCGGAGTGGGAATCGCCGTGGGCGCGGCCATCAGCGGCGGCGGTGGGTGCTGCGGCTGGGGGTGGAATTCGTGGGGATGCGGTTGGCACAACAATACCGTGGTCTACAACCACAACACTTACATTTCCAATTCGAATACATTCGTCAATCGCAACAACTACTACAATCGCAATAACGTTAACGCGAACAACTTTAATCGCAACAACGTCAACACTAACAATTTCAACCGGAACAACGTCAACACTAACAATTTCAACCGGAACAACGTCAATACGAACAACCTCAATCGGAATAACCTGAACGCGAACAACGCCAATCGCAACAACTTCAACAATAACAATCGGACCAACAACTTCAGCGAGCCTCACTTCAATCAAAAACTCGATTCGCCGAAGTACCAAAACAGCAATCTGGCGCAAAACAACCGGCAGAACCCCGGCGGAGCGCAGCAGAATCGCGGCCAGCAGCCGAACTTCAATCAGAATCGCGGCCAGCAAAATCTGGGAGCACAGAACCGGCAGAATCCCGGCCAGAACCAGAATCGCGCCGCCGCCGGCAATCAGAATTGGCGCAATGAAGGCTCCAGAGGCTATGGCCAGCAGCCAAGCCGAGGCTCGGGCTCAAACGCTTTCGGCGATTATCAGCAGGGCGGCAATGCCCGCATGAACAGCGCTCGCGGGCAACAGAGCCTGGAGGGAAATCGCAGCGGCGGCGGTAATCGCGGAGGCGGTAACTTCGGTGGTGGCAATCGCGGTGGCGGTGACCGTGGCGGTGGTGCTCGCGGAGGGGGACGCCGATGACGCGACCGAAGTTGCTGAGGAAACTACGCCGGCAGGAGAACACGATCATGCAATGCGCACTGCAAAACTCGATGGCGCCCGGTTCTGCCAGGCTGGCTGCCGTGGGCCCGGTAGCGACGATTGTCCTGATGACGGCGCTGCTGTTCAGCGCAGTCGTATGCCTTGCGCAGCAGGGAAACGAGAAGACCTTCGCTTCGCCGGGCGACGCGGTGCTCGCGTTGTATAACGCGGCAAAAGCTAACGACAAGCAGACCTCTGACGCGATTTTCGGCTCCGGCGCCGCCGACATTCTTCACACCGGAGACCAGGTCGCCGACGAGAACATGCGGACCGACTTCGTGAGGCGTTATGACCAGATGCATCGCGTGGTGCTTGAGCCGGATGGGACGGTCACACTGTACGTTGGCGCAGACAACTGGCCATTTCCCATTGCTATCGTCAAGAACAACGGTGGCAGCTGGTACTTCGACACTGAAAGCGGCAAGAAGGAAATTCTTTATCGCCGCATCGGCCGCAACGAAAACGATGCCATCGACATCCTGCACTCGCTGGTCGATGCCCAGCATGACTACATGGCCGAGACTCACGACGGCGACAAGACCAAGCATTACGCTGCGAAGTTCATCAGTACCGAGGGCAAGCAGGACGGGCTGTACTGGAAGACCACAGACAACGATCCGCCCAGCCCGATCGGCCCGCTTCTCGTGTCGGCGGCCGGCGAAGGCTACAACATGCAGCAGGGCAAGGCGGCTCCTTACCATGGTTACTACTACCGGATCCTGACCAGGCAGGGAGCGGCAGCCAAGGGCGGCGCGCGCGACTACATGGTCAACGGTCAGCTCACCAAGGGCTTCGCTTTTGTGGCCTATCCGGCTGAGTATCGCAACTCCGGTGTCGTGAGCTTCATCGTCAATCAGGATGGCAGCGTTTACGAGAAGGACCTTGGCCCCGACACCGCGAAGATTGCCGGCTCCATGACGGAGTACAACCCGGACAGCAGTTGGAGTCCGGCGGACTAGCGTCAACGTAAGCACAGCGGCGAGTCATGGCCGAACCTGTATGTCCAAGCCCCGCCCCGCTGACTCGTCATAAGTAGTATCGCCGAAGTACATTGCGGAAATGGTATGCCGGCCAGGGTCGCCAAACGAAGTAACGAAGCTCGCCCGGCCATCCGTGAGTGCGATCGGCCTGCCCACGTCATAGCCGTCGACGACGAACTGCACAGCTCCCGTGGCTTGCTCCGGCGCCACTCTCGCGCTAACGGTAACCGATTCACCGGCGGCGACGCTTCGGGAGACAGCGTTCAGAGTTAACCTCGCCGGGGCGCCCGTAGGCAGTACTTTGATCGAGCCCATCATCCCCATGTCCTCGTGCTTGAGGATGTGACAGTGATAGAGGAACGTCCCCACCGTGTTCGGATCCTGGAAGTCCATTCGTAGTCTGACACTGTGATACGGACCCTCGCCACTCCAGTAAGGTACGTCAACAGTATCCCGCATTGTGGGATCCGCAATTGACTTCCCATCCACGGCAAGCACCCGGAAGTGAATCTGGTGAATGTGAAAGACGTGATCCTCGGGAGAACGGTTCTCCACGATCCAGTCTTCAACGTCGCCGCGATGCAGGACGATGTTGGGAGGCGAGCCCATCTTGTAAACCTGTGGCGCCTGTCCGACTACCGTTACGAAGTAGAGAACAAAATTGTCCGGGTCCTGCGAGTTGGACGCCTGCTGAGAGAAGTAAAGCCGCCGATGTATTGTCGCCGGTGGCAGCTTTTTCTGAGCAGACCAGCGGAGGGACGCCGATGCCGATTGATCGTTGTCAGCGCCTTCGGGAGAAGCCGTGCTCACGATGTCGGCGATGGTTCGTTTGGTGTCATTGTCGCCCTGCGGTCCGGTGTCCCAGGCCTGCGTGATGAGCTGAGCGCTCTCGCCTTCCTTTGGCGTAGTCACGACAAACTCGGCACGCGCTCCCGGTGGAAGAAAAACGGAGCTCTCCGACGGTAGAGGCTTGGTCGCGGAGACCGGCACGCCGTCGACGGCGACCATCTGCACCGGCTGTGCGACCTGATTGAACAGGAGTTGCAGGTTGAAGATGATGTCTGCACCCGCATTCACCACTCGCCACAGTTCCTTCTCGCCGGGCTTGGTCTTCAAAATCGCGGGCTTCCCACCGGAATACGTAATGGGAACGAAGTTGGCGGAAATGTCCCATGCGGGCACGAAGGGCGTGTTGGGCTCAGGACCAATCCGCTGCTGATCGCGCAGCAGGATCACCCGTTCGGGCAGCGCCTTAAGCGAAGGAACGGATTCTTGAATTCCCTCCACGATAATCGCGCCCGAAGCTCCGCCCTGCACCTGCCTCTCGCTGAAGCCGTGGGGATGCGGATGATACCAGTACAGCCCCGGAGGTTCGTCACGCGCAATCGTCACTTGATAATCGAACTCTCCGCCAGCAGGTATGGCAGTTCGGATCACCTCATCCTGGTGGCAGACGGGAGGAATGGTCATTCCATGGAAATGTAGATTCGTGAACGATGGATCCATCCTGCCGCCCGCGCAATCGTCATCCTGAGACGTAGCATGCGCTTGCGGCGCAGGCAGACGAATATCGCGCCACGGCGACAAGTCATTGTGCAGATGAATAATCAGCTTATCGCCGGGATTCACGCGCAGGGTAGGCGATTCGAGACCGTCGTCCGTAACATAGCAATATCGGGGCGGACCGTCGCCTGAAAGCGTCTGCTGATATTTCAGGTGAAGACTCAGTTCCAAAAGCCCATCGTGGCTGCGGAGTTCGGAAGGATTGGAAACCGTAGCACCCGCAGCAAATCGCGGACAGGATGCCGCTGGAGTCTGCGCGCAAGCGATGCTACCTGCGAGAGTCACCAACCCGAGAAGCAGGATCGCGCAGAGCCTTGCCGCCCAATCGCTTCCGGCAAGACGAATAAAACGGATGATTGTCGGGAAGGCCATGTTGATGCTTCGGAGATCCAACGCCGCTCCCTCATCGCTGGTTCGAGGGGGAACGCCGCAACGCCACGCTAATGAACCCCACAGGCGAGCACGGAGTTGCTTTCATCATAGTATTTGGTGCTGAGACTCGCGCGGGCAACCTGAGATAGTTCGTTTCAACGACGTTGCATCAGTCCTGAGGCCCGGCGGACTGTGTTCCCAATTCCCCATCCGCACCACGTTCAAATTCCGACCGGATATAATCGACGTATCCATGAAAGCTTACGTCTATGTCTCGCTAAAGAAGAGTGTGCTCGATCCCCAGGGCAAAACCATTCACGGCGCGCTGAAGAAGATGGGCTACCGCGGCGTCGACGACCTGCGCCAGGGCAAGTACTTTGAGATCGCGCTCGACGACAGTGTGAGTCGCGAGGAAGCTCGGGCCGAGGTGGAGCGGATCGCCCGCGAAGTGCTGACCAACCCGGTGATCGAGGAATATCGTTTCACCCTTGAGGGCTAGCCCGGCGCGGGGTCCAGGTTGGGACTGGGCAGGCCGATCTTCGCATCAGGAACCCCCTTTGCCTCATCCAATCAGCTAATATTTACAATTCAGACCATCCTCTCCCGCCTTCTACCGGTTCGGCGCGATTTGAAACGTCTAAGGGAGTTTCACTATGTGCGGCATTGTTGGTTATGTAGGCCAAAAGCAAGTAGTTCCCGTCATCATCGACGGCCTGCGGCGGCTGGAATATCGCGGCTACGATTCGGCCGGCATCGCCGTTGCCGGTAACGGTGATGGGCTGCAGGTCAGGCGCGCCGAGGGAAAGCTCCGCAACCTGGAGGAGGTCATCCGCCTCAAGCCGCTCGACGGCACTTACGGAATCGGCCACACTCGCTGGGCCACGCACGGTCGTCCGACCGAAGAGAACGCCCATCCGCATCGCGACTGCACCGGCAAGATTGTTGTGGTCCACAACGGCATTGTCGAAAACTATGTCAGCTTGAAGCGACAACTGATCGCGGAAGGCCACAAGTTTCGTACGGAGACAGACACCGAAGTCATCGCTCACCTGGTCGAGAAGAACCTCAATCCCGGCGGCAATGGACACCCCAATTCACTCGAGGACGCGGTCCGAAAGAGCGTCCAGCTGTTGACCGGCGTCTTTGCCATCGCGGTCATCTCGTCGGACGAGCCCAACAAGATTGTGGCGGCGCGTAATGGCCCGCCCATCGTCATTGGTCTCGGCAAGGATGAATACTTTGTGGCCAGCGATGTGCCCGCGATTCTTTATCACACCCGCGATCTGTTTTTCCTCGGCGACGGCGACCTGGCTGTCATTACGCCCAACGGCGTGCAATTGAGCGACTTCGAAGGCCATCCCGTAACCCGCGAGGTGCAGCACATCACCTGGGACCCGATCATGGCGGAAAAGGGCGGCTTTAAGCACTTCATGCTGAAGGAAATCTACGAGCAGCCGCGCGCGGTCCGCGATACCACGCTAGGCCGGGTTTCGCTCGATTCCGGCAAAGTCTTTCTCGATGAGATGGACATCACGGAAGACGATTTCCGCAAGCTGAGCAAGGTTTATATCGCTGCCTGCGGCACCAGTTGGCACGCGGGGCTGGGGGGGAAGTTCATGATCGAGCGCCTGGCCAAGCTGCCCGTGGAAGTTGATTACGCCAGCGAGTTCCGTTACCGCGATCCGCTGACCGGCCCTGGCGACCTGACGATTCTGATAACGCAGTCGGGCGAGACCGCTGACACGATTGCCGCGCTGCGTGAGTCACGTAGCAAGGGCGGTAAGACCCTCGGCATCTGCAACGTTGTCGGCTCTATGATCGCGCGCGAATCAAATGGCACCATCTACACTCATGCAGGGCCGGAAATCGGCGTCGCCTCGACCAAAGCGTTTACCGCCCAACTGACCGCGCTGTTCCTCTTCGCTGTTTATCTGGCGCAGGTACGCGGAACCCTCAGCCCCGACGAGTCCAAGAAGCTCCTGGAAGAACTGACGCGCATCCCGGGCAAGCTGGAGGCGCTGCTCAGCCATGACGAGGAAACGGAAGATCTGGCTAAGGAATATCATCGCGCGCACGACTTCCTCTTCCTGGGACGCGGCGTGCATTATCCGATCGCGCTGGAAGGCGCATTAAAGCTGAAGGAAATCTCCTACATTCACGCTGAAGGTTATCCGGCAGGCGAGATGAAGCATGGTCCCAACGCGCTGATCGACGAAGATCTGCCGGTGGTGATCATGGCCACGCGCGACCTGAACGATCCCGGGTCGGTGCTGCGTTACGAGAAGACGCTGTCCAATCTGAAGGAAGTGAAGGCGCGCTCCGGCACCGTCATCGCGATTGCGACGGAAGGCGACGAGGACATCCGCGAGGCAGCCGATCACGTGCTGTATGTGCCGGAAGCACCAGAGTTGCTTTCACCTATCCTCGAAGTGGTGCCCTGCCAACTGCTGGCGTATCACATTGCCGTGCGGCGGGGGTGCGACGTCGATCAGCCACGCAATCTGGCGAAGTCCGTTACCGTCGAATAATCAGGGTTCTTGCGGCGGCGCGCCATGCGCCGCCTTGCTTCGCCGTTAGGTCTCCCAGCATGAAAGCCGTACGAATTCACCAGTTCGGAGCTCCCGATGTGCTGACGGTCGAGGACGTTCCGTGTCCGGAGCCGCAGGCGGGCGAGGTGCTGGTTCGAGTCGCCGCCGCCGGCGTAGGTCCGTGGGACGCATGGATCCGCGAAGGCACGAGCAAAGTCAGCGTGCCGCTGCCGATCACGCTGGGGTCTGACATTGCGGGAGTTGTAGAAGCGGTTGGCTCCGGCGTGTCGGCGTTCGCGGCCGGCGACCCGGTATACGGCGTAACCAACCAGGACTTTTGTGGAGGATATGCCGAGTACGCGGTTGCGTCGGAAGGAATGATCGCGCGCAAACCTGGCATGCTGTCGATGATCGAAGCGGCTTCCGTTCCGGTCGTAGCGGTTACGGCGTGGCAGATGCTCTTTGACTATGGGCACGGGAAGGCCGGACAGACGGTGCTGATCCATGGAGCGGCCGGCAACGTTGGCGCGTACGCAGTGCGGCTCGCAAAGGAGGCGGGCCTCGAGGTGTTGGCAACATCTTCCGCCGAAGACATGCCCTTAGTGAAGAGCCTGGGCGCGGAGCAGGTTATCGACTATCGGAAGGAGCGGTTCGAGGATAGTGTACCGCGGGTTGACATCGTTCTCGACACGGTTGGCGGAGATACGAAGCGACGCTCGTTCGAGGTTCTGAAGGACACGGGAATTCTGGTCTCCGCTGTCTCAGCAAGTTCGGAGGATGTGCCTACGGGCCGCGAGAAGCAGGCCGTGTTCTTCCTGGTCGAGGTCACGACCGAGCGTCTCAACAACATCAGCGGGTTGCTGGAGGCAGGTAAGATTTCGCCGCAAGTTGGCTCGGTGCTGCCGTTGCCCGACGTGCGCAGAGCTCATGAAATGCTGGGTGGCGCGCCGCACGAGCGCGGGAAGATTGTCCTGCAGGTTGAAAGCCCCTCGACGAAATAGCCGCGTGGGCCCTTGTCAAAGTTTTGTCTCGCCGTCATCACCATTTTGTTTGGTGCTGTAAATACAGTGGTTTGGGTCTCGTCCCCGACTTCTTTGACTTCGGACGCAAGCAAATAATTCAGAGGCTTTGGATGGCAATCTGTCATCATATGGCTATGAAATTCCTAAAGGTATTCGCCGCGTCATTGCTATTCATGAGTGCGACGTTGCTGCCGGCGCAACGTGCTGGTGCCGGTGCCGGCGGTCATGTCTCTGGTGGCGGTGGAGCCGCAGCCGGTCGCGGCAATCGCACGGTGATACGGGGAGGGTATGGTCATCGTGGCCGCAACAATGGCTACGGCAATGGCTACGGAGCCGGTCTGTATCCTTGGTACGGCGGCTACGCCGACTACTGGGATGATCCCTGGGCCTCTGGAGATTACGGCCCAAATGGTCCGCCGAATGCACCTGCTTATCAGCCCCAATCCAATGGCGCTCCACCTTCGATCGTCGTGATGCAGAGTCCCGAGCGGGCAGCTCCGTCGGCTCCGGCTCCTTCCCCCAAACTGGTCGAGGTGCCGCTAGACGGCCCCGCAACATCGGCGAAGGAACAGCCACCGGCTTTGTTCGTGCTACAAAACGGGCAACAAATCGAGAGCGACCGTTACGTTCTCAGCGACCAGTCTGTGACGGTTGATGTTGGGCGGCAACAGCGTACGATTCCGCTGAGCGACATCGACCTGAATGGAACTATGGCGGCGAATCGGCAGCGCGGAGTCGAGATTGCTTTTCCGCGCGATTCCAACTCGCTGTTTATCAGTTTCTGATATCGATTCGTCCCGCTGCTGATCCTGGCCGGCAAGCTGCGCGAAGACGCCCTCCTACCTTGCGGAGAGCACCGACGCGATTCTCCGTCCTAGGTAATATGTAAGCTCCGGCCGGGTGAATGCATTTGAGACTGCAGCAGTTCCGCCAGACGGATACGTCGTTTGCGTATAAGCGTAGCCGCACGCAGATTGTTGCGCTCGCAGTGATGTGTGCGGCCATTATTCTGGCGACTTTCCTTGTCTATCCGATAGAGTGGCGTCCATCTCATCATTTTGCCGACTCAGGTTTCGAGTCACTCCAGTTGGGCAGCTCGCTTGCGTTTCACGGGAGCTTTTCCGATCCATTCTTTCGCTTGCAAACCGGACCTTCCGCCCACCTTGCGCCCGGATATCCCGCGATCGTTGCGCTGGTGATCAAGCGCTTCGGAGATGGGCCGAGCGCTGACTATGCGCTGCAGTGGATTACGGTGATCGTAATTGCGCTTCGGCTCGCGCTCCTGCCCTTACTTGCTGACTACCTGGGACTGCTTCCTTGGACCGGCTTGCTCGCCGCAATGGCCGCGCTTTGGAGTAGGCCCCCATTGCTGCCGTGGGAAAACGATTTTGCGACACTGCTCATCGTGCTCCTGTCCTTTCCCATGTATCGAGCGTTCCGGGCTAGACTTTCTGCAACGGGAATATTTTGCACGGGTCTACTGTGGGGAGTCTTGTTGCTATTTACTCCCTCTCCGCTTCTCGTGCTGGCAGCGTGGCTCTTCGTATTATTTCTGATTGCGCCGCAGTCGCGACGGGAGTTGGCGTTGCTGGCCCTCATTCCTGGTCTGGTCGTGCTTCCATGGCTCGTACGAAACTATCGCGTATTTCACAAACCTGTATTCCTTCGTGACAATCTGGGGATCGAACTGGCGGTTTCCAACAATGACTGCGCCCAATTCTCCATGGTGTTGAACATGGGATCGAGCGGGTGCTTTGACCGTAATCATCCCAATGTCAGCCTTAAGGAAGCCTGGCGGGTAAGAACGCTGGGCGAGGCTGCCTATAACCAGGTACGTTTGCGGGAAGCGCGAACGTGGATCAATCACAACCGTGCCAGATTTTTGACCCTGTCGGCAAAGCGATTCATGGCTTTCTGGTTTCCCAATACGACAGAAAATCTACTGCGTGGATTTCCCGTCCTTGATGGCGATTGGACGACGGATCTTCTTACACTCCTCAGCATTCCTGGCTTGTTCCTCATCTGGAGAAGGAACCGAAGCGCCGCCATGCTCTTTGCACTTTGGTTATTCTTCCTGCCGCCGGTTTACTACCTGATTCAGTATTCCCCGCGCTATCGAGACCCGATTATGCCAATGACATCGCTGCCGGCAGCCTACGTCATAACTGCGGCGGCCTTATATGTGGCGCTGAATGCAGGTCGGCCGTGGCGGCGACAAGCCGTCGGAGCCGACTAAAACATGTATGGAGTAACGGCGGGTTGTCAGGCTTATCCTGACGACGAAGAAGCCGCCTTGGAAGGCGCGTCTGATTCGCTGTGTAGTGGTATGACCTCCGCCCGATTTGCCTGAAGCGACACTGGCTCTGACCACGGTTCTTTCCAGCTGTATTTCAGCAAACACCACACTGCGCGCACCCCGTCTTTCCAGCCAATCTTTTTTCCTTCGGCATAGGTGCGGCCCGAATAGCTGATCCCGACTTCATAGACCCGCAATCGCCGCTTTGCCACTTTAACCGTAATCTCCGGTTCGAAGCCGAAGCGATTTTCCTCCAGCCGGATCGCCTGAATCGCTTCGCGGCGGAACGCCTTGTAACAGGTTTCCATGTCGGTGAGGTTCAAATTGGTGACGACGTTAGACAGCAAGGTAAGCGCGCGATTTCCGACCGAATGCCAGAAGTAGAGAACCCGGTGCGGCCTTCCTCCCATGAATCGAGATCCATAGACCACGTCGGCCTTGCCGGCTAGCAGAGGCTCCAGCAGGCAAGCGTACTCGGAAGGGTCATACTCCAGGTCAGCATCCTGAATGATGACGAAGTCGCCAGTAGCGGCTTCGATGCCCCGCCTCAATGCCGCGCCCTTGCCCAGGTTGCGCGGCTGTTCGTAGACGTGAAGCTGGGGGAACTTCTGCTGCAACTCTGCGAGAATCTCGCCAGAACCGTCAGTCGAGCCGTCATTGACGCATACCAGTTCCAGATCGACCGGTGCTTCCAGGACGCGGTAGATCGATTCCCGCAGAGTGTTCCGCTCGTTATAGATCGGCATTACGACTGAAGTTTTCATAGCGAATTGGCCCGCGGCCGATCGAGAATGCATTGCAGCCGACAGATGCTCGCCACCACTGCGGCAAATGTCGAATGCGCTTCCTGTGGCGACATTGTGTTCTGGCTCAGCTTGAGAGCGCAAGGGTTTTCTGACCCGTACGGTCCTGTCCTAACAAAGTTTTACAAATGCCGCAGTGCCGCATTCTGATTTGTCGAGGCCTATTCCAACGGCTTTTTAGCGCTTCTTCCGGATGATTTAGTCCGTTCGAGGGACTCGTACAGGGCCAACCCCGCCTCAGGTCGCTCCATCCCAATACAAGTCGCGAGCTTTAGGCCAATAAAGCTTACGCCAGTTTTGCCGAAATGAATTAGGTGCACTGCGTTGGTGTCGTACTAAAGCTCGGGTTCCCAAGGTAGGGGTCAATGACTGCACTCGTTAGTATCGTATCCGTGATGTTGATGGGCATTCCTGCCATGATCTTGCATGAATGCGGGCATATTGGAACAGCGCTGATCTGCGGGGTGAAGGTGAAGAAGGTCGGACTCTCCCGGCGCGGCCTCTACACGGTTCGGGAAGCGGGGCCGAAGTGGAGTAACATGGCCGTATCGGCGGCCGGCCCGCTGGTCAACCTGCTGCTCGCCATCGCACTGTGGAACACGTTTACCCTATTTGCCGAGGTCAATCTCGTCGCCTGCATCTATAACTTGCTGCCCATCCCGAATTCCGATGGCACGCGCATTCTGGCGTTGTTGAGCAACACCAGCGCAGTCCCCAGGCCGGCGCAGCAGATGGGCGCCCAGATGTAGCTGCAGAATCTCGATCGACGCACGCTGACCGACCAGCCGGCGGGCGTCGATTTTGTTCTTACTGCAGATTCAATACCTTCTGTTCCAGGTAAGCCCCAACACTGCGTTTTCCATTCATCGTTGATAATCTGCGTGACCAAACCCCAAAATCCTTCTTGCGTAGCGTGATGGTGTGTTCGCCAGGAGCAACGCTCGCTGTATACGGCGTTTTTCCAACAAAAGCGCCATCGACAAATATGTCCGCGCCACCCGGGTTCGACCAGATATCCAATTGCGGATCCGGCGCCGGCGGTGCCGCTGGTTTAGCCGTAGCTGAGGCAGTCTCGACTCGTGCCCCGGAAGGGTTCATTGACGGGGAAGCCGTAGGTGCATCGATATCGCAATTCACGTAGTAAACCGGAAACGGCGACGGGGCCGACGCGCGGTTCATCGGGTGTGGCGTGTCCGTCACGATATCCGACAGAACATGCTCGAGCAGCTTGTCCCGATTCGAGATCGCAGTCAGGCTTGACTGGGACACGACTTTGCCGTTCTGATCATAGGCCCGCACTACCAGCTCTTTCGGCTTGTCATCGCGTCGCAAACTTAAGGTATCGGTCGTCGCGGCCGGTGGCGCGCCGGCATAGGCGTAGGCCCACGTTCCCCCCGAACTGTTGAGGGTTCCTGTGGAGGGATGACCCGGCGTTTCTGTCGTGTAGGTGTGAGCCGAAGGCGTCAAACCCTGGAACGCGGCGTCTGTCGTGGAAAAGACAACGACGTAGTTAGGCCGGGCTGCGGACGGAATTTGTGAAAAACAGATCGTCCCGTACCGGTCGCGCGGCGCCTTGCTCTCCAGCCACTTTGCAGCAAATTTCGGGATGGCGGGTACAGGTTGTCCACCCTCCGCCACCGAGAAGGAAACGTTCTTGCTGCATGGGGAAGCCGGGGCGGGAGCGGAATTAGGAGCGGGAGCAGAAGCCGGCGTCGGCGTTTGGCTCCAGACAGAACTTGCTGATGCAAGCAGCGCAATGACGAATAGGCGTGATTTCATGGTCGCTTTGAACACCTGCAAACTGGTTGCTGGCAGTTGGAGTTAAGAGGGTCATTACTTTTAATCAGTTTGTGGCGGCATCATAGCACCAGACTTGCCGCCTTATCTACCAACATCCTGGCAACTTGATCTGGAGTGAAGGATCCGATTTCCTTGTATCGAACCTCTCCTTTCGACACCTCCAGTTCGTAGGTCTCGGAATGATCTTCCAGGTTGAGCGTGACCTTTCCGGTACCCGGATCGTACGCCGCAGCCACATTGGTGAAAACCTGGTTGACCCGGATGATCACCCAGTCAGGTCTGGCCGCGTCGCAGGTCAATGCAGGTTCTCCTAGAGCAACATTCACCGCCTGAACTCGTTCAGCGATGGTTTCACGGACGTTCTGCCATAGCTTAGGCGCCCATTGTGCTTTCAGCCGGTTGTCCGCAGAGGCCTTCTCGATCTCAATCTTGCGACGCTCGCGGCGCTGCTGGATCTCCTTGGCCTTGTCTTGCCCGTATCGCTCCAGGTCGTTAACCAACGGCATAGTCAGGACCCCCTCAAAGTCCCGTGCAAACAAGATAGATTTCTGGTGAACTGGCAACAGCTTACACCGGGGTCTTTTAGCGGGAAAGAAAAAACCCGCACTCGACTAGCAAAACCACCAGTCCGACAAGGTCAGAGCATCACTACAACAGCTTGTGCTACCGAACGTAAGTACCAATTCCAATCCGGGAGCCTGCCCAAACATCTTTCTTCCTTGTTGCACTTTCCTCACAGTGCTACCATCTAGCAAATCTTCTCACTGCGTAAGGCTTTGGCCGAAGTAGTAACCAATGAAAGCCATCATTGCAGTCATCGGAGTAGGTAGCGCCGTCCTTCTGCTCTATATAGGAGCGGAGGTAATGAATGGGACTGTCGATGTCTGGCAAATGGTGAAAGCGGCTCCGGGACAGTTCATTCACTACGTTTCGAACTCCTTCTCCCACGACATGATCATCACCGCAGTGGTAATTATCGGCGTGATCGCTGCTATCGTTTACATCCGTCGCGTGCCTGCCGCGAAGGCCTGATACCTTGACATGCCGATTGGCCCGGTTCCAGGAAACCGGCTCCGATCGATTGTCGCCGGACGCTAACTCCGTCCCGCGCCGTCAGAAACGAAGTAAACCGCCACCGCATCCATGATGGCTTTCCTGTCCAGCACCGGTTCGGTTTGTTCGTAGCGTGCAACCCAACGAATCTGGTTAATGATGTCGCGCGGATGGCAGGCTCGAAGCGGCTCTCTACACTTTTTCCGAATGACCTCGATCAAGTCATCGATAATGGACGGCTCGCACTCCAGATTGAACTCCTTGCAAACCGCGTGAAAAATTTCGGCGAAGTGCGAGTCCGACAGCGTAGCAACTTCAACCTTGGTCTGAATTCTTCTCAGAAACGCGGCATCCACCAGGGTTGCCGGATCGAGGTTGGTAGCGAAGACTACGAACATCTCGAACGGAATTTCTACCTTCTTGCCTCCCGCCAGATTTAGAAAATCGATGCGACGATCCAAGGGAACGACCCAGCGATTGAGCAATTCTTCCGGCCGCAGGCGCTGCCGTCCGAAGTCGTCGATGATCAAGACGCCGTTGTTCGCCTTCATCTGCAGCGGAGCTGTATAGAATTTCGAGATCGGATTCAGCTGTAGCTCCAGCATTTCAATCGTCAGTTCGCCCCCGACCAGCACGGTTGGCCGGTAGCACAGTACCCAGCGCGCATCACTACTCTGCGAATCGGTCTGATCGGCGCTTTTGTGCACGTGAGGATCGTAGACCGTGATGATCTGACCATCGAGCTCAACCGCGTAAGGCACCCAAACTTTGTCCAGCGCCACCACGTTCGAAAGCGCAGCGGCGATGGTAGTTTTTCCGGTGCCGCTGGGTCCATACAGAAAGATCGATGTGCCGGAATTCAGCGCAGCCCCTAACTTCTTCAGGGTGGTGGGCTCAAGCACTAGGTGCGCGAACGCGCGCTGCACGTCAGGCGGATGAATCTCGGCGTCGCGAACGCTTTGCTGCTTCACCCGTCGAATGTAGCTTTCCAGCGAGACCGGAGCGGGGCCGGCATACTGGTTCTGCGCCAGCAGCTCCAGCGCGCGCACTCTGCCGTTTGTCGTGATCGCGATCTGAGGGATGTTTCCAGTCATGCCCGTGACTTCGCACAATTGTTCCGCGCGCAGTCGCCGTAGTAATTCGTTGACGACTCCGAATCCGAGCCGCATTTCGGCGGACAATTCCCGCAGAGACAGAGATCCATTGATGTAAAGAACTTTTAGTGTCAGGTCCTCTAGAAAACTTTGGCGCACGCCCACTTCCGAAACCGATTCCGGCGTTGGAGGCGGTCCTGGCTGGACCTCGCTTTCGACTGCAGTCAGCTCCATGTGCGGCTCCTCGTTAATTCCCACTACAAGGCTTTTTACTATACATCTAAGGATTGTTTGGCAACAGTGAGAGTAGTCACATAAAGGGGATAAGAGTTGATTAAGTAATAGCCTTAAGGTGGTATATTGCGAAAAGGTTTTATGGCCTGTCCGATACCATTGTTTGCTTCCACTCCACAGCAGAGATGACTCGCCAGCAAGCCTCGGTTGAAAACTTTTTGCAGAAGTGCAGGCGTAGCCGATCGCTCGCGAACACAGATGTTGGCTGGCTTAGTGCTGCGGCCGCACCCATCGCCGGCAGGGGAAGGCGACTCTGAGAGCGGCAACCTGCAACTTTCTTAACTCCGCTTTGGCCATGATTCGGAACTTCACCAGTACCCGAAATGCCGTGTGCGCAAAAGTTACCTGGGGGTCAAAAAAGGTTACCTTAGTAACTTGACAGTGAATTTATTGTAGGGTACATCAGATTACTTTCTGCGATAATGTGAATCGCATGGTCGGAACGTAATTCACTTTGCAGGTGCAGTCAGACAGTCAAGACGAGAGATTTTCATTCGGCGAATTGCACCGAACTTGGGGCAGATACTTACGCCGCGCTCTTCTGAAGTCGCCAGGATCGAAGGCAGTAAAAAAAACCAGAATGTGAAAGGAACACGTTATGTCTTCTCCCTTTTGGTCTGCACTCGGAAAACTTGATGGCAGTGTGCATACCATTCAGTCTCAGGTTGACTGCATGCGGGCAGCCTTGGAGATTGATGACGCGAAGTTGAGCCAGAGCCTGATGCAAGCTCGTCGGGAAGGGGCCTTGCTGCGTGACTTGATTCGTGCGGAGCGTCCGGACGCGAAGTGGAACGATCGCACGGAACTGGACATGCTGATCCACGATTTGGAAATTGCCGCACAAGAGAGACGCAATCAACAACGGCGAAACAAATTAATGGATCTGGCCACCGAACTGGAAGCGGGAAAAGTGAAGCATCGTTTCGAAGCGCGCAGCAGCGCCTTGAACGCATTGCGCCTGGACGCCGTGAAAGAGCTGAGAAAAGAGGCTGCAGCGCCGCAGCAGGAAAAAGAACTTCCCGGACCGGATGCCGCCATTTGGTTGCACTGGGCTTGCAATCTGCAAGAGGGAAAGGACAGCCTGGTGCTCGCAAATCTCAACAAGGATTTCGGTGCCGTGGAACGGTTCATCGGGGAAATGGAAGAAAGCTACTGGGTTCCGGGAGAGCGCGCCAACTCTTCGGATCCGAAGGCCGTAGCTGCGTCCTTTGCCTCCCGATGACGCAACCTGCCAGATCGGTTGCACTGGATGCACGTGGCATGGCTGCGTAAAAAAGATGTGAAAGGACCTTTGTATGTCTTCTCCCATTTCGTCTGCATTGGCCAAATTGGACGGAAGTCTCCAGACCGTTCAATCGCAAGTCGACTCTCTTCGAGCGGGCCTGGAGGTCAATGATAGTCAGTTGAGTTACAGTCTGGCGGATGCCCGTCAGAATGCTGCCGTGGTTCGTGATCTGATTCGAGCCGAGCGCTCCGATGCCAGTTGGGACGATCGGGGAGCTCTGGAATATCTGATCCATGAATTAGAAGTAGCGGCCCACGAACAACGTAACGAACAGCGGCGCCTGAAGCTGCTGGAACTGGGCGACGAGTTTGAAGCAGGGGCTGTCCGGCACCGCTCCGAAGCTCGCACCGCAGCCCTGAACAGTCTCCGCCTGGAAGCCATTCAGGAACTGAGAGCCCAGGCCGCAATCCCCGAACAGGAAAAAGAACTGCCTGGACCGGACGCTGGTCAGTGGCTGCATTGGGCGTGCAATCTTCAGGAAGACAAGGACGCCGACGCTCTCACTTACTTGCGTACCGACTTCCCGTCCCTGGATCACTTCGCCGGTGAGATGGAAGAAAGCTATTGGATGCCCGGGGATCGAATTCGCCGGATTCCCATACAGCCATCCACTCCTTCTCGTCCCGCAGCCAATGTGCGGCGGCCGCCGGAAGCACCGACCTACTCTTCACCACCGCCGAGCCCCGGTGATTACGGGAGGAGCTCGCAAAATACCGTAGCTCGCGCCGAGACGCCGCCCGGCGGCACGTTTGCGACCGCGGTGGCGCGCGCCTACGAGCGGCCGACCGCCTCCACGCCGGTCGCCTCCGAACCTCGCCGGTCGGAAGCCACGCTTCCACAGCGGGGTGGTCTCGCCTTGGTAGCGGAGCCGGGGGAAGTTCAACCGGAGATCAAGACTTGCGAAAAGTGTGGCGCGACATATTCAGACGAATATCACGTTTGTCCTGCCTCTGATACTGGACGTCGTGCTCCTGCGGCTGCGGCTCCCACCGTGGTGCCTCGCATCGCATATCCCACCGTCGACAAATCGAAAAACGGCGGCAATGGTGCGAGCAACCAGAAGGAAGCTCCAGTAAACACGAGTACCGCAGCTGTGGCGCCGGCGCCTCGACCGGTAGAGCGTCCTGTGGCGGAGCCGCCCAAGCCGTCGGACAGGAACAACAAGAAGAGCCGGAAACAGCGTCGGGCGGAGGCGGCTTTGGCGCCTGTTGCGGTACCCGAGGTTTCCCGCCCGAAGCCAGTTGAGGAAGTCACCGTCGCTGCGTCCGAGGTCGAAGAAAAAGAGCCGTGGACGCAGAAGTGGCAGACCTTGCAAGAGAGCGGAGCCGAGGCCCTGAGCGACGGCAAATGGCGTAGCTTCCTGCTGGCTCCTGAGGTGCTGGCAGTGTCGGCCTTGTTGCTTCTGGTGGTAGTCGGAGCCGTTTGGATGGTTCGCAGGAGAAGCGCGAGCAGCACTCCGGTTGTGGCAGTCCAGACCAAGTCGCCTTCCTCGACCTCGACCGCACCAGCGCCGAATGCGGCTGCTCCATCAGTCACAGGTTCGAATCCCGCGGTAAGCACTTCGAAGAACGAAGCACAATCGAAGCCGCAGGATCAGACCGCGGCAGCTAAGACGAATCCCGATACTGCACAACCGAAGGAAGTGACAACCCCTCCGGCTCAGGTATTAAGTGTGCCCGTCGAGGCTCCGAAGACTACGACAACCGCGAAGAAAGAGGAACCGGCAGCCACCGACGCCGCACCTCCTTCTTTGCCAGGCGCAATGACCAGCAACATGGGGCCCTTGGTGAAAGATATCTCCACCAATGCTCCTAAGCTGGCGGGTCAGAAGCTTAGAGTTTCGTCGGGCGTGGCGCAAGGTCAGTTGCTGCGGCAGGTGAATCCGCAGTATCCAACTCAAGCCCGGCAGGAGCGTGTTGAGGGAACCGTGGTATTACAGGCCGTCATCAGCAAAGATGGAAGCGTTCAGAAATTAACCGTCGTAAGCGGTCCGTCGATGCTGACCAAGGCAGCAATGGAAGCGGTCAAGCAATGGCGTTATCGACCCTTCGCGCTGAATGGCGAGCCGGTTGAAGCTGATACCCAGATTAACGTCAATTTCAAACTGGGTGAGTAGTTCTGCTGTAAATGCACCGCTTGTAGTTTCCGGGCTGCAGTAGCTCTGGGAGAATCAAAGGTCGCAAGTCTTCCAGTGGCAACAAGCTGTGAAAGGAAATTCGTATGTCTTCCCCATTGTTTTCTGCTTTGGAAAAACTCGATGATAGCCTCCAGAATGTGCAGTCCCAGGTCGAGTGGCTGCGAGCCGGTTTGGAGGTGAGTGACGATCAACTGCTTCGCAGCCTTTCGGACGCTCACCAGAACGCGCTGCTGGTGCGCGATCTGGTCCACGCGGAACGCCCTGCCGCGAATTGGAACGATCGCAGCGCGCTAGAACAGTTGATGCATGATCTGGAGAAAGAAGCCCAGATCAAACTCATGGAACAGCGACGCTCCAAGTTGCTGGAGTTGGCTGATGAGCTGGACGCCGGAACTGTGCGGCATCGATTCGAAGCTCGCGCTGCATCCTTGAACAGCCTGCGTCTGGACGCGGTAAGAGAGTTACGCCTGGCGGCCGCTCTTCCGGAGCAACAAAAAGAGCTCCCGGGACCCGAAGCCGGTCAGTGGTTGCACTGGGCCTGCAATCTGCTGGAGGAAAACGACGCCACCGTCTTCACTGAATTGCGCACCGACTTCCCGGCGCTTGAGGAATTCGCGGTCGAGATGGAAGAAAGTTACTGGGTTCCTGGCGAGGCTGGCCGCTCCTCGGCGCCGCGAACGGCGCAGGAGCCTGCGGCCGGCTGGAATGATTGGCAGACTCCGGCGGCGCCTCCCAGCTCCGAATATCGCAAGCCCCCCCACAATGTCAGAGTCCCGGCGGATGCTGCCGTCCAGAGTGGCGGCTACGGCGCAGCGGTTGCTCTGGGCTACGACACGCAATCCAGTGCGGCTCCCAGTTTAGCGGAGACTCACTGGGCCACAGACGAAGCCGCGCCCTGGCAAAGTGCTCGGGCGATGGATCTCGACGACCAACCTGCCGTGGGGACGATCGCACCTCCCTTGAAGGTTTGCGAGAAATGTGGAAAGACATACTCCAATGGCTTCCACGCTTGCGCGGTTGCCCAGGCGACCCTCCAGGTTGCTGCCCAAACGGCTCCGGCGGTGGTCGATCATGGCTATCCTGCCAACGGGAAGAATGGGAAAAGCAATGGAGCCGCCGCAATCAGCGCCCCGGATATCAGCTCCCTTCTGGAAACGGAGAAGCCGCCGGCGATCCATGCCGCAGCCGCCGAGGCCACCGAGACTTCCACGGTCGATACTTCTCGCGAAACGGCCGAGACGGAGTTCCACCGGCTCAGAGCGATCATGGAGCAGCGCTCCCAGGAGGCGCAGCCGGACGAAGAGGAAAGCCTGGGCTGGAATCTAAGCCGGATGCAGATTATCGGCATTGCCGTCGCGGTCTGCGTCGTTCTCGCGGTCGGTATCTACGCGCTGGTTCATTACTACAGCGAGAAGAGTGTCGAAGCGGCCGCCGCCATCGCCGCCGCAAGCGCAAAAGCTCCCGTCGTTCCGCCCGATGCAGACCTGCAAAAGGACATCGAGCAGAAACTGACCGCTTTGAAGAACAGCACGATTGAAGTTGCCGTTCAGGGTGGCGTAGTTACTCTGACGGGTAAGAGTTCCTCGGAAGACGAATCAGTCCAGGCTGAGGACCTGAGCTTGCAGACCAGCGGAGTAAAAGTGGTTCGCGACAGAATACAAGTCGACGGGCATGGCAGCTCCAATGCGAAGCCACGCGCCGGCAAGCCCGCTCAGCAACATTGATGCAAAGAGCAGTTCTGTGAAGACAGCAGTGAGACTCACATTTCGGGCGAGCAGCTTCGGACTTCAGATTTCGGCCAGTCTCATGACTGGCCAGTTTTTTGGGCGGCGCCCCGGCTCGCTGACGCCTCAGAGCGGAACCAAAGAGCTATTTCCTTCTGGTACGTCCGGGGGTATGATCAGCCGCAAATCGGTTTCAACCATGTTTTCTCAGCAGCCAAACAGGACGGGCGCTAGTCAGAGCGCGATTCTTGCCGGCGCCCCTGTGTCTCGTATTTCGGATCGCTGCAGGCTGGGGGGCGGCGCGGATCGGCGCTGGCTACGGCGGGAGCGAGGGGGCGTATGAACGAGCAGAATCCTCCGCCCTATCACCTGAAGAAGGCCGAGTGGTTTCACAAAATCCAGGTCGCGATCCTGGCTGCCTGCTTGGGAATTCTGATCTACCTTCTCGTCGCGCTCGACACCAAGAACCTCCTGACGCTGATTCTCGAACTCATTTTCATGGCGCTTCCTCTGACGGTCGCCTACTTTGTGATCGACCGAAGGATCAGGTACTGGCAAAGCCCTTACCAGCTCTATTCGCAGGAGTTCATTTATAAGCCGAAGTTGAAGTCGGGAATTCATGTTCCCATCCAGATTGAGTATCATTTTCCGACGGCCGTGAATACGCCCGATGTGCTGCAGCGGATCAATACGGCCGCAGAGGCCGCCATCGACCACGCATTTTCCTCAGTCTACTTCCCCAGCGATTATGAGCAGACCAGAGCCACGCTGGTGGAAGCGGTTGATCGGGAAATTCAATTGCTGGATATCGAAGTCTTTCGCGTGCGAGTTTTGAAAATCGATTTTCCTTCCACCCGCCTGCGTTTCGATCCGGACGCTATCCCGCTGGCCATGCTGCCGGCCAGGCCGACAAAAGCGACTACCCGCTAACCCGGCGCGTCTTCGCGACTGCCGCCGCGCCATCCTAACGCCCGCTGCCCTAACCCAGCGCGTTGAGCAACTCCCTTCCAGCTCTGCCCGGTAGGTCGTATTGACAGCCAAATTGGATTTGTCTACTGTAGAACGCACCATGACCTCGTTGACCCATCGCCATCACCACCATCACCACGCGGCGAACGTGTCAGCGGAGATCACCGGATAATTTCTAAACATCAGGATCTCATCCCCCCGCTGACACCGCTCAGCGGGGTTTTTGTTTTGCGCGAAAGGAAATGTGATGGGCGTGGAAATTGATTTCGACAAAATGGGCGGTCTGGCCCCTGCTATCGTGCAGGACGCCGGAACCGGCGAAGTGCTCATGCTCGGGTTCATGAATCAGGCAGCGTACCGGAAGACCCTCGAAACCGGCTACGTCACCTTCTTCAGTCGCACTCGCAGTGAGTTGTGGACCAAAGGCGAGACCTCCGGCAACCGGCTGAAGTTGATCGCTGCCAGCACCGATTGCGACCTCGACACTGTCCTGTGCCGCGTGCAAGTCGAAGGCGAAGGCATGGTCTGCCACACCGGAACTCGCAGTTGCTTCACCACCAAGCTGGCCATCGCCGGTGCTGGGAGCCAGTCATGACATTGCGCATGGGAATTCCGAAAGGAAGCTTGCAGGAAGCGACGCTGAACCTGCTGGCTCGCGCCGGACTGCTCGTCTACGTCAGCCCGCGCTCGTATTTTGCCGCCACGAACGATCCCGGTATCGAGTGCATGTTGATCCGCGCCCAGGAGATGGCCCGTTATGTCGAACACGGTGCCCTGGACGCCGGAATCACTGGACTGGACTGGGTCTTGGAGAGCAGCCTCGATGTGGTCACCGTGTCCGAGCTCAGCTACGCCAAGCAGAGTCGCGGAAAAGTGC
>CAWFUT010000012.1:0-4635 GCA_963819055.1 uncultured Acidobacteriaceae bacterium | reverse complement strand
GTACGGTCTGACCGCCAGAGTCTTAAATTGGAACTCGGTCTGACCGCCAGAGTCTAGTGTCCCCTGGTATGTGGTTTCCTTGAGAGAATTTCTTCTTCTCTCTGCACCATCCGGACTACTCTGCGGCAATTGGGACTTTTCCAGTCCCTTGTCCAGGAGGTGTTCGCATGGCTACCAAATTCAAGTCAAGAGCTCGTCGCTCGCGTGGCTATCTCACGATTGTCAAGCCTTCCGGCTCGCTCCACCCGCGGGTTCACAAGGTCGGTCCCGAGCACTTCGGTATCGTGGCCGTGGATTGTGCCAAGGCTCGCTCCAAGTGGATGCTCGCCGATTTCTACGGAGGCATCCTCATTCCACCCACCGTGGTCGAACACAACAAGCAGGGCTTCGACTCAATGATCGCCGAGATCCGCGGCGCGATCGAAAGTCGCGGCCTTGGAGATCTGCTCGTCGCCATCGAGCGCACGGGCATCTATCATCTTCCAGTTAAACGTGTGTGCGTATCAAATGACTTTGACACGAGAATTGTCCACCCACTGACCACCAAGCAATACCGCCTGCCCGCCGATCCGGGAAACAAAACCGACGACACCGACCTCTTCGCCATTCATCGCGCCACCACCAACGGCTTCGGTCTCATCGAGTTGCCCCTCGATGAGGTTCACGGGCCACTCCAGTTGCTGGAGCGATACCGGCGGAATCTGGTACGCAAGAACGCCTCACTGCGCAATCAGATTATTGCGCTTCTTGATGTTCTTCTGCCGGGGTATACCGGTCTCTTCGACGACGTTTTCAACAACCAGGCAGCCATCACCATCGCCCGCAGTGTGCAGTCGGCCTCGAAGGTTCGCGAACTGGGCAGCGAAGGACTGGCCCAGATCCTCAAGGCGTTGAATGTGCGCTATCAACGCCGCACCCTGAACAAAATCCTGGACTGGGCCAATGGGATCGAGAATACCACAGAGTATTCTCAGATGTACCATACAATAATGGTACATCTTGACGATGAGCGGTGCGGCCGACTTCAGCATATCGCCAAGCTGGAGCAGGAAATGGCCGGATTCCTGGCGCACACCGCATACGTGGTGCTCTTGAGCATTCCCGGAATCAGCATCGTGACGGCCGCCGAATTCGCTGGCGAGATGGGTCCGATCGCCAATTACGCAAATGATCAGGCAATTACCGGTCGCGCCGGGATCTATCCCTCCCGCTACCAGAGCGACAAGGTCGACCGCAGCGACGGTCCGCTGGTGCGCCGCGCCAACCGCAAGCTGCGCGCCGTGATCATGATGATCGCCGATAATCTGCTGAGCTGTAACCGGTTCTTCAAAGCCCTCAAGGTGCCCTGGATGGCCGCGGGGATGAGACAACAGGCCATGTGCGTCCGCGTCGCCAAGCGGTTCTGTCGAATCGCCTATCAGATGGTTGCCGGCAGCCAGGTGTTCCGGCACCCCAGTTGCCAGAAGCGTGACGCGATCCTCCGCAAGCTGTCGCTCTTCCACGCCGAGCACGGCAGCTCGATGGCTCAGGTCATGGCCGATCTACAAGCGGCCGCGGACCACATTCCCAAGAGCGAGCACGCCTCGGAGGCCAAGAGCCTCTATGAGGAGTTGCAACCGAGTAACAGCCGACCGCAATGCGGGCCGCGCCGGCTGGGGGAGATTTTGCCCGTAGTCTTGGCGAAGCTGGGGGTGAATCCTGTAGACTTGAGTGTGAAGGGGGAGAACGACCTCACGTGACCGCACGGGCCGAGGAGCCGAATAACGCCTGGTGTCCCCGTGGCACTCGATGCCTTTGACTAAAGCGTGGCGCTCTGTCGGATCACCAACGCCTGATACGGCGGCGTGGGGTCACTCCCCTGATGTACCAGTATGGCGAGATGTGATCCATTGTTTATGACAGAAGTGGCACACTTGGCCCTGTCGTTGCCTGGTCAAATGTATCCCACGAACTCGCAGTAGTGCGAGCATGGATGTGGTGCGCGCTCACGTTCCCGTCCCAAAACCCGCATGGCGGTCTTAACGCCTTCGAGGATCCCCGTGGAAAGCAAGGAAAATCGCGTGGTCAGACCGCCGCGACAAACATGCCACAGGAAGGGCTCTGGCGCAAATCGTCATAACCGGAATCATCAGCACAACCAGCAGACAGCGGGTCAAGGGAGAAGTGCCACGCCAACACGAGGGGGGCAAGCGCGGGACGGGTCTACCGTAAGGTTTCGTTCAACAGAAGCATTATCTAGGCTGATAGAAGCCGCCGAGCGAGCCGCCAAAATCGAGCGGTCATATACCGCTGCCGATTTACGGGGGTTGGGCGGCCCGCGCAAGATTTTGAGAAAAATGGCCTCCAAAGCGAATCTCTGATGGCCCTCGACCTTGAAGGAGCTGCCTTAGCAGGAAGAAAGGCTCTGGCAACGGCAATCTAGCAAGGAAAGAGTAACGAATAGAAAATAGGGTGTTGATGGAGGCTGCATGAGTGATACCAGGGCTATATCGGCATTTCGGAGTCAGGGCGGAATTCCACGACGCTAGAAGCCACTGTCAGCAATGATCTGACTGTCAGGTGGCAGCTTACTGATGGTCAGCGATTGCATCTCGCCGCACAGGCAGTCGATATCTTGCGGCGTCGAGCCAAGCATAAAGTCTGCGAAGTTGACGGCCTTGAACCAGGCATTCGTAAGGTATTGGACGGAGAAGATGCGAGCTAATGCCCAACGTCCTCGAACCGCAAGAAAGCGAGGTAAGAGGGTGCGAATTCAGGCATTCTCCCCCCAACCCCATCCGAGATCCCATACGATCCGGCAATTCGCGCAATGGTAGTGGATGTTCGGGCGGGAGTCGTCCCTGGGGACGACTTTCGGCAGCCGCCGGCCACATCGCGGGCAGCGGTAGATGAGCGAGCGCCAGGTGCCATAGAAGGAGGTCGCCAGCACGGCGAGGAAGCCGGCGACAGATGCCGCCCCGGTGTACGGCTTGACGGCCTCACGCCCCAATACGGCCGCCAGGCAGGATAAGACGAGGAGCACCGTCGGCATAAACAGGGCCGCCGCCAAGGCGAACAGGAACGCGCCGCGGCGGTGCTGGTGGTAGGCCGTTCGGTCGAAGTGGATTTCAATCTCCATCGTAGCCGCCCTCATCCGCTCTAAAGCCCGGGGTTGGCCCGACCAGGGCGACGGCGATGACGCCCATGGCGATCATCAGACGGCGGAGGGTGAAGCGAGGAACTTTGGTCACGGCCGATCCTCAGAAGCCCCCACCGAATCCGAATCCGCCGAAGAAGTCAAATCCGCCCCCACCGTCGTTTGACCTTGCTTTCTCGGCTTCACGGGCACGCTTCTCTTCGCGGAGGGTGCGGGCAAGTGCCCTTTCTCGTTCCTCGGCTTCAATCCTATGGATTTCGGCCGGGGTGAAAAGCAATTCCGTCGGGAGGGGTTGCTGGCAGAAGCCGCAGAGTGGGTTCCTGCGGCTGAGTATTGCCCGGTCGCAGGCGGGGCAGCGGAGCGGCATATCGTACTCCCGCGGTTACTGAGAACAGAGAAAGAATCGGATTGTCAGTCTAAGCTCTCTGAATTTCTTCAGCAAGAGAAGCTTCGCGGGGTCGGGCCCGGTTTTCGGTTTTCTGGGTTCGCGCGAGGGTAGGATAAGTGGATGGCCAGACCATTGCAAGCCGAGACCTGGCTGGCGCGCGAGCTGACTCCGGCAACTGCGCGAGCTCTCCGAGGCGTTTGGTTTGACCCACCGCGACAGCGTCCGAAACCTGATTCGTCGCGCCGAGAGAGCGCTTGCGAACTCGCCGAGCCTCCGCGATGAAATCACACTGATCGGTACGGCCCTCACGAAGCCATTTCTCCCCCTTTTTCCTTCCTGGTACGAGGCTCTCAATATTAGTGATGTCCCTTTTTTGCATTCGTAAACATGTAACCTTCTTCGTTATTAGGAGTTACGTAGGTGTCCCCGGAATCACGCCGCATGGCGGTCTTATCTGCCCCCCAGGCTCACGGAGCCTTGGCTCGGCCATCCAGGTGTAGCTCGGAGAGAGTGCCAATCTCGATGAGACTTACGCATGTATGAAAGTTCATACGATCCAATTGCCGTTGGCCACGGTTCGTCATACGTATAGCCCTCGAGCATTGACAGCACTCCATTGTCTATAAAAAGGACGAATCCTGCCCCGTACTTAAGTCCTTCCATCTCAGCAATAACGTCTCCAAACCTGATCGACGTGTTACCCGGAACCCGCGGAGCTTCTGCTGGGACAACGAACTGGGTAAAGAAGCCCACTCCAGACATTTCTCGTGCTTTTCGCTCAGCCAGACCAAGTTGGATTCGAAGCGTAGCAAGCACAGGATCATCGCTTTCGAGGAGCGTCTGTAGGACGTGGTGCTCAAACCGCTCTATATTATCGTCAATTGTACCGTTCCTCCAGGGGAGGGGAAAAGGGACGTCACTGAATGTTTGGGACGCTTAGCAGGCGAACTGAGCTGCGGAGAGTTTAGGCCAGGCCCATGAAAAAGCCGCATACGGCCGTTCCCGCAAATGAGAACGTGGCAAATCTTCCAGGCTTCGATCGCACGGGCAGTTCTGGGTATGCCATAACCCATTCAGTTGGTACGAGGACGTCAATATTAGTGATGTCCCC
>CAWFUT010000011.1:0-13315 GCA_963819055.1 uncultured Acidobacteriaceae bacterium | reverse complement strand
CGAGGGCCTGTTGCTGGAGGATGCCCTGCGCGAGCAAGTGCTGCTGGCGACGCCGGTTCGAGCTTTGTGCCGGGAAGATTGCAAGGGATTATGCCCGCATTGCGGACGTAATCTGAACCTGGAGCAACATGTAGTTGTGAGCAACATGTGAGCGATCCTCGCTGGGATGCGCTCAACGAGATCAAGAAGAAGCTGCAAAGCTAAGTTCAAAAGTCGGGTCGCCAGGGTTGGCGTCCGGTTGAGAGGTTGTCATGCCTAATCCGAAACGGCGCCATTCCAAGGCGCGCACGGCCAAGCGCCGCGCCCACGATCATCTGACGGCGCAGTCGCTGTCCGAATGTCCCAACTGTCACGAGCGTAAACTGCCTCATCGCGCCTGCACCAAGTGCGGCTATTACAAGGGCCGCGAGGTCATCGAGATCGAAGAGGCCGCCAGCTAGTCCGGCGTTGTGATCTGGGAACCGGTTTCACACATCGTTGCAGAGATTAAGCTTCGTACCAAGCGAGGTTTGCAACTGACAGGCGAAAATGCCTACCATCATCGCTCTTGACGCCATGGGCGCAGATCGCGCGCCCAAACCCGAAGTGGAAGGCGCCATCCTTGCTGCACGCCACTATGATGTAGAAGTTGTGCTGGTCGGCAGAGAGGAAGCGATTCAAGCCGAACTCGAACTGCACCGCTTCTGGCGCAGGCTGCCTATCAGCATTGTCAGTGCGCGCGAAGTCATCGGCATGCAGGAGAAGGCGGCGCAGGCCGTGCGCTCTAAACGCGATTCATCGATGCGCGTCGGACTTCGCATGGTGCGCGATGGCAAGGCTGCCGGCTTCGTCACGGCTGGCAACACGGGCGCTGCCATGGCTACCGCGAAGATGGTGCTGGGCGCCATTCCCGGCGTGGATCGCCCGGCCCTGGCTGCGGTATTTCCCACCGCACAGGGTACAGCCACGATTCTTATCGACGTAGGCGCGAACGTCGACTCCAAGCCACAAAATCTGCAGCAGTTCGCCATCATGGGTGACGTCTACTTTCGAACGATATTTGCCGGAAGATTTCCCAGCGCCGAACACCCGCGCGTCGGCGTGCTCTCCATCGGCGAGGAAGAAACCAAAGGCAACGACCTTACGCGCGAGGCCTATAAGCTCATTAAGGAATTGCCGATGAATTTCGTCGGCAACGTGGAAGGCCGCGATCTGTACAACGGCAAAGCTGACGTCCTGGTATGCGATGGATTCGTCGGCAATGTCGCGCTGAAGATCTCGGAGGGCATGGTTGAAACGGTCCGCTTCCTCCTGAAACAGTCGTTGCAGGCGACCATTAC
Organism: uncultured Acidobacteriaceae bacterium; assembly: GCA_963819055.1. Classification (GTDB taxonomy): domain Bacteria; phylum Acidobacteriota; class Terriglobia; order Terriglobales; family Acidobacteriaceae; genus Bog-257. The sequence goes on along the minus strand of CAWFUT010000011.1, from coordinate 11,996 downwards.
CAGCCAGGTTGGATTTCTGCTGTCGCGCAAGGCATTTGCTGACTTCAAGAAGCGGCTCGACTACTCCGAATATGGCGGTGCGCCGCTGTTGGGCATCAAGGGCGTCTGCATTGTGAGCCACGGTTCGTCAAATGCAAACGCCATCAAGAATGCCATTCGCGTGGCCATGGAGTTTGCGAACAGCAAGCTGAATCACACCATTGAGCAACGTATCGCGGCCGCGAGCAGTACTTTAAACCACCACCCGCCCGAGCCCCAGGAAGCTGGGCCAGTCGGTACCAGCCCGCTATAGTCGAGTTTAGAATTGCATCCAAACTTAACCTTCAAACTATGACAGAACAGTCGTCTCCTCTCGCGTTTCTTTTTCCTGGGCAAGGATCTCAAGCCGTCGGGATGGGCAAGGAACTGGCTGCGATGTATCCCGTCGCTCGGGAAACCTTCGACGAGGCCGACACAGCTCTCGGCTACGAGCTTTCAAGGTTGTGTTTTGAAGGGCCGGAAGATCAGCTGAAGCTCACCGAAATCACTCAGCCCGCCATCCTGACGGTTTCAGTTGCGGCGTGGCGGGTGCTTCAGTCAAAGGGCATCACGCCGTCCTACGTTGCCGGACACAGCCTGGGGGAATACTCGGCGCACGTGGCTGCCGGCACGCTCTCCTTTGCCGACGCTGTCCGTACCGTGCGTAATCGCGGCAAATATATGCAGGAAGCCGTGCCAGTTGGAATCGGCGCGATGGCTGCTGTACTCGCCTTGCCAATCGACAAGCTACAGCAAATCTGCGAAGAGGCTGCCCAGGGAGAAGTCTGCTGCGCCGCGAATCTCAACTCGCCGGATCAGACTGTGATTTCCGGCAGCCAGGCAGCCGTGGAGCGGGCCGCGCAGCTAGCCAAGCAGCGGGGAGCGAAGCGCGCCATTATGCTGCCCGTAAGCGCTCCTTTCCATTGTGCGTTAATGCAACCCGCGCAAGACCGCTTGGCAACGGATCTCGCGGCGCTTACGTTTTACAAGCCGCAAGTCCCTGTCATGGGTAATGTCTATGCAATATTAGTCACCAATGCTGACCAGGCACGCGATGCGTTAATCCGCCAGGTCACCGGTGCGGTGCAATGGGACAAGTCGATGCGCGCGTTGATTGCGCGGGGCGTGAACACCTTTGTGGAAGTGGGTCCCGGGAAGGTGCTCTGTGGATTACTGCGACAGATTGATCGCGCCCGCGCTTGCTTCAATGTCGAAGATGAAGCTTCGCTGCAAAAAACTGTCACTCACCTCAGTTCGGCCTCGCCTAAGCCGGATTAATCGTTACCCGCCAGGTCCATAATTCAAGATTACGGATAGTACTTGCTACTTGCTAATGTAACTAACTATGGCAAGCTGACAGGTTACGGCCCCTGCCACGTGACGTTGACAGATGTTTACTGCATCGCTTCCAAAACCGATCCGACGACGAAGCAGGTAACGAATGTCCCGATCAAACGAGGTAAGGAACTCCGCAGCCCCGACCGGATGTATCCAAATTCCAGTCAAGTTATTTATGTTGAGCCCTGCGGGAGAGGATTCGAAGGTGGCGCAACTCATCGATCAGGCCGGTCATTAAGCGCGACCTGACTCGAAGTCGTTTAATGCAGCCTCCGACTTCGACGGCTCCCATGCTTCATAATGAGTCCAGGTAGCGAGCGATCTGCCATTCACAATTTTTGACTGGAATCGGACCCAGATAATCTCACCTGACTTGCGTCGAAGGGCGAAAATGCCGCGCATGCTTCCGTCCTCCACAAACTGCGAGTACATCGGTCGCACATGGGCACCGGAAGGAAAGCTGATATCGTCGATCCGCATTTTCAATAATTCCTCCCTGGAATACCCCAGGAGTTCGCAGGCGGAATCGTTTACGGCAATGTAGCAGCGGTTGGCGTCGACTTCGACTTCGGCTGGCGGAAACACTGGCACCATAATGAGTAGGTTAGATGACGCTGGTCCGGGTCCCGTCGCGCATTTCTACGCTCGTACCTAGAAGCCGTAGTTCAGTTGACGCAGGCCCCCCTTGTAGGCGTCTCTGGCTTCTTTGGCCCGCTTTGCAGCGTCTTGAACGGCGAAATCGGCGCTGTCCCAGTGTTCCATGGCGGTTTCGGAATGATCCGGCGTGGCCAGCGCCTCCTCGGCACGGATCGCGGTGACCCATTGGTCAACCGCTTGTTTGTAAGTTGCCTGCAGTTCGTCGAGGTTCGGCTTGCTCATAGAGGTCGGATGGTAGAGCACGCGCCGGAGTCGGTCAATTACCCCGGGCTGGCTTTCACCGAAATTTAACCCACGGAAGGCCGGACGGGCATCCAGGCCAGCGTTCAGTTGGTCTTTGGATAGGTTCTCGGCTGGTCACTGTTCGCGACGCTCGGTCGGGTTAAGATCGAAGCATGAAGAAACTCCGGGTTGGTGTCCTATTCGGCGGTCGGAGCGGTGAACATGAAGTGTCCTTGTTGTCAGCGGCTTCAGTGCTGAATGCGATTGACAAAAACAAATATGAGCTCGTTCCGATCGGCATCACCAAGGAGGGCCGTTGGGTAACCGCAGCCCATGCAGAACGCCTGCTGCGCGGCAAGCAAGCCGACTCAGCCGAGCCGCGCCACCTCCGCGCAGGCGACCCGGAGACCACTTCGACAGCAGCGGTGTTGGCACGTGGCGAAGGCGTGGTTGTGCCACCGATGCCGGGAGAGAACCACTCCTCCCTTATGCCGTTCGAGACTGACGCTCGCGATCTACCCGCCGCCGTCAACCCGGTTGATGTGGACATCATCTTCCCCGTTCTACACGGCACCTTCGGCGAGGACGGCACCATCCAGGGCTTGCTGGAGCTTGCGGATATCGCGTATGTCGGCGCCGGAGTACTCGGCTCCGCCGCAGGTATGGACAAAGACGTAATGAAGCGTCTATTCCGTGACGCCCGACTGCCCATCGTGAAGCACGTTACGATCCTCCGCAGCGTCTGGCGCGAACAACCTAAGAAGGCGCGCAAACAAATTGAGGAGAAGCTGAAATATCCGGTGTTTGTGAAGCCGGCGAATCTGGGCTCGTCGGTCGGTATCAGCAAAGTTCACGATTCGAGCGAACTCGCCTCTGCGATGGACGACGCCGCGCGTTTCGACCGTAAGCTGGTGATCGAGGAGGGTGTCGGCGGGAAGAAGGCGAAGGCGCGGGAGATCGAGTGCTCAGTCCTGGGCAATGATAAACCGCTTGCCTCGATAGCTGGCGAGGTGGTGCCGATCAAGGAATTTTATGATTACAATGCCAAGTACCTTGAGGAAGGCTCTGAGCTGATCATTCCGGCGAAGCTGAGCAAAGCGAAGATGAAGGAGCTACAGCAGCTTGCTGTGTCGGCCTTCCAGGCAGTGGAGTGTGCAGGCCTGGCGCGCGTCGATTTCCTCATGGATCCCCGCAGTGAGAAGATTTATGTCAACGAGATCAATACGCTCCCCGGCTTCACCTCGATCAGCATGTATCCCAAACTATGGGCCGCCTCGGGCATCCCATACGTCGAGCTGATCGACCGCCTGATTCAATTGGGGCTGGAACGGTACGCAGAGAAAAAGGAAAACCGCTACACGCGCTAGACCACAGCAGTTCATGGTCAGGAGGCCTGCGAAAAGACGGTACAATGCTGCCTACGAGTCGCTCTCCCTCCGTAGTGTGGGCCGAGCGGCTCTGCCCACAATCACCAGCCTGAATACTCGTGAACTGGATCCAAGATGGACGTAGATCGCCCTGTGCTCGAGTCACAAAGTGGAGAACCTGAACGCGGCGCCATTTCGGGGCCGGTAGGCCCGGGTGCGACTTCGGCAATGCCGGCCGAGTCTCAGCTGGCCAGGCGATTGTTTTTGCTGCTCGCCGCAGTCGCAGTTCTCTATGCATTTGTCTCGGGACTAAGAACGGTAGCGGACCCCGACTTGTTCTGGCAGCTTGCCACTGGGCGATGGGTGGCCCAGCATCACCACGTCTTCTCGACCGACGTCTTCTCTTATACCGCGGCGGGACAGCCTTGGATCTATCCGGTTGGCGGAAGTTTGTTTTTCTACGGCGCTTACTTACTGGGTGGCTACATTCTGCTCTCCTGGATAGGGGCAGCAGTCTGCGTTGGCACGATCGCTCTGTTGCTGCGCAAAGGCACGCCAGTCACAGCTGCGCTGACTATCCTCGCGGTGCCCCTGGTCGCAAAGCGGTGTTCGCCGCGCGCCGAGATATTCACCATCATTCTGTTCGCGGCCTTTCTTTCCATTCTGTGGGAAACCTATCAGACTGGCCACGCTCGTCTGTGGCTGCTGCCGCCCCTGATGCTGATATGGGTCAATTGTCATCTCGGCTTTGTATCGGGCTTAGCGTTGATGGTCGCATTCGCGGGGATGGACCTGCTGGAAATGTTGTACTCGGGCGAGCGCCGGCGCGAGGCAGCGCAGCGCCTCAGACGGGCCCTTCCCTGGTTTGGTGCCGCCGCGCTCTGCACTCTGGCTAACCCGTGGGGCTGGAAAATCTATGAAGCTGTGCTTCGCCAGAACCGCGCCATGGCCGAACACTCCATGTGGATCGCTGAGTGGGGAAAAGTGCCGCTAAGCCGGGCGGCCTTGTCACAGGCCTTCTCGCCGAGCCATGGCGATCCCTTCTACTTTCTACTGGTTGTTGTCGTGATTGCCACGTTACTCTCGCTTCTTCAGCGTCAACTTGGCCCAGCAATCCTGATGGCGTGCGCTACCTATCCGGGTGTTCAGCACGTTCGCATGGATTCCCTGAGCGCATGCGTGATCGTGGTGGTGGCGGGCTCGATTCTGTACACAACCATCCTGCGGATGGCTGCCCGAATTCTCAGCATGCGCGCGCGATTGGTCTTCGCAACCGCGGCCGCAGCACTGTTCGTGATCCTGGGCGTGGTCCGCTCGGCAGATGCCATGAAGATCCACGAGATGGCGCTGTCCAGCTACGGAGCGGGACCGAGCTGGTGGTTCCCGGAGCGAGCAAGCGAGTTCATTCAGCGTGAGAACGTTCCGGGAGAGATTTTCAACACCTACATCCAGGGCGGCTATATTACGTGGACGCTTGGACCCGGTCGCCGAGATTACCTCGATGGCCGCGCAATTCCTTTTGGATCGCAGGCATTCCTGCATCAAGCGGAATTGATGCAGTCTTCGCCTGATTCCGAGATATGGCGGGCGGAAGCGGACCGCTACAACATTAATGCCGTGATCCTTCCGCTGAACCGCTTCGAGAGCGTGCTTGGGGACCTGAAGAGATTCTGCAACAGCACACAATGGAGACCGGTTTATCTGGACGAAACCGCCGCGGTTTTTGTGCGGCGCAAGCCGGCGACGGAAGAGCTGATACGACGCGCGAATGTGGACTGCGCCACAACGCCTCTCCCCGGCACGGGTACCAATGCTTCCGCGGCAATCCGCTTCAATCGCTGGGCCGATACGGCGAGCGTTCTGGCAGCGCTCGGCCGCAACACGGAAGCGCTCAGTGCCGCCGGGCAAGCTGAACAGGCTCTACCCAACTCCTCTTTTGTCCCTTGGATTCGAGGCAATATTTATTTCATGATGGGACTTCGCGCTGCTGCCGAGCGCGAGTACCTCAAGTCAATTGCGATCGAGCCAGATGTACCGCTAGTGTGGTTCTCACTCGCGGCCGTCTACAAGCACGAAGGACGCATTTCCGAGACGATCGAGGCGCAACGCAAAGCCATCGAACTCTCGACCATGCCGCAGCCCGCCGAGTTGGTGAAACTCGCGCGTCTTTATCTTGACAGTCAGCGGCCCAAAGCGGCCTTGGATCGGTTCAATGAAGCAGAGCGCGTCGCATCGCCCGACCTTCGCGCAGCGACCGGGGCCTACAGCCTCAGCTTCGAAGTCGATCAGGGAAGAGCCGAAGCCTGGAAAGCGCTCGGCGATCCAAAGCAGGCCGCAGTTTTCGATCAGAAGGCGGTGCAAGATCTTGTACCCCGAAATTAGAAGCCTCCGCGCAGGAAAGAAAATCCGCAGGTTCACGCTCTGAAAGCAGAGACTGTCAATTTCGACACGATGTGTAACCCCCCGTAATTCCAGCCGCTTGCAAAAAAATCCAGCAGGACCTCGCCGCGCTCTCGCGGTTTTGCTAACCCTTTTTCGGGACCCTCGTCTATCTCTACAAGCAGGGAGCGATGCTCATGAGGGGCATGCGGGACGTTCCACTCCGCTAGATCGCATGCCCCGGGCACCGCAAACATGCCCTCCTTATTCTCCTCATTCGCAACGGAACTTGCAGGCGCTCCTTCTCGTATAACAACGAGGAGGAGCACTGTGAGCATAAAGTCGGCAATTCTCCTGCTCTGTCTCGCCGCCTTCAGCCTCTCCGCCCATGCGGATGACTGGAACAAAACCTACCAGGTCGGCAATAACCCGAATCTGCACGTCGATACCAATGACGCCTCTATCGAGATTACGCGCGGTGTGAGCAATACCGTCTACGCGCATGTCATAGCCGACGGCGTTTCGATTGGCAATTCCGGTGTGCGCATAACCGAGCACCAGGATGCCGACAAAATAGAGCTGCAAGTCCATGTGCCGAACCAGTGGGGAGTGCACATCGGTATGCACCGAGGCGTGCGGGTGGAAATACAGGTGCCACCGCAATCTGCCCTGGATCTGCATTCCGGCGATGGTCACATCAATGTATCGGGAATTGCCGGACAGGGCCGCATGGACACTGGCGATGGGTCGATTGAGGTGCGTGACTTTAATGGAGGTCTGCACGCCCACACCGGCGACGGACACATGACCATCGACGGAGTCTTCACCGATCTCGACCTGCGCAGCGGCGATGGTCACATCGATCTAACGGTGCGTCCAGGTTCGAAGCTGACGAATGGTTGGCTCATCCACACCAGCGATGGTCGCGTAGAAGCCCGTCTGCCGCAGGATCTGGCGGCTGAGCTCTATGCTCACACTGGCGATGGCCGTATTCAGCTCGACCTGCCCGTGATGGTGAACGGTTCGATCGAAAGCTCCCGCGTTCGCGGTAAGCTTAATGGTGGTGGGCCATTGCTCGAAGTAACCACGGGCGATGGCGGTATTCACATCTCGAAGTTTTAATGCGCTAGAGAAAGACAAGCAGAGACGGACCGGTGCTCCCGGTTCCTTCCTTCAGATGCCTGCTCCAAGCCTAGCGGCGAAACGGCTTTGCTAACGGAGCAACCCGGCTCTTCGCCTTGTCTGCCCAATCTGACCCTTTATCGATCCAATCACTGGCCTGGTCGCCCAGATCATCCATTGCGTCGCGGGCGTCTTCATACCTGCGCCGGAGGGTTCGGCGCATCTGCTTGCCGGTCTTCGGAGCCACCAGTAGCGCTGTCAGCGCGCCGATAGCCAACCCCACAAACAACATCGCCATGCCCAGGCTGACGTTACCGCCCGAAGAGCGATACTCTCCTTCACGTGCGAAATCATTGCTCTGATCGTCCATCGCTTGACCTTCCTTTCCAATTGGCAATAGCTCACGCCGAAAGCATCACCATAACGCTTTCAGACGCCCTAAGAGACTAACAATTACGCTTTCATGGTTAGACGCAATCGCGAGGCGGTTGTTGCCTCGCACTTCAATGCTTTTAACAACCGTATGTTATTGGAAAACTAGGCTTTGGCTGCCAGTTTGGTCCCGACCCGCCGGCCGCCATGCTTTCCCACCCGTTTTGTCTTCCGCGGCTTCGCCCCCACGCGACCCGCAGGACGCTCCTGCAGAAGGAGTTCCGTAGCCTGAACGCGGGCGTCCATCCGAAACCACTTCTGCACGACAGAATCCTGTAGAAAGTTGGCGATCGCCAGCACACTCATGCCCTGGTGGTGCACCATCCAGGAGCGTACCAGCGCAAAGCGGTGACGCCGCGAGGGTCGAACGTCGGCTGTAAAATCTGCGGCTTCATAGTAGCCGTAGGTGCCAAACCAGCCCTTCTTCTTCATCCAGCGCAAATTCCGGAGCGCCTCCGGAGGATCGATGCCGAGAGCCAACATGGTCGCGTAGGGAGCGACCACCAGGCGATCGTCGTCCTGCTGCAAGGCAAGTTGTGGAATACCGAAGGCGCGGTATCCGTAAGCGCCATTATCTTCAACCTTGGCGAAAGCACACTCCGAAATGCCCCACGGAATGCCTTTGTCGTCGGCATAGATCTGCTGTGCCAGCACCGATGTTTCCTTGCTGTTCTCCAGCATGGTCGCGGAGTAAGAGCGCATCCACAGCTGGGGCATCAGGTACTCGAACATCGTTCCGGTCCAGGAGATCAGCACCGGCCGTCCATCTACCACAACGTGGGAGCGGCTCATCTGGAACCAGCTCTCCTGCGGGATATCGCCCTTGGCGATGGAAATAAATGCTGCGATGCGCGCTTCGGAAGCCAGCAGGTCATAGCAGGCAGCATGCACCTTTCGGGTTTCGGCATCGTAGCCGATGGAAAGCAGTTTGCGGCGCCGGTCGAGCAGGAACGCGAAGTCCATCTCGCGAACCATGCGATCGCACTGCGCCGCGATGGTGCGCAGCTGCTCAATCAGGCGCAAGCTGTTTAGACGGGCCCCGGAAAGCAGCACCAACAACTTCTTGCGCAGCTCCGCCTCTTCCATGCCGAGGCTGATGCTTACTTCCAGCTTGATGCGTAGTTGCTCGATGCACTCGGGCATCTGCGCCAGGCCGAAAGAGTCGCACTGCAGCAGTGAAGTCAGCGTGGCATCGTCACGTAGCGGAGCGAACTCGGGCAACAACCAAGGCATGTAGTCGGTGATTGTCTGACGAACCTGCTCGACCAGGCTCGTAGCCTGGGTGCTGAACCAGGCGATGTCGGCGGCATACTTCTGGCCTTCATTCGCCCGCGGTATTTCAACCGACGACAGCAGCCGATCGAGCCAATGCAAGTCGTTCGGCCGCTCGTAGGAGCGCGCCAATTTGTGAGACAGCAGTTTCAGGTCGGCCAGAGCGCAAATGTGATCGGCATAACCGTCGAGCAATGCTGGACTGAGCAGTGGCCGCTGCAGCAGGTCGAGGCAGCCGCCCTTCAACGTAATCAGCGAAGCAGCCAGATTGCCGCTATCTACAGTGGAAACAAAGCGTGGACGATCCGGCTCCAGTGTGCGGGTGTCATACCAGTTGTAGATGTGGCCGTGATCCTTGGGCAGACGCTCCACCGTCTCGAGCGTGCGAACGTTTTGCTGCACAAACTCCGGCGTGGTCAGGTAGCCAAGTTCTACCGCTACCTGGCGCGTGTTAAACAAAAAGCCAAGATTGGTCGGCGAAAGTCGCGCTGCCACTCGCGGCGGTTCCTCCTGCACATTATCCGGAATCAGCCAGTTGTGCTCCGCATCGCTGAAGGTCGCATAGTAGCGCCAGATGTACAGTGCGGCCCGGCGAAGGAAGCGCTGGTCCTGCAAGGTGACGTTCTTATGAACCGGGCGCGGTGGACGATTCAACCACAGGCTGACCGGCTTACTGATGGCCCACAAGAACAGGATCGGCAGAGCATCGTAAAGCGAGTGTCGGTGCGAGACGTAGACAATTGCGCCAACAATCAACGCCACCGCGGGCGTCCAGTTCAGCAGGACATCGACAAACGTGCGCTTTCCATTTCCCAACTCCGCTTCCGCCGCCGTCTCCCATTCCAGCAGACGCTCTCGCGATACCAGTCTGCGATAGAAAGTCCTCAGCACGGCATCGGCGGAGATCAGTGCCTGATGAGCCAGGAAGGTCAGGATGAGAAATACGTTGACCATCGCTTTGCCCAACCCCGTGACCGCGTCCCGTAAGGGCCGAATCTGTCCGGAAGCTAAGGTGCGCACCACCGAGAAAGCAAACTGAAACCACGGCGGCACAAACAGGATCGCGATGGTCACCAGTGTCCAGTAAAGCGGCTTGCCGGGCAGCGCCGTCCATCCCAGCACGAAGAGCAGGAAGATACCTGCTTCAACCAGGCTGCGGCGCAGGTTGTCGAGGATCTTCCAACGGGACAAGAACGAGATCGGGTTTGGCACTCGTCGTCCGGTTTCATCCGGGACGCGCGAGAACAGCCAGCTCACGATCTGCCAGTCCCCGCGGACCCAGCGGTGCTTGCGGCGATTGTAGGCGCTGTAGTGCGAAGGGTAATCGTCGATCACTTCAACGTCGCTGACCAGACCTGCACGAGCGTAGGCACCCTCGATGAGGTCATGACTGAGCAATGCATTGCGCGGAAAACGATGCTCGAGCACCCGGCTGAGGGTGTCAACCTCGTAAACTCCCTTGCCGGTAAAAATTCCTTCGCCCTTCAGATCCTGGTAGACGTCGGAAGTGGCACGCGTGTAGATATCGAAGCCGGTCTGACCGGAGTAGATGCTGGCCAAGCGCGACTGGGAGGCGCTCTGCACACTGATACCAACTCGCGGCTGCAAAATGCCGTACCCCGCGACGACAATGTTGTCGTGAGGGTCGACGATGGCCTGATTCAGCGGATGGCCATAGCGCCGACCAGCCGATGCGCCGTGCCTCGCGGCAATTCCGTATCGCTGTCGAGGGTCAGGACAAAGCGGACGTGCGGCAGCAGGGTGAGATCGCCGATCTTCACCGCGAAGCTATCGTACTTACCTTTGATCAGGCGATTGAAATCGAGCAGCTTGCCGCGCTTGCGCTCCCAGCCCATCCATACGCCTTCGCGCGGATTGTAGACGCGGTGACGATGGAAAAGTGAGAATGTTCCCCGTTCTTGGGCAGCGTATTTTTCGTTGAGCTCACGAATGAGTCGTCCAGCCAGCTCCACCAGAGGATCATCTTCGTTCGGCTCTCCGCCGAATCCGCCATGTCGGTTAGCAGCGCGAAGTGCAGGTTGGGACTGGCGTTTCCGAGATAACGGATCTCCAGATCCTCCGCCAAGCGCCGCACTTGCTTTTCGTTCAGCAAAAGCGTCGGCACCACAACCATGGTCACGCAGTCGTCAGGTATACCCTCGCAGAAGTCCAGCTTCGGCAGAATGCGTGGCCGCAACAGAGCCGTCGTGAGATAGTTCATCACCTCGACGGCACTCTGGCTGACCGGCAGAAGAAGGAGAACGATGGCGAAAATCCGGCCCAGGAACGTATTAAACGAGTTGAAGACCGGCGTCATGATCGCGATTACGATCAGCAAGGTCAGCAGCTCAACACCGCCCAGATAGAACTCGTCCGGATGGCGGCGAAGGAATTCCTGTACGCTCTCGCCAAAGGGCAGGCTGACTCCGGCGCGAGCCCGTAACTGCTTGGCGCCTTCGCCGATCAAGTAGTAGCCAACGCTCTGACCTGCGCCAGGCCAGGCGCGGATCAATCGGAGGATGCTTCACGGACTCCCGCGTCAACTCGATTGCCTGCTGGGCAATCTCCAACTCCGAGCAATCGGAGTACTCGGCGAAGTGAGCCACGGTGTGCCGGTAGAGCTCCCGGCTTTGGAAGTCCATGCGGGCGTACGCCTTGGCCGGGTCTTGAGCTAATACGGGCTCGAAAACAATCAGCGGCTCCAGTAGTTCCTTCCATGGAGCTTCCGACAGCTCGCGCATGCTGCTCATCAGGTCGCTGATGTTGCGCGGCTTCTCCGGCTCCTTCAGCACTTCGCTGCCACGAATAACAAACTCTTCCAGCACAACCAGCTTGAGTGCCGGGACCAGCAACGAGAGCTCGCCCATATTGAGCCCGGTTACCGTCTGGAACGCTTCCACATAAGCGGAAAGGAGTGGTCGGAATAGCGATAGTCGACAACTTGCAGATACGCTTGCGCGATAGCGATACCCCCGGCATGACTACGTTGTCTGCGGCTCGCACGTGCGGGACGCGCCGCAAGGAAGCGAGCGAGCCTTGCACCTCACTCTGCGTGGCACGCACCAGGCGCACGTTATCGCGCATCCACTGCAAGTCTTCCGGAAGCTGTTCGTCTGGGCCGAGCGGAAAATCAACTTCGCCGAGGAGTGGCTCCAGCCGCCGGCCCAACGCGCTCCAGCGTTCGGCGAA